>NZ_GL385912.1:0-121074 GCF_000146285.1 Mobiluncus curtisii subsp. curtisii ATCC 35241
GTCTGTAACAAAAGCTGTGTACACGAAACCCGACAAAGTTCTGACATAAGTGATATCCGCGACCCACAGCCGGTTTGGTCTATCTGCAGTGAAATCGCGGTTAACCAAATCCGGGCGTGTATCCGGGCGGGGTGAAGGCCGGGTAGTAACTGGTCTACGTCCCCTACGCGCCCCGCAAATCCCGGTCAGGCGCATCAACCTGCCAGTCTGTTCCCGCCCGATAGCAAACCCCGCCCGGCGCATAGCGTGCCAGATTTTACGAATCCCGTAAACACGGTAATTCTGGTCGAAAATCTTTACGATTTCCTCGATTAACAAGGCATCTCTCAATTGCCTAGCGCTCACTTTTCGGGTCTTTGCCGCCCGGTAACCACGTGGCGTGATAAAGCCCCCAACCGTGTGTTCTCTCATAACCCGGCAAATACGCTCGACCGAGAAACAATCACGATACTGGTCAATAAACGCAATCATTTCATCCCGGGATGGTCGAGTTCTTTGGCGAAAAAAGCCGATGCGAGCTTCAAAATCTCGTTCGTACGTTTAAGCTCTGCGTTTTCTTTACGCAACCGCCTTATCTCGGCAGATTCCTCTCGAGTGACCCCGGGGTCTTTCTCCCTGGTCTATCTCGGCTTGAACAACCCAGCGACGCAGTGATTCCCGGCTGACACCGAGTTTCAGTCCGATATCGCTGATAACCGCCCATCTCGAAACCCCAGAATCGTCTCGAAGCCGGTCAAACACCAACCCAACAGCACAATCCCTAAACTCCCGCGAATACTTCCAAGGCATGAAACAACCCTCACAAAAAACCTAGGAACAAAACCCGGGACGCTTCAATTAAACTTGTACGCGAAGCGCTCGTAGCTCAATGGATAGAGCATCTGACTACGGATCAGAAGGTTGGGGGTTCGAGTCCCTTCGGGCGCGCTGCTGAATGATTTTCACCGTCTTGGCGCAGTGTCGTTTTCCCGTTTCCTGGTTTTTCAGTCTGTTTGCGTGTGCCAGTGCCAGCAACGAATGCGCAACCCGTGGAATAACTTGCCAGGCACGGACTCAAATACCCCTTAAAGCCTGACGAGGCGAACAAACCCCACCGACCTTGTGCAGCCAGAGCCCGACGCTTGTGCCACCTCCCGAACGCGCTACCACCCCCCAAAACCGCCTACTGTAACATGAAAATATATGCATTCTCTGGATGCGGACTACAGGGGGACAAAGAAGGGTATACGCATAATTATTCAAATTTGGAAATCCCTCGATTTACGTGTGAACAGGTAATACAATGAATTAGTGCGAAAAATAACAGATGTTTTTAGGGCAGCGGCAATGGGGCGCATACCCCGAGAACGCTGTTTTCGAGACCGCACACTTCACTCCATATAGAAGGGTAAAGAATGAGCAACGACAATGCTGTTGCGGAAACAGAGGAAGTTAAGCTTCCCCTATTCCCGTTGATTGCTTTTGGTATAGGTTCCATGGTTGGAGCGGGTATCTTCGGGATACCGAGCCAGATGGCTGGCAAAGCGGCGCCGGGACCGCTGTTGATAGGTTGGTTGATTACCGGCATCGGTATGCTGATGCTGGCTTTCGTGTTCCAATCTCTGGCAACAACTCGTCCAGACATCACTGGTGGTGTTTATGGCTACGCACGCGAAGGTCTGGGCAACTTCGGCGGCTTTATGTCCGCCTGGTCATACTGGTTATCGGCTTGGGCCGGCAACCTCTCTTACATTGCCTTTTTCACGTCAGCTCTGGGTGGATTCGCGGTATTCTCCGGCTTGATGCAAGGAGATTCCGTTTCTATCGCGGGGTTGATATTCGGTCTGGTCTGCCTGTGGTTGATTCACTTCCTGATTTTGGCCGGTATCCGTACCGCAGCGTTCGTGAACACGATTGTTACCGCGGTTAAGATTATTCCGATTGTTGTCTTTATCATCTGTGCTGCTGTGGCTTTCAAGGTCGGTTTCTTTACGGCTGACTTCTGGGGCAACGTGGTGCAGGTTGGTCCCGAGGGCGAAGAAGTCGGGCTTGGTCCGGTGATGGCTCAGGTTTCCCACATGATGCTGGTTACGGTTTGGGTGTTCATCGGTATCGAAGGTGCTTCGGTGTACTCCACTCGTGCCAAGAAGTCCAGCGATGTGGCCAAGGCTACGGTTATCGCTTTCCTTACCGTGCTGGCATTGCTGGTATTTGTGAACGTCCTGTCCTACGGCTTGATGGCCCAGCCCGAGTTGGCTGGACTCGCCGATCCGTCCATGGGCGGTGCGATGGCGGCTGCGGTCGGTCCTTGGGGTGCCGGATTCATCAACATTGCGGTGCTAATCTCCGTGGCTGGCGCTATGCTGACCTGGGTCATGCTGGCCTCCGAGATTCTATTCGTGCCGGCAGCTGACCACAACATCATGGCGGCCTTTGGCAAGACGAACCGGAAAGGCTCCCCGACAGTTTCGCTGTGGGTGACCAACATTGTGTCTTCCATTGTCTACATCATCATGATTTTGGGCTTTGCCTCGAGCTACACCGACTTGATTACCATCGCGGCCTCGCTGATTATTCCGTGCTACGTGATTTCGGCAATCTACCAGATTATTCAGACCTCGCATGGACGCAACGAAGCGGAAGGTGTGAAGTCTTCTAAGGGCTACCGGATGTGCGTTGGCGTCATCGCTACCGTCTACACGGTCTGGTTGCTGTGGGCTGGCGGCATCGGGCTGCTGTTCCTCAACGGTTTGCTGTGGTTGATTGGCTCCCCGCTGTATTACAAGGGACGTAAGGAACAATATCCTGACCGGCCGGCTTTCCAGGGTAAAGACAAGATTTTGCTGGGCGTGGCTGTAGCTTTCACGGTACTGCTGATTATCTGGGTCACCGTATTCAAGGGTGACTTCATCAGCGCTATGTTCTGGAACGGTCTGTAAAGACTACCGACAATTGAATCTTGCGTTTTCTTTGGCGATGGCTCGGTGAGGTCACCCGACCGACCCGGGACATCGCCAAAGAAAACCTCTTGAAAGATAATTTCATATCCACACAGCATGAGGACTAAAGGGGTCCTCTCGGCTCGGTTCGTACACTTGTACCGATGACTATAAGTCTTCGCGCCCTGAGGCGACCTGCGTACGTACCAAAACAACGATTACGTTAGGAAGGAATCAATATGAACAACAAAGTTGGTGTTTACTCTGAGGCAGGGGTTCTGCGTACTGTGATGGTTTGCAGGCCTGATTTAGCTCATAAGCGGCTAACTCCTGAAAACTGCTCGGACCTACTATTCGATGATGTCTTGTGGGTCGAAGAAGCGCAGAAGCACCACGATGACTTCGTGGCTCAGATGAAGGCCCGCGACATCGAAGTACTCGATATGCAGGTCATGCTGAGCGAAATCCTGGATAACAAGGAAGCTCGCAAGTTTATCCTGGATCGCCGTGTCGCCGACGACATGGTTAACCCCATCGTCGCCAAGGACTTCCGTGATTACTTCACGGAAATGGACTCCAAGGAACTGGCACGTTACCTCATCGGCGGTATCAACCTCGATGAGATTCCCGATGAAGTCGGCGGCGTGTACAAGAAAGCTGTGACCCCTGACGGTTACAACCTGCACGACTGGATTTTCAATCCGCTGCCCAATACTCAGTTCACTCGTGACAACTCCGCTTGGGTGTTCAATGGCGTGTCCCTGAACCCGATGTACTGGCAGGCTCGCCGTCAGGAGACCCTCCTGACTCACGCGATTTACCAGTACCACCCGCGTTTCGCTAACGAGGACTTTAACATCTGGTTCGGCGCTGACCCAGACAAGAAGTGGCACCCCAACACCTTCATCGAAGGCGGCGACGTGATGCCTCTGAAGGATGGTGTGCTGCTGGTCGGCATGGGCGAGCGTACCTCGCTCAACGCCACTACGGAGCTGGCCAAGGAATTGTTCGCCAAGAAGGCTGCTGAGCGCGTCATCGTGGCGCGTATTCCGCGGACTCGTGCGGCAATGCACCTGGACACCATCTTTACGTTCTGCTCCGAGGACGTCGTAAACGCTTACATGCCTTACGTCGACAATACTTGGACCTTCTCGCTGCGTCCTGATGAGTCCAAGTCCAGCGGCGTCGACATTCGCCGCGACGGCACGAAGCTGGTCGACACCTTGAACGAAGCGCTGGGCGTGAAGTTCCATGTCTGCCCCACCGGCGGCGACTACTTCAACGTCGAACGCGAACAGTGGAACGACGCGAACAACACCCTGGCTATTGCACCGGGGGTTGTGATGGGCTACCGCTCCAACATCGAGACCAACAAGAACCTGCGCAATGCTGGTATCGAGGTCCTCGAGATTGACGGCGCCGAACTCGGTCGTGGCCGCGGTGGCTCGCGTTGCATGAGCTGCCCGATTGCTCGCGACCCGCTCTACAAGTAGAGCCACTCGTAAGCGGTTATAAGTTTCCCCTCCGGGCTGCCTCGGAGGTTATCAACGGGGCAGCCCACGGGGGTATGTTTTTTCTGGCCGGTAACCGTAGCGGTGCTGTTATGGTACTATCCAGAAATTTGGAGATTATTCTCCACGCATTACCCATCAACAAGAAAAAACCTATTTGAAAGGAAAACCCATGACTGATTTTCACGGTCGTCACTTTTTGAAAGAACTCGACTTTACTCCTGCCGAGTGGCTGGAACTGCTCGAGCTGGCTGCTGAACTGAAAGCCGCGAAGAAAGAAGGTCGCGAAGTTCAGTACCTGAAGAACAAGAACATTGCTCTGATTTTCGAAAAGACTTCGACCCGTACCCGCTGCTCTTTTGAAGTTGCTGCCTACGATCAGGGCGCTCACGTAACCTATCTGGATCCCTCCGGCTCTCAGATGGGTCACAAGGAGTCTATTGAGGATACTGCCCGCGTGTTGGGTCGTTTCTATGACGGTATCGAATACCGTGGTGACTCCCAGCACAAGGTAGATGTCCTGGCTGAAATGTCCGGCGTGCCGGTGTGGAACGGCTTGACCGATGCTTGGCACCCCACCCAGATGCTGTGTGACATGCTGACCATGCACGAGCAGAGCGGCAAGCCTTACAACGAGATTTCTTTCGCTTACGTGGGCGACTCCCGCTTCAACATGGCTAACTCTCTGTTGATTTCCGGCGCGATGCTGGGAATGGACGTGCGGATTGTGGCTCCTAAGGAACTGTGGAACTCCCCGGAGATTATTGCTAAGGCTGAAGAAATCGCCAAGCAGACCGGTGCCAAGATCCTGCACACCGAGAGCGTTGATGAAGGCGTCAAGGGCGTGGACTTCGTCTACACCGATATTTGGGTTTCCATGGGTGAGCCGAAGGAAGTTTGGGATGAACGCATCAAGCTGCTGAAGCCCTACCAGGTGAACGCTGAACTGATGGCCAAGACTGGTAACCCGAACACCAAGTTCCTGCACTGCTTGCCGTCTTTCCATGACCGCCACACGACCGTTGGTGAAGACATCTACCAGAAGTACGGCTTGGACGGTATGGAAGTAACCGACGATGTCTTTAACGGTGAATGCTCCGTGGTGTTCGATCAGGCCGAAAACCGGATGCACACGATTAAAGCCGTAATGGTGGCGACGCTAGGAGAGAAGTAAGAGATGCGTATAGTTATTGCTTTGGGCGGCAACGCCCTGCTGCGCCGTGGAGAAAAGCCGGATTCCGCCACGCAGATTGCTAACGTTGAGCTGGCAGTGCAGAAACTCGCGCCCTTGGCGGAAGAACATGAAGTGGTTATCACCCACGGTAATGGTCCCCAGGTTGGCGTGTTGGCTTTGCAGTCAGCTAACGATCCGAATCTGACCCAGCCCTATCCTTTCGATACTTTGGGTGCACAAACCCAGGGCATGATTGGTTACTGGCTGTTGCAGTCTCTGCAGAATAACCTTCCGGGGCGGCATGTGGCTTCTTTCGTGAACCAGACTCTGGTTTTGGCTGGAGACCCTGCATTCGATAACCCGACCAAGTTCGTAGGCCAGGTTTACAACAAGGAAGAATCCGAAGAGCTGGCGAAGTCTCGTGGCTGGATAATGAAAGCTGACGGAGAGTACTTCCGTCGCGTTGTCGGCTCGCCTAAGCCGCAGCGTGTGGTAGAGACCCGGTTGATTCGCCGGATGCTCGACATTGGCGCTGTCGTGGTCTGCGCGGGTGGCGGCGGTATTCCTGTCGTCCGTAATGAAAAGGGCAAGCTGCAGGGCGTGGAGGCAGTAATCGACAAAGATTTGACTGCCGCGACCCTGGCCGAGCACCTGGATGCCGATTTCCTGATGATTTTGACCGATGTTCCCGCTGTAATGGAGAACTTCGGCACTCCCGAGCAAAAGGAAATTCACCGGGCCAGCCCTGCCGCTATGCGCGCAGGTGGCTTCCCCGCCGGCTCTATGGGGCCGAAGGTCGAAGCAGCTTGCCGCTTTGTCGAGCTGACCGGTGATGTTGCTGCGATTGGGCAGCTCAGCGATGCTCAAAAGATTATCGCGGGTGAATCTGGCACCATCATTACCCCCGGCGGTAATTACAGTGGTCCCGATGAGATTACCCGTCGCGACTGCAAGAAGATGTAGTACCAAGATGGTGCGGCTGTCACCATCTCGGAAGGCTTGAAAACGCCTTTCGTTGCGAATAATCTGTATTCGCGGGGAAGCTTAGGCTTCCCCGCGAATCGCATTTAACTGCATGAACCACAAGGCCTTCGACCTGATTTGGTAGCGTAACTCAAAAATGAAATAGTTTAGGATTATAGCGTTTGCAGATGCAGTCAAGAGTGCGATGGACTTGGATAAGGGCATCCGGTGGATCCGCGGGGAGGACAATGCTAACCGGTATGGAACGAACCGAACTGGAAAAATTTTCACCGCAGGTCAATTTGCCCGCGGACTTCGTAACTTTTTGGAGCAACACGCTGCAGGACTCTCGTCAGATTCCAGCACATATTCAACTGCAACAGGTCAATACCCCGATAGAGACCGTCGAATTTTACGATGTGACCTTTCCCGGATTTGCCGGGGAGAGCATCAAAGGTTGGTTGGCAGGAGCGCCTGGATTTACCAAGTGTGAAGGTCAACCCCTCATCGTGGAGTACCTCGGCTACGGTGTGGGGCGTGGGGTACCCGGAGAACGCCTGTTCTGGCCTTCTGCCGGTTACGTGCATCTCATTATGGACAGTCGCGGTCAAGGTGGAGACTGCGGCACCGGGGGAGCCACTCCTGACCCGCATCCAGCCCCTCCACACGCCTTCGGGTTCTTTACCCTGGGCATCGAAAATCGTGAAACCTATTATTTTCGCCGTCTGATAACTGACGCCCACCGAGCTATTGATGCCGCAGCGACCTTAAACTTTATCGACCCGAAACGAATTTTTGTAGCTGGAGCGTCCCAAGGCGGAACCTTGGCGGTTTGTGTCGGAGCGTGGCACCAGGGCGTGCGGGCAGTGTTGTCGGATTTAGCTTTGGGCAACGTAATGTATGGGGTCAGCCATAATAATCACATGCCTTACCGGGAAGTGCAGCGTTATCTGCGTGCCTATCCGGATCAATACGAGCAGGTAGAAACAACCCTGTCGTATTTTGATGCCGTCAATTTTGCGCGACAAGCCATGCACCCGGCCTATTTCTCAGTGTCGCTCAGCGATGAGTACGTGCCTCCCGCCTGCACCTACTCAATCTTCAACGAGTGGAGCGGAGATAAATGCCTGGAAGTGTATCCCTTTAACGAACACGACGACCCGAATCTGCACCACCTGTTAAAGCAACACGCCTGGTTGGAGCAGTTCCACTAACTTTCTATGGCGTCCCAGTCCGGGGTGTGCGCTGAAAGCGGAGGTCGCCAATCGGGCGCCGATTGCGGGCTTGCCAGCAGGGCGATTTGGGTATTGACCCCTTTCACCGTATCTAGGGCGAGTTTACGTCCGGAGATAAACCCCAGCGCTCCGCCAATACCCAGGGGAATGAAACGCCCCACAAGGTGTCCCGAAAGTTTTTTAGAAATCTTTTTCCCCGCGAACTGAGCCAAAGCCTTATTGGCTGAGCTCAGAGTGGCGGTAGCATTGTTGGCAACTTGAATTCGTGCCCAATTCCAGATGCCCACTCCAGCTTGGTCATAGACCACTTTGCTCGCCTCATCCCCAAGGATTGCCGAGAGCACCAAAGTCTTGCGCGCTTCCAAATTTTCGGTGGCAATACCGGAAAGCCGCGCCATAGTCAACACATAAAGCGCCGTATTGGCAGCAAATACGCTCAGTTCTAGCCCGGTCAAAGCTGCCCCGATTGCCAGCCCGGAGCCAGGAACCGCGGCTCCTGCCCCCACTCCTGCCGATGCCGTTTGAGATACCCGCACGTAGCGCCGCGTCACCAAATCCATCAGCTCAGGTGTGGAAATCCCCCGATGCTTATCTAGTAGCCGGGCAACTGTTCGCTCGATATGCCGTTCCGGCAGACCCAACATCGCATCCAGCAGGGCATCAATATTTGGGGAGAGTTTCTGCATATGACCAATCTATCGCGAAGAGCGCGATTTCTCGCGGGGACGGTGTATCTGAGAACAGCTAAAACAAAGTTCCCTGAATCCCTGCGCCTCCAGTTTCTAGTGGCGCGTCGGCTGTAATCGGGCTTACAGAAGAACAGGCATTTACAGGCGACTGGGATGGTGCTGCCAAGGCACACAGCTCCGGGCTCAAGCCTGGACCAGTTTGAGGGGAACGTCCCTGTTGATATGCGGTAGCAGCCCCCCGAGCCAGCTTGTCGACTTTCTCGTTGAGAGTGTGTCCGGCGTGACCTTTTACCCAGCGGAAGTCCACCGCGCGTCCCGACAGTTCAGCATCTAGGCGTTTCATCAGGTCATCGTTCAGCACCGCTTTGCCGTCAGCTTTGCGCCAGCCGCGGCGTTTCCATCCCGGCATCCACTTCGTTACCGAGTTGATGACATATTGAGAATCACACAGGAAATGAATGGTCAGGTTGGGAATATCGGAAGTCTTTTCCAAAAAGTCCACCACCGCCATCAGTTCACCACGGTTGTTCGTGGACTTTGTCCAGCCGCCTGCTGACCAACAATTTTCGTCAACGTACCACGCCCATCCGGCTGGTCCGGGATTTCCCAAGGCAGAGCCGTCCGCCGCTACTGTGATTTCCATGTTTTCCATCCTAAGGGCAAGAGGTGCGAAAACGACAGCGGTACTAGCACCTGCAGAAAAACAAAACTGAGGATTTTAACTGCTCTAGGTACGTGTAGACTTAATGATGAAAACAGAATAGTGGATTGATTGCAAAGGATAAGAACAGTGACAGAATCAGACAATCCTCGTCCTTGGGAAAACTTGGCAGAGGAACCGAAAGAAAATTGGCGCGAGCGCAAAGGCGAGTCTCGCGAAAATGAGGGGGACGACCGCGGGTCGCGCGGTGACAAACGAGATAACGAACGTAAAGGTCGCGGGGGGTTCAAAGGCGACCGTAAAGGCGGATACAAGTCAGGTGGCAAGTACAGTCGCGAGGAACGCGGTGGAAAACGTGGCGGCTACTCGGGACGCCCTCGTCGCGACAACGACCGCGATGATTGGCGGCGCGATGACCGGGGTGGCAAACGTAACTTTGAGCGTGGCGGGGAACGCCGTGACTCGGGGCGCTCGGGTTTCCGCTCCGCAGGTTCGGAACGTGGCTCACGCTACAACGATCGGGGATACAACCGCAGTCGCACCGGGTCGGATAAACGCGGTCACGGTACGACCGGACGCTCCCGGTATCTGGAAATCCCCGCTTCAATTACTTGGGATATGTTGGATAAAGAGGCTTGGTCTCGCCTGAGTCCGCTGCCGAAAGAAACCGCGGAAAACGTGGCTCGGCACCTGGTCATGTCCGCGGAACTGTTCGACACGCAGCCCGAACTGGCTCATGAATATGCGCGGGCAGCCCTAAAGATGGCTTGGCGTATCGACGTGGTTCGTGAAGCTGTTGCTTTGACTGCCTACGCCTGTGGCAAGTACAGTGAAGCACTGCGCGAAGTGAAAACTGCCCGGCGGATGAGCGGCATCGAAGTGCTGAAATCGGTAGAAGCCGACTCGGAACGCGGTCTGGGACGTCCCGAAAAAGCGTTGGAAATCATCAAGTCGGTGAAACCGGGGGATTTGGATCGAACGGAACAATTTGAACTTGCTTTGGTGGAGTCCTCTGCCAGGGCAGATTTGGGTGAATATGAGACCGGGCTGGCAGTCATTGAAGCAGCCTTGGCTCAGGTGGATTCCGATGCAGAGAGCTTTGAATATGGACGACTACTCAGCGTGAAGGCTGACCGGCTGCGTGAGCTGGGGCGGGATGAGGAAGCCGCCGCTGCACAGGCGTTAATTCCGCGGGAACCAGAGGACGTTGAAATCCTCGATATTCAAGAAGCTGAAGAAGCCGAGCAAAAGGCTAACCCGACCACTTTGCAAGGGGCGAATGTCCCCCTGGCTCAGCTTTACCCCCTGTTACTTACCGATTTGGACGGGGTAACCTGGAATGGGGCGCAACCGGTAGATGGGGTCGCGCAAAGCATTTCCGCAGGTCGCGAATTGGGCGGAAAGTTCGTGTTCCTGACCAATAATGCGGCGCGCATACCGCAAGACGTGGTGGCGAAATTAGCTGCTGCTGGGGTTGAAGTCGAACCCGATGACATCGTGACTTCCGCGCAAGATGGGGCAGCAAAGCTCAGCGAACTGCTGGAACCGGGGTCGAAAGTCCTGTGCGTCGGGGGTGAAGGAGTGCCACATGCGGTGCAGGAGGCGGGCTTTGAAGCCGTGTCCACGGCTGACCAAAAGCCTGCGGGGGTCTTGCAAGGACTTGGTTTCGAGGTGGGCTGGGCAGAACTGTCCGAGGCCTGTTACGCCATCGCGAACGGCGCGAAGTGGGTGGTTACAAATATGGATTACTCTCTGCCGACCGAAAAAGGCCGAGGCATCGGTAACGGTTCCCTGGTGGAAGCGATTCGTCGTGTTACCAAGAGCGAACCGATAGTGTGCGGCAAGCCGGAACTTTCTATCTACGATTTAGCGATTAAGCGTTGCCACGATTATCTGATGGGAAATGAAGAAATCGCCGCGGAAGTCAAAGCCAATGAAGAAGCCGCTGCGGCGGCACGTGAGCAGGCAAAGCAGGCTCGTGAAGCCAAAGAGGATCCGGATAGCGAACCCGTAGTTCTCAGCGAGGCGGACCTGGCGAAAGAAAAAGAATTCGATCGGGTGAAGGCGGCGGAACGTAAACACCGAATCTTGAAACGGCACGCACTGGCCATTGGCGACCAATTGGCAACCGACATCCTCGGGGCAAACAACGCCCAGTTGGCGTCTTGTGTAGTGCTGACTGGGCTCACTAAACCTCGTGATTTAGTGATGGCTCCGCCCGCCCAAAGACCCACCTTTGTGGCTCTGGATTTGGCTGACCTGTCAGTACCGATTGAACGTCCGGAACTGCGCAATCGCGGCTGGTGGTACACCGAAAACACGCGGGCTCGGGTCAATGGCCACGATATTGAAGTCCGCGGGCTGGGAGTGTTAAGCGAGGACGGTACCGTCGTATCTCTGGGAGAATTCCGCGCTATTCTGGCAGCCGTATGGTACGCCCGCGAGCAGGGCAACCGAGTGGATTGCCCCGAGTTTAGCGTGGTGCGTGAAGTCGAACGAGACTACGGCGAGGAAGACGACCTAGACCCCGACGAAACCGCTCCTGAGTACAACGACGCAAAACCGGTGGTGGAACAAGGGACCACAGATGTCGAATAAACAAGCTCCCACTCCTGCGGCATTGAATGCCCAGGACCTGCATGATTACCGGGAAGAAATTGAAGCTGCGCACGAAGCACCCCTGGAATCACAGCTGGAACTGCTGCAAAAGGTAGCCACCGACCTGCAGACGGTCTTACACGGGGACGAGGCGCTGTCAGCGAGTCATGGGTAAACGCGCGAGGCTAGACACGGAGCTGGTGCGCCGTCACTTGGCTCCCAGCCGCACCCAAGCGGCAGCGATGATTACTGCCGGGCAAGTGTTGGTCGATGGTCAGGAGGCTCTGAAACCTGCTCGGCAGGTCGAATTGAGCTCGGCCATCGTACTGCGCGACCCGGACACAGTCCACTATGTGTCTAGGGGTGCCCACAAATTGTTGGGGGCGCTAGATTACCTGGAGCTTTATGGACCATCGACACCGGTGATAGCCGGGGCGGTGTGTCTCGACGCAGGTGCCTCCACAGGCGGATTTACCGACGTGTTATTGCGTCGTGGCGCGACCAAAGTGTTTGCGGTTGATGTGGGCTATGGTCAACTGGCATGGAGTTTGCGCACCGACAGTCGAGTGGTGAACCTCGAACGAACCAACGTGCGCACGCTGGATTCCGCCCTCATCACCCCGCCTGCGGACCTGGTCGTGGGGGATTTGTCCTTTATCTCACTAGGTTTGGTTCTGCCGGCACTACAACGCGCCGCCAACTCGCAGGCGCAGTACCTACTGATGGTGAAACCTCAGTTTGAAATCGGTCGCGACGGCTTGGGGCGCGGAGGCGTGGTCAGGAATCCTGATGATCGGGGAGAGACCGTCAAGAATGTTGCCCATCAGGCGCACGTGGCAGGACTGGCGGTACTGAACGTGGCTCCGGCTGGACTGCCAGGTCCCAGTGGAAATGTTGAATACTTCCTCTACCTCACCGCGCAGTCTGTGGCGCGGCAGCGAAATCTCCCCGACCTGGAGGGTGAGTTGTTAGAAAACGCCGTTGCGGAAGCTATTGCCAAGGGACCGCAGACGTAAAACATCCGTGCCCAATGGCTTGTGGGTGTGAGAAAATGGAGCGGATAGAAGGGAAAGTTATGGAACAGGAAGTCCGGGGTATGCTGGGGGCGACACCGCCGGAACAACTACAGACTGGTGACGACGTGTGTCAGGATTTGGGAGGATACGCGGATTGCTGCGGAGCCAGCGAGGCTGAGCCCGCTGGTGAATATCAACCTCCCAGCCCGGAATTAGTCCAGAAATATGCACGAAAGGCGCATCCTGGTGAGTAAAGAACGAACCATTATGGTGTTTCACCACCATTACCGCCAGCCCGCTATTGTGGCGGCAGCCAGTGTCCGTGGATACCTGGAAAATGCGGGAATCACCGTGGTAGATCGCACCAGTACGGAGCCAATTGAGCTCATCATTGTGCTGGGTGGGGACGGAACCATTCTGGAAGCTGCGAATATCGCTCATCGTCAGGGCGTCCCGGTCATTGGAGTTAATCTGGGGCACGTGGGATTCCTCGCCGAAGCAGAGGAAGAAGAGCTTGGTGAGCTGTGCGAGCGGGTGGTGCGCGGTGAGTATCAGGTGGAACGCAGAATGTGCATCGACGTGGAAGTGCGTCATCCTGATGGTTCAGTGCAATCAGAGTGGGCTGCCAATGACATCGCGGTGTTGAGCACCGATAAAGGTCATCCCGCACTGCTGGCTTTTGGCGTTGATGGAGAAGCAGTTTCCGAGTACGGGGCGGACGGTTTAATCGTATCGACTCCGACGGGGTCTACTGCCTATAACTTTTCGGTCGGGGGTCCGGTGGTATGGCCTGATGTGCAAGCCTTGGTGCTTTCCCCACTGGCTGCTCACGGCTTGTTTACACGTTCCCTGGTGCTGGGACCCTCGTCAGTGCTAGAGATTCAAGTGCTGCCCCAACAGGTGCAGGACTGCGAAGTTTGGGCTGATGGGAGACGGATTTTGCCCGCACCGTTGGGGTCTTCTATTCGGGTCACGAAGTCCACCACCGATATGCAGTTGGCGCGATTGGTATCCCTGCCGTTCTCCGCTCGGTTGGTGAAAAAATTTGGTTTACCCGTGGAAGGGTGGCGAGGTCGCTAATGCTGGAATCGCTGCGGATTGAAAATTTGGGGACGATTAGCTCCGTCGCGCTGGAGTTTAGTCCAGGGTTTACGGTCATTACTGGCGAGACTGGAGCCGGTAAAACTATGCTGCTGACTTCGCTGGACTGGCTGCTGGGGGCAAAAGTCGAGCCCGCACTGGTTTCCCACGGTGCTCAAAAGGCCGTGGTTGAGGGTAGTTTTCAGGTGGATAACGCGGCTGGAGCAGTCGTGGAAGAAGCCGGTGGGGTGGTTGAGGACGGCGTAGCCGAGGTGTCAAGAGTGGTGCCCTTAGCTTCACGTTCCAAGGCTCACCTGGGAGGACGCACGGTTCCTGCCGCTATTTTGGGTGAGTTCGGTTCTAGCTTGGTGTCGGTTCATGGTCAAGCCGCGCAAGGTCGGCTACGTACCGAGCGGGCTCAGCGTGACGCTTTGGATGCTTATGGAGACGAACCGCATAGGCGGGCTTTGGAACGGTACCTTCGAGATTGGGAGGCTTTGAGTCTCGCCCAGAAGGCTTTTACTCAGTGGGAAGTCAACGCTGAAAAGCGCGAACAACGCCGTGAAGTGTTGGAACGGTTTTGTGAGGAGTTTGACACTCTCCGGCCTGAGGACGGCGAATTCACGGAACTTAGTGCCAGTGTAGCGAAACTGTCCAACGTGGAAAGTTTGCGTGAAAACGTCGCTGCGGCGCTGGGGGCTATTGAAAATGAGGCGGATTCCACCCCGACAGCCATCGATTTGGTCGCCGTGGCCTCCCGAGCTCTACAGCGGGCGGCGGAAGAGGACTCGAGCTTGCAAGAGGTCGCGCAAAGCGTGAGTGGAGTCGGCTATGCCCTCGACGATGCGGCTCGTGAGCTGGGGGTTTATCTGCAGGATTTGAATGCTGACCCGGAGGCACTCCAGGAGGCTTTAAGCCGGCGGGCCGCGTTTACCGATTTGAGTTTACGCTTGGGAGTGGAACCGGAAAACTTGGGCACGGCATGGCAGGATACCGTTACCGAGATGCAAGGTCTGCAGGGCGGAACGGAACATTTAGAACAGCTACGCCTCGCGAAGGAAGCTGCGGCTGAGGCAGTAAACCAGTCGGCAGCAAAACTGCATGAGGCTCGTGAAAAAACGGCACGCGCGCTCAGTAAGGCGATTAATGCGGAACTGGTGGGGCTGGATATGAAAGACACCCAGGTCAACGTGGAAGTCCGCCAAAAGGAGCCAGGTGCCCACGGCGCTGACCGAGTTGAGTTTATGCTGCGCCCGCACCCAAAAGCTCCTGTGCTGGCATTATCTAGCGCCGCCTCTGGCGGGGAACTTTCCCGTATCATGCTAGCTCTGGAAGTGACCCTGGCAGACCGGAGTTCCCGGTTATCCCAGACCAATCAAACTATCCAAAACCCGCAGAACGTCGGGACTCGTGGCACTTTTGTGTTCGATGAAGTCGACGCGGGGATTGGAGGGCAAGCCGGTATTGAAGTCGGGCGGCGTCTGGCACGTCTGGCTCAGGAATATCAGGTCATTGTGGTGACTCACCTGGCACAGGTCGCGGCGTTTGGAGACAGCCAGGTGCAGATTACCAAGAGTGGCGGGGAGAGCCGGATTACAGTGCTGAATCAGGAATCGCGACGCGAGGAGCTGGCGCGGATGATTTCCGGGACGAAGCTCACAAAAACGGCGCTTGCGCACGCCGATGAGTTAATCGAACTGGCTCGTGTGGGACAATCGGAGTCATGATGGCATTGTTTGGCCGAAAACGTAATCAAAAGACAGGAACCAACCTGGGCGGTCTGGTACGCATTGATACACGTACCAAAAATCTGACAAAACGCTTGGGAGCTGGAGAAGTCGCCGTTATTTCGCACCAAGATTTAGACTGGGTGGCTGCCGAGTCACTGAAGGCAATCGAACCTGCCGCGGTGCTGAATGCAGAAAAGTCCACTTCTGGACGATACCCGAACCAAGGACCGAAAGTCCTCATTGAGGCGGGAATTCCCCTCATAGATGATTTAGGTTCGGACATTATGAGCCTGAAAGAAGGTCAACGCGTCGAAATTCGGGATAACCAGGTGTTTTGTGAGGGCAAGCTGGTTGCCGAAGGAGTGCGACAGACCGAGGAAACGAACGCTGCCAATATGGAGGCAGCGAAGGCTTCCCTGGGCGTCCAGATTGAGGCTTTCACTGCCAACACTATGGAATACCTAAAGAAGGAACGGGATTTGATTCTTGATTCCGTGGGTGTTCCGGATTTGCGGACGAACTTTACCGGACGCCAGGTCTTGATGGTGGTACGTGGTTACAACTACAAAGAAGACCTGCTGATGCTCAAGCCCTACATTCGCGAGTATCGCCCCATCCTGATTGGAGTAGATGGCGGAGCGGATGCGCTGTTAGAGAACGGTTTGAAGCCTGACCTGGTGGTGGGCGATATGGACTCCGTGACCGATAAGGCACTGACCTGCGGGGCGGAAATCGTGGTACATGCCTATCCCAATGGAAAAGCCCCCGGTTTGACCAGGGTGCAGGAACTTGGTGTGGAGCACGTAGTGTTTCCGGCCGCGGGCACGTCTGAAGACATCACGATGCTCTTGGCAGATGAAAAAGGTGCCGAACTCATCGTCGCCTTGGGAACCCACGCCACCTTGGTGGAATTCCTGGACAAGGGACGTGCCGGAATGTCCTCAACTTTCTTGACCCGCTTGAAAGTTGGCAGCAAACTCATCGATGCCAAGGGCGTTTCCAAACTTTATCGTCCCCGAATTGCGAACTGGCAGATGGGATTGTTAGTGGTGGCTGGTCTGTTGGCAATGCTGGCAGCATTAGGCTCAACCACGGGCGGACAGACTTTCCTGGGGCTGGTGGCTGCGAACATGGATGCCTGGTGGCATGGCCTGAGGGGCTTGATTGGATAACTGAGATTGTGAATTTGTGAAAGTTAGATTGGAAGAAAACTTATGATTGATTTTCGGTATCACCTGGTTTCGCTGGTGGCGGTTTTCTTGGCTCTCGCGGTGGGGATTATCCTTGGCGCTGGACCGTTGGCTGATCCCATCGGGGACACTTTGACGGGGCAAGTCGACAAGCTCCGGGAAGATCGTAATCAGCTCAACGATCAACTGACCCAAGCCCAGTCTCGAATCAATGTACAAGACCAGACGGTGGAACAGTTCGCGCCGCGGATATTCAACGGACTTCTGCAAGGCACGGGGGTTGCACTGGTGGTGCTGCCGGATGCCGAAGCTGAAGATGTGAAATCCGTGAGTGAAATTGTTACCGCGGCGGGTGGTAGCGTCAACGCTCAAATCAACTTACAAGATAGCTTCTTCGCCCCCGCGAAACAGGCTTACCGGGATGCGCTTTCCGGTCAAATCAGACAGTACCTGACCGATACCGCCCGTGCCACCACGCCGGAATCCACTTTGGCAGCGGCGATTGGTCAGCTGATTTTCACCGGTCAAAATGATTCGCTTTCTGGAATTCTGACGGTGGAAGAAACCCCCCTTATTCAGGTTGCTAACCCAGCGACTCAACCGGCTCGCTCCGCGATTATTGTGGGTTCCGGTCCGCTGAAACCGCAGAATGAGAAACAGCAGAAGGCATCGGAAAAAAGAACCAAGAGCATCGTTGAATTCGCGCAGACCCTCAATACGTTTGCCTCGGGAGTGGTGCTTTACGGTTCGGCTCAGGGAGAGAACGACCTCTTGACCAAAGTGCGGGCGGGCGGAAATCCCGTTCCCACGGTGGACGGCATCGGTACCAAAACTTCACTTCTTTCTCTGCCATTTGCTTTGGTGGCACGTATGAATGGCACTGCTGGAGCCTGGGGCAGTGAACAGAAAGCCTCCGCCCTGGTGCCGCCCTTCATGGAAGTTCCTGCTCCGCCCGCTCCAACTGAGGCCCCCGCCGCCCCGGTCGATTCACCAGCTCCACAGTGAGATTCGGTCAAAACAATCCAGGAACAAAACCGGAAGGCAAGTTATGCAGATTAACTTCCAGCGCACGAATTTCCACGGTCGGAATGTGAGTCTCTGGGGAGGGACAGCAGTTGGTGTCTTGCTGCCGGTAGCTCAAATCATTTCGGGAAGGCGGAATTCTACGGCTCTGCAGGTCGCTATAGCTGCGGCGGGTAGCGCCGCGGCAGGGTTCTTTGACGACATGTCTGACGGCGATGCTACCAACAAGTCCACTAAAGGGCTGCGCGGTCATATCGGGGCATTGAAAGAGGGGCGATTGAGTCCCGGTTTGATTAAAATGTTGGCTCTCATAGCTACAGGGGCTGTGGCAGCTCGCCCACGCCGCGATATTTGGGGTTGGATAATCCAAGCCGGGGTTATCGCGGGGAGCGCAAACTTGCTCAATCTGTTGGATCTCAGACCGGGTCGGGCTCTCAAAGTGGCGTTACTGGGAGGCGCTGCCGGATTCTTACCCGCCCACAGTGGGTGCAACTTCGCACGTCGACGCCTGGCGGCAACAAACTGTGCTGTTATCGCCGCTGCCCTGCCCTTAGATTTGCGTGAAGTCACCATGTTGGGCGACACGGGCGCAAACGCTTTGGGAGCAGCTTTGGGAACCACTTGGTCGCAGGGAAGAACTACCCGCACCAACCTCGTGACCTTGGCGGGAATCGCTGTCCTGACCCTGGCTAGTGAAAAAATCAGTTTCTCGAAAGTCATCGACAGTCACCCGGTGCTAAAAGCTGGAGACAACTGGGGACGTTTGCCCGCGTAGGATTCGCGTGGAACGGCACGTTACATAAACAGTCCGAAAGGTGAGTAAACCGATTTGAGAAAGCGTGAAAAAACCGTTACGAACCCGGTAGCCGCTTTAGCAGGGGCAGCCGGGACCGTAGCGGTGATTACGCTAGTCTCCAGGGTTTTTGGTTTCGGACGATGGTTGGCTCAAGCCACCTGGGTCGGAGCGGACACGGTCGGCAACGCCTATGCCTCGGCGAACCAAATCCCCAATGTGATTTTTGAGGTCGTGGTAGGGGGCGCTTTGGCTTCCATTACCATCCCCCTGCTGGCTCAAGCTATTGCCGGTTCGCTGAAAGACGAAGTGAATCGTATCGCTTCGGCGCTGCTCACCTGGACGCTGACCATGCTGGTTCCGCTGGGGTTAATAGTTTTCGTGGCAGCAGAGCCTATCGCCGCGGTGCTGCCTGTCTCGGTAGGTTCCGACGTTGCCACACAAAATGCACTGACAGCTTATTTCCTGAGGGTGTTTGCCTTCCAGATTCCTCTCTACGGGGTCGCCGTGGTGCTGGGGGGAATCCTCCAAGCTCACCATCGGTTTGCCTGGCCAGCCCTGATGCCGGCGTTTTCCTCCGTAGTAACCATTGGTGCCTATGCCGCCTACGGCGCCGGGAGCGGCTCTGACCCGACCGAATACACGGCTATTACCGCTCTGGCATGGGGAACTACCGCAGGCGTGCTGGTGCTGAGCGTTCCACTGTTCATTCCCGTCTGGAACGTGGGAGTGCGCCTCAAACTCGTATGGAAGATGCCCCGGGAACAATTCCGGCACGCTCTCACGTTGGGAGCCTACGGTATCGGAGCCCTGCTGGCAGCCCAAGGCTACATGCTCGCCACATTGTTCCTGACCCGGTGGGGCGGGGTGGAAGGCACTATCAATGTTTTTCAGTATTCCCAAGCTATCTATCTGCTGCCCTACGCGCTGTTCACTTTTCCGGTCGCGACTGTCGTATTCCCGCTATTGACCAGGAGCTTCGCCGCGGGGCAGACCGTAAAAGCTGGAGAGCTGACCACCAGTTCCACCGCGTTAATTGCCGGTCTGTCTCTGCTGGGTGTCTCCGGTTTGATCGTGGTGGCACCCGGTATGGCAGCCATTTTTGCATGGAACAGACCCATTCCGGGACTGGAAATGGCAGTCGTGGCGATGGCTCCTGCCCTGGTGGGATACGCCTTGCTCTATCACTTGTCAAGAGTGTTTATTGCCCTTAATCATGCCCAGCATTCCTTTTTCGCAGCACTGCTGGGGTGGGGGATAGCTGCTATCAGCGGATGGCTGCTGATTATCGTTTTGGCGCCTTCGCGCGGTAACGGTGTTGCTACGCTCCTCGCACTGGGCGCTGGCAATGTCCTGGGTATGAGCGCGGCAGGGGTTTATCTGCTGATAATGTGGGGACGTCTCCAGGTGGGTTCTCCGGCACAAGTGTTGCGGGCATTGTTGATTGCTCTGCCCGGCGCTGTCCTGGGGGGCGCTTTCGGGCGCTTATCCTATGCGGGGGTCATGACCCTAGATCTGCCCCTGGGAGTGCTCTGGGCAATTCTCGCAGCCGGTTTTGTGGCGGTAATCTGTGCCTTGCCGGGACTGAAAATCATTGCCACGCCCTTCTGGAAACAAACCCGGGCCGCCCGCCAGGTTCCCGAAACCGTCGAAACAAGCGAGAACCTTGAGCAAAGCTCCTCCCCGCAGAATTCCCGACAGTCCCAACTGCAGACACCGCGTTCGGAAGAAGGCGAATCGTGAAAATAACCATGGTGATGGGTGAAGCCGCACACTCGATGGGCACTTTCGTGGCATCGCTTTCCAGCGTTTTGGTAGCGAAAGGTCACGATGTCCAGATTATCGCGGAACCCACCAGCGCTAAGCGGTATCGTCTCAAGAATGTTTTGCCACTGTGGCTCGTGACACCCCGGAGACTGTTCCTGATAGGTACGAATTTGCGACGATTGCGCCGGGCCCAAGACGTGTTAAAAAACTCTGATGTCATCCACGTTCACGGGTTGAAAGCGGCGCTGTATGCTCTGGTATTGACCACGTTCATGCCTAACACCCCGCCACTTTTAGTCTCGCTTTATGAACTGAATGATGAACGTCGGGATACCGTCTGGCGGCGGTTGCTGTTTCGGTGGATGGATAACCGGGCCTCTCTCATTTCGGGGTCCTCGCTGCGCTTGACCGCAAAAATTGACCGCAAATCCTCGGCGGACACTGACTCGGCAGTATCTTTCCTGGTCAGCCCCAGGGTAGAAAAACTCTTGCAGACCGGAATGCTCAATCGTAAGGAGCGGGTGAGTAACTGGACCAAATTGGCAGCTGCGGAACGGTTGCGCAACCGTGGTCAGCTGGTGCTGGGAATTGGTCCAATTGAGCAAGAAAAGCGTTTTGACCGATTCGTTCGTGCTATGCAGCGGGTGACTTATCCAGCCACAGGAGTGGTCATCGGGGATGGGGATCCGCAGCTGCTGGCGGGTTTGCGTTCTTACGGCACCGACGCACAAGTGTCTTTCCTGGGGTGGCGCAAGTCCTTGGATACCTGGTTGCAGGCAGCGAGCGTGTTGGTGATTACTTCGGAGTGGGAGTCGCGGGGTTTCATCGCCCAAGAAGCCATGAGCTTGGGGCTGCCGATTGTGGCTGCTCCGGTTGGAAAATTGCGGGATATCCTGCTGCCCGCCGGAGTGGCGGTGGAAAGCCCCCCAGGTGAAAGTTTGACCAGAGGGGAACACCTCGCGGGAACGTCACGAGAGACGGAACTGGGCATCGGCAGCCTTGTGGTAGACACAGACGATGCTGATGCGACAGCTCAAGCCATCACAAAACTGCTCGCTAACCCCAGTATTTGGTATGAAAAGCAAGAGTCTGCGAGACATCGCGCCGCAACCTGGCCGACTACCGACCAAGTCGCTAGCGAATGGCTGGGATTCTATCGGCGATTCTAATCGGGGCAGTCCCAGCCAGAAAACCAGAGCACCCCGGAACCACAAACAGGAGACCACAATGACTGATAACCCCTCGCAGTTGGCGTCACCAACAGATGAGCGAACCGAATTTCCCGTAGTGGATTCCAAGGAAGTGTTTAGGGGTAAAGTCTTTTCTTTGCTCACCGAGCAGGTTAGCTATGGAGACGGGATGGCGACTCGGGATTTTGTGAAGCATCCGGGGGCGGTAGCCATCGTTCCTCTGCGGGAAGGCGCAGAGAGCGCTTCGGGAGAGCCGGAAGTACTGCTGATTAGCCAGTATCGTCACCCGGTGAGGGCGACCTTGTGGGAGATTCCTGCGGGACTGCTGGACATCGCGGGGGAGGACCCGCTGCGGGCAGCGCAACGGGAACTCGCGGAAGAAGCCGACTTGCGGGCTGCACGGTGGGATGTGCTGGTGGATTATTTCACCACGCCAGGCGGATCGTCTGAAGCCCTGCGCGTGTTCTTGGCTCGCGATTTAACTCTGATTCCGGTACCGGAGCGCAGTTTTCAACGTGAAGCTGAGGAAGCGTTCATGACGCGACGCTGGGTGGGGCTGGGAGATGCCGTGGCAGCGATTTTTGCGGGTCAGATACACAATCCTTCTGCGGTCGTGGGAGTGCTGTCTACCGCGCTGGCGCTGGGGTTGCCAGATGTTTCCCCGGTTTCGTTACGTCCGGTGGCAGCCCCGTGGTTTCGGAAAATCTATCAGGATTAGCCTTGGTGCTAGCCGGGGAAGGTCCCTTTTCACTGACACTGGCGGGGCTAGACTGACGGGGATTCAAAAATGATTTCTGATACACTTCTGTTGCGCAATTTTTCAATAAAACCCCTGTTTGGTGTGTTTTGGCGGCTTTTAAGCAATGACTAGCTTGGGAAAATATGCTAGATTTAGGAAAGTCATAGTTGATGTAAAGATTTTGACGAAGGGGGAGCGGGATGCCAGCAATCGTAGATGATCAGGGCACCCGTCAAGTCGTTCTGGACCTAATCATTGAAAAGGGTCCCATTACCGCTTCTGTCTTGGCTAATATCCTCAAACTTACTCCGGCAGCAGTTCGGCGCCACCTCATCTATCTGGAAGAAAGTGGGCAAATCGAGAACCTTGAAGCCACCGGAAAGATTCGCGGTCGCGGACGTCCGGCACGTCACTATGTAGCGACTGACGCTGGACGTGCTACGTTGCCAGATGGTTATTCGCAGATGGCGAACAAAGCTCTGGACTACTTGCAGCAGGTCGCCGGGGATCAAGCCATCGAAGACTTTGCCAACCGGCACTCGCGGGAGGTGGAACGCCGCTATGCTCCGGTGGTTCACGCTGCCGGAGACGACCCACAAGCGCGGGTTGTCGCTTTGGCAGATGCGCTGGCGCAAGATGGCTATGCCGCGACCGTTCGACAAACTGCGCACGGGTTGGCGCTGCAACTTTGCCAAGGATCCTGCCCGGTGCAGGACGTGGCCAAGTCCTATCCAAAACTTTGCGAAGCCGAAACGCAGGCTTTTTCTCGACTGCTCGATACCCATGTGCAGCGTCTCGCCACTCTCGCCGAGGGGGATCATGCTTGTACCACCAGCGTGCCGCTAACCTTGCGCAAAAACGGAACCGTGAGCAGCATTAATGTGTTGAGTGGGGTGAAGGTCGCGCGTCGGGGGGAATAAAATAGTGAGGATGTCTCCTGGTGGCTCTTGAGAGTTAAGCCCCGGATGAATTGTCTAGACTTAGAGAAAACCTCGGATGAAAGGATAGAGATGAGCGATGCTCTGACTGAGTCAGATCAGAAAAAGCGCGCGGATGATGAGATTATCGAATCTATTTCCGATAAGTACGAGTTCGGCTGGCATGATTCCGATGCTGCTGGGCAAGCCGCAAAGCGTGGCTTGGATGAGGACGTGGTGCGCTACATCTCCAAGATGAAAGATGAACCGGAATGGATGTTGAAACTGCGGTTGAAAGCCCTGAAAATCTTTCAACGCAAACCCATTCCGAATTGGGGTCCCGATTTGAGCTTCCTGGACTTTGACGAGTTCAAGTACTTCGTGCGGGCAGCCGATAAAGTGGCTCAATCCTGGGATGACCTGCCCGAGGACATCAAACAAACCTATGACCGTCTGGGTATTCCGGAAGCGGAGCGGCAACGCTTAGTGGATGGAGTGGCTGCCCAGTACGAATCGGAGGTCGTTTACCACCAAATCCGTGAGGACCTCGAGAAACAAGGCGTTATCTTCCTTGATACCGATACGGGATTGAAAGAATATCCTGAACTGTTCCAGGAATACTTTGGGCGGGCAGTACCGGCAGGAGATAACAAGTTTGCTGCCCTGAACACGGCGGTATGGTCCGGCGGTTCTTTCATCTACGTTCCCAAGGGAGTGCAGTGCACAGTTCCCCTGCAGGCGTACTTCCGCATCAATACCGAAAGCATGGGTCAGTTTGAACGGACATTGATTATCGCTGACGAAGGTTCCTACGTCCACTACGTGGAAGGCTGTACCGCCCCGATTTACCAATCGGATTCCTTGCACGCCGCCATCGTGGAAATTTTTGTGAGAAAGAATGCCCGCGTGCGCTACACGACCATCCAAAACTGGTCGAATAACGTGTTGAACCTGGTGACCCAACGCGCCTTTTGCGAGGAAGGCGCCACAATGGAGTGGATTGACGGCAACATCGGTTCACGCATCAACATGAAGTATCCCTCGGTATATCTGCTGGGCGAACACGCTCACGGCGAGACTCTGTCCATTGCTTTTGCAGGCAAGGGCCAGCATCAAGACACCGGCTCAAAAATGCTGCATCGGGCACCGCACACGTCCTCGCATATTGTCAGCAAATCTATCTCCCGGCAAGGGGGACGCTCGTCATACCGGGGTCTGGTCGATATTGCCGAAAATGCCACTGGTTCCAAGTCCAACGTACTGTGCGACGCCCTGCTGGTGGACACCATTTCCCGCTCCGACACCTATCCTTATGTGGATGTGCGCAACGACGAGGTCGAAATGGGTCACGAGGCAACCGTTTCCAAAGTGTCCGAGGACCAGCTGTTCTACCTGATGAGCCGGGGACTGACTGAGACGGAAGCGATGGCAACCATCGTGCGCGGATTCGTAGAGCCTATTGCCAAGGAACTGCCGATGGAATACGCCTTAGAGCTGAATCGACTAATTGAACTACAGATGGAAGGCTCGGTGGGTTAAATGACTGAAGTGACTATGCCAACTGGCGATGCGCTGACCGCACCGACCCCAACTCGACTGACCTCCACGTCAGTAGAGGATTTTCCGATGCCTACCGGACGGGAAGAAGCCTGGAGATTTACCCCTCTGTCCCGATTCGCCGGTTTACTGGAAGAATCTCTGGAGGGCGGCGGTGCCAAGTTTGCGATAGATGGCGTGGCTTTGCGCGCTGACGAACCAGTCCAGCCCGAGGCGGGTGTGACCCTGAAACTGTCCGCGTTGGTGGGGCTGTCACCACTGGCAGGAGCACCTTTCGATCGTGCCGGAGTGGTGGGTTGGAACAACATTTCCCAGACCCTTGACGTGGCGGTTACAGGCGTGGTTAGTCGACCGGTCTGGATTGATGTCACTGCGGAAGGCACCGACACGGTCGGTCACGTGCGGATACATGCGGAAAAGAACTCCCAAGCCACCATTGTGCTGCGTCACCGTGGTGGCGGTTCCCTGAACGAGACCTTGGAAGTGAAAGCGGAGCCGGGCGCGAAACTGAACGTGGTTAGCCTGCAAGCCTGGGACGCCACCGCTGTGCATATGGCGACTCAACAGCTGACTTTGAGTGAAAACGCCAGCGTGAAACACGCCAACGTTACTTTGGGAGGGGACTCAGTCCGTATTGCGATGGGAGTGAACCTTCCTGCAGAACGCAGCGATTTGAACCTGTTGGGGCTGTACTTTACTAACTCAGAACAACATCAGGAACACCGGCTGTTCATTGAGCACAAGGGGCAAAAGTCTAAGTCCCGGGTGACCTACAAAGGGGCTTTGCAAGGTCAGGATGCCCATGCCGTATGGGTTGGTGACGTTGGCATCGGGCCGCAGGCTTTCGGGACTGATTCCTACGAACTGAACCGAAACCTGGTGCTGGGTAAAGGACCCCGCGTGGATTCCGTGCCGAATCTAGAAATTCATAACGGCGAAATCGAAGGTGCCGGACATGCTTCCGCAACCGGCAGATTTGACGATGAACAGCTGTTCTATTTGCAAAGTCGTGGCATCGATGCAGTCAATGCGAAACGACTGGTGGTGCGGGCGTTCTATGCGGAGCTATTGAATATGCTAGAAATACCGGAGCTGACCGACTATGTATTGGAAACCGTAGATAGCCACCTGAGCGTAGGGAGTTTGCAATGAGCTTTATTAATGTTGCCAGTGTTGACGAGATTGAGCCGGGAACCGGCAAAGAAGTTAGCGTGGAAGGCACCGACATCGTAGTATTGCGCAGCGATGAGGGAGATTTTCACGCGATGGCAAAGGAATGCCCGCACGCCGGAGTATCCATGGTGGACGGCATTATTGAAGATGGCTGTGTGGAATGCGTCGCGCACGGGGCACAATTTGATTTGGAGACAGGTCAGCCCCTGTCTCCGGCGTACGACCCGCTTAAGATTTACCCGGTGCAAATTGTTGACGGATTTATCGCGGTGGATTTGAAAGCATAACAAAGCCCGTCTCAGCGTGGGAAACGTGTGAGTCGCTCGGAATGGAACAAGAAACAGGAGAAAACAGTGTCAGTGTTGGAAGTAAAGAACCTTAAAGCCCAGGTGGAGACTCCAGAGGGACCAAAAAAGATTTTGAAAGGCGTAAACCTGACCATCAACTCCGGGGAAGTGCACGCCATTATGGGACCCAACGGTTCGGGTAAATCGACTTTGAGCTATGTCTTGGCAGGACACCCGAATTATGAGGTTACCGGTGGTGAGGCTCTGCTGGACGGAAAGAATATCCTGGAGATGAGCGTGGATGAGCGCGCTCGGGCGGGTTTGTTCCTGGCGATGCAGTACCCCGTCGAAGTTCCTGGCGTGAGCGTGTCGAATTTCCTGCGTGCTGCCAAGACCGCGGTGGCGGGGCAAGCTCCGTCGCTACGCAAATGGATGAAAGAAGTCAACGGCGCTTTTGACGACTTTAAGATGGAGAAAGAATTTGCCAGTCGGGATTTGAACGCGGGTTTTTCCGGCGGGGAAAAGAAACGCTTGGAAATCCTGCAGATGCAGCTGTTGGCACCACAGTTTGCGATTCTGGACGAAACGGATTCCGGCTTGGATATTGACGCCCTCAAAATTGTTTCCGAAGGTATCAACCGGGTTCACGAGTCTGCCAATACAGGAATTCTGCTGATTACCCACTATTCCCGGATTTTACGCTACGTACATCCCGATTTCGTTCATGTTTTTGTGGACGGGCGCATCAGCGAAGAAGGCGGACCCGAACTGGCAGACGAACTCGAAGCTGAAGGCTACGACAAGTACCTGGGAGCCTCGACGGCTGTCTGAATGCGGCACGACAGGCAAAGGGAAGGAGTGGTCATGGTTACAGTCCCGAAGACGACAGATTTTAGCCCGGCGGAGCTCGCCCGGATGCGTGCGGATTTTCCGATTCTGACCATTCCGGGACGTGATGGTCAGCCCCTCGATTACCTGGATTCGGGGGCAACCTCACAAAAGCCGGCAGCGGTGTTGGATGCCATTGACGATTTTTACCGTCATCACAATGGGGCGGTGCATCGCGGCACCCACCAGCTCGGCGACGAAGCAACCTCCTTGTTTGAAGATGCTCGGCAGGACGTGGCGGACTTCTTAGGGGTGAGCGACCCCGAAGAAATCGTGTGGACTTCGGGGGCAACCGCAGCGTTAAACCTGGTGGCTTACGGGTTTGCAGCTGCTACCTGGGAGCGTGCAGGCGGTCCTTTTGCCTTGCAGCCCGGTGATGAAATCGTGTTCACCAGGGCGGAGCATCACGCTAACCTGGTGCCGTGGCAGTTGGTCGCTAAACGTACCGGAGCTGTGACGAAAGTCATCGAACTCACTCCCGACGGGCGCGTGGACGTGAATCACCTGGAGGATGTCATTACGTCGCGCACGCGGGTGGTTGCGTTCACGCACCTGTCCAACGTGACGGGAGCGGTGACAGACATCGCGCCAATTATTGCTGCCGCCCGGGCAGTCGGTGCCATCGTCGTGATGGATACCTGCCAGTCCAGTGCTCACCTGCCGCTGGACGTGGATCAGCTGGGCGTTGACTTTACGTGTTTTTCCGGGCACAAGATGCTTGGACCCACCGGGGTAGGAGCCTTGTGGGGGAGGCGTGAGTTACTCGAGCAGCTGCCGGTATTCCTCAGTGGCGGTTCTATGATTGAAAACGTCACGGTGGAAGAAACTACTTTCATGCCGGCTCCCTATCGGTTTGAAGCCGGTACACAGCCGGTAGCCCAGATTGTCGGGTGGGCTGCCGCTTGCAAATACCTGCAAGAACTGGGGATGGAACGGGTCGCTGCACACGAACAGGCTCTCACCGCTTATGCCCTGCCGAGACTGGTCGACATTCCCGGTGTGAAGGTACTGGGTCCCACCGACATGACGCATCGCGCGGGGGTGTTGTCTTTTGAAATGAAGGGCATTCATCCTCATGACCTGGGGCAATACTTGGATTCTCAAGGGGTGGCGGTACGCGTGGGACATCACTGTGCCATTCCGCTGCATCGGTTCTTTGGGGTAAGCGCCTCCACCCGAGCCACGTTCAGTCCTACCACGACTATTGAAGAGGTTGATCGTTGGCTGCAGGCGTTACCCCAGGCCGCGAAGTTCTTTGGGGTTACACCCGAGGGTGACTGATAGACAGAAGGAATACAAGTGAACGAACTGGAAAACCTGTATCAACAGCTCATCTTGGAGCAGTCCAAAGCTCGGCATGGTGCCGGTACTCTGCCCGGCTGGGCAGCGAGTTCCCACCAGGTCAATCCGACTTGCGGAGATGAGGTTACGCTGCAGGTGAAAGTGACAGACGGAAAGTTGCGTGAACTGGTGTGGGACGGGCATGGCTGCTCGATTTCGCAAGCGTCTCTGTCGATGATGTGGGAGCTGGTGCAGGGACAGGACCTGGAAGCCGTGCACGGGCTGGAACAGGATTTCAACGAAATGATGCATTCACGTGGTCGAGGGGTGGACGAAGACCTACTCGATCGCCTGGGCGATGCATCCAGTTTGGAAGGAGTCTCTCGGTACGTCAATCGTGTGAAATGCGCTCTGCTGGGGTGGATGGCTTTGAAAGATGCCCTGGCTCAGGCGGAAGTGACGGATGGAACCGGCGGCGGGACCCAGACGGCGCCGCACTGTGACCCGAAAGTGATGAACCGGACTTGTGACCCGCAACACCCCCAAATGGCAAAGGAATAAATCCATGAGCGAAGAACCCTTGAGCAAAGAATTATTGAACGAATTGGGAACTCCCGACACCAGCGCGATGGTGGAATCCGAGGGCAGCGCCACGCCAGCGGGGGCAGTAACCGTGGTCGAAGGGGTAGCGGCGGACACCGTGTCGGCACCAGGAGCAGAGCTTTCCGAGGAACAGCGAGCTCTGGTGGAAGAAATCGTGGAACTGCTGAAGGACGTCATCGACCCGGAACTGGGCATCAACATCGTGGATTTGGGGTTGCTTTACGGGCTGCACCTGGACGGAGATGCCCTGGTCATTGATATGACTCTGACCTCTGCCGGCTGCCCGCTGACGGATATGATTGAACGCCAATGCCGTTTCGTGCTGGAAGATTTGATGAAAACCGTGTCAATCAACTGGGTGTGGCTGCCACCGTGGGGTCCAGACAAAATCACTGAGGACGGTCGCGAGCAGCTGCGGGCTCTCGGTTTCAACGTGTGATTCACTCAGAGGCGAATTTGTGCTGCCTGGGGCGGGCTAAGGTATTTCACAGTTAGATTTGGCTTGAGGAATAACATGGGCGCAAAGATTCCTCGGCTCTTGTTAGAATTACCCCATGTCCCACCTTTTTACGCCGTTTCGACTGAAAAACCTCGAGACCCGCAACCGCTTGTGGATGCCGCCGATGTGCCAATTTACTGCCTCTTCCGAGGGACCGTCTGCGGGTTGGCCTAACGATTGGCATGAAGTTCACTACGGTGCTAGGGCAGCAGGCGGGGTGGGCGCTGTCATCGTGGAAGCGACCGCGGTGAACCCGGAAGGACGCATTAGTCCCTTTGATTTAATGCTGGATCGGGACGAGAAAATCCCCGCGTTCGCGCGACTGGCTACCCTCATCAAGGAAGGTGGCGCGGCTGCCGGCATTCAGATTTCTCACGCGGGCAGAAAAGCCTCCGCTTCTCCGTCCGGTACTCCCTTGGCTCCAGAAGACTCCGACTTGGGAGGAATCGGTTGGCATACGGTGGCTCCCAGTCCGATTCCGTTTACTGCCCGCCACGAGACTCCACGTGAAATGAGTGTCGCGGAGATTCGTCAGACACAAACGGATTTCGTCTCTGCCATCCGCCGCGCCCTGGAAGCCGGGTTCGATTTTGTGGAGCTTCACGGTGCCCACGGTTACCTGTTGAGCCAGTTTATTTCTCCGCTGACGAACCAGCGTACTGACGAGTACGGTGGTGACTTGCAGGGAAGGTTCCGGTTTTGGCGCGAGCTGGTCATTACGATTAGAGGGGAGCTGGGAGAGAACTTCCCGCTCTTAATGCGAATTTCCGCGACAAACTGGGTACCCAACGGAGCTTTCGGTTTGCAGCGTGACGTCACCCTAGAGGACTGGGGTCGAATCGTTCAGGATTTGGCAGCCTTCGGCGTTGACTTCATTGACGTGTCCACCGGTGGGCTGATTGCCGGGGTGGAAATTCCGCAGGCCCCCGGTTATCAGGTGAAATACGCCACTGAGATTCAAGACCGAGGCCCGCTTCCTGTTTCAGCAGTCGGCTTGATTACCGAACCGGCGCAAGCTGAGCAGATTTTGGTCAACGGTCAAGCTTCTGTGATTCAGGTTGGCAGACCGCTGCTGACTGATCCCTCGCTGCCATTGGCTTGGGCGGCACGTTTGGGTGATGAAGCCCCGATTCCCAAGCCTTATATCAATGGCACTCCGCGCAGCTGATGTCTATCAGCCTTGACTTCGAGGCGGCGCGACTATTGACCTTAGGGCAGCGGTTCAACGGGAACTACTTTGCCTTCGCAATCAGAGCTTGACCCAGATACGTCACGAATCGCTGCAATTCGGCACGCACCTCGTTAGCGTCCTTGACTGGATTCTTGCCGTCAAAATACACCCGAATTTCCAAGTTACCGACTCTCTGAAACACCCCGACTTCGGTAGTGGCAAGCTGACCTTCACCGGGGTCCGTTCTGCTAGTCATCATCAAGCCGTCTTGGGCTCCGTCAAGCGGATAATCCGCCGCGGCGGTGGTAAACCGGAGGCTTTTGTCTCCGGGAGCCGTCACTGCATAAGTGGGACAGGCTTGTGCTAAATCCCGCTGGACTTTAATGGCTTTCTGGGCCTGCGCCACGGAATCATAAGCTCGCAGTTGAGTGCGCACAACGGTGGCGTGATTATTAAGGTTAGCTTGGGAAAAAGCAGCGGGGATGCTTTCCTGATCCGCATACGAGTCGAGAACTTTTTGCTGGCACTTTTCAGGTTTAAAGGTAGTTTGCCGCAACAAATCTAACGCTTGGTGATCGGCAGAGCGCATCGAAGCGGTGGTCTCTTCGTCATAGACTTTCAGGCTTTCACCTTTGAGTTTTAACCCACTCAAAATAATGGCCAGATTCGGACCGGAAAACTGTTTCACCATTGTGGGGAGGTCATCTTTTTGCTTGACATAAGCGCTGTCAGGGTGATCCAGAGTCTGTTTCGTACCGGTGGTACATCCGCTCAACGTTGCTGCCAGCAGTGCCGCCCCCAGGATGCTGGCGACGGTCTTTTGATAACGCATCAGTTTTCCTCTCTAGTCTGTTTCAAACAGTTTACCGTTTCGTGTGGTGTGGATAGACAACGGTTTAATCTACTTCAACCAGTTCCAGATAAGTTTCGTCCCACAGGTCCTCATCACCATCGGGCAGCAGCAGAACCCGTTGCGGATCCAGTGCCTTCACCGCGCCCGGATCGTGGGTGACCAAGATTACTGCCCCTTCATAGGTGGCTAAGGAATTTAGAATCTCCTCGCGCGAGGCAGGATCCAAGTTGTTGGTCGGTTCGTCCAGCAGCAGTACGTTCGCCCCGCTCACCACCAATGTGGCTAAAGCTAGACGGGTCTTTTCTCCGCCGGACAGCACTGCGGTGGGTTTATCTGCATCCGCTCCGGAGAACAGGAACTGTCCCAGCAGGGAACGTACCTGGGTGTCATCAAGTTCCGGAGCTGCCCGCCGTAAGTTCTCTACCACGGAGAGGGAGTTGTCCAGCGTCTCGTGTTCTTGGGCGTAATAGCCGAGCTTCAATCCGTGACCAGGAACCACTCGTCCCGTGTCGCTGGTCTCCAAGCCAGCTAGGATACGCAGCATGGTCGTCTTTCCCGCGCCGTTGAAGCCTAACACCACCACTTTTGAACCGCGGTCGATAGCCAGCGTCAGATTGGTAAAAACTTCCAAGGAACCGTAAGTTTTAGAAATTCCCTCCGCGGATAGGGGAACTTTTCCACAAGGCTGGGGCTGAGGGAAATCCAGTTTGGCGACTTTTTCCTTCGGACCTTCCGCCTGGGTATTTTCCAGCAGCTGCGCCGCTCGGCGCAGCATCTGTTGGGCAGCCACAGCCTTGGTGGCTTTCGCGTGGAGACGTTCGCCTTGAGCTTGCAGAGCCGCGGCTTTCTTTTCTGCTACCGCCCGTTCCCGTTTCCGCCGTACCTCATCATCAGCGCGAGCCTGCAAATATGCCTTCCAACCCATGTGGTACACGTCCAACACGCCACGCATCGCATCCAAATACAAAACCTGGTTCAGGGTTTCGTCCAAGAGCTTGACATTGTGCGAAATAATCAGGACTCCGCCAGGGAATGAACGCAGGTACCCGCGCAGCCACACTATCGAGTCGTGGTCTAAGTGGTTGGTCGGTTCGTCCAGCAGCAGGGTGTCTGCCCCGGAAAACAGCACGCGTGCCAGCTCGACCCGGCGGCGTTGCCCTCCGGAGAGCGTCCCCAAAGGCTGCCGTAATGTTTCGTTAGAAATCCCTAAGTTAGCGGCGATTTGTGCAGCTTCGGAAGCTGCCGCGTAACCGCCGGACATGTGAAACTCCTGATCCAGGCGCACATATTTTTCCATGGCCTTTTGCTGTTTTTCGCCTGATTCACGACTCATCGCCTCCTCCGCTTTGCGGATGCGAGATTCGATGACATCCAGTCCGCGCACGCTCAAGATGTGGTCGCGCACTATCTGGTCGGGATCAACTTCCCGAGGATCTTGGGGAAGGTAGCCTGGGGCGGTCGACCGGGATACGGTTCCCTCAACTTGAATAGCATCGGGCAGACCGGTACCGCTCAGTAGTCTCATTAGGGTGGTCTTGCCGGCGCCGTTGCGCCCCACCAAACCGACCCGCATACCTTTGTTGACCTGGAATGAAGCGTGTTCCATCAGGATGCGATCCGCGATCCGTAAGGTGAGGTCAGTGGCAGTAATCACCCCAAGAGTTTAGTCGGAAAACCGCCAGAACTGAAAACCTGCTCAACCGACCTTGTGACGTGAGATCGCAATTTACAAAATCCGTCTGGCAGAGGACTCTCAGGACGGAAAACCACCCCAAAAGTGTGCGTCTGATTATTTTCGGGTGCGAATCCACAGACGGTCGAATTCCCAGGCGGAGAGTTCCGCAGCGACTTCGCCGTGGCGTTCCATGCCGTGTAGTAACTCCCCGGCTTCGCGCAGCAGCGAGAGCGCCCAATGAATGGTGGTTTCTCGGTCCGACCCGGCAGAATAAACCAGTTGTACCGCGCATTTTCGCAGGTAGCGGGCCCGCAAAAGCGGTCGTTCGCTGTACAAATCCGCAGCGCAACCATAGAGCCCAGCGGCGCGGATGCCCTGCAGATCGCGTGCTGCCAAATCCGCGGCAATAACCGTAAATTCTTGCTCCAGTGCCAGATTCCCGTGGCGCTGCGCCCACGCTGAAACTTCCTCAGCGTATTCAATGCCTTTTTTGGCTCGTCCCATCCGCGCCAGCGAACGAGCCAGCACTGCTTTGACGCCGATGCGACGGGATTCTCCCAGATTCAGCTGGTCAAAAAGCCGGAGAGTCTCTATACCGTGGGAAATGACGTCTTGATCCAGATGCATTTCGGCATCGAGATCAGTTCGAGTGGCACTCAGCAGGGCTTGCTGGAGCAACAGCCCCTCCGATTTGGCCTGCTGGAATAACGTTTTTACCCGATTCAGGGCAGCGGCGTAGTTCCCGCTATCCTGATCCATTTGCAGACGAAACATTCCGATGGTCATGCGGGCGCCCTGCAGATCAGAAAAAATCCCCGGGTTGCCCTCTAAATCGTCAAGAAAAAACAGTGCCTGCTCCCGCTGCCCTTGAGCCAGATAGATTTTCACCTGTAACAGAGCGGAATCCAGACGAATCCGGGCTGAGCTGACCGCAGCTTCACCGCGGAGAATCCGGGCGGCTCGCAAATCCCCCAATTCCAGCAGGCTGTTTGCTAAAAGCACCAAGGATTCAGATTTTTCTAATGAATCAGGTACTCTGGCGAGGAATTTAATCAGCTGTGCTGCGGTCTCGGAAGCCTCCGCCGGAGGAATCTGAGGCAATAGTAGAGCGTGTGCCTGCGCCAGGGCATAGGTAGCCCCCCTCAAATCGTCTCGATGATGACACCACACTGCGACTTGTTTCCAGATGGAGGCTGCCGCGCTGTTCTCACCGCGGGCTACCAGCATATCTGCCCATAGGCGCAGAATGTTCAGATTTTCTGTCTCGCTGCGACTCGGGCTGGGAGCAAAAGGTTCAGCAAGAGGGAAAGCCTGCAGGGCATAAGCCAGCAGACGCAGACTGACGGAATGCGACGAGGTGGCGTACTGGCTGGCCAAATCCGGCAGCAGCAGCGTAATATCCATCCGATTTGCCATTACGCTTTTCCCTCCTCGGACGAGTCTGACGGTGGTGGTGCACTTTCGTTAGGCACAATCGAAGTGTCCGCGTCACCCTCGACACTCGCCATCCAGGTGCGCAGTTCATTCCATTTAGCAAGTTCCTGCGCAGCGAGTTCGCGTTCTCCCTCCGGAGTGGACATCAACAGCGAAAGCGCTTCCTCCAAAAGATCCTTTGCTAGAGACAGTGCAGTTCTTGCTTCAATAGATTTAACATCCGGAGTAATCTCTAGGTGCTGTAGCGTTTCCGCTTCCAGTCTTGCGGCGGGGTCGTCCGGGAATGGCGCACAGGAGTCCTCGGGCAGCTCCCGACGCGGAGGTTTCAGACCTACGGTCTCTAAAATTGCCGCGGACTCTTTACGTAGGAAGCGGGCTCGCAGCGATATTTCACCACCGGCTAGTTCCGCGCAGAATCCGTAAAGATTAGCGGCACGAGCTTGATCTCCGCTAGCTCTGGCAGATTTAGCTCCCATTTCAAACAGCACAATGGCGGTATCTACGTCCCCGTGTTCCCGAGCTCGCGTGCCGGCAATCTCAGCGCAATTAACCGCCTGAATATGCCGCCCTAAACTGGCCAAACTTTGAACCAAGACAATGTCCAAAGTCCTCACCACCTCGTTATTGATACCGAGATCGTGAGCTACATCCAGAGCCCAGGACGCTAAATCAACCACGATTTCCGTTTTGTTCAGTTCCACCAGGGAAGAAATCTGTTCCATTGCCGCAATCACAGCCATGTAGGGCAGGTCATAGTCGCGGCACAGGTCGGTCACAATCCGGAGGTGATTGGCGGCATCTACGTGACGGCCTATGGCTCGATACCAGGTCCCTAAGAACTCGCGCACCTCGACTTGTAACGCCAGTGGGTCTTCGGAATCGCGCCCTAATATAAGTTCCCCGAATTCCAAAGCCTCATCAATCTGCCCGCAGCAAGCCAGCAGCACGGCATCAGCCAGGTCCAAACTGGCTTTGAGAGATTCTTTTTCGGGACAGATAACCCGAGCTTGATCCAGGGTCTCCCGGCCATCAGCATTGGCTCCAATGAGAGCAAAACCGTGCACCAGATGGGCGAGGGTTGCCGTGGACAAATCCGGATTTTGTGCCATAGCTGCGGGATTATCCAAAAGCAGATTCACGATGTCTCGCAAATCCTTACGAATATCTCCCACAAAAGGTGAGCCGTGCTCGGTGTCATCATCGAGACGGAAAGATCGATCCACGTGCAGCTGCGCCAGAGCGGCCGCTTGGGACACTATGTCGCCCGCCCCTGCGGCTTGGGTAGCCGCGAACTTAAAGATAGCCCGACAGGCACTGACATCCCCCAAAGCATCTAAAATGGTTGCCCGCAGTCGCAGGAACGAGATAGCGTGGCGAGGCGCCACCGCGCTCAGAGGAGCGTTCGGAAAAGCCTGCAGCATCCGGTCCGCGAGCCGCCACGCATAAGATCCGGTCGCATCCGTATACGCTTCACACAGCTCATCCAGAGAATCCGGAACAGGAGGTAAGGCGAAACGTTGCATGAAGAAAGTTTATCCCGCCAACAGGGACAAATCGTCCAAGAGCGCGCGAGGTTTGCCCGAAATAGTAGCATCTATAAACTCGTCAGCCCGCACCAGCCAGTTACGCGCCACACTCAAATCGTCCAACTGCCAATAAGCCTGCACCAGGTAGCACGCCAAACGCAGCGACTGACGGTGATCGTCCACTCGTTCACCGATTTCCAGCAGCAGTTCACCCGTATCTATAACCTCGTTCCACTTGCCGGCCGCGGCCAAGAAAGCCACCCGGTTTGTCCCCAGCACCAAGCGTTCTTTATCGGCAGAAATCGCAGCTGGCAGCGCTGAAAAATCAATCGACTCCTCAAAGGCTCGCAGCTGTTTCTCGACGGCAGAGGCCTGTTGAAAGTCCAACAAATGAAACTCTGGAACAGGTTGATGCGCCCAAGACGGATCGTCTAGCTCTGGCAGCACCCATTCTGGACTGTTTTCGCTCAACCCCTGTTCGGCAAGCAGATTCTTTACGCCAAAACGGACTCGCAAAAGGTCTTTCACCGCAGCGAAAGAACACAGGGGAGCTTCGTGCAGACTCTGGGTGACCCTTGTGGACATGGTGTTGTTAGCGTTACGGAAGTCAAAAGCCAACGCAAGTTTCATGGCTACCGATTCCAACCGGGCTTGTGCCAGCGCTAAAGTATCCGCCGGACTGAGACTCTCGAAGGAGAGCCAACGATTCGACCCGTTGATAGCAAATCCGAGGGGCGGCACTTTTGTGCCCGTCCCAATAAAAGCCCCCACCGCGCGGGAGAGGAAAGCTGCCGCGGAGCGGGTCGCCACCAGTAAATCCCAAGGGTCCTCAGGATTAGCGAACCATTGCGCATGGGTTTCCAGCAGTTCCAAGCCTTCGGGAATGTTCCACGTCGCCGCGCAAAAACGCAGGTGAGAAGCGATGTCGCCGAGGTATTGGGAAGTTTCGGTTTGGTGACGGTAAGAACGTTCGTGAGCGCGCCACGCCGCATCACCTTCGCCTGCCCAAGACAGTGGCAGCATCAGGAGGGGATTGATGTCATCCGGTTGAATGCACTGCCAGTCAGCGGCAGCGCACCGCTCCAAAGCATCGCGATAGAGGGAGAGCGCTTGGGGAAATTCCGAAGCGTTGACTGCCCAAGCGATGCGGGAACGATAATGGTGCAGGGGACAGTCCGCCTCGTCGCGAACTTCCCGTGGCAGTTCTTCCAAAGCAGAAATAATATCGAGAGCTTCGCGAGCGGCTTCGCGATGTCCCCGTCCCAACTCCACCTGGTGTCGGGTAATCCAGCGGGAACGCAAGGAAATACCCGCTTCAGTCGTGAAGTATTCCATCCAGTAGGTCAAGTGTTCGAGGAGTTTCGCGCTTACGCCGGGGTGTCGGGCTGCCAAGGTAGGAATTTGCAGCAGCTGTTGGGCGATGACCTGGGTTTGAGCTTCGTTCGGGACCATTTGCCCGTGCGCGACCTGCTGTAGCACCCACGACAGGGTCGCCAAGGCGGATTCGGAGTCGCCGGATTCGAGGGCATCCCACACGACTTCCAGGCGGATGGTGGCTTCCACTTCGTCCAGACCGTGTTTTTGAGCCAGAGTCGCCAGTTCTTCCAGGCGATGCAGGCGATCTGTACTCAATGGTTCACGCAAAGCAGTTTCCAGATCATCGCCAATCTGCATGGTCAGAATTTCTGGATCCACTCCGGGGACGAAGCCGTCGGACTCAAAAATGCTCATTAGCACCCATTCTTACATATTCACAAGGTTCCTCGTCCGGTTTCCCGGTGTGTCACACGTGCTAGGACAGCGCGCCCCGGTATGGTGATTTTAACCGGGATAGGTAAGGGGGAGTCTGTTGAGCATAACGTTTTCCGATGATGCTTACTCTTTTGACTCCGCATCTGATGATTCTGCCCCTCACAGCGCGGCGGTGTTGTCCACGCAATTGATGAATGCTGCCTCGATTCCTCCCGGACTGCCACGTACAAAAGCGACTTTAGACGTGGTGAGTGCAGCTCGTGACGCTGGATATGACGATTTGTTGGCAGGGGCTGAAATTGAGCTGATTGGCTGCTATCTGGAAGGTCGGAATCCCGGCAAGGCTTTGGAAGCATTTTCTTCAACGCTGACCCGCCTGTTGCATCGCCCGGAACTGTATGATTCGCGTCAGTTGGAGCAACTCTCTCGCTTCTATCCCGAGGTCATCGAGAGTGCCTGTACACACCCTGATGTCCCCCTGTCCCTGCTGAATCATTTATTGGCTGGCTTGCAGGCTTTCCAAGCTAGCCTTGGTCCCTCGCCGGCTGCCGGGGATTACCTGCGTCATCGGATGCGGGAAGCCTTGGGGAACCCTGCTGAGGAACGGTATTTTTTGGATCGTGCTATCGACCGGATTACTCCCGCGGATCATCCGGCTCTGGGGCGCGCGATAGATATTTCGCAGGTGGCACTGGCTTGGGAGCATCATCCCGACCAGGCCTTGCAGGTGTCGTGGCGGATGTTGACTCACGAGATTCCGGCTCCGCAAAAGGCGCGGTTGCTGCGGGTGATGCTACCGGGGCTGGTCGCCGCTGATGCTTGGCAGGTTGCCTGGGAAGCGCACTTGGTGGCTTATGAATATGATCGTGAGAACTCCCGGCTTTCCGAGCTGTGCGAACACTTTCAATTTCTAGCGGTGGCAGGGATGTGGTCACGCCTGCTCCTGTTACTGGAGCGGCACCTGGGGTTGATTCGTCAGGCTCACGACCCGTGGGATTTATTGGTCGGGATGCGTGCCCTCGTCGGGGCTTTAGAAGCGTTGGATTGGGCTGGATATGGGAGGTATTCCCTGAAGGTGTCGTTGGCTTCGACTTCGCGTTTCCACGAGATTCCTGCCCTGGTGCATCCAACTGTGGCACAGGCTCGCGATTTGCTGGGGCAGGCAGCTGCCACACTGGCAGCCCGGTATGACGAGCGTAACGGCAATGTTGAGGTGTCATCGTCTTTGGGGTTGCTGGATTCTCACCTGCTTCCCGACGGTTTGTTACTGCAGGGAACCGAAGGAGACGCGCGGTTTATGGCGCGGCTGTTGCGGGCGCGGGCTCTCTTGGAATGCAACCAGGGATTTGACGCTTTGCTACTGCTGGGAGGGCTGGAACAGACGAACTTCCCCTCCGTGCGACGTCTGGGTCCCGAGATTCGGATGCTGACATCTTTAGCGCGGATGCAGATGTCTCATGATTCTGCCAGTGCCGCGGAATCATCGACTGCTGGATCCTCCCCGGAATCCCAGTCTGCCTAGCCTTCTGCGGTCTCGGCGAAGGCACCGTTACCGTGGCTGCTCGCCCTGCAGCTTGTGCAGGAATTGGCGAGTCCGTTCCTGAGTAGGGTGGTGAATGAGCTGTTCCGCGGGACCCTCTTCCAACACGGTGCCGCCGTCCATGAAAACGGCACGGTCCGCAACTTGGGCGGCGAACTCCATCTCGTGAGTGACGATGACCATAGTCATTCGTTCGTCAGCCAGAGAGCGGATAATAGCCAAGATTTCGCCGGTGAGCTCAGGATCTAGCGCGGAAGTTGGTTCGTCAAAATACAGCATCCGCGGCTTCAATGCGAGCGCCCGAGCGATGGCCACGCGCTGCTTTTGACCTCCGCTCAGCTCAGAGGGGTAAGCATTGCCTTTATCTCCCAAGTTCATACGTTCCAAGAGCTGGTGGGCTTCGGCGCGAACCTCGGTCGGATTGCGATGCTGCACTTTAATCGGGGCATCGGTGAGGTTGCGCATGACATTCCAGTGGGGGAACAGGTTGAAGTTCTGGAACACCAGCCCGTAATCATGCCGGAACCGTTTCTCGTCGCCACTCGAGGTTTTTTCACCATTTTTCATGCTCAGGGCGGTTTCTCCGAAGTACGCGATGCTTCCGGAATCCATGCGATCCAGGAACGTGGCGCAACGCAGTAAGGTGGACTTGCCCGAACCGGAAGGACCCAGAATCGCCAGGACCTCACCCTGCTCGACCTGTATGCAGACCCCCTTCAGGACTTCCAGGTTGCCGAAGCTCTTGTGCATGTCTTTGATGGATAGTGCGGTGCTCATTTTTTCCTGCTTTGCTGGTGACATCTCAGATTTGGTATTTGCTGACGCGTTTTTCCAACTTGTTCATGGTCACAGCCACCACCATGTTAAAGACGTAATAGAAAATCCCGGCAGCGACGAAAGGTGCCATCGAGGCGGTGGTGGAGGCATATTCCCTGGCAATGGAAAACATTTCCAGGAAAGAAATGACTTGGGCCAGGGAAGTGTCCTTGACCAGGGTGATGACTTCGTTGGTGATTGAAGGCAGTACCGTGCGAAACATTTGGGGCAGCTTGATGGTGTAGAAAGTGCGCTGCTGGGAGTACCCCAGTACAAACGCCGCTTCAGTTTGCCCCTGGGGGATAGCTTGGAAACCGCCACGATAGATTTCGGCAAAATAGGCTGCGTAGTTGACGGAAAAAGCGATGATGGCTGCCCAGAAGTTGTATGACGCACTGATAGGCACTTTGAACAGGTAATACGGTCCGAAATACACGACCATGAGCTGCAGCATCAGGGGAGTGCCGCGCATAATCGAGATATAGAACTGCACTATCCAGTTCAGGGGTTTAAACGGAACCACGCGTCCGGCATACACCAGCAATCCCAAGGGAAGGGAAAGTATCAGGGTCAGCGCGAACAGAATCACGGTGCGACCAAAGCCCAGGGTCAGTTCAGGAAGGAAAGTCCACTCGTTCATATTGCATTCTCAAGCCGAGGAGTTTGCGGTGCCGTTGGTTACGGTACCTAGGAAATCGCGGCACCACAAACTCACTTTTGCATACGTTTACTTGTTGATAACGGCTTTTTCTAAGCCGTATTTCTGGGCGAGTTCCATGAACTTGCCGTCTGCTTTCATCTGGTCCAGGGTGGTTTGTACCTGGTCACGCAAGGCTTTATTGCCGAGTTTGAAGCCTATGCCGTACTGTTCGGTTTGCACCGGTTTTTCCATAATGGTGTACATGCCCTTTTGTCGTGTCTCCAGTTGGTAGTTGGCGACTCCAAGGTCCACGACTACCGCATCGGCAGCTCCCGCTTCCAAACTCATGAATGCGTTGTTGTAGTCGGGAACTTTGTTGAGGGTCTTAAACGAAGCGAGCAATTCCTTGTTCGATTCGTCCTCGAGGGCTGCTAAACCGGATGAATCAGCTTGCACAATGACGGTCTTGCCTGCCAGGTCTGCAGCGTCTTTCAGGTTGTCGGCGCTGCGCGTTACAAAGACGATGGAGTTATCCACATAAGGCTTTGACCAAGTGTATTTGTCCTCGCGGCCGTTCATGGTGAAACCGTTCCACAAGCAGTCCACTGAACCTGATGAGAGCTGCATATCTTTGGAATCCCAGTCGATAGGTTTCTTTTCTAGGGTCCAGTGGTTGCGCTTCGCTACTTCGGTCGCTAAATCCATGTCAAAACCGGTATATTCCCCGGTTTTTTCGTCTTTGTAACCGTAAGGGGGAAAGTTTGCGTCGAAGCCGACCACAAACTTGTCGCCGGCGCTTTTCGCCACATTGTCACCCGCGTTACCGGCATTGTTACTTGCCGCACCGCCGCAACCAGCTAAAGAAAAAGCCAGGGCTAAACCCGCTGCTACGCTGACAATTTTTTTGAAGACCATTGTTTTTCCTTTAGATAGTGAAAAAGTTGTTTTTGTCTTTTGCAGTCTAACAGTGCGGTCGCCGGGAATTAAACCGTGACGGAAATTTGTGTAATTCCAAAACACGCCGAAGCGCATCCCGGTTAATCGCATAACACTCACTAAATTTCTGGCGTCAAAAAGGCGGCGTTACTTTAACCCTTAAGTTCAAGGTTAAGGTTGGAAGGGGAAACCATTATGGAACCAGCACCACTGGCAGTCATCCGTGTCGTAGGCGTCGGGGGTGGCGGTGTCAACGCGGTGAACCGAATGATTGAATCAAATCTGCGTGGCGTGGAGTTCATCGCGATTAACACCGACGCACAGGCACTGCTCATGTCAGACGCGGACGTCAAACTTGAGATTGGCAGAGAGTCCACACGCGGATTGGGCGCGGGAGCTGATCCGGAAGTTGGCAAAGCTGCCGCAACTGCTCACGAGGACGATATTCGTGAGGTGCTGCGCGACTCTAACATGGTTTTTGTCACCGCTGGAGAAGGCGGTGGCACCGGTACAGGGGCGGCACCGATTGTGGCAGGTATCGCTCGCGAGCTCGGGGCTTTGACCATTGGTGTGGTCACCCGACCTTTCCAGTTTGAGGGGCGTCGTCGGGAACAGCAAGCTGATCGAGGCATCGAGGCACTGCGCGAACAAGTCGATGCCCTCATCGTGATTCCGAACCAGCGTCTGTTGGAATCCACGGAGGAGAACCTCTCGGTTTTGGAGGCTTTCCGTGCCGCTGACCAGGTCTTGCAATCGTCCGTGCAAGGCATTACCGAAATCATCACTATCCCGGGCACTATCAACGTTGACTTTGCCGATGTAACCACCACCTTGAAAGACGCCAAGACCGCTCTGATGGGCATCGGGACGGCTACCGGTCCGGACCGCGCACGCGTTTCGGTTGATATGGCAATCTCTTCACCGCTGTTAGAAAGCTCTATGGACGGCGCTGACCGCGTACTTATTTTCTTCCAAGGCGGAACAGACATGGGTATGCAAGAAATGAACGATGCTGCCGAGATGGTTCGTGAACTCGCCGATCAGGACGCTAACGTCATTATCGGCTACGCCCCGAACGAAGAATTTGCCGATGAGATTAAAGTGACGGTTATCGCCGCGGGGTTTGGAAGTAAGGACGCGGCTGCAGCTTCTGCGCGGGTCGTCCAGACTTCTGCTGTTTCCCGCACCGCAGCGCGTCCCGCCCCGGCTGTACCGAGTGCTAAGCCGGCGGTGCCAACTCGGAATAGTGAACCGAGTGAGCCTCGTCCCGCGCCCCAGCCTAGTGCAGAAACTCCCGCAGCCCCGCAACCCGCCCCGGCACCTGTTGCCGCCCCGGCGCCGGCTGAGCCCGCTGCAGAGAAAGAAGAAATTCTTGACGGAATAGAAGCCCGGCTGGCACAGCATCGCCATGAGCCGGCAGCGAAAGTCCCGGAGCTGAAAGCGCCGAAATTCCCTGCGGGAACCGAAGCGGTGGGCAGCTTGCGTCCCAAAGCAGAGCAACACAAACCCGATATTAAACTCACCAGTTTGAACGGAATTCCTGACGCGAAACACGAGCCTCTGGCTGTCACCTCCGGGATTCGTCCGGTATCTCCCGATGCGGCAAGTGTGCCGGACTATGTGGACTCCTCGCGTGAACAGCGGGCTCCGGCACTGCGCCTGGAACACGTATTCGATGATATTGCGGGAGACGATGAGCTCGACATACCGGACTTCTTGAAATAAATCTGCCGTGCGCAGGCGGTAATACTGGCGCGGCTGAAAACTTTTTCCTATCTCCCAATAAAAGCCGTTCCCGTCGTTGACTACCAGTCAGCGACGGGGCGGTTTTTGCATTTTCTCGCTTCGATTGGCGACACTCCGTAAAAATTCCCCAATAAACACCGGTTATCGCGTAACCTCGTTCCAGTTGTCTAAAAATACAATCGAGACCTAGGGGAGAAAATATGGGGCTGGCGTTGCGTAACGTTTTAGAGAAAGTCGGTTTGCGGGAACCCGACGTCGATGATTACGAAGACGAGGAATTTATCGAAGACGAGACTCCTTTGGGCGAGCTGCACGAATTCCCCGGTTCTACAGAATCTGAAGCTGCGCCGGAAGCTCCGGTGGAGGCTCCAGTCGTCACTATTGACCGGATTAAGACCGCCAAGCCCACGACGTATTCCGATGCCAAAGAGATTGGCGATTACCTGCGCGATAACGTTCCAGTCATCCTCAATCTTGCTTATCTTTCGGTCAAGGAAGCGCAGCGTATGGTTGATTTTGCATCCGGTCTGACTTATGGTCTGCGCGGTTCTTTCGAGGAAGTTGGCACCCGAGTGTTCTTGCTTTCTCCCCAGAACCTTAAAACTATCGAGGACACACCAAAATCCTCGACTTCTCTGTTGCAAACTTTGTGACCACCAGTCTCCTTCCATCCTGAGGTTCCCCCGTCGCGTCCCCGTGGCGGGGGAACCTCAATCTGTTCGGTCTGCGACTCTCAGGTAGGATGTGTGCTGTGAGTATGGTGCAATTGCTGGGTCTGGTCATTTATTACGTGATAAATGTTTATGTTTTTATACTGATTTTGCGGGTAGTTCTGGACTGGGTACAGATTCTGGCCAGAGACTGGCGTCCCCGGGGAATTATTTTGGTGTTAGCTAACTTGATTTATGCCCTGACGGATCCGCCGGTACGCTTCTTTGGGCGCTTAATCCCCCCGCTACGCATTGGCGGATTGGCTCTTGACATGGGATTTATGGTGCTTTTCATATTGCTGTTCGTGGTGCAGAGGGTGGCAGTCAGTATTGTTTTTATGGTTTAGTTGCCACGTTTTGGCTTTTGACGGTCCGCGGAATTAGCAAATTTCCCCCTTTTCGGAGTAAGTTTTAAACCTCAGTATTCACACAAGTAACAAAAAATGTGTAACAATGTCTTTTGTACAAAACGTGCGAATGCCCAAGAGGTTTTGGAAATCGGGGCGCAAGCCCCCTGACACGGACGAGGTGACGAATATGGCGTTGCTCACCACAGATGACATCGTCAACAAGAAGTTTCAGCCCACGAAATTCCGCGAAGGCTATGACCAAGATGAAGTGGACGATTTCTTGGACGAGGTGGTGAATACCCTCGATACCCTGACTAAAGAGCGTGACTCGCTCCGGGTTGAGCTGGATGAAGCAAACCGCAAGATTGCTGAACTGAGCAACGGCGTGGCGCCGGTGGCGGAAACAGTTTCCGAACCGGCTGTTCCGGAACCTGCCCCGGTGGCAGAACCCGCTCCGGCTACGGGCGAGGTTCCCGAGTCGACTTCTGCTGTCTCCATGCTGGATATGGCGCAGCGCCTGCACGACGAATACGTGCAAGACGGTCAAAAGAAGGGCGAAGAGATTATTGCCGATGCCCGCGTCGAAGCTGATCGCATCGTTGCCGAGGCGGAGCAAGAACATACCCGGGTACTGACTCAGTTGGAGCAGGAGCGTGGCATGTTGGAGCGCAAGATTGAAGAGCTCAAGACTTTCGAATCCGAATACCGCTCCAAGATGAGTTCTTTCCTGGAAGGTATTCTTTCGGACTTGGCGAACTCTGCCCCGACCAACTAAATTGGCGCTCGCAATCAAACTTGCCCCGCAGTCAACGTGGCACCCTTTCCGGGTCTCACGTTGGCTGCTGGTCATTTTTATCGGATTGATTATTGGTGCGGTTGACCAAGTCACGAAGGCTCTGGCGGTTAACTTGCTGCCCTACGACGGAACTGCATTGCCCTTGCTTGGCTCTTGGGTTACCTTGCACGTGACGCACAATTCCGGGGCAGCATTGTCGTTGCTCGATTCGGCCACAATAGTTGTCACGGTGTTGAGTTGCCTTTTGACTCTCGTTTTACTCGTGCTGGCGTTGATGACCCCCAATAGTATCTGGGCTGGCGTTTTAGCGGTCATTGCCGGTGGTGGGTTGAGCAATATCGTGGATCGGGGGCGCGGCAACCCGTGGGGAACCGGTGCGGTCATTGACTTTATTGACTACTTTGGGTGGTTTGTAGGTAATGTGGCCGACATCTTCGTGGTTGTCGGGGTTGCAGTGGTGTTCGTATTGATGTTGCGAGGCATGCCGCTGGGTGTGGTGTGGTTGCGGCGTGCAGACGTCGCAGCGGCCCTTGAAAGCGGAAAATCCGTCCAGGGCAAGCACGGTGTTTACATTTTCTTAGACGAAGCAAAGGACGCCTTGTGAGTCGCCTGTTGCCCGTTCCAGAAGGGTTGGCGGGGTTGCGGGCTGACGTTGGTCTGTCGCGGCTGCTGGGGCTGTCACGAGCAAAAACAGGAGCCTTGTTAGAATCCGGAGCGGTCATACAAGACGGGGAAACTCTCAAAAAATCCGATCAACTCGCTGCCGGCAATCTGCTGGAAATCGATATTCCCGAGCCTACTGGCTACGTTCCCGAAGCCACCCGCGTGGATAATTTGGGAATTTTATATGCCGATGATGATTTGGTGGTGGTGGACAAGCCAGCCGGGGTCGCCGCCCATACCGGTCCCGGTTGGGAGGGTCCCACAGTAGTCGGTGCGCTTAGAGCTGCGGGGATTCGGGTGTCGACCTCCGGTCCAGTGGAACGTGAAGGAATCGTGCATCGTCTGGACGCGGGAACCTCGGGAGCGATGGTCGTCGCTAAATCAGAACTCGCCTACGGCAAACTGAAAAACGAGTTTCGCTATCACCGGGTCGAAAAAATTTATACCGCCCTCGCCACGGGAAAGGTGAAACCCCCGGTAGGAACCATTGATGCTCCTATTGGGCGGGCGCCGGGGCGCGAGTTTAAGATGGCGGTAGTCTCCGGGGGAAAGCCCGCGGTAACGCACTATGACATCATCGAGGAGCTTCCGGGCGCAACCCTGTTGAAAGTCCAGCTGGAGACGGGGAGAACCCACCAGATTCGCGTGCATCTCGCGGCTATCGGACATCCCTTGGTGGGAGACACGGAATACGGGGCGGATCGGAAGACAGCCGCCCGGCTGGGTCTGGAGCGGCAATGGCTGCACGCCAGTAGGCTGGCGTTTAAGCATCCGCGAACCGGGCTAGAAGTCGCAGTGCAGGCTCCGTTACCAGCTGATTTAGCGACTGCTGTAGAGCTTTTGCGCCAATAATCAAACTGGAATCTGCGAGCCACATCCTCACCGGAGAGACTGGGACCTTTCAGGTTCGGCGTGCAAAATCGACTAAGATTAATCCATGCCTAGTTCCGAATTCGTCCACCTTCACGTCCACACTGATTACTCGATTTTGGATGGGGCAGCAAAGATTAAGCGGCTGGTTGCTAAAGCGGTAGAAAACCAGCAGAAAGCCGTGGCGATTACCGACCACGGTTACCTATTCGGGGCTTTTGAGTTTTATCAAGAATGCCGTAACGCCGGAATCAAACCCATTATTGGTTTGGAAGCTTATGTCACGCCGGGAACTTCGCGTTTTGACACCACGCGGGTGCAGTGGGGGACTTTGGAACAGCAAAAGGCCGGTGATGACGTGTCCGCTCGTGGCGCCTACACGCATATGACACTGCTGTCCCACACGACTGAGGGGATGCACAACCTGTTTCGGCTCGGTTCTTATGCCTCCCTGGACGGTCAGATGGGGAAATGGCCGCGGGCTGACCGGGAACTGTTGGAGCGCTATCACGAGGGACTCATCGGCACAGCAGGATGTCCCTCTGGAGAGGTCCAGACGCGGCTGCGTTTGGGGCAGTATCAGGAAGCCGTGCGTGCCGCCGGGGAACTGCAAGATATTTTTGGCAAAGACTATTTCTATGTGGAACTGATGGATCACGGGTTGTCCATCGAAAACCGTGTGCGGAAAGACCTGCTGCGCTTAGCTCGAGAAATCAACGCACCCATCATCGCAACCAACGACTCACACTATGTTTATAAGGAAGACCGGGAGATTCAGGATGCCATGCTGTGCATCAACTCCGGGGATCGTCTGTCTAACCCGGATCGGTTCCGCTTTGACGGTACGGATTATTATCTGCGCCCCAGCGAGGAAATGCATGAGCTGTTTGCGGAAATCCCCGAAGCCCTAGATAACACCCTGTTGATTGCGGAACAGTGCAATGTCGAATTTCCAGACGTGAAAGAGGGCACCTTCATGCCGGTGTTCCCGGTACCTGCCGGGGAAGATGAAGTGTCCTGGTTTATCAAGGAAGTCGAACGCGGTTTACAGTATCGTTTCCCAAATGGCATTTCTGAAGAAGTCAGGAAACGTGCCGACTACGAAGTCGAGATTATTGTGCAGATGGGATTCCCGTCGTACTTCCTGATTGTTTCAGACTACATTCAGTGGGCCAAAGACAACGGGATTAGAGTCGGACCGGGGCGTGGCTCCGGCGCAGGTTCCATGGTTGCCTATGCGATGCGCATCACGGACCTGGATCCCATCAAGCACGGGCTGTTGTTTGAACGTTTCCTCAATCCCGAGCGGGTGTCCATGCCGGATATCGACGTGGACTTTGACGACCGCCGTCGTCAGGACGTAATCGACTACGTGACCCGTAAATACGGCAAGGACAAAGTGTCCCAGGTCGTGACCTACGGCACGATTAAATCGAAACAAGCACTTAAAGACGCGGCGCGGATTTCGGGCGCGGATTTCTCAAAAGGGGAGAAACTCACCAAGGCAATGCCACCGGCGGTCATGGGCAAGGATATTCCCCTGTCAGGCATGTATAACCCGCAACATCCGCGTTACAAAGAAGCCGAAGAGTTCCGCAAAGTCGTGGCGGAGGATCCCTTTAATCGCCAAATTTTCGACCTGGCAGCCGGGGTGGAAGGCATGGTTCGCCAGTGGGGGGTACACGCCTGCGCGGTCATCATGTCTCGAGAAACCTTGACTGACGTCATTCCCATGATGAAACGCCCGCAAGACGGAGCCATGATTACCCAGTTCGACTACCCGACTTGTGAGCACCTCGGTCTGCTTAAGATGGACTTCCTGGGACTAAAGAACCTCACCATTATTTCCGACGCCCTGGACAACATCAAGATTAACGGCAAGACTCCTCCCGATTTGGAACGCTTGGACGTCGATGACAAGGCGACTTATGAACTGTTGTCCACCGGAGAGACCCTGGGCGTGTTCCAGCTCGATGGTGGGGGAATGCGCACCCTGCTGAAGCAGCTGCGACCCACCGAGTTCGATGATATTTCCGCTCTGGTGGCACTGTATCGACCCGGACCGATGGGCGCGAATTCCCACACGAACTATGCATTTCGGAAAAACGGACTGCAAAAGATTGAGCCAATTCATAGTGAGCTGGAAGAACCCCTCAAGGATATCCTTGGCTATACGTACGGTCTGATTATCTACCAAGAACAGGTCATGGCTATCGCCCAAAAGGTCGCCGGGTTCACCCTGGGGCAGGCTGATATTTTGCGTAAAGCCATGGGGAAAAAGAAAAAAGACGTCCTGGACAAGCAATACGTGAAGTTCCACGATGGAATGATTGAGCACGGTTATTCCGAGGATTGTTGTGAAACCCTGTGGGGAATCCTGGTGCCCTTCGCCGACTACGCATTTAACAAATCCCACTCCGCGGCATACGGGCTGATTGCATACTGGACCGCCTATCTAAAGGCAAACTTCCCGACCGAGTATATGGCGGCGGTGCTGACCACCCAGACGGATAAAGACAAACTGGGGATGTACCTGAACGAGGTGCGCCGCATGGGAATCAAGGTCTTGCCTCCCGATGTGAACCAGTCTTACGGGGTTTTTGCACCTGATGGAAATGACATTCGTTTCGGACTGGCCTCAATCCGTAACGTTGGTGAAAACGTGGTGGCAGAAATCATCAAAGCACGCCAAGAAAAAGGTGCCTACACGTCCTTTTCCGATTTCCTGAAAAAGGTTCCGGCGGAAGTCTGCAATAAGCGCACCATCGGTTCACTGATTAAGGCTGGAGCTTTTGATGCTTTCGGGGCGCCGCGCAGCGCTCTCACCGCGATTCATGAGCAGGCAGTGGAAGCTGTGGTGTCCACGAAACGGCAAGAGTCCAACGGGCAGTTCGACCTGTTCGCTGCCCTCGAGATGGAGGGGACAGAGTCCCCGGACAATCTGTTAGGTTCAGCCAGTATCGATATTCCGGATATTTCTGAGTGGCCCAAAAACGAACTGCTCGCTTTTGAACGTGAAATGTTGGGCATGTATGTCTCGGATCATCCGCTGTCAGGCATGAATCGGGTGTTGGAAGGCTTGGCTGAAGACCGGATTGTTGATCTGACTTCGGACGAGGGGAAAGGCAACGATTCCCCGGTTAAGATTGCCGGTCTGGTGACCGCGGTAAATGTTAAAATTTCCAAACGGTCTGGACAGCAATGGGCGATTGCCAAAATCGAAGACATGACCGGTTCCGTGGAAGTGTTGTTCTTTGCGAAAACCTATGAAAACATTGCCGGTGACCTGGTCCAGGATAATATCGTGGTGGTCGGCGGACGGCTGCGCCGCGAGGATGAATCTGTCTCGATTTATGCCAGTGACCTGAGCGTACCCAAGATGTCGCTCCATCTGGATCACTTGGATGAGGTTGAGTTATTGCTTCCTGCCGAGCGCTGCACGAAAGAAAACATGCGTGCCTTTGGGGCTCTGCTGGAACGTTTTCCCGGTCAGGCTCCGGTACGTTTACATATCCTGGAGGAAGGGGAACTCCAAGTTTTGGATTTGGGACCCGAACGCCGGGTTAACGCCGGTCCGGACTTCCTGGGCGAGCTGCGTGCCATGCTGGGATATGACTCGATTATCACACCGGGAACTAACCCCTTGGAATCCAACGCGGCAGCTGAACTGGCTGAACTTGATGCGGTCGCGGCAGATGCGTCTCCGGAGTGCCCGGAGGCAACTTTGTTCGATACCGGCAGCTAGACGAGCTTTCCTAACGGGTTTCCGGTTAATCCCTGTGGTCGCTTTTCATCAGGCAGATGGGTGGGCTTCGTGAGCTGGGCTGGCGGGGTTTTCGACCCTAGTCAGTTAGCGGTTAAGATGAATAGTGTGTTTAACTTATTGGATTTTTCAAAAGAAGACGTTGATGCTGCAGTGCTGCGCGAGCGCCTTCCACGGGCAGCCCTCGACGTAGAGCAGGCTGTGGCGGCGGTAACGCCCCTGATTGAAGCGGTGCGTCGGGAAGGCGCCAAAGCCTTGCGAGACCAAGCCGAGCAGTTCGACCGGGTCCGCCCGCGCCTGTTACGAGTTCCAGAGACTCAAATTGACCGCGCCTTGCAGGAACTGGATCCGGCGCTGCGCGAAGCGATTGAAACTTCCATTGCCAATAACCGCAAAGGTCACGAGGCACAGTTGCCCCACCCGGTCGTCACCGAGATTATTCCCGGCGGCACCGTTACGCAACGCTGGATTCCGGTGCGGCGCGTGGGACTGTACGTTCCGGGCGGGCTGGCAGTCTATCCCAGCTCGGTCATCATGAATGTGGTGGCAGCACAAGTGGCGGGGGTGGACCAGATTGCTCTGGCCTCCCCGGCACAGCGGGCTTTCGACGGCTCGGTACACCCGACCGTGCTGGCGACCTGCGCCTTATTAGGAGTGCGTGAAGTCTATGCCATGGGCGGGGCAGGCGCGATTGGTGCATTTGCCTACGGTGCGAGGGGAGAGAACGCAGATGACGGTCAGGTTCTGGTGGAGCCTGTGGACGTCGTTACCGGTCCGGGCAATATCTATGTCGCGGCGGCGAAACGTGTGGTATCCAGCGTCTGCGGTATCGACGCCGAAGCCGGTACCACCGAGATTGCCATCATCGCGGATAGCAGCGCCACTCCGAAATTTGTTGCTGCAGATTTAATCAGCCAAGCCGAACACGACCCCGCAGCCGCCTCGGTCCTGATTACCGACTCGACCGAACTTGTGACCCAGGTGCGCGCCGAACTGGAACGCCAAATTCCCCAACGCGACCACCACGAACGCATCGTCACTGCCCTATCCGGACCGCAATCGGGCGCTATCCTCACTCGGGATATTGAACAATCCATTGCCGTGGCAAACGCGTACGGCGCTGAACACCTAGAGATTCAAACCGCTGATGCTCGTGAGGTGGCAGCAAAAATTCACAATGCGGGGGCAATCTTTGTCGGTGACTACACCCCGGTGCCCCTGGGGGACTACCTAGCAGGCTCCAACCACGTCTTGCCCACCGGAGGCACGGCCTCCCACGCTTCGGGACTGAACGTGATGGCATTCTTAAAATCCGTGCAACAGATTGAATACACCCAGCAAGCTGCGGATGCGCTGACCGACCGCCTGGTGGTATTCAGTCATGCCGAGGACCTGGAAGGTCACGGAGCGTCCCTGCTGGCACGTCGGGAAGGCAAGTAAATGAGTGCCTCAGATGCCCGTGCCATGACTGAGTGCTCGATTCAACTGCCCGTGCGGACGGACCTGGTCGGGCTAGAACCCTACGGGGCGCCCCAGTTGCAGGTGCCGGTGGCTATCAATGTGAACGAAAACCCCTATCCGGTGCCAGCTCCGGTGATAGAGGCGATAACCACGGCGGTGCGGGAGGTAGCAGGCAACTTAAACCGTTATCCCGACCGGGATTTTCCGGAACTACGCCTTGCTTTGAGCGATTATTTGGAGCGGGAATCCGCGGTGCGAGTGGCTCCCGAGTGGATATGGGCTGCCAATGGTTCTAACGAGGTCATGCATCATTTGTTTAGCGCTTTTGGAGGACCGGGACATCCGGCGCTGTCGTCCTCACCCACGTACTCGATGTATCCCGAATATGCTCGCAACACCCTGACCGAGCTGCTGGACGTGCCGCGGCGGGAGGACTTTTCCGTGGACGTGGTCGCGTTGAAGCAAACCGTAGACCACGCACACCCGGCGTTGCTGGTGCTGGCTTCTCCCAACAATCCTACGGGTACTCACCTGAGCTCCGCGGACGTGGCTGAAATCTTGAACTTTACCCGTACCAGTGGACCGCAGGGGAGCGCGACCCTGGTGGTCATTGACGAAGCCTACGGGGAGTTTCGCCGCGACGGGGTGCCTTCCGCTCTGGAACTGTTGGCGGCGCACCCGCACCTGGTAGTGTCCAGGACCATGTCTAAGGCTTTCGCGATGGCTGGTTTGCGACTGGGATACCTGGCGGCTCATCCGCAGATTATTTCCCAGCTCATGCTGGTGCGATTGCCCTATCATCTGTCGGCTCTGACCCAAGCGGCAGCTCTGGCAGCGCTGTCTCGGGCAGATTTGTTGCAAGCCCAGGTGGCAAAGATGCGCCACACTCGCGACTGGATGGTGCAAACTCTGCGAGGAATGGGTTTGACCGTGGCAGAATCGGATACGAACTTTGTTTTCTTTGGAAAGTTCGGCAATCGTCAAAAAGTCTGGCAAGATTTACTTGACCGTGGCGTGTTGATTCGCGTAGTCGGACCCGATGGCTGGCTGCGAGCCAGCGTGGGCACTGAGGAGGAAACTGAGGCGTTTCTTTCCGCCCTGAAGGAGATATTGCAATGAACGAAACTCGGACCCCCAGGGTGGCGGAGATCACGCGGGCAACGTCGGAATCACGGGTAAAGGTGCGGGTGAACCTGGACGGTACCGGTCAAGCCAACATTCACACGACGGTGCCGTTTTATGACCATATGCTCACCGCTTTGGCACGTCATTCCCTGATTGATTTGGACATTGAAGCTTCCGGGGACACTGATATTGATGTCCATCACACAGTGGAAGATACGGCTATTGTTTTGGGGCAGGCTTTGCGTGAAGCGTTGGGGGACAAGGCGGGTATCCGCCGTTTCGGTGACGCTTGCGTGCCCTTGGACGAAGCTCTGGCTCACGCGGTGGTGGATTTGGCGGGACGCCCTTACGTCGTCTGCGAAGGAGAACCGGAAGGTCAGCAGTATCACCTGATTGGCGGACACTTTACAGGTTCGCTGACCTATCACGTGTTTGAATCTCTGGCGCTAAATGCCGGGATATGCCTGCATTTGCGCCTGCTGGCGGGACGGGACCCGCACCATATCGTAGAGGCCCAATTTAAGGCTTTGGCACGGGCGTTAAAGGTCGCAGTGGAATATGATCCGCGAGTGGTAGGTGTCCCCTCCACCAAAGGAACTCTGTAACATCAGGGAAGGCTAGTGATGAGTGAACCGCAAGAACCCCGAAAACCTGAGGACAACAGGCAGGATTCCGCCGATCAGCAAGCCTATGATGCTGAGTTTGCTGACCTCATCGCAAAATTGGGAGATGTTGACTTTGAACCGGAGTCCGCGGTTTCCAGTCAGGACGAACAGCTGGATTTACCCGAGGAATCAGAGCCTCCGCTGGTGAATCGGCAAGCTACTGCATGTTTTCTGACCCCGGTGGCTTCGGCGGAAGCCTTGGGGGCACTGTGCGCTTTGAGCGGTATCTCTGCGGTTGTGGTGCCCACAGAAGCCGGAGCGATGGTGGTACAAAACCTGGAGCTGACCGAGGAACAGTGGGGCATGGCGCTGCTGGTCGAAAGTCTAAATGAACTCGACTCAGACTTGGACACAGTCGCGTCCACGCTGACGGAGATTATTCGGATGCCCGTGGTGGTGTTGTCTGCGCTGTTGGCTCCCGGTACCGAACAAGAGCCCGGCGTGACCGGTCAGGTTTTGGCGGGTCGTTGGGTCAATCAGGCTTTTGAGTCAGATTTGCCGGCGGGGCTGGTTATTGCACAAATGCCAATCGTGATTGAGGAATTAGTGCTGGGTCGGGTTAATCCGGCGGAGGTGGACGGGGCGGTAGATACCGTCGATATTCCCCGCTGGAAAGCTTTGCGGATGTTGGGCAGAGGCATTAAAAACTCTCGTGAAGAACGCCGGCGCCAACGTGGACAGACAGATTCTCACGATGACGCGATGGGGGACACGGACGCAGCAGGGCGGGGGGACGCCTCATGATTGCTCCCCAAGTCGTCGTGCTGGATCACGGATATGGCAATGTTCTTTCCGTTGCGCACGCCCTGGAGCGGGCAGGGGCACGGGTGTCTCTCTCGGCTGACCCGATGGAAGTTGCCCACGCAGACGGTTTGGTGGTTCCTGGAGTGGGGGCATTCGCGGCGGTGATGCGGTCCCTGCAGGCCTCTCGTGCTCCCCAGATGATTGAGCGTCGTCTCGCCGGAGGTCGCCCGGTACTGGGCATCTGCGTCGGGTTGCAGGTCATGTTTGAAAGCGGCGACGAAAACGGGGAAGTGACTGAAGGCTTGGGCGAATGGCCCGGAATGGTGACGGCTCTGCCCGCAGCGCGTTTACCACATATGGGCTGGTCAAAAGTGCACGTCCCGGCGCAGTCGCAGCTGTTGGCGGGGCTTGACGGGCAGAGGTTCTATTTTGTGCACTCTTATGCTTGCCCCAGCGACCCCGCCGCAGCCTTAGGGACAGACGAGGAATCGCGGCGACTGTTCCGCCCTCCGCTGGTGTCTTGGGCGCATTACGGAGCCGACTTCGTGGCAGCAGTGGAAAACCGAGCCTTGTGCGCCACTCAATTCCACCCGGAAAAGTCCGGACCAGCCGGGGCGCGCGTGTTCGCAAACTGGTTAGAGATGCTCTAGTGGTGGCGGGTCGTGAATCGACCCTGGAAAGGACGCTCAATGACACAATTAGTGCTGTTACCAGCAATTGACTTGGTTGACGGAAAAGCGACCCGGCTGACCGAGGGTAAAGCCGGAACCGAAAAAGTTTACGGCGAGCCCGCACAAGTCGCGGCGGAGTTCCTCGCTGCCGGAGCGCAGTGGCTGCACCTAGTCGACCTGGATGCCGCTTTCGGGCGGGGCTCCAACGCCGACCTGGTGGAGTCGCTGGTGAAAACCTATCCGGGCTTGAATATTGAGGTCAGTGGGGGATTACGTGACGATGACTCGCTGTGCCGCATGCTCGATGCGGGAGCGGCGCGGGTAAACCTGGGTACTGCTGCAATCGAAAATCCCGAGTGGTGCGCCACGGTCATTGAGCGGTTTGGGCAGCGCATCGCAATCGGTTTAGACGTGCGCGGCGAACGGGTGTATGGTCGCGGCTGGGTCAGTGAAGGACCACTGCTGGACCAGATTGTGCGGGATTTGGACGCTTTGGGGTGCGCCCGTTACGTGGTGACGGACGTGTCGAAAGACGGCACTTTGACTGGACCGAACCTGGAGCTGCTGGCTCTCGTGTGTCAATCCAGCCCGGCAAAAGTCGTGGCGAGCGGGGGAGTGTGTGCTCTGCGCGACCTGCAGACCCTGCGGGATTTGGCTGTCAAACACCCCAACTTGGAGGGGGTCATCGTTGGTAAAGCCATCTATGAGCGACGTTTCACGGTTGCTGAAGCCTTGGCGAACCTGGCGGACTGACGCAGTGAGGTTCTGTTTGAAAGCGCGGCAGCATACATGAAACACCTGGCGAGCAATCCCTTTGCGTCGGATTGTGGTGATTTGCTGCCCGGAACCCAGCGCGCCCTGGAACTTGCCGCGGTCAAAGACGTGGGGGCAGCGCAGGCTGAACTGTTTTCAGCGCTGCAAACGGAGCGTCTCATTGTGGAGGCGCCCGTGGCGGTCTCCGGAAGCTGTGAATCACCGACCTTTGCGGGTGTTTATGCCCCCTACGGGTCGGCCTTGCCGGTGTATTCCAGCGCCACGCGTTTCGCGGAGCTAACGAACCCGGAAGACCGACCGTTGCTGGTCAATCCCGCACGAATCGCCTTGGCAGCGCTGGCTACTGAAGGATTTATATGGCTGGATGCCCCGGTAATACTAGGTAGCGCTACTCAGACCAAGCCGCTGGCGAAAAATCCGGAGTGGATTCACGCCTATGCTCCGAGCATCATGCTGGGACCACCCGCGTTGAATGCCCTAGCCAGCGGCGACAACTGGCTCCCCGCCTGGGAAGATGCCGAACTTGCGACACTGCTCTATTCACTGTCAGCCCATACAGGCGTCAAAATCGAGACCATCGCGGCCGGTCCGGCAGGGGGACTGGTCGTTACAGTCCGCACCCCCGACGACCTAGATGCCGCGAAACTTGCCGTCAAACGGTTCCACAAATCCCTTCTGCGTTCGCCAGAAGTCTCCCCTCGCGCTACTTACGTGCAACTCCTTCCCGTGCGCTGACGACCTCCGCGCTGGCTATCCCTGCGCTCGGTGACGCGACGTTACCGGGTGTGAGCGGGAAGACTGGTGGATCTGACACGGGACGCTAGCGCTGCCACCGCCCCACCGCCCTTGTGAAAGGCATTAAGCGTGGGGAATATCGCCCAACCAGTCAGCAACGTGTTGAATCAAGGCTTCGTCAAAAACATCATCCGAGTGGTGTTCGCCAATCCACTTCTGAATCGAACCACCGGCTGCCGCGTCCATCTGTTTCCGAGCCTCCGCAGGCTTAACCAGGACCTGCCACAGCATGTTCTTGGCTTCTTCCACCGAGTGATAAAAAAATGGGTAGTCTGCCGGCACCAAGGCGTGAGCCCATTCGAGGTCAGGAAAGACGCCGATGACTCCCGCCCCCAAGGCTTCCACGTATTCGATGCCGTAAGATTCTTCCTCAGTGGTCGCCAGGAAAGCGGTCGTATGCGCCAAAGCCTCCCAATAGGACTGGCGCGTGGCTGTCAGGGGTCCCACCCAAATCCAGTCACGATGGGAAAACTTCATGGCGGCTTCGCTGACCAGGTGGGTTTCGTGCAAACGCATCTCGACCCGCAGCGGAATCTGGCGGTGTACCCAGTTGACCACGTCCAAGAAAATATCCGGGCGCTTCTTTGCCGAAAGATAAATCGAGGGGTAGAGCACGACCGGAATCTCCGTCTCTACCCGCGGACGGACATGAGCCAGACGGAACCCCAGGTTTACCCACCCCAGCTGCATCTGTTCATGCAGCGGTTTCACAGTCCATTTTTCTGCCATCTCCCGGACTTCCATAGCGGTGCGTTCCGAGTTCGCAAAAGTGGGGAACAGGGCACAGGACAGAGCCATGGAGGCAATGCCTTCTACCGTCGTCAATTCGCGCGGAGACCACCACATGAAGTTCATGATGTGCGGTTTCGTCGCTCCGGCATTGTGCATTTTTTGCCACAGTCGCGGTGAATCAATGACATCCATATTGATAACCGCCGTGTCAGTCGGGTCGAGCATCTCGAGGGGAGCCACACTGAAGTTTTCGGCGCGCCGGGCGGGACCGCCTATCAGGATGGAGTCGGGGAAGTTACGCAAAACCCGTCGCACCAGAGTGTCGCCGGCAGAATGCCCAGACACCCGCCCGGCTTCGTCAACTTGGGCATTTTCCCACTTGATTGCCAATTTCATGGTTATTCCCCTTTCTGTTCCGCAGTCCGGTCGGATGGCTGCGGGGAATCGCTTTGCGATGGCTCTGCCGTTAATTCGAGGTCGGGAACGTGTTTCAGAAGGTCGGTGTCTGACGGTGATGCCTCGAGGATTTCGTCCAGCGCGGCCGCGTCGATGGGGGCTTCAATGCCTCCAGGGCGAGGAATCGCCTTGAATGAGGAACGGGCGACCCGATTCTTAACACTGGGAATCCCGTTCAACTCAGTGTCAACCGGAGGTTCATGATCATGCATAGCGTCCCGAGAGGCCCCGCGGATACGCATCTGATAGAAACTGCACCACACAAAGTAGGCTGAAGCCACAAAAAAGACCCCAGCTAGGATATGCACCAGCCGTGCCTGACCCTGGTTCGTCAGACTCACTGCCAATTCCACTGCCAACAGACCAAACAGGGTGGTGAATTTGATAATCGGGTTGAGAGCTACCGAGGACGTGTCCTTGAACGGATCGCCGACCGTATCACCGACGATAGTCGCATCGTGCAGTTCGGTGCCCTTCATATGCAAATCGACTTCCACGACCTTTTTCGCGTTGTCCCAAGCCCCGCCGGCATTAGCCATAAATATGGCTTGGTACAAACCAAAAATAGCGATGGAAATCAGGTAGCCGATGAAAAAGAACGGCTCGGCAAAGGCGAAAGACAGCGTGGCAAAGAACACTGCCAGGAAGATAAGCAGCATCCCCTGCTGAGCGTACTGTGTACAAATTTCTACCACCGCGCGGCTGTCTTTTTCGGAGGCTCGTTCGCTGCTGGCATCAAGGTGGATATTATCTTTGATAAACGCCACGGCGCGGTTTGCCCCGGTCGTTACCGCCTGGATAGAGGCCCCGGAGAACCAGTAAATGACGGCACCTCCGGTAATCAACCCCAGCAGGAAAGGAGCGTGCAGCAGGGAGAGATTGCCCACGGCTTGTGTGTCCTGCAAACGATTCGTGAGGGTCATGATGATAGAGAAAATCATGGTGGTGGCGCCCACTACGGCGGTGCCGATGAGAACCGGCTTTGCCGTGGCTTTAAACGTGTTGCCCGCCCCGTCATTGTCCTCCAGCATGAGTTTCGCGGTGTCCCATGCGGGCTTAATAGTGAAGTCTGCCATCAGCTCGGCTTCGATGTTCTCGACCGATTCGATACGCGAGAGTTCATAGACAGATTGGGCATTGTCAGTGACAGGACCGTAAGAGTCCACGGCGATGGTTACCGGACCCATCCCCAAGAAACCAAAAGCTACCAGTCCAAAAGCGAACACTGCCGGAGCTGCCATCAGGGATTGCGGTATCAGCAGGGAAATCAGGAAGGCAATTCCCATCAAACCCACTATCGTCATCCCCAGCCAGTACCCGGACATATTGCCGGAAACCATGCCGGACAAAATGTTTAGCGAGGCACCGCCCTCACGAGAAGATTTCACCGTTTCCCGCACGAAACGCGCTTTGGTAGAGGTAAATACTTTCACAAGTTCAGGAATCAATGCCCCCGCGAGGGTCCCGCAGGTAATGATGGTCGCCAGTTTCAGCCACAGGTGGCTGCCTTGCTCACCCAGTACAAAGAAAGTCACCAGGAAAATCAATACGATGCATAGCATCGAAGTCAGCCAGACCAGTGTCGTCAAGGGGGTCTCAAAGTTCATGCGTTTCGCGTCTCCGTAACGCCCTTTGACCCACAGGGCATTGAGGGCGTACGCCAGTGCCGCACCCAGAATCATTGCCGCGCGCACCGTAAAAATCCACACCAGCAACAGCGCCTGAATGGAAGTGTCGGGGACTGCCAGGATGACGTAAGTTACCAGGGCTACACCGGTGACTCCGTAAGTTTCAAAGCCGTCAGCGGAAGGTCCCACCGAATCTCCGGCATTGTCCCCGGTGCAGTCTGCGATAACCCCAGGGTTACGCGGGTCGTCCTCGTCAATTTTGAACACAATCTTCATGAGGTCCGCGCCAATATCGGCAATCTTGGTAAAGATACCCCCGGCGATACGCAGGGCGGACGCTCCCAGGGACTCCCCGATGGCAAAACCGATGAAGCACGAACCTGCCACGTCAGCGGGCAGAAACACCAGAATAACCAGCATCATGAACAGTTCGAGGGAAATCAGCACGGTCCCGATGGACATCCCGGCCTGCAGCGGAATCTGGTGGACAGGGTAGGGCTTGCCGCGCAGCGAGGCAAAAGCCGCCCGGGCGTTAGCAAAAGTGTTGACCCGAATGCCAAACCAGGCAACGGCAAACGATCCGCCCATCCCCAACAGGCTGAACAACACCACAATTCCGACTTTACCCCAGCTAAATCCCACCAGTACCTTGTAGTAAATGAGAATGATTACCGTGATGAAAGCCCACAGCAGCAACAGGAATTTGCCTTGCTTCACCAGGTAGGCTTTGCAAGTGGAGTAAATGAGTTCCGCTACTTCTAGCATGGATTGATGCACTGGTAGGCTGCGGAGTTTAAAAAACGTCACGATTCCAAATGCCAGACCTGCCAGGCACACTATCATGCCAAAGATTAGCAAGCTGGTACCGGCTATGCCGTGAACGTTAGCGAGGGACAAATCGGGAAGCACCAGGTTTGCCTCCCCGCCGCCGGGTCCGTCGCCTGGTTTTGCGCTGATTAGCGGGAATACCCCTGTCGGGCTTGCATCCAGAACCTTTAAGCTAGGAATCATTGGTCAGCCTCGTTTCCATAGGTCGTTACCTTGTTTGTAATTTTAGGAGGTATTTCCGGTATTTTGGGGGATTCTAAGAGGAAGCTTTGATTACGTCTGACAAAGCCGACTCCGTCGGTCTCATAATTGCCCTTAACAACCAATTGTCATTACTTAATGTCGTGGGTGAAATGGCTGATGGCACACTTATTCAGGATAATCAAAATTGTGAGAGTTGAATAAACGAAAAATATGCGTCTGAACTCTAGACCAAACAGACCGTATTGCTGTACACTTTTTGGAAAATATGGCTAAAGAATGTTTAGATTCTCGCCGTATGACGGCAAAAAGTCCATTTATCAAGGAGGAACAATGGCAAAGAGTATCTCTCGTTCGGCGAAACGTTTTACTATCGCCATGAAGCTGGCTTTGATTACCCTGGTAATGGTGCTGGCTATGGCGCTGATTGCCGTGGTTGGGGTGATTGGCTTACGCTCTGTGAATGCTGCCACCGCCGAGACTATGAAAGCCTCGGCGCTAAAGGAACCCATTCAAAAAATTTGGCATGCTGAAGTTTATGTACGCATGATGAGTGACTGGGTAGCACTGGAGCTGAAGCCTAAAGATAAAGATGGCGATAAGGAACGAGTCGATAAACACGATGCCATTATCGAAGAATCCATCCAGGAAATCAGTGAATCCCCGGAATCAAAGTACCTTCCCACCTTCCCGAAATTCGTTGAGACTTACCAGAAGTGGAAGACTCTGCGCGCCAATCAGTTGGTTCCTATGGCATATGCTGTCCAGGACGGTCCGAACTACGCTGCGGATTTTTGGGATTATGGTCTCGAGACTTTTAAAAAAGGACCGCAGGACAACCTCGGACTCATTAACGCTATGGAAGAACAGCTCACCCAGGTTGGCGTAGAAATTGATAAGCGAGTCTCCACGGCAAAAGCGGACGCTGCTCGTGCTCAAACTACTATGTTCATCGAGGTGGGAGGGGTCGCTCTAGTCAGCATAGTCATTGCAATACTGTTGAGTGTAAATATGACTCGACGTATCGTTAATCCCATTCGCCAAGTTAATCAGGGACTGGAGGCTTTAGCTGGCGGTAACCTGACCGTACACATGGACATTAATAGCAACGATGAGGCTGGCGACATGGCTTGTAATATGAACTTGGCCACCGAAAGCTTAAGAGGACTGATTGCCGATACTTACAATGTTTCCGCCAAGGTAAAAGAGTCCTCACAGCACGTTACCAACACTCTGGACGAAGTTGCGAGCAGCGCGTCCCAGGCCAATAGTCTGATTGCAAAAGTCGATAGTAGCTCAGAGCATGTCTTTTCTAATGTGTCCACCATTGCAGCCGGTTCGGAACAGATGGGTGCGTCTATTCGCGAGATTTCTTCTAACGCTACAGAGGCGGCGTCGGTTGCTCGTAATGCCACACAGGTTGCCGAGCGTACGAACAAGGTCGTAGCAAAACTGGGGGAATCTTCACAGGAAATCGGTGAAGTCGTAAAAACCATTACTAAAATTGCGGAGCAGACCAACCTGTTAGCTTTGAATGCCACGATTGAGGCGGCGCGCGCTGGCGATGCTGGGAAAGGCTTCGCAGTTGTGGCCGGTGAAGTCAAGGACCTCGCTGCTGAGACCGGTAGGGCCACGGAGGAAATTTCCACCCGTATTGAGCAAATTCAAAACGATACTACCGGCGCGGTGGAAGCTATCGAAGAAATATCTCAAATTGTCTCTCAAATCTCTGATTTCCAAACTACTATTGCCTCCGCGGTGGAAGAACAAACTGCTACTACGAACGAAATGAGCCGTTCTACAGCAAACGCGGCTTCGATTGCTGACGAAATAAACAGCATGATTACCGCGGTGGCTCAGGGTGGACAAGGCATCTCAGAATCGGTGGAGCACCTTTTAGAGGCGACTTCGGATTTGCGAGCCTTCGCCGATGAACTCGAATGTCACATGAGTGGATTCAAGGTTTAGCACAGGCGTTCGGTCTTTTGCTATACAGGGGGTCGTTGATGCGGCAGCGTCCCCCTGGCTTGAATCTGGTAAAATTCGAATCGGAAGTTCCTTTGCTGTGGATTGAATCTTGTCTAGGTGCGCAAAACCGAAATGTGCGAAAACCTCGTGGATGCGCTAGAATCAACTTTGTTCGGCTGTATGCCGAAGTAAGCGGAAAGTTTTCCCACCTCCACCCGGTGTAGTTTCCTGAGGGACGCACGTCTTGGGTTATGGTCTAAAGCGCTCGGCTGTGCTTTCTATGCCACGGTTGCGGGGTAACTTTGCGTGTGCTTTGGTTCGCGGCGTGGTTACAAGCAAGGAGTCCTCATTACTGACGTAAGGATTAATGACCAAATTCGGGTGCCCGAAGTGCGCCTGGTTGGTGTCAACGGCGAACAAATCGGAGTGGTGGCCACCATGAAGGCCGTCTCTTTAGCTGATGACGCCGGTCTGGACCTGGTGGAAGTCGCTCCCGATGCGCATCCGCCAGTTTGCAAACTGATGGATTACGGCAAATACAAGTACGAAGCCGCGCAAAAGGCTCGTGATCAGCGCCGGAATCAAGCCAGTACCCAACTGAAAGAAATTCGCCTGGGACTTAAGATTGACAGTCACGACTACGAAGTGAAAAAGGGTCACATTCTGCGCTTCCTCAACGGCGGAGACAAAGTCAAAATCATGATTAAGTTCCGGGGACGGGAACAGAGCCGCCCGGAAATGGGAATCAAACTTTTAGAACGCTTGGCTGAGGACATCGCGGATGATGGTGTTGTCGAGTCTGCCCCCCGTCAAGACGGTCGTTCTATGACTATGGTGATTGGTCCGGTTAAGAAAAAGACTGACGCCATGAGCCAGCAGCGCAAGCGCCGTGAGGACGAACGTCAAGCGAAGCGTGACGCTAAGGCGGAACGGGCGTTACGGAATCAGCAGCGGGTGGCACAACAGGCAAACGCCCCGGTTTTGAAGCCGTTGACATTTGACCAACTCGGTTCGAGCAACCTGAGCGCCGCGGCTCCTAAAGCTACAGAGCCTGCTGATGTAAAGCCGGCGAAAGCGCCAGCCCGAAAGAAACCTGCCAGCTCTGCGGACCCAGAAACTTCGGCGGCAGCGGAAAAACCTGCTGCACAGAGTCCAGCGGCTGCCCAAAGCCCGGAGGTTGGCGAAAAACCGGCAACGCGGAAAGCCCCGGCACGGAAGACAGCCGCCAAGACTGCGACAAAGACCGCTGCTAAAACTGCAAAGGCGAGCGATGCCCCTGCTGAGAGCAGTGCCAAGACTCCTGCCCGGAAAACGACTAGTACTACCAAAAAATCTGCCCCCAAGACAACCGCGGGCAAAACCGATAAACCGGCCACCAAGAAGGCCCCGCTTAAGAAAGAGGAGAAATAATATGCCAAAGAATAAAACCCATTCTGGGACTAAAAAGCGGATTCGTGTTACTGGCTCCGGCAAACTGATGCGTGAACAGACTAATAAGCGTCACCTGCTGGAACATAAGTCGTCTCGGCGCACCCGTCGCCTAAGCCAGGATCAGGTCGTGGCTCCGGCTGACGTGAAACGTATGAAGAAGCTGTTGGGTAAGTAAAGGAAAAAGGAGATAAATCATGGCACGTGTCAAGCGCGCAGTAAACGCTCACAAGAAACGCCGCACCACTCTGGAACGGGCCGAGGGCTACCGCGGTCAGCGTTCCCGCCTGTACCGCAAGGCTAAGGAACAGGTCACCCACAGTTTTGTGTATAACTACCGGGACCGCAAGGTCCGCAAAGGCGACTTCCGTCGCTTGTGGATTACCCGCATCAATGCGGCTTGCCGCGCCCAGGGTATGACCTACAACCGCTTCATGCAGGGTCTGCGTCTGGCTGGTATCGAAGTCGATCGTCGGATGCTGGCAGAACTGGCAGTGAGCGACATTGCTGCTTTCAATGAATTGGTTAAGGCAGCTCAAGCTGCCCTGCCCAAAGATGTAAACGCTCCCGCGGCTGCCTAAGCCCAGCGTTTATCGAGCAAAACTCTATGGTAGAACGCCGCGAAATTCTCGACAACCCCGGAAGCGATCGCATCCGGAAGGTGGCGGGGCTTTCGCGGCGTTCCGCGCGCCTTCGTTCGGGACTGACCCGGGTGGAAGGTCCCCAAGCAGTCACTGAGCTGCTGCACTGCGCGCCCCAGGGGGCAGTCACAGATTTATATGTGACTGAGGCGGGTGCTGCGACTCGTCCGGAACTGCTGGAATTCGCGCAGTCCACAGTATCCGCTGGGGGACTGCATATACATACTGTTTCCCCGCAAGTTGAGAAGGCTCTGAGTGACGCTGCACAAGGGTGGATTGCAGTGGCGCGTTTCGAGGCTTTTCCGTCTGTGACAGGCTCTCCCGAGGGAAGTTTGGCTTTGATTTTGCCTGCCACCCAAGACCCCGGTAACGTGGGGACGCTGATTCGGCTGGCTGATGCTTGTGGGGCATCGACAGTGTTTATGGGGCAGGATTGCGCAGACGCGACCAGCCCGAAAGTAATCCGTGCCTCGGTGGGCAGTGTGTTCCATGTTCCCACCCCGCGGTTCCAGGATTTGGCAGCGGTGGTGAAGGCTCTGCGAGCCGAGGGATGGACCATCGTGGGCACGTCCCTATCCGGAGACGTCATGCTGACGCCCGTTACTGCCGGGACTTGGAGCAACAAGAAAGTCGCCTGGGTCATGGGTAACGAGGCACACGGACTGGACGCAACTGAGGAGTCCTGGTGCGACGTGCTGGTGTCCATTCCCATGTTTGGGCGTGCCGAGTCCCTAAACGTGACGTCCGCAGCGACCTTGTGCTTGTGGATGAGTGCGGTTGCGCAACGGATGTAGCCGGTGGTTTTCCCGGTCGCTGCGGATTCGGCACGTAAACGGGGGAGCCTAGTTCAGTGCTTTTAGCGCATCTTCAAAGTTAGGATCCGTGGTGATTTCGTCGACCAGCTGCGTGTATTTCACCACACCGTTCGGATCAACAATCACGATAGACCGTGCGAATAAGCCTGCCATAGGGGAGTCAGCTATCTGCACGCCGTAATCCTCACCAAAACTGGAACGGAAGGCTGAAGTCGTGGTGACGTGATCAATCCCTTCTGCAGCGCAAAACCGACCCAGGGCGAAAGGAAGGTCACGCGAAACACAGACGACTTCCACCCCCTCGAGCTGGGCGGCTTCGGCGTTGAAACGACGAACAGAAGCCGCGCAAACCCCCGTATCGATAGAGGGGAAAATATTGAGAAGCACAGTCTTGCCACGTAAATCAGACAATTTCACTTCGGACAAGTCCTGTTTGACGGTCACGAAATCCGGGGCGGGAGAACCCACCGCGGGCAGTGAACCAACAGTGTTTACGGGATTACCTTGCAAATGAGTTGTAGCCATATCCCCATCCTAACAGTGTCCCATCCCGGTCAGGTCAAACCATAGCGGTGCCGGGGTGAGTCTAAATTAACGCCAAAACCCGAATCACACGTCCGTGGCGGGAAGAGACTGCTGCATTTGCTGAGAACAAATACCGCGCCAAGGGCGGACCCTGACGCGGCATTCAAGAAGTGAATTGGGGTTAGCGACCCGTATTACGCACCACTCGATTGGACTTAATGCACTTGGTGCACACGTTCAAATGACGGGGAGTGCCCTCGACGATGGCGCGAACCCGCTGAATGTTCGGGTTGAAACGACGCTTGTTGCGCCGGTGAGAGTGAGACACGCTCATCCCGAAACCGGGACCTTTTCCACATACATCGCATACCGCAGCCATGTTCTTACCTCTGATTTCCTGTAATTTTTCAAAGCCATTCACGGGGTTGAACCCGCAGCTCTAAACGAGCAACCTCACTATGATAAGGCAAAACCCGCTGATTTTCAAATCGTATCCCACTTTGGAGGCGTGTTGTCGCACGACTCCAAGACTACGGTAGTTCCAAACACGGCGTTGAACTCGCAGACTAGAATGGGACTGTCAGGACAATGCAGTCCTGGTAAATCGCGCGTACAAATCCTTTATCCGAGAAAACAGATAGGAGCGATGATGACTGGGCGTATCGAAGAGGACTTGCTCGGGAAACGAGAAATTCCTGAGGACGCATACTATGGAGTACAAACCTTGCGGGCAATCGAGAATTTCCATATCTCGGGCAAGAAGATTCAAGATGTTCCCGAATTCGTACGCGCCATGGTCCAGGTCAAAAAGGCTGTGGCGTTAGCGAACGAGGAACTGCACGTACTGCCTCATGACATTGCCCGTGCCATTGTGTCTGGCTGCGATGAAGTGCTGGTGAAAGGTCGCGCGATGGATCAGTTCCCGGTGGACGTGTTCCAGGGTGGGGCGGGCACCTCGGTGAACATGAACACGAACGAAGTTGTGGCAAACTTGGCGCTGGAACTGTTGGGCTATGAAAAAGGTCGCTACGACATCATTAATCCCAATGACCATGTGAACAAGAGCCAATCTACCAATGATGCCTATCCCACCGGGTTTCGGGTGGCGGTGTTTACCTTGCTGCGTGGGGTCGAGCGGGCGGTACGGGAACTGTCCGAGGCTTTTGCACGTAAAGGCGAGGAGTTTAAAGACATCCTGAAAATGGGGCGCACCCAGCTCCAGGACGCTGTTCCGATGACGTTGGGGCAAGAATTCAATGGTTTTTCGGTCAACATGACCGAGGAACTGACACGTTTGTCAGTGGCGGGAGATTTACTGCTGGAAATGAACCTGGGCGCGACAGCTATCGGCACCGGCGTGAACACCCCGGAGGGTTATCCACAAGTCGCGTGCCAAAAGCTGGCGGAGGTGACCGGTTACGACATTGTTCCGGCGACGAACCTGTTGGAGGCCACTTCGGATAACGGTGCTTACCTGGCAGTCCATGCGGTGCTGAAGCGGTTGGCATCCAAACTGTCAAAAATTTGTGATGATTTGCGGCTGCTTTCGTCGGGACCGCGCTGTGGTTTGCACGAAATTAATCTTCCCGAGATGCAGCCGGGTTCCTCGATTATGCCTGCCAAAGTCAACCCGGTCATTCCCGAAGTCGTCGATCAAGTCTGCTTTAAAGTCATGGGCAACGATGTTGCCCTCACCCATGCTGCCGCCGCGGGGCAGCTGCAGCTAAACGTGATGGAACCAGCTGCCGCTCAATGTATGTTCGAATCTATTGAGCTGCTGACCAACGCTATTGACACCTTGCGTACCAAGTGCATTGACGGTATCACCGCGAATCCTGAAGTCTGCGAGGCTTACGTGCACAATTCCATCGGTATCGTCACCTACCTCAATGACATTATCGGTCACCACAACGGTGATTTGATTGGTAAGGAAGCTGCCAAGACAGGCAAATCCGTCAAAGAGCTGGTGATTGAGAAAGGTCTGATGAGCGCTACGGAACTTGACGAAGTGCTCAGTGTAGAGTCCCTCATGAGTCCCCACTACACCGGCAAGGTTTGGGGTGACGAGGAAAGGGGTTTGCCTCCGCGTTGAATGCGTGGTGAGGACAGTTCCCGAGTCCGATTGGTCCCATTGTCGTTTCGGGTAGCGGCAGTGGGACCAATGTGTTGGTCACGGCGCGAAGCGGGCAGAAACCGGAATGGGAATCGGAAAAATTGGTCGGTAGCGGGTAACTTGGAAAGAAAGCAGAGGGGAACAGTTTGGATACCGCGCGACAAAAGCTAGAGACTAATGACCTGCGTGAGTGGTGCGTGCGCACGGGAGCGGTCCTGAATCAGGCGCGGGAATTGTTGGATGATCTCAACACTTTTCCGGTGCCAAACTTTAATACCGGGACCAATCTGGCGAACTCTTGGGCGGTGGCGACACGGGCGACTCAAACCTTGCCCCTTTCGCTGCGTCCTGCCGAATTTATGGCTGCGGTGAGTCGAGAAGTGGCGAAATTTACCCACGGTTCGGTCGGAATTTTTCTCGCTTCCGGTTTTGCGGCCTGTGCTGAAGCTTGGGGGGATGCACCGGTGGTGCGTCCTGCTGATTTGCTGATGTCCGTCGACGCTATGGACAGGGCGTTTCGGGAAGTCAGCGGGTCAGATACTTGGGAATTTGGGTTGTCCCGATTGATTACTACCGTTTCAGAACAGCTATCGGAGCTGGAATTATTGACGTTGTCTCAAGTCGTGGACACGGCTTTGGTTTGTGCGCAGGAGGCCACTATTGATTCTGCTGATGCCCACGGTGGGGTGGGGGATGCTGGTCTGGCAGGTGCGTGTTTGATTTTTGCCTCTTTGGCTGACTTGGCGGCAACGGCTGAAGGGGACGTTCCCACCAATGTTTCCACGGTACAAGCCATGCTGAGTGATTGGGCTAATCGATCGCGTAGCGTTGCGGAAAGTCTGCGTCACACGGTGCCGGGCGGCGAATTTGGTGCTACTTTCCATTTTGAAGCCCTGGACATGCCCACCGGAAAACTGCGGGAAAGTCTGCGAGCAGCCAGTTCCGAAGTGCTGATTTGTAAGGTTCTGGATGGAATTGGAGCGGGTCGTTTCGTGGCTCACGTACACACTCCATCACCGCTGGCAGCCCTGCCATATCCGCACGGGGCGGTGTTGATTCACCATCTCGGAAGGAACCCCGAGGCTTTCGAAGGCGATGAAGATCCCCTGACTCGACTCACTGCTGATTTTGACAATGTGGTGGTACTGTCTGACTTTGCCGCCCGTCAGGTTCCGTTGGTGACCCCCGGTCTGCTGGTTCTCAGCGCCGCTCCGGCACTGGTAGAGACCTACGCGAGGGCGGGAGCCACGGTCCTTTTGGGGACGGAAAATTCCGAACAGATTTGCTGGGCGTGGCGTTCTCTCCCGAAAGGTCGCGCTGCTCTCATCATTCCTGCTGACCCCGAAACGCGAAAAATGGCTCTGACGATGCGTGATTCTCTGGATGATGCCGAGTTATCGGATTCTCCCGTGATGGTGGCCGATACCGAAGACGAACTGAGTGCTGCGTGGCTGGTGCAATCTCTGCAGGGGAAGCAATTTCGTGGCAGGAATCTGGAGCAATTGCGCGATCTGGAAACTGCTTGCCGGGATTTGAAAGCCGGCATCCGTGTTGAGCCTTTGTCCCACCATGACCTAGATACCCAAATCCGGGATCTGGTCAATGATCTGGGACCAAACCGGGAACTCCACGCAGTAATCAGTTCTGGAAACGTCAGTACGGACCGGATGAATTTGCAGCTTGCTTTGGCGAACTATGCCGATATCGAACTGGTTGCCTACTACGGAGGACAGCCTGGCTCCACCTACATCGGGGTCAGATTTTGAAGCCTGACCCCGGTCTGACTGTGACGGTCTTCCATTTCTCAAAACTTTCGAATTTTCGGTGCGAGGCTCCCTGATAGGGTGAAATCATGGTTAACTTGCAGACCCCTCTCGAGCGGATAATTAAGGCGAAGTCTGTCGTCTCCAAATTCGCTCACCTAGGAGTGCTAACCTTGGGTGACCTGCTCTGGTATCCGCCACGACGGACTTATAGGTGGGGGGAACTGACAAATTTTGACTCGCTGATTCCCGGAACGGATGTCACCGTTTTTGCGGTGGTCATGGACTCGCACTTGGGCTGGACTCGTCGTCACGACAAAGCCATGCTCACGGTAACCCTGCAGGACCAACTGGAAACCGATGCGCGCAACGAGGGAGGTGCCCGTCCGGACTTGTGGGGTCAGAGAGCTAACCGCCTGACCGTGCGTTTCTTTGCGAAACATCCCAACGCCTTAAATCTGCATGCAAATCGCCTGGAAAAGGGAACGTTAGCGGTTTTTGCCGGGCGGCTTTCGGGGAAACCAGACAGCCTTGCCAGTGAAGCCTTCTTGGCGCATCCGGAATATCGGGTGCTTGCCGATTATGACCCGGAGATCGTGAAAACACTTTCGACCCAACCCCAGCCGCTATATCACGCCACCGCGGGTCTACCCTCGTGGAAGATTGGGAAAATTATCGACGCGCAGCTGCTGATGGTAAACCCTGCGGAGATTCCCGAAGCTATTCCCGACTCGCTGCGCCGGGAGAGGAACCTCCCTGATGCCTACACAGCTTTGCTCGGTCTGCACCACCCGGAGACTGATGCTCAATACCAAGCGGCGCTGGACTATCTGCGTTTCCGCGAGGCTTTCACGCTGGGGGCAGCTCTGGCGAAAGCCCGTAATCAGATTCAATCCCATCCGGCCTGGTCCTTGCCGGTTTCGCAGGATGTTTTCGAGTCGAGTACGGACTCAGACGGGGAACCTGGTGACTTGGTCGCACAAGCCGTGGCGGGGTTGCCTTTCCAGCTCACTGCGGGGCAACGCCAGGTTTGGGAAGAAATCGCCGGGGATATTGCCCGCGAAGTTCCGATGAATCGACTGTTGCAGGGGGAAGTCGGGTCGGGCAAGACCGTAGTGTCGGCTTTGGCATGTCTCGCCGCGGTACAAAACGGTTTTCAGGCGGCTTTCATGGCGCCCACCGAAGTCCTTGCCCACCAGCATTTTCAGACCTTGAATCGGCTGTTAGGGGACCTGGCTGACCCTCTGGGGGGTCTTTCCGGGGAACAGCCCGGCACGGATAATGTCCCACTGCGTTTACTGACCGGGTCAACACCCGCCCCGGAGAAACGAGAAATTGCAGACCGGGGTGCGGCCGGTGAGCCGATGCTGGTGGTGGGAACTCAGGCCCTGCTGACTGAGTCGCTGCAGTTATCCCGACTGGCCTTGGTTGTAGTTGACGAACAGCACCGTTTTGGGGTGGAACAACGTGGCGCCCTGCTGACGAGAGGGGAGAGAGCGCCGCATTTCTTGACGATGACCGCTACCCCGATACCGCGAACCGTCGCCATGACCGTGTTTGGGGACCTGGATGTTTCCGTATTGCGTCAGCTGCCCGCGGGGCGTGCGGAGGTTCAGACGTTCCTGGTCAATGAGGCAAATGTACGGTGGGTCACACGTGCCTGGAGCCGAGCCGCGGAAGAAATCAAACAGGGGGGACGTGTTTATGTGCTCTGCCCCAAGATTGCGCCGGATGCCACGGGACAGAACCCTGTTTCCTCCAGTGATTCTCGGCATCCGCCGCAAGGTGACCGGAAAACTCGGAAACCTGCGGTGCAAACCAGTTGGGGTGATGATTTAGCGGGGTTCGGTGAACTCGAGGCACTGGAGCCCGACCGGATTCTGCACACCGTCACCCAGACCGCGGCGCGACTGGCTGCCCTGCCTATATTCAGGGATGTTCCTATCGGGGTGGCGCATTCCAACCTGGATTCTGCCGCCAAACAACAGGCAGTGTCAGACTTTGCCGCGGGTCGCACCCCACTGTTGGTGTCCACCACGGTTGTGGAAGTCGGCATGGATGTGCCCGAAGCCTCCATGATGATCATCTTGGATGCAGACCGCTACGGGATTTCGCAGCTACATCAGCTACGAGGGCGGATTGGTCGCGGTTCTCGACCTGGCGTTTGCCTCGCTATTGCCCCCCTGGATTTCCCACCCGTTTCGGGCAATCTGCCGGAAATGATGGCACTAGCGGGGGCGGGGACACTGTCTCCGGCTCTGGCACGTTTGTGCGCTTTTGCGGCGAGCCGGGATGGATTTGCGCTGGCTGAAGCCGACTTGACTATCCGGCGAGAGGGTGACGTGCTGGGACAGAACCAGTCGGGTCGCCGCTCCCGACTGAAAGTGCTTTCCTTGGTTAATGATGCGGAAGTTATTACTGCCGCGAAAGTTGCGGCGGCGGCATTGGTCGCGGCAGACCCACAGCTTAGCGCTCATCCAGAGTTGGCTAGGCTGGTATTTGAGCTGGGGGATGGTGCCCAGAATCTCACCAAGTCATAGGGGAGTACGGTAGGCGTGTTTAAACTTGGTAAAATTCCACCTATGTGTTCATGGTGGCGGCGTCTGGGAGCATTTGTCGCGATGCTAGCAGTAACGCTGGCAGTACTACTTCCGCAGGCTAGCGCGATGACCGAGGTCGTGCACGAACCACAATTTCCCACCGCGAGGTGGACACAAAACGCTGACGTTATCCTTCCTTCTCCGGATGCCCCCGGCGTGTTGTTTTTAGGGATGAGCGGTCTGAAACCCAGCGATCTTGATTTACAGGGCAATCAACTGGGTCAAATGCTGGTTCCGTTCACATTTTCGGCACTGAGTACCAGGTCTTTTCGGATTTATACCTGCCCCACTGAGGGATGGATGCAACTGCGTGCCCGTGGCGATGTCGCGGACGAAGAAGGACGTCGACTGGCGCAAACTGTGGGGGCGCAGTGCTTGGGGATGAAACTGGTGAAGAGTGACGGTACGACCGCGGAAACCCCAGCGCAGATAACTCCCGCCGCCCCGTCCTTGCCCAAAACTACAGCGGTCACCTATGCACAGTTCAAAGGTCGTACGGAAAACATCACCTGGCCCGCGCGCGGGATTTTTGCTCCGGATGCGTGGGCAGTAGGAAGAAATGCGGGAATTCCGCTGGCGAATCACCGCGGTCAGGTCGCGCATTGGCAACCTTTGCCGGTAATCCCTGAAATGGAGCGGATTAATCCCTCCGCGCTGGATTCTCTCTATAACGAGCGTACCGGGGCTGGTGCCCGAGCTGCCTTTGACGCCAAAGCGCAACAGCCTGTTCCGCCGCTGGGCAAGCCCCTAAAGAACCGGACAGCCCTGGCATCCGCCTGGCAAGAACTTCTCGCTGCTGCCCCCAGCGATGTCGTGGTGGATTTGGATACCGTTGACACCGCCGTTCTGAACCAGAACACTTACGACACGGCAAAGACCCTATCCTTACAGCAACTTTCTGCCATCTTGAGCGCAAATCAGAGTGCAGCGCATCCTCGACCGGTGGTTATTGCTTCTTTGGGAGATTTTGAAGGAGCCAGGTCGCTGCAGCTGCTAGCCGCACAGACTCCGGGATTGGCGCTGACGGATGGGAAACCATCCGCGACCCCGAGGAAAGGATTGACTGAAACCACCGGTGTGCTCTATACCTCCACGACTCATGCTCTCGGCTTAGCAACCCTTGCCGACGTACGCGGTTTAGTGTTCAATGCGCGTGCCTATGTGGAACCCAAGATGGTCCCACCGGCAAATATAATCCTTCCCGAGCTGAGCGTCACCCCGGTCGCCGGCGTCGCTAAGGCTTGTGCCATGATTACTGAACAGCAGCGCCATGCTACCTCCGCCCTGCGAGCCAATTCGCCGTGGTATCAGGTGTTTCACCTGTTTTCCTACCTCGCTATGGGGGCGCTGCTAATTTGGGCTTTCGCTTCGTCTGGCACGCGACGCTTGGCGAACAACTGGTGGGTGGTGCGGCTCCTGGGTCTTGTCGCTTTCGCGATGCTTCCAGCTGCGCTGATCCTGAACTGGATTCCGTGGTGGAACTTGCCTGGTACCGACTCGGCGGTCGGATCAGTCGGGATATCCCTGGCTTTGACCGCGGTGATTACGGCGGTTTTGGTGGCTTCTCTGTGGCGTAACTCTCACGCGGTGGCTATCCTAGCGGGGATTTCGTGTTTCATTTTAGCGCTGGACATCATGCTGGGATCTGCCCACCAACGCAACGGATTCATGGGCTCTCTGGTGCTCAGTTCGCGGCGTTACTACGGTATCTCTAATCGCACCTACATCATCCTCATTGCCGGAGCTTTGCTGGCATTGCTGCCGGTACTGCAACGTTTCTGGGGTCAGCGTCGAGCTGGATGGATTACAGCAGGGCTCGGTGTCGCGGTTCTTTTAGTCGATGCTTTACCCGGTTGGGGCGCCGATTTTGGGGGACCTCCGGGAATTATTCTGGCTTTCGGGATTGTCGCCCTGATGGCTGCGGGGGTGCCGCCACGCTGGTGGCACGCTGGTTTATGGGTGGTGTCTACTCTGGCGGTGATGGGGATTATCGGCTGGTTCTCCCGCGGCTCAGACAGCCATATTGGGAATTTTTGGTCCAATTTGGGCAGCAGCGAAAGCCGGGAGCTAATTGCTGGAAAAGTCCGTGACGTGCTGCGTTCCTTTGTGAACAATCTGGGGGTCGTTATCCTTTTGGTGCTGGTGGTCGCGGTATTAGCGACGACTTTGGTGATTGTGAAACGTCGCCAGGTGTTCTGGCCGCGGTGGGTGTCTTCTTGGAATCAGCTCACCGACCAGCCCGCGCTGCGCGTAGTGGCTTTAGGTATCTTACTGGGCATGGCGGTGGCGGTGCCTATCAACGATTCCGGGATGATGATTGTAAAAGAAGCCATCTATCTGGTGCTGCCGGCCCTTGGTGCCATCATTGCGCAGGGTGCCGCTCAACTGAACCTCAGCTCGACACCCTCTGCAAATAAGTAACCAGGGTATCGCCGTAGTTTTTGGCGGCATAGGCTTGCAGTCCCGAAGGAATTTCAGGAGCAGGAAACTTTTTTGACGTCTCCAAGACCATGATTCCTTCCGGGCTGAGATGCGCGGTCAGACCTGCCAGAATCTCGCAGAGCACATAAGGCGCCAAAGCATAGGGGGGGTCCAAAAAAATGAGGTCAAAACAATCCGTCGGCTTCAGCTCCGAAACGAACTTGGCAGCGTCTTTCACCAGGACGCGCACGCGGTCGCGGTAGCGCAGGGCGTCGATGTTCGCGCGCAACACTTTGGCTGCAGACCCGGCGGCATCTACGAAGACCGCAGACGCCCCGCCGCGGGACAGCGCCTCCAAACCGAGAGCTCCTGAACCAGCAAACAAATCCAAAACCGTGGCACCTTGTGGGAACCCCGAACAAAGCAGGTGAGAGAACATCGCTTCGCGCACCCGCTCCGAAGTGGGACGGGTCCCCGACTTCGGGACATTCAGGCGCAAGCCCCCTTTTTCGCCAGCAACAATTCGTGTCACAGACCACAGCCTAGTCGAATTGCCGGTAATCTGGATACGTGACTCAAGCGCTTTGCCCCGGAACTTTTGATCCCTTCACCTATGGGCACCTCGATATGGTGAAGCAATGTTTAGCTTTTGCTGATGTCGTGGTAATCGGAATTGCTAATAACTCAAAGAAAACTCCACTGCTTTCAGTGGAGAAACGTATCGAACTGGCGCAGACCACTATCCGGGAAGCGAAACTCGAGACGCGTGTCAATGTAGAGACCGTGGAGGGACTGTTAGCTGATTTCTGTAAAGAACATCAGATTGACGTCATCGCGAAAGGGCTGCGCACGTCCCAGGACTTTGATTACGAAAATCCAATGAGTCAGATGAATCGCCAAATCGGAGCTCCGCCGACCGTATTCGTGGGCTGCAAACCGGCGTTGATTCACGTCTCAAGTTCTATGGTTAAAGAAGTCGCCAGTTACGGGGCTGATGTCTATACGATGGTATGTGCGGATACTGCGCGGGCTCTGTATGAGGCTTACCAAGTCAGCCCGCCAAACCGGGATAATAATGTCATTGCAGCCCGTTTCGACAAACACAACAGCTAGGGAGAAAAATGAGCGAGGAAAACAGGGACGACGAGATGAAGGAATCGGCGGATTTACCTACCGCAACAGAGGACAGCGTGGACGAAACAGCTGCCGAGCAGGTAACCTCTGAGACTCTCGGCGAGGAGGTGGACTCAGCAACGCCGGAACAGAGCGATAAAGCAGAAATCGTGGAGCCGGAAGCCCTAACCTCGGAACAAATGGTGGCGGCACTGAACGCTCAGGACTATAAAGGCTCGGAGCTGATGGATGTATTAGCCCAGATAGAAGCCTTAATTTCACAAGCGCGCTCCCTGCCGATGAGTTCATCCGTGCTGGTCAATAAGGCTCAGGCGCTCTCCTTGGTGGAATCGGCGCGCGAAGCTATGCCGGCAGATATCCGTATCGCAAACCAGATTGTAGCTGGAGCCAATGCGGTCATCGCCCGTGCCCAAGAGGAAGCAGAGGAAGCTTTGGTGCAAGCAAATTCCACTTCTGAACGTATCCAAGCTGATGCCCATGCTCGTGCCGATGAATTGGTCAATCAGGAACGTATCGTCGTTATGGCCAAGGAACGTGCCGAGATGATTATCGAGACCGCGACCCAACAGGCTACTGACCTAGCGGCGGGAGCGGATCGCTATTGTGAGGAAAAGCTGACGGTGCTGGAAGAAACCCTCGACAAGCTAAAGGAACAGTCCGCCGCGGGGCGGAGAGTCTTAAGTGAACGCGCGCGCTTCAACCCCGACGATTTGCCCCACCTGGAAGGGGAGAACGCGGAGGTTAAAAATGACTAGCAGCGCCACAGCGCGTGATGCCGGTAAACCCTCTGCCCGGTCCACCGGTACGCAGACCGGGTCTGACTACTGCATCGGTTTAACCTCTCTGCCGGGCAATCCCGGAAAGACGCTGGAACTGCACGATTACCTGTTGCCGTTGCCAAGCACGTGGACGAATGGAGTCGTGGCTTTGCGGGAGCCCGAAGGTAGTTTCGAGGTCAGCTTGCAGTCCCTGCACGAGGGGATATTGGTCAGCTTGCAGGGGACGGTGCTGACCGATGCCCAATGCTCGCGCTGTTTGGACCCGGTTCCAAGTACAGTAGAGGTTAACGAAACGCAGATGTTTTTCTTTCCCGGAGCGCGCGAAGCTGCCCGCCGGGAGGGAGACGAGGAATGGGAAGACATCCTTGAAGTGAGTGCCGAAGACGAGGTGGACCTCGAACCGGTGCTGCGGGACGCTCTGGTGCTAGGCATGGAGACTCTGCCATTGTGCCGACCCGACTGTCAAGGATTGTGCCCGGATTGCGGAGAAAAATTTGAGAATTTGCCCGCCGATCACCATCACGAAGTTTTGGACCCGCGGTGGGCGGCGTTGGGAGATTTAGCGAAAGAGCTGCGCGCCCAGGAAACTGGAGGGGACGAAGCCTCGTGAATCAGTCCCCACGAAACACAGACAAAATTGGCGAACCGGGTCAACCTCGAGCCACCCTAGAACGTTTACTGGCGGACTGGGGACAACCGGTCGATACAGAACTTTTGGTGGTCGCGATGACGCACCGGTCCTTTGCCCACGAACATGGGAAAACTGGCTCAACCGGCACGAATGAACGGTTGGAATTCCTAGGGGATGCGGTGCTACAGATTGTGGTCACCGAATACCTGTTCCGTAACTTCCCCGATGTTCCCGAAGGGGAGTTGGCTCCGATGCGGGCCGCCACCGTCAGTCAAACCCCACTGGCGGAAGTTGCACGACGACTGCATCTGGGCGATTACATCTTGCTGGGAATCGGTGAGGACCGACAGGGAGGTCGAGAAAAGGACTCCATCCTGTCCGACACTTTAGAGGCTCTGATTGGTGCGTCCTACCTCACCTCAGGGTTGGAATCGACGCGCGTCACTATCGAGCGTCACCTCCGCCGATACTTGCGCAACGCGCCGCGCCGGGCGGTCGGGATGGATTGGAAGACCCATCTGAGCGAGTTCGCGGCCGCTAATTCTCTGGGTGAACCGGAGTACGTGGTGCAGGGGAGTGGACCGGACCATGCTCGGGTATTTACTGCTCAAATTCGTATAGCCGGTGAAGTGCTGGGCGAAGGTCAGGGAACCTCCAAGAAATCCGCTGAGCACAGCGCAGCCGAGGCAGCTTTCGAAATTTTGCAAGACCGTTTCGGGGAATAGATAGCATATGCCGGAGCTTCCCGAAGTGGAGACAATTCGCCGTAATCTGGAGCAAACCGTGGTGGGGGCGCGGGTTCTCGGTGCCAGCGACCCCACCCATGAGCGGACTTTGCGCAATCAGCAGGGGGGAATCACGGGGTTGCGCGCAGGACTGGTGGGGGCGTGTCTAGGTGCGGCAGTACGGCGCGGAAAGTTTTTGTGGTTTCCTTTGCTAGGGGATACCCCCAGGGAAAAAGGTCCGCTTGCCCTCGTGATGCACCTGGGTATGTCGGGACAGCTGCGAGTGGAATCTAGGGGCGCGACTTTGCACCGTAAAGAGGCAGCCGCGTCACCACAAGCCGCTCCGCAGCATTCGAGAGAGACTCGACTTTTGCCTCATGAACGCGTTCGCATCACCCTCGACAATGGGAAAGACCTGGTATTTTGCGACCAGCGCACCTTTGGTCATGTCGAACTCCGACCGTTGCAACCCACCGCGGATGGTGCTCCCGGAGGGATGGGTGCCCCGGAACCGCTGCTACCGCAGGGCATGGAACATATTGCCCGCGATGTGCTCGATCCGTGCCGAGATACAACAGATTTCGTGAAAAAAACTCATGCCAGCACGCGAGCAATCAAAACCAAGTTGTTGGATCAGGGCATTGTCTCCGGTATCGGAAACATTTATGCAGATGAAGGCTTATTTGCTGCCCGGATACATCCCGCTGCTCCCGGTCGGTCGCTCAGCGATAGGAAACTGCGGAAATTGCTAGGTGCCGTGGCGGCGGTGATGGAACAGGCGTTGGTCTTTGGGGGTACTTCATTTGACCGCTTATACGTGAATTCTTGGGGCAATCCAGGCGAATTCGCAAAAGAATTGCAGGTTTACGGACGGGGTGGACAAAGTTGCCACCGCTGCGGGACACGGCTCGATAAGATGATTATTGACGGTCGCTCCAGCGTGTTTTGTCCACGCTGCCAGCGAAAGCGTTAGGAAGGACCAGAGATGACTGAGCTGTCGGAAATTCGCGTCATGATTGTCGACGATCACGAGATTGTACGCCGTGGCATCGCTGAGATCGTGGATAGGGCTGCGGATTTACAGGTCGTCGCCGAAGCCGGCTCAGTTGCCGAGGCCCTCTCGAGAGCCGAGTTGGCAAACCCTAATGTGGTTTTGGTGGACTTGCAGCTGCCCGATGGCACCGGCATTGATTTGATTCGACAACTGCGAGTGATGACACCAAACGCGCGCATGATTGTGTTGACCTCCTTTGATGATGACGAGGCCCTGGCAGAATCCTTGGAAGTTGGGGCGGCTGCTTATTTGTTGAAGACTGTGGCAGGGGTGGAAATCACTAACGTTATCAAAGCAGTAGCGGCAGGCAGAACTCTGCTTGATGAACGCACCGTGACACGCACCAGCGCTAATCGCAGCGGTCCTACCGAACACTTGACCCCTACCGAAAAGAAAATTCTGGGATTAATCGGCGATGGTCTGTCTAATCGAGAAATCGGGGACACTTTGGGAGTGGCTGAAAAGACCGTGAAAAACCACATTACCGCACTGCTGTCGAAGATGGGTCTGCAGCGGCGCACTCAGGTGGCAGCGTGGGTGGCTTCGCAGCGCTCTGCCGAGTGGCGCAAGAATTCTCCGCGTGCCGAACTGTAACCACCACAGCAGTTGACCAGGGGGTACCTCTCGCGTAGCTACTCAAGCGGAATGCACCAGGTCAGAAGGGTTCCGCTGGCTCCGTCAGGGCGTTTTCCGATGCGCATCATCCCCAGGTGAATCGTGGCGCGGGCGGTCATGTTGGCTAAGCCTGAATGGTGATCAATCCTGGAATCAAGCCCGCACCCGTCATCCTGAATCTCTACTCGCAGCATCCCATTGGTCTGGGTGGGCAGGGGAACGCTTGCTTCATTGAGGGCGCAGCGAGGCGGAACCAACCCCGGATTAAACCAAATATCGACTTCCAGACGTACCTCAGTAGCATGAGCGTGCCGAGCCACATTCGTCAGTCCCTCTCGTACTACCGCAAGAACATCAGAGATGAGAGAATCCGGTAACCTGTGGCGCAGCCGTTCCTCCATCCTTTCCATATTGTCCAGAGTGCAAACTTCATTATCTAGGCGCACAATGAGTGACGGGGCAAAGCCGAGGGAGCGGCGAGACAGCGAAGCCTCCATTCGCAACCCACCCAAAAGTTCCGGTTCGGCAGTGTCTTGATCTTTCAGTTCACTGACAATCCGACGGATTTCCCCTACCGAGTCGCCCACTGAATGCAGCGCTTCATCCAGAGTCGTGCGAATTGTCTGTGCCGTGAGTTCCCGATCGCTGAGGTCTTCCTTTAGCGCTTCGAGATGCAGAGAAGTCGCGAACAATTGTTGGATAGCCAGGTCATGCAGGTCGCGGGCAATGCGCTGGCGTTCTTCCAACAGCTCCGCACGATCCTCGGACTGTCGCACGCCGGACAAGCGCAACGCTAGGGTAGCTTGGGCCGCAAAATTCTCGGCGGAGCGCAAATCCGGGACGGTAAATTCGGGGCTGCCGGGATTGCGAAATAGGATAATCACACCGCTGGCAGCACCGCGCTCGCTCATCGGGGCATAGAGAGCCGGACCAAAAATGGACAGTTCCGGAATTCGCAGTAAGTTGGCGCGCTCCATAGATTCCACGATAATGCCAACATTGTTGCGGATGACCGACTGGGCGCGTCCTTCGGGAGGAAATTCCAAACCAATCATCTGTGCGGCTGCCTCGCCGTCAGCAATTTCACAGATGTATTTTCCGCCCAAGCTGGGCAGCACAATCAAGGTCGTATCAGCCTCCGCCACCCGACGCACGGAGGAAGCAATGAGAGCCAGTGCTTCCTCCTCATCGGTATCTTCCAACAGAGCCGTGGTGATGCTTTGGCTCATGCGGTTCCATCGCTGTAAAGTTTCAAGCTCCAAGTTCAGTGCATTAATTTTTTCACGCAAAACAGCATGACTTTCCCCTAAATATTTATTGACCTTGGGGCTGACTCGCTCAGACGTAGCTCTTCTCCTGTTCTAGGTTCCAACGGTAAGTGGGGTTAGTCTCGACCAAACTAGCGTGTGTTCCCCGCGCGGTGATGCGGGTCACCTCGTCATTTTCGCTATCCAGCTTACCGAGCACAATAACTTCATCGGCTTTGTCCAGGGCGCTGAGCCGGTGAGTGACCAACAGCACACCACGTTCCCCACTCTTGCCGGTAGACAGCAGGTCGGAGACAAGCTGGTCAGCCATAGCCCCGTCCAGATGCTCGCCGGGCTCGTCCAGGGCAAGGAGTTGCGCTGGGGTCGCCAAAGCTCGTGCCAACAGGATGCGTCGGCGCTCCCCGCCGCTCAACGCTGCCCCGTCCATGCCGAGTAGAGTGTCCAGACCATCTGGGGCAGCCTGCAGCCACTGACCCATCCCGGCCTCTTGCAACAGCTTTTCCGCTTCTAGGGTTCCTACATTGGCTCGTGCTACCCGAATGTTTTCCAGGGCGGTAGTGGCAAAAATATGGGCGTCCTCTGCGGTCATCACGATTTTTTCACTCACGATGGACCGCGGCAGCGCGGTGATGTCGATTCCTCCCAGTGTCAGGCTGCCACCTCGGGGGGGAATCAAGCCTGCCAAAGTATAAAGCAGTGTGGATTTGCCAATTCCAGAGCGCCCGACAATTGCCAAAGCCTTGCCGGGGCATAGGTCCAGGTCAATCCCGCTGGCAATAATCGGTCCGCCGGGCCACCCAATCTCCAGGTCTTTTGCCACCAGATGAGCCTCAACTTCGGTGACGGGTGAGATTTCCGCGTGGTGCCCTTCCTCGTTGAAGACTGCCTTCGGGGCAGCATTGCTGTTCGGGGCGGCGTCCGCGGCGTAAATCTGTTTCAGGGCTGTCTCGACATAGTCCGCTCCACCCATCAAATCCACCAGCCGGGTCGCGGCGGCACCGGAGGACACCAGCTGTACCGCAGCGGCAGCCAGTTGGGAGGTTCCTTCAAAGGCTGCCAGGGGAGCCAGCACTAAAATCGCCAGGTTTACGTCCCACAGTTGACCGCTGACGACCAGGGGAGTGCCAATCAGGAAACCGCACAGGACTGCCGCGCCCATCGAAATATTGTCAATAAAGGCGGCGATTGCAGAAGGACGGGCAGCCTTGTCTTTAAGCTTTTGGATGACTTGTTCCACCTGGTTCAGGTGGTCTTGTGCGGCTTGCAAGCGTCCGGAAACCGCCAACTCGCTGGCATTCATCAGCAGGTTTTGGGCGCTGGCAGTCAGCTCTATCTGAGCCTGCTGGGAGGCTAACTCGGCGATACGTGCCGAACGAATCGTCAGGAGGGGTCCCACCACGCCAGCCATCAGCAGACAGATTAGCAGCGTGAGCGCCGCCAGGGGAGCCAGGAACCAGAATAATATAACGGTGGCGATGGCAGTGATAGCGGTAACCATTCCGGGGAGGACAGACTTCACCACGAAGTCTCCGACCGAATCGACATCGCCTCCGGTACGCGCCAAGATTTCTCCGCGTCGCAAAGCCGCGATGTTCTTTGCCGGGCGACCAGCCAAAATGCGGTAAACCGTGTGGCGCAAATCAGCGACTCCCAACAGGGCGACCTTGTGAGACGCTAGGCGCTCCAGATAGCGAAAGAGTGCCCTGCCAATCCCAAAGAAACGTACCGCTACGGCTGCGACCGCCAAATCCATCCACAGAGCGTCAATCTGGGCAGCACGGGCAATGAGCCAAGCCGCCACGACCGACAGCCCGATGGCGCAGACTAGCGTCGAAACACCCAAGAGAATAGCCAGAGCCATATTGGCACGATTCAAGCGCATCATTCTGTAGGTCAGGCGCAGGTTACGCAGCTCCTCGCGAGAAATAAATGCGGTATTTGGCATGGCAGAGCTGGCGGACTCAGCAGCAGATTCCATAAACTCGGCGGGAAAAGTTGACTTGTTGCTACTCATGCGCGCACCTCGTTATCAGCAAAATCAAGATTCAAAATGAGTGGGGGCAAATCCTCACGCCCATCTGGTTTGCGTTTGTGTGCTCGGACCTTCGGCTTTGCCGCAGCTGCTGCCTGGGCTTCCTGTTCCACCTCAGCTGCGGTGAAGGGTCTGGTGTCTACCGGAATGGACACATCGGCTACGTTCAGCACTGCTTGACGGTGGGCAATGACAACTACGGTTTTACCTTGGGACTTTAGGGTTTTAATTCCAGCGATTACCTGGGTTTCCAGGTTCGCATCGAGGTGCGCGGTCGGCTCGTCCAAGACGATGAGCTGCGCCTGTTGAGTCAGTGCATGGGTCAGTGCCAAGCGTTGCCGCTGACCGACGGACAGACCCAAGCCACCAGCGCCAAGCTGGGTCAGCCAGCCTTGTGACAACCCCTGTACCACCTCGTCAAAGTGCGTGATGCGACTGGCTTCCACTAGGGCGGGACTGGGCTCGGTTCCGGACTCGCCTAAGTTTTCTAACACTGTGCCGGGCAGGATAGCAGGATTTTGAGGAACCCAAGCACACTGCTCCCACCACGAGGCGAGGTCGATTTCGGGCAGTGGTACACTCCCCGCAGGTCCGCTCACCGTCAGTTCCCCCTGGTCGATGGTTTGCAGCCCTAGTATGCTCATAGCAGTGGTCGTTTTCCCGGAACCGCTGGCACCTGTCAGAGCATAAATTTTCCCCGGTTCGAGGTTGGCAGTCAGACTGGCAGGAGCCCACATTCCGCGGGCTTTCACCCCTACGTCATGCAGCTGGATAGTGGCTTTGGTCAGGTCAGGAGCCGCGATATGTCCTGTTTTGGGCAACGGTTCTTCCAAGATAGCAAAAGCGGCTTCCGCGGCGGTAACCCCATCAGAGGAGGCATGGAACTGTTTGCCCACTTCCCGCAGCGGGCTAAACACCTCCGGTGTCAGCATAATGACCAGCAGCCCGGTGAACAGGTCAAGTTGGTTATTCAACAAGCGAATTCCGACTTCGACCGCTACCAGTGCTACACACAGTGTGGTCAAGAATTCCAGGGCACCGCCACTCATAAACGCGACACGTAAAGTCTGCATGGTGGAACGGGAATATTCATAACCGACGCGTTTCACCTGCTTGGCAGGATCTTGTTCGCGACCCAAGGACTTGAGAGTAGCCAGACCAGCCAATAGATCCACCAGCTGACCGCCCATGCGTTTCATGGAGGCCAAACGTTTATCAGAGTATTCCTGGGTCAAAATCCCGATGAGAATCATGAACAGGGGGATGAGTGGGATAGTTGCCAGTACGAAAATGGCACTAATCCAGTCGAGGTAAACGATTACCAACAATGTCAGGGGAGTAACTGTCACCGAGAGTAAAAGCTGGGGGAGAAAAAAGACAAAGTAGGCGTCGAGATCTTTCAAGGCGCGTACGACTGTGGTGACGGTGTCTTGACCGTGTTGGGTTTGCCAGCGGGGACCGAGCTTCGTGGCATGAGTCAGGACTTTTTGCCGGATTTCCCGGATCGCGCCCGTCGCTGCTCGGTGCGCAAACCACTGTCGAATCAGCAGGGACAAGCCCCTGCCCAAAAGGACTAAGACCAACACGCCGAGGGTGGGAACGATGAAAGACAGAGGCTGATGTTCCATGATGACCGGGGTCGCGGCTTTGGAGATAAGGCAATCTTGCGCGATGATGAAAACTGCTGAGAGAAAACCGAAAACGGTGATAAAGATAATGTATCCGCGGGCGGTTTTGGCGTACTTCAGCAGTCGGGGATCCAGGGGTTTCACCCCCTCAGCTTTCCATATTTTAGAGAAAATCTCCACAGCGAGCTCAGCCAAAAATCCCTGATAAAACTGGTGCGGGCGGGTCACCGTGGTGACCCGCCCGTAACGGTTTAGACCGTCGTCGCTTTATTTAGCCAACCAGGAAGTTCGCGCCTTCGCGAATCTTGCCGGGCTCCAGACCGCCCGCAGGCGCCACGCTGATACGAGCGCGGAACATGTAGACCGACCAGATGGTGTAGCCCAACACGATTGGAACCAGGATGATGGCCGCTACGGTCATCACAATCTGGGTACTGGGAGAAGCCGCAGACTGAGCAATAGTCAGCGAGTATGCCGGATCAATCGAGGACTTCATCACGTTGGGGAAGAGCATGGCGAACACCCAGGCAACGCTCATTGCAATCGCAACGGAGTTGAAAGTGAAAGCCTTAGCCGAAGCGCCCTTGAACGCGAAGAGCAGGCTGACGATGAGGCAGACTGCAGCGACAACCAGGAACACCAGGGCGAAGAGGAAACCAGCGCCCTTGAACGCGAAAGTGCCCCACACCGCAAAGACCGCGGTTAGGACGGTCGAAACCAGACCCAACTTCGGGGCAAGCGCGACTGCGCGTTCCTGTACCGCTCCGTCGGTCTTCAGAGCCAAGAAGTTGGCACCTTGGACCAAGGACAGGGAGGCAATCACCAAACCACCGAGAATTGCGAAGCCAGAACCGCCAATCAGCAAGCTCACCAGCTGGCTGAAGGGGAATTCGCCCAAACCAATGAAGGAGTGAATCTGAGACATACCGGCGTTAGCGATGTCGACGTTCTCAGGACCAACCTCGGTGAACGGAGTCTTGGGATCTGCCACGATAATCTTCATGCCAGCGACCAGGTTGCCAAAGGCTACGCCCAGCAGAACCGGAACCAGCCAAGCTGCGATGGTCTGGATAGTATCCCAAGTGCCACGCCACTGCAGCGTGTCCACCTTGTTACGCCATTCAATAGCCGCAATACGACCAATCAAGCACAGCAGAACCAAGAACAAAGCGATGTACATACCGGAGAACATCACGGCGTACCATTCGGGGGATGAAGCGAAAGTCGCACCACCAGCGGTGAGCAGCCACACTTCGTTGCCGTCCCAGTGCGGACCGATGGCGCGAACCATCTGACCACGCTCGTCATCGGTCTTACCGATGATGCGCAGCAACATGCCCGTGCCCAAGCCGTAGCCTTCGAGGACGAGATAACCAGCCCACAGAACCGCTACGAGGATAAACCAAAGGATTTGCAGAAAAGTCATTGTCTGAATTCCTCCTTAGTAAGCGAACGACAAGTCTTGAGAGGCAGCGTTCGGACCACCATCGGAGGCCGGGGTGTTGATGCCCTCTTTGGAGTAACGAACCATGAGCTTGAACCAGATGATACCGAGCACCAGGTAAACCAAAGTGAACAGAATCAGCGAAATCAAGAACTCAAGCGGGTTGACTACACCAGACAAACCATCGCCAGTCAGCATGAATACGCCGGCAGCGTCGGTCTTAACCGCGAGGTCTGAACCAAAAGCGTCCTGGTTCGGGTACACGATGAAGGGCTGACGACCAAACTCGGTCATAATCCAGCCGAAGGATGCCGACAGGAACGGCATCGGCAGCGTAATCAGGGCGAGATTCTTCAGACCCTTAGAGGTCGAAACCTTGCCACCGCGAGTCTGGTACAGACCAACCAGTGCCAAGACTGCGCAGAACAGCCCCAAGCCCATCATCAAGCGGAAGGACCAGAATACCAAGAGCAGGGAAGGCGAGTAAGGCGCCCAGCTGTAAACACCGGTTTCACCCTTAATCCCGGAGGTGTTAGCGGTGTCGATATTCGGAGCCTTATCACCGAACTTGTCCGCGGCGTTCTCCAACATGGTCTGGGTACGCTCGGAAGAGTCAGCCATACCAGCGATAGAACGGGAGAACGAGTTGTGTGCCACGAAACCGAGCAGACCCGGAATCTTACCGACACCGACCTCGGTCAACGGCCAAGTACCGTCATCGTTCTTTTGGATGTCCTGCGGGCAATCCGAGAAGGCTAGCAGTGCCAGCGCGCCGGATTCACCGGCACACAGACCCTCAGCGGCAGCCATCTTGGCAGGCTGGTAGTAAACCAGGTGCTGACCTTGCAGGTGACCCGAAGCGATGGTCAAAACACCGGAGACCAACATGATGGTCATGCCCCAGCGGGCAATCGGACGCCAGACTTCGCGAGCTTCGGTATCGCCGATACCGCCAGCGTTGGCGGCGCGAACCATCCACCACAAAGAAATGCCAGCCACGATGGTGGAGGCCAGCAAAATAGAAGAAGTTACTACGTGGAACACCGCGAGCCACATGGTGGAGTTGGTAACAACCTGGAAGAACGCGGTAGCGCCATTCAAGGTTGCACGACCGGTAGCCGGGTCAAAGACTGCCCCTACCGGGCGCTGCATCCAGGAGTTAGCGCCGATAATCCACAACATAGAAGTGTTGACGCCGACCATTACCAGCCAAGACACGACAACGTGAGCTTTCTTGGAGATCTTGCCCCAACCGAAAATCCACACTCCGAGGAACGTGGACTCCATAAAGAACGAGAGCAGAGCCTCAAAAGCCAGAGGAGCGCCGAAGATATCACCGACGAAGCGGGAGTACTCGGACCAGCCCATGCCGAATTGGAATTCCTGCACGATACCGGTTGCAACGCCCAGGGCAAAGTTAACAATAAACAGCCTTCCAAAGAACCGTGTCGCCTTTAGCCAGTATTCCTTGCCGGTGCGGTACCACAGTGTTTCCATCAGTGCTACCAGCAAGGACATGCCAATGGTGAACGGAACCAGGATGAAGTGGTAGACGGTTGTGATACCGAACTGCCACCGCGCCAAGTCGAGGCTTTCAAGCCCCATTGAGACGACGGTCACCTTTTCCGCCTTTCCGTAGAATTTATAGAAATTGCATGAGGACCAGATTTACTTCGTGGTCACGCAGCGTAATCGCCAAGTGAACCTGAGCCATCTCTTAAATCTACCCTAAAATTTTACCAACTTGTACATTTCGGACCTGCGCAGAAGTTTTTTTCTGGGCAAAATTCTCACGGTGCGATAGGATGTCGGACAGAGATAGGAATGTCTTGAGCAGCCCAAGTCGGCGACTCGGAACTTTTTGTGGACGCAGTCTCACGGTTTCATTAGTCCGGTTTATCCCGTCTCTCTCTAGACTTTCCACCGTTTGGTGATGACTGATAACTAAATAGACCGGCAGGTTGCTGGCTGGTCTCTGCAGGAGCTTTATAGTGAATAAGACAACAGAATCTGATGCTAATACGGTTGCTAAAAAAACTTCCCGTAATTCTGGTGCGGCACGCGCGCGTACTCGGGTCTCCGCAGCCAAAGATACGAAAGACGAGACTTTCCAAAAAGTTAATTCCTCAGCCAGCAAGGCAGTAAAGGATTCCAATCCGACTTTCTCTGCTTCGCAAGCGTTGTCTGCCGCCAGTGCGCCCAGTGCCGGGGTAGCTCTGCCTGCTGCCAGTTTGCTTTTCCAGGCCCCGGACCTGTCCAGCTTTGCGCCGGCAGCACCAGCCGAAGAAAAACCCGCTCGTAATTCCCGCTCTAAACAAGGCAGTGGCAGTGGCGCCACAGCTGAGTCGGAAAGCCACGGTCGAAAGAAGTCTGCGGCTACAAAGAATGAATCGGCATCGAGCTCTCGGACTAACTCCAGAACTTCCAGTCGCAAAAAACCTTCGGCGAACGATACCCCAGAGGGAGCTAACTCTCCCGCCGACCGGAAAGACACGACTTCAGAGGACGAGAACAGTACGACGCGTCGGCGCCGTCGCCGGACTCGTTCCGATAGTGGGGAGAACGAGGAAGTCAAGGCTCTCGACGGCTCCACCCGGTTGGAAGCAAAACGGATTCGCCGGAAGGCGGGACGAAAGGAGAGTCGTAAACGGACTCCCATCACGGAAGCGGAATTCCTGGCTCGCCGAGAAAACGTGAAGCGCGAGATGGTCGTGCGCGAACGAGACAATCTGAACCAGATTGCGGTTTTAGAGGACGGCTTACTGGTCGAACATTATGTTTCGCGCCATACCCAAGAGACTGCCGTGGGTAACGTTTACTTGGGCAAGGTACAAAACGTGCTGTCCTCGATGGAGGCGGCTTTCGTAGACATTGGTAAGGGTCGCAACGCGGTCCTCTATGCCGGGGAAGTAAACTGGGACGCCGCCGGTTTGAATGCTAAGACTGGGCGTATTGAGGAAGCCCTCAATCCTGGTGACCTGGTTTTGGTACAGGTCACCAAGGATCCGATTGGTCATAAGGGTGCCCGTTTGACGTCACAAATTACCCTGGCTGGTCGTCACCTAGTGTTGGTGCCCAGCGGTGCGATGACCGGTATTTCACGCAAATTGCCTGAGGAGGAACGTAAACGTCTGAAGGCTCTGCTGAAAACTATGATTCCGGCTGGGTACGGAGTTATTGTGCGGACTGCTGCGGAGGGCGCCACGGAAGAACAGCTGCGTGCCGATGTGGAGCGTCTCACTCGGATTTGGGAAGAAATCGAGACGAAACAGCGCAAGACCCGCAACGGACCGGTCCTGCTGCACGGAGAACCCGAACTGGCAGTGCGGGTCGTGCGTGACATATTTAATGAGGACTTCCGCTCCCTGACCATTCAGGGTGACAACGCATGGAAGACCATTTCCAAGTATGTGCGCGATTTGTCCCCAGAATTAAAGGACCGCCTGAAGCATTGGGAAGGCGAGGACGACATTTTTGCTGCCCATCGTATTGATGAACAGCTCGCAAAAGGCTTTGAACGCAAAGTATGGCTGCCCAGTGGCGGCTATCTCATTATCGATAGAACCGAAGCAATGACGGTCATTGATGTGAACACCGGGCGCTATATCGGGGCGGGAGGCACCCTGGAAGAAACCGTCACCAAGAACAACTTGGAGGCCGCCGAAGAAATCGTGCGTCAGCTGCGGCTGCGAGATATCGGTGGCATCGTGGTCATCGACTTTGTGGACATGGTTATCGAATCGAACCGGGATTTGGTACTGCGCCGCCTGGTGGAATGCTTGGGTCGTGATCGGACTCGTCACCAGGTCACCGAAGTGACCTCCCTGGGTCTGATTCAGATGACCCGCAAACGGGTCGGGCAGGGGCTGGTGGAAGCCTTTTCGACCCAGTGTGAATGCTGTGATGGGCGTGGCTTCATCGTCCACGATGTGCCGGTTGAGAACAATGGGCAAGCCCCGGAAGACGTGGTGTCACATTCCTCTGCCCGACGCGGTTCGGCGTCTGGGACCAGCTCGAAACGTGGTCGGTCCCGAGCGAAATCCGTGAAGGAAACAAATCCGGAAGTGCGTCAGACTATGGCGGCTATCGCTACCGCAGCTCATGCCTCTGAGGAACATGAGTCATCCGCAACCGCCTCGGAATCGCACTCGTCGCGAACTACGGAACCGAAACTTTTGACATCATCGACGGAAAGACCTTCCCTGGAAAAGGCTGCGGAAGAACCCTCCTTAGAAAGGGCCACCGAGAAACCCGCTTTGGATGGTGCACAAGCGCGCCTAGAACTGACTGAAGCCGAGACTCCCACGGAGAATACTGCGCCGCGTCGTCGTCACCGGAGGGCTGCTTCTACCGGGGTCATCAATACGGATTCCACGGACGCCGATATTGTGGTCTCACAAGGGTAGTTTCCCGGTTTTTTCGCAGTTGGTCCGGTTCCACAGAGGGGTACCGGCAGTTTTGAGAGTGAGGCGTCTTGGGTAACCTTTTGGGTGGGCAAAACCTGCATGTGGAATACCCGGACAAGCTGCTGCTGGACGATGTCACGGTGGGAGTTTCCGCTGGGGATCGTATCGGAATCGTTGGTCGCAACGGAGATGGCAAATCAACGCTGCTGCGGGTGCTGTTTGGAGCCCAACAGCCACATTCCGGGCTCGTTACCCGGCGCAACGGGCTGCGGGTGGCTCTGTTGGGACAAGAGGATGTTTTAAGCGGCTCCGACACTGTGGAAACTGTGCTGTTGGCAGGCTCCAAACACCACGAAGTCCTCAGTGACCCGCGCATTCGCGAAGTGCTGGACGGGCTGCTGCCCGCTATCGCATGGGAATCGCCGGTGGAAGCCCTGAGCGGAGGACAGCGGCGACGTCTCGCCCTGGCCAAACTCCTGATTGGCGATTGGGACGTCATCGGGCTGGACGAGCCCACGAACCACCTGGATATGGAAGGCGTAGCGTGGCTGGCGCACCACCTCAATCGCCGCTGGTCCACGCGGGAGGGTGCCCTGCTGCTGGTGACGCACGACCGGTGGTTTCTCGATGCGGTGTCGCGCGATACTTGGGAAGTTCACGACGGTAGGGTGGAGCCCTTTGAAGGAGGCTACGCGGCATATATTTTGGCTCGCGTGGAACGTGATCGCCAGGTCGCCCTCGCTGCCGAAAAGCGTCAAAACCTGTTACGCAAAGAACTGGCGTGGCTGCGGCGCGGAGCTCCGGCGCGAACTTCCAAACCGAAGTTTCGCATCGATGCCGCCAACGCTCTCATCGAAGATGTCCCGCCGGTGCGCGACACGGTGCAGCTGGTGAAACTGGCCACCGGCAGGCTCGGCAAAATCGTCGTGGACCTGGTGGACGTGGATTTTTCCTACGACGGGTCGGACGATTCACACCCGGTTTTACGCGATGTGACGTGGCGGGTGGCGCCGGGAGAGCGCGCCGGAATCTTGGGAGCCAACGGGGCGGGAAAGTCGACCCTGCTGGGTTTGCTGGCAGGGGAGCTCACCCCGACTCGGGGACGGCGCCGCGAAGGTAAAACCGTCCAGATTGGCATCTTGGACCAAGAGTTTCGGGCACTGCGCGAAATCGCGGAGTACCGTGTCTATCAGGTGCTGGGCAAGCTCAAAGGTTCTTTCGAAGTGGAGGGCAAGGAACTCAGCCCCGCCCAGATGCTGGAACGTTTGGGATTCAATTCCTCTCAGCTACAAGCCAAAGTGGGGGCGTTGAGCGGGGGACAGAAACGACGTCTGCAAATCCTGCTGTTACTGCTGGAAGAACCGAATGTGATGATTCTGGACGAGCCCACCAACGATATTGATACGGATACTCTGACCGCTTTGGAAGACTTGTTGGATGCCTGGTCAGGAACGTTGCTGGTGGTCTCCCATGACCGCTATCTCATCGAACGCATTACCGATAATCAATACGCCGTTATTGACCACGGGTTGCGCCACCTTCCCGGAGGCGTGGACGAATATTTGGAGCTGGCAGCTCAGGCGCGGCAAGCCAGCCGACCCAAGTCTGACGAGCCGTTGACGTCACAGACTCCCCTTGTGAACGGAAAAACCAGTTCCAAAGCAGATTACGAAACCCAAAAATGTCTGCAATCCGTGGAACGCAAGATTGCCAAGGCCACCGCGCAGGTCGCCCAGATTGAATCTCAGCTGGCAGCCACAGACCCCGCAGACTATGAAAAACTGGCAGATTTAGCCAAAGAATTGCACGCTGCCCGTGATCAACTCGAACGACTTGAGGAACAATGGATGGAAGCGGCGGAAGAGCTTTAGATTTGGGCGCTTGCAAATCCTGAACTTCCCCCGGCAACTCGATAAGCTGGAAACATGAGTGAAGATTCCACCCCGACGGTTCCCTCCGGTATTCCCCAGTTGGATGCCCAGTCCGTGCGCGACGTTAGCGAACGCGCCCAGATGATGATTATTACCGGGATGAGTGGGGCTGGGCGCAGCCAAACCGCTCAGGTCTTGGAGGATTTGAACTGGTATGTGGTGGATAATCTGCCTCCCCGGATGCTCGGTCCTTTGGCGCGTATGATGACCCCCGGCGGCGAGGGTGTGCACCGTCTAGCAGTGGTCGTGGATGTCCGTTCGCGCAGTTTCTTTTCCGAATTTATGTCGACCTTGGATGCCTTACGCGAAGCTCAAGTCGATCTGCAAGTGTTGTTTCTCGACTGTTCGGACGCGGTGCTGGTGCGGCGCTACGAACAGGTGCGCCGCCCGCATCCGCTGCAGGGAGAAGGGCGGATTATGGACGGGATTGCCTCGGAACGGGATTTGCTCGGACCGATTCGCGACCGTGCCAATATTTATGTGGATACGACCCACATGAATGTTCACGACCTGGCCAGGAGGATTCGTGAAATCGTGTCCGGAGAATCCGTCAATGGTTTGAACGTGACGGTGATGAGTTTCGGGTTTAAATACGGTTTACCCATGGACGCCGATCACGTGGTCGATGTGAGATTTTTCCCTAATCCTTACTGGGTGACGGAGCTGCGGCATCTGACCGGTCGGGACGAAGCAGTGGCGAAATATGTTCTGAGTCAGCCTGGAGCCAGTGAATTTGCCCAAAACTATGTTGATACTCTGGCGCCGGTGCTGAATGGCTACCTGCACGAGTTGAAGCCGTTTGTGACGATTGCCGTGGGGTGTACCGGAGGTCAGCATCGTTCGGTGGCGATGGCAGAACGCCTGTCTAACCTGTTGCGATCTAAAGGCTTCCAGGTGCGTACCGCGCATCGTGATATTGGTAAGGAATAATTCGGGGGATTGTAAGCATGGAGACACAAGGACATTATTTTGAACCTCCCCAAGATTCCGTGTGGCCGGGGCGCGCGAGCGGTCCGAAAGTGGTGGCTTTTGGTGGGGGACACGGACTGTATGCTACGCTTTCAGCTCTGCGTCACCTTACTACTGACCTCACGGCGGTCGTCACCGTAGCTGATGATGGAGGTTCCAGCGGGCGTTTACGGCAAGAGTTCGACCTGCTGCCACCGGGGGATTTGCGCATGGCTTTGGCAGCGCTGTGCGATGAGTCTGATTGGGGTCTAACCTGGCGTGATATCCTGCAGTTTCGGTTTAAATCGAACGGAGAAATGAACGGCCACAACCTGGGCAATCTGTTGTTGGCTGGCTTGTGGCAGATTCTGGATGATCCGGTGGCGGGACTGGAATGGATGACCCGGCTGTTGGATGCACAAGGTCGAGTGTTGCCGATGTCTACCGTCCCCATGGCTATCGAAGCTGATTTGGAAGTCAACGGAGAAATCCAAACGATACGCGGGCAATCTAAGATCGCGAAAGCGCCGGGAGTGGTGCGCAGAATCCGTTTGGATCCTCCCGACGCTCCGGTTACGCCGCAGGTCCTGCAGGCGCTCACAAGTGCGGATTGGGTGGTTTTGGGACCGGGTTCCTGGTACACCTCGGTGATGCCACATTTGCTGATTGCAGACTTACGGAAGGCGTTGGTGCGCTCTCCGGCACGGAAAGCGCTGGTGCTGAACCTCAGCCGCCAACGCGGAGAGACACAAGACTTGACCCTTCCCGACCATTTGCGGGTATTGCATCAGATTGTGCCGGAGTTGCGACTGTCTGTGGTCATTGGGGATCCCGTTTCGGTGACCGATATTGATGACTTGCAAGATGCCGCTAACGACCTGGGAAGTCAGGTCATGTTGCGCCAGATTTCAATCGGAGACGGCACCCCACGTCACGATTTCTTGCGGTTAGCGGCTGCGTTCAAGGATGCGATGAGCGGAAACTGGGGAGATTTGTCCAGTATCGAGGCCCTCGACAATCATTAGCTAGAATGGTGATTGGACTCACGGCTCGTAAACGTGCCGATTCTCACAACCAGGAGGAAGTTACACTATGTCCCTTACGGCAGTCGCGAAAGACGAACTCGCGGGGGTTCGCGTCGAATCGCGAGCTGATTTTCGCGCTGAAATATCTGCGCTGCTGCGATTCGCGGGGGGAATTCACCTGGTGGCGGGCTCCATCGTGGTGGAAGCGGAACTGGATCATGCCAATAGCGCGAAGCGGCTGCAGTTCGCTTTGCAGAACCTGTATCACGCGGCATCTTCCGTGGTGGTGGTCAGTGGAACCGGAATCCGTAAATCGGATCGTTACGTGGTGCGGGTGGTCTCCGGGGCGGAAAAGCTGGCGAAAGAAACTGGTCTGTTGGACAAGCAGGGGCGTCCGGTGCGAGGTCTGGCACCGGAAATTATCGCCGGACCCCTGTCCGGATGTGTCGCCGCGTGGCGCGGAGCTTTCTTGGCACGAGGTTCGCTGACGGAACCAACCCGATCATCGGCACTGGAAGTCACGGCGCCCGGTCCTGAAGCGGCGCTTGCTCTGGTAGGGATGGCGCGGCGGATGGGAGCGAACGCCAAATCACGAGAAGTGCGTCAACTTTGTCGAGTAGCCGTGCGAGAAAACGATTCGATTCGGGCGTTGCTGACGCAGATGGGTGCGTTAAAGGCTTTAAACGAGTGGGCAGATAAACGTGAAAGGCGCGAAAAGCGCGGGGAAGTCAACCGGTTAGCTAATTTTGATGATGCCAATATGCGCCGATCCACCCGGGCTGCCGTGCTGGCAGGGGCACGTGTGCGCCGAGCTTTTGAAATCCTGGGCGACGACATTCCGCCGCATCTCATTTCCGCGGGACGGCTGCGACTGGAATACAAACAGGCTTCACTGGAAGAACTCGGTCAGCTCAGTGAGCCGCAGCTGACGAAAGACGCGGTGGCAGGTCGAATTCGTCGTCTGTTGGCAATGGCTGATAAACGAGCCGAAGAATTGGGGATTCCTGACACCGAGTCAGGGTTAAATTCAGAAGTGTTGGACTCATGACCTTTACCGGCTATGCCGTGTTGTATCCGGGTCAAGCGCCGCGTGACCCTGTTCGCGGCGACGTGAGGTATCCATGAAACCGCAGGATTTCCCCAAAGCCTCCGAGATTCCCACGCAACCGGGGGTGTACCGGTGGCGCGATGAACGTAATCGAGTCATCTATGTGGGAAAAGCCAAGAACTTGCGTAATCGGCTGACCTCATACTTTGTAGATCCGGCACGCCTGCATCCGCGCACGGCAAAGATGGTCGCAACTGCCGCTTCGGTGTCCTGGGTGGTGGTCGGTTCCGAGGTTGAAGCCCTGACCTTGGAATACACCTGGATTAAAGAACACGACCCCAAGTTCAACGTGATGTTTAAGGACGACAAGTCCTACCCGTACTTCGCGGTGACGATGAACCAGGAATATCCGCGCATGGGAGTATTGCGTACCGCCCATCAACGCGGGGTGCGCTACTTCGGTCCCTACACGGCAGTGTGGGCAATTCGTCAAACCCTCGACCTGCTGCAAACGGTGTTTCCGGTGCGGACCTGCTCTGACGGGGTGTTTGCACGGGCTCAAGCCGCTAATCGGGCGTGCTTATTGGGCTATATCGGACGGTGCGCCGCGCCATGTATCGGTCGCGTTAGTGCCGCGCAGCATCGGGAACTGGCAGAAAAAGTCTGCGACTTCATGAGTGGACGCGATGCCGGGTTCCTTCGCGAAATCGAGACTGCCATGTGGGAAGATGCCCAGGCTTATCGTTTTGAGGAGGCTGCGCGGAAACGGGACCAACTGGAGGCCTTGCGCAAAGTTTTGGAAAAAAACGCCGCGGTGCTCAGTGATGATACAGATGCGGATTTGTTCGCCCTCGAAGCCGATGAACTTCAGGTTTCTGTCCAAGTGTTTTATGTGCGCGCAGGACGAATTCGCGGACAGCGCGGTTGGGTGAGTGCGCGGGAAGAGGATCTGGACGAGCCCTCCCTGATGGCACGCGCTTTGGAACAAATTTATGGAGAAGCGGCGGCAGACTTTGCTCACGAGGGGGGAGTCGCGCGACCGCGGAGAGTTGGACCCAGTTCTGCCAACGATACGGCGCATTTTGACACCTCCGTCATCCCTAAAGAAATTTTGGTTTCGGTTTCTCCGGCAGACGTGGGTATGCTGCAGCGTTGGTTGGGTGCCTTGCGGGGCTCCCAAGTGAGCATCCGGGTGCCACAGCGAGGGGCGAAACGTGAAGCTCTCTCGCGGGTACAGCTCAACGCGGTGGAAGGGCTCCGACTGTACAAGACTCGGCGGGCTCGGGATTTGACGCAGCGAAACCTGGCATTGAACGAGCTGGGACGGCTGCTCGAGATTGATCCACCGCTGCGCATTGAATGCTACGACATTTCCCATACCCAAGGAACCTTTCAAATGGGCTCCATGGTGGTCTTCGAGGACGGTGCCCCCCGCAAAGACGCCTACCGGAAGTTTTCGATTCGAGGTGAGGACGGTACAGGGACCCCGGATGATACCACCGCCATGAACGAAGTGCTGCGCCGGCGCTTTGAACGTCTCATTCAGGAAGAAAACGGACAGAGCTCGGCGCAATCCGAGCCTAATGCGGCAACTACAGCGCGCGGCACGGACCTGGTAGAAACAAAACATCCTTCCCCCCAGACGACGCCTTCTGTTGCCCTACCCCCCCTGGGAACAGAAAGAGAACCACGACGGTTTTCCTATCGTCCCGATTTGGTCGTGGTAGACGGAGCGCTGCCCCAGGTTCATGCTGCTCGGGCAGCGATGGATGAGGTCGGGGTATGGGACATTCCAGTCATTGGGCTGGCGAAACGCTTGGAGGAAGTCTGGCGGGTGGATGACGATTTTCCGGTCATTTTCCCGCGTACCTCCGAGGCTCTGTACCTGCTGCAATATCTACGCGATGAATCCCATCGCTTTGCCATCAGCGCGCATCGTCAGAAACGCGCCCGTGCCATGACGCGTTCGATTTTGGATGCGGCACCGGGCGTGGGTCCCGCTAAACAGAAGGCGTTACTCAGGCACTTTGGTTCGGTAAAACGGTTACGTGAAGCCAGTGCCGCAGAGATTGCCGAGGTTCCCGGTTTTGGCTTGAAAACCGCGGAAAATCTCGTGGCTTTCCTAAATAATTCTGGGAATTCTGGTAAAAATTAACTTATGTCTGATCACCCAACTGAGCTGCGTCTACGCGGAATTAGGTTTAACCTCTTGGCGAAAAACCTGGTCAGCGGGGTTGCGGTGCTGCTGGCTCCGGGACTGATATTTGTAGTCTCCCTAGTGGTTTTGTTCCGCCTGCTGTTGCGGGTCGGCAACCATTCCCAAGGTGCGCTCAGCGTCAACCTACCGCTTGTGATTAGCGCCCTCGTCGTCGTGGGAGCGCTCGGGGCAGCGGGGGCGTGGGTACTCATCAGATTCATCTCCCGTTCCATTACCGACACTGCCAGCTCGGTACAGCGCAGTGCCCAAGCGATAGCGGCGGGAGACTTCACCGTAGAGGCCAGGAGCGTGACCAATGATGAACTGTCCGACTTGGCACAGGTGATGAATGAAACTCGTATAGCTCTCAGCCGGCTGATGAATGAAACGCGGAGCGTATATCACCAAGTTTCTGCGGAACAAACTGGATTGAACGTAGCGGTCAATGCCTTGGGGGATACCGGCGGACAGGTCAGTCAGGAAGTCGCCACGGTTACACCACAAGCCCAGAAGCTCACCAAGTCAGCGGAGGAACTGGCTGCTGCCGCTGCCGAGATTTCTGCATCCCGTAGTGACATTGCTCGCCACACTGAGCAAGCCTTAGCGATTGGGCACAGTGAAGTGCAGGACTTGGTTGAAATTTCTCAGGTCATTCAAGAGTTTCAATCCCACAGCCAGGATATTTCTGTTTCTGTGGATAAAATCGCGCAAATTGCGGAAAGAACCAGCTTGCTAGCTTTGAACGCCACCATCGAATCAGCGAAAGCCGGAGAAATCGGCGCGGGTTTTGCCGTTGTGGCAGGTCAGATTAAAGAACTCGCGGTGCAAACCAGCACGGCAGCGGCGGCGGTGACGGAGGCTTCTACAGAAATTCAAGATCGCTGCGACCGGGCTGTCGGTGTGACTGCCGATGTCACCGAAAAATTGAACCAGATTAATGACTCTCAGGAAGTCTCTGCGCAAGCCGTAGCGGATCAGGCTGCGGTAGTAGCGTCGATGGAGGCAGCTTGCACAGGAGCTCTCGCTCAGGCTCGCGCCTTAAGTGAGGAAATCGAGATTATCAATGAGGCTGCTGCCGAATCTAAGACCAGTCTGCAAAATATAGATTCCGAATCCGACAGGGTGGAAGAAATTATTTCCTCCACCCGCACTATGATTCATAACCTCCGGATGATTGCGGAAATGGAGGAGCCTCGTCCGTCAGCATCGGAGGAGTCAGAGGAATCGGAGGAACGGCCATGAGGCAAAAGCTGATTTCCATTGCGGGGCAGTTCCGGTTCACCGCCTTTTTGAGTTTTGGATTCTCCGCGCTAGCGGTGGTGTTGCTGCTGGTGGGATTGCAACGAATCCTCTCTCTGGGAGGTCAGCCTCAAGCCCAGCAGCGTGAGATTTTCACCCAAATCATTATTCAGGTCATCTTGATAGGGATTTTGGCAATTCTGGGAACGATAATCGGCTTTACCATGCGGGCTCGAATCCGTCGCTCGGTGAAATCTGTGTCCCTGACCCTGGCAGATTCCGCGGCGGGCAATTTCACGAAACGCGCCCAGATTTATGCCCAAGACGAAATCGGGGAGATGTCGAAGGCTGTCAACGAAGCGATGGTTTCTCTGTCCTCGCTGGTGGTTAATCTGCGCGGTGGTGTGGACGGACTGCGGAATTTTGCCGCGCTTGCCGGCGACCAAGCGGAAATCGTCAAAACGGGCAACGATCGAGTCTTTGAAAGCAGCAACCGGCTGTCTACCACGGGGACGGAATTGGGACAAACAGCGCAAACTTTGACGGATAACGGTACCGCGGTAGCGGGGGACATCGCGCATCTCTCCGAAATTGCCACCAGCAACGAAGTCTTGCGTTCGGAAGGCATCACTGCCGCGCGCAATCTCAATACCGCGGTCACTGAGCTGAAACACTCGGTGGAAAAAATCATGACTTTGATGACAGATATTTCTGTAATCTCTGAACAAACCAACATGCTGGCACTGAACGCCACCATTGAAGCCGCTCGCAGCACGGATGCCGGGCGGGGCTTTGCTGTAGTTGCCAACCAAGCCAAAGATTTGGCTTCGCAAACAGCTCAAACCACCGGTGAGGTCCTCAGCCAGGTCGCCCAGCTGCAGACTCAGGCAATCGCCGGGGAACAGCGCATTGAGTTTCTGTTGACCCAGCTGGAGGCTCTGAGCACGTCCCAACAGGCTGTCAATCTGGACGTAACCCGTCAAGAAACTGCTTTGTCCACAGCTAATACCGGCATCGAACAGGTGCGTGAGTCCTCTGCGGACCTGTTTACCCACTCGCAGTCCTTAGCGTCACTCTCCCATACTGCCCATACGCAATCTGAGCAGTTCCAGGAACACATGAGTGTGGTGCAGGACGCCGTGTCCACCTTGGACCGGCGAATGGCTCGGTTTACGGTCTAGCTTGCCAGGATTGTCTCGTGAGCTGGCACTGTACCTTTCCTGCTGATTTGCGTCTGGTTGCTTTTGACCTGGACGACACACTGGCGCACTCAAAAATGCCCCTGGACGAAGAGATGGCAGTTGCCCTGGCTCAGCTGCTGAACAGCTATGAGGTCGCCATTATCTCTGGTGGTCAACTCTCTCAGTTCCAATCCCAAGTTCTGTCCCGACTCGCCAATCAACTGGCTTCGCAATGCACGCTGCATCTGCTGCCCACCTGCGGCACCCAGTACTACCGGATAGAACCGGGCACGAGACCGGAGCGGCTGGTGCGCGTCTACCGTCGAGATTTGGCGGCGGACCTGCGGCGACAGGCTGTTGAAACCATCGAAAAGACGGCTCGTGAACTCGGCTTCTGGGCTGTCTCGCCGTGGGGAAATATCATTGAGGACCGTGGCACTCAGGTGACATTTTCCGCTTTGGGACAGCAAGCCCCGCTCGCGGCAAAACGAGCCTGGGACCCAGATGGTTCTAAAAAATCCGCTTTGGTGAAAGCTTTGAGAGAACGGCTCTCCCAGCTGGAGGTACGCAGCGGTGGGGCGACCTCGGTGGATGTCACAGCTCGTGGAGTGGACAAAGCCTACGGCATCCGTTCCCTGCTGGAATCGACCGGATATACACCGCGCAACCTTGTGTTCTTGGGTGACCGTCTCGATGAACGGGGCAATGACTATCCGGTGTTGTCAACCGGGGTGCCGTGTCAAGCGGTGAGCGGCCCAGAGGACACTTTGGACTGGCTGCAGCGGTTGCTGGCGTCGAAATCATAAGTTTGGGTTGGCGAGCAGCCGTTTACGGGCGGTTTGTGGCGGTCGCCCAGCAGGCGATAGCGATAGCACCTGCCACGTTGAGAGAATCGACTCCGTGAGCCATCGCGATGCGCACCACTTTATCGGCGCGAGCAATCGTCTGCGGTTTCAATCCGTCCCGTTCAGCTCCCGCAATCAAAGCTACTTTTCGACTCGGAGCAGCGCCCAGTTCCATCGCGTAATCTCGCAAATCCTGGGAGTCCTCCCGCAATGCCAGAGCAGCCAGTTCAAACCCCGCCTCATGGAATAGTGCCGGATCAGGCCAGCGCTCCAGCCGGGTCCAAGGCACTTGAAAAATCGTGCCCATGGAAACCCGTACTGCCCGGCGATACAGGGGGTCAGCGCACGAGGGAGTGACCATAATTGCGTCATAGCCGCAGGCCGCGGCGCTGCGCACCGCTGCTCCCACATTTGTGTGATCCACCAAATCTTCCAGAATCAAGACCCGCGAGGCATGTTTCAGGATTTCACGCGGATTTGGGGCAGGTTTGCGGAGCATTGCCGCAATAGCCCCGCGATGCAAATGGAAACCAACCAAGCGTTCCAACAGGTCTTCTGAAGCCACGAATACAGGAATGGGACCACCATCGGGGGCAAATCCGGTGGCGGGGCTGGCAGCGAGAAACGGGCGGATAATCTCTAACCAATGCGGAGCCAATAGCAGGGAACGCGGAGTAAACCCGGCGCGCAGGGCGCGACCGATGACTTCGTTTGATTCCGCCATGAACAGTCCCTGTTCGGCTTCCAGACTGCGGCGCAGATTCACGTCTTTTAACTGGGTATAGTCATGGAGATATTCCGGGTAAGCAGTGAGGGAATCCAAGTCAATCAGCACGCTTAATTGTGCCTGTTATTCTCTATAAATCCCAACTTTAGACCGAAAATACGCGGATTTGCTAGGTTTTCCACAAGGGCGGAAAAATCTGGGTTTTCCACAGGTAACGAAATATTTTCTCGACATTAGTACTGGTTACGAGAACACTGAAAACCGAGAAGTCACACTACCGCCGGGTCTGGGGGAAACAGAAAGGAACATCTATGGCGACTTTGGAAATTATGCAGGAACTGCGCAATTGGAGGGCAAAGGAAGTACCGCATCACGACGTTAGCTGCGATTGTGAGCGCTGTAACTTAGCAAAGACCATGTCTTTGGAAAGTTTGCGGGGACTCATCGGCAATCCGCTGCTGGACCCCGGCATCTATGGTCCTCGGGGTTGGACAGTGATGGAAGGAGTCACCACTCTCACGCTGCCTTACTCGGATTGGATGTGGTTCGACATGGCACGGGAATATCCCGATGTGGAGGTGGAGGAAATGGTTGACTATCTGCCTTACTCGGACGGGGACGCGTGGTTAGCGACTCAGCTGTTGAAAGTGATACCGCCCAATGCATTGGACGAGCGGCAAAACTACGCTCCGCGGGTGCAGGATCTGTTGCAGTTCGTGGCGAAGCATCCCGGTGAGGCGTTCTTTTCCGGATACATGATTGGACCCCAGCGCTTTGATGAACGGTTGAGTATAGATACTATTTTCGTCTCTCCGCAGCTGCTGGGGCTTGCAACTGACAACGAAGATGCACACGCCGCCTATGCCGGTTTGAAACGATTTGAATTGGGAGAGGACGCTTGTCCCGATGAAATCAACGCCTTTCATAACCAACATCTGAATCAGCAGCTGTGGCGTTTTTGGTGGGATTAGGCGGGAATCAGACTCGATACGTGTGGGGTGCAGGCTGTTTCTCCCCGGTCAGTAGCTAGCTGTGGGTCAGTTCCCGATTCAGGTGTGCTGGCCAGGCGGGACCCTCATAGATGAATGCCGAGAATCCTTCAATGAGGTTCGCACCGGCAGCCAGCATGGCGCGGGCATCCTCAGGAGTGGTGATACCGCCGACCCCGATAATGGTTTTTTCAGGACTCAGGTGTTCTCGCAATAATTTCACGACCTCCAGGGCGCGGTTTCGCAATGGCTCTCCAGACATTCCACCGGCTCCCAAATCGTGCTTAATAGTCGTGTTGGTCGCTACCACCCCAGTCAAGCCTTCATCCATGGTCAGCTGTGCCACCGCGGCAATGTCCTCATCGACCAAATCCGGAGCAATTTTTACAAACACGGGCAGCTCGGATAGCCCTTGGGACTCCAGTTCGCGCTGCACCGCTTTGACGATGGGACGCAAGGAGGAAACTGCCTGTAGGTCACGCAATCCGGGGGTATTGGGGGAGGACACGTTGATGACCAGGAAATCCACCAAGGCAGCCAATACCCGCGTGACTTTACGGTAATCTGCGGGAGCTTTTTCGGGGGGAGTGACCTTATTCTTTCCGATATTAGCTCCGATGATGATTCGCTCGCCGTATTCGGCTCGCCAGCGGCGAAGCCGGCGGGCTGCTGCACGGGCACCTTCATTGTTGAAACCCATCGCGTTGCGCAGGGCACGCTGTTGCGGGATACGCCACAAGCGAGGACGGTCATTACCGGGTTGCGGCAGGGGAGTGATGGTTCCGATTTCCATGAACCCGAAGCCCAGCGCGTCCCACATGGCGATTGCACGGGCTTCTTTGTCCATGCCTGCTGCCAATCCCAGGGGACCGTAAGTCCGGAACTTGGTCCCCGCAGGGGCGGAATCGAAGTTAGGACGAGGCAGGGGCCAAGTAAAAGTTGGTTCGCCGCGGTGGACTATCCGGGCAGCCACCTGGCGGGTCAACCCGAAACGCCCCCAAAATTCCAGCCAGTCAATAGCGCGCCGGTGGACCCACTCGGCATCGAGTTTCACGAAAAGGTGACGAAACACAAACTTGTACATAATGGCAAGTCTAATCGGGACGGTCGAGAAACGGCACTAGGGACGCTGCAACGGCGACTTGGGATGATCTTCGGGTTGCGTATGAACCACGAATTTACCCAGTACATCGTCAATAAGAGCGTTCAAATGGTCGTCAATAGTTACGTCTAGGGCACCTACATTGTCCTCAATCTGAGATGCTTTGGAAGCTCCGATGATGACGCCGGAAACATTGGGACGTGCCAGCAGCCATGCCAAAGCCAGCTGATTCATGCGGCACCCGGCTTCTTCCGCCACTCGGCGCAAGCCTTGTACCGCTGCCAGCAGGTCGTCCTGCATCCACCGGCGCATGAACTTGGCGCCAGCTTTGTGGGCAGCGCGCGTCTTTTCTTTCGGAGTCTCTCCCGGACGGTACTTGCCAGTCAACACCCCTTGTGCCAGAGGAGAAAAACACAGGTGTCCCATGCCGTTGTGTTCGCAAGCCTCGACGACCCCGTCCTCGACGACTCGCCACAGCAGAGAATATTCAGCCTGATTAGAAATTAGGGGAATCTTTAGTTCGCGAGCCAAATGCGCGGCATCACGAATCTGGTCGGGATACCACTCGGAAACCCCGACATAAAGAATCTTGCCGGCGCGCACCAGGTCAGCAAAAGCCAGCATGGTTTCTTCCAGCGGAGTTTCGTAATCGAAACGATGGGCCTGATAAACATCCAGGTAATCTGTGCGCAGTCGTTTCAACGAGTTGTGGCAAGACTCGAAAATATGCTTGCGGGACAGTCCGGCGTCATTCGGACCGAAGCCCTTGACCGGCCAATAAACCTTGGACATCAGCACCAAGTCCTGACGATCCACGTCCCGCAAAGCCCGACCCAAGACTTTTTCGGCAGCGCCATTGGCGTAAACATCGGCGGTATCGAAAGTAAAGATTCCGTTTTCCAGAGCAACCCGAACGGCTTTTTCAGCAGCCTTATCATCAACTTGAGCGCCATGGGTGAGCCAGTTTCCGAGAACCAGCGAAGAAATCTTAAGTCCAGAGTTACCTAAAAAACGTGTTTCCATGATGCCCAGTCTATAAGTTTTAGGACCGGGGCGGAGACTCTTGCGGTTTCGCTACCGCTGAATTTACGGTGTTTTAATAAAAACCTGTGAAATTACCGGGAATTTTGCTGTTGCTTAGCAGCTTTGCCCCGCGCTACTTGCGGCTTCGGGCTGCGCCACCGGCGAATCATGATGGCGCGGGTAAAGGCGTACCAGCGCAATCCACGTGGGATATTTTCCAAGCCCAGGCGCTTGACGCACTGTCGGTGGGCTCGTCCTGCGATGATACCGCCATCTAACATGCCCAGAATCAAGGCTGCGTATGAGCCAAACAAGGTCCATGTGTTGACCTTTTGTGCCAGTTCAGTGTCTTGTCGGTTCAAAATAGAAACAGCAATCAAGCTGAGAGCCATGAGCACCAGCATCGTGACCAGCATAAATTCGGCAAAAGAATAGCGGGAATCGATGAAATCACGGGTCATCCGACGAGCCTGACCGCGATGTTGATAAGGCAGCAAATCCTCGCGACCGGTGCGTAAGCCTTCCTGTTCACGTTCATAGCGACGGCGGGACTCCTCACGTGCTCGTTCTTTCGCGATTTTCTTATCAACGCCTAGCAGCCCTTGATAGTTGCGGGCTTCCTGCTGTTTTCGGGAGGGGGTTGGTCCCTTCTTTTGGCGTGGATTGGTGGAGGATTTAGATTCCCCTGGGTTTTTAGATTCGCTGGGCTGTGGCTTTTTTAATAGACTCATGATAGGCAAATCATGCCACAGATTTTTTATGTTGGAAAACCGGGAAAGCGACCGGCAAATGAATAAAGGGAAAGGAAAATGCGGTGGAGGAAGTAACCTTGCGCGAACGCGTAACTGCCGATTTCAACAATGTCGTCGAGTTCTTGAAAGACCTGGTGCGGATTCCCGCGGTGTCCTCGCTGCCGGAACATGCCTCGGACATGCAGGTCAGCGCGGAATACATCGTGAAAAATTTGGAAGCAGCCGGCGCGACGGCACGCATTGTGACCGTGACAGATTCGAAAACCGGGCTGGTTTCTCGTCCCGCAATTTTGGCTGAAAAGTCCGGACCAGCTGGGGCTCCCACCGTGCTGCTCTATGCCCACCATGACGTGCAGCCCACGGGGGATTTGGACAAGTGGGACTCGGACCCGTTTGAGCCAGTGGAGCGCGACGGACGCCTCTATGGGCGCGGTGCCAGTGATGATGGCGCGGGGGTAGCGACCCATTTGGGAATGCTGCGCGCGTGGGGAGACAAACTGCCCGTCAATGTGAAAATTTTTATCGAAGGTGAGGAAGAAGTCGGCTCTCCGACCTTTAACGCCTTCCTGGAACAGAATCGGGAATTCCTGCAAGCCGATGTCATCATCGTGACTGATTCCGGGAACTGGGACGTTCACCAGCCAGCCCTGACCACGGGTCTGCGCGGTGTGTTGAGCGTAGACGTGAACGTCAAAACTCTGGATCACGCCGTGCATTCCGGAGCTTTCGGTGGGGTCACCGTAGATGCCTTGACCTGCCTGTGCCGGCTCCTCGCTACTTTGCACAATCAGAAGGGCAGTGTGGCGGTTCCCGGATTGGTGACGAAGACGGTGGCGGACGTGGACTATCCGGAAGATGACTTGCGGAAACAAATGGGAGCCGTGGCAGGTCTGGAACTGACGGGGACTGGGGACCTTGCCTCCCGCCTGTGGACCCAGCCGGCTATCAGCGTCATCGGGATTGACGCGCCCAGCGTGGCGAACAGCTCTAATACCATCATTCCGCAGGCGAAAGCACGAATCTCGATGCGTATCGCGCCCGGTCAAGATCCTCAAAAGGCGGCGCAAGCGCTGTCGGATTACCTGGTAGCAAACGCTCCTTTCGGTGCCGAGGTCAGTGTGGAATGCCTGGAAACTGGACCAGCTTATGCCGCCAACCTGGACTCTCCGGTGCTGGCTTTGATGCACGGAGCCCTGACTGATGCTTTTGGGGTCAAGAGCGTCAATATCGGTCAAGGCGGTTCGATTCCGTTCATCGCCACGTTCCAGGAATTCTTCCCCGCTGCCGAAGTCCTCGTGACCGGGGTCGAGGATCCCTACACCAACGCTCACTCTGAGAACGAGTCCCAAGATATAGCGGATTTGCAGGGAGCAGTGCTTGCTGAGTCTCTGTTATTGGGACGTCTAGCCAAGGATGCGAACACGCCCCAGAATTAGGTGGCACTCGGTGCGGATACAAATCCTGGCGACCCCCGAATTCGCCGAATTTGCCCAGGACTTTTGCGGCGCTTGGAGCCAGAACCATCTGGCTGACACCCTGCACCTAGAGGTGGCAGATTTACGGTCAACGCAGTCGTCGCAGCCGGTGAAATCGAGAAACGCGAGTCCCGCCCTAACCACGCCAGCCAATCCCGCCCCGAACAGTGGCGGCACGGCGCTTGTGAGAGGACTGACGATTGCCAGTCCTCGGCAAGTCCAACTGGATGCGCAGGCGGATTTGTACCTGGTCATTCAGCCGGAAATCACCGACGTCCCCGACCCGACTGACTTAGCGAACCTGGTCGTCGCGAGGGCGACGCGGCGAGGTCTTCAACCGGTGGTGGTTTTGGCTGCCGATTCCCCGCTGTCACGTCGCCAGCTGCAGGAATCTGGCATCGCGCAAGCTTACTTCCTCGCCGAACACCCCGCACGTAGTGCCGCGCAGTGGGGGCGTATCTTGGGTCAAACGTGGCGTTTGCCCGATTGAGAGAAATCAAATGCCTACCGGCGCTGATATTTCCAGTTCGGGAGGGTACAGAAACCGAGGAAGAAAAACGGCGCAAATAAGGTTAAACTAAGTTGCAGTGTTTTCTCATGAAAGGAATATAGATGGAGACTTCTCCCTTGACCCACGAAGTCACTTTAACAGATGCCGCCGTAGCCAAGATTAAATCCTTACTGGAACAGGAAGGTCGCGATGATTTGCGGTTGCGCGTGGGCGTAGCTCCCGGAGGCTGCTCCGGCTTGATTTACCAACTCGAATTTGACGATGAACTGTCCGAAGACGATGCGGTGCGCGATTTTGATGGCGTGGAACTGGTTGTCGACAAAATGAGCGTGCCCTATCTGGCTGGTGCCACCGTAGATTTCCAGGACACCCTGGCTCAGACCGGGTTCGTGATTGATAACCCGAATGCTGCCAATACTTGTTCTTGCGGAGGATCTTTCCACTAGATTCCATTAGAGAAAAATCAACCGGAGGTTACGGCGAGCCTGGTTCTGTAGGCTCGCCGTTTCTCTATCGTCGTAAGGCAATCCAACGGAACGGGAAACACAAAGTTGCAAAGTCAATGACGATTAGGTTCGAATGTCGGTTGGTTCAAGGTAAAATCGGGTTTGGACAATTCTGAACTTGAGTATTCCTGGGGAGTATTGTGTTACGTAAATTTGCTTTCGCCCTAGCGGCTGCCAGTCTCGCGCTGTCGCTGACTGCCTGTTCTAAACCTGCTGGTAGCGAGATGCCCACTGTGGCTTCACCTCAGTTCGGGACGATACCGGAGATTAATTTCCCGGCAGCCCCGCCTCCGGAAGCGCCCGTGATGAAGATTCTCGATGATGGTGACGGGAAAGGCGAAGAAGTCAAAGACGGTGACCTGGTCGTCGTCGATTATTACGGCAAAGTTTGGGGCGGAGCCGTAATGCCCGATTCCACCATTACTGATACTGCCGGTCCTCGCGCGATTTCACTGGCTCACCCGCCAATCGAAGGCTGGAAAGAACTCCGTGGGGTCAAGGTCGGTCAACGGGTGTTGATGATTTTGCCTCCGAGCCAGGCATACGGTGAGATGGGTTCCAGCAGTATCGGGGTTAAAAAGGACGATACGCTAGCTTACGTGGTCGACGTGCGTTTAGCAGTGTCTCCAGACGCCGCCTCCAAGTTCCAAGTCACTCCGACCAATAACCCGCTGCCAAACGGTATTAGCATCAACCCGGACGGACAGGGAGCTTACACTCTGAACACTGCCGCAGCTGGGGCATATCCCTCTGCCCAAGACACCGCAGTCTACGCCACCGGTGACGGTCCGGCGGTTAAAGCGGGACAGGGCGTCATTGTGAAGCGGGTCAGCACAGATTGGAACGGACAGACCACCGCTGCGGACTGGAATGCCAGTGAGATGATTTCAGTTTCAGCTGATTCCATGGGACTGGCTGATCTGCCATTGGGAAGTCTGGTCTTGGTCATCACTCCGGCTACGCCCACTGCTGACCCCCAGGCAACCTTGTTACAGCTGGTTGCCGCTTACGATTCCAGTCGTTAATACCGCAGCGAGCGGGACACAAAACCTGAATTTTGGAAAAAGAGGAGCAATCTTGCAATACCTACAGAAGAGACTAGCGGTACTTTCCCTGTTTGCTTTAGTGGTCGCGGGTTTGACAGCTTGCCAAGAGACCCCTAAGGAGCAAAATGCTCCGCTTGCCAATCCGAAAAACTGTGTGAACACCATTACCCCAGCCACGTCTGCGGAACCCGCAGCGGTTAAGCCGGTGGAAAATGGACCGGTTCCTGCCGTCGACCCTTCCGATGGTTTCGGAACGGAACCGAACATTGCGGCGGGGACAGGACCGGCTCCGAAAGATTTTATCCGTACGGTCTTGCATGAAGGCACCGGGACAGTAGTTTCGGCAAACGCAGACGTCATCGTCCACTACAAGGGACAAAAGTGGAACGGTGAGGTTTTTGACGACTCCTGGCAAAAAGGTGAACCCGCTTCTTTCTCTCTGGGCAGCAACATTATTGAAGGCTGGAGATGGGGTCTGGCAGGACGCAACGTTGGCGATCGGATTGAGCTTGTCATTCCGCCGCGCCTAGCCTACGGGGAGCTTACGGAACGGGAACAAGCTGCCAAAGACGCCGGTCAGCCTCTGCCGGGCAAGAATCACCCGTTAGCCGGTGAAACCTTGGTTTTCGTGATAGACATTCTGTTCGCGCCTCCCGTGATGGAGGAAACCCAATTGGCCGCCTACACCCAACTTTTGGGGCAGTCAAAGCCCACCGGGGCAAAACTTCCTGACGGTCTGCGTATCTATTGCGGACCCGGCACCGAACCGCAACCGGCTTATATCGAAGGTTCAAAAGTTCCCGGCAAGCCTTTTAACGTTTGGACTTTGGAAGGTCAGGGACAGCCTATTCAAGCTGGCGACCAAGTGGGATATGTGGTTGTTTCTGGTTCTTGGGGTGACAAACCCACTTCTACCTGGATTAACGGTAAGGGAGTTTTGTGGGCGGATGCGGAAACCATGAAAGCCGTGGGGAAAAATGTCGGTTCCCGCCTGGTGATGGTGGGACCTCCGAACAAATCCGCGCCGCGCGGAGTAGTCCAGATTGTCGATATTGTAGACGCTATCGCTCTTCCGACCCTGGGATAGGGCGGACGTCACAAGGGTTTTCGGCTCGACCGGAGGGGTGACACCCGACGGTCGTGGGGGATGCTGAACTGTTTGGTGTGCACCCAATAGGTAGGTAAAATGTTTATGTCTTCAGTAAAGGAGCGAATTCTATGGAAGCAAAAGCTGGCACTGATGCCGTGCAAGTCATGCTTTTCAGTGGCAATCCCCATACTCGTCAAGCTGTCATGGATGCTGCCGGACTCAGCGGTAGTTTTGATATGCCACCGATTGAATGGCAGGAAGTAGCGACGTCGGATGCGGTGAAACAAAATTTTGCCGAAGACCGCTACGCGGCACTGGTGCTTGACGCAGAAACCTATCAGGAGGGTGGACAGTCAGTGGCGCGTTGGCTTAATATCCATGCGGATAAGGTCCCGCCTATCATCATGCTGGTGGCTCGTCAACAGGACGAATGGATGTCACGCTGGTCTGGAGCGAGCTATAGCGTGCCCGCTCCTTATGAGGCAGACGCGGTGATGGCTGCCTTGCGACAGGCTCTTGCAGAGACTGCCTGAATGCCTTAGTGACGGCGGAGGGGCAGCAGCAAACCTAAACCCACCGCTAGGGCAATCAAACACAAAGTAGCTGCCACTGCCGAGTAAATCGGCTGGGTAATTCCCAAGACTACGAAGCCGATGATGGCGGCAGCCAGCAGCAGCCAGCCGACCTTGGTGCGGGTCCGCAAAGTCGGTAATGGGGGATTGGGCGCTACGAAACCTTCGGTGTCTTCCACTGGGGTCCAGTCCCGAGGTCCGAAACCTCCGAGTTCAGGAGTAGCCGCCGCGAGTTGCTCGAAACGACGGTTTACTTCCTCAGGGGTTTCCTCATTGCGATCCTTGTGACCGCTTCGATTACGAAACGTCATAATTGAACTATACATGAAGCCCTGTGGGCACTGGAGGTATCGACTGTGTACAGATTTCCAAAGTTTGTCGCTGGACCGTTGTTGCACCTCTTGTTTCAGCCGTGGATACGCGGAGCAGATAACATTCCCGAAACCGGTCCGGCAATTTTGGCTTCCAATCACCTCGCGGTTATTGACTCAGTGTTCCTGCCATTGATGATTAAACGGGAAATTACTTTCGTCGGGAAATCAGATTACTTTACCGGTACCGGTATAAAGGGCTGGATTACCAAGCATTTTATGCAGTCCGTGGGGGTCATTCCAGTGGATCGTTCCGGTGGTAAGGCTTCCCAGGTCGCTTTGGATAAGGGACTGCAAGTTTTGGAACGCGGCGACCTATTCGGTATTTATCCCGAAGGCACGCGTTCTCCGGACGGCAGGCTTTATCGCGGTAAAACGGGGATTGCCCGACTGTCTCTCATCAGTGGCGCTCCGATTATTCCGGTGGCAATGGTGGGAACGAACAAATCGCAGCCCATCGGCAAGACCATCCCGAAGCTGGAACGTATCGGTGTCATCATCGGGAAACCTCTGGATTTTTCTCGCTACAAGGGCATGGAAAACAACCGCTATGTGCTGCGTTCCATTACCGACGAAGTCATGTATGACCTGATGCTGCTGTCCGGGCAGGAATACGTGGATGAATATGCCGCCAATGTGAAAAAGCGTTTGGAGATACAGCGCAAAACCAGCAAGGAAACCAGCAAAGACTCCGAAACCGCCGCTAGTGAGGTCGGTACGGCGGAGGCATCTCCCGCGGAGGGACAATCCGATACACAACCAGATGTAGCCGCCCAACCAGGCGACGAACCCCAGAATGTAAAGAAATAGGATAACAAGAAAGGCAGAAATATGGCTCTGAAACGAGTGGCTCTGTTGACAGCGGGCGGTTTTGCGCCGTGTCTGTCCACCGCGGTGGGCATGTTGATTGAACGGTACACCGAGTTGGAACCGGAGGTGGACATCATCGCGTACGAGCACGGCTATCACGGTCTGCTCACCGGCAAATACTTGCAGATTGATGATGATGCCAGGGCTAATGCCGCCCGGTTGCAGCTCTACGGTGGTTCACCCATCGGGAACTCTCGGGTCAAGTTGACGAACACCGCCGACCTGGTGAAGCGCGGTCTCATCAAGGAAGGCGAGGATGCGCTGAAAGTCGCCGCGGACCAATTGGTGAAGGACGGCGTAGACGTGCTGCACACCATTGGGGGGGACGATACGAACACGACCGCTGCCGATTTGGCAGCTTATCTGGAGGAGCACAACTATCACCTCACTGTGGTGGGGCTGCCCAAGACGATTGACAATGACGTGGTGCCGATTCGCCAATCCTTAGGTGCCTACACCGCGGCAGAAAATACTTCCATATTTGCCCAACACATCATTTCGGAATCCCGGGTATCTCCGCGGATGTTGATTGTCCACGAGGTAATGGGACGCAACTGTGGCTGGTTGACGGCTTACTCGGCAAAGCTGTATCGCGAGTGGCTGGACCAGCAAACCTTTGTGCCTTCGGTCGGGCTGGATCGCAAACACTGGGATATTAACGGCATCTATGTGCCGGAAATGCACATGGACATTGAGTCCGAAGGCAAGCGCCTTAAGAAAATTATGGACGAAAACGATACGGTCAACATTTTCCTGTCTGAAGGTGCCGGGGTCATGGACATCGTGGCAGAGATGGAAGCCCAAAACCAGGTCGTCAATCGTGATGCGTTCGGTCACGTGCGTCTGGATGAAATCAATCCGGGACAATACTTTGCCAAACGTTTCGCCCAGGCAGTCGACGCGGAAAAAGTCTTGGTTCAAAAATCTGGCTATTTCGCCCGTTCTGCCCCGTCCAATAAAGCTGACTTGCAGCTCATCAAGGGCATGGTGGACCTGGGTGTGCAGTGTGCCATCGCCGGAGAATCCGGGGTTATTGGGCACGATGAAGAAAATGGTAACCGTCTGAGCTGTATTGATTTCCAGCGCATCAAGGGTGGCAAGCCTTTCGACGTGAACCTGCCGTGGTTCCGCCAGATGCTCCAGGAGATTGGTCAAGCCTAGGCTTTTTTAGGTTTTCTCACTCGCCGCGCTCCGGGTTAAACTGTAGAAAGTTGCCCGGAGCGGGGCTTTTTAATGGCAAACACGAAATGGAAACGCGAAAATGGTCTTGAATGCACTTAGAGATTTTGAAACTGTGTGGCGTGGCGCACCTGCCCTCCAGCAGCCGCGCTATCCTGACCCAGACCAGGTCTCTGCGGTCTGTGCAGCATTGAAGCAGCGTCCGCCACTGGTTTTTGCCGGGGAAGTCAATGAACTGCAACACTTGATGGCACAAGCCTGTGTCGGGGAGGCTTTCGTGCTGACTGGCGGAGATTGTGCCGAAACTTTTGCTGAATCCACTGCCGACCACTTGAAACTGAAAATTCAGACCATCCTGCAGATGGCAGTCGTTTTGGCTTACGGTGGGGGACTGCCCGTCATCAAAATGGGTCGCATGGCGGGGCAGTATGCCAAACCCCGTTCTGCTGATACAGAAACTCGTGACGGCGTGACGTTAGAGTCCTACCGAGGCGATGCCGTTAACGGACACGAGTTCACCGCAGAGTCGCGTACTCCTGACCCGCACCGGCTGATGTCCTGCTACCAGTATTCAGCTGCCACACTGAACCTGATTCGGGCTTTCACCCAGGGCGGTTACGCCGATATGCGCCGAGTTCACGAGTGGAACAAAGGCTTTATGCGTAACCGGGCGTACGCAAAATTCGATGACCTGGCTACCGCGATTGACGCGGCAATGCAGTTCATGAAAGCTACCGGGGTTCCCTCCGATGCGCTGCGAACCACTGATTTCTATTCCTCGCATGAAGCGTTGCTCCTGGAATACGAAAACGCCCTGACCCGCGTGGATTCCATCAGCGGTGATTTGTATGACACTTCCGCACACTTCCTGTGGATTGGAGAACGCACCCGTCAAGTGAACGGGGCGCACGTGGCTTTACTGTCACAGGTGAAAAATCCTCTGGGCGTTAAGCTCGGACCAAACTCGACTCCCGATGATGTGAAAGGGCTGGTGGAAAGGTTAAACCCAGAGGGCGTGGCGGGACGCCTGACTTTCATCACCCGGATGGGAGCCAGCAATATCCGGGAAAAACTTCCCCCCCTGCTGCAAGCCGGCAAAGACACCGGCACTCCTCTGGTGTGGATGTGCGATCCGATGCACGGCAACACGGTAAAGACCGGTTCGGGCTACAAAACTCGTCACTTTGAGACGATTCTGGACGAGGTGCGGGGATTTTTTGCCGCTCACGAGGCTATCGGGACAGTTCCGGGGGGCATTCACGTGGAACTGACGGGCGAGGACGTGACCGAAATTGTTGGCGGTACGGAAACTATCGACGAATCCGCCCTGGCAAACCGTTACGAAACCCTGGTGGATCCGCGTCTGAACCACCAACAGGCTCTAGAACTGGCTTTCTTAGTGGCGCAAATGCTGGCGCAAGCGAAACCGGGCATCCAACCGGCAGATTTAGAGAACTTCCCGGCGCTAGGTTTTTAATCAGTCACCGGTGGCAACGCTTTAACCTGCCGGAGACTCTGAATGGCAGTCGCGACGCCGGTCCGCCGGGTTTAAGTTCGTTCAGAACAGAGTAATCGTTACCGTGGATCCGACTTTAGCTTGGGTTCCGGCACCTGGATTGGAATTCAAGACCCGCTTGGAATCTCCGAAAGTACGCTTTACATTCACCGTGAATCCAGCTGACTCCAGGGCAGAGCGGGCCTCGCCTTCGCTTTTACCAAATACATTCGGTACTGCTGCCATCTCTGGACCTTTAGAAACCACCAGGGTCACTTGGTCGAGATGGTGGAGGGTCGTGTTGGGAGCCACACTTTGGCTGATGACCTTGCCTTTGGGAACGCCATCCGAGAATTCTTCCTTAACCTGTGGCTGTAAACCAACCTTGGTCAATTCACTTTGAGCTTCCGAACCTGGTTTGCCGACCAAATCTAGCATCGTAACCGGCTGACGACCTTTGGAAACCGTAACTTTAACTATCGTGTTGTGCGGCACACTGGCATTGGGTGCAGGGTCTTGGGCAGAAACCTGCCCCTCCGGCACGGTGTCATGGAATTCCTCGCTGACCTGCGGGGCATTGAAGCGAGCCTTTTTCACCAGCTCCAAGGCCTCTTCCTGAGTCTTTCCCGTCAAATCGGGCATCGTCAGCATTTCGACGCCCTTGGAGACAAAAATCTTTGCCTTCTGGAAACGTCCCAAGGGTTTCCCCGGCGCTGGATCGGTACGGGCTACGTTCCCGGCAGGAACGTTGTCATCAAACACATCCACACGTTCAAAAGTTACGTCGGCGGCAGTGAGGGATTTGGAGGCATCCGACCACTGTTGGTTGACCACGTCCACCATGGGTCGATACGAACCCGGTCCCCACATAAAGAACCAGGTCAGGATAGCCGCTAGCAGGACTATGGCGCCGATAATTCCCCCAATTAAGAACCACCGCGTCTTTCGGTGGGAAGTATCTGTGGATGGGGTATCAGAGTTCCGCACGGAATTTGCCCGACGTTCCCGGCGGCGCTTCCACCAAGACTTGTGATGCGTAGGGGAGCCAGGGGCACCGGGCAGGGGAACTTCGTTGAGAGTCGGCGTTAATTCCTGATCCGAGTCGACCTCAACAGCGTCGGGTGCGGGCTGAGCGTCGCCGTGCAGCGCCATTTCGGTGGGACTCAGCCCAGCAATGGTTTCGTCAACCAGTTCCAGGGCAGCATCCCCGTTCAAAGGTCGCTTGGCAGGATCCCGTGTCGTGAGTTTCGCAATCAGGTCATCGACGGACTGTGGCACCCAGGGCTGGGTCTCCCTGATGCGTGGAACGTCTTGGTTCACGTGGGCGTAGGCGATTTGGATGGGAGAATCGCCGGAAAACGGGGGGACTCCAGCCAAAAGCTCGAAAAGCATGATGCCGGTGGCGTAAACGTCCACGCGGGAATCTGCGGCTGTTCCCGACACGGTTTCGGGAGACAGGTACGCCACTGTCCCCAAGATTGAACCGGTAGTGGCAGCGGTAACTTCGGAGGCGGCACGCGCCAAACCGAAATCGGCGACCTTTACCTGACCAGTTTCTGGCAGCAGCACGTTTTCCGGTTTCACGTCACGGTGAACCAGACCGGAGCGATGCGCAGCGGCGAGGGCTTGGAGAATTTCCCTGGTGATTTGGAGGGCTTCACTGACCGGCAGGCATCCCCGTGAACGCAGGTAGGTGCGCAGGTTAGGACCCTTTACCAGTTCCATCACCAGGTAGCTAGAGCCTTGGGCACTACCCTGGTCATACACCGCGACCACACCGGGATGGGTCAGTTTTGCTGCCGCTCGAGCCTCCCGGCGAAACCGGGCGACGAAGTCCTGGGACTCTGCCAGGTGGGGGTACATAATTTTCAATGCTACCGGTCGGTCCAGGCGCGTGTCTCGTGCCCGATACACGGTAGCCATCCCACCGCGGGCGAGTCTCTTTTCAATGACGTAACGACCATCAATAGTCTGTCCCACCAAGTGATCCGTAGGTTCCCGCGGCGCCTGAGGGCTGGCGGGGGTGGGCTGGGCAGGCGGGAAAGAATCGGGCATGTTGCCGTTGGAGTGACGTCCTGTAGAAGTGGGTTTGGGTGCTGGTACCGCGGTCGTTGCTCCGGTACCGTCGAAATTTTCCGTTTCTTTGTCACTCACGCCCAAAAGTCTAGGTTAAATTGTTCCGTATTTCTGTGTCCCTCCCCGTGACGCGCCGCTTTTTGCATTAGTTTTGCATTGTGAGTGAAATCTGGAAGGAATATATCTGGCTGACTATCAGCGAAGCGGCGGCTTATCTGGGTGTGGAACCGAAAGCTATCCGCTCCTGGCTCAAAGAATTATCTTTGCTAGCGTTGCCCTCACCAGAGGATGGAAAGCTGCGTATTCCCCAGGTCTTCCTGGTGCCAGCTGAATCGGCGGGAGATTATTGCGGACCCTTGGAGGTCCTGCGGGGTACCTTGATCCTGTTGCGTGATGGCGGGTTCAGCGATGTCGAAGCAATGAACTGGATGCTCAGCGTGGACGACAGCCTAGGGGACACCCCGTTGAATGCACTGCGGGCGGGACGCAAGAAAGCTGTGCGTAGGGTGGCAGGAGCTTTGGCACTCTGAATAGTTAGTGCTGATTAGCTGGCGCGGTTCACCAGGGAGGAACCGAAAGCGGCGAGTTGTCGTTTCACCTCTGCGTCGCACGGCATAGCGTCTAGGAATTCCTGGGATTGCTCCAGGTGCTCATTCATCAGGTCAGAAATCGCGCGTCGCGCTCCGGAACCGGTGATAATGGCGCAAATGTTGTCGATGATGGGTGGGGTCAAGTCCGGCGCTCCCCAGTAGCGCATCAAGTAGTCTCGCCCTCGGTCATCAGTCATTTCCCAAGCGAGAGCGAGCTGTGCAGTACGTTTCCCAGAACGAATATCGTCACCGGAGGGTTTTCCGGTCAGTTCTTGATCTCCGAAAATCCCCAAATCGTCGTCACGCAGCTGGTAAGCCACGCCCAAAGGAGTGGCGAATCCTTCCAATTGCTCAATGAGGGAATCACTGGCGCCGCGCAACGCCGCTCCCAACAGCAGCGGTATTACTACAGAGTAACGCGCGGTCTTGTGCTTGATAATTTCCATAGCCGCCTCCCGAGAGGGGGGCATATCAGGTGAGAGCTCACGAGTCTCTGCGGAAAGGTCGAGGAACTGTCCGTAAGCCACTTCGGCTTGCATCGTAACGAAGAAATTACTGGCTCGATGGGCATTTTCCACAGAAAGCGTGCTGATGGCCTGGGAAAAGTAAGAGTTTGCAGCCGCATAGAGCAAGTCTCCCCACAAGATAGCAGCGGAATCGCCGAAACGAGGTCCACCCATGGGGAAAGACGTCATAAACGCGATTTGCGCAGCAGGTAGACCGCGACGTTTTATGGCATTGTCGATGATGTCATCATGAACCAGAGCTGAGGTTTGAAACAGCTCGAGACTGGCGCCCAGGTCCAGCAGTTGGTCGGGAATCTCACCTGTCCGCAGGGGACCGGCGGCGCTAATCCAACCCATGTAGGCGGCGATGGCTCGGAAACGCTTACCCCGGGTGAGTAGTCCGCTAGCGGGGGCAGAGAATCCGTCTAGCTGCGCGTTTGTTAAGGCTTTGCTGTTGCAATATTTCCACGGCTCGGCAAGTCGGGCGCTGACTCCGGAGCGCACGTCAGCTATTAGGGAAATTTCCTCGAGCATGACCCAAATTTACCATGTCATGAGCAATTTTGTTAGTATGAAATTATAATTGTGCCTTGTACGTTTTGAAACAATTCCTCAATGCGAAAGGTTCTCGGTGTCTACCAGCGAAAAGTCCCTTGAAAATCAAGGCGAAACCAGCCCTACTACCACTCGGAAGACTGTCGGCAAGGCAGCAGGCGCCAAAGCTGGTTCCACCACTCGGAAAGCTAGCACCAAGGCGGGACAGAAAGTCTCTAAGGCGCAGTCGGAGGCGAAATCAACCGCCAAATCTGCAACGAAATCTAAGGCATCGACCGGATCCAAGAGCGCCGCAGCGAAGGCTACCAAGACCGCTGCTAAATCTGGCGGGAAAGCTAGCACAAAGACTGGCGCTAAAACTGCAGGGAAAACCGCGGCGAAATCCACCACCAAGACCAGAGCAAAATCCAGTGCCAAATCAGGTGAAAAGACCACTACTCGGAAAACCCGGAGCTCCAAGGCAAAAGCCACGGAGACGAGCACGGGTACGAAGCGGAGGAAGTCTGCAACCAATCAAGAACTACCTGAAGAGTCTGTAAAATCTCCGGAACTCGAAGTCGAGGACGAAATCGAGGAAGAAGTCGAAGATAAGGACAACGAACCTGATGAAGGCGAGCTGGAAGACCCGGAAATCGAGGATTTAGCAGACCTCGAGGGCGACGACGAAGAAGAAGATGATGCAGACAGTGAGGAAGACACTGAGGATACTGAAGACGACGAGGACGAAGACGCTTCCCACGAGGATAAATCGAAAGATACCAAACTAGGGTCTAAAGCTAAATCCTCAACCAGTGCGGAATATACCCTCTCTGAAAAAGATGATGCGGACGAGCCGGCTCAAAAGGTGACCGTAGCTGGGGCGACTTCCGATCCGGTCAAGGATTACCTGAAGCAAATCGGCAAGGTCGCGCTGTTGAACGCGGAACAGGAAGTGGACCTGTCCAAGCGCATCGAAGCTGGTCTGTACGCGGAGCACCTGTTGAAGACTAAGCAGGAAACCATGACTCCGAAACAGATTCGCGAACTGCACTATGTCGTTCAAGACGGGCAGATGGCAAAGAATCACCTGCTAGAGGCAAACCTGCGCTTGGTAGTGGCCCTGGCAAAGAAATATACCGGACGTGGTATGTTGTTCCTTGACTTGATTCAAGAGGGCAACTTAGGTCTGATACGTGCGGTAGAAAAATTCGATTATTCCAAGGGCTACAAGTTCTCTACCTACGCCACCTGGTGGATTCGTCAGGCCATCACCCGTGCTATGGCAGACCAGGCGCGCACCATCCGGATTCCGGTACACATGGTGGAAGTCATTAATAAACTGGCGCGGGTGCAACGCCAAATGCTGCAGGATCTGGGACGCGAACCCACCCCTGATGAGCTGGCGCAAGAACTTGAAATGACCCCAGAAAAGGTCGTGGAAGTCCAGAAATACGGTCGCGAGCCGATTTCCCTGCACACTCCGCTGGGTGAGGACGGTGACTCTGAATTCGGGGATTTGATTGAAGACTCCGAAGCAGTAGTGCCTGCCGATGCGGTTAGCTTTATGATGCTCCAAGAACAGCTACAACGTGTTTTGGACACGTTGAGCGAGCGAGAATCTGGCGTGATTGCCATGCGTTTCGGTCTCAAGGACGGTCAGCCCAAGACTCTGGACGAAATCGGGCGCCGCTACGGGGTCACCCGCGAGCGTATCCGCCAGATAGAGGCCAAGACAATGTCCAAGCTGCGTCACCCGGCTCGTTCTCAATCTTTGCGCGATTACTTGAACTAACCGCTACCCCCGTTAAGCGAGTAATTCATCGCGTTAATGGCGGAGGAGGCGTAGAAGCGACGTTTGGGAGACGTCGCGCCGCTGTAGCTCCAAGCAGGAGGGGGCATCGCGAAGCGAGTGAGCCATCGCGTTAACAGTGTATCGGTTTTAGTGGTGGGCGCTTCGTTGTTGGGGGCGTTTGTGAGAGGCGGTAGGGGGAGTGTTCTTTCGTGTTTTGCGTGACTGTTGTCGCAAAACGCTCACCCTCCAGCCTCTCGCTGAGTCACCCCCAACGCTCCTCGCCCCACCAGCCTAAATACCTGTGTTTATAACCTCAATTTCAGTGTCAATGGGCTTGAAACCTTCCTGGGTATCGCGTTCTGTGTGGATTAAAGGTGGAAATAGGGCTGCAGCTGCCAATAATGGCAGCTGCAGCCCAAATCCCACTGTTTATTCCCGCTGGGGAATCTAGCGGGCGTGCGCGAATGACCGATTTCGTTTCGCTTTGGTGCAACCTGATTCAGCTGTAAACGGGTCTACCAGCGGTTTTGCGAAGGCTAAGGGGAGCCGCGGCGCGGATTTTGGTTTGGGATCGGTCGTTCGTGCATGTGTTCTTCTGAGGGGTGATGTTCGCTTGTGGTGGGCGGTGTGCGGGTGGGCTTGGTGGCAGCGGCGGAGCCGC
>NZ_GL385912.1:121910-140152 GCF_000146285.1 Mobiluncus curtisii subsp. curtisii ATCC 35241
TGCTAGCAAACTTATGATTATCGGCGGGACCGGCGTCATGCCCGATGCTACCGTTCAAGCCGCTGTCACCGGCATAATCCCCAAGAAACCACTGGCAGACATGACCCTCGCAGAAATGCGCGCCAACTACCCATTAGCAGGTCCAGCGCAGTACCACCGTAACGAGGCTATTGCTGCTTCTTATTCATATTGCCTTGAAAATTCAGGCAATGAGTTCCGTCTGATTGCCGATGCTGGTTGGGAAGTCCCGATGTTCTTTTATGCTAAGCCAAAGACAGGGATGACTCCCCAACGCTTAGTGGATGAAATGGGCTGGTTATTCCATAACTTGGATTTGGCGCAACGTTGGTTTACCGATCCGAATTACAGAGATTACGGTAATGACACGGATCCATCAATCATCAACGGATGGGGAGGCACTGTGGCAGCACAGGAACATGACCCTCTCAGGTTCTATCCTTCCCAGTGCCGCCCTGGTGCTGAACATCCCGAATGGATCAAACCGTTCCCCATTGGCAAACGGTTGGAACGTACCACTGGTGAAGGGGCAAACTACAGCTGTGCAGCTGATGGCGGGGTTCTGAAGTGCTTCTGGTGGGGTGAATATGTGCAAGGTGACACTCAGGGGCAGGATGAGAACAATCCATTGTGGTTCACTGCAGATTACAAGTCGGATGAGAAGTAACTGCACCTAAAGCAGTTTCATACTGTAAAAAACCGGGTGGCGGGGAGCGTATGCTCCCCGCCACATTACAGCCGGATACTGTTTAGATCCGCATCTCTGAGTCTTGTTACCAGATATGACGCGAAAAAGCGCGGATTCAGCTCAATTTGGACACCTGCGTGTAGAAAAGGAGTATAGCTTGCGCAATCCGGTGCGGGCGGCACCTAGCTCGGGTCAGCCTCGCGCAGCATCTTGATGTGGGGGATATTGTCCTCCAAGTAGGGCTCGGAAATCTGGCGGAACCCGAGGCTTTCATAGAACCCCTGGGCATAGACCTGTCCCTCCAGATAGATGGCTTCGGCGTGGAAACGCTCTTGGGCTACACGTATTCCCGCTTTCATGATTTCAGAACCCAAGCCCTGGCGGCGGCGCGCGGCAATAACGCGGCCGATTGCGACATATTCGCTCTCCACGCCGCGGTCCAAAACACGCAAGTAAGCCAGAATCTCGCCGTCCTCTTCCAGCCACACGTGCAGAGAATCCTCATCACGCCCATCAACTTCCGGGTAGGGGCAAGCCTGTTCGACCACGAAAACATCAACCCTGAGTTTCAAGATTGCATACAGTTCCGTGTTACTAAGCTGCGCAAAAGTCTTAACTTTCAGCTCCAAAGGTGACGCCTCCTGTGTCGTGGGTTTCATGCCTTATCGGCTTTTTAGTCTACCAGCGGTTTACCTGGACCACATAAAGCGAAAACCGAGAGCACGGGGGACAAAAAGCGGGTTGCCCGGCAAGGCAACCTGAACCGGAGCGCCACGGCGCATAGGATATAGCCCGTGGTTACAGCTAAAGATGTCTCTGATTACTCTGCCCACCACCTTTCCGTCTTGGAAGGGCTGGAGGCGGTGCGCAAGCGTCCCGCTATGTATATAGGCTCGACTGATAAGCGCGGGCTCATGCATTGCCTGTGGGAAATTATCGATAACTCGGTCGATGAAGCTTTGGCTGGGTTCTGTGACCACATCGAAGTCGTGCTTTATCCCGATCATTCAGCGGAAGTGCGCGATAACGGTCGTGGCGTGCCGATAGACGAAGTGCCCGGCACGGGCTTGAGCGGTGTGGAAGTCGTCTACACGAAACTGCACGCGGGCGGCAAATTCGATGCCGGACTGTACAAGGTCGCGGGAGGTTTGCACGGGGTGGGTGCCTCGGTGGTCAACGCCCTGTCCGCCCGTATGGACGTGGCGGTCGACCGGGATGGTTACACCCACGGATTGCAGTTTCGTAGGGGCGAACCCGGCGTGTTCAGCGACACGGAGGAACTGAACCCCAACAACGCTTTCCTACCTTTCGAGGATTCCTCCAAGCTAACGAAGCTCGGCAAGGTTAAGAAAGGTACCACCGGGACGCGGGTACGCTTTTGGGCGGACTACCAGATTTTCCCCAAGGAGGTTGACTTCAGCTACGAGGACCTGTCTAATCGGGCGCGCAAAACCTCGTTCCTGGTTCCCGGTCTGGCCATCACCATCACCGACCTGCGTGGAGAGGAAACTCTCACCGATACGTTCTTGCACAAGGGCGGTACGGTCGACTTTGTGGACTATCTCGCGCCGGACCGTGCCATCACTGACACTTGGCAGTTACAGGGGAGCGGCACCTTCATGGAGATTGTGCAAGTGCCGAACCAACAGACGGGTCATTTGGAGCCTAAAGAGATGGAGCGCACCTGTGAGGTCGACGTGGCGCTGCGCTGGGGAGTGGGCTATGACACTGTGGAACAAAGCTACGTAAACATTATCGAAACCCCGGTCGGTGGCACGCACCTGGCGGGCTTCGAAGCGGGGTTGGTGAAAACCCTGCGCGCGGCAATCCAAGCCAACTCACGGCGTCTGAAACTGGGCGCTAAAGAATCGAAAATCGAGAAAGAGGACATTCTGGCAGGCATGACCGCCGTCATCACCGTGCGCTTGCCCGAACCCGAATTTGAGGGGCAAACAAAAGAAGCCCTGGGCAGCGCCAAAGTCAAGCCGATTGTGACCAAAGTCGTGACTGAGGAGCTGGAAGCAAAGCTGAACTCCCGGAAACGCGAGGATAAAAACCAGGTTTCCGCCCTTCTGGACAAAATCGTGGCAGAGATGCGTTCACGCCTGTCCGCTCGGCTGTCCAAAGAGATTACGCGACGGAAAAACGCGCTGGAAACCTCGACTCTCCCGACGAAACTTGTGGATTGCCGCAGTGACGACGTCGAGAAATCCGAGCTGTTCATCGTGGAGGGCGATTCTGCGCTGGGCACCGCGAAAGCTGCTCGGAACTCCGAATTTCAAGCTCTGTTCCCGATTCGCGGCAAAATCCTCAACGTGCAAAAGACCGGCACTGCCCAAATGCTGGCTAACGCGGAATGCGCGGCGATTATCCAGGTCCTCGGGGCTGGGTCGGGGCGCACTTTCGACATTTCACAAGCCCGGTACGGCAAAGTCATCATGATGACGGATGCGGACGTGGATGGGGCGCATATCCGCACGCTGCTGTTGACCCTGTTCTTCCGCTATATGCGACCCATGATTGCCGCAGGTCGAGTCTTTGCTGCCGTCCCGCCGCTGCACCGGATTCAGGTCAACGCGAAAGGCAAGACGCCCGGCGAATTCCTCTACACCTATTCAGAGGATCAGCTCCATAAAGAGCTGGGGAAACTGGAACAGACCGGACGAACCTACAAGGAACCCATCCAGCGTTACAAAGGCTTGGGCGAGATGGACGCCGACCAGTTGGCAGAAACGACCATGGATCCGCAACACCGCACGCTGCGGCGAATCCGTTTAAGCGATGAAGCCGCTGTCAATCGGGCAGAAGAAGTCTTTGAGTTGTTGATGGGTTCGGCAGTGCCCCCGCGGCGAGAATTCATCATCGAGGGAGCTTCGAAGTTGGACGCCGAGATGATTGACGCCTAGAATCGTCAGATAAGCTCCGGATTGGTGTCCGATTTCACCAGGAACCAATCAAAGTCATGGCAACGGCTTCTAACAAGCGAGGGGGAGATTTGGCTCAACTTTTTGCGTACCCAGCTTCCACTCCAGGACTCACCTGGAAACCGCTGGAGGTCACGCATAAGCCAGACCTGATGCGACTCATTGTCGAGATGGAACGTATCGACAATCCGCCCTACCGGACTTCCCCGGCGGAAGTTGATTCAATCTTTCAATCTGAATTTTGCGGACTAAGCGCCTGGGATCAGGACTCGCGGATGGTCGCCTACGCCATCGTGCGTATCGACGAAACCGACGGAGTACAAGCGATTTGCTCCGGAGGAGTGGGAGCGAGCTGGCGGAATCGTGGGGTCGGTTCCATCATTTTCCAGTGGGAAGTCCAGACTGCGCACACTATGCTGACAGACAAGCCGCGTCCTGCCCAGATTGTGTGTTTCGTGGACCAGGCAGCCAGTGGTGCCGAACCACAGCTGCGCGCCAGCGGTTTTCTTCCCGCCCATACTTATCTGGAATTGCGTCGTGATTTGGCAGCTCCGGGAGAACTGGTAGCCCCCGGTCAATATCTGGAAATTATCCCGTGGTCACCGGACTTTGATGACCATGTGCGTCGGGCTCACAACGAGCTGATGTCTTTAGCAGCCGGAGCACCTGCCCAAGATATGCAGACCTGGCAATCGAGCCGACCCTTCTTTGCCCCGCAATGGTCATTTATCGCCTTGGACAAATCCAGTGATGTCGCCGAAATAGCCGGGTATTTGCTATCTGCCCGCTATGAGCAAGATTGGGAGGCAATGGGATTCACCCAAGGTTATACCGAAATCCTGGGGGTCCTGCCTGATTATGCGGAGACGCAGGTAGCGGCGGCTTTGCTATCTCATGCCATCGCTTCATACCAAGAATCGGGAATGCAATACGCCGCTGTAGGGTTGGATCAGGAAAACCCGACTGATGTCGCACAACTCTATACTGACTTCGGGTATGAAGTTACAGGAGGTTCGACTGAGTGGGTGGTGAACCTACCTGCCGAAACTACAGAGCCTGCGGATGCTTCCGCCCTGCGGGAAGAAGTCGCAAAAATGAATCGTGAGTCTGTCTCTGTGCTATCGAGACGAAAAAGAGAGAAAATCGGGCGTAAATCTCAGTAAAGACCCTGCTTGCGGGAGCGTCTCTCGACGTCTCAGACTCCGGTGCAACGATGAGGATAGAAAATATACTGCAATCGAGTATTAGCCAAAATAGGCGATATTAGATTTCAAGTTCGATCCAGAACCATCCCTACGTTCGTCTAATTCTGGCAGTTTGACTGGCTTACCGTGGGCATCGATGGCGTGTATTGGATCCGGACCCACAAAAGCCATATCGAGCGCATACTCGCCCTTTAGGAAACGCTGCACCCGCACCCCTTGTGCGCCCCGACCCTTTACGGGATAGCGATCCAGCGGTGTGAGTTTAATGGAACTTTGATTCGCCCCCGGCATCGCGTTCATAATGGCAGCGACAGTGGCGACGGTAGTAGCTGCAACCAGCTCATCAGGGACGATAGCTCCGGCAATGACCTGCGTGTGTTCTTTCAGACTCATACCTGCGACCCCGCCGGCATTGCGCCCCTGGGGGCGAACTTTATTAGCGGGAGTTCGCAGCAGCTGGGCATCCGTTGAAATCATCACGATTTGAGCGTCATCCGGGCAAGCTCCGGCATAAATCAACTGGTCCGTACCCTCCAGATTGATGATGCTGAAGCGGTCTTGGGTACTGGGATAGTCCGGTCGCATCCGTTTCACGATGCCGCGTGCGGTCATCATTCCGACCGTTTCGTCTTCATCCAAGGTGAGGATACCGACCACAGTTTCCCCGTCCTCCAAACGAGCTGCAGCTGATAGTTGCGGGGCGCCGTCAAAAGACCAGAGGGGCGCACTTTCCGTGAGACTCAACTCTATATCCTCAGTTTCGGTTGAACCTGCGGCAGTTGCGCTACTAGCGCCGGCAGAGTCAGCCAATGAGGACTTTTCCCCCGGAGGAAGACTCAACACGTCCAGACGCACCACAAAACCCGATGAAGTCACGACTCCGAAAGACCCTCGCGTATGGGTCAGTATAGAGCCGGCGATGGTGCTGTTGAAACCCTCTAAACGGGTCACGGGACCGGTATGTGTCAAACGGATAGCTCGCCCGTCGGCACCCAGGATAATCCGGCACGGTACATCGGGAACCTCCAGGGGCACATCCGACACCGTCATCGCCCCCAAAACCGGCAGTGCAGCGTCTTTTGAAGCCGCCACAGCTGAACCGTCCTCTTCCAGCAACACGGTACGACGTGGCGTAGACAGACGCGCCGCGGTCTGACGCATATCGGAACGTACCACGTCATGCAGTTTTTCGGTGGATGCCAAAATTTGTTCCAGTTCGGCAATCGCTTGTCGCAGCTCATCAGCTTCCGCCTCCAGCTCCAGGCGGGAGAACTTAGTCAGCCGCCGCAACCGTAGCTCTAGGATGAACTCCGCCTGGGCTTCGGACAAATCGAATACTGTCATCAAACGTTGACGAGCCGCGGCGGAATCATCCGAGGTCCGAATGACCTCGATGACCTCATCCAGATTCAGCACGGCAATGAGCAACCCATCGACCAAATGCAGGCGTTCTTGCTTTTTCTTCAGACGGAATTCGCTGCGCCGTCGAGTGACCTCCACACGGTGGTCGACAAACACCTGCAGTGCTGCTTTCAGACCCAGCGTGCGCGGCTGGCCATCGACCAGGGCGACGGTATTAATGCCGAAAGATTCCTGCAGGGGAGTGTACTTATACAGCGAAGCCAAAACAGCTTCAGGATGAAAACCGTTCTTAACCTCGACCACCAGGCGCATTCCGTGCGTCCGATCGGAGAGGTCCTGCCAGCCCGAAACACCTTTGACCTTTCCGGAGCTGACAGATTCTTTCAGTTTTTCCGCGACTCGCTCGGGACCGACCTGGTAAGGCAGTTCAGTAATGACAATGCCACGCTTACGAGCCGTGACCTGTTCGATGGTCGCCCTGGCACGAGTGATAAAAATGCCTCTCCCGGTTTCGTAGGCTTCACGGATTCCGTCCAAGCCCACAATAATTCCGCCTCCGGGAAGGTCCGGACCGGGGCAGTACTTCATCAGTTCCGCGGTGTCGGCTTGCGGATGATCCAGTAAGTGAATGGCGGCGTTAATCGTTTCGCCCACGTTGTGAGGTGGAATGTTAGTCGCCATGCCTACCGCGATCCCGTTCGCGCCGTTGACCAGCAGATTCGGGAACGCAGCTGGGAGTACCGCAGGCTGGGTGAGCTGATTGTCATAGTTTGGCACAAAATCGACAACGTCCTCGTCCAAATCGTCCACCAGTGCCAAAGCGGCGGGAGCCAAGCGAGCCTCGGTGTAACGCGCGGCGGCGGGGCCGTCATCCAGCGAACCGAAGTTGCCGTGACCGTCGATAAGCGGCACGCGCATGGTGAAAGGCTGTGCCAGACGCACCAGGGCATCGTAGATGGCAGAGTCCCCGTGCGGATGCAGCTTACCCATGACATCACCAACGACACGTTGCGACTTAACGTGCCCTTTATCAGGTGTCAGACCCATTTGTTTCATCTGAAACAGGATGCGACGCTGGACTGGTTTCAACCCGTCTTTCGCATCTGGTAGGGCGCGCGCGTGAATGACTGAATAGGCATATTCCAGGAAGGAATGCTCCATTTCCTCGTTGATGTCGATGTCTTGGATGCGTTCGAGGGAGGAGTCAGACATGACATCAATTCTTACGATTTTTCCTGCTCTTACGCCGCTTGCCACACCGGCGGGGTCGGAAATGATTGAATGGAAGGGTGAGCAACACGGAATTTCACACTGAAATCATGGCTGCGGGCGATGCTGATTTACGCCTCGATGCCCTGCTGGAAAGCGAATTTGCGGCTGCTGGCTGGTCCACCTTACCTCAGCAGCCTCCCTCCGCCCCGGATTCGACTGATAGCCCTGCCGGAGCCCCAGTCGTCCTCGTCCTGATTGACGGTCTGGGATGGTGGAACTTGAACGAATACCTGGGACATGCACCGAACTTACGTGCTCTGGTGAAAGCCGCCACAGCCTCGGGACAGACCTTAACCGCTCGCAGCGTGTGCCCCTCCACTACTGCAGCCGCGATTACTTCCACTCTGACCGGGCTGGCTCCCGGACGGCACAATATGCTGTCCTACCAGCTGATAGACCCGGTGGCACAGGCGAAATTTAACTTGATTACCTTCGAGGATTATCCGGGACGGACCGAAGAATTCCAACCCGAATCGACTTGGTTTGAGCGACTGCACGCGGCGAAAATTCCGGCTTTTGCTTTGGGACCGAAAAAATTTATCGGTGGCGGACTGACTCGAGCTGCCCTGCGGGGCGCGACGTATGTGGCTTCCGAAAACCTGGAGGCACGAGCCCATGATGCCGCGAACGTGTCGAAACAGGGCGGAATGACGTATTTCTATATCGCAGAAGTCGATCATGCCGGACATGGTTACGGGGTGGGATCCGATAAGTGGGTGAAAAACTTGGAAAAGGCTGATCGCGCCATTGGAATCATGCTGGATAGTCTGGCACCAGGAGTGAGGGTCATCATCACCGCAGATCACGGCATGTTGAACACGTCCCCTGAAGTCACCGTGGATTTGGCAAAGACTGCGGCGGCAGAATTTATCGCTGACGCCAGCGGGGAAGGACGCGTCCTGCACGTCCACGCCCAGCCGGGAGCGGCAGCGGTGCTGCAAGAAACGCTGCAGACACTGCTGGGGCCAGCCAAAGTGCTGAATCGCGACCAGGCAGAAGCCTTATTTGCTGCCTACAACGGCACCCCGGTGCGCCGGAAGGAACTGTTGGGCGATGTGGTCATATTTGCAGCGGGGACAGGTCAGACCTTGGACTCGCGATTTTTCAAAGAACAGGTATTCCAGATGAAAGGTCTGCACGGGGGCTTGAGCGAATCAGAAATGCGCGTTCCGCTGCTGCGTTATGTCAGCTGAGTCTCTCTCAGTCTGCCTTAGAGCCAAACAGAATCTCGTCCCAAGAAGGCATGGCAGCACGCCCCCGGCGTGTGGTGTGTCTACCTGTGTCAGCGGCAGGCTGAGCTGGATTTGGCTGCAAATCTTCCATCCCCGGTAACACGCCACTATCTGTGGGCAGTGCGGGTGACTGGGCAGCTGGAGGAGACTGGCGTTTCGCGGCTTCGAGGGACAAAACGTCCGCATCTGGGAGCGGCGAAACAGCGTCTGGAGTGGGTGCGGCTGGCGGTGCAGTCTCAGCATCCGGGGCAAACCCGGACGCAATTGCTGCCTCCATTGCGGAAACATCGTCTTCTTCGTCTCCGGTCACCACGGAAAGCCGGGTTCCTCGAGCAGCGTTCAGCTCTTCGAGCAGAGCTTCGGTAGCGCTCGTTTCTGGAGATTGTTCCGGGATGGGTTTGGTGGTTGGAGAGGGGGAAACCTCAGTCTCTGGGGCAGAACCGAAGCGGAAATGTCCTCGGCTCAGCAGGGTGTCGGAACCGGCGGGGGTAGCGGTCTCTGTCAGCCAGCGTGCCTGTTCGTCCAATGCCGTCAACGTGCGGTTTTCGTGGTCAAAGTCCCAGTTTGCCTCCAGGGCTTTGGCGTCCTGTACGAACTCCAGGTGAACCAGCCAGTTTTCGCCGGGTTGCCGGGTGGCATCCCAAATCAAGGAAGTGGGGCTGACTCCGCGGGTCGCCAAGCGGTCGATAACCAACTCGCCCAGAGCCGGGGCATCTTTATCAGGCGAAACCCGAGTTTCCTGAGCCTGACGGGCAGTATAAATCCGTTCTGCCAAAACCGGAGCTTCGTAACGTTTCACCTGAGCCAAGTCCATGCCGGCGCTGGTGGCGACCTCTTGGGCGGACGCGCCACCGCGAATCAAAGTTTGAATGTCTTTGGGGCGTAAATCCTGGGTGTTGGAAGCGGATAGCGCCGCCACAACTTTCCTACGCTGCTGGCGCACTATGGAGCGCAGCTCTTCGTCGAGAGGTAAAAGGAAGCGTTCACCTTCTGTGTCAACTAACACAAGGTGTTCGCCGTCAGTATGAATTCCAAGCAAAGAAAGGCTGCGCATTTTTCCTCCTGGACTAAACATTGCCAAAATCGGGGGCAGTTTTCACGTCAACCCGCCGTAGCGTTGCCGACAGGTCGCAATTTCCTTAAAGTAGTGCTAATATCGCGACGCACCAAATCGTTTATTTTAAGGGAGTGCAATGGCCACCGATTACGATGCCCCGCGCAAGCGAGATGAGGAAAATCCTGAGGAATCCATCGAGGAGTTAAAGACTCAGCGAAAGAATTCCGAAGATGCTTCCGTTGATGAGGACGAGAATGAAGCTGCCGATTCCTTCGAGCTGCCTGGCGCGGATTTATCCAATGAGGAACTCTCAGTTCGGGTAGTTCCCAAACAGGACGACGAGTTCGTGTGTTCACAATGCTTTATTGTGCATCATGCGTCACAACTGGCTGGGGAGGAAAACGGTCAGCCGGTGTGCATGGATTGTGCGGGTGTAGCCTGATGGGACTGTTTTTTAAGCGACGTCAGAAAACTGCGAATGCTCGTGAGCTTCAAGACGATTCCACCAGTGCGGTAACCTCGGGGACACCCGATTCAGCTCCGGTATCGTCCGAGGCTGTGGAGACGAAAGACCAGCCCGCAGGTCCCCGGGACGTCAAACAACTTGCTGACCAGGACACCTCCCAGTACGCAGACTTCGGAGTGTTCTTGCTGCCTCAAATTCCCGGTTTGGCAGTGCATCCGGAATCTCCGCTGGATGAAAAAACTTTTGGTTCTCTGACCATGCAGATTGGTAAGGCAGCGGTAGAACTCCTGGCAGTTGCCGCGCCGAAATCAAAGCGCTTGTGGCCTGAACTGCGTGCGCAGGTGCGCGGAGAGACCACCGCTGCGGGCAACACTTGTGAAGAACGCGAAGGAAGCTTCGGTACCGAACTGTTCGTACAGTTAGCAGCACAAGACGCTCAGGGCAACCGGGGACGCGTACAGGTTCGCTATTGCGGAGTGGACGGTCCGAACTGGTTTGTGCGCTTGGTTTTTAACGGCATGGTGCAAGCTGATGACCCGGATTTGCAGGCGTTGGAGAAAGCTGTCCGTCAGGTCGTGGTGGTGCGCGGTTCCCGACCGATGAGTCCACGCTCGGTCATCCCCGTGGTTTTGCCTGACGATTTGGCACGTCAGTTGGCAGCTTTGCGCGAGCAGCAGCAAGCCTAATCGCGCGGCGAGCAGACGAGTTAACCATGTCACCACGTCAACAGATTACGCGTGTCGGCACCGTGCTTTCCACGTCTTTCCTGTCTCCCGCCGACGTACCGTCTTTCCGGATATGTCTGGAAACTGCCGGGGGATTCATTAACGTGCGCTGGCTGGGGCGGATGGAGGTTCCCGGAGTGACCTTGGGGCGCCGTCTGCAAGTGTGCGGCATTCCGTTACAAGGGTCGGACGGTGTAGAACTGATTAACCCTGACTATCACCTCTTGGGAGCAACGAATGAGTAAAGAAAACGACCAAGAAGCGATTATTGCCGGGCTCAATGACTTCAAAGATACCCTGGGGCGGAACATGGGGGGCAAGCTGGATGCGGAAGAATTCTCCCTTCGCCAAGCCGTAGGGGGGTGGCGCGGCATTATCGAGTCTATCGGACCGACGCTGGTTTTTGTCGTGGCATTTGTGGCAGGCTGCGAGGTGCTAAAAGCAGGGGCGATTTCGCTGGGATTTGCCGTGGGTTTGATTATCGCGCGGCTTATTGGGCATTCCTCGATTATGCAAGCGTTTGCAGGATTCTGGGTCGTCATCATCGGTGTGCTGTGGGCCATGTTCAGCGGCAAAGGCGAGAACTACTTCTTGCTGAGCCTGATTATTAATGCGGTTTATGCCATCGTGATTTTGGTGTCGATTTTGGTGCGTTTCCCCGTTATCGGTCTGTTAGTCGGATGGTTTCGTGCCCAGGGTTTGCGCTGGCGGACAAATCCGAGACTGAAGGCAGATAAACAGGCATATTACGCGGTGACAGTCATCTGGCTGGGAGTATTCACGCTCCGTCTAGCTGTGAAAACACCTCTCTACCTGGGAGGGAACGTGCCCTGGCTGGGAACCTTCCAAATTTTGTTGGGCTTGCCACTATTCGCCGTGGCGCTCTACCTGAGTTGGCTCCTACTGCGTCGCACTCACGGGAAGTTCCTCGACTCCCGTCTCGCTGGCGTCGGTTCCTCCGACACCGACGCCGACCACACCCCCGACAGGGCTTGCTGAATCCGCGGCGTCCGTGACTGTCAGAAGCTTTCCGACCTGGGCAATAGCTTCTTCATCCTGCTCGGGGAACAGGAACAACAGCTGATCTGAAGCACGTAAACCCGCGACCAGGTGTGGAGCCAGCGCTGTTCCGTCTTGCATGACCGCAGTCAGCAAAACCCCCGTGGGCCACTCAATTTCGCCCGGATTCCTGCCCAGAACTGGAGAATCAGCAGAAAGGACTATAGAAAATAATCCGTTGTGGGAGTTGTTGAACCGGAATATCGGCACCAAAGTACCAACACTCAAGGCCTCCTCGACCAGGGCAGTCATCATCCGGGGAGTAGAAATCGGCACGTCCACGCCCCAAGACTCATTGAACATCCACTCATTCTTAGGATTATTAATCCGACCCACCACCCGAGGTACCCCGAATTGGGTTTTGGCCAGAAGTGCAATCACCAGATTAGCCTGGTCGTTGCCGGTAGACGCAACGACCACATCGGCTTGTGCTGCCCCCGCCTGTTCCATGATCTCGGGAGTGGATAAATCTCCCAGAATCCAGTTCGCCTCCGGAACTGAGGAAACTTTCATTGCCTCGGGGCTGGAGTCGGCAATTGTGACCTGATGCCCCCTGGCTAGCAGCTCCCTGGCGATGGAGCGACCGATTGAGCCCGCCCCGGCAATAACAATAAGCATGATTACTCCTTGAAATTCCTCGCCAAACGGGACGCCACCGCTTCACGTTGAGACTCGGCAACGAAATAAAACAACTCGTCGTTTTCCTGTAACACGGTCGAAGCCTCAACCATCAGCACTTTCGAAAAACGCAGGACGTAAGCCGCCCGAATCCCCAGCTCAGTCTCTAAAGCGGAAATCTCGTGCCCGACCCAGCTGGGTCCCACGGGCACGCGGCACAGACTCAAATATCCGGTGTCCTCGGTATATACGACATCCGGGGGTAGCGGCAAGACTCGCGCCAGCAATAGTGCGGTGGTGCGATCCACCGAACCGACAGTGGGGATACCTAGCCGTTCATAAACTTCAGCGCGACGGGGGTCGGAAATTCGTGCCACCACTTTCTTCACATGATAAATTTCGCGAGCCATGCGTGCTGCCAGGATATTGGCATTGTCATCATCAGCCACCGCTGCGAAAGCGTAGGCGTCCTCGATGCCAGCCTGGAGCTGGGTGTTGCGGTCGTACCCTTCACCAGTCAGCTTTTGCCCCTGAAAATTTTTGTACAGCCGCCGGAAAGATTCCGTGTTGTTGTCAATAATTGCCAGGGTGTGCCCCCGGTCCTCAATCGCTTTCGCCAGCGTGGTTCCGACGCGACCACAGCCCATGATTACAAAATGCACTCTTAAAACATAACCTGAAAGGCTTAAATTCGGCGACATTTCAGGGGTTCGGGAGGTAAATTCTTTCCGGTTTGAATCCGAGCGGCTAAAGTTGAGACGTGTTGAAGAATCTGACTCCTCGAGAGGGCTGGCGGGAGAACCTTATCCAGCTGGCATTCTTCGCACCAAAATTTTGGTTCCCTGCCCTCATTGCGGCTTCGGTATTTCCTTCTTTGATTGCGTATTCGGGACCGATTTTCTCCGCAGTAGCCCTGTGGATTGTAGCGTTCATGCTAATTGCTGGGTTGATAACAACGCTCGCCCACGGGTATTCCCTGGGGCAAACCCACCGTTTAGATTCCACAGCCGCCTTGGTGCAAGCCAACTTAGGTTCGTTTCTCGGTGCCCTCACCGCGGCGGCGTCATTGCTGGCGATGGTCGTTGCCGTAGCTGCGTTGGTCTCTACCGCTACCACGTTCATCGTGGTTTCCGTGGGGCTGCCCGAAAGTTATCGGGTGTGGATTTTAATTTCCGGTTTCGTCTTGCTGTTGCTGGCGCTGTTTCGTCCCGAACCTGTCCGCAAGGTGATTCCGTGGCTCACCCTGATTATTTTCGTGGTTGGTTTTCTGTTGCTGGCATACGGTTTCTGGCATTACCTGCGCAATGGAGCCAAGCCCGGTTTGCTGGAGTTGCTCAGTTCCACCACGAAAGCCAAGAACGCCGTCGCCGATGCAAATCTGGAGTCTGGGTGGAGGGCTGCTGCTGTAGCCGCCCTGCTGCTGGTGCCCGTGACCCCCGCGGTGACATTGTTCCGCAACGAGAATCGCCAGCCGCTTTCGGGGCTGATATTCCGGATTCTCGGTGGTTCAGCAGCAGCCATGTTTGCCGCTACGGTCTATCTGTCGTTTACGGTTGCCGGATTCCATTGGACCCGCTTGGATACGGTGATTCAAGGACCGGGCAACCTGGCTTTATTGCTGGGTGTTTTGCTGGACAAGCACGGGTGGTTGGTAATCCCGGTCATGTCTCTGTTCGCGGTGGGATGCTTGATAAGTGCTTACATCTATATCTCCAGCGCCTCCACTTTGCTCGCTGATTTGAGCAGACATGACCTGACAGTACATCAGGTTCCCGTGTCGTGGATGCGCCGAGGTCGTTCGGCTTCAATTTTGATATTCATGACGGTCACGTTCGGGGTAGCGCTGACGGTGCACAGCCGTATGGGAGTGGCGGCGCTGACCTGGGTGACCTTCGTGGCAATCTCTAGCTTCCTAGGTCAGGTCGCGCGGATGCGCATGTGGCGTTCTCGGTTCCACAGCGGGGTTACCTTCGCGCAGCGGCGTCAATCCAAGCGGTACTACCGGATTGCCATTATCAGCGTCATTATCAGCTTGATTATCCTGATAGTGGTTTCGGTGGCGTTTAACTCATTTTTTGAGTTCTATGTGCTGGCCACCTGGGTCGGACTGGGACTGCTCATTTACATACTCAACTTTTATTACCGAAGGGTGCAATACAAAATGTCGCAGCTCGAACACGCCGAAACCCCGGTGAAACATACTCTCGCCCTCGTGCTGGTGTCGCGTTTTAATGCGTCTGCCCTAAAAGCCATCCGTTACGCGTGGGCGGCGCATCACCCTAATGTCGAGGTAGTACACGTGCTTGAGCCAGATGAGGATGAAACGGCGGTGCGTCACCAGTGGCAGGAGTTCGGAATCACCGCTACGCTGACCCTGATTCCGAACGAGGGCGGTAACCACCTGCAGTCGGTTCAGAAATATCTCAACGCGAAACTTGATATGGATCCGCTGACCTCTATCTCGGTATATTTGCCGAGATACGTGCCGAAATGTAAGGCTTTGGGATTGCTACACAATGCCGCTGAACGCACTTATGCTCGTCATTTGGTGCGACTGGCACGAGTGACAATCACCTGGGTCAGCTTATTGGGGGGAAAGGAATCTGATGCAAACTGAAATCATTACGCTGGGCGGACCGGCTCACGGTGGATATTGCGTGGGGCGTCTGGCTGCAGGCAAAGTCATCATGGTTCGAGGGGGACTTCCGGGAGAAACGGTAGAGGTAGAAGTTACTTCTGAGCGGTCCAAAGTTGCCTATGGGCGAGTCGTGCAGGTGAAAACAGCCAGTGCGGATCGGGTCCCACACATCTGGCCCGAGGGGGAGACCAAAGACTTGGGCGGGGTGGAACTGGGGCACGTTGCTTATCCCGCTCAGTTGCGTTGGAAGCGTGACGTGGTGCGCGACGCCATCCGGCGAAATGGCAGTTCGGAACTATTGGCGGAACTGGATCAGGCGCATCCCGGTTGGGAAGTGGAATCGTCTGGTTCTGAGCCGGGTCGTACCCGCGTGAGCTTTACGGTCTGCGAAGGCGGGGGGCTGGGCATGTATGAAGCTGCGGCTCACAATGTCCATACGGTGCGTTCTTTTCCGCTGCTGGTGCCTGAGTTGGTCGACTTGGATTTGTTCCGGCGGCATTGGGAGTTTACGCCGGGAACCCGTCTGCGCGTCATTGCTCCGTCAAGCTCCGCGCCGGTACTGTTTGTCGATGGACAGACTTTGAGCGTGGACGGAGAGCCGACAACCTCGCGGGTGCGGGAGACGGTCCACGTGGATGACCTGACTTTTACATACCGAATTTTTTCCGGGTCATTTTGGCAGACTGACCGGCGTGCCCCCGCAATACTCGCGGCGGCACTTCGGGATGCTCTCGGTCAGATTGAGGGATTTGAAGCGTGGGAGCTCTATTCCGGTTCAGGGCTGTTTTCACTGTTCCTGGCTCAGGGTCTGGGCGCAAAAGGGCGTTTGACCACGGTGGAAGGTGACGGTCCGGCGACGAAATCCGCTGCCTACAATTTGGCGAAGGCTGGTTTTGACCAGGTAGAGGTGCGGCGCGGTAATGTTTCCCCGCAGCTGTTGAGTTCTTTGCCGATGGGAGAAATGGTTAGCCAAGGCACGTTGGTGGTGGCTGATCCGCCACGATCTGGGTTGGGTAAAGCGGTGACACGAGCGATTTGTGCGCAGCATCCGGATTTGGTGGCGTTATTTTCCTGCGACCCGGTTAGCTGTGCGCGGGACCTGGAAACCATGCGCCAGTTGGGCTACCGGGTTAAGACTTGGCGAGTCTTCGATTTATTCCCCTACACGAGCCACGTCGAGACGGTAGCACTTTTGTCCAAACTCGATGTCGAAAAGCACATAAGTGTTGAAATTGAGCTGGATGAGATGGATTTGACAAGTGCGGGGAGTAAGGCAACATATAAACAAATTCAAAACTATGTTTTGGAAAAGTTTAGGTTTAAAGTATCTACTCGGTACATTGCACAAGTTAAGAAAAAGCATGGTTTAGAAGTTAGAGAACACTATAATATTCCAAAGAACGAGAAGCAGAAAGTTCCACAGTGTCCAATTCAAAAAGAAGAAGCTATTTTAGATGCGTTGAAGCATTTTAAGATGTTGTAATGTTATACTAAATATATGTTTAAGTTGAGGAAAAAATAATGAATACTAATGTATTGAATAAATTATCCTTTTACTGTTCTGAAAAAGAGAATCAATTTTTTGACAGAAAAAGCGCTAAAATTAAACCTTTAGACATTTTAAAGCATTTGGTTGCATTTTCCAATGCAGAGGGTGGGCAATTAGTTATAGGGATTGAAGACGATGGGACGATTACGGGCTTTAATTATGAAGGTGCTCATTCGATTGATGAGTATAGAAATATATTTATAACTGAATTAAAAGAAACTCCAATAAATCCCCAATTTAATATTTTAGATGTAAAAAATAATAAAGGTATTGATGATAAGATATTGGTCATATCTGTAGATGTTTCTACAGATAGAGTTATAAAATCTTATAATGGAAAAGTTTTCCTTCGACAAAATGATAGATCTATAGAATTAAATTTTGAGCAGATTCTTCAATTACAGTATGATAAAGGACAAAGGTATTTTGAGGATGAAGTTGTTCAATTATCAAGTATAGATGATATAGATGATGGACTAATAGATGATTATAAGAGAATTTTGAACATAGATGAACTTTCTAGCGAAGAAGTGTTGAAAGCTAGAAATTTAATGATTAATGGAAAACTGACTAATGCGGGGCTTTTGCTATTTGGGAAAAACCCTTCTAAATTTTTACCACAGGCAAGACTAAGAGTTATTAAATATAGTGGAATGTATCAAAGGGTTGGTACAGAAATAAATATCATTAAGGAAAAAACATTTGATAAAGCGATACCTAACATTATTAGAGAAGCAAGAGTATTTATTAATACGCAACTAAGAGATTTTCAATATTTAGATAAAGATGGAAAATTTAAAATAATGCCAGAATATCCAGAATTTGCATGGTTTGAGGGAATAGTCAATGCTTTGACTCACCGAAATTATGCAATCCGAGGGGAGCATATTAAGGTGTTAATATTTGACGATAGGCTAGAAATACTTAGTCCCGGGCTACTACCTAATATTGTAACCATAGAAAATATTCTAAATCAAAGATATTCAAGGAATCCAAGAATTGCAAGAACTCTATGTGAATTTGGATGGGTAAAAGAAATGAATGAAGGCGTTAAGAGAATATATTCTGAAATGGAAAAGCTGTTTCTAAAGGAGCCTAAATATGCAGAACCTAACAATAGTGTTTTATTAGTTTTAGAAAACAATATTTTAAATAGAAGTATTAGAACAATAGATAAAATTAAAGGCAAAATTTCTGAGGAGGTGTTTGATAAACTAAGTCAAGATGAAAAAACTATTATACATTTTATGTATAACAGTGGGGAAAAAATAACTACAAAAATGGCGACAGAACTTATTGAAAAAGGTTCAACATTTTGTAGGAAGTTACTTAAAAATCTTGCTGATAAAGATTTATTAGAGTGGCATGGTACTTCTCAAAACGATCGTACACAATACTATACTCTAAAATTCTAAGAAGAGTTGAGAAA
>NZ_GL385912.1:140874-316864 GCF_000146285.1 Mobiluncus curtisii subsp. curtisii ATCC 35241
GCAGAAGAGTTGAGAATATAGGTTTGGACAATGGTGAGCACGTTGAGAGCGTTGTGTTGATGTCAAGAGTCGAAGGGAAATAGTCGTGAAAGATTAAGTATCCGGCGGTTTTTGGGCAATCGGGCAAATTTGGCGTTGGGCAGGACGAACGCTTCTCGGAACTTATCCACGGGCAGATCAGGTCAAAAAGTGTGAGAGTTGAGTTGCCTTAATAGATGTCACTATGTTGAGTTGTCGAGTTAGATGTTGGGGTAGTTGTGGCTGTGAGATAGATGTCTAATTCGGATAATAGTTTTCGGCAGGAAAGACATGATGAAACTGTAGTATATGCAAATAGGAAGGTCTATGCGATAAATTCAGGTATTTTAGGAGAAAAGGAATATATGGATATTTGGGATACAATGTATGAAAAGGTGAAGGCACAATTTCATCCGGAGGAAGTTTCTCCATTCATTTACGCACATCATGTTGTATGTGCAATAGAAGCTGAAAACGGAGAAATTTTCAGGGGTTTCTGCATTGAGAGCTGCAGTGGTGTTCTTAATTTGTGCGCAGAACGCGTGGCCGCTCTTAATATGTATGTGAATAGTGGACAGACGAAGGTGAAGCGCCTGATCGCATTCCGCGACAAGGCACCTTATGGAGCGGGAAGCGGTATGCCTTGTGGAGCGTGTAGAGAATTCTTTTATCAATTGAATGAAGAAAATGAAAAAATGGAGATTATGGAGGACTTTGAACAGCGGAAGACTGTCACATTGAAGGAGCTCATGCCAAATTGGTGGGGCAAAGATAGATATGCTGAAGCAAAAGCAAAATGACCGTCCCGCTTGTATAGACAGATTAAGTCTCCCGCACTGCCATCCCGGTTTCAAGCCTTCGTCATGATCTTATGGATCGAGCAAGGAGAATGGCGAGAGTGAATACTGAGCACCATCTGTGGGTTGACATGACGGATGAGGAAATGCTCAGAAGCTGCGGACTCATACTTGAGAATCCGGAAACGAACAAGGAAGGTATCACACTTGCGGCAGTCTTACTCTTTGGTACGAATAGCCGTATCATGTCCGTGTTACCTCAGCATAAGACAGACGCTATTTTCAGAGTGTTCAATGTTGATCGTTATGATGTTCTGCATATTTGGGGCGTTAGCTTCTTTTATTCAAGGAGAAGTTGGAATAGGTATATCTGGCTTTGTTATCGGTTTCCTATTTATTCCCTATGGGCTTCCGATGATAGGAGCGACTGTGATAGAGTTTATTGAATTGATAAATTATAAGATTAAGTCGGTGTAGACAAATTTGAATTTCTGGAGGAGAAAATGGTGGATGAATTAAGAAAAGAAATTGCAATTTAGCAGAAAAAAGGATTGCCATTTATCATGGCATCGGTGATTATATGGCTTCTGATAGTACTTGTGTCAGTTTTAGATATCAATATGGATATGAAAAATTTATTGGTATTTTGCTGTTCATGCCCATTATTACCGCTGGCTTGGCTCATTGGTAACCTTATAAAGGTGGATATCTTTTCAAAACAAAATCCACTTGGACAATTAGGCTTCATTTTCACCTTAAATCAAATGATTTATTTATTAATCGTTATGTGGGTGTTTAGTGCGGTTCCGGAAAAGATGATTATGGTATACGCTATTGTGTTTGGAGCACATTTATTTCCCTATTCATGGTTGTATCAATCAAAGGGATATACAGTTGCTGCAATTTCCATTCCGATGATTCCTTGATTTTAGGATGTGCATTAAACGGTACAACGGTTGCTGTTGTGGCATGTATTATTAAGATAGTATTTGCTTGTGTATTACATATGGAATTAAAGAAAATGGGAGATAACTACAACAAATCCCAGTTTGTAGAGCTTAGCAAGGATCAAGTTTCTATGAAATAAAAATCTAAATCTAAATACGTTATGTGTAAATAATTAAGGCGGTAGTAATACCGTCTTTTTTGATGCCTAAAAAGGTTTCAGAATTCAAGGCTAAAGTTTCAGAGTTCAAAGCTAAGGTTTCATTGTATCCAACACGTAATGAAACTATATACGAAAACTGTCAACGAGATTGATGAACTGAAAGGTAAGAAACAGCAGCTTCTTATAGAAAAAGCAGGTCAAGAAGATGCTAAAAGACGAATCAGAGAAATGGAAGATTTTCTGAAAAGCGAGCGACACGAGCTTAGTGAATATGACGAGAAGCTGGTAAGAAAGAGCATCATAAAAGTCAAAAGGCTGTAAGCGTCTGAAACGTTACACAATCCAACCTAGGGGGAACCCTCTCTAGGCTGTTTTTATGCTCAAAAACCAAGTTATCAAGCCAATCTTAAACCTTTTAACGATAGCTTTTCCTATCGTTAAAAAGTGCACCCACTATCAATAGTGTGCACTCAAAAAAGTGTAGCTATACTTGGGTTCTCTCAATCCATGTGGAGAGTTTATGCTTGCTATCGGCTCAGGTTAGGTAAATTGTCGGTGGCAGTTGAAAATGGTGCGTTTTTGGCTGTTGAATTTTGAGCAGTTTTATTTTACTGGGTTTGGTTGGTCGTGGTTGCGTAGTCGGTAGGATTTTCCGCTGGTTTGCAGGACTTGGGCGTGGTGGACTACGCGGTCGATTATTGCTGTGGCTATGGTTGTGGAGCCTAGGATTTCTCCCCATTGGCTGAATGGTAGGTTGGAAGTGATTATTAGCGAGCCTTGTTCGTAGCGGTCTGAGATGAGTTGGAAGAACAGGTTCGCGGCGTCCGCATCGATTGGGAGGTACCCGAACTCGTCAATGATGAGAAGGGGGTATTTTTTCAACCGTTTTAATGCTTGGGCTAGCTGTGCGTGGTTGTGCGCGGTTTGCAGGGTTTCTATCCAGCCTTGAGCGGTGTTGAACAAAACGTTAGTGTTTTGTTCTATCACTTTCATTCCCAGGCTTACAGCGAGATGGGTTTTCCCGGTCCCGGGCGGGCCTAGGAGGATAATGTTTTCCGCTTTAGCGATGTAGGCTCCTGAAGCATTGGGGAGTATCTCGTTCCTGATTTGGGGCTGGTAGTCAAAATCGAACTCTTCCATGGTTTTGCGGTACGGGAAATGGGCTCGTTGTAGCTTGTTCTGGATTCCTGCGGCTTGACGTGCTGAGACCTCGGTCTCGAGTACGGCCGCGAGGAATTCTTCCATGGACCAGCCCTGGTCTTTAGCCATGTCTATCATGTGTTGGAAGGTCTTGGCTATGCGAGGTGTTTTCAATGCGTGAGTGTAAAAAATGATGTCTTTAGTTACCTGGGTCATTGGTTATGCTCCTATCTTGAAAACCCGGTCGTATTCTTCTAACGTTGTCTGCGCAGTGAGGACAGGCTTGGGATTGTGTTCAATCAGCCGGAGTTTCTCCCTTAACTGGCGGGCTTTAGCCACATGGGCTGGGTCTTTGATGGTTATCCCAGAGCCCCACGCTCGCCGGTGTTTAGCAACCAGGCTTCCTTTGCAGGTAACGCTAACAGTGTTCAGGTCAGCCCTGACCTGGACGAGAGCGGCTATGCATTCCGGACTCACGGAATAATGGTTCCCGTCCAGGGAAACATAATAATCCCGTCCCAGCCGGACTTCTTTGAACCAGCCACACTGTGGTTTCACGGGTGGTAACGACGCGAAATGAGTCAGTTCCTCCTGATACATTTCAGCAGGTATAGCATGTAACGTGGCATGCGTACGACCGTTAGCTTTCACCATCCAATCATCGAGCTGAGCCTGTAAATCCTGCGGGGAAAGAAAATGCCGTCCTGGCATGAATGATGTTTCTGCGTACCTATTAAACCGCTCGATAATCCCTTTGGATTCCGGGTCTCTGGGAGGGAGCTGTTTGAGCGTGGCTCCAAGTACTCCCATGAACCCGCTAACCCCTGCAGCGTGATGATTACCACGCCCGATACCAGACTCGTTATCCCAAATGAACCGGCGTGGTACACCACCAAAGCGCTGCACCCCTTCCCACATACCCTGTAACAGGTCAGCAGTTGTACGTGTAGGAATCACCACGCATACCGTGTAACGTGAATACGCGCAAGCCATCACCAAAACCGGAACTAGACATTACCGCCCGTCATCCAACGGCACTTTGTACGGAGGAAACCACAAATCACACTGGACAGCGTCCCCGATATCCCATTCCAGCCGGTCTGCCGGATCAATAGGTAAGAACTCAGGACGTATCAAAGCAACATGATAACGTAACAGCCTCCCAGACCGCGGCCAGCCAATCCGTTCCGCGATAACCGTTGCCGGCATACGCGGTGTTTCCTGAAGCAACGAGCGGACCCTGGCCTCGTAAGCATCAAAACACGAACCCCTCCCAGAACGTTGATAACGCGGCGACGAATCCGCCCCAACAGCACGCGCCACCGTGTTACGCGCCAACCCCAAATCCCTAGCAATCTGCGCTTTCGGAACACCCGACCGCGCCAAAGACCGAATAACTTCCCAATCATGCAACGAAATCACACTCCTAATCTGACAGAAGTGCTCAATTTTCAAATGCCAAAACTGCTCAAATTTCAGATGCCACTAACATAAATGTATGCAGCTTATCGAAACACCCCGCATGGTACTGCGGAAACCTGAACTATCTGATTTAGAACCCTTATTTCAAATCCATTCGGATCCAGCTACTAATCGCTATAACCCAGCCGGACCAGTGCGTGACCGTGAGACTTTTCAACAAGAATTGAAGACGTGGATTGAACACCATGAGAAGTACGGTTTTGGGTATTATGTCATTATCGATAAAAGCGATAGTGGTTACGTGGGTGTCTGTGGGCTTAAACACGTCTTTATTCAAGAGCAGCGCTATTTGAATCTCTATTACCGGATTACTCCAGAAAAAATGCGCCGCGGATATGTTAAGGAAGCCGCCAGAACGATTATTGATACTGTGCTTCAATCTGATGGGTCAGATAGGGCTGGCGAGGCGGAATGTCCTTCGCCGCAATCTCGTATAGTTGTTGCCTTGACCTTGAATACAAATCTACCTTCCATTCGTACCGCGATGTCACTCGGTCTGAAACATTATCCTGGATTAGATGATTATGACGGTGATGGGAACGTCTATTATTTTAACTCTGAATATTTTGAACAAAAAGAATCTTAAATGACGGGAAACGGGTAATACCTGAGTTTCACGATTTTAGTGCCCCAGTACGCTTCAACCTGCATTATGTTATGCAATCGTGTAGCAGAAACCCATCTTCCATAATGATAGGTGCGCGGGAAAATATTAATGGCATCGGCGACAGGGATACGAAAGCTGCTGAATAATTTGTCGGCTTCAGGTTTTATTTCAGGTTCTCTACGAAGGATAATATTTGCGGTTTTGGCCCTGAGTTCTTTGACTGGTACCCCTTCAGGGCTTTCTTTGAGCTGGTTTTTAGAGTCTCGAACCCGGACCCAGAACATTTGCGCAACAACAGTTTTGCGTATTGGGTGCACTTCAGGAACGTGAAAACGTCTCGCCCCACCCTCGTGAAGTTGGTCGATGATTGCCCCAGAAGCTGTATGTGCCGGGCATAACACCAGATGGCAGGCGATTCGACGCTTGAGGTCTGGCAGTATTCAAAAAATGTATGCCAACCAGAATTGTGTGTGTTGTGAATTTGCCAAATAAAATATATCTTGATGTCGAGATAAATTTTGTGGCGTTGGCGCCACCTCAGAGGAGGTTATTAATGGCCAGTTTGAACAGCTTAAATGCTCGCAAGACATTGCAGGTGGGAGATAAATCCTACGAGATTTTTTCTCTCGATGCCGTGGAAGGCTTAAAACAACTTCCTTACGCCCTGCGCATTTTGGGTGAAAACCTGCTGCGTAACGAGGACGGAGCCAACATTACGGCAGACCAAATTAAGGCTTTGGCAGCATGGAATCCTGACGCGCAACCCAGTACGGAAATTCAGTTCACCCCGGCTCGCGTGGTGATGCAAGACTTTACCGGCGTGCCCTGCGTAGTTGATTTGGCAACCATGCGCGAAGCCGTGAAAGAGCTGGGCGGAGATCCCAAGAAAATCAACCCGTTAGCTCCGGCGGAAATGGTCATCGACCATTCGGTCCAGATTGACTACTTCGGGCGCGTTGACGCGCTGAAACTCAACACAGACAAGGAATACGAACGTAACTCGGAACGTTACAAGTTCTTGCGCTGGGGACAGGGTGCCTTTAACAACTTCCGCGTAGTGCCGCCGGGGACCGGCATCATTCACCAGGTCAACATCGAGTACTTGGCGCGTTCCGTGTTCACCAAAGAACTGCCCGATGGCACGGTACAGGCTTATCCTGACACCTGTGTCGGTACTGATTCCCACACCACCATGGTCAACGGGTTGGGTGTGCTGGGCTGGGGAGTCGGCGGTATTGAAGCCGAAGCCGCTATGCTCGGGCAACCGGTGTCCATGCTGATTCCGCGCGTGGTCGGCTTTAAGCTCAGCGGCTCCATCCCTGCCTCCGCTACCGCTACGGACGTGGTGCTGACCATCACCCAGATGCTGCGCGAACACGGCGTGGTCGGCAAGTTTGTGGAGTTCTATGGCGAGGGTGTCACGCAGGTGCCGCTGGCTAACCGCGCCACCATCGGCAATATGTCTCCCGAATTCGGCTCGACGGCAGCCATCTTCCCCATCGACCAGGTCACCGTGGATTACCTGCGCTTGACCGGACGTGACGAAGAACGCTGCGCTCTGGTGGTGGCTTACGCTAAGGAACAGGGTCTGTGGCACGATCCGAGCTTCGAGCCGAAGTATTCGGAGTACCTGGAACTCGATTTGTCCACCGTGGTGCCTTCCATTGCCGGTCCGAAGCGTCCGCAAGACCGCATTAAGTTGAGCGATGCCAAACGAACTTTCGAGCAGACCCTGGTGCCCACGTATGCTCCCGAAGCGCATAAGCGCGTAGAACTAACCACCGCTGACGGCACCAAGACCGACCTGGATCATGGTCGCGTGGTCATAGCCTCCATTACATCTTGCACGAACACCTCCAACCCCTCGGTGATGATGGCTGCCGGACTGCTGGCTCGCAACGCTCGTGCTAAAGGACTGAAGTCGAAGCCCTGGGTTAAAACTTCGGTGGCTCCCGGCTCCCAAGTCGTCACGGACTACTTTGATCAGTCAGGTCTGTGGAAACCATTGGATGAGATGGGATTTAACCTGGTAGGTTACGGCTGTGCGACCTGCATCGGTAACTCTGGTCCTCTTTCTCCCGAAATCTCGAAGGTCATCAACGACAATGATTTGGCAGTTACAGCGGTGCTATCAGGTAACCGTAACTTCGAGGGACGCATCTCTCCTGACGTAAAGATGAACTACCTGGCTTCTCCGCCACTGGTTGTGGCATACGCCCTGGCTGGCACCATGGACTTCGATTTTGAGACGGAGCCCCTGGGACAGGATCAGTATGGCAACGACGTGTTCTTGCGTGACATTTGGCCCGACCCCACTAAGGTGCAACGGACTATCGACGAAACCATCAACCGTGATATGTACACGAAAGATTACGCAAACGTGTTTGCTGGTGACGAACGCTGGCAGTCCTTGCCGACTCCGGAAGGCAGCCGCTTTACCTGGGACGATGCCTCGACCTATGTGCGCAAGGCGCCTTTCTTTGACGGAATGAAGATGGAGCCCGAACCGGTTCGGGACATCCACGGGGCTCGGGTTTTGCTGAAACTGGGCGATTCCGTCACGACTGACCACATCTCTCCGGCTGGCGCCTTTAAGCCCGAAACTCCCGCTGGTCAGTACTTGACCAGCAATGGGGTGCAGCCCAAGGACTTCAACAGCTACGGTTCGCGTCGTGGCAACCATGAAGTCATGATGCGCGGCACGTTCGCGAACATCCGCATTAAGAACCAGCTGCTGGACGGGGTGGAGGGCGGTTTCACCCGCGACTTTACTAAGGATGGCGGTCCCCAGGCTTATGTGTATGACGCCTCGATGCACTACCAGGCTGAAGGAATTCCACTGGTCGTGTTGGGGGGCAAGGAATACGGTACGGGGTCCAGCCGTGACTGGGCTGCAAAAGGCACGCGCCTGCTGGGCGTGAAAGCCGTTATCGCGCAGTCCTTCGAGCGTATCCACCGCTCCAACCTGATTGGGATGGGAATTCTGCCGCTGCAGTTCCCGGAAGGAGAATCTGCGGACTCGCTGGGGCTGGACGGGACGGAAACCTTCGATATCAGCGGTGTAACTGTCCTGAACGAAGGAAAAACTCCAGAGACGGTGAAAGTCTGTGCCACTAAGGCAGATGGTTCCAAAGTTCAGTTCGACGCGGTGGTGCGTATCGACACCCCCGGAGAAGCTGACTATTACCGTAACGACGGCATTTTGCGTTACGTGCTGCGTAACTTAGTAAAGGCCTAAGTCGCCGCGGCACAATCGTCAACAGCTCCCCGAATTGACTTTTGGTCGGTTCGGGGAGTTATTTTTGACAAATTCATAGCAAAAACGTTGCCGTGCCACCGTTCCACACTGGAAAGGTATGAAAGGAAACACAGAAACCGGATAGAATGAAGCAGCATCTTTTTGAGGAGTTTCACGATTCTATGTCCCAATTTGAACCCGTACGTGCGCAAAATGCCGACTTGGTGTCCCTGCGCCTGTTGCCGACGATTTCTTCGCCACGCGATTTGCGGCACCTAAACCACCAGGAACTCAATCGTTTATCTGGGGAAATTCGTCAATTCCTGGTGGAATCAGTCGCCAAAACGGGGGGACACCTGGGACCGAATTTGGGCGTAGTCGAGCTGACCATAGCCTTGCACCGCGTGTTCGATGTCACTCGAGACACTTTCGTTTTTGACACGGGACACCAAACTTACGTTCACAAGCTTCTGACAGGGCGGCAAGATTTTTCTCGACTGCGTCAACGCGGAGGGCTATCAGGTTATCCTTCCCGGGCAGAATCCGAAACTGACGTGCTGGAAAACTCTCACGCCTCAGCCGCGCTGTCCTGGGCGGACGGGATTACCAAGGCAAACCGTCTGACCGGAATTCAAGGCTGGGTCGTGGCGGTCATCGGTGATGGGGCGATGACCGGCGGCATGGCTTGGGAAGCCCTGAACAACATTGCCGAACAAAACGAAGGTCGGCTGATTATTGTTTTGAACGACAACGGGCGTTCCTACGCTCCGACTATCGGCGGACTGGCACATCACCTCGATGCGCTGCGAGTTACCCCCCAGTATGACAAGGCTCTGAAATGGGGTAAACGAACTCTGAAAGGTGGCGGACCCGTAGGGAACCTGGTGTATTCCGGGCTGCACGCCGCGAAAGCCGGGTTGCGTGACATGGTTGCCTCCGCTGAGGGGGTCTTGTTTGACGAGCTGGGGATTACCTATACCGGTCCGATTGATGGACACGATATTGCCGCCCTAGAATTTAGCTTTACCAGGGCAAAAGCCGCCAATAAGCCCGTATTGGTGCATGTCATCACGCAAAAAGGGCGTGGCTACACCCCGGCGGAAGAAAACGACTCTGACCACTTCCACGCAATTGGACGGATTCACCCGGAGACAGGACTGCCCATCGAACCGAAGCGATTTGAATGGACACAGGTTTTTGCCGACGAAATCTGTAAGTTGGCACGTGAGAACGAAAAAATTGTCGCTTTGACCGCCGCCATGCTCCGTCCGGTGGGGCTGTGCCCAATGCAACGAGAGTTTCCGAACCGAGTTTTCGACGTGGGCATTGCCGAAGCAGACGCCCTCGCCACCGCTGCTGGTCTGGCTTACGGCGGGATGCACCCAGTTGTTGCGTTGTATTCCACGTTTTTAAATCGGGGCTATGACCAGTTGCTGATGGATATAGCTCTGCATCGGGCAGGGGTGACAATTGTGGAGGACCGTTCCGGTATCACGGGAAACGACGGTGCCAGCCACAACGGCATGTGGGACTTGGCTCTGGCGGGAACCGTGCCCGGTCTGCGTCTGGCTGCCCCGCGTGATGCTGTGACCTTGCGTGAAGAACTCCGGGAGGCTCTCCAGGTTGAGGACGGTCCCACCATCGTGCGCTATCCGAAAGGTTCGCTGCCTGAACCTTTACCTGCTTGGAAACGAGCTCATGGCTGTGACGTGCTGTGGGAATCTGCAGAGTTCGTGGACCCCACTACCCAAACTCGTGAGCCGAATGACAGCTCAAGTCGCCCCCAGAACATTCTGATTGTGGCAACCGGAGCATTTGCCCACTTGGGGGTGGAAGTCGCCAAACAGCTCGATGCCTCCAACGATTTGGCAGTACGCGTAGTCGATCCGCGATGGCTGATTCCCGTGCCTGCAGATTTAGTGGCGGCAGCAGGCGCCTACGACTGGGTCGTAACTTTAGAGGATGGTCTGGTAGAAGGTGGTTTTGGTTCTCAACTGCGCAATGCTGCAGCTGCATTGGACATCTTTACTCCGGTGCTGTCCTACGGGATTCCGAGACAATTTCTGCATCACGCCACCCGCGATGAAATCCGAAAAGAACTGGGTCTAACCCCGCAGGCGCTAGTCGATTCTATTAATTCTCGGATTTGAGGGCTTGCACCAGCGAATCCAAAGTATTTTCAATTTGCCAGGGTCGTGCCTGGCTGGCCTGCAGCACCTCTAGGACTTGGGACTTTGTGGCGTCATCAGGCAGCATCCAAGCCAGCCGGCGGATAGTTTTCGGTTCCAACATGGCTTCGTGGTTGACGTCTAGCTGGGCTGCCACGCCTGCCACGGATTCACGCAAACGTCGCCACCGGTCGGCTTCTTGCGGATGATTATGTGTGAAAGAGCGCGAATCTGGAACGTCACCGGGAATGCGTGGGGCGCGCCGTGGGGGGAGCTCTTGAGGGGACAATTGGTAGGACCTTCGCAAAGCTGCAAACCAACGGTCAGCTCGTTTTCGTCCGATCCGGTCATGGCGAAAATCCTCCAAAGCCGCCATGTAACGTTTCCCTTTTGGCAGCCCTACCGCGAGGGCAATCATGGCAGCGTTCGTCAACACTTTGGTCGGCGCCAAATCTTCTTGCTGTGCTAGGTCATCACGGGAATACCACAGTTCCCGCAAGGCGGCGAGATTGCGTGGGGCGTGAACCTTTCCAGAACCGGGGACGTGGCGCCACGGATCAGGTTTAGGAGCGGGTGGCTGAAAGTCCAGCAGAAAGTCGAATTCTTGCTCTGCCCAATCGTCTTTGTCTGCGTCTTGCAGCTGTAACCACAAATGATTGCGCAGGTCAATGAGGTAATCTACGTCCAGTGCCGCATAGGTTTGCCAATCGGAGGGCAGGGGACGGGTGGACCAATCCGCGGCGGAATGTTCCTTTGCCAAGCTGATACCCAGTACCTGTTCCAGGACCGCTGCCAAACCAAATCCCTGAAAATTCAGCAGCTTCGCCGCCAGCTCGGTGTCGAACAGCAACTGTGGACGCATCCCCAGTTCCAACAGATACGGCAAGTCTTGAGTGGCGTCGTGCAAAATCCACTCCGCCTTGCCAATAGCCCGGCTCAACGGCTCCAAATCGGGAAAGGCTATCGGGTCGATGAGGAACGTCCCCGCCCCTTCGCGGCGCAGTTGCACCAGGTAAGCGCCTTGTGAATAGCGAAAAGAACCGGCTCGTTCGGTATCGAGAGCCACCGGACCCGTGGCATCGGCGACAAGTTCACAGACTCGCGCCAGGGCTGCGGAAGTATTCACAATCGGAGCCAAAGGCTCACGAGTACGGGTAACCAGTCGCGGGGTACTGACTTGTGACATTGAGGTGGTGCTCGACATAACGGTTCTATGTTATATAACCTGTCGCGTTTACGCCCGTCTAGGCGCACCGTGTGAGTATTTCCGAGAATTCTGTTTAGTGCATAAGGGCGGTCGGGAAGGTCTTAACGGCGCAGTTGCGTGACGTTTTCCTCGGGGGAGAGCCCGGTTGCCTGCAGCATTGTATCCAACCACGCCAGGAAATGGGCGCTCAAATCGGGGCTGCCTGGAGTCCAAGAAGCGCGAATCTCCAGAGTGGCAGAGGTGGCGCGCAGTGCGAAGCCCTCAAAAGAACGGTTGATGGTGGTGGTGGCAGTGCCCACCAAGTGTCCGTAATCAGCGTCGCGACTCGCCAAACATTCCCGCAGCCACGACCAAGCGACTTCCCCCGCCAGGGGGTCTTCCCCTAAAGCTAGCTCCGTATCGGTCGCCACCAAAGCAATTACCCGAAACTCGCCGCCCCAACCTTCTTGGGTCTGCGGATCGTAGAGACACACAAACCTACCGGTAGCGGGAGCTTCCGCCTCCACATGCAGTGCGGTTTCCGCGCTTATTGCCACCGCGTAAGGGGCAATCTTTGTCGGGGCAGGAACCTCGTGAATGGAAACGCGGGGCGGCACAGACGCCTGTCGCAGTGACAAAAGAGCGAGCTTCCACGCCGGGGGTACCTGCGCCTGCGCCGCTGAACTCGCCTTGCTCACTCTCTCAGCGTAAGCGAGAGAACCGGAAAACCGACCGTACCACGCCCTACAGACCCGAAATACCTTCTGACCGGGAGACACCCCGACCTAGAGTGTGCGCTCAGCCATAGGTGACGCTAAAACCATAATGGAACGTGAACGCACCGTAATGGTCTCAGGAGAACCCAACAGTTCTGCCCGCACGAAATCTGTCTCAATAGGCTCTGGCGAGGTCGTGTCAATCACCCGATACCACTGCAAATCGTGGGTCCATCGCGGCATGGTGAACTCCAAGTCCTTTTCAGAGGCATTGAACATCAGGATAAAATCATCATCCTGCACGCGCTCGCCACGCTTGCCCGGCTCGTCAATAGACGCGCCGTTCAGAGAAATCGTCAGGGCTTTGGCGTAAGCTGTGGTCCACTCTTCATCGGTCATATGCTCACCGTTCACACTGAACCACTCGATGTCGCCGCGGTCTGATTCTCCGCCACGTGCCGCATCTCCAGCTAGGAACCGGCGACGGCGAAACACCGGATGCTCGTTGCGCAGGTGAATCAGGGTGCGGGTAAAGTCAAACATTTTTTGGTCGCGCGCATCCTCATCCCAATGGATCCAGGTGATTTCGTTATCCTGGCAATACCCGTTGTTGTTGCCGCCCTGGGTACGCCCTAACTCGTCTCCGTGAGAAATCATGGGAACCCCTTGGGATAGCAGCAGGGTGGTGAGAAAGTTGAAGCGTTGGCGCCGGCGCAGCTCATTGATTGACTCGTCGCTGCTGGGACCTTCCTCCCCGTAATTCCACGATTTGTTGTTATTGTCGCCGTCAACCCCGCCTTCGCCGTTGGCTTCGTTGTGTTTTTCGTTATAGGAAACCAAGTCCAGTAGGGTAAATCCGTCATGTGCAGTCACAAAGTTGATGGAGGCCACCGGCAGGCGCCCCGTGTGGGCATAGAGATCTGCCGAACCGCTGAACCGAGACGCGAACTCGCCCAGCTTTGCCGGCTCGCCACGCCAGTAATCTCGCACCGTGTCACGATATTTGCCGTTCCATTCCGACCACAGAATCGGGAATCCGCCCACGTTGTAGCCGCCTTCACCGACATCCCAAGGCTCGGCAATAAGCTTAACCTGGGAAATAATCGGGTCTTGGTGGATGATGTCAAAGAACGCCGAAAGTTTGTCGACCGAGCTGAGTTCCCGCGCTAGGGTCGATGCGAGGTCAAACCGGAACCCATCGACGTGCATTTCGGTAATCCAGTACCGCAGGGAATCCATAATCAGCTGCAGCACTGCGGGGGAGCGCATCAGCAGGGAGTTGCCGGTTCCAGTCGTGTCGAAGTAGTGTGCCCGGTCGCCTTCAACCAGGCGGTAGTACACTTCGTTGTCCAAGCCACGGAAAGACAGAGTCGGTCCCAGCTGGTTGCCTTCGGCAGTGTGGTTATAGACGACATCGAGGATGACTTCGATGCCTGCCGAATGCAGGTCTTTGACCATTTGCTTAAATTCTTCGACCTGGCGGTCGCCTTGACGATTTGAACAATAGGCGTTATGTGGAGCAAAGTAACCGATAGTGTTGTAACCCCAATAGTTTTTCAAGCCTTTTGCCTCTAGGGAAGGATCGGTAACGAATTGGTGCACGGGCATGAGTTCCACCGCGTTCACACCTAAATGTTTCAGATAGGCAACGGTGTTCGGATGCCCCATCCCCGCGTAAGTGCCCCGCAGAGGTTCGGGAATGGCAGGATTCAACATGGTCATACCCTTGACATGAGTTTCATAAATGACCAGGTCTGGGTAATCCAAACAGGGATGACGGTCATTGCCCCAATCAAAGAAGGGGTTGATGACGACGGAATGCATCGTGTGCGCGGCTGAGTCCGCCTCCGAATAACCGTCCGGTTCTCCGGCAGGATAAGCGAAAATCGACATGTCGCCGTCTAAGTCTCCGGCGATGGCTTTGGCATAAGGATCCAGCAACAATTTGCTCGGATTGAAGCGTTGCCCGTTAGCAGGGTTATAAGGACCGTAGACGCGATATCCGTAGTGTTGCCCAGGGCGGAGATTGGGGATGTAGCCGTGCCACACGTGACCATCAACTTCATCCAAAGTGAAACGTTCGGTTTCTCGTCCATCTTCGTCTACCAAACAGAGTTCCACTCTTTCAGCGTTAGCTGAATAAACTGCAAAATTTGTTCCGCTCCCGTAATAAGTTGCCCCCAGCGGATAAGGTTTTCCTGGCCACATTTCCATAACTTAAATATCTCATACTCCCCCTCGGTGCGCTGAATGGGGTTTGTTAGGGTTACTTTTCGTTCGGGGGGATGTCGCCTTTGTCGGCGGATTTAAGTTTCAGAAGTCCGCTCCACAGGTTAGCGCGATTGTCCTCAGTTTCGTCGGGCAGCGGGGGAATTTTGTCGGCAGTCGAGTCTTGCCACCAACCACGTTTCTGCAGCAGCGGTTCGACCATGCGGACGAACTCGGCGGCAATCTGGCGATAGGTGTCGGTGTTGGGGTGGAAACCGTCCTCGGCTCGAATCATGAGAGTTCGCCAGAGTGGCACATCTCCCAAGTGGCGAATGGGAACCAAAATATGGTCTGACTCGGAAACGACGCGAGTCAGGATATCGTTCATTTCGATGGCACGTTTATCTGCCGGTAGTGGTTTTGCCGGGGGAACTTCAGAGATAAGGGCGGGGGCAGGTAGGCTTTCAACGATAATTTCCATCTGCCGTTGGAAATTTTTAGGGTTTTGACCCTCCGCGGAAAATACGTCGTTACCGCCTATGTCCAGGGTGATGATGTCTGGCGTCAGACCCGTGGCCAGCATCTGCGGAATCTGCGCGTTCACCACAGTCGAGGCGACGGCCCCGGAAATGGAATAATTCAGCACAATCACCCGACGCTGTGTGGCACGTCGCAGATAAGAGGCAAACAAAGCCACGTAAGAGTCGTGTACGTCCTCGCACCCCACCCCTTGTGCAGCGGAATCACCTAGAGCAACGTAAACCAGGGGAGGAGCGTTTTTGATCTTGGAGGGACGGTGTAGTTTCTGACCGGTTTGCGGAAAGATGAGTTTGTTGGAGTACCAGTCGCTGCGGTGCAGATAGCGTTGCGCCCCGTTGGAGAGCAGCGCAAAGCTGGGGGCGTAGATTTCCGGGTTTGTCAGCATTCCCAGTTCGTTTAGTTTAGCTAGCCCGGAAATGACGTGGTCTTCCCAGAACCAGCGGTGACTGGAAACCTCTTGATGGACCTTCCACATCCCCGCCGCCGCAGTGCCCGCCCAGACCAGGGACGATGACGTTCCCAGTGCCGTGAGGGCAGAAACTTTTGCCGAAGCGGGCAATTCTCGAAACAGCTCGAGTACCGTCTCAACAGAAATTTTTTTGGCAGCCATAGTTTCAGCTTACTCGGCTCGCGCTGTTTTAAGCGCGCCAGAACATGTATGGTGGACCATACTGGGATCGAACCAGTGACCTCTTCCGTGTCGCCTGGTGTAACAACACACCCCTCCTAAAGGGGGCTGGTTGGGTAGTCACGGTATGCCCCGAATAAGCGGGCATAAGAAAACCGCCCTGGCGTATAGCCAAGACGGTTCAGATATGCGTTGAGGCGGTAAGCCTGCCCGTGCTACTGCGTAGCCTGGTGGGCTGGCCCCGCCTCAACGACTAAAGTATCTCATTAAACCCTAGGAAATGGCATCCAATATGTCTTGGTAGTATTCCTCGTCGAAAAAGGGTTTAAGAGCAAGGATTTCATCCAACACATCAGCAGGAATGTCTCTTGACGAGTTCTCTACCACGGCACTTATTCCTGCATGTGCAGCAAACGTTCCATCATTGTCGATGAAACTGTTCATGTCCTCTAGCTCTTTTTTGGTAATCACGTTTCGTTCATACATGTGCTGGAGGACAGCTCTTGTTTCAGATTCGCCATTCATGTTTCTCCATATGCTGTTGTATCCAGTTGAGGGTTCTTAGCTGAAGTTCTTCGTCCCACGATGTGTTCACTTCGTATTCGGTATCGCGTAAGAGTTTCTCGGGTACTTCAACGGAATCCAATAAAGCGAACTGAAGAAAGTCGTCTATCTCCATCCAGGAATCGCCTTCAGCGCGATCACTTTCGATTAGAGATTGTGCCTCGTCGGACAGATGACTGAATAAATAGGTGTCGTATTCTTTCAGGATTTGTATCAAGTTAGACATTGCGCTCACCTCTGCTGCGTTTTATCCCGGTTCGCAGGGTCTTTTCTATTTTACCCGATTGGGTATTGACGTAGAATCCCTTACCGGTTACCGGGAATGCTAATCTGAATTTTGTGTATGTGAACTGCACCAGAACGTGGAAAACTCGGGGATGACATCGTCGAAATCTTTATCAGTTTGCAACGCTCTCAGGGCGTGTCGCGACGTGGACTCTCCCGAGAGTCTGGCGTGAAGTTAGGTCGGCTTGGAAATATTCTGTCGCGCAACTACACGCTTACAATTGACGAAATCGGCGCTATCTCAACAGCGCTGAATGTGTACGCCTGGGAGGTTGTGGCTGCTGCGGAGTGGTGGTGTACGGGCAGCCCTCGGCAGGACTCACCAGCAAGGGCAAATCGATGTCGCAGCGCTCATCGAGGCTGCAGCCCGCTACCAAGATAAAGACTGCGCCCCAACCTCAGCAGCCCCGAAGACAACCCCACTATTCTCTGACCGGCGCAACGACGGCTTCTACGGCTACGAAGCCCTGCCCCGCAGGGCATAGCATCCAGGCAAGTTTTCTTGACGCTGGATACTTTTGTCAAGTATGATTGACGTATGGAGTTTAAGGAAAGCGCCTTCAAACACGGATACAACCGCACGGAAATCACCCACGCTATCCGCAACGCTTGGCGAATCCTTGACCTCGACGAAAGCGTAACCCTATTCCTTTGGGAAACATCCTTGAAATACTAACCAACAGAGACGGCACCGTATTCCATGCGATGCAAGCCAGACCAAAATTCTTCCAATAAAAGGTGATAACAATGGAAACCAAAACAAAACTAAGTGACGAAGAATACGCCTTACAGTTCATCAAGTCAGACCCGCAAGACATCATCCGAAACGCCAAGGCAATCCACGAGGGAGAAATCCTACGTCTTATACAGACCGCTCGCGAAAGGAAAGAAGCTGCCGAACATGACCTCGTAGACGCAGTACGCCAGGCTCGCGCCGAGGGTGTTACTTGGCAAGCCATTGGCGGGCTACTCGGCATGAGCCGCCAAGGCGCACAATCCTTTTACGCCGAACGCATCGCCTAATACTGTAAAGAAAGGACTAACATCCATGCCCGCCCGTTATCTGGCTCTCACTGACGTTGCCAATCGTATCGGCATAGCTGAAGGCACTATCCGCTCTTACTCGGCTAAAGGAATGCTCCCTGAACCTGACGCATACACAGGTACGGGTGCCCGGGCTGTGCGTGGCTGGCTACCCGAAACCATAGACGCGTGGAACCAGGCTCGCCCAGGACGCGGGAACTGGGGTAATAATCGGGGCGGCTCAGCGGATTTGTAATATTATGACCCGTTTTGAAACATTGCCATCGTAAATCTGACCTACCCAGTGGTCTCCGTTGTGTGTCATAGTAGAGACTTCCGGTGCCGTATGTGCGGTTTTTTCATGGTTGCCGCTTTTTCTTTTTTAGGAAGTGCTACCTTGACGCTCTGACTGGGGTTTTGGGAACGCTATTTTTGGGTGCCTCCACCGGTTTTGTGGTGCTATTGGTGGTGCTTTTTTAGCGATTATTTCCGACTATTTCCGATTATTTCAGAAATAAAAATAACAGCCCCGGAGCCCTTATTTGCTGGGGTTTCGGGGGTGTTTTTCCTGGTGGGCCATACTGGGATCGAACCAGTGACCTCTTCCGTGTGAAGGAAGCGCGCTACCGCTGCGCTAATGGCCCAAGGCTTATAAAGTTTAGCCTTATGTGGCTCGGAACGCAAAACGTTGACGCAATGCGGGAGAAAGGACGGTATCTGGCACTCGGTGGGGTTAGGGAACGTTGAGTCGAGCCGAAAAATCTGCGTGGAATCTTATTCACTAGTTTTAGCCGAAACTGGTCGCGAGAGAAACAAACTGGTACATGTTAAGAAAAATGCCCAGACAATTATCAGAATTTCTACAGCTATCGTTTAGAATTCTAATATGTGTGAGGTTTCAGATTCTGCTGTTCTCGTTAAAAAGCGCGTAACTTTGGATGATGTGGCAAAGGTGGCACACGTGGCGACCTCTACCGCTTCGCGGGCGTTGAATCGTCCGGGGCGTATCAATGCTGAGACAGAAGCCCTGGTGCGCCAGGTTGCGATTGAACTAGGTTACGAGAGGCCCGAAAATTTTTGGTTGCGGACGCACGTACTGACCCAAAAAGTTGGGGTCGTGATTGCGTTGGAGCAGTATCGCATGTTGGCTGCGATACAGGACAAATTGATTCTGGAGCATTACTTACCGGTCTTGTATCCCACTATTCCAAACCAAAGCGCACGAATCATCAAGCGGGAGTTCAATAATGTAGACGGTCTGATTATCGATAATCCGCAAACGCCCGGACGCATTCACTTGGAAATCCCTAATACTGAGCCACTGGTGGTGACGAATTGCGTGATTGACGAAGCGACTTGTGTCGTGCCGGATACGGAACAGGGAGTGGCGGTCTTGCTGACTCATCTAAAGTCATTGCGGCATCGGTCGATTACTTACTTTTACGCAAAGGATTGCTGGCTGGGCGAGAGCATTTTGCAGGCTTTGCAGTCTGGATGTGAGCAAGCGGGCGTGATTTTGCATCCGATGGGAAATGTGGGAAATAACCTGGAGGCTGGCGCTCGTGCAGTCGCGGCGTGGTGCCGGCACAAGGACAGTGCGGCGGTTTTTTGTGGAGATTATTCTGCCCTCGGGTTTATGCAAGAGCTGAACCGTTCGCTAAAGATGCTGGTGCCTGACGATGTTTCCGTCGTTGCCATCGGTGATGCCTTTATCGGACGTTTATGCCCTTCCGTCACCACGACTCTGGAGGTTCCGTACCGGAGAATTGGTACTGAAGCGGTGCGCCAGTTGCTCAGTCAGATTTATCATCCGTCCGGTCGCGAAAGGCGGGTGAAACCGATGAAAATGAGCCTCGTAAACGGTGGTACTACAGGCATTTCTTGATTTGAGTGCCGGCTGGCTCCGTGCCGTATTTGCAACCTCTGGTGACTTATGTATAAGATACTGGGGTTGGTTTTTCCAGCGTGTTGCGGATGTAGCTCAGTTGGTAGAGCATCACCTTGCCAAGGTGAGGGTCGCGGGTTCGAGTCCCGTCATCCGCTCGGTTTTTGGGGGAATCGAGCCTCGGTTCGGTTCCCCTCAAAAATTGGCTGTCTGAGGAGTCCTACCGGGTGCGTAACAGGTACTGGGTTTGGGCTTCTTTATAGAGTATGATACTCAAGACCACATTGGTGGGTTGGCCGAGTGGCTAGGCAGCGGCCTGCAAAGCCGTATACACCGGTTCGAATCCGGTACCCACTTCTACGGGCGGTTGGCGCAGCTGGTTAGCGCGTTTCCTTGACACGGAAGAGGTCGCAGGTTCGAGTCCTGTATCGCCCACCACGACGCAGGTCGAGGATAAAGCCACGACCTGCGTTTTTTGGTTTTATGAGCCGGGCAAGCTTGCTTGCAAAGGCTCATAAAACCAAAAAACGTCAGCGGGGGACCCGCTGGTGGTTTTATCCGAGACCAAGGAAGTGGCGCGCAATTTTGCGGAGCAAAATTGTTGGCACCTCGGCGCGGGTGTGGTTGCTATTTTGCGGAGCAAGATAGCTGGTACTTAACATGGCTGCTAAATCTCCCAGAATGTTTTTCCTATTATTTCCCGCGCGTATAAGATTGTCTCAGTAAACCAAGACTGAGAAAGGCGCAAAGTGTCCGAGATCAACGTCACTATTGACGGGAAAGCAACCCAGATTGAATCCACTATCACCGGTGAAGATTTGTACCGGGATCGTAAAGAAGTCATTGCTTACTTCATCAACGGTCAGGCACGTGACCTGTATCGCGAACTCCATGACGGGGACACAGTTGAAGCCATCACTATCGACTCTGAGATGGGCTTGAACATCTTGCGCCACTCCTGCACTCACGTGATGGCTCAGGCAGTCAAGCAGGTTCGCCCGAATGTGAAGTACGGCATCGGTCCTTTCATCGAAAACGGTTTTTACTATGATTTCGGTGTCGATGAGCCTTTCACTCCGGAAGATTTGAAAGCCATTGAGAAATACATGGCGCGGATTTGTAAAGAAGACCAGAAGTTCGTGCGCCGGGTCGTTACCGAAGATGAAGGTCGCGCTGAACTCGCCGATCAGCCTTACAAGCTGGAATTGATTGGCTTGAAAGGAACAGACTCGGACAATGACCAGGCTGCCGCCGGGGCTTCGGTGGAAGTCGGGGGCAATGAGCTGACGATTTACGATAACGTGCGCAAGAACGGTGAGGTGGCATGGAAGGACTTGTGCCGCGGTCCGCACGTACCTTCGACCCGGCTCTTAAACGGCGTGTTTAAGCTGATGAAAGTATCAGCCGCGTACTGGCGTGGTGACCAGGCAAATGACTCTCTGCAACGTATCTATGGCACCGCTTGGGCGACTAAAGATGATCTGAAAGAGTACGTGACTCGCATGGCGGAGGCCGCCAAGCGTGACCATCGCCGGCTGGGCAACGAGCTCGATTTGTTCAGCTTCCCGGAGGAAATCGGCTCCGGTTTGGCGGTGTTCCATCCCAAGGGTGCGATGGTGCGTATGGAAATGGAAAACTATTCTCGACGTCGCCATCTGGAGGAAGGGTACTCTTTCGTTTACACCCCGCATGTCACGAAGGGGCAGCTGTTTGAAACGTCGGGACACCTGGAGTGGTACAAAGACGGTATGTTCCCGCCCATGCGTGTGGATGAGGAATGCGACGATCAGGGGAATGTCACCAAGGAAGGTTTCGACTACTACTTGAAGCCCATGAACTGCCCCATGCACAACCTCATCTATAAATCCCGTTCGCGTTCCTATCGGGAGTTGCCGTTGCGCTTGTTTGAGTTCGGTACGGTTTACCGTTACGAGAAATCTGGCGTGGTTCACGGTCTCACTCGCGGACGTGGCTTCACCCAGGATGACAGCCATATCTATTGCACGCGCGAACAGATGAAAGACGAGCTGACAAAACTGTTGACTTTCGTGCTGGATTTGCTCAAAGACTACGGGTTGGATGACTTTTACCTGGAACTTTCTACAAAGAATCCGCACAAGTTTGTGGGGTCTGACGAGATTTGGGAGGAAGCGACCAATACGTTGGCGGAAGTTGCCACAGCTTCGGGCTTGGAACTGGTTCCGGATCCAGAGGGAGCGGCGTTCTATGGTCCCAAGATTTCCGTGCAAGCTCGAGATGCAATCGGTCGCACATGGCAGATGTCGACCATTCAGCTGGACTTTAACCTGCCCGAACGCTTTGATTTGGAATACACCGCGGCGGATGGAAGTCGGCAACGTCCCGTGATGATTCACCGTGCCTTGTTCGGTTCAATCGAACGCTTCTTTGGGGTGCTGACTGAGCACTATGCGGGAGCATTCCCGGCTTGGCTGGCGCCGGTGCAGGTGCGTTTGGTGCCGGTGGCAGAGGCATTCAATGACTACTGCGAAGACATTGCGAACCGTTTGCGTGCGGAAAACGTTCGGGTCGAGGTGGATACGACCGATGACCGTTTCGGTAAGAAAATCCGCAATGCTGCCAAGGATAAGATTCCTTTCACTCTCATTGCTGGTGGGGAGGACGCTGAGGCAAACGCGGTGTCTTTCCGCTATCGCGGTGGGGAGCAAAAGAACGGTGTCCCAATTGACCAAGCGATTGCGGAAATCCTGGAGGTTATCCGCAGTCGCAGGAACGACTAAGATGACTGACTTACCCGCGGAATCAAGCGAAAATTTCGGTGCGCAAACTGACGGGATGGAACGATTGTGGACCCCTCATCGCATGGTGTACATCGATGATGGACCGCATCGTGATGTGAAAGCCTGTCCGTTTTGTGAGGGTCCGAAAGGCGAGGACGAACAGAGTCTCATTGTGTATCGAGGCAAGACTTGCTTCGTGGTGATGAACCTGTTTCCTTACAATCCCGGTCATGTTCTGGTTTTGCCCTATCGGCATATTCCCGATTACACCGATTTGGACTTTGCGGAACGTGTCGAATTTGGCGAACTCACCGCGCACACTATGGAGGTCATCCGTCAGGTCAAAGCTCCGCAAGGGTTTAATCTGGGGATGAATCAGGGCGCGGTCGCGGGAGCAGGAATCGCGGGTCACCTACACCAGCACATCGTGCCGCGGTGGGCGGGGGACGCGAATTTCTTTCCCATCGTGGCGCGTACCAAGGCAGTTCCGGAGCTGTTGGGTCAGACTCGTCAGGTGTTGGCTGAGGCTTTCGGCGATTGGCAGCCGCGCGAAATCTGAAACTTTCCCGGTATGGGACTTGAGAAACTGTTGCTAGATCACAATGAAGACCACCAAGACTAACGCCATGCGACTGTTGGACGGTGCCGGAGTAGCTTATGAAACGTCGAGCTACTCCACGGAAGGGGACGTCGGCGCGCTCCATACTGCCGAAGTCCTGGGGATTCCCCCTGAACTCATTTACAAGACCCTGGTGTTGGAAGATGGGCAGGGCGGTCACTATGTCGCGGTCGTTCCCGCCGATGCTGAGCTGGACTTGAAAAAGACTGCCACGCATTTCGGCGTGAAACACGTCCAGCTCATCAATTGGCGGACCCTGCGGGAAGTGACCGGCTATATCCGCGGAGGATGTTCCCCTTTGGGAATGAAAAAATTGTTTCCCACGGTCATCGAGGAAACTGCCATATTGCTCGATAAGTTCTATGTTTCGGCAGGGCTGCGGGGCTTGCAAATTGTGGTTAATCCTCAGGATTTGGCACCAGTGGTGTCGGCCGGTTTCGCGGATATAGTGCAGTAATAGCTAAAATGGGGACGATTGAGAAATTTTAAGAGTATGTACAAGGAAAGAAGGAAAAATGTCTGATCAACTGGCGCAAGGCACTGGAACTGATTTAGTGAAGCGGGGTATGGCGCAGATGCTCAAGGGCGGTGTCATTATGGACGTCGTAAATGCCGAGCAAGCCAAGATTGCCCAAGATGCCGGTGCCGTGGCGGTGATGGCTCTGGAGCGCGTTCCGGCGGATATTCGCGCCGAAGGTGGAGTCGCCCGTATGAGCGACCCTGATTTGATTGATGAGATTATCAATGCGGTGTCTATTCCTGTGATGGCAAAAGCCCGAATTGGTCATTTTGCGGAAGCTCAGGTGTTACAGAGCCTGGGTGTGGATTACATCGATGAATCCGAAGTTCTGACCCCGGCTGACTACAAGCATCACATCAACAAGTGGGATTTCACCGTGCCTTTCGTGTGTGGCGCCACCAACCTCGGTGAGGCTTTGCGTCGTATCAGTGAGGGCGCTGCCATGATTCGTTCCAAGGGTGAAGCCGGTACCGGGGACGTGTCCAACGCGGTGACCCATATGCGCACCATGACTTCTCAGATCAACCGTTTGACCACCATGCGTCCCGATGAGCTCTTTGACGCCGCCAAGGAATTGCAGGCTCCCTATCCGCTGGTCAAAGAGGTTGCGGAAACCGGGAAGCTGCCGGTCGTGCTGTTCACCGCGGGCGGTATCGCCACCCCGGCTGACGCGGCGTTGATGATGCAGTTGGGTTCCGAGGGCGTGTTCGTGGGCTCCGGCATCTTTAAGTCCGGTGATCCGGCGAAGCGCGCGGCGGCGATTGTGAAGGCTACGGCTCGCTACAACGAACCGGAAGTGGTCGCTGAGGTGTCCCGTTCCTTGGGTGAAGCCATGGTCGGCATCAACGTTCACGATATTCCTGACGAGGCACGCCTAGCTCAGCGCGGTTGGTAAATCGCTGGCTCGGTCGTGAGCCAGCATGTTCGCGTCTTTAGGAAAAACCACAGAAAAGGATGATTTTGGATCAAAAACAATGGCGCGTAGGCGTCTTGGCTCTGCAGGGTTCGGTGATTGAGCATGTCCGAGCCCTGCAGGCTTTGGGCGCCCTTCCTGTGGAGGTAAAAGTTAGCGCTCACCTGCAGGATTTGGACGGTTTGATTATTCCCGGCGGGGAATCTACCACCATGTATAAGTTGGCGCGAGCCTTCGACCTGTTCGATTCCTTAAAAGCCTTTGTTCACAGTGGAAAAGCCATTTATGGCAGCTGCGCAGGCATGATTATGCTGGCTGACCATATTGTTGACGGTATCGAGGGGCAAGAGACGCTGGGAGGATTGGACGTGGTAGTGCGACGTAACGCGTTCGGTCGACAGGTCGATTCGGCGCAAAGTTTCGTCGACCCCGGTTCCTTCGGGGGCGACCAGCCCCTTCCGGCGGTATTTATTCGCGCTCCTTGGGTGGAGTCGGTCGGATCGGGGGTGGAAGTGCTCTCGACTTGGCAGCAAACTCCCCAGTCGACTCCGCGAGTGGTGGCAGTACGCCAAGGTCCCTTGTTGGCGACCTCATTCCACCCCGAAGTAACCGATGACCTGCGAGTACATAGCTACTTCTTGAACCTTGTGAAAGCTCAGACCAACTGAGAGCCACTAAAAGGGGAAAGATCATGGACGAAGTCTGGCGTTCGGCACAGCACTGTGATGCTGTGCCGAACGCGGGGTTCGAGAGTGATACGCAGACCTCTCTGGAGGACTATTTCCTGAATGAATGGCCCCAGGATGAGGACGGCTATAACCATCGCCAGGCCGCACGAGTCGTGGCTTTCAACAGTCGTGACGAGTTGCTATTGCTGCGTGGGCATGACTTTTCTGATTTCGACCACTGGTGGTGGTTTACCGTCGGCGGCGGACTGGAGATAGGGGAGGACCCGCGAGCTGGGGCAATACGGGAGTTCTTTGAAGAAACCGGTTACCGTCTGCAGCCAGACGCGTTGGTTGGTCCGGTGCTATGCCGGCACGCCACCTTCGAGTTTCACGCGTTGACTTGCCGCCAAGACGAGCTGTTTTTTCTGACCTGGCTGCCTGGAGAACCCGTGTTTGTGCGAGACGGGTTTACCGCCGTCGAACAGAAAGTCTTGGATGAAATGAGATGGTGGAACCTCTCTGCATTACAACGCGAAATAGCTGATGGTGCAGTGGTTTACCCGCAGGATTTAGTTTCCCTGGCGCGTGGCTGGGTGCGGGGCTGGGATGGGACCTGCCCGGAAATCAGTGAAGGTACCGTGGGGAAGCGCCGCCCTGCTGGTTAAACTTTTGGTGCCTGATCACAGAACAGGCACCAAAAGCATTTATTTTGACCGAAGTCAGTAATGAAAGGCGTTTTCGGTGCCTCCGATTGTGGAGTGTGCAGGTTCGCCGTGGCATGCCGCTATCCCTAGGCTAGCTTTCAGGCTAAAATTTGTAGCCATGCTCGCGTCCTCGCTTTCCGTGTTTGATGTCATCCAAGTCGGTGTCGGACCTTCCGCTTCACACACCGTCGGGCCGATGCGCGCCGGTGCGGATTTCGTGGCACTATTGCTTGATTCTGGGCAGCCTTTCCGGCGTCTGGAAGTTGAGCTCCAGGGTTCTTTGGGCGCCACTGGTCGTGGACACCTCAGCGATGGTGCGGTGCTGGGGGGTCTTTCCGGTTTCGTTCCCGCTACGGTACAGCCCGGCGCGGTAGCGCGTCTGTTGGACGCGGTGACTCCGGAAGGCGCACTAGTCTTGCCGGGCGGGGTGACGGTGCCGTTCTGCTTTGAGCGGGATTTGCTTTACCGACCGCAGACGATAGCCCCATTCCATGCGAATTCTCTCGTGATTAGAGCCTACGATGATGCTCAGGTTACCTTTTCGAAACGCTACTATTCCACCGGTGGGGGGTTCGTCACCCGTGACGAGGTAGATTCCGGGGAACCCGGTGAACTGACCTCCCTCGATGAGGGTACCGCCGCAGCTGACGTGCCCTACCCGTACAACTCTATGGACGACCTTTTGCAACTGGCGCAAAGCGAGGGAAAATCCCTCGGCGACCTGGTGCGAGCCAATGAGCTAAGTCGGATGACCAAGACTGAGCTGGGGCAAGGTCTGGACAACCTGCGCAAGATGATGAACAAATGCATAGATAACGGCTGCACCAGCACGGAAACCATTCTGCCTGGCGGATTGTCCGTGCCGCGCCGAGCGCACCGATTGTTCCTCCACTTGCGAGCTCGAGATGGCAAGCCCGGCACTCCGGCGATTTGGCGTAGCTTCGCGCAAGACCCTATGCGCGCAATGGACTGGGTGAACCTGTGGGCGCTGTCCGTAAACGAGGAAAACGCGGCTGGCGGAATGGTGGTGCGAGCCCCCACAAATGGTTCGGCGGGTATCGTGGCAGCGGTGGGGCGTTACCTGCAGTGGTTTTGTCCCGAAGTGGAACAGAAATGTGGCTCGGCGCAGCGCGACTATCTGACGGTGGCAGGGGCGGTAGGTGGAATCATCAAAACGAATGCCTCTGTCGCTGGGGCAGAAGTCGGCTGTCAGGGTGAAGTCGGATCCGCGGCAGCTATGGCAGCGGGAGGCTTGGCTGCCGCTTTGGGGGGCAGTCCTCACCAGATTGAGAACGCCGCTGAAATCGCGATGGAGCATCATCTGGGCTTGACCTGCGACCCTATCGGCGGTCTGGTGCAGGTTCCCTGCATCGAACGCAATGCTATCGCTGCCATCAAAGCTATTAACGCCGCCCGCATGAGCTTGTGGGGAGACGGAACACATCGGGTCAGCTTTGACGAAGTTATTGAGACTATGCACCAGACTGGTCTGGATATGAACTCAAAATACAAAGAAACCGCCACCGGGGGGCTGGCGGTCAACGTCGTGGAATGCTGAAAAATCAGCGTTTAGAAATCGAAATTTGGGTTTCATGCGGCTACGGTCCGATGATTGTGTCGGAATTGCGGTAATCTCAGTTGGACGATACGAGGAACGTTTTATTAAACTGTCTTCGTTATAGGCAAGAAGTTTAAGGAGATACACCAATGTCGGGTCACTCAAAATGGGCCACCACGAAACATAAGAAGGCTGCCATCGACGCCAAGCGCGGCAAGCTGTTTGCGCGCCTGATTAAGAATATCGAAGTGGCGGCGCGTACCGGCGGCGGTGATCCTGCCGGTAATCCGACCCTTTTTGATGCCATTCAGAAAGCCAAGAAATCCTCCGTTCCTGCGGATAACATCGATCGCGCGGTGAAGCGCGGCTCTGGTGCTGAATCCGGTGGTGCAGACTGGCAGTCCATTACTTACGAAGGCTACGGACCTAGCGGGGTGGGCTTCATCGTGGAGTGCCTCACCGATAATAAGAATCGCGCGGTGTCTGAAGTGCGGACTATTTTTAGCCGTAACGGTGGCAATATCGCCGATTCTGGTTCCGTTTCTTACCAGTTTGCCCGCCGTGGGGTCATCGAGGTCGCCAAAGTTGACGGCTTGGACGAAGACAAGATTCTGGAAGCGGTGTTGGCAGCTGGCGCTGATGATGTGGAAGATGCTGGTGAAATTTTTGTAATTGAGACTGAACCGACGGATTTGGTGGCGGTGCGTACCGCTTTGCAGGATGCTGGGATTGACTACGACTCGGCGGAATCCCAGTTCGTTCCTTCGGTCAAGGTGGGCTTGGACTTGGATGCCTATCGCAAGGTCATGCGCCTGTTCGACGCTCTCGAGGATAGCGATGACGTGCAGAACGTGTACATGAACGGCGATGCTTCCGATGATGTCATCGCACAATACGAAGCCGAATAGTAAACGTCTCTATGCGAGTTTTGGGCATCGACCCCGGTATCACCAGGTGTGGTATCGGGGTCGTTGACTTTGATACGAGCCGGCGGTGTACTTTGGTCTATGTCGATGTGGTGCGCAGTGACCCGAACACTGCCACACAGTTTCGACTCTTGAAAATTTCACAAGGGGTGGCTGAAGCTATCAATCGCTTTCAGCCGGACATTGTGGCTTTGGAGCGTCCTTTTGCAAAGGAAAATCGTCAATCTGTAGCTACCACTATGCAGGCGATGGGCATCGCCATGGTTGAAGCGGCGCGTCAGGGGCTCCCTGTAGCAGTACACACGCCCTCGGAGGTGAAAGCAGCTGTGAGTGGTAATGGGAGCGCCTCTAAAGCGCAGGTACAGGCTATGGTGGCACGGATTTTGCGCTTAGATAAACCACCAAAGCCCGCCGATGCGGCTGACGCATTAGCTATTGCTATCACTCAAGCCTGGCGTGGCACAGGGATTCTCGGAGCGGGTGCGGATGGAGATTTTAGCGTCAGTTTGAGTGGGAAAGTGAAAACGGCAGCCGGCACTCACTTGACTGCTGCCCAACGCTTGTGGGCAGAAGCGGAAGCAAAAACTCGACGTTCCGGCGCGGTGGATCCACGACGACACCAGAAACCGCTATAGTACAAATGTTCGAATTTTCAACCACGAGGACAATTAGTGATTTCTGTAATTAAAGGGGAGGTCGTCTCCAAGAAGCTGGACCGAGCTACGGTGCTGGTGGGGGGATTGGGATTGGAATTTCTTGCCACCCCCAATACCTTGGCAACTTTGGTTCCGGGAACGACCGCCACGGTGCAAACATACCTGGTGGTTCGCGAAGATTCCTTGACTCTGTATGGATTTGCTTCTCCCTCGGAACGTGATACTTTTGCGACTTTGATGCAAGTCAAAGGGATTGGTCCCAAGCTCGGATTAGCGGCCCTCTCAGTTTTGAGCCCCGAAGCCCTAGCTGCAGCGGTGGCTAACAGTGATGTGGCGGCGTTGCAAGGCATTCCCGGTGTGGGCAAGAAGTCCGCTGAACGGATGATTCTGGAAATCGGGGACAAACTCGGTGGCGTATCTGGCGTGGCAGCATCCACAGGTGCGACAGCCGGTTTTAACGCCAGTACCGTCGTCGAAGCGCTGAGCAATCTGGGTTACAACCAAGCTCTCGCTACCGAAGCGGTCAACGCGGTATCAGCCAGTGATGCTCCCACCGCATTGCGGGAAGCCTTAAAGTACCTGGGGAGCAAACGTGGCTGAAGATACAGATTTCTCTCATGAGCAGCGTTTGGTGGATTCCTCCGCGCCCGATGCGGAACGCGCCGCCGAAGCGGCTTTGCGCCCCAAGACGCTCGGTGATTTCATCGGTCAGGAAACTGTCAAGACCCAGTTGCAGCTGGTCCTTTCGGCAGCAAAAGAACGGGGTGAGGCTGCCGACCATGTTTTGTTAGCGGGTCCTCCGGGGCTGGGTAAGACGACTCTGGCAATGATTATCGCCGCTGAAATGTCATCTTCACTGCGACTGACTTCCGGTCCTGCCATCGGTCACGCTGGTGATCTAGCGGCGATACTGTCTTCTCTGCAAGAGGACGATGTCCTGTTTATTGACGAAATTCACCGGTTGGCACGTCCTGCCGAAGAAATGCTTTACCTGGCAATGGAAGATTTTCGAGTTGATGTCGTAGTGGGCAAAGGACCTGGCGCCACATCTATTCCTCTGACGCTGCCACCCTTTACCCTGGTCGGAGCCACAACTCGGGCGGGTCTGCTCCCAGCACCCCTGCGTGACCGCTTCGGTTTTACCGCGCATCTGGAGCCCTACCAGCCCCCAGATTTGGCACTCATCGTGAAACGTTCTGCCAGTTTGCTGGGGTCTGAGATTACCGAGGACGCTGCCAGCGAAATTGCCCGCCGTTCGCGTGGTACGCCTCGGGTAGCGAACCGTCTGTTGCGCCGGGTCATTGACTTTGCCCTGGTTCATGGTCATCCCCGGTGTGATTTGGAATCGGCACGTCGTGCCTTGGAACTGTTCGAGGTCGACGAGCTGGGCTTGGATCGCTTGGATCGCAGTGTTTTACGTGCGGTAATAGAGAGATTTGCGGGAGGCCCGGTTGGTTTGCACACCCTCGCGGTGTCCGTCGGGGAGGAACCAGAGACGATTGAAGAAGTCGTGGAGCCGTTCCTGGTGAGAGAAGGTCTCTTGATACGTACCAATCGAGGTCGCGCCATCACTCCGAAAGGTTGCGAACACTTAGGCGTTACTCCACCGGCGGAAAATGCTCTGTTTTAGCGGGTATATTTTCCGTTTTTGTCGTGCAGGCTTTAGACTTGGACGGTCGCCTAATTTAAGGAAGGTTTATCTGTGCTGCCATTTCAAAATGCCGCAAGCAATGCCCAAAATCCCATGATTACTTGGGGGATACTTGGTTTAGCGTTTTTGTTGATGATTATTTTTATGCGCAGGTCCGGTCAGAAACGCTTGTCTCAGATGGAAGAGCAGCGTAAGTCTATGGAACAGATGATGACTCCGGGGACTTGGGTGCGTACCACCTCCGGTTTCTTTGGCAAAGTCGTCGAAGTTAGTGGGGAAGTTATTACCTTGACTAATCTGACCGGTGAGGAAACCTTGTGGGATATTCGGGCTATCGCCAAAGTGGAGGATCCGAACTTTGGAACCGTTAGTGACTCTGATTCCGTGACGGAAACGGATTCGGTGGCTGCTGACCCGGAAGCACCTGAAACCAAGCCAGAGGAATCAGGATTTGGCTCCAACGTGGAAGATAATTCCACACCCGGTGAGGACACTGAAAAAGGTGAGGGTCACACCTTTTGACCCCGAGACTTTTACAACACACATTGAAAGCTAGATAAAGAAGGAAAATCTGTGGCTGCCAAGAAGACTAAGAACAAGGCGTTGCGCACACTCATATTTTTCGCCGTGATTGTGGTGGCTCTGGCGGGGACCCTGGTTGGTTCGACCATTTTCTCAAATGGCTCGTATGCCCCGAAGCTGGCTATCGATCTAGAAGGTGGAACCCAGCTGATTCTCACCCCGAAAAATACAGAAGCCAAGGCAAAAGCCATCTCCGACGCCGATATTGAACAAGCTATTGAAGTCATCCGCCAGCGTATCGACGCCTCCGGTGTCGCCGAGGCCGAGATTGCGCGGAATGGTCAAGAGAACATTTCGGTAGGTATTCCCGGCAACCCCAGCGAAGAAACTTTGGCATTGATTCAACAGTCCGCAGTCATGCGTTTCCGTACCGTGCTGCTGAGCGCGCCAGGTAATGCTACTAATAATGAGGATCCCCAAGCGCTTCTGGGACAGTTGACGGGGGCTGCGGCTCCTGCCGGACAGGGGCAACCAGCCGCCGGAGAAACCGGTGGTCAACAAACTCAGACCACGGTGGGCAAAGGCAATAATACCGTGACGATTCCGCCTTCTGCGCCGACAGAAAAGGGTAAAACGCAGTCTTTGGTCTTAAACTCTACGGATCCCAGCGCTACTCCTGCGCCGACAAGCAATCCGGGCAAGCCGGCACCCACACCGGCTGCTAAACAGCACCCCTCCGCGGCGATTCCTTTCGATGAACTCATGAAACAGGCGGAAAAATATCCCGATACTCCCGCCGGTGAGTCCAAAGTCATTAACGACCGGAAACACATCACGGTACGGGATATGTTCATCTTTAATCATTTGGATTGCACCGACCCGGCATCTCTCAAGGGTGGTTCCCTGGATGACCCGAAAAAGAATTTGGTGGCTTGCTCTAAGGAAGGTTACGAAAAGTACATCTTGGGTCCCGAGGTACTTTCCGGTACCGACTTGGTCTCCGCGTCTTCCGGAATGGGCACTAACCAGCAGGGTAACGCTACCGGTCAGTGGGAAGTTGCGCTGAAACTCGATGCCGATGGCGCCAAGAAATTCGATGCCGTGGCAAAGGTTCTCTACCCCAACCAAACTCAGGGTAGCAACCGTAATCCTGACAATAACCGTTTCGCGATTGTGCTGGACTCCCTGGTCGTCAGTGCTCCGGGGGTAAACGCTCCCGCGTTCGGTGGCTCGGCATCTATCTCCGGTTCCTTGACGAGAGAATCCTCCGCCACTTTGGCTAATCAGCTCCAGTTTGGTTCGCTGCCTCTGAACTTTGAACAGCAATCCAAGCAATCCATCTCGGCTACCTTGGGTGGGGAACACCTGAAAGTCGGGTTCTATGCCGCTATCGTTGGCTTGATTCTGGTCGTGCTGTATCTGCTCCAGCAATATCATGCTTTGGCAGGTTTGGCGACGGCATCCCTGCTTCTGGCTGGTGGCATCGTGTACTTGGCAGTGGCTATTCTGTCTTGGTCGATGGGATACCGACTCTCGCTGGCAGGGGTGGTCGGTTTGATTGTGGCAGTCGGCGTGACCATGGACTCGTTCATCATCTATTTCGAACGTATCCGCGATGAGGTTCGTGATGGCAAGCCCCTGGCAACCGCGGTGGAAACCGGATGGAACCGCGCGAAACGCACCATTGTGGTGTCCGATATTGTGAACATCGTGGCTGCGGTGGTTCTCTATGTTCTGGCTGTTGGTGGTGTGCAGGGCTTCGCATTTACCTTGGGTCTAACCACGTTGGTTGACTTGGGAATTATCTTCCTGTTCACTCACCCCATGATGTCGTTGCTCATCAAGACTCGTTACTTCGGTGAAGGTCGGAAGTTCAGCGGTCTCGATCCCCTGCACCTTGGTGCCAGCAGCGACCGCATCTATATGCGTTCCACCGCAACCGCGACTTCTTCTCGTAAAAAGAAATCTGCGCAAAAGGTCGCGTCGCCAACTATCTCTCTGGCTCGCCAAAAGGCTGGTTTACTGCAGACAGACGAGGAAGATACTGCAGATACAGCTGCCACTCCGAGCGCGAATCTAGAATCGGATACTCCCGCGACTGAGTCTGCAGCGGAAACTTCCTCGACTGAATCGCAGTCTGAGACTGCGAAATCTGATGAGAGCGGGGACACCACCTCGAAAGACGAACCCACTCAGACAGAGGAGGACGCGAAATGATGAGTTATGCCCAGTGGGGTAATGCGCTTTACTCCGGAAAAAAGTCTTATGGAATCATTAAAAATCGACGGATTCCGCTCACTGTCGGAGCTATTCTGATGGCAATATCCGTTATCGGAATCGCGATTTTCGGGTTGAACCCGTCTATTGAATTCACCGGTGGCGCTGAGTTTGTAGTTACGAACACCGTGAAAAATCCGCCTCAGCAACCTGCATATAACGCGGTCAAAGCTGCCGGTCTGAACGAACAGACTAAAGTCGCGCAGATGGGCACGAACGGTCTGCGCGTTCAAACCAGTCAGCAGCCCAACGACGTGGAGCTCAAGATTCAGCAAGAGCTGGCAAAGGCTTACCACGTGGACATTAAGAAAGTCTCCAAAACTTCCATTGGTCCGTCTTGGGGTGCTTCGGTTTCCAAGCAGGCTTTGGTTGGTTTGCTGGTATTCATGGGCATGATTGCTGTGCTGTTGATGGCGTACTTCCGCACCTGGACCATGTCCTTTTCCGCGCTGTTTGCCTTACTGCACGACTTCCTGATTACCTTGGGCGTTTTTGCCTACACACATATTGAGATTACTCCGGCAACGATTATCGGCTTGCTGACGATTCTGGGGTATTCACTCTATGACACGGTGGTGGTATTCGATAAAATCCGCGAAAATACTCGTGATATGTTCAATCAGTCGCGCTCCAAGTACAACGAACTGGCGAACCTCTCGATTAACCAAACCATGGTGCGTTCCATCAACACCTCCATCACCGGTATTCTGCCGGTGTCGGCGATTCTGTTCCTGGGAGCGGCGCTACTGGGTACATCCACTCTGTTGGACATCTCGATGCCGCTATTTATCGGCATGATTGTGGGTACCTTCAGCTCCATCTTTATTGCCACCCCGATGCTGACGCTGATTCGAGGGCGTTCCCAAGCTATCAAAGACCACAACGCCAAGGTGGATAAGGCTCGCGCTGCCGCGGTGGAATCCGGTGCCGCTACTCTCAAGGAAGACGGTTCTTTCCAAGAAATTACTCCCGCGGTGGTAGCCGCTCCCATGGTTCCCGGACACCATAAGGGACAAGCTTCTCAGCCGAAACGGAAGAAGAACAAGAAATGAATACGGCGGTTGATTTTGACCCGCGGCTGCACCAGATTATTACTTCGCATCTGGCAGAGATTCCTGATTTTCCTCAGCCTGGGGTTCTGTTTCGTGACTTTTCCCCGCTACTGGCTTCGGGGGATCCTTTTCGGGAATTGATTGCCGGGATTGCCCAGCATTATCGCGGTCGAATCAACGCGGTTGCGGGGTTGGAGTCACGCGGTTTTATCCTTTCCTCGCCTTTGGCTGTGGAACTAGGTGTGCCCATGATTATGGTGCGTAAGGCAGGGAAACTGCCCGGTCACGTAATCAGTGAATCCTATGACCTGGAATATGGTTCGGCGACAATTCAAGTCCAACCGGAAACAGTGCAAGGCTTTGACAGTATCTTGGTAGTGGATGACCTGTTAGCGACGGGTGGTACTGCCGCCGCGTCCGTGAAACTGTTGGAAAAAGCCGGGGGACATGTCAGCGAGATCTTGGTATTGATGGAGCTGAAAGCGATGAACGGACGCAAGCACTTGGGCAATACCCCATTCCACTCTCTCGTTGAACTGTAAACAGATTTATTCCTTTTGGGGTATTTCGAATTTAGCTGGTCAATTCGTTGAATTTACGTTTGATTTTGGAAAAAAATCCAGGTCACGCCCAATTCAACTAACGCTCATCGGGTAAAACAATTAGAATCTCTGTATGGAGCAAGCGCCGGAGATTGTCAATGAGCCCAGTGAGAGCACTGGCGCGTTGCGGGGTTCCCTGTTTCGTCTGGTTCGTTCCCGGAGTCCTTACCGGGAGCTAGAACCCGTAATCCGGGCAGTCAAAGAAAACCACCCGAAAGCAGACTTCGACCTCGTGGAACGGGCTTATACGACTGCTGAACGCTACCATCGGGGTCAGTTTCGAAAGTCCGGAGAGCCTTACATTACTCATCCGGTGGCAGTCGCGACCATCCTCGCTGAACTGGGTATGTCGGAAACGACGGTTGCCGCGGGTTTGCTGCATGACACAGTCGAGGACACCGACTATTCTCTGGAACAATGCCAGCGAGACTTTGGTGAGGACATTGCCGCTTTGGTTGACGGGGTCACCAAACTCGACAAAGTAAAATACGGGGATTCTGCACCTGCTGAAACCATCCGAAAAATGCTGGTAGCGATGGCGAAAGACATCCGGGTCCTGCTGATTAAACTCTCTGACCGTCTGCATAATGCGCGTACTTGGCGCTACGTTAGTAAAGAAAGCGCAGCGCGCAAAGCCAAGGAAACCCTGGAAATTTATGCCCCGCTGGCGCATCGGATGGGACTCAACGCTATTAAGTGGGAACTGGAGGATTTAGCATTTAAAACCCTCTATCCCCAGATTTATCAAGAAATCGACAAACTCATTCAGGAAGCTGCCCCCCGGCGAGAAGAACAACTCAGCGCCATTATCCAAACTATTGAAGGCGACTTGCGGGAAGCGAAGATTAAGGGGACAGTGAACGGTCGCCCGAAGCACCACTACTCGATTTATCAAAAGATGATTGTGCGTGGGCGTGACTTCAACGACATTTATGACTTGGTGGCAGTGCGTGTCCTGGTGGAATCTGTGCGAGATTGCTATGCCGTGCTGGGGCTGATGCACTCTCGATGGTCTCCGATGCTGGGGCGGTTCAAAGACTATATCGCGATGCCGAAATACAACCTGTACCAGTCGCTGCACACCACGGTGATTGGACCTAAGGGGAAACCCGTAGAGATTCAGATTCGTACTTTTGAGATGCACCGCCGTGCCGAATTCGGGATTGCTGCGCACTGGAAGTACAAGGAAAACCCGAACGCTAAATCCTTAAAGAAGTCCGAGGGCGGCAAGGTCTTGGACCTGGAAAATGAGATGGGTTGGTTGCGTCAACTGGTTGACTGGCAAAAGCAAACCCAAGACTCGGGGGAGTTCCTCGACTCACTGCGTTACGAAATTAACTCTGCGCAAGTTTACGTCTTCACCCCGAAAGGTCAGGTTGTGGTGTTGGCTGCCGGATCCACACCGGTCGATTTCGCCTATTCCGTGCACACCGAAGTAGGAAATAAGACGGTCGGCGCCAAAGTCAACGGCAAATTGGTTCCTTTGGACTCGAAACTGGAAAACGGCGACACGGTGGAAATCTTCACTTCTAAGTCTCCCGGTGCCTCTCCCAGTCGAGACTGGTTGTCATTTGTGGCGACCCCACGTGCCAAATCCAAAATTAAAGCCTGGTTTTCAAAGGAACGCCGTGAGGAATCCATCGATAAAGGCCGCGAAATCCTGGCAAAAGAGATTCGCAAACAAAAGTTGCCGTTACATCAACTCGCCAGCCACGAATTTTTGGAAACAGTGGCCAGTCAGCTGGGATTACCAAACGTTGATACTCTCTATGCGACCATCGGGGATGCCCACGTCAGCGCGCAGAATGTAGTGGAACGCCTGCTGACCTTTACCGGTACTCTCACCGATGATGATGATGAGGACACTTTGGCAGAGGAAGAAGTCGTCCCCACTCACGCGCCTACTTCTGAATCTCGTACCGGGGGATCCGGTGTATTGGTCGACGGTCAGGACGCCGATGACCTCTGGGTGAAGTTGGCAAAGTGTTGTACCCCGGTTCCCGGTGACGAAATTATGGGATTTGTCACGCGAGGGCACGGTGTTTCCGTGCATCGCGTGGACTGTGTGAATGCAAAGAATCTCGATGCCTCACAACCGGAACGTGTCATCAAAGTTAATTGGGCGCAACATGCCAAGACCCCGTTCCTGGTTCAGGTACAAATCGAGGCTCTGGACCGCGGGGGATTGTTGAGTGACGTAACCAGGGTTCTCACCGATAATCACGTGAATATTCTCTCGGGTAATATTTCCACCACTCGCGACCGGGTGGCGTATTCACGTTGGGCTTTTGAACTCGCCGAGCCTTCTCACCTGCAAGACATCCTCAATGACTTGGGACGTATCTCGGGAGTTTATTCCGCAACGCGCGTGACTCCTGGGAAAAACGGAACCATAGAACCAATCCCGCAGTCTTAAACTGCAGGGGAATCCCAGTTACGGGAAGACTTTATCTCTGGCTACGGTAATTCGGGGAGGTTACTCCGCCGCAGCTTTACGAGCCTGGTCCAGCCAACCCTTCCGGGCTTGCAAATCTTCTTCCAGTTTTTGGGTGTCCTTGCCGGCTTGTTTCGCGGCAGCAATCTTGCTTTCAAGTTTGGCGATTTTTTCTTCGAGCTGACCGACCAGACCCTCAGCACGGGCTTTCGTCTCGGGATTGGACTTTACCCAGGCATCGTTCTCAGCTCTCGCGATGGCCTGTTCCACGGAACGTAACCCGTTTTCCAAACGCTGCATATCTCCACGGGGGACCCGTCCAGCCTCGTCCCACTTATCCAGCAAGGCGCGGAATTTTGCCTTGGTGGTTTCCAGGTCCTTCACCGGCATGAGGGCTTTCGCTTGTTGCAGCAGCTGTTCTTTCGCCTCAAGATTAGCTTGTTCTTCGGTATTGGTCTTGGCATTGTCAGCGCTGCGAGCATCGAAAAAGACCTGCTGGGCGGCACGGAAGCGTTCCCACAGAGCATCGTCATCTTTTCGGGAAGCCCGTCCGGCAGCTTTCCATTCCGCCATCAAATCTCGGTAGGCGGCTGAGGTCCGCGCCCAATCAGTCGAGTTGGCAAGCTCTTCAGCACGCTTAATCAGGGCTTCTTTAGCATTTCGAACTTCCGCCCGCCGAGCATCAAGTTGGGAAAAGAAAGACTTGCGGTGTCGATCAAAAGACGTGCGAGCTGCCGAAAAGCGTTTCCACAAGGCATCCTCAGTGGTGCGATCGATACGTGGGCCCTTGCGTTGGGAGTCTTTCCACGATTCCAGCAATTCGCGCAAGCGTTCCCCGGATTGTTTCCACTGGGTGCGCTCCGGGTCTTGGGCAGCAATCTTTTCTGCCGTTTCCACAATCTTGGTACGGGCTTCCAGAGCCTGCGCCTTAGCGACTTCGCGTTCTGCTGCCAGCTGTTCTTTGCGTGCGGTACCCAGCTCCCGCAGTTTTTCAATACGCGAACGCAGCCCAGCCAGGTTGCCTACTACCATTGGGGATTCCATGGCCTTGTCCAAGGACTTCAGCGTGGCATCAATGTCGTGGGCCTTTAACGTTGCCAAACGTGCTTGTGCCAAATCGACTTGGGCTTGCAGGTCGAGGAAACGACGCACGTAAAGCGCTAGAGGCTGTTCTGGAATTCCGTCCGCGTATTGACCGACTTCCCGTTCGGTGTCGCCGTCTTTGACAAAAACTCGACCTTGGTCGTCAACACGACCGTATTTGGAGGCTTCGTCCATAGCAATTTTCTCTACCGACCCCACGGACTTGTTCTGATTAGCGTTCTCAAGATGTACCGGGGTGAGCTGCGCGGGTTTTTCTGCAGACTGGGGCGCTGGTGTTGCGGAGGATACTTCGCTGGCTGTTGATTCGGGAAGGGGAGCGGCTGGTGACTCAGTTTGAGGTTGGCTGCTCGCTGCAACTTCAGTCTGGGTAGGTTCTGTTGAGGTGTCACCAGAGAGATTTTCCTGGGGTTCCTTGATTCCGCTGGTGTTGGATTCCTGTTCAGACGTGACCATGAATTTTTCCTCCTGACGGGGTTAGTGCCGCGGCACTTTCCGTACGCGTTGGTAAGTATATTTCCAGGATTACTTTACTTGAAAAGACGCACTTTCGGGAAACTGGGTGAAAGAAAATTCGTGATGAAAAAAATCAGTTAGCCTTGAACCATGGACGTGTTACGGATTGTTTCGCCAATTTATGGGGAAAATTGCTATGTTGCAGTAACTGCTAACAAATCCGCGCTGGTCGTTGATCCCGGCGCAAAAACTGCCCCGCGTATCAAAGCACTCTTGTCAGAGCTCGAAGCCGAACTGGCTGCGGTATTGCTGACTCACGGTCATGCGGATCACCTGTGGAACACAGCCCAGGTGGTCGCCAGCAACCCGGAGGTTCCGATTTATTTGGCAAAACCCGATCATTTCTGGATGGATGCACCCGGTCCAGGGGTCCAGCTGGGAGTAGACAATTACTTCACAGAAATGGACGGAGCCTGGGAACCAGTGACGGTCCAGGCTCCCCCTGATGAATTATTCACGGGCGGGGGAGCACAAATTATTCCCGATTTGACGCTCCGCGCCTTGCCTGCCCCCGGTCATTCGCCTGGTTGCACCATGTTTTTTGGGGCGGCAAAAGGCGAAGATCACGGTCAAGGACTTGGCTTTGACGGTCGTGAGGACCAGACATTTTGCTTTTCCGGTGACGTGATATTTAAAGGCTCAATCGGACGCACCGACTTACCCCATTCTGACCCTGAGGTGATGACGGAAACCTTGCGAACCCTCAAAATCAGCATCAATCCGGACACCCTACTGCTGCCCGGTCACGGAGAAAGTACCACTTGGGCAGCGGAACTAGCGACCAACCCATTTCTGAGATGACATGGGAAAATGAGAGAATATGCCCATGATGACATCACTTTCAGGTTTTCCTGAGTTCACGCCGGAGGAAAAAATCCTTGAGGACGAGCTGATTTCTCGTCTGACCAAAGTATTTGAGCTGCACGGATTTTCTCATTTAGAGACGCGCGCTATAGAACCTCTCAGTGAGCTGGAACGCAAGGGAGAAACCTCCAAAGAGGTCTACGTCCTGTCTCGCCTGCAAGACAAGGAAGGCAAAGAGGACCGTAAGAACGGACTGCACTTTGATTTGACCGTGCCGTTGGCGCGTTACGTGTTAGAAAACTCGCACTTGCTGCGGTTCCCATTCAAGCGTTATCAGATTCAAAAGGTATGGCGTGGCGAGCGTCCCCAGGAGGGTCGTTTCCGCGAGTTTGTTCAGGCCGATATTGATATGGTGGCAGCCGAAACTTTACCGCCACAATTTGAGATTGAGGCTCCGTTGATTATGGCGCAGGCTTTGGACTCCCTGCCGATTCCCACCCCGGTGGTACACGTGAATTCCCGCAAGATTTTGCAGGGTGTCTGCAACGCCTTGGGTATCGCACACGTGGAGGGGGTCCTGCAAGTCATAGACAAACATGACAAGGTCAGCCCCGATGATTTTGCAGGAATGCTCAGTGAACTCGGTCTCGATACGTCCCAAGTACAGACCCTGGTGAACTTGGCAGACATTTGTGGTGCTGATGAAAGCGTCATCCAACAGGTGCGTGATCTGGGACTACAAGATGACCTGTTGGAGGAAGGCCTGGAGGACGTGGCGCGGATGCTGCGCAGCGTTCCCGACCACGAGAAAGGCAACGTGGTCGCTGACTTTAAGATTGCCCGTGGGCTCGATTACTACACCGGCATGGTTTACGAAACATTCATCACGGGAGCTGAATCTTACGGTTCCATCTGTTCCGGGGGGCGCTACGATAACTTGGTTTCGCAGGGTAAACGCCACTTTCCGGGGGTGGGTATGTCTATCGGCTTGACCCGTCTCATCTCGATTATTCTGGCTAACGATTGGGCGAAAGTGTCCCGTCAGGTTCCGACCTGTGTCTTGGTTGCGGTAGATAGTGAGGAAACCAGAGGACAAGCCGAGAACGTGGCTTGGAAGCTGCGGGCTCGCGGTATCAACACGGAAGTCAGCCCCACCGCTGCCAAGTATGGCAAACAAATCAAATACGCGGTGACTCGTGGTATTCCCTACGTGTGGTTTGTGGAATCCGGGGAAGTTAAGAATCTAATTAACGAAACCCAGGAAAGTGCCCAAGCCGACACGTTTACGCCCGCGCCCGACCTTCTGAAACCGCAGGTGATTGCCAACTATGAATAAATCGCCAGCGGTAGCTTTGGATGAGTTGGCTCAGCAGCTGGAGGACCTAACGTTTGGTTTTCCGGCAGCGCAGGCTGCCGCCACAAAGCTGCGAGACTCGGCGATTTCTCGGCTGCGCGAACATCTGTGCGCGAGAGGCACTGATTTGGACGGGCCTCTGGTAGCAGTGCTGGCAGGCTCCACCGGGGTGGGCAAATCGACCATCCTGAATTCCTTGGTCGGTTCCCAAGTCCCGACTTCCGTGAGACGCCCCACGACCCTCACCCCAGTGCTGGTGTACCATCCCGATGACGAGCTGTGGCTGGCGGCGGATCGTATCTTAGGGGGCTTTGAAAAGATACGTCTGTTAGAGGACGACACGTGGGACGACCCCGCAACCTTAGATTCCCCGACAGAACAGGCGAGAGCGGCTAGTGAAGACTCTGGGACGGCACCCCGACCCCAGCTGATTCTGCGCGCGACTCCAAAGATAACCCCAGGTATATGCCTCATTGATTGTCCCGACTTGGATTCCTATCTGGACACGAACCGAGATTTAGCACAGCACCTTTTGGAAGTGGCTGACCTATGGATTTTTGTGACTACCGCCAACCGCTACCGGGATGAACCAGGACTGGAACTGTTGCGGAAAGCTGCCAGGCGCGATGTTGCTATTGGCGCGGTGCTAAATCGGGTCGCCAAAGGTGCCCTCCTGACGACAAAGCAGGATTTCAGTGCGGAAATTGCAGGCAGCAACCTCAAAGATGTCCCGATTTTTGCCATCTTGGAGACACAAATCGCCGACGGAGAGCTGCCTGCCGAAGATTTAGTTCCCTTGCGTAACTGGCTGGATAATCTGGCGGGGGACGCCTTGCTACATTCCGCCATGGCTCGCCAGACCCTGTTCGGTTCTCTGCAGGAAGTCTTGGATTCGAGCGAAGAAGTGTTCGCTGCAGCCGCCGCAGAGACGCAGCTGCGCAGCGATGCGGAGCAAACCGTGGAGCGACTGGAACAACAGTTACGAGATTTTGTTGATGCGCAGATCGCGGATCCGACTTGGTTCCAAGGAGAGCCTGCGGATTTGTTGGAGCCTTGTGTGCGCCACCATCTCGAGGAATACCGGGCTGAAAATAACTGGGTACGCCAGCGGCTGAAATGGAAAAATGCTTGGCTCAAGCAGCAAACGCAATTGGATTTGGCGCTAGATTCAGTCCAGCGAGCAGTGGCAAGTAGCGTATCCAACCTGGACTTTCAGATGGAACAAATGATTGCCCAGAGCATTCAGCATTCCACTTTGCCAGTGCCAGACCAGCTTTTCGACAACACAGCCTCGCCCCTGGATGGGGGCGAACTCTTGGAACAGTGGTCTCTCACGCCGACGGAGTGCTATCGCCAAATGGGACAGAACCGGGATGAGGAGCTTTCAGCAGAGGAACTCCAGATGCTATTCTTGGCGATCCTTTTCGCGGGGGTAGCGTCACCCGAAACCTGCGAGTTCACCGGGGTCGACCAGCTTTTGGGAGATTATTTTGATACCGAAATTCTTATGCAGCTGCAATCGTGGAGCCTGGCGATGCTGCGCAATGGGCTGTACGCGCGGGTCAACCAGCATATTGTCGCCTTGCGCCAAAGCATTCCCCATCCCGCCAACTCAGAGGTAATCGCCACGGGACGAAAGACGCTGCGTATCCTGCGAGAGGAGTGGTCCTAGTGCCTCGGAACAATCCCGAACAACGCAAAAATCGGATGCAGGCATCCCTCCAACGTGCCTTGGAATGCCTTGCTGACGCTCAGGTTACGTCCAGTGCCGAGACCTTCCTGACCCGGACCCACGAAGACTTACGCCGTTTGGAGGAGCAGCTAGCACGCCGAGACGCCTTGGATCCTCAGGTCACGGTGGTGGCGGTAGCTGGACCAAGCGGTACTGGAAAATCCACGGTAGTCAACACCTTGCTCCGCCGCAACGGTCTGGTGCCGACCGGGACACACCGTCCCACCACGACGGAACTGGTCGCATATGTTGACGCGGAGGTGACTGGGGCACCATTTTTGGAGCTGAGTGGAATTTCTCGCAGCGTCAGTGTGGAGTTTTGCTCTACCGGGTCCAATCTTGTCGGGGAAAACCAGCGCGAGGCTGGCGAAGCTCATCAGGTGCGTTCGTCTCGGGGAAATCACTTGATTGTGGTTGAAGTGCCCGATACATTGTTAGTCCCGGAGCTGACCTCAGCAGTGTCGCAGGTATTGGAAACGGCGGATTTAATCTTGTGGACCACAGATTCCCAAAAATATGCCGACGCGGCTTTTCACCGCCAGATTTCCACCTTTCCGCGGCAGCAAAATTCGTACTTTGTTTTGACTCACACCGAGGGCTTGACCGCGAGTCAACAAGGGACTCTAAATCAAGAGCTTGCTGCTATTGCGGAACGGCTCGGGGTTAGTTCCGAAATCTTGCAAATTTCGGTTTATGAAGATTCAAGTTTGGCACGGTTCCGGGAAACCGTAGCTGAAATTTCTCGTGCGCCGGAAGCCCGTTGGAGGAGCGAACAAGCCGCGATCAGTCATATCGCCATGCGGTCGTGTCAAGACTTGGAACTGAAAATGAATGGAGAATCGTCTCCTCTGTCCGATTCATCCCCGTCTGACTCTGCGTCGCCGAGCACAGCCGAAAAAAAGCTGGTTGACCAGGTGGCTCAGGTCAGTGGTCTCGTGGCAGTGCAAACGAACTTTTTCAAACGGTACCTGCAGGCAGGAGGATTTTGGACCCTGTGGCCGGTGCTGAATTGGCTAGCCGGTATCAAACCGCTGGCTTCTTCCAGTGAGAATTCTGCAATCACGGTGGGCGAAACTGCTGCGGATGAACCCGTCGACGACAACTCTGTCCAGAGCTCTGCGGACTCTTCTGCAGAACACCCGTCAGAAGATAGCACAGCTGCAGCCTCCACGGACGCTTCGACAAGCACGGGTGAGGTCGAGGGGTCAGCAACCCCGCAAGCTGATTCGCTAAACCGAGTTTCCACCCAGGTCAACACCGCGGGAATTACAAGTGCAGCTCGTGCCTATGCCGTGGTTGTCAGCACGGATCGTCCTTCCAAATGGATTAACTTTGCCCAACTTAAGGCAATAGAACTGTCCGGCAATCTGGCTAGTGCTCTCACTTTGGCTCTGGAATCGTGGAAATTCCCGGCGCGTCCCACCCGGACCTGGTGGCGGATCTGGCGTATAGGACATTGGTTCTGGTTAGCAGCGCTGCTGGGGGGTCTGCTGTGGAGCCTCATTGCGGGGGTTGCCTTCCTCGGAGGAGCCGGCACTAGCGCGGTCGGACGGATGGTAGGACCGGCGCCGTTGCCCCTCGTGATTTTCGCCGTGGCCATCGTGGGTACCTTGGCATGGAGTTTGGCAGGAGCCAAAATGCTGCGCCGCGGGGCGCAAAACTACGGGAAAGAATGCGCTGATAAATTCCGCGCCCTCATTCTGGAAGTGACTCGTCAGGCGTTCCTGGTCAAAATGAATCAGAATTTGGATGTGTATCCCCAGCTGTCCGAGCTGTTTTTGGAAATGCGCGGGGAAGCGCAATCCTGTTAGCTTTCTCGGCTGCACGCCACAGGTTATTTTCTAGGGTTTTCCCTCAGCTCAGATAGGCGTTAAACTTTAGACAGCCCACTTGCTGGGGTCGGGGTATCGCCCCGGTGTTTACTTGAGACGATTTTTCAAAGGAAGGCATAAGTTGCTGCGAACTCACAAATGTGCGGAATTGAACCTGAATCACGATGGTCAGACCGTCACCCTCTGCGGTTGGGTGGATCGTCGCCGAGACCACGGTGGAGTAGCTTTCATGGACTTGCGTGATGCCTCCGGGATCGTGCAGCTGGTTGTCAGCGAAGAAGTGGTACGGGAAGTCCGTAATGAATACGTGCTCAAGGTCACCGGCAAGGTGCGCAAACGCCCCGAAGGTAATGAAAATCCCGATATTGCCACCGGAGAAATTGAGGTTATGGCGGACGATGTCGAGATTCTTAATTCTTGCGCGACCCTACCTTTCCAAGTTTCGGAACATGCTGAGGACTCCAAGGTAGGCGAAGACATCCGGTTGCGCTATCGTTTTGTTGATTTGCGTCGTCGTCAGCTGCATGACAACCTGGTGCTGCGTTCTCGGATTTCTCAAATCGCGCGGCGGGTCATGGAGGAACATGAGTTTCTTGAGATTGAAACCCCGACTCTGACGCGTTCCACTCCGGAAGGTGCGCGCGACTTTGTGGTTCCCGCGCGGATTCGACCCGGCTCGTGGTATGCCCTGCCGCAGTCACCCCAGCTGTTCAAGCAGCTACTGATGGTCGGTGGTATGGAACGCTACTTCCAGTTGGCCCGCTGCTACCGAGACGAAGACTCCCGTGCCGATCGCCAGCCTGAGTTTACTCAGCTCGATATGGAAATGAGTTTCGTTGATCAAGATGATGTCATTGAGGTGACCGAACACCTGCTGAAGGAGATTTGGAAAGTCATCGGCTATGACCTGACCACTCCGATTCCGCGGATGCCTTTCCAGGAAGCCATGGATCGTTTCGGCTCCGACAAGCCGGATTTGCGGTTCGGATACGAGCTTGTGGATTTGACCGACTTCTTTAAAGACACCCCGTTTAAGATTTTCCAAGCGCCCTACGTAGGAGCGGTAGTTATGCCCGGAGGTGGTTCCCAGCCGCGCCGTACTTTTGACAAGTGGCAAGAATGGGCGAAAGCCCGCGGCGCGAAAGGTCTGGCATACGTAACCTTGGACGAAAAAGGCGAAGCTGGCGGTCCGGTGGCAAAGAATATTTCCGACGCGGAAAAGGTCGGTTTGGCAGCTGCCACCGGAGCCCAACCGGGTGACTGCATTTTCTTTGCCGCGGGGGACAAGACCGCTTCACAAACGTTGTTGGGGGCAGCACGTTTGGAGATTGGCAGGCGCTGCAATCTCATAGATGAAAAGGCGTGGGCTTTTACCTGGGTGGTGGACGCGCCACTGTTCAAGCCCTCCGGAGAGGCAGAAGCGGAAGGTGACGTAGCCCTGGGACACTCCGCATGGACCGCTGTGCACCACGCGTTTACTTCGCCGAAACCGGAATGTCTCGACACTTTTGATACCGATCCGGGCAGTGCCTTGGCTTATGCATATGACATTGTGTGCAATGGGGTGGAGCTCGGCGGTGGTTCCATCCGTATCCACCGTCGCGATATTCAGGAGCGGGTGTTTAAAGTTATGGGCTTCTCGCAGGAAGAAGCGCAGGCTCGCTTTGGGTTCTTGCTCGATGCTTTCAAGTACGGCGCCCCGCCGCATGGCGGTCTGGCTCTGGGCTGGGATCGCATCGCCGGAATGCTGACAGGTTCTCCGTCGATCCGCGACGTTATCGCTTTCCCGAAGGCTGGCGACGGTTTGGATCCGCTCACCGGCGCGCCCGCTCCGATTACGGACGAACAACGCAAAGAAACCGGCGTGGACTACGTGCCGGAAGACGACGAGGACGACGAGTCAACCGAGGACAGCGAATAAACGCTGTAGACGGCGCTTGTGCAAAGAATCACCGCGAGTTGTCTCTCCACTGCCAGCTATCCCTTCTAAAATGGACGGGATAGCTGGCAGTGTTTTACCTAGGGGAAAATCATGAGTGCGAAAATTTTTGAACTGCATCCGGAAAATCCGCAGGCTCGTTCGTTGCGTCAAATTGTCGAGATTATCCAAGACGGTGGCATTATGGCGTATCCCACTGATTCTGGATATGCGTTGGGCTGTGCGTTGGCTAACGGGGCTGGTCTGGAACGCATCCGGAAAATTCGTCAGCTTGATGACAAACACCATTTCACGCTGGTATGCCACGACTTTTCCCAGCTGGGTCAGCTGGTGATGGTGTCTAATTCTCAATACCGTCTGATTAAATCGCTGACTCCGGGTCCCTATACGTTTATTTTGAAAGGCACCAAGGAAGTACCCCGCGCCACGTTGAACAAAAAGAAGCACACCGTAGGCGTGCGGATTCCCGCTCACAAGGTCGCGTTATCACTGGTAGAAGCCATGGGGGAGGCCATCTTGTCCTGCACCTTGTTGCTGCCCGGCGATGCGGAACCGTTGAGCGACCCGGTGGAAGTCATTGCCAAGCTGGGACATCTGCTGGATGTAATCGTCGACTCCCCAATTGGTTCGGATCAGGCAACTACCGTCATCAACATGGAGGACGATGTGCCCATCGTGACCAGGGAAGGTGCCGGTCCAGTTGATTTCTTGGAGTAGCGACTAGTCGCTTGCATCCGCAGCGTTATCGCTGGTTTCAAGGCTTTCAAGGGCAGGTGCGCTGTCTACTGCGCTGGGTTCGCTCTGTTCTGGAAGCTCATCTTCCCAGACCAATTCGGAGTCTTGTGACTTTCGCGCCGGGTAAGTCTCCAGCAGGGGAGAGAGGAACAGTCGGCTGAACAAAACGTTGAGCAGCACCACGATGACGAGGGCGAAAGCTGACTGTTTCACCGGCATAGCGTGCATCGGCAGGAAAGCCAGAAAAATCGCTAGGTGAACCACAGAGCGAGTCCATAGGGCGCCACGGGTTTGAGTTAATTCGTTTAGCAACGGGTCATCGTCCAAGTCCGCGAGTTCTTCAGGCAGGTGGTGTTTCGATTTATTCATGGCATAGAACTGATAATCCAGGGATAGCGCGAAACCGAAACCTGCCAATAAAACTGCCACGTTAGGGTCGACCCCCCCGGAACGCGCCAGTTTGGGCAAGAACGCGCCCCACCCGTCTTGGAAAACTAAAGCCGTCAGCCCTAACGCTACCAACAGATTCAAGGAGTTCAGCAAAGTCGCCCACACCGCCGCCCAGACATGCCTGGTGGCGCGCAAAATGACCAAGAAAGTAGCCAGGACCATAACTCCTACCAGCGGGGGGACAAACTTGATGAGCTCGGAGGCGAAATCGACCTGGTTGGCGGCCTGTCCAGTGGTCCATTTCGGAAATTCCGAAGGTAGTTTGCGGATAGTTTTCACGATCTCCCCGGCTTGCCGGTTGGTGATACCCGGTTTCAAATCAACGTTCAAAACGCTGTAGTCCCCAGCGATTTCGGTGTTACCCGCAGTCATTGCCGCCACACCGGGGATTTTCCCTACTGCCACCGACCAGCTTTGTATATTTGCGGCGGTAGTTTTCCCGAGAATCTGAATATCAGGGGTAGCCGCGGTGGTACCGTAATGGGCGGCACGCAAAGACTCAAATTTTGCGGCATTTGTGCCGGGAGGGAAAGTCGTTTGCCCGGATGTATGCCAAGTAATCCCAAAGGTGGGAACAGCCAGCACCAGCAGAAACACCACCAGGACACCCGTCAAAATCGGTCTGGCGGGCTTTCGTGAGGCAAATGGTGCCCACAACCGGGTGCCCAAAGAACGTATCCAGGAAGAAACGGTACTCAGAATCTGTCGATGCCATTGCGGACGAGGGCAATCCAACCAATTGATACCGAGGTACAGCAGCGAAGGAATTAACGTGGCCCCGATTGCGTAGCATTCCAGAATCGAGAACATGCTCACCAGAGCTACCCAGCGCAGGCTGCTGGCAGGGAATATGGCGACCATAATTAATCCCAGCACAATCAACGCCGTCGAAATCAGCATGGCAGGCGCCGAATGTGCGAAAACTTCATCTAAAGGGGTGAGCGAGTCGCGACGCTTGCGCAGCCGGCGTTCACGAGGCTTGGAAACGCGAGGAATCTCGGCAGTGTATTTCATGACTGCTAAACGAGAACGACTGCGACTGATGAGAAACACCGCATACCCGGTCACCACACCTAGTGAAAGCATAGTAACCAGGGCAGAGTCACCGGGAGCGGGTTTGACGACGAGGGAAACCAGCGTAGCGATGGTGCGCGTCACAATCCACCCGCAAAGGCTCGGAATGAAAGCGAGCAGAGTCAAGCGCAGACGTCCCATAGCCCCAAACAGCACCGTGAAAATCAGCAGCAAAGCAATCAGATTAGCCTGGAGAGAATCTTGATGCGCATTGAGAGCCACTTCGCGATTATTCAAGTCTTGATCTGTGACGAGTCCCGTGGCGTGGGGCGCAAATGAGCGCATGTCACCGGCGATTTGGCTTAAAGCGTGCTCAGTCATGGCACGGATGTCATCGGCACGTTGGGGAAACTGGGTCAGGTCCAGCAGCACCACCATCATGAAACCGTGTTTATCTTTTGCAATAAACTTGTCCATCAAAGTTTTCGCGTCGGGGTTATTGACATCGTCACCTTTCGCAAAGGGATACAGCACCCCTGCCGGAATTACCCCCGGAACCTCGCTGAAACTCGCCGCCGCGGAGTCCAGCACATTCTTAACTTCCGCACGTTGCTTATCCATGTCCACGCCGGTGACGATGAGGTAAGCCTGATAATTCGAGCTACGGCTGTCATTCAGGATTTGCGATGCCACGTAGGATTCTGAGCCGGGGATTGATACCAGGCGGTTTTCAACGCGATTCCACATGCTTCCAAAACCAAAACCGGTCAATGTAAAAACTGCACAGATAACTATCACCAGAGCCCAAATCAACACCGTAGGGAGGGGGCGTCGATTCAACCGGCGATATAGTTTGAAAAACATGTTATGCATTGTCTCACACACTTTGGGGTAATTTTCACTAGGGTGGTGGCATGGACTTGTTTGATTCCTTGAGTGATACCGGCAAGGGGGTTCCGGAGTTTCGCCCGGATGCCCCTTTGGCAGTGCGGATGCGTCCACGTAACGTCGAAGAATTGGTGGGGCAGTCGCACCTTTTGGCACCCAATTCCCCATTGCAGCGACTGTTGCGGGGAGACACCGAGATGACCTCCTCGGTGATTCTCTACGGTCCGCCCGGCACCGGTAAAACGACTTTGGCATATTTGGTGGCGCAGGCAGGAGGTCGAGACTATGCCCAGCTGTCTGCCATCAATGCGGGAGTGAAAGAAGTTCGAGAGGTTATCAATGCGGCGAAGCAACGGCTGAGCCTGAGCGGACAAGAAACCATATTATTCCTGGATGAAGTTCACCGGTTTTCTAAATCGCAACAGGACTCGCTGCTGCCGGCAGTGGAGAACCGGTGGGTTATCCTGGTGGCTGCCACCACTGAAAATCCGGCTTTCTCGGTTATTTCTCCGCTGTTGTCTCGGTCCCTCCTGCTGACCCTGCAGCCTTTAACGAACCGGGACATTGAGATCATCATGGACCGGGCTTTGGCAGATGAACGGGGACTGGGTGGGAAATACACCCTGACTCCGGACGCTAGGGAAATTCTCATCAGATTAGCCAGCGCGGACGGGCGCAAAGCCCTGACTCTGCTGGAGGCTGCTGCCGGAGGAGCGGATTCCCGAGCTGCTAGCGAGATTACTGAAAACGATGTGGCAGCGGCAGCGGACACGGCTGTGGTGCGCTACGGTATTGACGAGCATTATGACGTGGCGTCGGCGTTTATCAAGTCGATGCGAGGCTCTGACCCCGACGCTGCCCTGCACTATTTGGCGCGGATGATTAAAGCCGGGGAAGACCCGCGTTTCATTGCTCGCCGCGTCGTTATTGCGGCAGCAGAAGACGTCGGGTTGGCAGACCCCAGTGTGCTGCCCCTGGCGGTCGCGGCGGCACAAGCGGTGCAATTGATTGGGATGCCAGAGGGGCGGATTCCCTTGGCAGAGGCTGTCATCGCGGTGGCGACTGCCCCAAAGTCGAATCGGGCTTATGTAGGTATCAACTCCGCTCTAGCTGACGTGGAGTCCGGCAACATTGGAACCGTTCCGACCTATCTGCGGGATCAGCATTATCCGGGTGCCGCTACGGATAGGAAAATCATCGGTACTTATCGCTACCCTCACGATGACACTCGTGGTATAGTCACGCAGCAATACCTGCCTGACCCGCTGAAAGACAAGGTATATTACGAGCCTTCTGCCCACGGGTGGGAAGTCACTTTGGGGGATAGGCTCGCAAAAATACGCAAGATTCAAAAAATGGGGTAAGATAGCTAAGTTGCCCGGCGCTTTGGTCAACCTTCGGTTGCTTGGCGTCCGGACACCTGGGGTCTTAGCCATGAAGGTGACCCCTCCCCGTTGAGATGCCCTCGCGGGGTGACTTTGCGATAAGACAGGAAGAATAAAATGGGAAACCGTTCTCGGAAAATGGTGCGCTTGTCGCGCGCCTTGGGGATGCCGCTGACCCCGAAAGCTAAGCGGTACTTTGAACGTCGTCCGTATGGGCCCGGCGAACACGGTCGCGCTCGTCGTCGTAGTGAATCCGACTACGCGGTGCGTTTGAAAGAAAAGCAGCGTTTGCGCGCCCAGTACGCCATTCGTGAGGCTCAGCTGGTGAAGACCTTCCAGGAGGCTCGCCGGATGGAAGGTCAGACCGGTGACAACCTGGTGGAATTGCTGGAAATGCGGCTTGATGCCCTGGTGTTGCGTGCCGGCTTTGGTCGCACTATGTTCCAGGCCCGCCAAGCGGTGACACATCGTCACATTCTGGTTGACGGCAAAATTGTGGACCGGCCCTCTTACAAGGTGCGTCCCGGACAGACCGTGCAGATTAAGCCGACCTCCCAGGTGAAGGACCCCTTCGTGGTAGCAGCACGTGGTTCGCACCGCGATGTGCTGCCTCCCGTCCCTGATTACCTGAAGGTCGATTTGGAAAAGTTGCGTTTTACGTTGGAACGTAAGCCGAAGCGTGAAGAAGTTCCGATTCAGTGTGAAGTGCAACTGGTCGTGGAGCACTATTCCCGCTAAACCTTACAGTGGCCCTGGGATTTTCCCAGGGTCAATTGTTTAAAGTTAGAATACTTACGGTGCAAACTGCGCCGAAAGCGCGGAAATGGGTCGCTATACCGGGACAGGAGAATGACATGATTGGTGAAATTGCCGGGATTATTGCCGCCGTGACTTTTGCGGTATTGGTGCTGGTTTTGGCAGTGCCGCTGTGGAAACTGGGCGGAGTTTTTTCCCAACTGGAGCAATCCATCAAAGCAATCGGAGATGAAACGGTCGTGGCGGTCAAACAGGGGCAGACTTCTTTGGATCAGGTCAATAGCCAGTTAGAACGGGTCGATTCTATGACCTCGGCAGCGAATCGTTCCGTCGAGGATCTCTCGGCATTGACGACCTTGTTTACGGCGACGCTCGGTCGACCGCTGATTAAAGTCGCGGCGTTTAGCTACGCGGTGCGTAAAGCTATGGGTATTGACCGAAAGAATGCGAAGTAGGGGGAGGAATGTCGAATACGGCAAAAGTAGTGGGAACGACGCTGCTCCTTTCGGCAGGAGCGGCGCTGGCGGCATACTTCACCGTGACCCCGTTCCGGCAGACTGTTGATCAGATGACCGAGCGTTTCCGTGCGGATATGTCGCAGCGTGAGGGGGAACTCATCGAGGCTCTCAGCTCCAGTGATTCAGAAATCGAACAGGCTCGTGACACCTGGAACGCTCGGAAGGACGACGGCGCGGGTTTCAAAGTTGGACGCGGACGCCACCGTGACTCTGCTGCAGATGATGACCTGGACTTTTAATTACATTCATCGACAATAAACGAAAGCCACCCGGAACCAACCGACCGGGAGACTAGGACAGATAATTCCGGGAACAGCCCGGAGCTGAAAGAAAGAAACATATACATGCGTACTGCGGAAGTTCGTCAGCGTTGGCTGGATTTTTTTGCAAAGAATGGTCACGAGGTTCGTCCCTCGGTGCCACTTATTTCTCCCGACCCCTCGATTTTGTTCACTATCGCGGGGATGGTTCCGTTCATTCCTTACATTGTGGGGACTGAACCGGCACCGTGGCCGCGAGCCACATCGGTGCAAAAGTGTATTCGCACTAACGATATTGATGAGGTCGGGAAGACCACTCGTCACGGTACTTTCTTTCAGATGTGCGGGAACTTTTCTTTCGGTGACTACTTTAAGGAAGGTGCTTCGAAGTTTGCCTGGGACCTGTTGACCGGCAGTCAAAAGGACGGCGGTTACGGTCTGGATGGCGACAAGCTTTGGGTCACCATTTGGGAGCAAGACGAAGCCGCTTGGGACATTTGGACTCGGCAAATCGGTCTGGACCCCACCCACGTCCAAAAACTTCCGCGCGAAGAAATCTTTTGGGATACCGGTCAGCCCGGTCCTGCCGGTCCCTGTGCGGAGATTCACTTGGATCGCGGTCCCGAATACGGTCCCGAGGGCGGTCCGGAAGTTGACACGCAAGGCGACCGCTACCTAGAACTGTGGAACCTGGTTTTTGATGAATTTCTCCGTGGCGAGGGCACTGGGAAGGATTACCCACTGCTGGGTAAGCTCGACCAGACCGCTATCGATACAGGCTTGGGCTTGGAACGTCTGGCTTTCGTCCTCCAAGGCAAAGACAACATGTACGAAATCGACGAAGTGTTCCCCGTCATTGCCGCCGCTCAGGATATGTCTGGACGTCGCTACACCTCTAGTACTGACCAGATGGATGTGCATTTCCGTATCGTGGCTGATCATGTGCGTTCCAGCCTGATGTTGATTGGCGATGGGGTTCGTCCCGGCAATGAGGGGCGAGGCTACGTGCTGCGCCGCTTGATGCGCCGCGCAGTCCGTTCCATGCGACTGTTGGGCGTATCCGAGGCTGTCATGCCACAGTTGTTACCGGCTTCCATGAATGTGATGAAAGCCTCCTATCCGGAACTGGAAAAGGACTGGGATACTATCTCCGAAGTGGCTTATGCCGAGGAGGACGCTTTCCGTCGCACTCTCGATGCCGGAACCGTCATCTTGGATACCGCGGTGGCGAAAGCGAAACAGTCCGGTGCGGCTCTGAGCGGCGATGATGCTTTCCAACTGCATGACACTTATGGTTTCCCCTTGTCCCTGACCTTAGAAATCGCAGCGGAAGCCGGAGTTAAGGTGGACGAGAAACGTTTCACTGAGCTGATGAATGAGCAAAAGCAGCGTGCCCGAGCGGATGCCGTTGCCAAAAAGACCGGTCACGTGGACACACACGTTTATCACGAGTTGGCTGCGAAACTAGGCGAAAACAACACGGTGGAGTTCCTGGGATACACCGAAACCAGTGCTCCGGCGCGAGTGGTCGGCATCTTGCAGGACGGCAAACCGGTACCGGTCGCGACAGCGCCGGCTACCATTGAAGTCTTGCTAGATCGGACCCCGTTCTATGCCGAAGCCGGCGGGCAACTGGCTGACCAAGGTCAGATTACTTTCGCTGGTGGTGGCGTACTGGATGTGGCTGATGTCCAGGCTCCCGTGAAGGGATTGCCGATGCACCGGGGAACTTTGACGGAAGGTCAGGTCACCCTCGGTGAGGACGCTCAAGCCACGATTGATGTGGAGCGTCGTGGAGCGATTGCACGGGCGCACACCTCTACCCATGTCATTCACCAGATTCTGTTGGATTCTTTAGGACAAGGCGCGACTCAAGCGGGGTCGGAAAATGCTCCCTGGCACGTCCGGTTTGATTTCCGCAATGCGAAGGCTCTCCCCGATTCTTTAATGGCAGACATTGAGGCGGAAGCTAACGAACGGGTACAGACCAATATGACTGTTACCGACTACCAGATGCCGATTGAAGAAGCTCGCAAGACTGGTGCCCAGGCAATTTTCGGGGAAAAGTACGGCAAGATTGTGCGGATTGTTGATATTGGCGACGGTTGGTCCAGGGAGTTCTGTGGCGGCACTCACGTGCCGTTGACTGGGCATATTGGGTCTATTGCTTTACTGGGAGAATCCTCAATTGGCTCTGGGGTACGGCGTATCGAAGCGTTGGTTGGAAACGGTGCGTCGGGATTCCAAGCGAAAGAACACGCGTTGGTGTCTCAGGTCACGCAGCTGGTCGGTGCCAAGCCGGAAACCCTGGTGGAACGGATTACTTCCCTAATGGATCGGCTTAAGACCGCGGAAAAAGAACTCGAAAAGACCCGGTTGGCAGCATTGCTGTCCAATCTGGACGACTACGCTAAATCTGCTGAAACGCTGTGTGGCGTACAGGTCATTCACCAGTTCGCCCCAGCAGGTTCTGTGGACGACTTGCGTCAAGCAGCCACCACTTTGCGAGCACGATTCTCTAACGCAAATCCGGCGGTCGTTGCTTTGGCAGCCGTTATTGGCGGAAAACCAATGCTGGTTGTGGCAGTGAACGAAGCGGCTCGTGAAAAGGGCGTGAAAGCTGGGGCGCTGGTAAAGGCCGGTGCCGCTGCGATGGGCGGTGGCGGCGGCGGCAAGGATGACTTGGCGCAAGGTGGTGGAGCCCTCGCTGGGAAACCCGAAACCGGTCTGAATGCCCTCGTGGATACCCTGCGAACCATACTCACGAAGTAAGCAACTTGTCGGTTCGGGCTGGTCCCGAGCCGACAAGTCGAGAGGAGATAGCGCACAGGATGGTTGCCGGAAACTTTCTCGCCATAGACGTGGGCAAGGCGCGCATCGGAGTCGCCCGCTCGGTGTCGGGTACCTCCTTGGCTCTACCGGTGAAGACTCTACAGGTGCAGCTGGACGGTTCTGAACTGGATGAACTGTTGGCAATCATTACGGACAGTAACCCTGCAGCTGTGTTTGTGGGCTTGCCGAAACTGATGAGTGGCAAAGAAGGCGAGGCGGCGCGGATGGCACGGTCTTACGCCCGGCGTTTAGTGCGGCGACTTGGTGAGCTACCGGTGCATCTCATTGATGAACGATTGAGCTCGGCTGATGCGCACGCCAAACTGCAACAAGCGGGAGTCTGCGCCCGCCGCCAAAAGGAGATGGTTGACCAACTTGCTGCCGTGACCATCCTCACGCGAGCTTTAGAAACTTTAACTCAAACAGGAAACTTACCTGGTGAGTTGGTTATCATTTAGTAAACCACGGAACAAGGGAAGTACATGTCAGAAACTGAAGATTTAGCTTCGATGGGACCCCGACGCCGACGTCGGTATTTGGCTCAACACGGTCAGGCAGCCTTGAGTCAGCTTGACTCGCAGTCTCCCGCGACCTCGGCACTTCCACCCGAGGCGGCTCTTCCGCAGACTCCAATACCGGCGTCGCCTTTCGTCGCATCTCCGTACACAACGGTTCAGCCAGAACCACACGAACTTCCAAACTTTCGTGACTATCACGAGGAACCTCACCCCCCGTCTTTTCCCCGCGTGACCCCAGACATACCCCCAGCCGCAGACACGACCTGGGAATCTCTGTTACAGGACACGCAGGTTACTCCCGCCGAGCAACCTGAAGTTACTCTGAGTGACAATCGTCGGCGTGATAAGCGATCCCGAATTCGGCGCCGTAAAACTATGCGCAATCGCACTTTTATCATCCTGGCTATAGTCGTGACGCTGCTGGTGATAGCGATTGTTTTTGGTGCCATCATCTTCAACCGTTGGTTGAGCGCAAAGGGAGCCGATTATGAAGGCAGCGGCACCGGTCAGGTCATGGTGACCGTTCCCGAGGGTGCTCTGGGGTCAGACATTGGTAGCATTCTGGCTAAAGCGCAGGTCGTGGCCTCTTCACAGGCTTTCTTTAATGCCTGCCGTGACCAAGAGGCGGCGTGTTCTGCGATTCAGCCCGGAACTTATGCCATGGCTAAACACATGTCTGCCGTCAACGCTTTGTCAATCTTGATTGACAAAGCAAACCGGGTCGATGATCAAATTACGATTGGTCCCGGTCTGACAAAGTGGCAGGTCAAAGAGCAGCTAGTCAACACTGCTGGATTCAGCGATGCGGACGTGGAGGCAGCTTTTGCCAAAGCTCCAGGGCTACCCAAAGTCGCTGGGGGAAATATCGAAGGCTGGTTAGCTCCCGGAACGTACCTAGTGGGACCTGGTCAGGACGCGACCGAAACGGTGCGCCAGATGGTGGCAGCGAACGTGAAACGGCTGCGAGAGTCAGGAATTCCTGAAGACCAGTGGGAGACTTTCCTCACCAAGGCATCTATCGTCCAGCGTGAGGGCAGTGACCTGCAAAAACAGGACTATGCAAAGATTGCTCGGGTTCTGGAAAACCGCATGGATACGAGCAAAGAAACCGTCGGGTTCTTGAACATGGATTCCACGGTTATCTACGGCTTGGGTGAAGCCTCGAAATCGCGCAAAATTCCGACCTCCGGTGAGGTTGCTGACGCTTCCAATCCGTACAATACTTACCGTCACAAGGGGCTTCCGCCGGGACCTATCGGGGTCGTGGGTCAGGACGCTTTTGACGGTACCCACAACCCGCCACCGGGAGACTGGCTTTACTTCACCACGGTAGATTTGAACACTGGTGAAACCCGGTTCAGTGCGACCATGGAGGAACAGAAAGCCAATGTGGAGTTGTTGAAACAGTTCTGTAAGGATCACTCCAATATTTGTAAAGGGTAGCGGGTCGTGCCGTACTGTTTGGTCCTGGGAGACCCAATTTCACATTCTTTGTCTCCCGTCATACATCTGGCAGCGTATCGCGAACTGGGTTTGAACTGGGATTTTCGGCGCCAACAGGTTCAGCGGGGGACACTCAATGCATTCCTGTCCGGAGCGGATACCCAATTGCGTGGCTTGGCGGTGACCATGCCTCTGAAGCCAGAAGCGCTGCAGGTTGCCACTTTTGCTGACGGTTTGGCTAAAGTTACCGGCGCGGTTAACACCCTGGTCCCGGCTACGGGAGGGGACTGGACTGGATTTAATACTGACGTCCGGGGCATTGTCGAGGCTTTTCGGGGAACTACCGGGGAGGAATTGCCGTCAACGGGTAGCGCGGTTATCTTTGGCTCGGGCTCCACAGCGGCTTCTGCCCTAGCGGCTTGCGCAGAGCTGGGGATGAAAGAACTGACCATAATTTCGCGGAATACGGAACAAACGGGGGCAGCCTTTCAAGCCGCACGACGGATGGGCTTGTGCATTTCCGCAGTGGCGTGGCACCAGACCGAGGCGGTCAACCGAGCCCTGAGCGTGGCATGCCTGCTGATGGGAACAGTTCCCGCCCCCGTCCAAGATGCCCTGCCCATGGCACAGCTGCGGATTAATCCGAATTCGATATTACTGGACGCGGCTTACGCACCGTGGCCGACTCCGGTCGCCCGCTGGGCAAAGTCCTGCGGTGCTCAGATTATCCCTGGTTGGGAAATGCTGCTGCACCAAGGCGTCGCTCAGGTTAAATTGTTCACCGGAGAGGAAATTGACGCTGCGGTTTTACGCCCCACTTTGCAGAAAGTCGTCAACTCCACAGATTAGAATAAGTGCGAGCTTTGTCTCATGATTTGCAGGCTCCCTATGCAGTTACAGCGCAGTAACGAGAGAGAGGACCGATGCTCTGGCACGTTTTGACATGGATTTTTAGCGGAATTTGGGGTTTCGTGGTGGGCGCACTGACCACCAAAATCCTGCGTCAACGCCATCTCGAACTGCCAGATTTGCATTACCTACCGTTTTCACTGTGCCTCACCTTTGTTACGGTATTAATTAACGTCGCCCAGTGGCTCATTCTGGAATACTTTTCAAACGACATGTGTTGCACGCATCTGTTGCTTACGCTACCGGTGTATTTGAGTACCGCTCCGTTCTGTGCGTTATTCCTGACTGACGCCCGCTATCGGCTGCTGCCGAACCGGTTGCTGGGATTGGGAGCGGCTATGCTTCTGCCTCTGTTGAGTATTCTCGCCATAATCCTGCATGACCCGGAGGCGCTGGCACGGGTCTGGGGTTTGTCTTTGGCTATGGGGTTGGTTCTGGCTTTCGCCACGCATTTCGGTTTAGGGATGGGAGACGTCAAACTCGGAGCGCTACTCAGTGCCTGGTTAGGTCTTTATGATTGGTTTGCACCCCTGGTCATGCTGCTGTTGGCATCCTTTTTAGCCGGAGTGTTTGCCCTAATTCTCATCATCAGCAAGAAGCTCGATTTAGACAATGACATTGCTTTTGGTCCCTGGCTCATCACGGGTGCGTTCATTACGTGGGTCGTGTATCTCCCTTCGATATTGGACGGTATCTAGCTGGGGTTGCTATCACGAGGGCGGGGCATCCGGTTCGGGATGTTTTGCGAAATGTGGCAAGATGAACTCATGCTGGAATGTGTCACTGCGGGGGAATCGCACGGAGCTGCCCTGGTCGCTGTGCTCAGCGGGTTACCTGCGGGCATTGAAATCACCACTGATACCCTGACCAAAGCCCTGGAACAACGGAGAAGGGGATACGGCAGGGGAGCGCGCCAAAAGTTTGAGCAGGACGTGGTGACCATCCTGTCGGGGTTGCGTCACGGAAAAACGTTGGGTTCTCCGGTAGCTGTAGAAATTAAGAACACAGAATGGCCCAGATGGCAGACTGTCATGAGCCCGGACCCGGTGCCTCGTCGGGCGCTGCTTCGGGACGCGGGGCGAGGCGACGTGCGTGAGGTGGCACGGAACCAGAAACTTACGAAACCGCGGCCGGGACATGCTGATTTTGCAGGCATGATGAAGTACGGCTTCACTGATGCCCGTAATGTGTTGGAACGTTCTTCGGCTCGCGAAACCGCTGCCCGGGTGGCGTTGGGGGCTTTTGCGCAAGCATTTCTGGATCAGGTCGCAGGTATTCGTATAGTGTCTCATGTCACGTCCCTGGGACCGGTTTCGGTTTCTCTGCGTGCCCCGGTGCCTCGACCAGAAGATGTGGATTATCTGGATCGTGACCCGGTGCGCTGCTTGGATCCGCATACGTCTGAACAGATGGTGCAGGCTATCGACCAAGCGCAGCATACGGGTGACACTTTAGGAGGAGTGATTCAGGTCATTGCTTACGGGGTGCCGGTCGGTTTAGGCTCTCACGTGAGCCGCGACCGCCGGCTGGATGCGCGTCTCGCCGCTGCCTTGGTTTCTATGCAAGCTGTAAAAGGGATCGAAATTGGTGCTGCTTTCCTGCAAGCCTCCCTGCCTGGCAGCAAAGCTCACGACCCTCTCTACCGCGGTGACCAGCCAGCTGAGGCAAACACCGGCTTGGGCATGATAGTGCGCCCCAGTAACCTGGCAGGTGGCATCGAAGGCGGAATGTCCAACGGCAATCCGATTGTGGTCTCTGCTGCGGTGAAACCTATCTCTACAGTGCCCCACGCCCTACCCACCCTGGATGTGGCAGATGGCAGCCCTGCAACCGGGTTACACCAGCGTTCGGATACAACCGCCGTGGTACCGGCGGCGGTCATCGCGCAGTCCGAAGTTGCCCTGGTGCTGGCTGATGCTCTGTTGGAAAAAACTGGCGGGGATTCGGCCGCGGAGTGTTCGCGAAACTTATGGGCTTATTTGGACGAAGTCACCCAAAGGAACACATTTTCATGACTCGCAAGATTGTTTTGATGGGATTACCAACCTCCGGTAAGACCAAAACTGCCAGGCTGTTGGCTCAAATGTTGCACGCCACCTGGGTTGATACCGATTTAGAAATTGAGCGGCGTTTCGGCAAAGCTATTCCTTGGATTTTTAAAGAACTTGGGGAGGAAGGCTTTCGCGCCCTCGAATATGCGGTGGTACGGGATGTTCTGCGCGGACCAGCTCAGATTGTTTCCCTGGGAGGTGGTGCCCCAATCTATGTCCCGACCCGTGAGTTGCTGCATGGACACACTGTCTACTATCTGAAAGCGGATCCAGACTTTCTGGTGGACCGTCGGGGGGGACGTGCCGGGCGTCCTGGATCACATAAAGGCACCCAAGTCCGTCCTTTGCTGGCAGGCGACTTGCGGAAACGGATGCATGAGCTGTATCGGGAACGAAGAGATATTTATGAAAGCATCGCTTCGGTGGTCATCGACGCGCAGCGCAAAAGTGGCGAAATAGCAAATGCCATTATCACGCAGGAAGAAACTCTGGCTGGTCGTCTCTGGGTGTCTACTCCGAGCCAACCCTATGCCGTCAGTTTCGGGCAAGATTTAAATTCTCAGGTGACCGACTTGATGAAGGCTCACACGAAAAAAGTTTTGGTGTTGAGCGCGCCTCCGGTCGCATCGGCAGCAAACAGTTTAGCGCTGCACCTAGATTCGTTGGGCAAACACGTCACCGTGAAAGTGTTGCCTGACGGAGAGGCTGCTAAGCAGCTTCCGGTGCTTTCTGAAGTATGGGAAGCAGCTGCCAGTGCCGGTCTGGAACGCCGCGATTTAGTGGTTGCCCTGGGCGGAGGAGCCACTACTGATTTGGGTGGTTTCGCGGCTGCGACCTGGCTACGCGGCATTGACCTCATCACGGTGCCGACCACCCTGCTGGCGATGGTTGATGCCGCAGTTGGAGGCAAGACTGGTATTGATTGGAGTACCGGGAAGAATTTGGTGGGAGCGTTTTATCCTCCCATCGGGGTGGCGGTGGATTTCACGACTTTGCGGACGCTCTCTCCCCAGCATCTGCGAGAAGGCTTAGCGGAGGCTCTGAAGTGTGGGTTTATCCGCGACCAACAGATTCTAGACATTGCTCAGGATAATGCGCCGGCGCTGCTGGATCCCGATTCCCCTTCGCTTCGCGAAATTATTCGGCTGGCTGTCACGGTAAAAGCCGACGTGGTATCTGCCGATTTATATGAATCAGGGCAGCGGGAACACCTGAATTACGGTCATACTTTGGCGCACGCCATAGAACGGGTAGAGGACTACCGTTTCCCCCATGGTCTAGCAGTGTCTATTGGGATGGTGTTTGCGGCAAACCTCGCCACGGTGCTGGGTTTAGGTTCAAAAGACTTGTCTGCGCGCCTGCGTGAGCAGCTGGAAGCTGTCGGTCTGCCCACCACCTATACCGACCACACTTTTGCGGAACTATTACCCGTCATGTTCACCGATAAAAAAGTTCGTGGCGGGCAGTTGCGGTTTGTCCTGCTGGAAGATTGGGGCAAACCCGTGGTCGTTCCGGTGGCTGATTCCCAAGCCCTGGTCAAGGCGGCAGAACTGACAGGAATTCCCCTGTGAGTCGACGCTGTTCGCTAGCTTTAGTGTCTCTGCCGGGAGCTCGCCTGCAGGAGTTGGCACAGGCAATTTCGCCGAACCTCGGGCTGCCCGTAATAGGTGCAGAGGACTTCGGTTCCTGGTCGCCGCACTGCGCTCCCGCCGTGTTCGTGTTGCCCTCTGACGTGCTCGAGAGCGGGGCAACTGACCGGGTAGAGGACTTTCGGCACGCCGGGAATCCGGTCTTTTTCCTGGATCTGCCATGGGAGGACTCGTGGCACGCGATGAACCCGGAGAATCTCCGTGACCCCAACGGCTTGCCTTGGCGCGCAGCCTATCGTCGCTTAGCCAAAAGCCGTCGCGAGCAACTCATGGCGCACGCTGACCACACGGTCGACGTGGACGGTACTTTCACAGAATTGGCGCACCGCCTGTTGAAAGTTATTACTACAAACGGCTATAGTTAGCCAGTGGTCTGCTTTTTCGGTAGACTGTTTGAGCTGATTTTGCTAACTGTTAAGACTGTAAAGGATGAAACGTGGCAACGACTAATGATTTGAAAAACGGCTTGGTGATGAAGATTGACAACCAGTTGTGGCAGGTTGTCGAATTCCAACATGTAAAGCCCGGTAAAGGACCGGCTTTCGTGCGCACCAAGATTAAGAACATCCTTTCGGGCAAAATCGTTGACCGGACCTTTAACGCGGGACTAAAGATTGAAACCGCGACCGTGGATCGTCGCGACATGACCTACTCATACAACGACGGCACCGATTACGTATTCATGGACGAAAAGACCTTCGAAATGGTCAACGTCACCCCTGAAATCGTGGGGGATGCCGCACACTTCCTGTTGGAAAACCAGAAATGCATCCTGGCTTTCAACGAAGGCAACGTTTTGTTTATCGAGTTGCCTGCCTCGGTCGTGCTTGAGATTTCGCATACTGAACCCGGTCTGCAAGGTGACCGCTCCAATGCGGGCACCAAGCCTGCCACCCTAGAGACGGGATACGACATTCAGGTACCGCTGTTCTTGAATATCGGTGACAAAGTGAAGGTTGATACCCGCTCTGGCGACTACATTTCGCGGGTCACTGATTAATACTGTCGTGGACGCGAGCCGGGGCGCAGGCTTCCGGCTCGCGTTACGCATTTTCGCGAGGGGATGAGACCGTGGGACACAAATTGCCGCGACGCACGCGGGAGCGGATACGTGCCGTTGACGTGCTGTATGAGGCGCACGTGCGGGGCTGGGACACTCCTGAAGGCATATTTTCTCTGTCTCAGCTGCGTCAAGACGAGACTACCGCCCAAACTCCATTACCGGCGTATGCCGTGGAAATATTGGAAGGCGTGGCGGAGCATTTGGAGCGGATTGACGCAGCTCTAGCTACGTACTCAAAAGCCTGGCCTTTGCATCGGATGCCGGAGGTCGACCTGGCGATTATGCGGGTCGCGGCTTGGGAAATCTTGTTCAATCCTGATGTTACTGGACCGGTCGCTATCACCGCGGCGATGCAAATCGCAGAGGAACGATCGACTGACGAATCGCCGAAATTTATTAACGGTTTGCTGGGCGCCATCGACGACATGAGGGATACGTTGAGCAATACTGAGACTGACCAAACTTTGAGTGGTGAGGCAATTGCCAAACTTGAGTTCTCGGTACCTCAGAGCTTCGATACCGTCGCCAAGACCGCAGCGGCGGGCGGTGTTTTGGAACAGATTGACTTAGACAGCCTGGAATAGAGTCCGCAGTTAGTCTCGATTCATCATTTCACGCAAGATGTCCGCGGATTTTTCCGAGTTCTCCAAAGTCTCGTTGATGGTTTGGGCTTTCTGTTGTGCTTTTGCCCACTTTTGGAAACGAGCCGCAGCCTCTGGTGAGTTGTCTGGTTGGGTGACCTCGTTACTCAATCCCGGCTTGTCCTCGTTGCCAAAAAGAAGCTGCATTAATAGCTCGCGTTTCTCGTCCATAACCCTATTATCGGCGATTAATTCCCCGAGTTTAGCCTGAAAACGCCCGATGTTGAGATTTGTGGGCGGTGGTGTGTCTGTTGCGTGCAGAGACACCATAACTGACCCCTTTTTCGGCGTCATGGCGTGAGATTCGGAGGTGACAGAAAAAACGTGTACTATTGAGTCGCTATAAAACCTTTAATTTTGCCCTGTGAGGCAGAAAGGAAAAATATGGAAAAAACAGTGTTGGGCAGTGCTGACATTGCCCGTTCGCTGAAACGACTGGCCTTCGAGATAATGGAGAAAAACCAAGGTCTTGAAGATGTCGTTCTGTTAGGAATCCCCACCCGTGGCGTTGATTTAGCCAATCGGTTGGGGTCTTTTTTAAAGGAAAATAATCCCGATACAGACGTCCCGGTTGGCACCTTGGACATCACTCTGTACCGCGATGATCTTTCCCGTCAACCGATACGAGTCCCGAAGCCCACTGTGATGCCCAAGGGCGGCATTGACGGCAAGACAGTCATCCTGGTCGACGATGTGCTTTATTCCGGACGAACCATCCGGGCTGCGCTCGATGCTTTGAATGACCACGGTCGACCTGCCCAGGTGCAGTTAGCCGTGCTGGTGGACCGCGGTCACCGTGAACTTCCGATTCGCGCCGACTATATCGGCAAGAATCTGCCCACGTCACGCGCGGAACAGATACTCGTAAAACTTCAAGACAGTGACGGCGAAGACGCCGTGATTATTGCAGACGGGAAGGAATAAAGACTATGCGACATTTGCTCTCTGCGGCTGATTTGAGCCACGAAGATGTCCTGAAAATTTTGGATACTGCCGAAGCTATGGCGATGACCCAGGCTCAAAAGGTGAAAAAATTGCCGACCCTGCGCGGCAAAACCGTGGTCAACCTCTTTTTTGAGAACTCCACTCGCACCCGGATTTCTTTTGAAACCGCTGCTAAGCGTCTCAGCGCGGACGTCATCAACTTTTCCGCGAAAGGATCCTCAGTAGCCAAAGGCGAGTCTTTGAAAGACACGGCTTTGACCCTGCAGGCCATGCGGGTTGACGGTATCGTAATCCGTCATTCCTCCTCCGGAGCGGCTTACCGTTTGGCTAACGCTGGGTGGTCTGACGTGCCGGTGCTTAACGCTGGTGATGGTGAACACCAGCACCCTACCCAGGCTCTGCTCGACGCGATGACACTGCGCCGCCACTACCTGGGGCTGAGCGGTGGCGACTTGGCTGGTAAGGATCTCAACGGTGCCAACGTGGTGATCGTGGGCGACATCCTGCACTCTCGTGTGGCCCGTTCCAATGTGGACTTGATGTCAACTTTGGGTGCCCACGTGACCCTGGTTGGTCCGCCGACCCTGATGCCGGTCGGAGTGGAAAATTGGAAATGTGATGTGAACTACGACTTGGATGCGGCTTTGGCAACCGACCCTGACGCAGTCATGATGCTGCGGGTACAACGCGAGCGTATGAGCTCTGCCGGTGGCGGTTATTTCCCCTCCGTGGTCGAATATCACCGCGCTTACGGTTTGAATAATGTCCGTTTCGCTAACCTGCCGGAACACACGGTAATCATGCACCCCGGTCCGATGAACCGTGGGGTGGAAATCTGCGCCCAAGCCGCAGATTCCGCAAAGTCTGTCATTGTTGAACAAGTTGGAAACGGCGTGAGCGTCCGGATGGCTGCCCTCTACCTTTTGCTCGCGCCGGAAGGAGGCCTGCTGTGAAGGAATATTTGATTAAAAACGTAACCCTGCCGAACGGTAAAGGGGCTGACATTGCTGTCAAAGACGGCATTTTTGCAGGGGTAGGGGCCAACGCGGCGGATGCCGTTTCGGCTGGCGCTACCACCATTGATGCCAACGGCTTAGTGGCTCTGCCCGGTCTGGTTGATATGCACACTCACCTGCGCGAACCCGGTGGCGAAGACGCGGAAACAGTCGCGTCGGGGACCCTCTCAGCTGCTTATGGTGGTTACACCTGTGTTCACGCGATGGCTAACACGACCCCGGTTCAGGACAACGCCGGTATCGTCGAGCAGGTTGTCCACTTGGGGAACCTGGCGGGCTGGGTGCAGGTGTGCCCAGTTGGCGCCGTTTCCGCCGGTCTGCAAGGCGAACACCTGGCTGACTTGGGGTCTATGAACCGTTCGGATGCGCACGTCACGGTGTTTTCTGATGATGGTAAATGCGTTTCTGACCCGGTGCTGATGCGTCGTGCTCTGGAATACGTGAAAACCTTTGACGGTGTAGTCGCGCAGCACGCCCAGGATCCGCGTCTGACCGAAGGCGCCCAGATGAACGAGTCTCCGCTGTCAGCGGAAATGGGTATGCCTGGATGGCCGGCGGTGGCGGAAGAAGCCATTATCTTGCGTGATATTCAGTTGGCTTCTCACGTGGGTTCACGAGTCCACATTTGTCACGTGTCTACCGCAGGTTCGGTTGACATTGTGCGTTGGGCCAAGAGCCGCGGCATTGCCGTGACTGCCGAAGCCACCCCGCACCATATCTTGCTGACCGAAGATAAGGCGCAAACTTACGACCCGCGCTACAAGGTCAACCCGCCGCTGCGCACCTCTGCGGACACCGAAGCCGTGGTGGCAGGTCTGCTGGACGGCACTATCGACTGCATCGGCACCGACCACGCGCCACATCCTCTGGAAGATAAGGACTGTGAGTGGCAAGCTGGGGCTTGCGGCATGATTGGTTTGGAAACCGCTCTGCCGGTGGTCCAGAAAGTCATGGTCGATACCGGCAAGTTCACGTGGGAGGACGTGGCACGAGTCATGTCCACCGCGCCGGCACACATCGGGCGAGTCAAAGAACAGGGTCAGGGCATCGTCACCGGTAAACCGGCGAACCTGACCTTGTGGGATCCCTCCACACGCCGCACTATTGACCTGAACTCCCAGCATTCCCTGTCCACAAACACACCCTACCTGGGCATGGAGCTGCCCGGTCAGGCGCGGTACACCATGTGGAAGGGCGAGTTCACGATTATGGATGCCACGGCTATCCCGCTCGACCAGCGCTGAAAGTATGACCGTGACGGAACTGCCCAATCTGGGTAGCAATCTGCGCGGTTATACCCGGTCTGTGTCGCCGGGTTATATCTGAACTAAATCGACTTCGAAGGCTTTGTCTAAGTGGGCAAAGCCTTCGAAGTTGCTTTTAATGAGCGACGCGAAGGAGCTCGAGTTTCAACGCGCGATTCCGATTCCAAATACTTTGCGCCACCAAATAAATTAAAGAGTGGACCGTCGCAGGCAATCTTTTGGGGAAACGTGAACTGAAAATGGAAAAGTTTGTTACCCGGAACCCCGGTAAGGCATAAAATAACTTTTCAAGACGTTCGAGCGTAGTTGCTCGAGCAGATTCTTGACACTAACTGCGAAAGGGAAGCTATGAGCGCTGCGCCGGAAACTAATCCTGTTAAACCCTTCGGGAAACGCTGCTTGGAAACCATTGCGAACCAGGGTCCCCTGTGTGTGGGCATTGATCCTCATCCGGAGCTGCTGGATGCTTGGGGATTGCCACGCAGCGGGGCCGGCGTCTGGGATTTCGCCATGCGCGTGATAGACGCGCTGGGTGATTTGTGTGGATTCTTTAAACCGCAGTCGGCGCTGTTCGAGGAATACGGCACTTCTGGAATCTCTGCGCTCACCGCGACATTGCGGGCGATTCATGATGTCGGGGCAATCAGTATTGCGGATGTGAAGCGCGGTGACATTGGTTCTACTATGAGTGCTTACGCAAGGGCGTATCTGTCAGAAGGACCGTTGGAAGCGGACGCGATGACGTTGAGTCCTTTCTTGGGATTTGAGTCGCTGCGTCCCGCGCTGGACTTGGCAAAACAGAACGGAAAAGGGACTTTTGTGCTCGCGTTAACTTCAAACCCAGAGTCTGCTCCCGTCCAATCAGCGATGATTATGAATGCGGGCGGACAGCCGGTATCTTCCCTGGCTGCGGACATTATGCAACGTGTGGGTGCGGAGAATCACGTGGCGGCACAAGCGGGACACTGGGGTCACGTGGGCATGGTGGTTGGAGCTACTGTAGGGGAGCGGATGCGCGGTCTAGAGCCTTTGCTAGATGCCGCTAATGCGCCCCTGCTGGTTCCTGGTTTTGGAGCCCAGGGTGGAAACACTGAAAGTATCGCCACAGTGTTTGGAAAGGCCACTGAACGGATTATTGTTTCGAGTTCTCGCGGAATTTTACGCTGCGGTCCGGAACCGAGCGCGCTGCAGGCAGCCTTCAAAGAAAATTTAGATTCCCTTAAATCCCTAATTTCGTGAAGCAATCCTGTATAGAATGCTCAATAGAGTTGGTCATTGACCAATTCGCGTTCACAAAGAAGTCAGAAAACAGGAGTTTAGCAAATGGCACTTCCTCCACTTACCGCTGAACAGCGCGCAGAAGCTTTGAAGAAAGCGGCTGCGGCGCGTAAACACCGTGCTGAGATTAAAGCTGATTTAAAGAACCGCAAAAAGACGCTATCGCAAATCCTTAAGGCTGCCGAAAAGGACGAAGCCCTAGCAAAGATGAAAGTTCAGTCCTTGCTGGAGTCGCTGCCTCGGGTTGGCGCTAAAACTGCCGCTTTGGCAATGGAAGAAATCGGGATTTCCCCGGCTCGTCGCATTCGTGGTCTGGGACCCCACCAGACTGCCGAACTTATCAAGCGTTTCGGCTGATGGTCGCTGCCGGCTCCGCTGCCCGGCTGTTCATACTTAGCGGACCTACCGCTGTTGGAAAAGGAACAGTGGTAGGTTCGCTTTGTGCGACTTTTCCGGGTGAGTTTTATCTTTCTGTCTCTGCCACCACTCGTGACCCTCGACCGGGGGAAGTGGACGGGCAGTCCTATTTCTTTATGACGAATCCCCAATTTGAGCAGCTTATTGAATCCGGGGGTCTGCTCGAGTGGGCACGAGTCCACGGCAAGAATTATTACGGTACTCCCGCTGACCCGGTCGATGAGGCATTGCGTCAGGGCAAACCGGTTCTGTTGGAAATCGATTTGGCAGGAGCCCGGCAGGTGAAAGCGAAACGCCCGGATGCTCATACCATTTTCCTCAAACCCCCGTCTTGGGAAGAGCTGGTGCGTCGTCTGCAAGGTCGCGGTACGGAATCTTCCGAAGAACAGCTCCTGCGCCTCAATACGGCACGCACAGAACTGGCTGCCGCCACGGAATTTGATGAGATTGTGGTCAATGACGAAGTGCCCGCCACCACCGCGCAACTGGCTAAAATTATGGGTTTGCGCTAGGATAGCTGGGCTGAAGAAACCAAATTCACTATTGAGGGGAAACTTTTATGACCGGAACCGTCGCCCGCCCCGAGGGCATTACCGACCCGCCTATTGATGACCTGTTGGAAAACGTTGATTCCAAGTACGCTTTGGTGGCTTTCGCGGCGGCTCGCGCACGCCAGATTAACACGTACAATCAGCAGCTGGAAGCTGGTTTGTTGGATACTATCGGTCCGCTGGTTGAACACGGTCCGCGAGAAAAGCCACTGTCCATCGCGATGCACGAAATCGCCCAGGGCATGTTGGACATGGAGCTGAAGGGCGATGAGCCCGAGGAAGAAACTCCTGAGGAAGACACGCCGGCACCGGTGGATCCGCTGGCAGCCTTGGCAGCATCTTTCCCCGAGGGGCTGGCGAAAGATGACGACGCCTGATAGCAGCGCCCCCGACGCTCCTGAAAAAACCGTCATTTTGGGGGTGGGTGCCTCCGTGGCTGCTTTCAAAGCCATCGAGGTGCTGCGCAATCTCATTGCTGCCGGCGTTGATGTGTGGGTTTGTCCCACGGTCGATTCCCTCAATTTTGTGGGAAAAGCGACTTGGGAATCCCTAAGTAATCACCCCATTCACACCAACGTATTTCAGACTCCGGACTTCATCACCCACATTACTCTGGCCAGGCAAACTGACCTGTTCCTAACGGTGGGGGCTTCTGCCGATTTGATGGCGCGGTTCCGCGTAGGCATGGCAGACGAGTTTCTCACGCTGGTCGCTCTCGCGGTAAATTGCCCACGTCTCATCGCGCCATCTATGCATCCTACGATGTGGGAGAACCCGGCAACACAGGAAAACGCTGCGGTGCTGCGTGATTGGGGCTGGCATTTTATCGGTCCCGGAACCGGTAAGCTGGCTGACAACACTTATGGCATGGGACGTTTGAGTGAACCTGAAGTCATCTGTGATGAGGTTCTGACACAGCTAGGTGTGAGTGTCCCCGGTTCAAATAATTAGTTTTCACAAGGTCGCCCCATGAGTTTTCGTTCTGTAGTGGTTTCCGCGGGGGGAACCCGCGAGCCTTGGGACGAGGTGCGTTTTTTAGGGAATCGTTCCACCGGGCGCCAGGGTTGCGAAGTGGCTCGGGCTGCCCTTGAGGCTGGCGCAGCGGTCACTCTCGTGGCTGCCAATGTGGAAGCTGCGTTGATTCCTCACGGAGTGACGGTTGTGGACGCGCCTACCGCTGAGGATATGCTGCACCATATGACCGCCTTCTCGCCGCAGGCGGACTTGGTGGTCATGTGCGCCGCAGTAGCTGACTTTCGCCCGATTCGTGTTGCCGGAAAAATTTCCCGCCACGACGCAACAATCCCTACCTTGGAACTGGAACGTACCCCAGACGTCCTTCTGAACCTGATTCGACAGCGGCGCGAAGGACAGACCATTGTCGGATTTGGGGCGTTGGCCGGCAGCGAAGCACAGGTACGGGAGAACGGTCGTAAGAAAGCTCTGGATAAGGGCGCTGACCTGCTGTGTGTTAATCGTGTAGGGGACGGTCACGGCTTTGCGACCGCGACCAACACTTTGATATTTTTTGATTCCCAAGGAAACGAACGAGGTCAAGCCAGCGGCACGAAATTTGAGGTGGCACAAGCTATGTTGCGGCTAGCTGGAGAAATCTCACAAAGTCACTAGAATTAATTTATGAGTAAAAAAGTAACTTTCACATCTGAATCTGTCACTGAAGGACATCCCGATAAGGTTTGTGACCGGATTGCCGACTCAATCCTGGACGCTATTTTGGAACAAGATCCGGCGGCGCACGTTGCGGTAGAAACGTTCGTTACGACCGGACTGGTGCATGTTATGGGTGAGGTGACGACTGAGGCCTACGTGGAGATTCCCCACATTGTGCGCCACGAAATCGCCCAGATTGGATACACGTCCTCGGATATTGGTTTCGATGGACGCAGCTGTGGCGTGATGGTGTCTCTGGGGCAGCAATCGCCAGACATCGAAGCGGGCGTCAGTCATTCTCTGGAAGTGCGTCAGCGTCCGGAAGCCTACGATCCTCTGGACGAGCAGGGTGCCGGGGATCAAGGCATCATGTTCGGCTATGCCTGTGATGAAACCCCGGATTTGATGCCCATGCCGATATGGTTGGCACACAAACTTTCCCAACGCCTGGCTCAGGTGCGCAAAGAAGGAATTGTATCCGGATTACGTCCCGACGGCAAAACTCAGGTCTCTATTGAGTACGAGGACGGGGTGCCACGTGCCCTGTCGACCGTCGTGGTATCCACCCAACATGCTCCAGATCGCACCCAGGCTGAGCTCCATGCCATGGTCGAAGCGGAGGTGATTCGTCCGGTGCTCGACCAGTTGAATATCGAATTGGACACGAAAAACGCGGAAATTTTGGTGAACCCCTCGGGACAGTTCATTATCGGCGGACCTGCTGCAGACTCCGGTTTGACCGGTCGCAAGATTATCGTCGATACCTACGGGGGCATGGCACGTCACGGGGGAGGAGCGTTTTCTGGCAAGGACGCTTCAAAGGTCGACCGTTCTGCGTCTTACGCCCTGCGTTGGATAACCAAGAACATCGTGGCGGCAGGTCTGGCGAAGCGTTGCGAGATCCAAATCGCGTATGCCATTGGTCGAGCCAATCCGGTGTCTCTGTCGGTGGAAACCTTCGGGACCGGAGTCGTGTCGGATGAGGAACTGGCAGCGGCGATTCGTGAGACCTTCGATTTGCGACCTGCGGCCATCATTCGAGATTTGGATTTGACTCGTCCGATTTTCCGCTACACCAGCAACTATGGACATTTCGGACGAGACGGTTTCAGCTGGGAAGAGACCAATCGAGCGCAAGCTCTCAAGGATTATTTTCAGTGAAGCCGACTGCGGGGCAGGGCAGGGTTTTGCCCTGACTATCGGGATGAAATGACAACTGTTAGATTTTCGTCTCCGGGGTATGAGCTGTAATTAAGTCGTGTTTTCTGAACCGATTTTGCCGCTGGACGATTTCGCACCTCCCGAACCTCGGGAGGTGCGGGTCCACGGTGTGGAAAAGCCTGTGGCAGCAGTTCTGCTCAATACGTTTGCTCCTGCTTTGTCTCATCCTCTTGACTTCCTGATTCCTGCGAAACTCGATGCTGTGGCGGTTCCAGGGGTGCTGGTGAAAGTGAAAGTGGGGACGAAACGCTACACCGGGGTCATCGTGGAACGCAAGGATAGTACTGATTGGCAAAAACCGCTGCGGGAAATCGAACGGACTTTGGGTGACCTGCCCTTGTTGGACATCCCCACTCTGGAACTGCTGGAAAATGTCTCTCTGTACTACGGGACGGGACCTTCCGCCCTATTGCGTTACGCCCTGCCGGAGCGGCGAGTCAAGGTAGAACAGGACTTTTCTACCGCCCCTTCCGAGCTGGACCCGATTCCAGTCACCGTGCCACCACCAGAACAAACAACTTGGGCACGCTACGCAGGCGGCGTCGAGTTTTTCTCTGACTTGTGTCAGGGACGCCACCCTCGTGCTGTGGTCAGCGCGTTGCCACTGGGGAATAATCCGCATTTCCAGCCATCGTCGCGATTTCAGCCCATCGCTGAGTTAGTGTCGGCGGCATGGTCGAACGGGGAGCAATCCCTGATAGTGATGCCTACGGTAGAACAAGCCGACGAGGCATATCTGTATTTGCGTGACTACTTCGCCGACTCGGATCAAGTGGTGCTCTACACCTCAGAAATTCCCACTGCAGCTTCCTATGAAACATTTTTGCGTTCGCGTTTCGGGACTGCCGCAGTGGTGGTCGGCACCCGCGGTGCGGTGTTCTTACCGTTGGCGCGCCCCGGTTTGTTTTTTCTCTGGGATGATTTGGCTTGGTCCCTTAGCTCGGACATGTTCCCGAACTTTTCTGCCCGACAAGTCCTGCTGATGCGTTCTCAGCTCTGTGGCATAGCCTTAGTGTTGGCGCATTATTCAGTCAACGCAGGGGATTTGCAGCTCGTGACCCGTCACTTTGCTCGCGGGTTGGCTCCCAATCGCGAGGTCTTGCGCCAATGCACGGGACGATTTGAATTCCTCAGCGAGGATGCTCAGTTGGCAGAAGGGATGACGGGGGCAATGCTCCTACCAAATGCCGCTTTGCGTCTGGTTCGCTGGGGTCTGCAATCCGGACCGGTTTTACTGCTGATTCCCCCCGATGGAGCGTTCTCGGTCGTGAGTTGCGCAAACTGCGGTGCTAATGCTGTGTGTGAAGTGTGTGCTGGACCGTTGACCTTTGAAGGTTCCCGCCTGGTCTGCACCCGCTGTGGTAATGTCCCCGCACACTATGCCTGTTTGCGCTGTGCCAGCACGAAACTGCGCGGTCGCCACCTGCAGTCACGTACCGTGATTGATGATATTGGGCGGGCTTTTTCGGGAGTGTCGGTGTTGGTTTCGCGTCCCGGAAAAGGACGAATTGGTCTCGTAGACGGAGCCTCACGCCTGGTCATAGCCTATCCAGGCGGTGAACCTTTCGCCACGGGGGGATACGAAGCTGCGGTTATCCTGCGGGCTCACATGTGGGCTAATCGGACCGCGTTGTGGACTGCCCAAGAACTCATGCGGCAATTTTTAGCAGCCGGATCCTTGGTAAAACCAGAAGGGCGTATTTTGGTGACCAACCGGATTGATTCGCGTCTGGAACAAGCCCTGGTACGTTGGGATCCCTGGAGTTTTGCTGCCCGTGACTTGCGGGAACGCGAAGCGGGTCACTTTGCCCCCGCGTGGCGCACGGCTTTGCTGCAAGGGTCATCACTGAGTGAAGTGTTGGCATTTTTGCGCCAGGATTTCCCCGAAATCATGGTATTTGGTCCGGTTCCCGCACGTGATAATCCCGCACTCAGCACCGCTTTTGTGTCAGTGTCGCTGCGTGATAGCCAAGAATTTGGGCGGGCATTGCGCGCGGTGGAACTCCAAAATGCGCGCGAACGTAAATCCGGTAGTAGCGGTTTGCGTATCGTGGTGGATCCTCCCGATCCTGCCGGTCAAATCGGATAAGTAGTGTCAGCTCCTCGAAAAACCCCAGTTGAACTTAGATAGGATAGATTGCATGCGTATTGTTTTTGCCGGTTCCCCCCCAGTTGCCCTTCCCGTGTTGGAATACCTTGAGCAATCTGCACACGACCTGGTGGCGGTGTTGTCACGCCCGGATGCGCCCTCCGGACGAGGGCGGAAAATGGCTCCGTCAGCGGTATCCAGTTACGCGACTCAGCATGACCTGATGCTTTATCAGCCTAAAACTCTAAAGAATAATGCAGAAGCTGCCACATTTTTGCGTGACCTCCAGCCTGATTTGGGCATCGTCGTGGCTTACGGGGCGATTCTGCCGGCTGACATTTTAGAGATTCCTCAGTTTGGGTGGATTAATATCCATTTTTCACTGTTGCCACGCTGGCGGGGTGCCGCCCCGGTGCAGCGCGCTTTGCAAGCGGGGGATACTGAAACTGGAGTGACGGTATTTCAACTGGAACCGGCTTTGGACACTGGTCCCATTTATGCGACCTGTTCTTATACGGTGCCGGAGCAAGCTACGGCGGGAGACGTATTGCAAGAACTTGCCGAACTCAGCGTCAAACCGCTGGAACAAGCGCTATCCATGATTGCGCGAGGCGTTGCGCCGGAACCGCAATCCGACATCGGCATCACTTATGCGTCGCCGTTGCAGCCAGCAGAAGGTGAAATTGACTGGTCCGCTGCAGATGACACGATTGCCTGCCAGATTAAAGGATTTACGCCTTCTCCGGGAGCCTGGACGATGTGGCAGGGTTCCCGCATGAAATTGGGTGTACTGGAAGTAAATCCGCCCGTAACGATGCCTATCCCGTCTCTGGAACCCGGTCAGATTTTTACCACTCGTCACGAGGTGTGGGTTGGCACCGGTTCCGCCCCTGTTTGTTTAGGCGCGGTGGCTCCCGCCGGAAAAAAACCTATGCCAGCTGACGCGTGGGCGCGTGGAGCCCACCTGGAAAGCGGTGCGAAATTTGAACCTTCGCACTCGATGGGGGGACAAGAGTGAAGCATCCCGGGACATCTTCTGGAGGTAAGCCGCGTACACCGCGCAACCCTGCAAAATCCACGGGCACGGGACGAAATTTCCGTAACTCCCGCACCGGTTACGCCTATCGCAGTAAAACCCGGCGCGACCCCGCTCGTGACGTCGCATTCCAAGCCTTGCGCCGGGTAGACCAAGACCATGCTTACGCAAACTTGGTTTTGCCCGGTCTGATTGAACGAGCACGGTTGCATCGACGTGACGCGGCTTTTGCCACCGAGCTGGTGTATGGCACCCTGCGTTTACAAGGACGCTACGACGCTATCATCGGGCTGCTGAGTGACCGAGACATCGCAGCTTTGGATCCGGAGTTAGTGACGGTGTTGCGGATGGGGATTCATCAGATCCTCCAGATGCGAGTGGAAGATTATGCCGCGGTAGACACCATGGTTGACCTGGCACGCGACCGTTTATCTGCCGGTCCGGCAGGAATGGTAAATGCGGTGTTACGCAAGGTTACGGAACATGACCTGTCCTATTGGCTCGATGCCATCACTTCGGGACTGACCGGAGAAAAAGCCCTGAGTCGAGCGTTTTCCTATCCGGAATGGATTGTGTGGGCGCTGCGCGATGCCCTGGTCGCCACGGGTCGTGATGCCGGTGAGCTACCGGGACTTTTGCACGCCCAAAATCGTCCTGCCTACGTGACCCTGTGCGCCCGACCAGGGTTGATTAGTGCAGATGAGCTGGCGACCGCTGCCGAAACTTATCTCGATGCAGACACACGTTTGGGTGAGCTCTCGGATTGCGCAGTGGTGCTGTCTGGAGGCGACCCGCGGCGGCTGCGTGCGGTGGAGCGTGGTCTCGCCGGGGTTGAGGACGAAGGCTCGCAGCTGGTTGCCAAAGTCTTGGCAGCAGCACCCGTGACGGGGGTGGAGCGGACCTGGGTCGATTTATGTGCTGGTCCGGGCGGGAAAACGGCACTGCTGGCGGGGCTGGCGCGCTCACGTGACGTTTCTGTCATTGCTAATGAGGTTTCGCCGCACCGGGCTGAATTGGTGCGAGACTCTACGAAAGCATTTACAGACCAAATCGTGCAGGTATTACAAGGCGACGGTCGCGATTTCGGGGGACTTCATCCCGGCAAGGCCGACCGGGTTCTGGTGGATGCACCATGTTCGGGCTTAGGGTCGCTGCGGCGTCGACCGGAAGCCCGGTGGAACAAATCCGCCACCGATTTAAAGGATTTGACCGCCCTACAGCAGGATCTGCTGCGTTCCGCATTGGAAACTGTCAAGCCTGGGGGTGTGGTGGGATACGCGACCTGTAGCCCGCATCTGGCTGAGACCCGCCAGGTGGTAGAAACCACAGTGAAAAATCGCGCGGATTTGCAAGTCCTCGATGCCCCCGCGGTAGCGCGTGAGATTATCGTCAACTCGGAACATGACCTTGGTCTGGGACCGTACCTGCAGCTGTGGCCTGACCGAGACGGTACCGACGCCATGTTCCTGGCGTTGATACAGAAAAAGTCCCCTACAGAAGAGGCAATCGCACCAAAACAGTCCGAAACAGACCTCGAAATCAGACAATAGAAGAAAGAATGGATTTGATATGAGCCTTAAGATTTATCCCTCCGTGCTGAACTGTGACCAGATGCATTTTGCCAAAGCGTTGCAAGACATTAAAAGCGCTGATGGGGTTCATCTCGATATTATGGACAATCACTTTGTGCCCAACCTGACGTGGGGACTGCCCACCGCCACGGCGGTGTTAAACTCCACCAGACTGCCGGTTGATGCCCACCTGATGATTGAAAATCCAGACCGTTGGTCCTTGGAATATGCCAAGGCTGGCTGCGCAATCGTCTGTTTCCACCTGGAAGCTTCCCGTGCCCCGATACGAACCGCAGACGTACTGCACAGCTTGGGCGCCAAAGTTGGCATTGCGTTGAATCCAGCGACCCCTGCCAGCGCCATTAAAGATATTTTGGGACGCTTTGACCAAGTGACAGTCATGAGTGTGGAGCCGGGCTTTGGGGGGCAAAAGTTTATCCCTGAGGTTCTTCCCAAGATTCGCCAGCTGCGCGCATATGCCGAAGACGCCCGCTTGCCCCTCGACATTGAAGTTGACGGGGGAATTAACGATGATACCTTGCCTCTTGTGCTGCAAGCCGGAGCAAATGTGGTGGTGGCAGGGTCCTATGTGTTCAAGCGCAACCCCGAACAGGCTATCGCCACGTTGCGCACCATTGGTGCAACCGACCATACCCATTAGCCTCCTCCGGAAATTTGACCGCAGCGCCTCGCTGAGGGGCTATACTGTAGATAGCTCTGGGGGCTGTGTGATTCAGCACCGGCGGTTAAAGTCCGCGACCTCGTGCTTGCACGAGTTGAATCGGTGAAATTCCGATACCGACGGTTATAGTCCGGATGGGAAGAGCCGTGCGTTTCACCGTGCCTGGGTTTGCTTACTCAGGCGTTGGTCAGCGTTCATCTTTCTTTGCCCTGGGCTGTCCAATGAGGTGCTGCACCGAAAGGGGTGAAGATGTCGATGAGTCAGAACCGGGCAACGCCAACGTTTCATGCCGTCTCGGGATTTCGACCGCTCAATGTCATTGCCCCGCTTTCTTTAGCGTTGCTCATTGTGGCAGTCTGGTTCCTCGCGACGAGTTCTGGAAACATTCCGACCTTTATTTTGCCGCGTCCCAGCGATGTAGTTAGCTCCGGTGTGGAGCTGTTGAGCGGGAAAACTTTTTGGGTTTGCCTGGGAAACACCTTGCTGGCAGCGGCGGGCGGAACCGTTTTGGGATTGATAGTGAGCGTGCCGCTTTCTTTTGCGATTCATCATCTGCGACTCCTGAACGCGGCAGTCCAGCCGTTTTTGGGAGCTTCCCAAGCGGTTCCGGCAGTAGCTCTGGCGCCGCTGCTGTTGATTTGGCTGCCGACTCCGCGTCTCGCCATCGCGATGTTGTGCGCGTTGATGGTGTTTTTCCCCATTTTGGTTTCTACCACTGTGGGTTTGCATCACCTGAACGCCAGCATTTTAGAAGCTGCCAAACTCGATGGTGCCGGAACTTGGGACTTGTTGCGATACATGGAGATTCCCCTGGTATTGCCGTCTTTACTGGGGGGCATCCGTAACGGTGTGACCCTGTCTATCACCGGGGCAGTGGTGGGTGAGATGGTCATCGGTGGGCATGGTATGGGCACCCTGATTACTCTGCAGTCACACAACGTGGATACACCGGGCATGTTCGTGAGTTTAATCATGATTTGCACCGTCGCCGCGCTAATTTACCTGGGGGTATATCGCCTGGAGCGTCATTCCAAAACTGTAAACGCAGTTTAGCTGTGTCTCTAAGAAAGGTTCACGAGAAAATGTCACATCGTTTCATCAAGTCCCTAGCAGGGTTGGCGATGAGTGCCGTACTCCTCGCGGGTTGTGCTGCCGGTTCCACTGCGGAAAAGGGAAGTTCCGCGAGGTCTGCCGGTAGTCCTGCCGGGGCGAACCGGGCGGTCACAATCGGTTTGACTTATATCCCCAATGTACAGTTTGCGCCGTTCTATGTGGCAGCCCAAGACCGGCTGTTCCGTTGGGACGGTGGTGGGGGAGTCCGCCAGCAGCCCGTTAACCTGCGTCACCACGGTGCTGATGAGGGACTGTTCAACGCCCTTTTGTCCCACAAAGAGGACTACGTGGTGGCGTTTGCTGACGAAGCGGTACAGGCGATATCCGCCGGTATGGATTTGTGCGTCACGGGTATCCTCTACCAAAAATATCCGGTGGAAGTTATCGCCACCAAGCAATCGGGGATTACCTCTTGGGCGGATTTGAAAGGAAAAACCGTAGGCGTACCGGGTCGCTTCGGCTCGAGCTGGTTTGGTTTCCAGGCAGGTTTACAGCAGGCGGGTTTGAGTCTGGATGACGTGAAAATTTCGGAAATCGGATATACCCAACAGACTCAAATGGCCACCGGAAAAGTTGATGCGGTGGTCGGATTTTCCAATAATGACCTGGTCCAGTTCCAGTTGGCAGGGCTCGCAGTGACCGAGATTCCGCTGCCGCCAAATCTGCCGTTAGTCGGTGCTGCCGTGGTGACGACCGGCGAAAACTGTAAAACCCAAGATTCTGTGAATGAGGGCGTCATCAACGCTATGGCGCAAGCCGTCAACAGTATCCAGCAAAATCCAGAAAAAGCGGTGGAATACACAAAAAAGTATGACCAAACGCTTAACACCGCTGCTTCCTTGCAGGCTGCCAAGAAAGTCAATCAGGCGACGCTGGAGTTGGAGCAAATGCCTGACTACGACCCGGCTGACCCTGGTCGCGCTGCCGCTCCCGACCCGCAAAAATTCAAGGACATGATAGCCCTTTTAGATGAAATCGGAGCGTTGGATAAAAAAGTCGACCTCAGTTCTCTGGACCAGGCAGGTTTAGAAAAAATTGCCCGACCGTGGCAGTCGCTGCAGGCCCATTCTTCAGCCACGAAATAGATGCGGGGAACCTCGGAGGATCCGGATGGCATACACCCATATTTAATTCTGTCATATTGATATTTGGGAAAACTTCTGCCATTGCATAATCTTTAAACGTGAATAATTTCGAAGAACTGTATGAGATTATTGAAAGCCGAAAGAACGAACGTCCGGAGGGATCCCGCACGGTTGAGGAGCTAGACAGGGGAGTCCACGGGATTGGCAAAAAGATTGTAGAAGAAGCTGCCGAAGTGTGGATGGCGTGCGAATATGAATCGGATGAAGCCGCCCAGATTGAAATCTCACAGCTCATTTATCATTTGCAGGTCATGATGGTGGCGAAAGGGTTTACTCCCCAAGACATCTATCAACATATGTAGGACAGGGGCAACTTCGTCTAAAGTTTGCGTCCGATAACACCCGGAAACCAGTCACAATAGTTTGAGAAAAGGGGAATCAGCCATGTTACGAATCGCGGTGCCGAATAAGGGGTCACTGTGCGAACCGGCGGTCACGATGCTAAAAGAAGCCGGTTACAAGGTAACTCGGCGGGGACGTGAGCTGACGATTATTGACAAAAGCAACGATGTCGAGTTCTTTTTCCTGCGTCCGCGTGACATTGCAGTTTATGTCGGTGCCGGGGTCGTGTCTTGCGGTATTACCGGGCGGGATTTGCTGATTGACTCCGGAGTAGCCGCGGTGGAATATCTGGGGTTGGACTTTGCCCGTTCCACATTCCGGTTTGCTGGACCGGCGGGTAAGTTCCAAGAATTGGAGGATATCCAGGGCAAACGAGTCGCGACTTCCTATGACTTGCTGCTGAAAAAGTTTCTCGACGAGCATGAAATTTCTGGGGTCAGCGTGGTACACCTGGACGGTGCGGTGGAGTCTTCAGTCCAGCTGGGTATCGCCGATTTGATTGCTGATGTGGTCGAGACTGGTTCTACGTTGCGAGCTGCAGGTTTGCATACTTTCGGGAAACCTTTGATGGAATCTGAGGCCTTGCTGATTACTGCCGCGGGACAGGAGACTCATGCCCAGCTGCAAACTTTGGCAGCACGCCTGCGGGGCGTGATGGTAGCGCGAACCTACGTGCTGATGGACTACAACGCTCCTTCCGCCCAACTTGCAGACTTGTTAGCGATTACGCCCGGTATTGAATCTCCAACCATTTCCGACTTAGCTGAGGATGCCTGGAAAGCTGTGCGCGTCATGGTGAAAGCCGCGGATGTGAACCTCATTATGGATCGTCTCTATGCGGCGGGGGCACGTGGAATCATTGTGACTGACCTGAAAGCGTGCCGTCTGTAACACTGCGGTCCCCTCAGAGACGCGGCGCGGGGTCGTTCTCTGATTTCTTGGCTTCAGGGACTGGCACAGTGGCTCCGTAGACTCCCGCGGCTGCCGCCGCTAGGAAAGCGGCTGGGTCTTCGCTTAGGGTCCTTCCCATGGTGGAAAGTTTCACCGGGAACTCCTCCAGAGCCGCGTACAGTCCCGTAGTGGGTTGGTTGATAACCCGGTGGTGTTCCTGCAGAAGGCTCAGTTGGGACTTCACCAGGGGCGTGAAGGTTCCTTTCGGGTCGGCGAGGGTCTTTTCAACGGGATTGTCTATGTCGAAAACGGGAAGTACGACATCCAGAGGAGGCAACCCCATCCAAGTCAGCATGGTTAGGGAATGATGCGAAATTCCGTAGTGGCGGGGGCGCGCGTCACCACTGGACATGCGCAGCACTGCAATTGGATGACCGTTTAACGCCGAGGCGGTATGTAAAAATTGTGCTCCGTCCACCCCCGAGTAACCCCAGCGAGTACCGGTGCCCAGGTTGCCCGGACCTTGTGACACAATGACTGCGTCAGCTTTTACCACCGCAGACGCTACGAACAGGGCGGAAGGAAAACTCACGGCTTCGTAATCGCCCCCAAAACACTGACCGCAGGTAATGGTGGCAGCTAAACTGCCGGACTCACGCATTTGAGCTACGGTACGGGAATACGCTAACGGCAGAGCTCCGCCATCGGTTTGAATATAAACCAGCCGGGCTCGCGGGTTGTGGTGCAGGAAACCCGCCACGATAGCCGGTAAAGCCGAATGCAAATCCGTCACCAGAACCGGAAGTCCATCTAGCGTATCAGCGGAACGCAGCAGAGAGTGGTAGGGGCTGTCCGGTTCGTCCGCGCCCAACACGACCTTTTGATGTGGGGTGTAACGAGCCTTCACCAAGTGACCGGGATTAGGCAGCTCGTCCGCCGGCAGACGGGTTTCATTAGCCAGAACCATGGCTTCGCCACCGGTACCCAAGGCCTTTGCCAGGGGAGAAACTTCAATCTGGATGATGTCACCGGGCTGCGCGGCACCAAGCAACTCTGGATAGCAGATGGCTCGGCAGGTATCACCGGGCTGGAAACTCACGGCAGGCCCGGAATCTTGTTGGGGAGGCGCAGCTACAATTTCGCAGAGCAAAACCTGATGAGGGGTCTGCCGCCGCACTTCCAGAACACGTGCTTTCCGAATCATCACAGCTTAAGCATAGCCGCTTTACGCCTGGGTTCAGAACAATCCTGAAGGCGCACAGCTATAATTTTTGTATGCACCAGGTATCCAACGAGCCCGACATTTTCGATGCAGACGACGATTATGAATGGCGCGAAGACTTCCCTAGTGAATCGCAACTTGCCTCGGCATCGCGACGTTACCAGGGGCTTTTAACGATTTTTTATCGGAATGCCCGCCCTCTGACTTATGACGAAATCTATGCCGCCTACAATGCCACCATTGGACCTTACCTGCCGGTCAGCCCCGACACCGACCAGACGCAGCCGCATGACGCTTACAGCCTCAAAATCCGCAATGATATTAAAACTCTGAATAAAATCCTGGGCGGGATTATCGTCCAAGATGAACGCAACAATGCGGGGACTGCCCACCGATACCTGCTGCGACCCGATGTGAGTCGCCAAACGCACTTGGCTTTTGATGCTGCTGAATCAGTCTGGGTACACGTCGCACTGGGATTATTAGAAGGCGACTTTACCCAGATTGATTCCCATGTCCGTTCCGTCAGCGAAATCGACCCCGCAAATCCGTTAGAAGTGCAATCTCAAGCACTCATTTCGCGGTTTACGCAGGATGTTTTTCGGGCAATTGCCGCGGCACAGATAATCGAGTTTGATTATCAGGCACGCTATGGTGAATCTACGCATCGACGAGTGCGACCCACGCGGATGATGCTGTCGCGCGGTTTTTTCTACGTTCGCGGTTTTGACGAAACTCGCCAAGGTTTCCGGACCTTTAAGTTGTCTCGACTCAGTAACCCGGTGATTACGGACCAGACCTTTGACGTTGCGGAACACGTTGAATCCCCGCGCAACGTTTCTCTGGAGAGCCCCCTGGAACGGGTCATTTTTGTGGCGGATCCTGAAAAAGCCTCCGAAGCCGTCATGAATGCGGAACTCATCTGTGTGTATGCCGATTTCGCCTGCCAAGCGCCGAAACTGGGGCTGGACGTACCCGACCGGGTTCCTTCAGGATGGAATTTGTATCGTGCCAAACGACCAGATTTCTATACATGGAGCCGTTTAGCCACCGAAGCAATGGCGCACCTGACAGTGCTGGACCCACCGAAACTTGTGACGGCGACCATACAAGCGGCTCAGCGTCTGACTCATCTCGAATTGACGGCGGGCGAGTCTGAAACCGGACGGCTGAAGTTTGACGAGTTTAGCCACCGCACCGCGGGCGTTTCTATAGATAACCAGACGCGCGTCACAGCTGAATCCCTGGCAGTGATGACATTTATCCTCAAACACACCGCGGCAGGTAACACCTGTACCGTATCTGAACTGGCCAAACATTTTGGTCTGCAACCTGCAGACATCAAAAACATTATTTGGGATTTCTTGGACTTGGACGCGGCAGCCAGCAACGCAGATTCTGACTATGACAGTTTCCTGCCCTCGATTCGTAAAGACGGAACGATTGAGGTCAACGGTTCTCGCAGTTGGGTGATGCCCCCGTCCTTTAGCGCTCATGAGGCGCTGTCCCTCCTGTTGGGGCTGGAAGTCGCCGGATATTTGGCGCCGTCATCACAAGAGGCGATTGCGACCGCTCGTCTGAAGGTTGCCTCCTGGTTGGGGCAAGTGCATGAACTGACCGCCCCGCAGTTGGTGACCAATACGGTGCCGCCCTCGATTCAGAACTCTTTGGAAACGTTGAATCGGGCGATAGAACAGGGTCGCACGGTCGTTTTCACCTATACCAATGCCAGCTGGGATACTGCGCCGCGCCGAGTGGCACCCCAGTCTGTCTATACGGATCGCTACCACGTGTATCTGGTGGGAGTGAATCTGGATAAACGCAAGTGGCACAAGTACCGCCTGGATCGCCTCAGTGACCTGCATGTCACCGCGGAACCGATTCCTGACAAACTCCCGCAAAAACCTAGCTACAAGTACCAGACGGTCGATCTGGAGCTAAAGAACCAAGCGAAATCATATGTTGACACGATTCTTCACGCCCAGACGGTGGAACAATCCGCGACCACATACCGGGTGCGTTTGAAAGTGAAAGATCCTGCCTGGCTGCAGCGGGTGATACAGATTCTCGCCACCGATATTACAGTCATTGTCGGTGGACCTGCACACCAGACCGTAGTGGAGGCAGCTCGACAGACGGGGGTCGTGGCTTTGTCTCGCTACGCCGAACTCGACTCCACGCGGGAGGTAGCGGACGGGTAAGATTGAGTTATGAGTGTTCAGGGTATCGTGTGGCTCATCGCCGTAATTTGTGCCGTGGCAATTTTTGTGGCGACGACCGTATGGATTATTTTGCGGGGGATACGTCTCTATCGGACGGTTCGCGATATTGAGATGCCCGTCCACGATGCCTTGGAGTCAGTTAGCGAACCGGTCCGAAAGCCGGCACCTACGGGAGACCCTGCAACTTTGAGCGCAGCACGCGTGGCACGCGCCGAGGTGAAACAGGCTCGCAAGGTCAACAAACAACGCCGCCTGAACGCCGCTCATGACCGTTGGGCGAGCTACGATTTGGTGGCACCGCGGCAGTAAACATCTGAAATTATGAGTCCTAAACGTCACCGTTACCGTGAAAGCCAGAAAGCTGCCGCACGATTGGCGCAAACGGAAGCCGCCGACGCGACCAACCCCTCTCCTGCACAGCGTTATCAGGCTTTCAAAGCGACCCAGCAGTCTCCGGAACTCTACGAGTTCCAAGCTCTGTTTGATTTTCCCTTGGATGACTTTCAAATCGAGGCCTGCCAGGTACTCGATAAGGGGCAAGATGTTTTGGTTAGTGCCCCGACTTCAGCTGGGAAAACTATTGTCGGCTTTTACGGGATTTTCCTGGCTTTTCACCAGGGCAAACGCCTGTTTTACACGACCCCGATTAAAGCTCTGTCCAACCAAAAGTATCTGGAACTGGTGGAGTTATTCGGTGTCGATAATGTCGGATTGTTGACCGGCGACACCGCGATAAATGGCGACGCCGCCATCATTGTGATGACCACCGAAGTGCTGCGGAACATGATTTACGCCGCGGCGCCGCTGGCAGACCTGGGATATGTAGTCATGGATGAGGTTCATTATCTCTCCGATCATTTCCGTGGACCGGTGTGGGAAGAAATCATTATTCACCTCGATGCGGCGGTGCGTCTGATTTGCCTTTCTGCCACGATTTCTAACGCTAATGTTTTCGCCCAATGGCTCCAGACTTTGCGCGGTCCCACCACCGTCATTTCGACCTCTGTCCGCCCGGTGCCGTTGAAACACTTTATGATTAGCGCCTCGGGCGAAGTTCTGCCCCTATTTGCCAAAGGTGAGGTGGGTGGACACCTGAACCGGGCTCTGCTAGCGCAAGCTGCCCAGCAGGTCATGCCGCGTCGGGGGCGGATGCCCCGCCGGATTCGCGCGGACAGACCCGCCGTAGCACGCAGTCTGGAACAGCAGGATTTGCTCCCGGCGATTGTGTTTATATTTTCCCGGCAGGGCTGTAACGATGCGGCAGCGCAGGTGTTTGACGCCGGTCTACGTTTCACCACTACAGAAGAAGCCGACCAGATTCGTCTCGAGGTAGAAACTACGCTGGCAGGGTTCAGCCAGGGCGATTTGAGCGCTATTGACGTTTCGAACTGGGAAGAAACCCTGGCTGCCGGTATCGCCCCACATCACGCCGGATTACTGCCGATTCAAAAGCAACTGACCGAGTCGCTATTCGCGAAAGGCTTGATTCGCCTGGTCTTTGCTACCGAAACGCTGGCCCTCGGGATTAACATGCCTGCCCGCACCGTTGTCCTGGAATCGCTGAATAAATGGAACGGTCAGGAACGCGCGAACTTGACGCCGGGGGAGTACACCCAGCTCACGGGTCGCGCTGGACGCCGCGGGATTGATTCGGTGGGACATGCGCTGACTCTCATGGAAGTGAAGAATCCGCCCCAGCTGCTGGCTAATTTGGCGAGTCAACAAACCTACCCGCTGCACTCGGCTTTCGTACCAACGTTTAACATGGCAGTAAACCTGCTGGCTCGCACTACGCTGGAGGGGGCAAAGGAAACCGTTGAAAAGTCTTTTGCTCAATATGTAGCGTTGGGAAGTTCACGCAAATTGTTCGCACAACTGCGCCGGTTTGAAGATTTGGCAGCGGATCAAGAACGCAGTGCCAGTTGCGAGCGCGGGGACGTGATGGCGCTGCTGGACTTGATGAACGCCCTTTCCAAAACCGAAAAACAAGCTAAACAGCGACGCCACAGCGGGGAAAATACCCCCCAGAACCAGCAAGCCGACCGTCGGGCTATAGAGCAGGCACGCGCCCAGATGAAAGCCCACCCGGTCTATAACTGTCCAGAACGGGACAAACATCTGGTGAAAGCCCACCAGGCTGCCAAAAACCGAGAATCTGCCCGGATCACTCGCCAGCGGATTGAAACTCGCACAAAGTCCCTGGCACGTCAGTTGGATCACACCTGTCAAGTGCTGCGGGAACTGGACTATGTTGATGATAATTTTCAGCTTCGTGACGCGGGAATCATGTTGCAGTCGGTCTATAACGAGCGTGATTTGCTGGTGGTGGAATGTTTACGTCGCGGCGTCTTCGATGACTTGAACGTGGCGGATTTAGCAGGGGCGCTCTCGGTGTGCCTGGCGCAAAACCGTACTGGCGGACTGTCCCGTTTGATTCCAGCCGAGGCATCTGCCAGTCTGGCGATAGCACTGGAATCGATGGGGCGAATTAACTTTGAAATCGCTACTCTCCAGCAAGAACACTATCTGGAGGCATACCCGCCATTGGAGACAGATTTGTTGCCTGGAGTTGTGGCGTGGGCGCAAGACATCAGTCTCGGGCAATGCTTGGAGCTGACCGGCATGAGCGCCGGGGACTTCGTGCGGGTCATCCGCCAGGTTATAGACCTCGCCGACCAGTTGCGCAAACTGAACCTCAATCCGGCTCTGCACGCGAAATTCCGCAGCGTTATCAATCAGGTGAAGCGGGGAGTGGTGACGTGGGACTTCTGATAGCTCTGCCCCTAGCTTTCATAGGGGGAGTGGCGGGAGCCCTGGCTTTTCCGCACTGGAATGTGTGGCCTTTGCTGATTCTTTCCCTCATGATTTTGCTGGGAACCTTGCGTCGTCAGTTCGGTTGTGGTTCTCGCAGGCGGCGTGTTTTGTTAGTGTCAGCAGTGTGGGGGCTCGGTTTTTTCGGTCCGCAGCTGAGCTGGACCGGGGTTTCTGCAGGTTCAGCTTTTCCGTGGATTGCCCTGACGATTTTAGAGACGCTGTTTATTTGTTTTTTTGCACAAGTGTGGGTGCGTGGGGATCAGGCTATTCCACGGTTTCCCCGTTCGTTGGGGATGTTACGGCTGGTTTGGGCGCCTCTGGCATGGGTCGGCGTGGAACAGTTGCGCTCCTTGATTCCTTTCGGTGGGTTTCCCTGGGCAAAACTTGCTTTTGCGGTGGTGGATACGCCGTTGTTGGCATGGGCACCCTGGGGAGGCAGTGTGCTGGTCAGCGGGGTTTGTGTATTCATAGCCGCTGCCGTGCTGGAACTTTTGAATCGCCACCGTGGTCTGATGCTGAGGATGGTGTCGCTGGTCGCTCTCATTGCCGTCGTCGTATTCCCCACCTTGGTGCATCCGGCGTTGCCCGTTGTTACCAGGCATGTGACAGTCGCTGCGGTCCAGGGCAATACGCCGGGACGCGAGCCACAAACGGCATTCGGGCAGCCTTATGAAGTGTTGCTAAACCACGTAGCGGAGTCTCTCCGCCTGCGTCAACGGACGTCTCGTCACGTTGATTTGGTGTTGTGGGCGGAAAACGCGGCAGACATAGACCCGCGGACCAGTCATCATGCAGCTGCTCTGGTGAACCAGGTGACAGCCGCCTTTCAAGCTCCGCTCATTACGGGTACGTTAGGAGCGGGAGCCCGCGGACCAGGCGTAGCTAACCTTGCCGGATCGAACCTCGACACAAGTTCTTTGCAAAACACCATCTTGGTGTGGACCAACGGGCAAGCCCGCGACACTTATGCCAAGAAGCATCTGGTTCCTTTCGGCGAGTACCTGCCTTGGCGAAAATTTTTTGCCACATTTATTCCCTTTTTAGCCGATTTGGTTCCCGCGGACCTAATTGCCGGGCAGAGTGTGGCACAGCTTGAGGTTTCGCTCTCCGGTCGAGACGTGCATTTGGCCAGTCCCATCTGTTACGAGATTGCTGACGATGACCTGGTGCGACAAGCGGTCAAAGGTGCGAACTTTATCTATGTGCCTACGTCGAGTTCCTTCTTTGGTTCTTCCGATGAAGCTGACCAGCAACTCGCTATTGCCCGCTTTCGTGCGGCTGAACACGGTTTGGACACCATCCAAGTATCCACGATGGATTCCACAGCCCGGATTAATGCTCGTGGACAGATTGTGGGGCGGGTGATTCCAAACTTCCAGGCAGGCAGTTTCGTCACGAGCCTTCCTCTGCGCAGCGGGACCACCCCCGCAACCTTCACCGGCGAACTGCTCGGTCTGGGGGCGCAGGTATTGGTGGTGCTGGCGGCGGTTTTACAAGTTTTATTGGCACTCTCAGAAAGTTGGAAACGTGAAAAACACTAACTATAACGCGCAGACCGTTATCGCTATCCCGACCTATAACGAGCGAGAAAACCTCGAGTGGATTACCACAGAGGTTTTGGCGCAAGCGCCAGGAATTCACATCCTCATCGTGGATGATAATTCACCTGATGGGACGGGGGAATTGGCAGACGCTTTAGCTGCGAATCACCCGCAGCTTCATGTGTTGCACCGCACGGGTAAGGAGGGTCTGGGACCGGCTTATTTGGCAGCATTTGCCTGGGCGGATAGCCACGGATACAGCTGGGTTGGGGAATTCGATGCAGATGGTTCGCACCAGCCTCGGGATTTACCGCGTCTGTTGGCTTTAGCTCATGGTAGCGGTCGTCCGGACCTGGTCATCGGATCGCGCTGGCGGCGTGGGGGAGCGACCTCAGGGTGGTCGCTCCCGCGTCAGGCGCTGAGCCGGGCGGGAAGCGTTTATGTCAATGTGGTGCTGGGATTGGGCGTAGCTGACACCACAGCGGGTTTCCGGGTCTATCGGGTGGATTTCCTGTCCCGTTTATTGCAGCGTTACGTCATTGAATCAAAAGGGTACGGTTTCCAGATTGAGATGACCTGGCGGACGCGCCGGGCGGGGGGCAAGATTGTGGAAGTGCCCATTACCTTTGTGGAACGCCGGGCAGGTACTTCGAAAATGAGCGGGTCAATCATTAAGGAAGCGTTCCTAGAAGTCGCCAAGTGGCGGATACGGGAACTATGCCAACGTGCCTAGTGTTATGTCATTTTATTAGTGTAGCTCCACGGAGTGTTGAAACCGGGAATATTAGCGTCCGTAGTGGCGCCGCCCGGAACGCAAGGCTTCTAAACGCTCATCAAGCAGCACGCGGAGTTCCTCCTCGCTGCGTCGTTCAATGAGATGTTCCCAGTGGTTGCGCTGAGGTTTAGCTGTGTTTTCCTCCTGGAAGTCTTCCGCGCCGTTGCGTACCGCAGTCTTGGAGCAAATCGGGCAATCCCAGGTGTCAGGCACCTCGGCGTCAATGGCGAAGGGAATATCGAAAGCGTGTCCTTCCGGGCAGGTGTAGTCTACGTTTTGGCGCTCGACGAAAACGACGCCTTCTTCAGACTCGAGAGAATTGGAACCCATACGCATCCCGCGTAGTGCGCGATCAGCCACGATTAGTGCCTCCTTTTATGCTTAGCGGTTCATTCTAACCGATTTAGCGGAATTTTGCTCAAGGACGGTGCGAAGCTTTGGTATCGCACGCTCGCGACGCTCCTTCAATCCGATAATATATATTATGTCATTTTACACATGACGGGTTTATGTGTCTGTCCCCGCGGATATATGTACAAAAAAGTGTCCCGGTCGTTACGCATCTCCCTAACCTCCGACCGGGACACTACCTTGCCAAAAAGTTTGGCACCGCGCTTGTGAACGCGAGAAACCTCTCAGCTGACTTGACGCCGACGCGCGCGACGCTCCGCCAGTTCATCGTGGACCACCAAGTTGTCATCATTAATGTTTTCTACAGGCAGCTGCGCCAGCTCGCCCTCAATTTCGTGCCAGACGCGACCTACCGCGATGCCGAACACACCTTGTCCGCCCTGCACCAAGTCGATAACTTCGTCCTGTGACGTGCAGGCGTAAACCGAAGCGCCATCACTCATCAAGGTGATGCCAGCTAAATCCTCGACACCCATCTTGGACAGAGTCGCTACCGCAACTCGAATCTGTTGCAGGGAAACACCGGTATCCAGCAGACGTTTAACCACCTTTAACAGCAGGCAATCCCGGAAAGAATAGAGACGCTGTGACCCTGAACCGCGAGCGTTACGCACAGAAGGCTCTACCAAACCGGTACGCGCCCAGTAATCGAGCTGCCGGTAGGTAATTCCGGCGGCTTTACAGGCAGTCGGTCCGCGGAACCCGGTTTCTTCGTCAATAACCGGCAGGGTTTCACCAAATAGCATCCCCTGCTTAATCTGCGGTACTCCAGATTTGCTCGGCTTTTCCAAGGCAACCTCCGTTCAAGTATGTTTCTATTTTAGATTATGCACCATAGAAACGTGGTCCGATGCGCGGCGCGCCCAAACCTTGCACTTAAAGTTTAAGTGCAAGGTTGTCGGGGAACCAAACCTTATTCCCGCAGCCTTACAGCTCCTCGACACCGACAGTCAGCAATGCCTCAGCTAACGCCGCTAGCTGTGCCGAGAGTTCCGTTGCTCGCATTTGGGCACGATCCTTGGCAACAGCGTTATTCTTTTGCCGCTCCGGAGCCACCACTCGATCCACCAAATCCAAAATCGCATTGACCGCAGAATAGACGGAACGCAAATTGCGTGGCTCGATACCCTGCTTTTCCAAGACTTCCAAAGCCTGCACCACCGCAACTGCCCCGGCAGAAAAGCGAGAGGAAAAATCTGGAGCAATGAGCTTGGCATTGACCGCCTTTTCCAACAGTTCATCAGAAGCGCCGGTATAAACCTGCAAATCACGCAACGAAATCCGGGAGTGAGTCGGCAGACGCATCTGTCCTTCCGAAGCCACCACTCGCATGACTGGCTGCACCGGCAGGGGCTCCTCCCCCAGATCCAACAGCCGCAAATTTTCGCCAATCTGATTTAGAGGCAAGTAACTGTCTCGCTGGGCTTTCAGGGCGTAGCGTATCCGCTCCACATCTGCCAGGGAGTAACCGCGGTAACCGTTGGACATCCGTGCCGGGCTGACAATCCCGTGCTTCTCAAAATTGCGCAATTTAGCCTGAGATACCGAAGGAAATTCCTTCACGATAATCTCGTGGACTCGTCCAATAGACATAGTTGGCTCATGGCTTACCTCGGGAGGCCACGAGCTGCCAATGTCATTGACTTTTCGGGCGACCTGACTCATTGCTTAAAATTCACCGCCGGGTAGTAAGCCAATCTAAACTTGCCAATCTGGACTTCTTCCCCCGAAGTCAGCAGGTGCGACTCTACCCTCTCCCGGTCAATATAGGTGCCGTTGAGAGAACCGACATCGCGAACCATGTAGCCGTTTTCCTGGCGAATAAACTCGCAATGCCGGCGTGAAACCGTTACATCATCAAGGAAAATATCCGATTTGGGATGTCTGCCCGCGGTGATGCGGTCTGTATCGAGCAGGAAACGCGCCCCCGCGGAGGGACCACGCTGCACAATTAACAGTGCCGAACCTGCAGGTAGAGCCGCCACAGCTTCCTCGTCAGCGGAGGACAAAACTCGCTTCCCCAGTTCTGGTTCCGTTTCGGTAACGCTGCCTATAGCCCCAAATACTGCCGTTTCAGTAGGGTCCGGTCCTGGATTCGTTTCCGACACTTCGTCCTCCTTAAAAAATCACGTATCTCTACTTTAGTAGAACCGCCGGAAAAAAGTTAACCGATTTGTTATCTTTCGGTCTGTCACAAGCTCGAACGGTAATCCAGGACCTAGAATGGCATTTGCGTGTAAGTTAAGAGACGGAATATCGGGGTAAAGGGGAAATATAGTGACGGATGCAGCCTACCTTGAATGGGCGCTTTCTCTGACTGATAAGCAAATCGGAGTCACTCCCCTAGCACCACCTGCCGCTGCCCTGACTTTCCCCTTTTCCGCGGACTCCCTGAATGCAACCTATCGCCAGTTGCGCGCTGGCGGGACTTTCCCGCTTTCTACCGTTGGTGGGGATGCGGACAAGCAGCTCACTATCGCCGAACATTGGCGCTGGCTCTTGGCAAATCGATGTGATGGTCTGGAACTACAACTCGCTTTCGGTTTCCTGGTCGCGAACCGTGGGAATGTTCGTTTTCCAATTTTTCAAGCCAGATTAGACCCCGACCCCGATCGCCCCCTGGGATATTTACGTCTGGCACCGGGTGACAAGCTAGAGCTGAACAGTACAGTAGTGCGTTTGTTGCACCAAAAGTTTCGGATTCCGTCCCGCTGGGTGAAAGCCGGTCGAACTTCTCACGGTCTCGACCTCGACGCTATTCTGGTGGCTTTGGAGAAAGCTCTCCAAGACAGCTCCCTCCACGGCAAAATGCAGCTGGAACGTCAAGCTGCCCTGGGGCTGTCCCATCGTAACTGGTCCCCCGTGGCGACCGACCTGAAAGCGCACCACCAGGATTACAGCAGTTCCGCCCTGGTGCAACGTTATGCCACCAACAGTGCCCCCACCCAACTTTCCGAAGATAACACTGACACCGTCCCTCTCTCGGGAGATGTTTTTGCGCCCTTAAAAGCCGACCGCAAACAACTCCAGATACCAAAGTTATTTGGTCAAGGTCATAGCCTCATTCTGTCCGGAGCCCCGGCGACCGGCAAGACTGATGCCGTCGTGAATGCACTGGCGCAGTCCCTAGTACAGCAGCATTCCGTTCTGGTCGTGGGGAGCCGCACCAGCCTTAAGAAACTGCGTAACCGGGTTCGTAAAGCCGGATTTGAACACGTGTTCCTCACTCTTGACCCGCACGCCGAGAAACGCGATGAGCGTAGCCGGGACTTGCTTAGAGGGGCTTGGGATCGCCCAGTCAACGCTGACACAGGATACCTCGATTCTTGCCGAGCTTCCCTGAAAACTCTGTCCCAGGATTTGGATTTGTATCTCAACCAGATTCACGAGGTCGGACCCAACCATGTTTCCGCATGGCAGGCTTACACTGCACAAATCATGACTGCCGCCGAGTTGGAACCCGAAGAACGGGTTTTGGCAGGTCGCCTGGCGGCGGCTCCGAACTTCCCCTATCTGTCTAATGACCGGTCTACGGCGGCGAAACTTGGCAAAGAACTGGCAAATCTGGATGCCAACTCGGTGAACGGCATCGGTGCTAATCCCTGGTCCCTGGTGGGCGAAAGTGCGCGCAGCATAGACCGCACGGAATTGAAATTGGCGTTGCAAACCTTGGAAGATGCCATTACCCAAGCCCACCCTGCCGTGCTGGAAATTATGTCTGCCACTTCCGACCTGGCAGCCTGGCCGATTTTCGCGCGATGGCTGGACCTGTTAGAGATTGGATACGGCAGGGCTCCAGTGGAACTAACCGAAGCGGAACGTCGTGCGGTTACTTCCGGCATCGAAACTTTGCAGCAGTCCTTGCAAAACCTGTGGGACGAAGCCACTCCCCTGCTAGAAATTGCTGCCCCCGCTTACCATTCCGGCAAAGACTTAGACTTGCTGATGGATGCGCGTCACGCCGAAGCTTCCGGAGGTTTTACCCGCAACAGTCGCCGCAAAGCCGTGTTATCTCAGTTGCAACCCTACCTCGCCGGTCCGGTTACCCCCAATAAGGTGGCAGATTTATTAGAGGACCTCAATGCCCTGCGGATGCGCGCGGAAGCCTTGGGTTCGCAAATCGGCGCCAATCCCGTGTTAGGGCTGAAAGATTTTGATGCCTTAGCCCCTGACTCGCGTGAAAAATTCGCAAACCATGCCGATACGGTGCGAAGCGCTATCGAATTGGGTCGGTATCTGCCCAGCCGCCGCGATGATTTGGAGTCTTTGATGCCCCTGGCTCGCCAGGGTGGTCATTTAGGTCAGCAAGTGCGCGCGATTTCTGACGCGTTTGCTGAGGTTTTACAGGTTTTGCAGGTCTCGAACCCGGATTTGGAAACGTGGTCAAAAGGTCTGCCGCCCTTGGGTCGTTACTTGCAGGTTCGCAAGGTTTGGGGGACGTCGCTCAGCTCGGAGGACTCGACCCTGGACGATATTTTGGCTTTTCGAGCCTTGACCCCTCATCTGAGAGCCTTGGGGCTGGATGACCTGGTCACTTGGGTGGCGGAAGGAACCCTCAGCGGAATGGCGATTCAGGGCGTGTTGGAACACGCCCTGTCGGTCGCGGCGGTACGCGAACGGCAGCGAGCCTTGGCGCAGCAGGGATTTGATCCGGTGACTCATGTTGCCCAGGTGGAACGACTCTCGCTGAACTGCACGGAAACTCGTCGTGAGATTCTGAATCAGGTGATTACCGCGGCAGGCGAATTTGCTCAGCGCGCAGATAAAGAAACCTTGCGCAGTTTTGGGGCACGATTGCGTGATGATAATTTCTCCATCCATCAAGCACTGCGTGAAGACTTGGACGGTGTCTTGACTCGTACCCCGATTGTGGGTTTGACTCCGCTGGAAGTCGTGACCCGTTTGCCTGATTTTACCCAGGAAACACCCCGTTTTGACGCCGTAGTGATTCTCGATGCCACCGAGTTACCTTCCGGGTCCGTGGTGAAAGCTCTCGCGGGTGCGGCACAAGCCATGTTCGTGGCGAGCTTGCCCGCAGCCACGAGTTTTGCAAAAGGGCGGGCGTGCAGCGCCTACGAGTTCGCCAAGTCAGCAGGTTTCCCCGAATACGAACTGACTATCCGCTATGGTCGAGATTTAACCCCCACCCCCGGTCGTTTGGCACAGCTGCTCAGTCCCGATCAGCTGGACACCTGGCCGGTAGCACAAGTGCAAGCGCATCCAGTTTTAATTATGGAATTTCCCGCGGCGCATCATCCCCTCCCCCTGCAACTTGCCAGCGAAAATCCGGGCTGGCAGGGACTGGGCGCCGATTACGTGTGGTTTGAAAAGGCCGGGAATCTGTTGATGAATCTGTGCCTGAAAAACCGTGGTAAAGCCGTCACGGCGCTGACGTGGACGGCTGAGTTAGCAGCGGGTATCCGCTGGTATCTCGATGACGCTAACCGACAGGGTGAAATCAATCTGATGAATCTGCGGGTCACCCACCTGGGTGCGGTCGGAGCAGCGTTCCCCAGCGCCGATACGGGAGTACCGGGGAATGGTGGAGGCTTCAGCGATGGTGACGGCGTCGCGACTTGCGATTTACTGGTGTGTTTCCTGGGGTCTGATTCGCAACCGGAGACGTCGAAATCTGCAGTCACGCGTGATTTGTCCCTGGCTTGGACTCGAATTTTGTTAGAGACAAATCGCCAGGTGCTATTTGTCGTAAACCGCGACCTTGATCAATCTGGACTGCCTGCCATACTGCAAGACGTCTTAAACGTCCCGAGCATCATGCCCAATACCGTTCCAGTTTCGGCAGTGCGTGACCACCTCGCGAGGCTACTGGGGCACGCGGGTTTGGAAGTCCGCACAGATATGGGGTCGGCATCATTACGTCTGGATTTAGCGGTTCGTGGTGATGCAGGCGCGCCGTGGCTAGGTCTAATTTTGGATAGTCCCGAACAGCGACAGGTTCGTTCCGCTTGGGATCGCGAGGTCGGTATTCCCCAATTCCTCCTGGAACATTGCGGTTTTGGCGCTATCGAACATGTGTATTTGACTCAACTGATGGAAAACACAGATGAAGTGACGCGGCGTCTCGTTTCCATAGCGTTAGACCTCGCATTTCCCGGTGACGTTACGGACGGCTCGGTAGCTAGCGATGACCGCTACACCTCTCCGTCGCGTATTGCAGCGGCGCAAAATAACCGTGACGACGAGCCGTGGAAAGTTCCGGATGAAACGGAATGGGATTTACCGCAGCCCCTGCGCGAAGCCGCGGCTCGCACGCAGACCGACGGGGCTGCCCCTCCTCCCGCACTGACACCAGCCCTGCCACAAAGTGAAACTGATTCTGAGGAAACAAAGCCGGAACCTTCTGCGCCTACCCCGCCTCCGTCGGAACAGCCTGCCGCCCGCATCGAGGACCTTCCCCCTGCCGTACAACGGAAAACCCGTTCAGCGCTACCGGTCATCGCGGACATTCCTGCGGATGCATTTGCGCATGTAGAGAGAGGAGAGCTCACCTCGACTCACGATGCCCCAACTCTGGGAGATCAGCTCGGCGCACAAGAAACCGACTTTTTTATAGAGCTTGCCCAAAATCCTGAGCCAAACGAGGAACTCGGCAAAATTTCTAAGCCCGGTTTAGGTGCGTTCGCTCCCCTCTTTTCACCCGAGGAAACCGCGGAAGGCACTGAAAAAACTGATACCCCCGCGATGTCTACATCACCCCTGGCAAACCCCATACCAGAACCTTCCGAAGCCAAGCTCTCGGAACCTCAAGCCCCCAGTTTTACTGCGCAAATTCCCGCCATTGTTCGTCCTAAAACGGTCCCACAGCCGTTTGTCCCTCGCGGCAAACCCTTACAAAATCAGGGTTCCAAGGAAGTTCTCGATGATTTACAGGATCCCGCTAATGCAGCCGCTGTGGCTGACGTGTTGGCGCAGGTGCTGTATACGGAAGGGCCTATCGGGGAAGTTCGGCTGGCTAAACTCGTTGCCGATGCCTTCGGGATGCAACGTCTGCATCCGAAACGCCGTCAACGGATTTTGGAACTGCTTAATCCAGAAGTCCAGAAAATTAAGACGAAATTCGGCACATTTGTTTGGCCTGCCGGAACATCAGCCGCGGATTTTACCGTGTTTCGAACTGGGTCAATCTATGGTCAACGCTCCTTGGTAGACATCTGTGACGAAGAGTTTAATAATGCTTTGACCTGGGTCATCGACACGCAGCAGCCCCTTGAGGACGAGACCTCAGAAGCAGTGGCACGAGTGCTAGATTTAACTCCCGCGCGTACCGATATCCGTCAACGGATGCAAGACGGACTGAAGTCTTTGGAACAGACCGGACGAATCCGGCGTCTGGCGGGTCACCTGTATCTGCAATAATTTTCAAATGTTGAAACATTCCCATCTCTCAGGGTTTAATGGCGGTAAGTGATTGGAGTTCACAGATGTCAAAACAGAAAAAAGGTTCTTCTCGGACGAACTTGACGGTGTCTCGCCCCGGCAATCGTTCTGGCGCCATCCTGGCGATTGTTTTGGTCGCCATCGTGCTGGCGTTGATTATCGTGTTCGTTAAGATTGCGACCACGAAACACGATTTAGAGGCTCAGCCTACGGACACAATCTCGGGAACAAAGACGATGATTGGCTATGCCGAACCCCAAACCTACGCCGCCGGGCGGGGTATCTGGCTCAAAGATGGCAAAGTTTTGACTAACGACGAAATCACTGCCGAGTCGAAAAAAGGCACTAAGGTCCTGGAACTGTACTACGACTACTTGTGCAACATCTGTAATGACTTCGAGGATCAACTCAACCAAGGTAAACAGCTCAACGACTTGGTCGAGGGAGGTCAGGCGATAGTCGTGTTGCGCCCGACGCTGACTCACGCCCAGCAGCTGAAGTTCCCCAACATTGCGTATTCTGCAAATAACCTCATGTACTGGACCGCCGAAAATAAGCCCGAGAAACTATGGGGACTTAGCAAGGACTTGACCAAGTTCGCGATGGATAACTATAAGTCCGCTGATTACGAAAAGAACCAGAACAATGAACAGTGGGCGCAGACCATCCGTAACCCCGATGCGGAACTGGCTAAAATTGCTGGAAAGCATGGCATAGATTACAAATCAGTGCCACCGGCTACCGAACAATCTGGTCTGATGCCGATTAATATTTTGGCGCAGCAGCGTCTCAAGAGCCTCGGTCGGGAAAATGCGGGGACGCCCCTGTACATTGCGAACGGTCACCCCGTCGACATGAGTGGAATCGGGAAAGACGACAAGCTGCTTGAGAAAGCCACCCTGTAAGGTCTTTTCCGTCGTGGATAGTTTCGGCGCATCTCCCAACATTTTGGTCAGATGCGCCGATTGACGTTCAACTGGTGGGAACTGGTCATTCCTGAGGCTGAAAACTAAGCGCCACCGAATTCATGCAAAATCGGTTTCCGGTCGGGGTTTGCGGCGCGTCCGGGAATACGTGTCCCAAGTGAGATCCACAGTTTGCACAGCGAACTTCGGTGCGGGTCATGCCGTGGGATGTATCGGTCACTTCGCGTACGGCTCCCGGCTTCGCTTCAAAAAAGCTTGGCCAACCGCACCCGGAATCAAACTTTGTGTCGGCATCAAACAGTGTCGCCCCGCAGGCTCCGCAGCTGTAGAGACCAGCACGGGATTCAAAGAGCAATTCCCCGGTACCCGGTCGTTCCGTAGCGGCTTGACGGAGCACCGCATAAGCGCGGGGGCTCAGTCGTTCTTTCCATTCCTCGTCGCTCAAATTTACAGTCATTTTGTGCCTTTCACTTTGAGGATTTCTGCCAAGTATTGCGCGGTAAATGAACCGGGTACTGTTGCCACGGTTTCTGGAGTGCCTTCCGCAACCACCGTACCGCCGCCTTTACCGCCTTCTGGACCGAGGTCGATAACCCAGTCAGCACACTTGATGACATCCAGGTTATGTTCGATGACCACGACCGTGTTACCTTTCTCGACCAGTCCCTGCAGGATGACCATAAGCTTGCGGATGTCGTCGACGTGCAGACCAGTGGTTGGTTCGTCAAGCACATAAATGGCGCGCCCGTTCGTGCGTTTGTGCAGTTCACTGGCTAGTTTGACCCGTTGGGCTTCGCCTCCAGACAGCGTGGTTGCGCTCTGCCCAAGTTTCACGTAGCCCAAGCCGACCGCTGTCAATGTGTCCAAGTAGCGAGACACGCTGGGAATTGCGGAAAAGAACTGGGCGGCTTGTGCAATCGGCAAATCCAAAACATCGCGCACATTTTTTCCGTGATAGTACACTTCCAAGGTCTCCCGGTTATACCGCGCCCCGGCGCAAACCTCACAGGGCACATAAACATCGGGCAGAAAATTCATCTCGATTTTCAATGTGCCGTCACCTCGGCAAGCTTCACAGCGTCCGCCCTTGACGTTAAAGGAAAAGCGCCCCGGACCGTAGCCGCGAATCCGGGCTTCTTCAGTCTGGGCAAAGAGCTTTCGGATTGCATCCCATACTCCGGTATAAGTCGCAGGATTCGAACGTGGAGTGCGACCGATGGGTGATTGGTCCACGTGGATAATCTTGTCCAGATGAGCAGCGCCGTCAATCTGCTTGTGACGTCCCGGCACCGTGTGGGCGCGGTTCAAATCCCTGGCTAACGCTTGGTACAAAATGGAGTTGACCAGCGTGGATTTACCGGATCCTGACACCCCAGTGACGGCGATGAGGCATCCCAGGGGGAACGATACGTCAATGTTTCGTAGGTTATTTTCGCGCGCGCCTCTTACTGTCAGAATGCGCTCCGGGTCAGGTTTGCGGCGATGCTGCGGGATTTCAATAGATTTCCGTCCCGCTAAATAATCTGCGGTAAGCGAAGACTTATTTCGCAATAATTCCTTGACGGTTCCGGAATGCACAATCTGTCCGCCGGACACTCCTGCGCCGGGACCAATATCCACCACCCAATCTGCTGCCCGGATAGTGTCTTCATCGTGTTCCACCACGATGAGGGTATTGCCTAAATCACGCAAACCTTTCAGGGTATCAATGAGGCGTTGGTTATCTCGCTGGTGCAGACCGATGGAAGGTTCGTCCAAGACATAAAGCACGCCTACCAGTCCGGATCCAATCTGAGTAGCTAACCGAATACGTTGTGCTTCACCGCCTGACAAGGTGTTGGCAGCTCGTGACAAAGTGAGATAGTTCAATCCCACATCAATTAGGAAAGCCAATCGCGCGTGTACCTCTTGTAAAATCGGTGCAGCGATTTTAGCTTTCATACCCGATAAAGGAATATCCTTTAAATAGGATTGCGCTTCATCAATTGATAAATCCGTGACTTCTGAGATATTGAGTTTCCCGATGCGAACGGCCAGAACTTCAGGCTTTAACCGCCGTCCCTGGCACGTCGGACAGGGAACTTCGCGCATATAACCTTCATATTTGGCTTTGGATAAATCAGAATCGGTTTCATCGTAACGACGCTGGATATAGTTCGCTGCCCCCTCAAAGCCCGTGGTATATACCCGTTCCCGTCCCCACCGGTTGCGATATTTCACTCGTACCTTATAGTTCTTGCCCCACATCAAATAGTCGCGTACTTGTGCAGACAAATCCTTCCACGGAGTGTCGAGGTCAAAGCCTACTTCATCACCCAGTCCTGTTAATATACGTTGCATGGTATCTTTGGAACTCGTCCAAGGGCTGACAGCGCCTTCACGCAGGGTCAAATCAGGATTTGGTACCACCAGTTCTGGGTCAATCACTAACCGAGAACCAATTCCGGAACAATCGGGACAGGCTCCGTATGGCGCATTAAAAGAGAACGTCCGCGGTTCGATTTCTTCCAAAGCGAGCGGATGATTATTTGGGCAGGCTCGTTTTTCTGAAAATCGACGACTGCGTTCAGGGTCGTCCGGGTCGCGGTCCACAAAATCCACCACGACCAGTCCTTCTGCCAACTCTAAAGCGGTCTCAATAGAATCCGCCACTCGTGAACGGGAGCCTTCCCGAATTACTACCCGGTCGACAGACACCGAAATGTCGTGCTTCAGTTGTTTTTCCAGGGTCGGTGGTTCTTCCAGGCGATGAGTTTCACCATCCACGCGCATCCGGGTAAAGCCCTTGGCGGCGAGCTGTGCAAACAATTCCGAGTACTCGCCTTTACGCCCCCGGACCACTGGAGCCAAGACCTCTAACCGCGTCCCCTCCCCCAAAGTGAACAGCCAATTCACGATTTGTTCCGCAGACTGGGCAGTAATTTCCTCGCCGCACACCGGACAATACTGGGTGCCGGCTCTCGCAAACAGCAGGCGCAGATAATCGTAAATCTCGGTAATGGTACCCACGGTGGAGCGTGGGTTGTGAGATGTAGACTTCTGGTCAATCGACACCGCGGGGGATAGACCTTCTATGAAATCCACCACGGGTTTGTCCATCCGCCCGAGGAACTGCCGAGCATAGGAGGACAGCGATTCTACGTAACGGCGCTGCCCTTCTGCAAAAATTGTGTCAAAAGCTAGCGATGACTTGCCCGAGCCGGACAGACCGGTGAACACCACCAAAGCATTCCGAGGGATTTCAACGTCCACTGCCTTGAGGTTATGTTCGCGAGCTCCGTGGACTTTCAAAGTTTCATGCACCTGTTAAGTTTAATGCCCAAGTGTGTTTCTGACGATTCGGATCGGTTTCGTTGGCGCTGGGCACACGCCTAGAATTGCAGCATGAGTAAAGTCGTCGTTATCTACCACTATGACCCCGCTCGGGAAGCCGACCGAGCCACGATTCGCCCCGAACACCTGGCTTACCTGGGAAATTTGGAAAAATCAGGGAAACTTCAGGCCGCCGGTGCCTGGATGAATGAAACCGAAAAGCCCGGTGCGCTGCTGCTGATGAACGTCGAGACGCCGGAGGAGGCGTTGATGTTTCTCAAGCACGATCCCAATCAGGTCCACGGCATCGTGCAAGCCATTGAGACTCACCAGTGGGGTCCGGCGATCGGTTCCTAAGGGCTACTTCAAAAGAGTTAGTTGGCACGGCTCCATGCCTTTCATTCGGTGGTTTTTTGCTTACGTAGACTGGTTCGTTTTTACCCTCCTGCTGATTATGGTTGCGGGGATTTTTATCCCTCTGCCGGTCACTGTGGTGACTGGGGTGGGGTCAGTCAGCCACTACGCCATTGCGGTACTGTTCTTTGTCTACGGGGCACGTTTAAAAACCGTCGAAGTGCTGGGCGGACTAAAAAACTATCGCCTGCAGCTGGTCATTTTGACCTCCACTTTCGTGCTCTATCCCCTGTTGGGAATGCTGAATTACCAATCCTGTGGATGGTTTTTGGGACCGAGTTTTGCCCTGGGCATGTATTACACCTGTCTGTTGCCCTCCACGGTGCAATCCTCCATTGGGTTCACATCCATTGCCGGGGGTAATGTCGCCGGGGCAGTCACTGCCGCCACTATCTCCAACCTAGTCGGGACATTTGCAACTCCCCTGCTGGTGCTGTTGCTGTTAGGGAGGGTCGGTACCGTCTCTCTAACGACGTTACGCGATATTGCCATACTGATTTTGCTGCCTTTTGTTCTGGGACAGCTAAGTGGTCGATGGACCCGCGATTGGCTGAATGCTCACCCCGTCATCACCAAAACCGTCGATAAGGGCACGATTTATTTGGTCGTTATCGCGGCAGTTTCCAGCGCAAAGCTGCATGGCTTGTGGGACACCGTGGAAGCTTTAGACTTCGTGCTGATAGGTGCAGATGCGCTGGTCATTGTCGGTATCATGCTGATTTTGACCTGGTATGGGTGGGGGAAACTTTGCGCCTTGAATCGGGCTGACCGTATAGCTGCCATGATGTGTGGCTCAAAAAAATCTCTCGCTACCGGTCTGCCGATGGCGATGATTATCTTCCCAACCTCCACGTTCGGTGCTATCGCGGTGCCCATCATGCTGCTGCATTTGGAACAGCTCATCATGTGTTCGGTCATTGCTACGCAGCTCGGGCGTGGTGCCGGTCCTCGTCAGGCTGATTTCTAAAATTCTCTAACCTCGTACTCCCCAAGCTACTGCTTCGCTAATAGCCCCTGATCCGCCGATAATGACGGAGGCAGCGCGGTTGGGCAAGTGTGCCAATCTGGCTGCCGTTGGCGGTGAAAGCCGACTTGGGTCGGTCAGCAACAGGCAAGCATTACGGTGAGCTGCCAGAGCTGCTCCTGCCAGCCCATCGGGAAAGCTCACTCCGCTGGCTACCACCGCGGAGGTTGCCCCGGGGGCAAAGGCTTGCGCCACAAACTGAGCTGTTTGATAACGATCCAGACCTTGAATCGGTTGCGATCGGAAATCCGCTAACCCCGCCTGGTTCCACGCTTGCGCTGCCGGTCCCCCAATGGGGAATATGCTTCCTCCCGACTGTGCCCGATGATTTTGGATGAACTCTGTAGTCTCTGGAGGCAGGGAGGCTCCTGCATTCAACACCACCACGCCGTGTATAGAAGCCGCTCCCGCTCCCGCACTCAGGGCGTCAGGGAAAGACATTCCATCTGCCAGCAAGATAGGAGTTTGCGTAATTCCACGCTGGTTCCATTCCGTAATCGTCTGGCGAGCTACCGCCGCGGCAGTACCGTAGCGATTCATGCCGTAAATTCGACTCACTTGAATTCCCCGTGCCTGGAAATCCCTCATCGTAACAGGGTCAAAAGTCACTTGACCTCCCACCAATCTCACGTCACGAATTCCCCTCCCCAGAATCTCGGCGACTATGCCGGGTTCGATGCGGGGACCGTTAGATAGCACCAGCGGTGCGTCCAGCGCTGCAGCTAGCGGACCGGCACTCAAAGCATCGGGTGCTGTTCTCCCGGTGGCAATGACCAGGGAAGGTCCGGTGAACCCGCCTTGTCGCCAGGCTTGCAGAGATGTCTCGACACGATTGGTGCCGGCAATTCTTCCCGGAGCGGTCCCCGGTTGAGGCTGAGCAGCAGGCTGTGGCTGCGGTTGCGGCTCGGGTTTTGTTGGGGAGGGCGATACTACCCTCGCAATGCCGTCGATACTGGAAACTCCGATAGTTTCAAAAATCCAGTTGGCAAAAGCAGAACTCGGCACATATTTGTAGTCTTCAGAGAGCAGGAAGCCTCGTGGTGTTTGCACCGCTGCCGAGAGCACCCCATAGAGCTTTCCCCCACTAATGAGAGGTCCGCCGGAATCACCAACCTCTGAATACTTTCCTCGTGAGGAACGAGCATAGAGATAACCATCATTGAGAGTGCCGAGAGAAGTTAATTGTGTCGTTTTAAGATTCAATCCGGTACCAAACCCATAGGCCTCACTTACCTGTCCGGAGGGCAAATTTTGACTGCTGAAAGGCAGGATGGCTCTACCAGGGGAATCTAAACGCACCAAGGCTATGTCATAGTGGGGATGCGCGACAATACCCGTTACCGCAAGGGGAAAGTTTCGATTGATGCTCGCCCCCACCGAAGCGTAAGCGACTTCCAGGTTGGCATTCGCCACGCAATGCGCAGCTGTAAGGACCCAATTTGCGGCTACGAAAGAACCGCTGCATTCCATCCATCCGCTATCAGATTGATTAGAAATACGTAAAGCAGCTGCCCAGCCTGATTCACTTGGATCAGTTAGGTTCCCACCCTCGATGGCATAGGCGGGGGTTTCATATCCCGCTGCCAGACCGAGGGTTGCCCCTAAAATGGAAAAAAGGGCGATGCACCGATAGATAAAACGTCCACTCACGTCTTTATTATCGGTGAAAATCGCTGATTTTTAAGCATCCGGATGGTTCTGAACTGTTCCATTCGATTGATTCTTTTGACGGCGTCGGCTGACCAACAGGGAGACCACCGCGGTAATAATCAGCACCGCAACGATGTAGCCCAAAGACACCACGTTGCTCGCTTCAGGCAATCCCGTAAAGGGCTGACCGCCGTTGATAAACGGAATCTCATTCGTGCTCAAGGCGTGAATTATGAGCTTTGCCCCGATGAAACCCAGAATGGCGGCCAGACCGTAATGTAAGAAAATCAAACGTTCCATCAGACCTTCAATTAGGAAGTACAGTTGGCGCAGTCCCATTAACGCAAAAGCATTGGCAGCAAACACGATAAAGGCTTCGTTAGTTAGACCAAAAATGGCAGGAATGGAGTCTACGGCAAACATCACGTCTGCTGATCCCACCGCTACGACCACCAGCAGGAAAGGAGTAATGTGACGTTTACCGTCAATCTTGGCAAAGTATTGATGCCCCACGTAATCGGGCGTGACCGGGAAAATCCGGCGTACCCCGGACACAAAAAAGTTATCTTTGTACTCCGCTTCTTCCTCTGCGTCAGCGCTGCCTTCGCGAATCTGCTGTAGCGCAGTGAAGAGCAGGAACAGCCCGAAAATATAAAAAATCCAACTGAAATGTTCGATGAGGGCGGCGCCCAACAAAATGAAGATTAAACGGAATACCAACGCCAAAGTGATGCCAACCGCAATAATTTTTTGCTGGACTTCCCGCGGCGCTTTAAATGCAGCAATGATGATAACGAATACAAACAGGTTATCCAGCGACAATGACCACTCGGTTACCCAGCCGGCGAAGTATTGTCCGCCTAGGTCCCAGCCCAACGTCAAACTGATAACCAATCCGGCTACCAAAGCTATGGAAATGTAGATGATGGTCCACGCTGCAGACTCCCGCAGCGATGGAAAGTGGTCTTTGCGCACGTGGGCGAAAAAATCAAAAGTCAAAACGCCGATAATTACGACAAACAGAATTATCCAAGCCAACAGGGGCACATGCATATGTAAACTTTCCTCCGGTACGAAATCGTTGGGTACCGAAAGTCTCTCCCCGCCTGCGGTTCAGCAGGCTGGTGACACCGAGTGACGCGGTTCCGCAGCATTGGCAGCGGACGGTTTCACCGTGATGACGATGCCCCATTAGTGGGAATACTCCCCTTCGCACCAGCGATTGTACCAGGATGCGGTCACGTTTCTAAAATATAAGGACTTAAGTACTATGATGACGCTGTCGAAGCATTGTGCCCGCGTTGTTGCTGGTTTAATTATTTTCAGAAAGGTTCAATATGTACATAACCACAGTTGTACCCGCGGGAGCCGCTGGAACCACGGCTAATCCCGCAGGCATCGCCATCGCGATGATCATCTATTTCGTAGCCATGATTCTGATTGGCGTCTATGGTTATACCCGTTCCAAGAGCCTGGACGACTATATGCTGGGCGGTCGCGATTTGCCCCCGTTTGTAGCCGCCCTTTCCGCAGGTGCGGCTGACATGTCTGGCTGGCTGATGATGGGGCTGCCCGGTGCCATGTACTTGAGCGGGATTTTTAACGGCTGGATTGCAATCGGTTTAACCGTTGGAGCCTGGATTAACTGGCTGGTCACCGCGCCACGTTTACGTGCATATACGGAAGTCGCCGGTGACTCGATTACCGTCCCTTCGTTTTTTTCAAACCGTACCCACGATACTTCTAAGATCATCCGCTACGTAGCGGGCATTATCATCGTGGTGTTCTTTACGTTGTACGTATCCTCCGGCATGGTGGCTGGTGGCACTTTCTTTCACTCGACTTTTGGCTGGGACTATCACGTCGGCATGGTTTTCGTAGCGGGCATCGTGATTCTCTACACTTTGGTGGGCGGGTTCCTGGCGGTGTCTTGGACCGATATGGTGCAAGGGCTAATCATGATGGTGGCGCTGGTAGCGGTGCCAATTATGGGTCTGTTTGTTATCGGTGGTTTCGGCGGTGTTGCGGCGGGCTTGTCCATCACCGGCGATAACTCCCTGCTGAACCCCCTGGGTACCGGACTTGACGCCGTAGGCTGGATGGACTGGATTTCCAACGTCGCGTGGGGACTGGGATACTTCGGAATGCCCCACATTATTGTGCGTTTCATGGCGCTGCGTTCTCCGCGCCAAGCCACTCCGGCACGTCGTTTCTGGCTGGGTTGGATGGTTTTCTGTCTACTCGGCACCGGCATGACCGCCATCATTGGTCGCGCCATGAGCGAGCAAGGCATCATCCCCGACCTTATGCCCAAAGATGGGGTGGAGGGTAACCCCCAGGAAACCGTGTTCCTGGTCATGGGTACGAAACTGTTCCCCGCCGTTCTGGCTGGGTTCATGCTGGCTGCTATCCTTGCGGCGATTATGTCCACCGTCTCCTCCCAATTGCTGGTAACGTCTTCGGCGATGGTCGAGGACATCTATCACGGTGCCACCAAAAAGGAACTCAGTGATTACAAGGGCGTTCTGCTCGGTCGGATTACGGTTCTTTTGGTGTCCATAGTGGCGGCTTTGCTGGCGATAGATCCCACGAACTCCGTATTGGGACTGGTGTCTTTTGCTTGGGCAGGTTTTGGGGCTGCCTTTGGTCCCATCGTCATTTTGTCTCTCTATTGGAAGAAACTGACCTGGCAAGGAGCGGCTTCCGGAATGGTTGCAGGCGCGGGGGTAGCAGTGCTGTGGAACAAGGCGTTCAACAACGGTGACGCTTCGTGGGTCGCCTATACGCACCTGTATGAAATTGTGCCCGGTTTCCTGGCTTGCTTGCTGGTGGCGTGGCTCATCTCGCAAGCCACCTGGCGGGACGACCCGCAGATTCTTGAGGAATTTGAGCGCGCCGTGGCTATTGCCAAGGGACGACCTGATCCGAAAGGACTGCTGGTGGCATTTGAGGAAAAAGGAACTGATTCCGCGGCGGAATAGACGTTTTTATACCTTTTCACAAGAAAGGTTAAAGTATCTGCAAAATATTGCAGTAGATTATAGGTAGAAAGTGACTGAATTGCTCTGGTGAGCAATGAGTACCTCCCGAGCGAAAACACAACCCAAAGGAGACAAGTTGAAACCGCTCAATGAACAAGAATTAGCTGAACTGAGGGAAGTCGGTCAGTTGGCTGTCGAGAGAGCTCAAAAGTGGATTGAGGCCTCAAAAAAGTACCCGATTGACTACGCTTCTAAGCTGCTGTCACGCACCTTAAAGGATCCGCGTGGTTTGGATTTTACCGTCGCATTTGTCGATGAAGTGGTACGTCCGGAGGACATTAAAATTGCCGGCAAGAACCTGTCGGCTTTGGTGAAAGAAAACCAGCCGTCTTTCCTCCCTCCCTACCTGAAGCTGCCGGCTGTGTACGGTGGGGCTTTGGGCACGCTCATACCTGATATTGCGGTTCCGGCGGCCCGGCGCATATTCCGGGAACTGGTAGGCGACTTGGCGATTGACGTGACCAACAAGTCCTTGGGACGAGCTATCGCGAAATTGCGCGCTGACGGTTCTCGACTGAACATGAACCTTTTGGGTGAAGCGGTATTGGGCAATAAAGAGGCCTCCCGACGCTTGAACGACGTGGTGGAATTGCTGCAGCGTGACGATGTGGACTATGTGTCTATCAAAGTCTCCGCCGTAACCGGTCCGCACATCGCCTGGGACTACCAAGAGATGGTGGCTTACGCGGTCGAAAACCTGTTGCCGCTGTACCGGGAAGCCAACAAGTTCAGCCCCAAGAAGTTCATCAACTTGGACATGGAGGAATACCACGACCTGCATATGACTATCGATGTGTTCAAGCAGCTGCTGGACCGCGAGGAGTTCAAAAACCTGGAGGCAGGTATCGTGCTTCAGGCCTACCTGCCGGATTCACTCGCTGCCATGCAAGACTTGCAAACTTGGGCGGCAAAGCGCGTCGCAAACGGCGGGGCTCGAGTTAAAGTGCGGGTGGTTAAAGGCGCAAACCTGTCCATGGAACACGTCGACGCCATGATGCACGGCTGGTCGATGACCCCGCAGCCATCGAAGCAGCACACTGATGCGAACTATATGCGTATCCTCAACTATGCGTTGACTCCTGAGCACACCCAGAATATTCGCATCGGGGTGGCTGGTATGAACGTGTTTACTGCCGGCTTTGCTTACGAGCTGGCGAACCAGCGCGGAGTGTTCCAAAACCATGGCTGCGAGTTCGAAATGCTGACAGGCATGAACAGCTCCATGGCGCGCGCAGTAATGGAAGACACCGGTCCGCTGCTGTACTACGTTCCGGTGGTACACCCCGAAGAATTCGACGTCGCCATCAGTTACCTGGTGCGTCGTCTCGAAGAGATCGCCGCGGAAGAAAACTTCATGAGCGCGGCTTTTGAGCTGACCACGAACCAGTCTATGTACGAACGGGAACGCAACCGTTTCGAAAAGGCTATTTCTATGCTCAATGACCTGGAATTCGGGCCGCGCCGTCTGCAAGACCGGAGCCAGGAAACCGCGGACGAACTCACCAAACTTGTCCAGGATGACTCCGGTGAGTGGATTTTCCGCAATGTTCCGGATTCCGATCCCTCCCTGCCTGCCAACGTGGCTTGGGGTGAGGCAATTGCTGCCAGGATGCGCAATTCTCAGGTCGGTCAAAAGACCGTTGACGCCTCCAAGATTAACAACGAGGACGAATTGCAGCAGGTGTTGCATCGCGCTGAGAAAGGTGGTCAAAAGTGGCTGGCACTCAGCCCGAAGGAACGCGCCGAAATCCTGCACCGGGCAGGTGTCATCATGGGTCAGCGTCGCGGCGAATTCCTCGAAGTGATGGGTTCCGAAGCCGGTAAAGCTATCGACCAAGGAGACGTGGAGGTTTCCGAAGCAGTTGATTACGCTCACTACTACGCCGCTGAGTCCATCGCGATGACAAAGGTAGCGGGGGCTAAATTCACTCCTGCCAAGATTACCGTGGTGACTCCCCCGTGGAATTTCCCGGTGGCGATTCCCGTTGGTTCGACCATTGCTGGTTTGGCAGCGGGTTCTCCGATTATTTTGAAACCTGCCTCCCCCACCCGCCGCTGTGGGGCATTGCTTGCGGAATGCCTGTGGGAAGCCGGCGTGCCCAAGGATGTGCTGCAGTTTGTGACCCTCGCCAATCACGACTTGGGCAAGACTCTGGTCACCGATTCGCGGGTAGAACGAGTCATTCTGACCGGCGGTATCGAGACCGCGCAAATGTTCCGCTCCTGGCGTCCCGACCTGGGTCTGCTGGCTGAGACTTCCGGCAAGAATGCCATAATCGTCACACCTTCGGCGGATCTTGACCTAGCGGTCAAAGACGTGGTCACAAGTGCGTTTGGGCATGCTGGTCAAAAGTGTTCGGCTGCCTCCCTGGTCATTTTGGTTGGCACCGTGGGCACTTCCAAGCGTTTCCACAATCAGCTGATTGACGCGGTGCAGTCCCTGAAAGTTGGCTATCCGTGGGATTTGGGTATCCAGATGGGGCCGGTCGTGGAAAAGCCCGGCGAGAAGTTGCGGCGCGGCTTGACCCAGCTGGAGCCCGGTCAGAGCTGGGCAGTCAAGCCTAAGCAACTGGATGATTCCGGGCGACTGTGGAGTCCAGGCGTGCGCGCCAATGTGAAACCCGGCAGCGAATACCACTTAACCGAATACTTCGGTCCGATTTTGGGCGTGATGCGCTGCGACACTTTGGAAGAAGCTGTCGAGTTGCAAAATCAGGTCGAATACGGTTTGACCGGCGGGATTCACTCGCTGAATCCGGACGAAATCAAGTATTGGCTCGATCATGTCCAGGTCGGTAATGCCTATATCAACCGTGGTATTACCGGCGCTATCGTGCGCCGTCAGCCGTTCGGTGGCTGGAAGCGTTCCGTAGTGGGTGCGGGTTCCAAGGCAGGTGGTCCCTCCTACCTGTACGCGTTGGGTGAATGGAGTCCAGACGATGCTACGTTGAGCGACATTACCGGTTCCGCATCCGGTGCTTTGGCGCGTGAATTGACCGCGCTAGCTGATGAAATCGGTGACCGCGACAAGCTTGAGAAGTCGTTGGCTGGTGATGAAACCGCTTATGCACAGGAATTTCAGGTCAATCGCGATCCGTCCCAGCTCGGTGTGGAGCGCAACATTTTCCGTTGTCTGCCGGTCCCAGTGGTGGTGCGAATCGGTGAAAACGTCAAGAACTGGGAGATTGCCCACGTGCTGCACGCTGGTTTGCTGATGGGTTCCAAGATAACGATTTCGACCGCTAAACCATTGATAACCGGTTTGGCAGGTTTTGCCTCCCAACACGGCGTCAGCGTGATGGTTCAAGATGAAGCTGCCTGGTTGAACTGGGCTCGAAGCTGGGCGGCTCACGATACCGGCTATGACGGGCGTATCCGCATCCTTGGTGAAACCCGCACCAAGGTCGCCGAAGCTATCAACGGTTCAGTTGATATTGCTATCTGGGATCACCCGGTAACGTATTCTGGTCGAGTCGAAATGATTCCGTTCTTCCACGAGCAGGCAGTTGCTTTGACGAACCATCGCTTTGGTGATCCCACACCAATCACCAAGGGAATCCTGGAGGAACACGTGGTGGATTACTAATCCCCCTACCTGTTCGGTCTCGAGCTCCTAACTTAATCGTCCGGTGGCTGCTGAAACTCAGCAGCCACCGGCGTTTTTAGCAAACTTAGACACCGCAAAGCCGAGTGCGCCGAAGCGGGCAAAGCCAAGCCAACCCGACCGCCCTTGTGCATAATTTAACCTGAAGCACGATCCCGGAACGCTAGTTGCCCAGGGGTTTGCCACGGCGAATTTCTTTCTTAAGGTCGGCGATTTCATCTCGCAGCCGGGCTGCTAGCTCGAATCGCAGTTCGCTGGCAGCGGTATGCATCTGATCGGTCAGTTCTGCAACCAGCGATGGTAAGTCCACGGTGTTTTCATGCGCACCAGCCTGACTCGGCTGGTCCTCTGTCGCATTGACCCGCGCTCTATTGATAACTTCCAATGCCGCACGAGCTGCTGCCGCGTCCTGAGCTGCGCTACGGGCCGCAGCAGAAGGCTTTTGGTCAGGCTGACGGTACCCGGTGCCCAATAATTCTGCGGTATCAATGTCTTCGCGTGCCAGCATATCGGTCACGTCAGAGATTTTTTTGCGTAACGGCTGCGGATCGATACCGTGAGCTTCGTTATAAGCAATCTGTTTATGGCGGCGCCGCTCAGTTTCATCAATTGCCTCCCGCATCGCGTCGGAAACCGCGTCGGCGTACATATGGACTTCACCGTGCACATTACGGGCCGCTCGCCCAATCGTTTGAATCAGGGACTTCGTGGAACGCAAGAAACCTTGCTTGTCGGCATCCAAAATCGAAACCAGCGAAACCTCGGGCAAATCCAACCCCTCACGCAACAGGTTAATGCCTACCAAGACATCGAACTCGCCTTGACGCAAGGAACGCAGCAGCTCCACCCGGCGCAACGTATCCACATCCGAGTGCAGGTATTCCACCCGGATGCCGCGCTGAGCCAGGTATGTGGTCAAGTCCTCCGCCATGCGTTTGGTCAGTGTAGTCACCAAGACCCGCTCATCAGCTTCGGTACGCAGGCGAATCTGTTCCATCAGGTCATCAATCTGACCCTCCACCGGTTTCACCACAATCTTCGGGTCAACCAGACCGGTAGGACGAATGATTTGCTCCACTACCCCGTCGCTGAGCCCCAGTTCATAGTCACCCGGTGTGGCAGACAAATATACCGTTTGCCCGATGCGGTCTTGGAATTCTTCCCATTTCAAGGGACGGTTATCCATCGCTGAGGGCAGGCGAAATCCGAAATCCACCAGCGTGCGTTTGCGTGACATGTCACCTTCAAACATGCCGCCAATCTGGGGCACCGTCACGTGAGACTCGTCAATAACCAGCAGGAAATCCTCCGGGAAGTAATCCAGCAGGGTGTGGGGTGGCTCGCCCGGTTGCCGACCATCAATGTGCAGAGAATAATTCTCAATGCCCGCACACATCCCAATTTGGCGCAGCATCTCTAAGTCATAGGTGGTACGCATCCTGAGGCGCTGTTCTTCCAACAGTTTGCCTTGGTCGTGGAACCATTTGCAGCGTTCTTCCAGTTCACTCTCGATTCCGGCGAGGGCGCGTTCCATGCGCTCAGGACCGGCGACATAGTGAGAGGCTGGGAACACGTAGATTTCGTTCACTTCGTGCAAGGTCGCCCCGGTCACCGGGTGCAGCAAAGCCAGAGCGTCAATCTCATCGCCGAACATTTCCACGCGCACCCCAAGCTCTTCATACATGGGAATAATGTCAATCGTGTCTCCGCGCACCCGAAAATTGCCACGCGTAAATTCCACATCATTGCGGTTGTACTGCATCTGCACAAATCGCTTGATCAGGTCTTGACGTTCAATCTGCATTCCTCGGGTCAGGTGAATGCCACGCGAAACGTACTCTTCCGGGGTACCCAAACCGTAAATGCAAGACACCGAGGAAACTACTACCACGTCCCGGCGCGTCAGCAGTGAGTTTGTCGCCGAGTGCCGCAAGCGTTCGACTTCATCGTTGATTGCGGAATCTTTTTCGATATAGGTATCGGTCTGCGGTACGTACGCTTCGGGTTGATAGTAGTCGTAGTAAGACACGAAGTATTCCACGGCGTTATGGGGTAATAGTTCCCGAAATTCGGCCGTCAACTGGGCTGCCAGAGTTTTGTTAGGTTCCAGCACAAGGGTGGGGCGTTGCAGTTTTTCGATGAGCCAAGCGGTGGTGGCGGTCTTGCCGGTGCCTGTCGCACCCAAGAGAACAACGTCCTTTTCACCGGAGTTAATCCGTTCGGCTAACTCTGCTATGGCTTCTGGCTGGTCCCCAGAGGGGGTGTATTCGCTGACGACTTCCAACGGAATCGGATTTTCTACCAAATCACGAGGTAACGCCTTTTTTTCAGTCATAGTCCCAGTTTAGGCAAATCCGGGTCACGGTGCTTTGCAAAGGGGAATCTCCGACCGGTTAAACCCGCGAGAGAAGATTCCAAAGCGCCGTAGCGTCCGCGTTGAGGTCCTCAGGCGTACCGCAGTTGTCCACCCAAAACGTTGCAATGGCTTCACGCTGTACGCGACTGGCTTGTGCATTAATCCTGGCACGAGCTTGCGCCTCGGTCAGTTGACGACCCCCAATTAGACGTGACAGACGCACTTCCAGGGGGGCATCCACCATGACGCAACAGTCAAAACGGGTGTGATTGCCGGTTTCGGTGAGCAGGGGAATCTCCGCTAGCAGCACGTCCCCTGGTTCCAGGGATGCTAAAACTAGGTCCATTTCCTGCCATACCAAGGGGTGCAAGATGCTTTCCAAGCGAGCCTTCGCGGCGGGGTCAGAGAAAATGAGTTGTGCCAAGGCAGCACGGTTCAGTTGTCCTCCGGGCTCCCATACCGATGCCCCAAAAGCTTCCCTAATCTGAGTTAATGCCCGCCCTGGGGAACCGGTGATAGTGCGCAACACTTCATCCGCATCAAATCGAACCCCGCCCAGGGCGGCTAAACAGTTGGTGAACGCCGTTTTTCCGGAACCAATACCACCGCTGATACCGACTTTAAGGGCGCGGTCATCCGGGGCGGAAAACTTACGCAGTTGTTTAAGCATCCAATGCTTTCAGTAAGATGTCACTAATGGCAGGATTTGCTCCCACGGTCATCAACTGCAGAGTCAAGGTCACCGTGTCTTCCAACATGACAGATGCTTTTTCGATAGCAACTTTTTCGCCGGTCATTGCCTGGTGCATGATGGGAATGATTGCGGTGAAGCCGTCCTGCAGCAAAATTTCGTGTCCCAACCCCAATCGCGCGGTAAACGCCAGGACAGGAATACTGCGCTGTCGAGCCAGCTGTGCCACGCCCCAAGGTGTCTTGCCACGTTGGGTTTGTCGGTCTAGCTGCCCTTCCCCGGTCAACACCAAGTCAGCACCTTCCATAGCCTCGTTGAGGTTCGTGGCTTCGGCTACGACTTCGAAACCGTGGCGATTTTCCGCACCTAAGGCGAGGAAAGCAGCTCCCATGCCTCCGGCGGCACCGGATCCTTCCACGTCAACTACCTTGGTACCGGTGGTTTCTTCCAACAACCGACCCCAGTTCTTAAGGCAGCGATCGAGTTTGCCTAACTGCAGTGGCTTAGCACCCTTTTGCGGACCAAATGAGGCGGATGCGCCACTGGAACCAGTGAGGGGGTTACGCACATCGTTAGCTGCCACAATCTTTACTTTGCTCAAGCGCGGATCCAGCCCGGACAAATCCAACCGGGCGGCGTTAGCCAAAACATGTACTTTCGGTTCGAGCTCGTGGCCAGCCTCGTCAAACAATTTTGCTCCGAGATTGTGCATCATGCCCCAGCCACCATCGTTGGTCGCGGAGCCGCCTAAACCGACCACAATAGTTTCGGGATCCAAATCCAAGGCGGCTTTCAGGAGCATCCCGACGCCTTCGGTGTTGGACTCCATAACGTTGCGTTCCAACATGGAAATGTACATAATTCCGCAAGCTTCAGCGGTATCCAAGACTACCATTCGTCGCGCCGGAATCCAGGTAAACTCGCCTTGGCGGGCGCGCCCCAGAGCATCTACGGTCGGGGCTGTTTTCACTTCTCCACCGTAAGCGTTGAGCATGACCGCAGCGGTCCCTTCTCCGCCATCCGCCACCGGTACCGAAACCGTTTCCGCATCCGGGAAAATGGCTTCAATCCCGCGTTTCATCGCAGCTACTGCATCCGCGGCGGACAACGAACCTTTAAACGAATCCGGGGCAATGACAATTTTCACGGCAGATACCTCTCTGTGCTGTTCTCAAGTTGTGGCGACGCGGAAAGTTTCATCCGGTCGATAAAACCGCAATCTTTCCCAGCTTAAGCCACCGGGCGGGGAAATGTGGTGAAATGCCGGAACAAAATCGGACATAAAAGTGGTGCGGAAACCAATAGGTCTCCGCACCACTGATGAAATTGTATTGGCGTTGCAGCCGAACTGAACTGGTCAGAAAGTTTACTCTCCTGCCAACTTGTCGCGCAGCGCCGCCAAGGCTTCGTCGTCCGCCAAGGTACCGGAGGTATCGGCTTCTTCCTCAGTGGCGGAGCTGTAGGAAGTTTGTTCCGCTACGCCCTGTGCGATAGCAGCTTCTTTATCGGCTTCCTGAGCGACCTTAACCTGTTCTTTGTGAGCTTCGAAACGGGCTTGCGCAGCCGCGTAGGAGGTCTCCCAAGCAGCGCGCTGCTCTTCGTAGCCCTCCATCCACTCATTAGTTTCCGGATCGAAACCTTCGGGGTACTTGTAGTTACCCTCCGCGTCGTATTCAGCGGACATGCCGTAAAGCGACGGATCAAAGTCATCAGATGCCAAATCAACGCCCTCGTTGGCCTGCTTCAAGGACAGCGAGATACGGCGACGTTCGAGGTCAATGTCGATTACCTTAACAAAGATTTCGTCACCAATCTTGGCGACCTGCTCGGGAACTTCGACATGACGGGTGGCCAACTCGGACACGTGAACCAGACCCTCGATACCATCCTCGACTCGGACAAACACACCGAAAGGCACCAACTTGGTGACCTTACCAGGCACAATCTGACCAATCTTGTGGGTACGAGCAAAGGTCTGCCACGGATCTTCCTGGGTAGCCTTCAAGGACAGGGACACGCGTTCGCGATCGAAGTCAACGTCGAGAACCTCCACGGTGACTTCCTGACCGACCTGAACCACCTCGGAGGGGTGATCGATATGCTTCCAGGACAGCTCGGAAACATGCACCAGACCGTCCACGCCGCCCAAATCGACGAACGCGCCGAAGTTGACGATAGAGGACACCACGCCCTTGCGAACCTGACCCTTTTGCAAGGTCGACAGGAACGTAGTGCGCACCTCGGACTGGGTCTGTTCCAAGAAAGCGCGACGGGACAAGACCACGTTGTTACGGTTCTTGTCCAACTCGATAATCTTGGTTTCCAGCTGGCGACCAATGTAAGGCTGCAGGTCACGCACGCGACGCATCTCTACCAGGGAGGCCGGCAGGAACCCGCGCAGCCCGATGTCAATAATCAAACCACCCTTGACAACCTCAATGACGGTGCCGGTGACGACTCCGTCTTCCTGCTTCACCTTTTCGATGTCGCCCCAGGCGCGTTCGTACTGAGCGCGTTTCTTGGACAGCAACAGGCGGCCTTCTTTGTCTTCCTTTTGGAGGACCAGAGCTTCGATTTCGTCACCAACTTTGACTTCCGCGTCGGGATCCACGTCATGTTTAATGGACAGTTCGCGGGAAAGAATAACGCCTTCGGTTTTGTAACCAATATCGAGCAAAACTTCGTCGCGATCAACTTTCACGACGGTACCGGAGACAAGGTCACCATCATTGAAGTACTTGATGGTCTTGTCGATTTCTTTGATGAGGTCCTCAGTCGAGCCGATGTCATTAATAGCAACCTGAGGAACAGTAGTAGGGACATTAGTAGTGGACATTTAGTTGGTGACTCCAAGGTCAGATAGTAGGAATAATTACCGATGTTTTCTCACCTCACGATGGCAGAAAAGCTACCCCGAAGCGATAAAACACCAAGCATCAATTCTACCGGATAGAGCCGGTCTATCCAAATTAATCCCCAAAATTCTTCGTATCTCAAATCTCCCTGGCTGCGTACGGCAAGGTAAATATTCGGTTTACTCCAGGTAAACACGCGGAACGTCCAGATTAAAGCGACTGGCAAAAATATGGTTTAATGCAGGAATGCAGTCTATTTTGAACTTGTTTAAAAAAGGTGGCATCTTGCTTTGGGTTGTCATCGCTATAGTTCTGGGCATCATCTTTGGGCTTTTTGTCCCCACGCCCTTCGTAGTGGTTTTCGCCACGTTCAACTCACTTTTCGGTCAGTTCCTGAATTTCTGTATCCCGCTGATTATCATCGGGCTGGTCACCCCCGCTATTGCCGACCTGGGGTCCGGTTCGGCGAAGTGGCTGGGACTGACCGCCGTGGTCGCCTACATCTCGACGATGTATTCCGGGTTTCTGACATATGGCGTCTCTGAGAGCATCTTGCCTAATTTCTTGCGCAAGGGTTCGCTAGCCTCCGTTACGGATCCTTCGGCTTCCAGCATCGCCCCGGCGGTAACTTTAGAGATACCCGCCCCGATTTCCGTGCTGGGTGCGCTCATTTTGTCCTTCATTATGGGTATCGGTCTGTCCATGGTGTCCCGCGGTACATTGCGTCGTGCTTTTGTAGAATTCCGCGCCATCATCATCAAGTTGATTGAGAAAGTCATCATTCCCCTGCTGCCGATTCACATCTTCGGAATCTTCCTTAACATGACCAAGACCGGCGAAGTTTACAACGTTATCGCCGTGCTGGCAGTGGTGGTCATCCTCGTACTGGTGCTAGAGGTCGTTATCTTGGTCAGCTTGTACTTAGTCGGCGGTTTGGCTTTCGGAGTCAATCCTTTCAAAGCGCTGTTGACGATGCTGCCCGCTTACGCAACTGCTTTGGGTACGTCTTCCTCTGCCGCTTCGATTCCGGTGACGCTGCGCCAAGTTAAAAAGATTGGTGTTCCCGATCCGGTTGCCTCGTTCACTGTGCCGTTGTGCGCCACGATTCACTTGGCGGGGTCGACTTCGAAAATTACCGCTTTTGCGTTGGCTATCATCATGACTTCCGATATCAAGGTTACCGCCGCCCAATTCGTCGGGTTCATCTTTATGCTGGGCGTGACGATGGTGGCAGCTCCGGGCGTTCCCGGTGGCGCGATTATGGCAGCGACCGGCATTCTGTCTTCTATGTTGGGATTCAACGATGCACAAGTCGCGTTGATGATTGCGTCTTACATCGCCCTCGATCCCTTCGGGACCGCCACGAACGTGACCGGTGATGGAGCCATCTCTATGCTGATGGCGCGTTTCTCAAGCGGCAAGATTGATGACAATGACAAAGAGATTGCCCAGAGCTTCGCCGGCGAAAACAATTTCGACACCGATAAATATCTGGAAGGTGTCAAGTAACCACTATCCTGAAACCTAACAGACCGGTGCCGGGTCGAATGCCTCGGTGCCGGTCTGTTGCATTTAATGTGCCGCAGCCCTCCAGTTAGGTCCAATACCGACCGACACTTCCAACGGAACTCGCAATTTCGCAACCCCGGTCATTGCCTGGCGGACCAAGGTTTCCAACCGCTCCGTTTCTCCCGGAGCTACCTCTAAGACGAGCTCATCATGGACTTGCAGCAACACCCGAGACTGCAACTGTTCCTGACGCAAATCAGCATCGACCTGAAGCATGGCTGCTTTCATGAGGTCGGCAGCACTACCCTGAATAGGCGCGTTTAGCGCCGCGCGCCGAGCATTATCAGCCACGTTACGATTAGTGGAACGCAGCTCAGGTAGGTAACGGCGCCTGCCCCGCATGGTTTCGGTGTATCCAACCCTGGTCGCGGTGGCGACAATCTGATTCAGGTACTCCCGAACTTTCCCGAAACGTTCAAAATAGGTGTCCATCAGCTGTTTGGCATCTCGTTGAGAGATGTTGAGTTGCGCAGCCAGTCCATAAGCACTCAGCCCGTACGCCAAACCATATGACGTTGCCTTAACATGGGAACGCTGGGTCGGAGTAACTTCGTCAGGCTGGACTCCATATACCAAAGCAGCCACCGAACGGTGCAGATCCTCGCCGGACGCAAACGCTGCCAGCAGTCCTTCATCACCGGAGAGGTGCGCCATAATTCGCATCTCAATCTGAGAATAATCAGCTGTCATTAATGCGGCGTATGGTTTCTGAGGCACAAAGGCTTCGCGAATTTTTTGTCCATCCACCGTGCGGGCTGGAATATTCTGCAAATTTGGGTCAATGGAAGACAACCGTCCGGTCGCCGCTACAGTTTGCCCAAAAGTGGTATGAATCCTGCCGTCGTCTGCCACCCGTTCGCGCAGATTGCGAACAATTTGTAAAAGTTTTATCCGGTCGCGATGGTATAAAAGTGCTTCGAGGAAAGGGTGTGGGTTGTAGCGAGCAAGCTCTTCCAAAGCCTTCGCATCAGTAGTATATCCGGTTTTGGTTTTTTAGTTTTAGGCAGTTCCAGTTGGGTAAAAAGGACTTCTTGCAGCTGCTTCGGGGACGACAAATTGACTTCTCGACCAATAGAGTCGAAGGCGGATTGTTGCGCCATCGCGACTTCGGATTGTAGACTCTGGGCATATTCATCAAGATAAATTGTATCTATACCGATACCGGTATATTCCATCTTCTCTAAAATATATGACAGCGGATTCTCAAGTTCCAGTAACCCGTCTACCTGGCGGAAGTGTGCCAATTGCTCGAGCGTGGGTTGCATCTGCAGCAGCGCGTATGCGTAGATGGCTTGGTTAATGAGTGTTTGAGGCCAAGGCTGAGCTGAGGAGTTCCCGTCCAATTCCACGCCCAAGTCCAACGTCATCTGTTCGCTTATCTTGCTGATATCTGAGGGCTTTTCATCGATTTCCCATCCCAGCAAACGTTTCGTAACACCAGCAAACTTGGTTCGATTCCCATCAGGATTGACCAGGTAATCGAGCATTTTTATGTCCGTGACCGCACCGTGCAGCTCCCAACCGTGGGCATGCAGCGCATGACGCAGCGATTTTGCGTCATATACGGTCTTTTTGCGGTCACCTGCCAAAGCATCGCACAACAAATGCTCCGTCTGAGGCGTTAGTTCATCAGGCACAATCAACACACATTGTCCCTGACAATCACGTTCTGCGGCGAGAAACAGCCAATCAATTCGCGGATTTGTCACCCCGATATTACCCACAGCCCAGATTCCTAAGCTGGAACTCTGGGTATTTTGTAACCAATCGGAAAATTGAGTTGCCGTGAAGTCCGATCCTAAGCGGAAGCGCTGGGGTTCCGGTACCACCCCGTAACCATCCGCATCCTGTGGTTCCGGTTCGGTCTGGGTACGGTCAAGTTCCATCGTTGCCGAATCACCATTGATTGATGTCACACCAAAAGCCTGTCCGAGTCTCAGGATTTGGGTGCGCATCTGTTTGAATTCTAGTTCATCACAAATTTCCTGAATTGCCTGCGGATCAAAACCAGTCCAGTGCAAATCCTCCAGGCTGAGAGGAAGTTGCAGGTCGGTGCGCAATCGATTGAGCTGTCGATTTCGCAGGACGTCGTCTATGTGCTGACGCAAATTTTCCCCACGTTTCCCCTTCAGTTCGTCACGATGCTCCAACAACGAATCCAGAGAACCATATTCATTAATCCACGACGCGGCGACTTTTTCCCCGACCAAGGGTACGCCCGGCAAATTATCAGCGTGCTCGCCTACCAGAGCGGCAATCTCCGGGTACTGCTGTGGCCAGACATCATATCGGTCCTTCACCGCTTGTGGCGTCATACGTTTTGTCTCTGAAATGCTGCGCCCGGGGTAAAGCACGGTAACATCATCAGAAATGAGCTGAAATGAGTCGCGGTCGCCCGATGAAACCAAGACCTCCATGCCACTTTTGGTCCCTTTGGTCGCCAAAGTCGCCAAGATATCATCAGCTTCTACGTTGGGCTCCGTTAGCCATTTAATCCCCATCGCACTGAGCATTTTTTGGATGTTTTCAACTTGTCCGATGAACTCGGGAGGGGTTTCGGCACGCCCTCCCTTGTAGTCAGGGTAGATGTCGGTGCGGAAGGAATGTCGGGAGAGGTCGAACGCTGCCCCGATATGAGTTGGCTTTTCGGCGCGTATCATCGTCAACAGCATGGAGAAAAATCCGTGCACCGCATTAGTATAGACACCGGTAGAGGTGCGGAAATGTTCCGGGTCACGGCTAAAGAAAGCACGAAAAGCCAAGGAGTGACCGTCCAACACCAACAAACGTTTTTTACTCATGTCTGTAAGGTTATCAAGAACCCCGGAGGTAAAAATGGATCAGGACAATCTCGGTCCCGCTATCGAAAAAATGGGCATCACGTTTTCCGAGCTCACCGCAGAACACGCAGTCGGTATCATGCCCCTGGAAGGAAACACCCAACCTTTTGGGATACTGCACGGCGGAGCCGCCGCCCTGTTAGCAGAATCTGTAGCTTCATTCGCCGCTCACCAGTGGGCTAAACAGTTCGGTAAGAGCGCTGTCGGAGCGCACCTAGATATTACGCATCTCAAACCGGGCACCAGTGACCGCATCATCTGCACCGCCGATGCAGTTCACCTGGGACGACGCACCGCAGTCTATCGCTTTGACAACACCAGCGAGGACACCGGCAAGATCATCTCCACCGGTCTCATGACCTGCTACCTGGTAGAAGAGCAGCCCCGTTAATCCCCCAGCTGGTCAATGACCGCATCCGCCACTTCCCGCATGGACAAACGGCGATCCATAGAAGTCTTTTGAATCCAACGGAACGCTTCTGGCTCCGTCAGTTCCATCTTTTCCATCAACAAACCTTTAGCGCGGTCGACTTGTTTACGAGTAGTGAGCCGATCTTGTAAATCAGCAATGGAATCTTCCAAAGAAAGCAGTTCCTGGTGACGCGACAGGGCGACCTCTACCGCGGGCAGTAAATCCTTCGGATCGAACGGTTTCACCAGGTACGCCATAGTGCCGGCATCTTTGGCGCGTTCAATGAGTTCCTTATCCGAGAATGCAGTGAGCATCACGATGGCACAGGGCGTCTCTTTCATGATTTTTTCGGCAGCAGCGATGCCGTCGAGCTTTGGCATTTTTACATCCATCACGATTAAGTCTGGTTCCAGTTCCAATGCCAAAGTCACGGCTTCTTCACCGTCAGCAGCTTCGCCAACCACCTCGAAATCGTTTTCTTTCATAGTTTCGACGATGTCGAGCCGGATTAAAGCTTCATCCTCAGCCACGATTACTCGCCTGTGTACTTTTGTGTCCTTTACCGCAGATGCCGTCTTCGCCATCTCTCCAGATCCCCCTCATGAGTGGACTCGATTTGATTTTCTCGTTAGATACTTTAGTATATATGAAGTCATTGTGATGGTTGTTTATCAGACTTTCGCAAAGAACGCCCTGGTAGCCCAACTGGTAGAGGCGGTCGGCTCAAACCCGGCTTGTTAAGGGTTCGAATCCCTTCCGGGGTACTACACGTTTCGTTGCAGTACCAACAAAAAACATGCTATTGTGATTTGAAAATGGGTCGCAGGGGATACCCAGGGGATAAGAAAACAAAAACCAGTAGCCCTACTCACCGATAAGAGTGATTTCGTCGGGTTTTTGCGGCAGGACTTTTTTCACATAAGAGTCAATAGCTTCATGCATGCTGACCTGCTCACCGCGATTTTCCGAGAGATACCAACGGTGATCCAGAATCTCGTGAAACACCTGCGCCGGTTCCAGCTTAGACAGCAGTTCCTCGGGAAGAGCCGCCAAAATAGGTTCGTAGACTTTAGTCATCCAGCGGTGCGCCACCACATCATCAGGGACATTCTCGAGATGATTAAGCACCCGGAAGGTCTTCATATCGTTGATCATGCGCCGCCCCTGATTTTCCTGGACATCCAAGCCGGTCAAACGCATCACTTGACGGTGATAGTGTCCAGAGTCCACCACCTTGGGCTGAATCAGCAGTTGGCGTCCCCCCTCCGCGGTACCCGTCTTCATCTTTAGCTCCCCCACGTCGAAGCCCAGATTATTCAAACGCCGAATACGATCTTCGATACGCCAAGTTTCATCCGCGTTGAATGTCTCTACAGAAGTCAGTTCATCCCACAGGGTGTCGTAGCGGTCTTGGAGCAAGTTGCCTATCTCGACAGTGTCGGCAGTTTCGTCAAGAGTTCCGGCGGCCTGCAAATCCATCAGCTCGCCAATAATATTTACCCGAGCAATTTCTACGTCATAGGAACGCTGCCCGTAAGTCAAACCCTCCGGGTGCAGCTCCCCGGTTTCCGCGTCGACCAGATAAGCAGCAAATGCGCCAGCATCCCGTCGAAATAACGTGTTAGAAAGCGAGACGTCTCCCCAATAGAACCCCAACAGATGCAGTCTGACCAGCAGCACCGCCAAAGAATCAATGAGGCGAGTAGCAGTATCAGGGCTCATATTGGCGTTAAACAAAGTTCGATACGGCAGGGAGAAAGGCAGGTGATAGGTTACCAGAGCACTGTTGAGCTCTTCCCCTGTAGCATCAGTACGGTGAGTAACGTGAGCCAGCGGCTCTACCACCGGTTGCTCCAAACGCACCAGGTCACGCAACAGGGAATACTCGTGGCGCGCCTTTTCCTCCGAAATTTCTTTTACCGCTATGAGCCGCGGTCCGAGATTCACGAAACGCACAATGTGGCGTGAAATCCCGTGCGGAAAGGAGGCGATATAGCGCTCAGGCCATTCTTCCAAGGGCAATTCCCAAGGCAAATCCAGTAAAGCGGGTTCCGCGGTGGCCGCGGTCACTGAGAACGTCACTCCCCTAGTGTAAGCTAAGACGATAATTAATTATCGATTAGTTGGTGAAACATTTGTGAGAGGAAGTTTTTATGAGCCGGAAAATCGGGTTTGACCACGAGTTATACATCAAAATGCAGTCTCAACATATCGCGGAGCGTCGCAAAGAAATCGGGGGACGTCTCTACCTGGAAATGGGGGGCAAGCTCTATGACGATATGCACGCCTCCAGAGTCCTGCCGGGGTTCACTCCTGATAACAAAATTTCGATGCTGCGTCAGTTAAAGGACGAGATTGAGATTTTGGTCTGCGTCAGCGCCTTGGACTTGCAGCGGCAAAAGCGACGCGCCGATTTGGACATTACTTACGAAGAAGACGTGTTGCGACTGATAGACGTGTTCCGCGAAGGCGGTTTCTTGGTCGAGAACGTGGTGATGACCCAACTTGCAGACGACAACGCCCTGGCTTTTGCATTCAAAGAACGCCTGGAACGACTGGGGCTGAAAGTCGCGAGACACCGCATTATCGAGGGCTATCCCTCAAATACGAAACTGGTGCTGTCCGAGGACGGCTTCGGTCGTAACGACTACGTAGAAGTCAGCCGTGGCCTCATCGTAGTTACCGCTCCCGGTCCTGGTTCCGGCAAACTGGCAACCTGCCTGTCTCAGGTCTATCATGACAATAAACGCGGCATTGAAGCAGGTTACGCCAAGTTTGAGACCTTCCCCATCTGGAACCTGCCCCTGGAACATCCCGTGAATTTGGCTTACCAAGCCGCAACCGCGGATTTGGAAGACATCAACCTCATCGACCCTTACCATTTGGCGGCACATGGAGTACAGGTCACCAGCTACAACCGCGATACTGAAACGTTCCCGCTGCTGAAAACCATGCTGGAGCAGCTCACCGGGAAATCCCCCTATCAAAGCCCCACAGACATGGGTGTCAATATGGCAGGTTATTGCATCAGCGATGACGAAGTTTGCCAAGAAGCCTCCCGTCAAGAAATTATCCGCCGCTACTATAAGGCTTTGGTTGAAGAGGCTCGAGACGGTCGCGATGCTGAGGAATCCAACCGGATTGCGGTGCTAATGGCAAAAGCGGGCATCTCCACTTGGGAACGTCGCGTAGTGGGAGCTGCCCTGGAAGTCGAAGCCGCCACTAATCAGCCTGGCAGCGCTATTGAACTCCACGACGGCACGATTATCACCGGCAAGACCTCCCCTCTGCTGGGTTGCTCCGCTGCCATGCTGCTGAACGCACTGAAGTACCTGGCAAACATTAATCCGGAGATGGACTTGCTGTCCCGCGAGTCAATTGAGCCGATTCAAACCCTCAAAACCCAACATTTGGGTTCGCACAACCCACGCCTGCATACCGATGAAGTGCTGATTGCCCTTTCCGTTTCCGCGGGAACTTCCGCAGAAGCGCGCGCCGCGCTGGGAATGCTCAAGGAATTGGAGGGCACGAACGTACACACGACCACTATCCTGGGGTCAGTGGATGAAGGAATATTTAGAAACCTTGGAATCCAAGTCACTTCGGAACCGAAGTTCCAGCGCAAGCGCCTGTACCGCAAACGCTAAACCTCTCGAACTGCGGCGCGCCGAGTAATACGTTCCGTTTTCCGGGTGAGTCCCCGCGGACTCACCCGGAAAACAGGACTTCATGGTTAGATGAGTTTAGAACTCGGTGATAACTGAACGGATTACCTCGCCGCGCATGAGCTGTTCGTAAGCTTCGGTAATCTGGTCCAAGCGGATGCGCTGGGTGACGATGTCGTGCATATTGAGCCGACCGTCCACTGCCAGGTCCGCATAGTAGGGAATATCGTGCTTCGGATTTGTCGCCCCCATCCACACGCCTTTGAAGCCGCGCTGCATAAATAGCAGGTTGATGGGGTCAATCTCTAAGGAAATCGTGGCATCCGGTTTCGCCAAACCGATACAGTAGGCGGTCCCACCCTGAGCCAGCATATCCCAGCACTGTTTCATAGTTTCCGTAAACCCGATGGCTTCGAAGGACTTGTCTACCCCACCGCCGGTGATGCGGCGCACAGCCTCGACTGGATCTTCTTTCTTAGCGTTGACCACATGGGTGGCGCCGAACTTCTTGGCGAATTCGAGCTTGTTGTCGAACACGTCAATAGCGATGATGGTCCGCGCGCCACACACCCGTGCCCCGGAGATTACGTTCAGTCCAATGCCTCCGGTGCCGATGACCGCGACCAAATCCCCCGGCTGCACTTTCGCCGAGTTCTTTGCCGCTCCGAATCCGGTGATGGTAGCGCATCCGATGCAAGCGGCCTCAGCCATATCTACCTGATTATTCACGACCGCCAACTGATTTTGGTGAATCAGAGACTTAGAAGCGAAACCGCCAATCCCCAGCGCTTGGGTAATCGGGCGCCCATCGGGGAACTGCAGACGCGGTGGCTCCCCCGGCTGGCGTACGCATTCTTCCTGATGACGGCAGGAATGTGCTTTTCCTCCCATGCATTTATCGCAATGTCCGCAAATTTGCTCCAGGGTGGCCACCACGTGGTCTCCCGGTTTAATTCCCACAACTTCCGGACCGACAGCCTCTACCGTGCCGGCGACCTCGTGGCCCAGAACAGCCGGGAATTCAAACATTTTGTCGTCGTCTTCCACCAGGTGCAAATCCGAGTGGCACAGACCGGAAGCCTCGATATTGACCAGCACTTCGGCTTTGATGGGATCATCGAGGATGAGTTCTTCGGGCTTAGAAAACCCTTTACCAACGCCATACGCGATGGAGGCGCGAATTTTTTGAGGCATGACTTTCTCCTTTGATAGTCCGTTGGGTACTGGATTAGAATCTCCAACCTTATGCTCAATTATTTCGTCTCTCTGCCTTTTCACAAGGGACCGGGGTCCCTCTTTCATAAACTATTTCATTTATTTTTCCGCGAGCAAGGATTGCTTTACTTAATGTTTCCGCTTTTGCGCCGCTGTGTTAGCGCACCAGAGCCAGCTCGGACCAGTGCGTCGTGCCGCGGTTAGACAGCATCTCTCGCTTCATGGTCCAGTCCGGGGCAGCTTTCAGTCCTGCCAGCCCCAGCCCTACAGAGCCCTCCCCTACCGCCGCGTTAACTCGGTCAATAATTTTTCCCCGGCGTCGTGATTCCGGGTCCGGAGCAAAAATGGGCAACGGCTCTTGCGGATCAGGTTTACCCAAGTCTGTCAGACAGATGCCTGCCCGCACGTAATCTGCTCGTGGATCGACCTGTCCCAGCAGGACCTTTGCGGCTGCTTTCAGGACTGTCACCGGGTCATCGGTACGCGGGTGTAGTGGAGCCATCGCGCTAATCCGCGAAAACGGCTCCTTGTACCAGGCGGTAGAGGCAAAAGCCCACAGAGCCCCAGCGGTCATCTGTTGGCGGCGCAGACGGTGCGTCACATTTTGGGAATAGATGGACAGGACCTGATAAGCCTGCGTAACCCCACGCACTGGCGTAGAAAATGAACGTGAATACATGACTTGGTGAGTGCGCACCGCATCTCGCTCAATAATCTCGATGCAGGGCACCCCATTGAGCTCCAACACGGTTTGCTGCAGATTCACGTTGAAACGGCGGCGAATTTCGCCGGGGTTGGCTCTCTGTAATTGCAACGCATCTGTAATCCCCAGAGCCTCCAGGCGGTTTTTCAGGCGTCGCCCTATTCCCCATAAATCACCAATCTCAGTACCGCGTAGAATCCTGTCGTGTTGAGCCGGGGTATAAGCATCCCAGCTGGCTACCCCGCCCAAGGCCGGGGTATGTTTGGCACCGTGGGAAGCGAGTTTTGCCAAAGTCCGGGTCGGGGCGATTCCGACTGAAACCGGCACCCCCAGGTCGTGCAGGATTCGGGATCGTAAGCTGCGGGCTATGCCCACGAACTCCGTGGGTCTGCCGTATAGCGTCAGGAATGCCTCGTCTATGGAATAGACCTCTACCGAGGCGGAGAACTGACGCAAGATTTCCATAATTCGCGCCGAGATAGAGCCGTAAAGTTCGTAGTTACTGGACCGCGCCACGACGCCGCATGCCTCAGCCCGCGCCCTAATTTGAAACCAAGGCATACCCATCTTGATGCCTAATGCTTTCGCTTCTCGTGAGCGCGCCACCACGCAGCCATCATTGTTAGACAACACCACTACCGGACGCCCGAAAAGCTCCGGATGAAAAATCCGTTCGCAACTGGCAAAGCAAGAATCTACGTCTACTAAGGCAAACCGATGCACCAGCCCGCTCTGGTCTTTGCATCCCTCACGGGCGTTTACCTCGCAGCGGGAGGTCTGTTCGGGTTCGTGGCAGCCCTCCGGATTTAGAGTCGGTGCAGACATCGCGTCACCACCCCCCAAATTTGTAATTCGGAGGGGTGCAGTATGGGGTAGGTAGGATTAGCGGGATGCAGTTCCGGTCCGTGAGTTCCAAAGTGCAGGCGTTTCACCGTCATTTCACCGTCAATGATGGCAATAACGACGTTGCCTTCACTTGCTTCTAGAGAACGGTCCACAATGAGTTCGTCCCCGTCGCTGATGCCTGCATTAATCATAGAATCCCCCGCGACCCGTACCAGGAAAGTCGCCGGTCGATTGCGGATGAGATGTTCGTTCAAATCAATGTCGCGGTCAAAGTAATCCTGAGACGGTGAAGGCCATCCTGCCGGCGCCAAATCCGGCGCAAGAGGAAGTCCGTTAGGTAGCTCTGACTGCACTAGCGCGTAGGGGCGCCACGATTTTACAGACCACACAGTATCGAACATATGTTCGAGTCTAGCATGTTTTATTCCGTTTGGTTAGCACACTAAAAATTCGCGGCAAGCCGGGGGCTTGCCGCGAATTTACGTCAAAATGCCCTAGCTGTTAAGCAGCTGTCGTCACCAAATCCAACCCTAAGAAATCTAGGGCACGGACTCGACGAGCACCGCCCTCGTTCAAATCACGCAGAGCCGACTCAATCATCGGATCGTGACGGTAAGCGTCAAACCAGGGACGCACCACTTCTGACAAAATCGACCGAGGCGACAAGTTAAGAGCTTGGCGGTCAGAGTTACGGTCAAAAAGAGACCATGTGAGATGATGTATAGATTCATTGATATTCATTTTGTTTTACCTTCTTCCTCTTCATCCTCTGAGGGGCGGACGCATCGGTTGCGCCGGTAACCCCTCGCAGTAAAAACCCCTAGGAATTACTGCTTAGCTATTCATTGTACCGCATCATCCGTAAAATTGCTGCTTAAATCGGGTCGTTGTCCGAAATAAATTTATTTTTCGGGGTCTTTTTCAGTACTGGCAGTCATTTTTGGCTCAGATTTAGACTCGGGCTCAAAAGGGGATTTTTCTCGGTTAAGCTCGATGGATTGCGTTTCCGGGCAATCCGGGGCGGAGTGGGTCACCTCGGTCAGAACAGGAGGAAGTTTCCGGTAACGAGCCACCCCAAATACAGCTAGCCCCGCAACGGCAATAACACCGGCAACGACTTGGAACCAGCGGACTCCCCCAGCAACCGTGTACTGGTAGTCGATACGCACAAACTCCAGGAAAAATCGCCCCAGACTGTACAGGAACAGGTACAGACCAATGATTTCCCACGCGCAGAGGCGTCCCCAAGATTGATTGGTCGGGGGACACAAATCCGCCTGTTGCACAAACTCGGAATTATGGGAACGCTTACGGAGTTTTTCATACAGCAGCAGGATGCCCATGGCGAAAAGGTTCCAGATAATTTCATAGAGAAAAGTTGGGTGGAACAGGGTGCCTGGTGCCGTGTTTGCGGGAGCCATCTGGGGACTAATCTCTAGCCCCCAGGGCAAGGTCGTGGCTCTGCCATAGACTTCCTGATTAAAGTAGTTACCCAAGCGTCCCAGAGCTTGAGCCGCTAGCATCGCGGGCGCCAGAGCATCCAGGAACACTCCTACGGGCTGTCGCTTGACGCGGAGGAAACACACGATGGCGAGGAATCCGCCGATGATACCGCCATAGATAGCCAAGCCGCCTTGCCAGATAGCAAATGGTTTCCACCACGGGATACCCGGACCAAAGTAATCGCCAGGATAGGAAAACACTGCCATAGCCCGCGCCCCAGCGATACCCAGCAAGCAAATCCAGACCCCAATGTCGCCCACCAGCTCCGGATTGCCTCCGCGGGCTTGGTAACGCTTGGAGGTCCAGAAAATCGCCAGCGCCATGCCCAAAATAATCCAAAAGGCATACCAGCGAACCGTGAGCGGTCCCAAGCTGAACAAAATCGGCGAAGGCGGAGAGGGAATGCTGGTGCGGACAGCAGAAAGCAGACCGTGATATGTAGACAAAACCGCTAACGCAGGGGTAAAACTCAGGGAAAACATTACTCGTGACCTTCAGTGTTATGGCGATACCGGGATGCCCGATCGGGACGCAAAGCAGGATGCTGCGCTGCAGAAGTCATCTTGCGCAACAGATTCACCGGGTCAGGGGAACGCACCAGCGCTTCACCGACCAAGATGGCATCAGCCCCGACCCGAGCATAATCAAAGACTTCCTGTGGACCATGCACCCCAGATTCCGCAACCACGGTGATGTCGGGAGGAATGACGTCAATAGTTTGCTCGCACATGGAGCGATCTACCGCGCCCGTTTCTCGGTTCCGAGCGTTGATACCAATGAGACGCGCCCCGGCCGAAATAGCCTGCCGCGCCTCCAAACGAGAATGACACTCTACCAAAGCGCACATTCCCAACGAATGTGTCCGTTCCACCAACGATTCCAATACTATCGGTTCCAGCAAAGCCACCATCAGCAGCACCATATCCGCGCCCATCGCCCGCGACTCGTGAATCTGATAGGGAGTGACCACATATTCCTTGCGCAGCAGCGGCACGTCCAGAGCCTGACGGACCTGTACAAAGTCCTCTGTCGTCCCCAGGTAGTTAGGATGATCCGTCACCACAGAAACCGCTACTGCCCCGCCTTCGATGTATTCCCTGGCTAATTCCACCGGATCTTCAATGGGATTGAGAAAACCAGCGGTCGGAGTTTGCCGTTTGATTTCCCCCATGATGGCGACAAAACCGGGACGGGAGTGCAGCACCGCCAAGCCGTCTTTTGGGCTGGGAGCGTGACGAGCCTGCTCTTTGACGAGTTCCAAAGGCACTGTGGCCTCGCGCAGGGCAACCCCAGCTTTGGCTTGACGGTAAAACTCCTCATAAGTCAGCATCAATAACCCGCCGTCTCCGTCGCCCCGTCGGGGGGCTTGCACCAGGGTTCTGAGGTCGCCACATCTGCGTCCACTCGCGCCGGCGCGATGACTCCTCCAGCATCAAAACAAGACCGGGTACCGGTGTGGCAGGCGGCACCTACCTGTTTCACCTGCAGCAGCAGCGCGTCTCCGTCGCAGTCCATCTCGATTCGGCGCAGGAACTGAACATGACCGGATGTGTCACCTTTACGCCAATAGACTTGCCGGCTGCGCGACCAGAAAGTGACCCGCCCTTCGCGCAGAGTGCGCGCCAAAGCCTCATCGTTCATGTAACCGACCATGAGCACGCGTTTCGTGTCAAAATCTTGAATTACCGCAGCAAACAGCCCCTGGGCGTCGCGTTTCAGACGCTGGGACACATCATCGGGTAATTCGGTCACGGAATTATATTGCCAGCAGACGTGATATTTACCCAAATCGCTGAGAGCAAAATAAATTGCCTAAACGCACAAGCCTGTTCCCGGTCAGGCGATAAGGTCGCGAAGTCCGCACGCCGTGCTGTAAAAACTAGCGAACCGGGAACCCTGCCGCGCTTAAAGCCGCCTTAACTTCCGGCACTGAAATTTCCCCAAAGTGAAAGACGGAAGCCCCCAAGACCGCATCCGCCCCGGCTTGTGCAGCTGCCACGAAATGTTCGACGCGACCTGCACCCCCGGAAGCAATGAGGGGAACGGGACAAACCGGACGAACCGCCTGTAGCATCTCAATGTCGAAGCCGGACTTGGTGCCGTCAGCGTCCATCGAGTTCAACAGCACTTCCCCAGCACCGTGTTCGCAGGCCTGATTAATCCATTCCAAAAGGTCAATACCGGTAGATTGTTTGCCTCCATGTGTGGTGACTTCATAGCCCGAAGGAGTGCGTACCTCGCCCTGCACTCGCCTGGCATCCGCCGACAGCACCAACACTTGCACTCCGAAGCGCGACGCAATCTCGGTGATGAGTTCCGGGCGAGCAATCGCGGCGGTGTTGATACTGACCTTATCGGCACCGGATTTCAGCAAACGTTCCACGTCCGCAACGCTGCGCACCCCACCACCGACCGTCAGGGGTACAAAAATCTCACGAGCGCACTGCTGCACGACTTCTGCCATCGTCGCCCGCCCCTCCACGGAGGCAGACACGTCCAGGAACGTTATTTCGTCCGCCCCAGCTGCGCAGTAACTCGCCGCCAGTTCGACAGGATCTCCCGCATCGCGCAAGTTTTCAAAATTGACCCCTTTGACTACGCGACCCGCATTTACATCCAAACAGGGAATCACTCGCACTGTCAGAGTGTCATCAGCGTAACGGTTCGACATTTGTCACCTCAAGATTCTTTCGTCATTTCGGGATTATCCCAGGCCGCCAAAATATCTATAACCAAGATAGTTGCCTGGTTCCCGGAGCCTTCGGCAGGAGGCACTTCCAGCAGCATCCGAGAGCCAATCTTGCGGTCCACAATGCCGCGCGCTGCCCCCTGCTGCACTTTATCATCGAGTTTTAACTTCACCGGTTCAGACCAGTGATCTTTCAGCAGTGCGGGCGGATTCGAGTAGGAAAATTCCTGATATTTCACCAGTACCGTCTGACCGGGAGCCACTGTCGCCCCCGAACCAGTAATCAGAGGATAGAAACGAAAATCACCGCTGAAGTCCGAGACGATGCTGGGGCGAACTTGCCCCTGGTCTTCGGTAACGGTTACCCCCGCCTCGGGCGGTAGTGGCTTCATCTGGGCATTCAGGGAGGTAGGAATAATATCTATAACCCCGATTTCCATGGTGGACGTGCCCTGTTTCTCGACAGGCTGTTTCAACAGGTAGCGTGACCCTTCGGTGGCACCCCGCACCGCGTGATACAGTTCCGTACCGAAGACCTTGGCAGAAAGCGGACCTACCAACACGGATTCATCACCAGGGGTGGATTCCAGTTTCCCGGTCATTCCCGAAAAGACCGTCACCCGCAACGCGACCATGGTATTGTCTTGAATCTTTTGCCCGTCGCCTTTTATCAGACGTTCAGTAGAGCTTCGTTCCAGAGGAATGGGCTCAGACAGGGTCAGCACGGGTTGCGCCCCGATCGCGCCCAAGACTTCAATCTTTGATTTCGCGGGGTCGCTGACAGCCACGGCGCTGCGATACCACATAATCAAAAGTGCTAAGGCAACAGTGAGCGCCAAGAGAATTCCTAAAGTGAGGGCAATCGGGACGACCTTCGTCTTTGCTAATGGTTTCGGTCTCCGAGGTAGAGACGCCGCACGTCGCAATTTCGCCGCCCGACGGGGGCTGTGAACCTTTGGCTTTACCGGCTCAACGAAAGCCCGATTTTGCACGTCTTCACGTCGCAAACTGACCGTAGGCACCATTTCGGGAGGAAGACTCAGGATTGCTTCTGGTACCGGAGCTTCTGTGGGTACAGATACTTCGACGGGGGCATCCTCGATAACTGAATCCGGGATTGGAGACACTTCCGTATCGCTCGAGGTAACGTCGAGATTGGCGGGTTCCGTCCACGGGATGTAATCCATTTGGTTCGGAATTGGGGCGGGCGTTTGCCCCGGTTGTTGTGCCGCCACGCGGGTGGAACGACGCGGTAACACGGCAGGCATTGCCGGCGGAGTGAGGGGTATCGATACCACCTGTTCTTCTGGGGGCACAAGGGCGGGGGGCGGAGTTTCGACAGGCGGTGCCGGGGCTGCGGCGGGGGGCAGTTCCTGACCGGACGGGGATGTTTGACGAAGTTGCGAGTCTGCTTTCCGGGTCATTTCCTGGAAAGCTTCTAAGTCCTCGAAGCCGTTGGCTTTTAACCAAGACGTCAGCAGATCTTTGGCACCCTCCGTTATCGGCTGGGTCGCGGCAGAGGACTTTTGCTCGGCATCCTCCGCCATCATTCGGGCACGCCGACGCGGCGAAAGGTTCGGGTCTACCTCACGCCTAACGTAAGTTCCTGCATCAACCGGACCTGCGGCCCGGTGCGAGGAACGCCGGGGGCTTTCTTCGCTCAAACTTCCTCCATTGTTTTCATAAGCATATCGACTTCTGGGCTGGTAACTGCAAAGGGGTCGCTGAGTGTCACGGTTCCCAATCCTGATTCCGGCAGACGTAGATGAGTCCAGTCCACTTGCAAATCTGCCCGGTGTTCCCGCGCCGCTGTAATCAATGCGCCGCGCACCTTGGCGCGAGTGTTTTGCGGAGGTACCGTTTTCGCAGCCTCAACCGCGTTCGGGCAGGTCAACCGAGTTGCTAAGCCGCGCTGATCCAAGCGAAGCCCTCCGGGGGTGATGTCGTGATAAGCCAGATCCAAACGTGCCATTTTGGAGTCAGACCATTCCAAATCGTGACGTTGACGCAGACCATTCAGTAACGAAAATTTTGTCGCCCAATCCAAATGCCCCGTTAAAGCGTCCAAATCTTGATTCCGTAGCGCCGTCAACCATTGCCCCCAATGCGCCAAAACTTCGCGATAGTCCGCACCCATCTCAGCCCCGGAAAACACTTCTGAGAGACGGTCGCGGAAAGTTTCTTGCATATCCAGTGCACTCCAGAGTCGTCCATCCGTCAGTTCCACCCGAATCTGCCCCCCAAAATTTGTGACATCCGAGGTGATGTCGCGTAACGCGACGATGGGTGAGGTCAGAGAGAGGTCAGAAAAATCCACCCCCGCCTCCAGGGCTGCCAGCAACAGGTTCATCGTCGCGATTTTGAAACGTGTCGGAGGCTCTAAAACGTTGGAATCACCCACAATGACGTGCAAACGACGATACCGTTTCGGGTCCGCGTGGGGTTCGTCGCGTGTGTTCACCAACGGGCGAGTGGAAGTGGTGGCGGCGGACACGGCGTCATCTATCTGGAAAGCCCGCTGTGAGAAGCAATAGCGGGTTTTCCCTTGAATCCGCAGCAGGGCACCAGCCCCGGTGATGACTTGACGGGTCACTAAGAAAGAGACGAGAGCATCGACCAGGGAACGAAACTTCCCATCTCGGTACAGCAGATAGTTTTCGTGGCAGCCGCACGAGTGACCCGCCGCATCCAAGTTGTTTTTAAACAGGTGTACCTGGGTTTTCGTGCCAGTTTGGGCGCTCAGACGATTGCTGGCCCCAGCCGCCATATCCGCCAGGATTTCCACCCCGGCGCGGTCTTGGTTGAGCACATCGTCTAGGCTCAAGCATTCCGCTGTGGCGTATTCGGGATGGGATCCGACATCGAGATAGAGCCGTGCCCCGTTGGGAAGGAACACTGAAGTGCTTTGGTTGCGGGCGAGGAGGTCACGAAACAACACCCGTCCAGCCGTGTCCGCATCCGCCACCGGCTTTCCTCCCGACACCGCCGCGGCAAGAATGCCATATTCCGTCTCGATACCGAAAATGCGGCGCGGCAAGCAGTCCAGGTGAGCGTTTCGCGCCAAGGTTCACTCGCCGCCTTTTTGCACGAACCCTTGCACGAAGGTCCCCGCATCCTCGGCAACCAGGTCCTCGATTTCGTCAAGCAGGTCGTCCAGTCCTGCGGGTTCTTGAATCTGACCGTGTCCAACAGGAAACGCACTCGAGTCAGGTGAGGTGGGGGTTGCCGGATAATTTGTCTGGTCTTGTTTCATAACATTCTCCATTGTGCCACTTCATCTCCACCTTTAGGGTAAGCATAGCCTGTGCAATCACGAAGTTAACGCCTGATTAGAGAACGGATCACGCAGGTAAATCCGCTGCAGCCGATCCCGCCCGACACGAACCACCAAAGCTGTCCAACTAGCTGCAACCAAGTCTTTTCGGTGGGCTACTGCCTCTCCACGGACTTTCGCGCGTGTGCCGGCAGGGGGCTGGGTGGCAGCCAAATTAATATCCGTAGCGGGCGCGACCTCCTCAACGTGACCTTTCGCTCGCAACTTATCGACCGGGGACAAGCCGGGTCGCAAATCAGCCCATTGAATGTCCAGAGCAGCCAATTTTTCACTGGACCAGCCACCGGGAATTCGCCGACTCAATGCCTGGAAAATCGTACGTTTCGCCACCCATTCGACCCGCCGCGCCGCCGCTACAGGATCCTCGCGCAGTATCCGTACGGTATCTACCCAGGTCAGTGCATCAGTGAGCGCATCCGCTAACAGAACGTCCCGGTCTTGGGAATGCAAGAAATCTGCCACTGTGTTTGCCGCAACCCACTGCCACTCCAACGCGCTGCGCTCTGTCCCGTCGGCACACTGCAAGGTCGTCTGAAAATCAATGTCGTGGGACACCTGCCACCCGGCTGCTACCGGGTCGCACTCTAGAAACAATCCCTCTACCGGCGGAGCCTTGTGACTAATCTTCCAAGCCGTTTCCACAGCTGCCAGCCACGCCCGGCTCGCGGCAACTTTAGCCAAGATAGAGCCGGGGAACCGATTCGCATCGCCGTTGATGACGTGCAGACGGCGCCACTTTGAACCGGCATGAGATTCGTCACGAGTATTGACGATGGGTCGGTTGAACGTGGTTTGCAAACCAACCAAATCGCCTACAAAATCTGCACGTTGCGACATCTGGAAACCGCAAGTTTCACTGTTCTTTCCGATACCGACCCGACCGGCACCGCAAATCACCGGTCGCGTCACCAAAAATGGCACCAAACAATCGCGCAGCAGCGGAAACGGAACTTCCCGAGCCAACAGGTAGTTCTCATGTGAACCGTAAGACCACCCTTTGGAATCAGTGTTGTTCTTGTACAGCACGATCGGTGAACCATAGCTGGAGGCAACGCTCATGGCTCGTCGGGCCACATATTCCCCCGCTACGTCCCACACCACCGCATCGCGGGCGGTCAAAACTTCGGGAGTGGAGTACTCGGGGTGAGCATGGTCAACATAGAAACGTCCTCCATTGGTTAACACCACATTCGTCAGCATGGGAGAGGATTGACCCACCAACTCTTGCACTGAAAACGTGTCCTCCGCAGCAGTCTCCACACCTGGAGATGCCGGGGCAAACCGCTGGGGGTCATCAGTCAACATGGTCGGGTCAGCACTGGCGCGGTCCAGTCGCGTGCCTCGTAAATCTTGGAGGGGATCCTCCCCTTCCCAGTCCCAGCCAATCGCTTGCCCATCCGGACGCAAACTCGCCTGCCAGGAACGCACAGCTTGTGCCGCCACCACGGACAGGCTCTCAGGACTATGCCGGAAGTCGGGTTGAGTGTAAACTTCCGAATCCGGGTCAATCGCTATGCCATACTCGGTTTCGATTCCTACCACGCGTTGATTTGTCACAAGTCCAGCCCCTGACTAGGAATATGACGGGTCGCGGACGACCCCGCTGGCAATGCAGTTGATTCCCAAGTCTCGTGCCAGCGCCTCCGGTGGCAGCAGCGACGTTAGTGCCGCAGTCTGCGCGATAGTGTCCGCAAGGGCGGCGTTGAGATCCTCCCAGCGAATCCCGTGCCCGTCGCCGTTCAGTTCACGACCTATCGCTAAATTTTTGGCTTGGTTCGCAATCGAAACCAGCAAAGCCCCGGAAATCATGTCGCTAAAAAACACTTTCCGTTCGTGTTCTTTACCCCCTACCTCGACGTAGCGCAGGGTGCACAGATAAGTGGCTGGTTCCTGGACAAACAGGCGATTGACCGCGGCTTCCACCAGGTTTACAGCAAAAATTGTCGCTCCCCCGGCCGCGGACATTTGCGCCTCATCGAAAGGGGTCGCTGGGCTGAAATGGTGAGCCAAAATACCCCGCGCCGCCGCCTCATCCGGACGCCCCACGCGAATTTTGACGTCAAAGCGACCGGGGCGCAGCAGTGCCGGATCAATCATGTCCTCCCGGTTTGAAGCGCCAATGACTATCACGTCTCGCAGCTCATCCAAACCGTCCATCTCGGTCAACAGTTGCGGTACCAACATAGTTTCCACATCGGAGGAAATACCCGAGCCGCGGGTACGGAACAGGGCTTCCATCTCATCAAAAAACACCACCACGGGGTGCGTACCCGCTGACAGTTCTCTAGCGCGGTCAAAAATGGCACGTATCTGCCGTTCCGTTTCGCCCACGAACTTGCTGAGCAGTTCGGGTCCTTTCACGGAGAGAAACACGCTGGGTTGGTCGTATTGCACCGCCAGGGATGTCGCCACAGCCTTGGCAAGCATGGTTTTTCCACAACCGGGAGGTCCGTACAGCAAGACACCTTTGGGTGCGCTCAGACCGTAGGAGGCAAACAGATTGCGATGGGTATAGGGCATCTCCACCGCCGCCCGGATATGCGCAATCTCCGTGTCCAGCCCCCCAATATCGTCATAGGTGACTCCCGGCACTTCGGGCTGCAATGCTTGTTCGACCCCGGCGCTTTCGAGCAGTTCCAATCCCCAACCTGCCCGCGTATTTACCAAAAGGGTGTCACCGACTTTCAAGGTTTCGGCAAAACCGGGGCGCAGCCGCACCGCAACTTCCGTTCCGCTGGATAGGCGTACTACCGACCGATCCATCTTTAGGTCACATACGGTAGCCACAGTTCCAAAGAGGGAACGTGGGGCGCTACCCACCACCACCGGGGTGGCGTCTATCCACACGGCATCACCCGGTTGGAGCTGGTCCACCCCCGCGAACTCCTGCACCGCTAAGCGAACGTGCTTTCCGTCCCAAGCGACCTCTGCCAGTCGAGAGGGCTGGTTGACATCCGTTCCGGTCACAGTATCGGTGGAAAATCCTTCAAAAATAGCGTGCGACAAGGGCGGTTGACCGATTTGTCGCAGCTGGGAGCGCAGGGACTCCAGTTGGGTTTTTGTTTCTCGCAGAGCAGCTTTCAGGCGTGCGTTGTGTTCTCCGACAGAAATAACCTCACGTTTCAAATCTTCGATACTCGGATTGGAATCATTCATCGCGCTCCTCCTGATGTGTCTCCCGGCGAGCCGTCTGATCCCGTTGATAGGCGGCTTTTTCCGTGGCATCCCGGATGACGCGACGCAATTTTTGATCCGAAATTGGGCGCGGAGCCTCATAGTCAAGGGTTTCGTCTTCCCACAGGGCGTCGCGGGAGTCGAACTGTCCCACTGCTTCCTCGCCGTGCCGAATGGAAGTTTCGCCGTCAGCCAGGCGGCGCGCTGTAAATATAAATCCCGTATGGGCAATCATGCGGTGATCAGGTCGGACCGCCAAACCGTCAACATGCCACGGTCGAACCAGGGACTCCCAAGAGCGCAACGACGTGAATCCGCCGAAGTTTCGTAGGTCTTGCACCATCCGCGCCAGCTGCGTAATGGTGGTGAGATAGCAGGTCAGCACCCCGCCAGGCACCAGCACTCGATGGACCTGTTCCAGGTGCTCCCACGGCTTTAACATGTCCAGCACCACCCGGTCCACAGATTTATCTGCCACGCCATCTCGCAGCCCTGCACTGAGATCAGCCAGGCGCAACTCCCAGTTGCTCACGTCCCCACAAAACCACATCTCTACGTTGCATCGCGCTACCTCTGCAAAATCGGGACGTAACTCAAAACTGGTGACATGCCCGGATGACCCTACTGCCCCCAACAGGCTCATAGTCATAGCACCACTGCCCACCCCGGCTTCGACAACGTTCGCACCGGGGAAAATATCGCCTTCCATCACGATTTGCGCAGCGTCTTTTGGATAGAGGATTTGCGCCCCGCGTGGCATGGACAGATGATAATCAACCAGCAGGGGACGCAAGGCGGTGAAGCGATGTTCGCCGCGCTCCGAAGGAAAAATTGTGCCCTCCGGTTTCCCAATAATTTCTTGGTGACGCAAGGTTCCTTGATGGCATTGGAAATAGCCGTTTTCGCGCAGTAGAGTCGTATGCACTCGACCTTTTTCATCGGTCAGCTGGACCCACTCTCCACTGCGAAACGGACCGCGGCGACGCGCTGGACCGCCGGGAATGAATGGTTTTTCCTGAGATTGAGCCATAGCCATTATCTTAACCTATGGTTTTTCACCCCGACGCAATCGGTCTGGTAAACGAAGAGATTTTTGGCAGTCAGGCGATAACCTGAAGGCATGAGTGAATCGTCATCTGCCCCCGCTCCTCGTCCCCCAGCGCTTTCGGCATCTTCGGCGAAACAGTTTCAACAATGTCCCCTAAAGTGGCGTTTCAAATACGTTGATAAACTCCCGGAGCCCCAAAGCCCCGCCGCTTTGCGCGGCAGTTTAGTGCATAAGGTGCTGGAGGATATGTTTGATTTGCCTCCCGCCGAGCGACAAGCTCCCACGGTGCGTGAAACCGTGGACCGCGCTTGGGAAAAGGTCACGGATGGAGCTTATAAACTTTCCGAAGTCTTGGCACAGACTTCCGAGCAGGAGTTGAAAGCTGCCGCCCGCCAGCTTATTGATGCTTATTTTTCCTTGGAAGATCCGCGCCGGCTGCATCCTAGCGGTCGGGAGCTGGGGGTGGAAACGGTATTATCCAGCGGTTTAAGGCTGCGCGGATTTATCGACCGTGTAGAACAGGCAGGCAACGGGGACGTACGCATCATTGATTACAAGACCGGCAAGGCTCCCGATATGCGCTTTACCGGAGAATACGTCTTTCAGATGCGGATGTATGCTCTGCTGTACCGGGAACAATATCGAGTCACTCCCAAGCGGACCCAGTTGTTGTTCCTGGGAGGCAACCCTCAGGTTCTGACGTTCGACCCCACAGATGCCAACGTGGACGAGTTCGCAGCTGAAATTAACGCGCTGTGGTCAGACATAGCTGCTCACCTGCACGCGAATCGTTTTGAAACGCGGAAATCTCGACTCTGCGACTGGTGTTACTTTCAAAACCTCTGTCCCGTTTTCGGTGGTATTAGCCCGGAAGTCGACCCAGCAATGTTAGAAAAAATTTCGGAAATCGGTCCTGCCGCCGCGGGCTAGGCAGTTCACGGACCTTCCTCGACTAGGCTGGAAATCATGGAGATGCGACGTCTGGGAAATACCGGTATGCGGGTTTCAGCTTTGGGTTTGGGAACCCTAACTTGGGGACGAGATACCTTAGAATCCGAAGCAGCCGCTCAGCTCGAGGCTTTCGTCGAGGTCGGGGGGAACTTGATTGATACTTCCCCAACTTACGGAGACGGTCAAGCCGAGGTGGTGTTGGGTCATCTGCTGGGTTCCGCTGGTAGCTCTACCGCGATGGATACCGAATTCCCCGCACCTCATTTTGCCCGCGAAGACCTGGTTATCGTGTCAAAAGCGGGGGTCTCGCGGCGGCATGATGAATCTTTCGTGGACGCCTCCCGCCAGAACCTGTTGGGCAGTCTGGATCGAACCCTGCGCAATTTGGGCACTGATTACGTGGATTTGTGGTTGCTGCAGGTTCCCGATCCGCACACCGACTTTGACCTGATACTGGGGACGTTATGGTCGGCATGGTCGAGCGGAAAAGCGCGGTATGTGGGGCTGTCTAATCATGCGGGCTGGCAGTGTGCTTACGCAGCGGCACGTCTGCGGGAAGGCACAGTTAATGTGCCGGGTTTAGCGGCGGTGGAAAATGAGTACTCGTTGTTGAACCGGCAGGCGGAAGCCGAAGTTTTACCTGCTGCCCAGTCGCTGGGATTTGGGTTTTTGGGATGGTCGGCGCTGGGTCGCGGGGTCTTGACCGGTAAATATCGCAATTCGGTGCCGCCGGATTCTCGCGCCGCCTCTATTCATCTGCAAGGTTTTGTGCAGCCTTATCTGCAAGGAAGGTATCGCAGCATCGTGGAATCGGTAGCGACCGCGGCGCAGGGTTTGGAAGTTTCTCCGTTGGCAGTGTCACTCGCTTGGGCTTTGCAAAAGCCCGGTGTGTCCAGTGCCATAGTCGGGGCGCGCAGTGCCGAACAATTCCGTCAAGTCTTGGGGGCGCTAGATACGAAAGTGCCACGTCAAGTCATGTCGGCTTTAGATGAGGTTTCTGACCCGCGACTACCGGTGACCTAGTGCTTTTGCATCTGACTCTGATTACGCATAGCGCACCACACCCCAGGAGAGGCGACGTGACAGCCGAAATCAGTCCTCACCGTGCAGGTCAAAGTCCTCTAAGTCGCCTTCGTCCAGATAATCGTTGTCGTCGTCTTCATCATCATCATCATCGAGGTCATCGATGAAATCGTCGTCGTATTCCTCGTCGTCATCTTCGAGGATGTCAAAGGGCAACTCGACCCCGGTGGCAGTAAACAGCGCATCATCGTAGGTAAAAAAGGCGTCACGAAGCTTTTCTTCGGCATCGCTCAAGACCGACGAATCGTCCATATCGCTGTCGGCTACAGATGCCACTTCCAAATGCCGCTGCAGTGCGGCAATCAAATTATCTAACTCCGTACGAGGATTTTTCATAAGTCCAATTCTAATGTGCAGGACCAAACATTGCAGGACAATTCAGGGGGAAACCAGGGGCTTTACCCTGTCAATGTGACTCCAGGGAAAGGTCTGGTGACACCTGGTGCGAACCTGCCGTAAGGAACCGATCCGGTTAGAGAAACAACATATTCTAAGGTAGATGCAGCTGACCTCTGACCATGGTCACCATCAGGTCGGTGCCTTTGATTTCGGAGGTTTCGTCAGGACCTACGATTTGTGATTCTCCGTTAGGACCGGTCAGCTGGGACGCTCCCCCCTCGACTCCCAAGGGCAAAACAATCCACATCTTACCGGGGGTATAGGTGGTGGAGGGTGCCTGCCCGGCAATCTCCGCTTTAATATTTGCCACCACTACCCGCGCGTGTGCCCGAGCCGCGTCAGCCCGTTTAGACTCGTGAACATCGGTAATATCGCCGACCGCGTAGACGTGATTCTGACCTTTTACCCGCAGGTATTCATCCACCGTGACCTGCCCCTCATTGTTGAGGGAATCACCGTAGTTTGCCCGCAGATAGCCCGAAGCCGTTTGGGCACCGTAGCACAGGAACCACATATCGGCGTCGATTCCCACTCCGGCTTGCGTCTCGACATGGAAAGGAGCCAACTCCCCGATATCGGTTGGCGGTAAATACGCCAAGGGAGCGCCCAAAACCAGACGCACTCCCGCCTGTTGCAAATCCGCGGTCAAAACCTCACGCAGGTCTTCGGCATACTCGTTAGACCCCAAAATATGCGGGGAACGATCCACCATAATGATTTCTATATCCGGAAAGTTCGTAAACAGCTCGCCGGCGAATTCAATGGCAACAGTACCCGCGCCAACCAGCATGACCCGCTTCGCTTGCGACAAATTATTCCGGGTTTCTTCCAGACGCCGTTTCGCCAACGAAGCTGTCGGGATATTGTGTTTCGCCGGATAGGGGTAGGTGGTCCCAGTCGCTAAAACCAGGTAATCCGCTTCAATAGGGTCATGATTTGCCAGGTGAACGGTGGTTCCCTCGACGCGGGTCGCTTCTCCGTGCACGACCCGACCGTGCTTTAATAGGCGCGAGTAGGGCATGAATATGGTGTGGGTCCAAATATCATCGACGGCGGCACGCAAAGCTGCTGCGTGATGCACGAACTGGTCTTTTTGTTCCACCAAAGTCACTTCGGCGACATCATCCAAACCGCCTGCCACGGTGATTCCCCCATATCCACCACCGACTACAGTAACTCGGACCACACTACCTCCCGCTTCAGCTCCTCTAGGATTGACGCCTTCCAACAAAACGTCTTAATCCTAACCTAAATGCCAGCTAGTGCACCGGTTTCGCGATAAATATTTCAACCGGTTCGGAGTGAGGTTTACAGTTCTGGCGCCAGCGGGACCTGCAAGGCTCGGGCAATGTTCGGGGGAAAGAATCCCTCCCCTTTCAAAACTTTACCGTCATCGCGATAAATCGGTTTCCCGTCCGGACCCAGCTTCGACAGATTGGACGCTTGAACTTCCTGCAATACTGCCGGCAGGTTGATTCCCGCCTCCAGAGCCATGCCGTAAACAACGTAGGTCAAATCTGCCAACGCATCGGCGACCTCGACAGTGTCGCGAGCGCCCTCGTCCAGTTCACTGATTCCGTCCATCACCCCGCGCAGCGCCGCATAGGCTTTCTGACCGTATAGCGCGCGCACCAACTCGGAAGTTTCTTCTAAAATCAGTGACAAGCGCATATGCATCCGCTCGTTTTCGATGTTTGGTCCCGTTGTCACCACTGGCAGGTCATAGACTTGGTGAAATTGCCGCACGAGGGCTTCCGGGTCACGCGGGTCGGGGGTAGGCAGTTCTGGTTGGCTCATTTTGTACTTCTTTCCCTAGTCCGAGGTGTTTCCCCGGTCACTGAGTTGCAATCGTTTCACAAGGGCGGTCCACTCGGTTGCCGGTTCGAGCGGGTCTCCCTGCAGCAGCGTCGCCACGGCACGGTCTTCTCGTTGTCCCTGATGCAAGCCAATACCACGCAAAATTCCGCCAAACCGAAAACCGCAATGCCACGCGACCCGGATGGACGCCAGATTTTCCGGGTGCGCTTCCAAGGTCACGCATTCAAAGCCCAACAGATTAAACGCGGTGGTGACTGCAAGTTGCAATGCTTCACGCATCAGCCCGCGTCCCCGCCATTCGGGCGCTATCCAATAACCGACATTTACAGTCTTTTCCATCCCGACTCGCAGCGAAATCGTCCCTGCCAGGTGGGCGGTTTGAGAATCAAAAGCACGGATAATCCAGCTGGCTCCCCCCTCGTCCCACAACCGGGGGCAAAGTTCGTTTAAAAAGTTGTCCGCGTGTTCCGGGCCGAAAGGCACTGGGATATTGGTAAATCTCTGGATTCCGGGGTCTTGGCAAGCTGCCGCGACTTCAGGTGCGTCCGCAGCCCGTGGCACGTCCAAGGTTAGGAGGGTGCCGTGCACCGGGAAGGGTCGATGCGCCCCGATTTCTCCTGCAGCGGCACTGGTGGAAACAAATTTAGCGATTCCCTGAACGAAAGGCGTTTCAGACATGAATCCCCCCGAACGAAAATACAACAAGGACCCGGATTACCGGGTCTTGTGCGAGGAAAGGGACTTGAACCCTCACGACCGCAATTGGTCACAAGCACCTCAAGCTTGCGCGTCTACCATTCCGCCACCCTCGCTGGCGCCAAAGGCAAATCAAATTTAGCGGGTTTAGCCGTCATTCTCAAGATGAGTTCCGCGACGGAAACACAGACCGCGAAATTTAGCGAAAAAACCGCGGATTGCCGATGCCGAAACGGAGCTCAGTCAGCTTCGGCGAATTGCCATATCTCGACCATGGAGGCGGTCGGAGTCAGGAAAAAGGCATTCTCATCCACATCGTCCTTGCCAGTCGCACTGGCTTTCACCAGAACGTAACCACTGGCCAGCTTGATACCAATCTGAGCCGGATCCGTGGCGGCTTCTGCGGAAAGAGTACCGTCCGGACGCATAAAACGAACCGTTTTTGCCGAGCCGCGCATCACCTCGGCGACCTCGGCGTTACCCGAGTAAACCCCAATCACAATCAGACCTGAACCCACCAGCGGATCACCGCGCACCAGGGATTTAGCCCGGACGGCAGAACGTTGGAAATAATTACGCCCTTCAACAATGTCATCAATCACGGTTTCATTCTTTCACGCCCACATAGTCAATGCCAGAATTTGGGGAATATTTACCAGGTGCTCGGGCCACCGGGCGACGCTGCCAGGAGCACTGCCGAAGTTTCATCCCAGCAGGCTGCGTAACTGATCGAGGGTGATTCCCGCAGACACTTCCCGATTCTCCTGACCGGAGAGTACCGCCCCAATGAGGTCGCGTTTCTTTTCTTGTAGCTCCAGGACGCGCTGTTCAATCGTGTCGGTAGCGACCAGCCGGTAAACATTGACGAATCGTTTTTGCCCCAGTCGGTGTGCTCTATCGACGGCCTGAGCCTCCGCCGCTGGATTCCACCACGGGTCGGTGAGAAACACGTAATCTGCCTGCGTGAGATTCAAACCAAATCCACCAGCCTTTAACGAAATCAGGAATACATCGACTTCTCCGTTTTGGAACCGTGCCACCTGCCGGTCGCGATCACGACTGGTGCCATCCAGATAGGCGTAGTCAATTCCCGCCTGATCCAGCCTTTCCCGCAGTATCGCCAAGAAAGACGTGAACTGAGAAAACACCAGCGCCTGATGACGCTGTCGGGGATTCAAGTTGCTATCATCGCGCAGCCCCTCCAGCGTTTGCAGCAGGTACGTGACTTTTGCCCCGTCCTCGTGTGCCTGCGGGTCGATGAGCTTGGCGCTCAGAGCAAGTTGGCGCAGTCGGGTCAAAGCCGTGAGGATGTTGATGCGAGGAGAATTGGCATCTGCGACTTGGGCTCGAGCTGCCGTCAAATATTTGGCGTACCAGGTGCGCTGCGCCGGTTCCAGGTCAATAGAGACTATCTGTTCAATCTTTTCCGGCAGCTCCTGAGCGACGCTGTCCTTGGTGCGACGCAGCAGGAACGGCGCCACCCGGTCAGAAAGTTCGGCAGCTGCCTCACCGCGATCACTGAGGGCTTCAGCGGCAAAACGGCGCGTGAATACCGATAGGCTGGGCAACACCGTGGGAACTGTCAGGGACATAATCGACCACAGGTCAGTGGCAGTATTTTCAATAGGTGTACCGGTCAAGGCAAAAGCCCACTTGGCGCGCAGACGCACCAAGGCTTTATGGGTGGCAGTGGAAGGGTTTTTCACAAATTGGGCTTCATCGAAAACTAAACCTGAAAAGCTCTGGGTCTGCCAAAAGTCTATGTCCATGCGCGCCAACGTGTAGGTAGTCAGCACCAAGTCCGCTTGCTTTACTTCGCGAGCGACCCGCTCCCAGTCCGCCGCGACCTTACCGACACTGGTCTTTTGCGCGTACAGATGCAAATCCGGGAACCACCGTGACGCCTGTTCCTCCCAAGTTCCCATCAAGCTGGCGGGAACTATCACAAACACCGCCCCGGCAGCGTTCGCGGGACTATCCATCAACTGCTGTTTTTGCCCAGCGATGACCGCCAGCATCTGCATGGTCTTGCCCAAACCCATATCATCAGCCAAGATGCCACCCAAACCAGCTGTAGCTCGAGCCATCATCCAATGGAAACCGTCCTCTTGATAGCCACGCCAAGTGCCTCGCGCCAATGCGGGTGTCGAAACTTCAGGCGGGTCCACCAATTTGTTGACGGCATGTTCCCAATCTCCGGAGAAGTGACGCGTCGTCGCCAGCGCGTCCAACGCCGAGACCAGTCCGAAATTGGAAATTCCGACCGAAAAGTCCGCCCCTCCGGAAAAATCGTTGAGCCCTAAATCGGTAAACTCCCGAATCAGCCGTTTCAGCTGCTGATTTTTCGCCGCATACAAATCCACCCAGTTACCCTCAGGGGTTTGCCACCAGCGTTCCACCCGCCCCAGGGCTGCCAGAAATTCTTTTGTGTCCAAGTCCTCTTGCCCCAGGCGCAACCCCAGGTCCAGCCCATAACGCAGCCCCCAGCCCCGCGGCTCGTCTTCAGGCAGTCCTTCAAAATCCGCAGCAAAGTCAGGGGCATCTTCGTCAGACTGGGATGTTGCTTGACCGGGAGAAATAATCTGGTCAATCCGCAGGTCAAGCGCAGGACCATCCGAAAAAATCTGAATGTGTTGCAGTTCGGGGGATATGTCCACTTCGGCACGTTGAGAAGCATTAATGGTTGCAATCAGCTCGCGAATCCGATCCAACTCAAAAATGGGAAATTTTTTCGTAAAGAACGTCTGAATCTCGGATGCATTCCATCCCCCCAGGGAGCCGACGCTATGCATCGCCTTTTGGATTTCCGAATCCGCAGTATTGGGATCCAGGGGCACTTCCACGGTGTCAGTGGCGGAACGACGACGTACGGTCCAGCGTATTTCGACCAGTTGGGGATTCATTTCGTGGAGGCGCAACAATCCACATAACTGAGGTGTACCAAAAGCATGTTCCTGGACCAGATTCATTGAGTCCGGGGACAGCATCCCCAGTTCTCCCAGGTGTTTGGCATAGTTCGCCCAAAAATCGTTGGCTTGCGCAGCCGGGATTTCCCATCGGGCCTGCGCCGCAGCCAGCGCGTGCAGTTCCTCGTTTACTCCCGCTTTAATTCCCGTACAGGCTACGAAACGCCCGCGCAACACTTGCAGTCTGGTGCCGAGAGACTGGCAGTCGGCGTCAGCGGTGTCTGCCGTTTCGTAGCGAGGTCCGGGCACAGAGTTTTCAGCACGAGCCACCACCGTCACCGAGCCGTCCTCGTGTGGGGTGATGACCAGGACGGCTTGAGACCCCCTAGTAGTGGGACATAACACAGTAGTACGAGTCGTGTCCGAATAGACGGTAACTCCGCTGGTGACGCACTTCTCCAGGAGGTCCAGACCGGTAGCGTCAAGGTGGCTTAACTTCACGAGTTGGGCGTGGGCACTGTGCTCAAAAAGGTGACGCATCGCGACGAGCTGGGTCGCATTCAGTCCCTTGGTGACAGATACCCACCGGGAGGTGAGGTCGCGCCAAGTAGCGCGTTTTTCTGTCCATTCCCCAGACAATGCCAGTCGCAGCGGAATCAGGGTTTCTCCGTCTATCTGGATAGCCAAAGGCTGGTTCGTAAAGTCCACTTCGCTAGCGTTGAGTAGACTTCCGAGCCCGGCACGCCAATCCATTTCATCAGCCATTCTGTCTATTTTACAGGTTTCAGCTCCGGATTTTTCATTGCATCATGAAACCTACTTAGAATAGGGGTGTTATGTTGCACGTGATCTTCTTTGAACCTCGCATTGCCGGGAATACCGGTGCGGCGATTCGCCTGGCTGCCTGTACCGGAGCTACCCTGCATGTGGTCGAACCGACCGTGTTCGACCTGGATAACGACACCAAGTTGAAGCGGGCAGGACTGGACTATCACGACCTGGCGCATCTGGAGCGTCACCCTGATTTGGACGACTGCTTGGCGCACGTGCCCGGCAAACTTTATGCCTTCACCGGTCATACTGACATCTTGCTGCCCCAGATTCAGTTCCAGGACGGGGATGGTCTCATGTTTGGTCCCGAAGATACCGGGCTGCCGGTTGAAGTCATGGATGACCCCCGTGTCACCAGCCGGGTTCGCATTCCTATGCTGGACGGACGTCGTTCCTTGAACCTCTCGATTTCGGCGGCGATTGGGCTGTATTATGCCTGGGGTCAACTCGATTACGCCGGCGGCATGTAGTTTCGTTTCCCGCGTTCACAAGTCTTGATTTCCCGTTTTTCCGCGCGCCTGCGCGGTTTTCTCCTTCCCTCATGTTAATCTCGGGGAGAGAGAGGGAGCACGTGTGATTAAATACTTGGGTTCAAAACGCACTTTGGTGCCGGCGTTGGCACAGATTGCGAACCTGTCGGGCGCGCGCACCGCCCTTGACGCGTTTACCGGGACGACCAGGGTTGCCCAAGCATTTAAAGCTCTCGGGATTACTACCGCCGCTAATGACGTGGCCAGCTATTCCCGGGTGCTGTCGGATTGCTATATCGCCACCGACAAACGTCAGATAAACGACCGCGAGCTGCGAACTATCTTGTGCGACTTAGAAGCCACCCCCGGCGAGCCGGGATACTTTACGGAAACGTTTTGCGAAAAATCCCGGTTCTTCCAACCGCAGAACGGAGCGCGTATCGATGCTATCCGCAATCGGATTGAGGCGGAGTTTGCCGCCGACCCCCGATACCCTATCCTGCTGACTTCTCTGATGGAGGCGGCAGACCGAGTGGACTCCACGACCGGGCTGCAGATGGCGTACCTGAAACAGTGGGCTCCGCGCTCGTACAATAACCTGGAACTGCGAGTGCCCGAGCTTCTGGACGGCACGGGTACCACCTACCAGCGTGACACGAACGCACTCATCGCTGACCCCGCGACTCCGCATTTTGACATGGTTTACCTCGATCCGCCCTATAACCAGCATCGTTACTTTACGAACTACCACATCTGGGAGACGCTGATTCGTTGGGATTGTCCCGAGGCTTACGGCGTGGCACAAAAGCGGATAGACGCGCGGGATTCCGCCACACATTCGGCGTATAACCGGAAACGCGAGATGCCCCAGGCTCTGCAAAGCCTGATTTCGCAGATAGACACGGACACGCTGGTGCTGTCCTATAACAATGAATCTTGGATTGATTTTGACACCCTGTTTGACTTGGTGGCTGCCCGTTTTGAGGACTGCGTGGCGCTGGCTTTTGACTATAAACGCTACGTGGGCGCCCAGATTGGCATTTACAATCCAGAAGGAACCAAGGTTGGTAAAGTCACCCACCTGCGAAATCTGGAATACCTGTTCGTCGGCTGCAGCGCGCAGGTTGGCGCGCGTATCCGGACCGCTTTCCACGTCCCCGACGCCCCGGCAGCTCCCTCAGAACCGCGCCTCCTCGCCCAAGTAGGCTAGTCCCGGGTGAGGTTTTTCTGGTTAGTCCGCGCTCTCGGGTGGAAACCCTGCACGCTGCGAATCCTTTTCTTATAAACTGAAGCAGTAAATGGGCATTGGTCTGCGGACGGTTCTAGGCAACAGGGGGATGCGTCGTGAGTGTGCGGGTGAGTGTTTCCCCAGAATTGCTATTGTGGGCGGTAGAACGCAGTGGTAAATCCCTGCTCGACCTGACCGAGAGCATTCCCGGTCTGGGGAACTGGATTAGCAAAAAAACCAGCCCGACTCTCAAGCAATTACAGTCTTTTGCGGATAAAACCCACACGCCTGTTGGGATGCTGTTCTTGGACACGCCTCCGGCAGAAGTTCTGCCTATCCCGGATATGCGAACAGTGAAGAACCGGGATCTTACGCACTTAACAGCAGACTTGCTGGATACGATCTATGATTCCCAAGCTAAACAAGACTGGTACCGTGACTATGCGCTGGAAAACGATGCAGAACCTCTCGATTTCGTCGCTTCCTGTAGTACAGGAACTCCTGTACAAGAAGCCGCAAAAAATGCTATAACGCTGTTGAAACTGCCCTTAACCCACCAAGAAGCCAGAAAATACGATGAGGCTTTTCGGGTCTTATGCCAAAGGGTTGAAGAGACCGGGATACTCGTCATAGTGAACGGGATAGTTCAACACAACACACACCGAATTCTAGACGTTGACGAATTCAGAGGATTCGCCCTGACAGATGCAATCACACCGCTAATATTCATCAACGGTCAAGATACCCGTGCTGGGAAAATTTTCACTCTCCTACACGAGTTTGGGCACATACTTCTGGGGCAAAGCGCACTAGACAACCCCACGCTTACCGATACGGGAAAATCCGATAAGAACGATACAGAACTGTGGTGTAACGAATTCGCGGCACACACCCTGATTCCCGATTCTCTCATCACAAACATAACCACAAGAGAACTCAACCAACAATTAGTCGATAACCTGGCTCGACAAACCTACACCAGCACGCTAACAGTACTGAACCGGATTTACGGAGCGGGGCTATTATCCTGGGACAAATACACCACCTGGTATAAAAAAGAAGAAGAACAAGCATTAGAATACCTGCATAACTCGACCCCGGGCAGTGCGGGTGGAAACTTTTATAACATGCTCCCCTTGCGTGCCAGTAAAACCCTGACTCGCGCAATAATCACCAGCACTCTCGAAGGGCAAACCCTGTACACCGAAGCGTTAAGCATCCTCGGAATCAAAGATCCGGAAGCTATAGATCACCTCGCAAAACACTTGGAGGTGGCGTGAAATACCTGTTAGACACAAACATTTTTATCGAGTCCAAAAACCGCTATTATGGTTTCGACATAGCTCCCGGGTTCTGGGAGTGGCTAAATAGAGCCATGACCAACGGTGATATTAACAGTATTAAAAATGTTTATGACGAGCTGATGAACGGTAACGACAAAAATCTCCTTACCTGGATAGATTCCAGGAAAGGGTTTTTCCTGGACATTGACGAAAACACCTTGAAATATGTGAAAGACTTGAGTACCTGGGCTGGAGACCAACACTACAAGCAACATGCGATTAACACCTTCCGGCAAAGCGCTGACCTGTTCCTAGTTGCTTACGCTAAAGCGCATGGCTTTGTTGTAGTAACACTGGAGAAACCAGAACCAAACCGAAAAAGGCGCATAAAGATACCCGAAGCCTGCCAACACCTTAAAGTAAAATACTGCAACACTTTTGACATGATGCGTTCACTAAAAGCCAAGCTGATACTTTGATCTTTAGTACTGCGCCCCGCCGGCGTACCTTACGTATTTTGAGCACGATAGGGGGCCTGGAACCTCCATTCACAAGGGCGTTGGCTCACTCTTCGGGGAGCAAAACGATTCCGTCCATGTCGGCGTGCAAGGTGTCTCCGGGGCGCCACGTGATGCCCCCGAAGTTTAGCTCGACATCGGTTTCACCCACGCTGTCTTTGATGGATTTGCGTGGGGTTGTGCCCAGCGCTTTTACGCCCAGAGCCAGACCGCGAATCGTTGCCGAGTCACGAATCGCCCCGTTGATGACGACTCCCGTCCAACCATTCTTTACCGCAGCACCCGCAATCAGGTCCCCGCATAAGGCCGCGTGTAGGTCACCTTCGCCGTCAACAACCAAGACCCGACCCCGCCCCGGCGTGTTGAGCGTGGCTTTCACCAGACCACTGTCCAGGTGACAATGAATGGTTGTAATCTTTCCGGCAAAAGCCTTGTGCCCGCCAAAGTTGGTCATCTGCATATCACAAACCCGCAGCTTGTCACCATATTCATCATACAAATCTGTGGTTGCGAGAGGGGCTATCATGTCTTGCTTCATTGTCGTTTCCTTTCCGAAACACCACCGCATAGCCGGAACAATCAGACGAAAACGGGCCTGGGGCGCTGTGTTGGTTTCCCCAGTTTAACGAATTTTCAAAACTACCGGGAAGGGAAACTGACCCCCAGGAACTTGGCGACTTCACGAGTATCCGGGTGGGCTTTTAACTCGTCCAACGTGCCGGTCTGACGAATCACGCCAGCCAGCATTATTCCCACCCGGTCCGCCACCAACGACGCTTCTGCCTGATCATGAGTTACGTAAACAGCGGTGATTTGGCTGCGTTTCACGATGTCGCGAATTTCGGCAGCTAGCTCATATTTCAACTGTTCGTCAAGGGCCGAAAGTGGCTCATCTAGCAGCAGCAGTTTTGGTCTGGCAGCCAAGGCGCGAGCGAGGGCGACCCGACCAGCCTGCCCTCCTGACAGAGTATCAACCCGGCGCTTTTCCATGCCTTTCAACCGCACCAACTGCAGCATTTCGGCGACCGTGTGGGCTATTTCTGTTTTGCGGGGGCGCGGTCGGCGCAGTTCTAGGGCGTAGCCGACGTTGCGTTCCACGTTGCGGTTGGCAAACAGTTGGCAATCTTGGAACAGCATCGCGAACCCGCGCCGATGCGTCGGAACGGGTTGTTGGTTGACACCGTCCCAGGTCAGAGTGCCGGAGTCGGCAGACAGTAATCCTGCCACAATCTGTAGCAGGGTCGATTTCCCACAGCCGGAAGGTCCCAGCAGCACCATAATCTCGCCCCGCTTCACGTCCAGATTCACGGATTGCAAGATAGGCACTGGCTTCTCGCCGCGGCGATTTGGCGGGTAGGAAAATGTGATTTGCCGCAGGCACAAGCCCGGGTGGGCAGTTTCGTTCACGTGTTTATTCTCCCTTCGAGGACAGTTTAAGTCGCCACCGCAAGCCTCGCGTAGCCGTGGCAAAACCGTTTTCTGCCACGAACATCACCAACGCACAAGTCAGCGCCAGCACCACGCTCGCGGCGGCGCTCGCCCCTTGTGCCTGCGCGGACGGACGGGAACTCAAAGCAAAAATTGCTACCGGGAGCGTAGGCTCTAGCGGTCTGGCCAGGAAACTGGTCGCCCCGAACTCGCCCAGGGAAATCGCGAAAGCAAAGCCAGCCCCGACCCCGCTGACCCGCGCCAAAACGGGCAACTCGACGGTGGCAAAAGACTGCAGCCGATTTGCCCCCAAAGTCGCTGCCGCTTCTCGCAGATGTGGATTGATGGCCCGCAAAGTCGGCAAGACCGAGCGTAACACCAGTGGCACCGCCACCACCGCTTGTGCAGCTGCCAAAAACAACGCGTTAGCGGGCAGAGAAAGTGGCGGAGCCTGCAAAGTTATCAGCATTCCGAACCCCACCGTGACCGCACTGACACCTTGGGGAGAGGAAAACAGCATATCGAACAGTTCTTGAGCACCGCGCCACCGCGAATTCAGCGGCACTCGGTGCGACACGACCAGAGCCACCGATAACCCCATGACCAGGGAAATCACGCATGAGAGTAACGCCACCTGCAGGGAATATCCCCACGCTCCCCAAGCCGTGCCCGGCAGCTGCGCCACGATTCCCGGCTGTCCCAATGCCTGATAGTTTGCCAGTGTCCAGCGACCTGCCAGACGCAGCGAAGCCACCACCATGAAAACCAGTGGCACTGCCACTAACAGAATCCCCAGACCGGTCAAGACCAGCGCGAAAGTGTCCTCACGACGCACCCGCCGGGGCGGCACGGTGCGCAGCGCCCCCGCGCGCTCGAAGCGAGCCCGCGCGACCCCGTTAATCCCCAAAGCTGCCAGCACGATGAGAATTTGCAGGATGGACAAAACCGCGGCTCCTGAAAGATTGAGATAGCTGGCAGTTTCCAGGTAAATCTCGACTTCTAACGTCGTGATTTTTACTCCACCGAGCACCCTAATCAGACCGTAAGACGTAATGCAATACAGGAACACCAACGAAGCTGCGGCAAAAATCGCCGGTCCGAGTCGGGGCAAGGTCACCGTCAAGAACGCCCGAGCCGGACTGGCACCCAATGCCCGCGCGGCTTGTGCGGGACGCGGATCCAAACGCATCCAGGCGTTACCGACTATCCTCGCGACCAGGGAAAAGTTAAAAAACACCATCGCCAAGATAATCGCGGCGCGACTCTCGGAAAGTCCCAGGAAACCCAAGGGGGCACCCGGACCCAACAAATTCTGGAATGCTACGCCAACCACTACCGATGGCAGCACGAAGGGCACCCCGGTCAGGGTACGCCACACTCGACGCCCCGGAATCCTCAGCCCGTAAAGCGCCCACGCCCCGGCGACCCCCAGAAACACCGAGAATACAGTCCCCAGCAAACCCATTTCTAGGGTCCAAAACAGCGTCGTCCAGGTTCGGGTTCGACCGAGCATCTCGCGCAGCGACCCGCCAACGCCGGCAGTCCCCCCCGAACCCAGACCGGTCGCCGTGCCGCTCAGCCCCAGACCGATAATCCGCAGGGTCGGCCACAGAAAAAACAGCCCCAGGAAAGCCAGCGGCAGGAACACCATCACCGCTAGAGCCACCCTGGGGGCTGTCTTTTCCATTTATCGCCTTTCGAACACTCGGGGCGCCTAGCCCATAATCGAGGCCCAGGAACGCACCCAGGCTTCGCGGTTCTTCACCACGTCGGCTTCTTTCAGCACGGCAGCCTGTCCAGAGGGTGCGCCGAACTTCGCCAGCGGTTCGGGCAACTGTACCGAATCCAGCACCGGGTACATGTAGTTGTTCTCGGTCAGGTCCTTTTGCGCTGTTTCTTCGGTCAAGAACTGAACCAGCGCCGCCGCGCCCGCCGGGTTCTTGGCACCTTTCAGCACCCCGGCGTATTCAACCTGCTGATAGCAAGTCGCCGGCACGTTCCCGATAGTAGAAACGCTCCCGTCATCACTGACTGCCCAAGCCGGAGATGACGCATAGGACACCATAATCGGATACGCCGCGCTACCGTTGTCATTAGAACCTGCCGTAAAGTCAACGTTGAACGCATCATCCCAGGAGCCTGCGGACTTCACCCCGTTTGCTTTCAGTGACTTCCAGTAATCCATCCACCCGTTTTCACCCTTAGCTTTGATGGTGGACAGCAGGAAAGCCAGACCCGGCGTGGACGTACGAGGATCCTCTACCACGGTCAGATTTTTGTATTCCGGCTTTGTCAGGTCATCGAAAGTTGCCGGAGGCTGCTGACCTTTCTTTTGGAAGTAAGAGACATCGTAATTCACACAAACCTCGCCACGATCCACCGGGACCAATTGTTTTGAATCCCCGCGCAACTTTTGCACGCTAGGAGCGAGTTTCCCGGTGAAATCAGCCAAGGCTCCGGCATCAACGGCAGCCTGAGCAGTGTTGTTATCAAAACCGAACACGGCGTCACCCAACGGCGCGTCCTTGGTCAAAATCAGCTTGTTAGTCAGCTCTACCCCGTCGCCATTTTTCACGACCTTTAGCTTGTAACCGGTTTTGTCGGTAAAGGCGGCGGCAGTTTCATCGCTCAACGGGAATGAATCATAGGTCACAAGGGTCACCGTGCCGCTGGACTTGTTACTGTCTGTTCCCGGTGTGCCGGTGGCGCTGCTGGTCGGACGGGAATCGGTACAGCCCGCCAGCAAAGCCGCGCACATCCCTGCTGCAGCCAACACTGCCAAAGTCCGGGACGAGGCTTGTCCCCGAGTAATAGAAAACATATCTGCCCTTTCTAGAATCAGTAAGAGCAGGGGAAAAGTTCACGTCCTGAGCGACGTGAACCGAGATTTACTCGACTTCCTCGGCAACATTACTTGCCTGGTGCGAGGGTCTGCCCGCCACATGCTACGCATTAAGACTCGGCACTCTCAGCGAATTTCGCTCCCCTGTCGTGCCTCTAAGTATATGCCATCACCAGACAAAATCTGTGGGCGCGCCGATTTGGCGGACCCTTGGGGGAAAGGTAAAAATAGAACGGTAAATATATATAAATTTTACCTTGCAGGAGGTTCCGGCATGTTTAATGATTCACAATCAGTAATTAACTTTGTCAAAGAAAAAAACATTCGTTTCATCGATGTGCGCTTTTCCGACCTTTATGGAACTATGCAGCACCTCACCATCCCCACCAATATGCTTGAGGAAACCCTCACCGAGGGGATGATGTTTGACGGGTCGTCCATTAATGGTTTCACCGCGATTCATGAATCCGATATGAAGCTAATTCCCGACCCCACCGCGGCCTTCGTCGATCCTTTCCGTAAGGAGCCGACTCTGGTGCTGTATTCCTCCATCGTGGATCCCTTCACGAACGAACCATTTTCTCGCGATCCGCGTGGCGTGACGCAAAAGGCAGAGGCCTACCTGAAGTCCACCGGTATCGCCGACACAGCGTTCCTGGCTCCCGAACCGGAGTTTTACATTTTTGATTCCATCCAGTTCCGCACGGATCCCCACGATACTTTCGTAAAAATTGGTTCTCGGGAATCGCCGGAGACCTCCGGCGATTGGGAGGACGGGCACAACTTGGGCAACAAGATGCCTTTCCAAGCCGGCTACGTCCCCGTCCCCCCGATGGACGCCACCGCTGATGACCGTGACGCCATTGTGCGCGCCTTGCAAGAGACGGGGTTCGAAATCGAACGTGCTCACCACGAAGTCGGGGCGTCGGGTCAGCAGGAAATCAACTACACCTATTCCACTCTGCTGCACGCCGCAGACAACCTCACGGTGTTCAAATACATCGTGAAAAACAAGGCTATCGAACTGGGCAAGACCGTCACTTTCATGCCGAAGCCGCTGTGGGGTCAGGCCGGTTCGGGTATGCACTGCCACGTGTCTCTGTGGAAAGACGGCAATCCCCTGTTCTACGGCGAAAACGGCTATGGCGGTCTGTCTGACATGGCACGTTGGTTTATCGGCGGGTTGCTGCGTCACGCCGCCGCTATTCTGCCGTTTACGAACCCGTCCATCAACTCGTTCCGCCGCTTGGTTCCGGGCTTTGAAGCCCCCGTGAACCTGGTGTATTCCGCGCGTAACCGGTCGGCTTGCATTCGTATTCCGGTCACCGGCACTTCCCCGAAAGCAAAGCGTGTCGAGTACCGTGTGCCGGACACGTCTGCGAACCCTTACCTGGCTTTCCCCGCCATTCTGATGGCTGGTCTGGATGGAATCCGCAATCGTATCGAACCTGCCGACCCTATCGACAAGGACCTTTACGAGCTTCCTCCCGAGGAATACCGCGATATCGAGAAACTGCCACCGTCGTTGGATTTGGCTCTGAATGCCCTGGAGGATGACTACGAATTCTTGACCGAAGGTGACGTTTTCACCACGGACCTGTTAGAGACATGGATACGCTTGAAGCGCGAAAATGAGGTGCAAAAGCTGTTCGTGCATCCTCACCCGCTTGAGTTTGAGCTGTACTACAACTGCTGATAGCCGCGATTTCGCCTGGATTCACGAGGGTCCTGCGGCATTTCCGCGTTGCCGTCACCTCTTTCGGGGTGGCGGTGGCGCATTTTTATCGCGAGGGTTTTCACGCATCAACCGTGGTCCTATTAACAGCATAATCCCGATGATTGTCGCAAAGCTCAGGGCAACAATTTCCTCTGCAACCACGCCGTCGACGAACACCCGCATCACAACCAGGGTTATCACCAACACGCCGCACAGGCTGATGAGATTGCCGGCCGTGAGGTTGGCAATGCCGAGGTTCAGGTTTAGGGTCTGCTGCAGTTTCGCCCCAAATCCGCTGGCTGCCGCGACTTGGCTCATATAGACCGGATCTTCCGACACCCCGGCGACGCTGGCACCTAGCTGACCGGCTTTCGGTGCTGGGTCCTGGGGCGTCAAGGGAGCTGGTAACGCGGGAGCCGGATTGGCGTCGGGTAGTATAGCGGCGTTGCGTGCCTGGCTTTGGGGATGGGCAGCTGCAGTTTTTCCTTCTCCTTCGGATGCCGCTGCCTGGGTCACGGCTTGCTGTGCGCTGGCTTGGGCAGCATTGGCTTGACGTACCGCTGCTTCGGGTAAGGCTGCCGGGACTGCTGTTCCGCCAGGAGCGCTCGCGAGTGTACCCGCGGGGCGCGTGGGAGCAGGAGCAGCCTGGGTCTGTGCTCCTTCCGCTCGCAAAGTCGCTGCACCGGCGGCTGTCTGCGGGACTGCTGCTGAGCCTGGAGTTGCTGTAGCAGCACTGTTTGCCTGTGTGGGCGGGGCGGATTGAGCTGAAGCGGATGCCGCCGTAGTGCCCGGATTAGCGGTTCCTGCGGCAGAAGCCGCGTTAGCCGCGGTGGTGGTACCTCCACTTTGCACTGCGGCATAAAGGTTTGCCCCTTGCCCGGGAGGAATTATTTGGGCGCGTCCCAAAGACGTTTGCACCGTTCCGGGAGACACCGTGGATTGGGAAAATGATTGCAGCATTCGCGCCAAAGAATTTGGATTTGTAGCGGGCCTTTGACCCGCTGCCTGCCCAGCGGCATTCTGCCAGGCACTGCGTGAGTTTTGCAGTGCAGAGTCAAGGTTGGCGCCGGAAGTTCCCGTGTTGGGCAGCAGTTGAGTCGCCGGTGAGGCGTTGGATTGTGCCGGCGTCGTATTGGGTTTCCCGCTGGACGCGGCGGAATTATTTTGTGCCGAAGCAAGACCTGCCGTTACATTGGCGATGACGGCAGAGTTTTGCGGAGCGGGCAAGCCGGTCGCGCTCAGATTTTGTTGAGCGGCTGCCCCCATATTAGCAGCTGCATTGTTGATCGCCGCTTGCGCATTTTGTGCGGCAGTGCTGGCATTTTGTGGGGCAGCGTTAGCAGCATTTGCAGCATTAGCAACACCCGCATTGCCTAGCGGAAAGGAGGGACCGACCGCAGGTATGCTCATGAACCTTCCCTCTCTCTCAAATAAATTTATCTGAAACGTTTCACCTACCGAACTGACATCCCTCATATCGGCTCAGTTGCTTTCATTATGAGACTCCCCCCGAGACAAAATCCATCATTTTGGCAGGTTAAGCCAAATGCTATGTAAAGTGTTTCGACGTATTTTGCGGTATGTTAAACCTATTGATTCAGGAGGCTCTGTTGACCACAAATTATTACGCCACCCCCGCCCAAATCAGTTTGGAACCCAATGATTCCATACCTGCGCTGTTTTTCACCCGTGCCCGGCGCACTCCCCAAGCCGTCGTGATGATGCGTCCGCAGCCTTTTGGTGACGGTTGGGAAGAAATCACCGCCTCGACGATGGCGAACCAAATTATCGATGTAGCGCGCGGGCTTATCGGAATGGGCTTAGAGTCCGGAGACTGCATCGGCATTATGGCAGGGACCTCCTACGAGTGGGTGCTGTTAGATTATGCTGCCCAATCAGCTGGCTTAACCGTCGTGCCCATCTATGAGACTGATTCCGCATCCCAAGTGGACTGGATCTTGGAGGATACCGGGGCGCGGTTGGTGATTACTGAAACTGCGACCCAAGCCCGTTTGGTTGAGTCTACGGGACGAGTTGTGGATTGCGGGGTGGCAGCTATCCAAGACGGTGCGCTGGACCAAATTCGTCTCAAGGGCACCAACGTCCGGAAACAGGAAGTTAAGGAACGTTTATCCGCAGTCAACCTTGATTCTCTACTCTCTATCGTCTATACCTCTGGAACTACCGGCAGACCGAAAGGTGTAGAACTGACCCAGCGTAACTTCGTTTATATGGCGCTAATGATTGGGGACAGTCTGCCTGAAGTCGTCGACAACAAAAAGACCCGTCTGCTGCTGTTTTTGCCACTGGCTCACGTGTTCGCCCGCTTCAGCTCCTACACGGTGCTTTCGGGTCGCGGCGTGCTGGGTTGCGTTCCAAATGTGAAAAACATGTTGAACGACCTGCAATCATTCCGCCCCACCAGCATGATCGTGGTGCCACGAGTTCTGGAAAAAATTTACACTGCAGCTCAAGTCAAGGCTGGTCGTGGCTTAAAGCACAGCATTTTTAACTGGGCTGCCGCGCAAGCCATTCACTATTCAGAGGCTCTCAACGATCCGAATCGAAAGTTTGTGGGGTTCCGTTTGCATCGGTCGCGTGCCATTGCTGATAAGTTGCTGTTTTCTAAACTATTGGATCTCATGGGTGGAGAATGCCGGTGGGTCATCAGTGGCGGGGCTCCTCTCGGGGCGCGTCTGGGACATTTTTTCCGTGGCGTAGGTTTAACCGTGATTGAAGGCTGGGGCTTGACGGAAACTGCTGGTCCGGCGACCGGGAACCTTCCCGGTAACATCCGAATCGGCACAGTAGGACGTCCCTTGCCCGGCGTGGAACTAAAAATTGACGTCAGCGGTGAAATCTTTGTTCGTTCCAGAATCGTGATGCGTGGGTACCGTAATAACCCCGAGGCTACTGGCGAAGTTTTGGACTCTGACGGCTGGTTCGCCAGTGGAGACTTGGGCGAAATAGATGACGACGGATATCTCAGCATTACCGGACGCAAGAAAGAACTTATTGTGACTGCTTCTGGCAAGAACGTATCCCCTGCACCATTGGAGGACTCGTTCCGGGGTCATCCTCTGGTTTCCAATGTGGTCGTCATCGGAGACAAGAGACCTTTCGTGTCGGCTTTGGTGACTCTGGATCGTGAGATGTTGCCGACATGGCTCGCCAACCACAAACTTCCGCCCATGGATCCGGCTACTGCCGCTATTCATCCCGCCGTTCAAGAATCTCTGATGCGGGGTGCCCAGCGGGCATCTGCCAGTGTCTCCAGGGCGGAATCCATTCGCAAGGTGCGTGTTATTATCGGCGACTTTACCGTGGATAACGGTCTCTTGACTCCTTCTTTGAAGGTTCGTCGTGAACAGGTCATTAAGAAATACGCCAAGGAAATCGAAGCCATTTACGCGAAATAGTCCTGTGTTCTAAACAGTCTTACACGCGAAATATTCCTGTGCACCTTATCACGGAAGCTAGATGGCTCTGTGCTGCCTGAAATTAGTCAGGTTGAAACCCACACGCGATTTCATTGAGAAAGCTCTAGACAGTTAAATCAGGTTGGACCCGCGCGTGGCGGGTCCAACCTGTGGAGGTGTTTCAGTAATTCTGATTGAACGAGTTACTTTTCAATCGCGTTAGCGCGACGACGTGTGGTAGCAACTGCGCCAGCCAGCAATCCAGCACCTGCAATCAAGGCTGCTACGGAGAGCAGCGCGGCGTACTGGGCGATGGAACCGGTGCGTGCCAGAGAGCGGCTCAAGGTGCCGGCTTCGGCAACGGTCTGAGCCCGGTTCATCTGCGCCTGCTGAGCAGGAGCTGCTTGCACGGCTGAGGTCTGTACTGCGGTGGCAGGAACCACGTTCGCATTGACAGCCGGAGCTTCAGAAACAGCTGCGTTCAACAGCGGAGTGGACTGTCCGGGAACCAGAGCCGGACCGGCAGGTTCCGGAAGTTCAAACCAAGCAACCTGGCGCTGGCTATTGGGATCAGATTGCGGATTGTTGTCGGTCTTTGCCATGGTCAGCAAGGGAGCAGGAGCCTGAGGATCAGGTTCCGCTACCGGAGCAGCATCTGCGTCCATAGCGCTGTAGTGAGGTACCACGTAAGTAACGGGCACTACCTGCGCCGGGGCGGGCTCAGCAGCCTCTACCTCTTTGGCAGGAGCAGCTTCCTCAGCAGCAGCGTCATCTTTTGCCGGAGTGGTCTGTTCCTGAGCCGGTTCAGACGTACCCGCAGCAGCAGTTTCATCAGCCGAGGTGCTTTCCTGCGGAGCAGGTTCCGCAGCCTCAGCAGGCTTCTCGGAAGTTGCTTCCTCGTTAGCAGACGGTTCTGCCTGAGCATCCTGCGCCTTGGCATTCTCCTCAGTTACAGCCTCACTACCAGCGACCGTAATGTCATTATCTGCGGCAGTTGCACCTGCCACCTCGATGGCCGGATCCGCTTCCAATGCGGTCTGGGTGCCATCATCTGCGAAAGACGGGGCGAAACCCATCATCGCGGCTATAAGTAAGCCGCCTCCTGCGGCATAAAGCTTATGTGTGTTCTTCATAATCGGAGACCTCCATGCTCCAGCGATACCCTGTATATCGCTCCTCGGTTGTTTCCATCCGGTTTTCCGTCTTTCCGCAACCTGTACCCATAAGTATAGCCCCTTTTGGCGCCATGATGCGGATTGATTCCTGCTGTAGGTACCCCAAAATGGGGTCAAATTTTGCATCTCAGCAAGTTTTAAGCTGGGTGACAGGAAAAATCGCTGAATTATCAACATTTAAAACCTTTACGAGCGGTAAAAGATAGTACATAAATGTGAGCAGTATCACATTCGCAAAGTTCGACTAGGGGTGTCTTTTGACCTGACATTAAAATCTTTTTTGTTTGTTCATTTGCACTTTTGAACCGCCAAGTTTTTAGCCATAATCCCAGATAAAACGGCATTTCTAATTTCGGGACGGTTCTGACCAATCCGACACGCCGGGAACATTCAAAAATTTCCCCGATGTCGCCACTGATTTCCCCAGAGATTTCCTAAAAATACTCAGGCACTCAGGAACACTCGGTGAATTTGGGTGATTTTTCAGCCGACCTTCAGATAAGGGGTGAGTTTAAGGATAAACATCGCTCTGTATTGCTCACTGCGTCACGCTTCTCGGACTTATCTGGTGAACAAATTTCAAAAATTAATCAGCTGTTTGGAGTATCCATTGATAGCTAACGCTGGGAGACAAATTTACTCTCAGGAAACTGGAAGCCGGGACATCCGCCCTTACCGGCTTGCAAAGACAATAATGCAACGGTTTTGGATGCACTCGAGATGCCACTGCGGGAAATCTTGACAGCGTCGATGCGCGCTAGCTTGATTCCCTTCAAGATCACGAGGAACTGGTGATGAGCAAAAGCCAAAGGTGGAACTAATGAGCCCACTGCATCGATATAGCCAGAGACGCAGCCGGGATACTCGCTATCAGTATGAAGCAAAGCCACTATCACAAAGCCCGTGTCACAGAGGGCGTCATAACCCGAAGCGTCTAGCAATTCATGCTTCGCGCTTCGGGTTATGACGCACCAAGGACTTGCTCTTTTAGGCATCAAGGAAAAACTTAACACCTTTAAATTTTCATGACTATTCCACATTCGCGAAATCCGAATTAACGGAAACACCAAGCAAATGCGATAGACGATAAGCTATTTCGCAATCGCTTCAGATTTCTGATAAGTAAACTGAGAAATATAGCCATCCATGGTATGCGCTGCAGAAACCAAACCTTTGGTGGCCTCCTGCAGCTGCATCACGCCCTGACCAGCATTTTCCGCAATCGACTGATACTCAGAGACCGTCTGGGTGATTTCTCCGGATCCGGTGGCGGCTTCTTGTACAGAGCGTGACATTTCCGTTGTCGTAGATGTCTGCTGCTCTACCGCCGCTGCAATTGTCGTCTGGAAATCATTAATCTGCTGGATAATCTCCGAGATTCGCTCAATAGCAGCCACTGCCCCATCCGTATCAGCCTGAATCGCGGTAATCTTTGCCGTGATTTCTTCAGTAGCCTTACCAGTCTCTTGCGCCAGATCCTTGACTTCCCCAGCCACCACTGCGAAGCCCTTACCAGCCTCTCCAGCCCGCGCCGCCTCAATCGTTGCGTTTAGAGCCAATAAATTAGTCTGCTCAGCAATCCCAGTAATGGTTTTAATTACGTCACCGATTTCACGTGAAGATGCGCCCAGTTTCGCCACGGTCTCGTTAGTCCGCTTCGCCACCTCAGTCGCATCATTAGCTACCCGCGATGCCTCATTCGCATTAGACGCGATTTCTCGAATAGATGCACCCATTTCTTCGGCACCAGCCGCGACAGTTTGAATAGACTGGGTCACATCACCTGCAGCGCCAGCTACCACCTCAGTCTGCGCGATAACTTCCTGAGTCTTTTCATGCGCCCAATCGATTTCCGTACCCACTTCGGTAGCCACCGATTTAACTTCCCCCGCTACCTCTGCAGCGGAACCCACAATACCCCGCAGAGCCGACTGTGTATCATTGAGTTTCTGCGCCACGTCACCGACTTCATCGTTCAGAAGAATCTGCGCCTCAACTGTCAAATCACCCGCTGCCATCGCTCCAATTGCATCACCAGCAGAACGCACCGTGCGACGCAAAGTACGGCGTACCAGCATCGCGGAGAGCAGGGAAATCCCCAAAACCACCACGAAAATCACTAGCATCACGGCAATCATCGTGAAACTGGTTTTCACGACCTGTTTGACTACATTATTCATCTTGTCAACGCACACATTCACGATTTCGGGAATCATCGTGTTGAGTTTGTCGACGTATTGCGAAACGTCGATTGCATCACCCTCGGCATATTTGCGTTCTCCGTATAGCTTGGTGATTTTTTGTGAAGCTTCGTGGAATTCCTTGGTTACTTCTGCGGTTTCTTTGACCATATTCGCTATCTGCGGGTCATTGATACTGGAGAGTTTCTCGATACTCTTGTCCGTCAGCTCAATATAGTGATTGACTTCCTTAGTGTGCTCCTGTATTAGCGTGGCTCGCAGTTCGTCTGTAATCGTTGTTTTCAGCAGCGAAAGGCGTTTGACTTCGTTTTGTGCCACTATCAGCCGCAGCATGTCGTGGTTAAAGCTACGCGCAGTCTGGACTTCATTCTGCACTTGGGAGTACACCCTGACGGAACCAGCATACATATTAATCCCGATCACAAAGACCAGCATCATAATTAGCAATCCCACTATGCCAGAGAAGCCAATCGTACCAATCTGCACCAGCAGCGGAATTCGCCGCATTTGTTGACCATTGCTGTTACTCTGGTTTTTATTTTCGGCTAATTTCGGGGTTCTCGCTGTATCGTTGGTCAGGCTAAGCTTTGCGTCGTTCATGCTTTGCGTTTCAATAGTCATGTTTTCTTTTCCCTCTCCTAGTGCTTCAACTCGTTCAAGCGGGAAACCAAATCCTGCGATTGACCACTCAAGCGACCCATCTTTTCATCCACCCCAGTGAACCGATCCGCCAGTTCACTAGTCTGCTTTGCAATATGCGCCACATTCTCCGCAATCGTCGTGGAACTATCCGCTGCCTCCGAAACCGAACGCGACATCTCATTAGTGGTAGCAGTCTGTTCCTCTACCGCCGCCGCAATCGTCGTCTGGTAATCATTAATCGAAGCAATAATCCCCGAAATTTCCTCGATAGCCGACACCGCTGCCTGCGTATCAAGCTGAATCTGTTCAACCTTTAACGCCACGTCCTCAGTCGCGCGTCCAGTCTCCGCAGCCAAATCCTTCACCTCAGAAGCAACCACCGCAAAACCGCGACCAGCATCACCAGCTCGCGCCGCTTCAATGGTCGCATTCAAAGCCAACAAATTAGTCTGCTCTGCCACCGCGGTAATCGTCCCAATAACCTCACCAATCTCACGCGAAGACTCCCCCAACTTCGCCACCGTCTCATTGGTCTGTACCGCCACTTCAGAAGCCTCTTTCGCCACCTCGGCAGCAGAATTCGCATTAGCCGAAATCTCCCGAATAGAAGCACTCATCTGTTCCGCTCCAGCAGCCACCGTCTGAATCGAATGAGAAACCTGTTCCGCCGCCGCAGCACCGCTGTTGATATAGTCAGCACCCCGACGAGCTGCCTCAACGGCTCCGCGAGAGCCCTCCGAAATATCCCGAGTGACCCCCATAACTTCCTGTGCGGAAACTACTGTCGAACGAATGCCTTCACGCATCCTCCCCATAGCCGAATTAAATTCTTCGCTCATATCTCCGACTTCGTCAGAACTAACTCGGGGCACCTCCACCGTAAAATCGCCCTCAGCCAGCATATCCATTCCCTCGGAGAGCACCTGAGAAGCCCGAGTCAAGGAATTTACTATGCGTTTGGTTGAAAATATGGCAATAACCAGACCGACTACCAGCAGCACACCAGCAAATGCGATAGCTGTCTTTTCGATTTTGTCACGTAGGCTGGCTGCATTTTGGCTGCGCTCCCCATAAGTATTCAGGAGTTTTGCCGCCGTATCTGAAAATTCGTAGGCGTGATCAGTTTGCCAGATACCAAATTCATCGGCGGCGGCAGCAGTCGCAACCCGGTCCGTGGACACATTCGTGATGAACGCTTGCCACCGTTTAGCGTATTCAGCCGCTGCAGTTTCCATGTCAGAGACCATTTGCTTTTGTTCCCCGGTCAATGGAGAAGCCTCTAGCTGTTTCAAATCTGAGTCAACGCGTTCCAGGGCAGTAGCGACTGCGGTGGCGTTAGGATTGTCCGCGCCCACCGCCGTCAATTCCCAAGTCTGGACTTGAGTTGCCAGCTTGGACTCCTCAGCTCGCATCCCAATCCAAGTCAAGCGTGAGTCTTCTATGGCAGAAATGTTCTTGAAATTATCGTTTTCAGTCCTAAATGCACCGCCGTATGCTTGCACCGAAATAATCATGTAAATCAACATAATTAGCAGCAATACAGCAACGATTACGGACGCTAGAGCTGTCTTTACAGCAATAGTAAAACGGAACTTTTTATTCAATTCGCCACTCCTTGAGCTAGGGAAAAACTCGATTAGTCGACCCAGCAGAACTCGGCACAACTCAGATTTTCGCAGTAAAGATTAACACCATAACAATAGCTATAAAAAACTTTGGCTTATCAAACGTACATTGATACGTCCGAGGTATCATTCCTCTTCCAATGCGGGCGTTAGTCGTCTATCATAGGCTCGATTTCATTGAGTAATCGCGCCTTTGATGGCGGAACAATCCCATGATTCACAGAGGCAGTGGTTTCATGCTCCGGGTATGCGCCAGCATTTGAGAGCGCTTCGCACCAAAATTGGTTGAAAGTGCACAAAATCGTTGAGTTTTTGTTAAATCAGAGTGAATCTTAACGGTTTTCAATACCACAAACTCAGGTATTCTTGCAGGTCACAACCAGTTTATCGGTCGGGCTGACAGGATTTGAACCTGCGACCCCTTGACCCCCAGTCAAGTGCGCTACCAAACTGCGCCACAGCCCGATTGCCTTCCAGGCAACATGGATACTTTACCCTATTGAACACCGAAGGGAAAAACGCCACCGCCCCGAACGCTCAAAATATAGATAATTCGTTGAAAATACGCGGAAAAATTCTTAGCGACCTTTCCGCTTTTCCCGCACCCGTACCCCGATGCGCACCGGAGTTCCCACGAAACCGAAGGCATCTCGCAGACGATGTTCGATGAAACGCCGGTACTGCGGATCCAAAAAACCGGTCGTAAACAGAACAAAACGAGGCGGGCACACTCCCGCCTGGGTGGCGTAGAGAATCCGCGGCTGTTTGCCACCACGCAGGGGATGCGGGTGAGCCGCGACCAATTCACCCAAAAACGCATTCAAACGCGATGTCGGGATACGAATCGTCCATCCCTCCAAAGCGGCTCGCAGCGCCCTGGTAATTCGGTTCGTGTGCCAGCCAGTTTTTGCGGAGATGTTAATCTTTGGCGCCCAGGACACATGTGCCAAGTCCGATTCTTGTTCGTATTTCAGCTCACCCTGACGGTATTCGTCCACCAGGTCCCACTTGTTGTTCACCAGCACTAAGGCCCGCCCCGCTTCGATGACCTGGTTTACGACCCGCACATCTTGCTCAGTGAGAGGTTCTCCCCCATCCAACAAGACCAGCGCCACATCGGCGTTTTCGATGGCAGCTTGGGTGCGCAACACCGAGTAGTAATCTGCCCCCACGCTGCGCTTAACCCGTCGGCGCACCCCCGCGGTATCTACAAAAACCCACTGCTGTCCGTCCAGCTCCAAGACCTCATCCACCGGATCCCGGGTGGTGCCGGGAACTTCTGAGACCACAGCTCGTCCCGCCCCAGAAAGGGAGTTGAGCAGTGAGGACTTGCCTACGTTGGGACGCCCCACGAGGGCGACTCGAGGCGTTGAATCTTCGGCACGAGTCACCTGTGTGGCTCCAGATTCAGGCAATACCTGCAGGATAGCGTCCAGCAAGTCTCCCGTCCCACGCCCATGCAAGGCAGAAATCGGGTAGGGCTGACCCATGCCGAGGTTCCACAAGGCGGCAGCATCGGCCTCCTGACGCTCCGAGTCCACCTTGTTGGCGACCAGCAGCACCGGTTTACCCGCGCGTCGCAGCAGCTTCATCAAACGCTCATCAGTAGCGGTCGCCCCCACATTTGCGTCCACCACAAAAAGAGCGGCGTCCGCCAGGTCGATTGCTATTTCAGCCTGGTCAGCTACTGCCCGATCCAGCCCGGAAACTCCGACGTCCCAGCCGCCAGTATCAACCAGGTGAAAGTTACGCCCATTCCAATGAGCATCGTACGTGACGCGATCCCGAGTCACTCCCGGCTCATCCAGTACCACGGCTTCGCGACGTCCCAAGATTCGATTCACCAAGGTGGATTTACCAACATTGGGACGCCCCACCACGGCGAGAGTAGGCCAATTTGGCACAGCGGGCAGTCCAGCATCATCCAGAGACATGTCTCCGGAGAGCAAATCCAAGTCCTCCGGCTCCAAATCATAATCTTGCAGACCCTCGCGCAGCATCGCCTCCCGCGCCGCATCCGCAGGGTCTACCGTGCCGTCATCGACAAAGTTTTCGTATACAACTTCCGGAAGTTCGCCATTGGGCGCACTCGGTTTGGTCTGGTCTGCCGCTGTCGAGTCGCCGGCGTCTCCGGTGGTTTCCTCAGTCATCTTCCCCCCCGTGCGTTACTGCCTGGCCAATTCGTGCCAAGCCTCAATTTGTCGCTTGATCAATCAGACGCATAACGGTATCTAAAGTTTGCGACACGCTCAAATCGGTAGAGTCCAACGTGGTCACCCCATCGGCAGCCGTATGGAAGGAAGTGACCTTGGCATCGCGAGCATCACGGTCTAAAACCAGGGCGCGTTCCCGATCCAAAGTTTCACTGCGAGCATCACCTTGATCCTCCAACGCCCGCCGACTGACCCGCGTTTCCGCGCTGGCAGTCAACAGAATCCGCACTTGTGCATCGGGCGCGACCACGGTGGTGATGTCCCGACCTTCCACCACGATACCCCGGGTAGATTGGCGCGCTTGAACGATAATGTCGCGCTGCAGGGCAATCAGCACGGTACGCACTTCTGGCACGCTCGAGACGGATGACACGATGGTATTGATGTGATCCGTGCGAATCACGTGCATAACGTCGATACCGTCCACAAAAATCCGTGGGGCGTGCGGTACTGCATTAACCGTAAGTTTCATTTCCCGCACCGCTGTAGCGATGGCTGCCGAATCGTTGAAATCCACCCCGCGGTGCTCCACTCCCCAAGCCGCGGCACGATACATCGCTCCCGTATCGAGATAGCCCAAGTCCAGGGCTGCCGCCACGTTTCGCGAAATGGTGGATTTGCCCGAACCGCTGGGTCCATCGATGGCGACCACTACCCCGCGTCCCAAAATCTTTTCGCGCAATGCCTCATAGTTCGCGTATTCCATCAATCCCCTACACTTTCCAGATACTAAGCGAGAATCCAGTATTCCACATTGAAACCGGAATGCCCTAAGCAAGTCCATCTTACCGACAAAAGAGCTTGTAATGACCCGTTTTTGCCGAAAAATCCGGCGCCAAAGGCGCCCCCGGTTCAGACCTCTGCCAGAGACCAGCCCTGTTGCGCCAGATGCTCCATCAGCGGTTCTACCGAAGCCGGGGTCACATATAGGTAGGCGAGACCGCGTGCTTGCCCCAAAGAGTGTTCCAAGCGGAAATCCTCCACGTTGATGCCGGCGGAACCCACATCGTTGAACAAACCTCCCAAGAAACCCGGTTCGTCTGGAACCAGCACCGCTACCACCCCGTACTTCGAGGCCGCGTCACCGTGCTTGCCGGGAATTCGTCCCACGCCCTCGTTTCCGCGCACCAACACGGTGTTGATTGCCCCCACCGCGGGAGAATTCCAGGCGGTGCGCGCGCTAGTCTCAGAGGGTTCACAAGGTCGGGTGGGCAGGACTATTTCTTCCAGGTTACCGTACGGGTTGCCGGGTTCGCGAGGACCTTCTGGGCTCAATCCCGCAATGAGAGCCTGCAAGTTGCGCTGCAATTCCACCAGAATTTCGCGCACCGCAGTTTCGTTTCCTGCCAAGATGGCATTCCAGAGTCGCGGGTCTGAAGCTGCAATGCGCGTTACATCCCGTAAGCCGCCTCCCGCCAGTTCCAACGCTGCCGGAGGTGCCGTCACTAACAACCCCGCCATCAGGGACGACACCAGCTGGGGTACGTGCGATACCAGCGCTACTGCCCGGTCGTGTTCGTCAGCATCCAGAGTCAACAGGAACGCACCTAAGTCCGTCCCCAAAGTTCGTGCTGCTAACACTGCGTCAGGGCGGGTCGTCTCATGCGCCACCACCACCCAGGGGCGTCCCGCGAATAAGTCCGCGGTGGCAGCTCCAACTCCGTTCACTTCCTTGCCCGCCATAGGATGTACTGAACAATAGCGCGGCGCCATCGCACCATCCTCCGCCACGACCTCGTGCACCACGGCGTTCTTTACGGAACTGACATCAAACACGAAAGCCGTGGGAAACTCCCGCAAAGCCCCTAACACGACTTCTGCAGTCACATCAGGAGGGGTCGCCACCAACACTAGGGAAGGCGCGGGCAATCCCTCCTGCCAGACCCGACCGGCTCCCAGGCTCTCGCCTAAAGCCATCGCGGTGGGGGAAGCATCTCGCAGGTAAACGTCCACACCCGCGCGACGCAGCGCCAGACCGATAGACCCCCCGATTAAACCCGCGCCGATAATTAACACCGGACCCTGCGTACCGACCACAGCGGCACCGGACTGCGGGGCAGATTGCGGCAAGGTTTCACTCATAGTCCCACCATTTCTTGCAGGGCTGCCAGCTCCTTGCCGTGCAGCAGCCGGAACTGACCTTCTTTCAAGCCGTCCAAAGTTAGGTTGGCGATTCCGGTGCGAGTCAGGGCAGAGACTGGATGCCCCACCGCGGAGAGCAGGCGACGCACCACGCGATTCTTGCCCGAATGCAGGGTCAGCTGCACGATCGACGAGCCCCTCCGCACTTCAATCAGTTTGAATTTATCGACCTTTACCTTACCGTCCTCCAGCTCAACACCGCGGCGCAACACCTTGCCCAGACCCATCTTGACCTGGCCTTGCACCACCGCGACATAGGTTTTCGGGACTTCGTAAGACGGGTGCATGATTCGGTTTGCCAGCTCTCCGTTGTTGGTCAGCAACAGCAACCCCGCCGTGGCGGCATCCAGGCGACCCACGTTATAGACCCGCTCGGGCAGCTTCGTCACCCAATCCCCGATGCAGGGTCGGTCATCCTCAGGCTGCATGGAAGAAACCGTGCCAACGGGCTTGTGAAAAGCCCAAACCTGCAGGACCGTATCGGTATGAATCCGCTGCCCGTCCACTGTAATCCGGTCCGTAGGCAGGACTTTTACCCCCATTTCGCGCACCGTTTCGCCGTTAATCTGCACGCGACCCCGCGCAATTAAGTCCTCGCTGGCGCGCCGCGAAGCAACGCCGGCGCGGGATAGTACCTTTTGGAGACGCTCGGGTTCACTGGTGGATTCCGGTCGGGACTGGGGCGTAGTGTCAAGCTCTGGCAAGGGCGGATTGTCACTGGTGACGGTGTTTTCGGTTTCGTTCTCAGTCATCTTCTCTGCTTTCTGTTTCATTCATTTCGCGTCCATCCGCGCTTTGTTGAGTTTGGGCATCCCACAGCATGTCTGCCGTTTCCGCTGCGAGGACCTGGGATAAATCGGGGTTGGCCGGCATGTAAGGCGCGAGAGGCGGCAACTGTTCCAGACTATCCAACCCGGTCTGTTCCAGGAAAGCCGCGGTGGTTCGGTACATCAAAGCTCCGAGGTTCGTCTGACCACATTCCTCAATCAGTCCGCGCGCGGCGAGGTTCCGCATCACGGAATCCACGTTCACCCCGCGAATGGCAGCGACTTGGGCACGAGTACAGGGCTGTTTGTAAGCCACCACCGCCAAAGTTTCCAACGCCGCTTGTGAGAGTCGACCGGTGGAGCCGAGAGTCACGAAACGCTGCACCAAGGTCTGAAACTGGGGTGCCACATAAATGCGCCATCCACCGCCGACTTCCCGCAGCTCAAATCCACGCGGACGGCTAAACAAGTTTCCATCCCCACCTGCGCCGCGGTATTCCGCCGCTAACCCCTGCAGGGCTTCGTACACCTCGGTTTCGGGGGTTTGCAGGGCTTGGGATAACATGTCCACGCCCACCGGCGCTTCTGTAATCATCAAAATGGCTTCCAATGCAGCCCACAAGTCTTGGTTGTCGCTCATTCCCATTCGTCCTCAATCTGGGGTTCGGTTTCGTTTTCGCTGGAGCCGACCCAGGTGATAACTAACTTACCCAAAGGATTTTTCTGGGTAAAACTCAATACCCCGGAGCGATACATATCCAGCAGCGCTAAGAATCGCGAAATGACCACCGGCAACGTTTTGGCATCTGCCACAAGTTCTTTAAACGTCAAGCTGTGAGCCTTTTTCAGCCGCTCGGTCAGTACCGCGGTCTGCTCGTGAACTGAGACAAGCGGATCGTGCAGGTGGGCGACCAAGACTTGGGGAGGGATAGCATACAAAGTCCCGGCGGCGCGACGAGCCAGTTCCTCGGGGTCTATCTGGGTTTTCAGTTCTGCCAGAACGTGCTTCAAAGCCGGCTCGTCTCCCGGTACACGTCCCGTCACCAGTTGAAATACCTCCAACTGTTCCTCAACGAAGTTCGAGGCTTCTTTATAGGTTTGATACTGGATGAGCCGGGAAATTAGCAGGTCCTGGGCTTCTAGGAGTTCCAGGTCTTCCTCACTGTCAGCCATGCCCGGCAAGAGACGCGCGGCTTTAATATCCAACAGGGTTGCCGCGATAACCAGGAATTCGGTCGCTTCTGCCAGGCTGGGCCATTTATCCAGATAAGCGAGGAAATCCGCGGTCACTTCGGCTAGGGCAAAAGCGGTGATGTCCAGTTTGCGTTTCGCGACCAGGTCTGCCAGCAAGTGAAACGGACCGGTGTACTCGGGTGAATGGACCTCAAAAGCGGGGGTGTCCACCGCGTCCACGCCCGTTTCTGCCTGAGGTTTGTCCGTTTCGGTGTCGGACAGGTTCGAGGCAGGGTTAGGCGACATAGCCCTTGGCTATCACTTCGCGCGCCAAACGACGATAGGCTTGGGCACCCTCGTGGGTAGGAGCGAATTCGATGATGGGTCGGGTCGCTACGGTAGAGTCAGGGAACTTCACGGTGCGTTTAATGACAGTGGAGAACATCTTGTCTTGGAAGGCTTCGACCAGGCGTTCCTGAACTTCCTTGGAATGTAGAGTTCGCGTATCCACCAAAGTCGCCAAAATGCCGTCTAACTGCAGTTTCGGGTTCAACCGGTCGCGGACGGTTTCAATGGTTTCCATCAGCAGCGCCACCCCGCGCAGGGCGAAGAATTCGGTGGATACCGGAATAATCACCCCGTGAGCCGCCGTCAAAGCATTGACGGTGAGCAAACCTAGTGACGGCTGACAGTCAATGATAATCGCGTCATATTCTGACTCCACTTCCCGCAGCACCCTAGCCAGGATAGATTCCCGCGCCACTTCGTTTACCAATTGCAGCTCTGCAGCGGAAAGGTCGATGTTAGCCGGAATGATGTCCAGATTTTCCGTGCTGGTGTGGTGAATGACATCGGCAGTCGTCAAGTCGCGGTGCGGGCCGACCATGAGGGAATAGATAGTCGTGTCCATCTCGTGACCGTTGATTCCCAAACCGACCGATGCTGCGCCCTGCGGATCGAAATCGACCAACAGGACTTTGCGACCATATTCCGCCAGGGCTGCTGCCAAGTTAATAGATGTCGTGGTTTTGCCGACCCCACCCTTTTGGTTACACATGGCGATAATCCGCGCCGGACCGTGACCTTTCAGAGGCTTCGGGACCGGAAATTCTTTATCTGTATCAGGAACAGGCATCATCGCGGGTTGGTTAGCATTCACCTTTACAGTTTACCCAAAGTTGTTCCGTTGATATACCACCTCACCGCCGGTTCCTGGCAAGTAGGTTTCCTACCAGCGTGCCCTCACTGGAACCCAATTTTTTGAATCGGAATCGGTTTTATCCCTTCCTTCCCGTAGGAATCCAGTTCGTAAGAAGTCCGCGGTATCGGGAAATATCTGGTGTCAATGCTCATGGCTACTGTTCCCAGACGGCATCTGGCTGTAAAATCGTTAGGGGTGTCTGCCGTACGGCAGACACCCCCATATGGTCAGGAATGCGAGTTTCTGACCATCAGCCGGTTTCAGATGCGGCTAAGCTATAGCAAACCACGAGTCCGGATTGTTTTCGGTCGAGTTCTCACCATCCCAATAGAAACACTTTAAACCAGTTTTGTCAGCGGCACAGGAATAGGCTAAACCCGGAACAAATCCTCCTTCGAAGCGTTTTCCGTAGGGGAAGGGTTTGGCCCATTCGGGATGTTCAGCACCTTTACGGCACTGGGAAAGATAAAAAGCAAAGCCATCTGCATCCTTGTTGTTGGATTTGGGTTTGGCTGCAAGGAACGTTCCAAAACCGTAAATAGCAGTAGGATCCGTCATGTCACCGTAATCTCGGTAATTCGGATCGGTGAACCAGCGTTGCGCGTCGCTCAAATCCTTAAAAAACGACCCAGGATACTTTTCTAGGTAACCTTGCGGTGTCGTGGCAGTGTAAGGTTCGGCTTTAAAAACCATCGGCAGCCCAATTGCATCGTAGAAAATACGGAATTCGTCTCCATCTTCCAGGCAGTACGAATACGAAGCGATGTCACTCGGTAAGTGCTCGGGTTCGCCTGCTAATGGGTAGTTGGCGCGCATTTCTGCGAGGGTCATGTCTGCCAGTGGTTTCTTGGGGATTATGCCGGTGACAGCGGCTTGTACGGTGGTGTCGGGCATGACGCCGGTCCCGCCGATAATCATCAGTTTGCTAGCG
>NZ_GL385912.1:317776-424027 GCF_000146285.1 Mobiluncus curtisii subsp. curtisii ATCC 35241
ACGGCTCCACCACTGCCACCAAGCCCACCCACACACCACCCACCACCAGCAAACACCACCTGCAAACGCAACCCGAACTGGGTATCGGGCGCGACCGGAGCAGGAGGGCGACTCAGCGACGAAGCACCCACAGCGAACACCACCCTTGTGCGATAAACCCGTGTTTGCGATAATTAACATATGAGTACCACCGTGGAATTACCCCCTGACTTGGCAGAGAAAGTTAGCCAACTCGCTTCTGCACGCGGTGTCGACTCCAGCGACTTAGCTGCCAGTTTTATCCGTGAGGGCATCGCCTCCGTGCGATTCACCCCAACGCCTCCCCCGTTTAGGGTCGTGAAAGACCCCAATACCGGATGGTCATCGCTTTCCCTAGGACACACGGTAACTTCCGCGGAAGTCAAGGCACTCCTAGCGCAAGACGAAGATGACGAACTACCTGATTGACGCCAATGCGCTGATAGCTTTCAATGTCAGCACCCACCAACATCACGATGTGGTTCTGCGCTGGTTTGCACAGGCGGATACAGTCCTGCTGTGTCCCATCACGGAGGGCGCGCTATTCCCAAAGTGCAGAGAATCCCTGACGACCTACACTACGACAATGCCGACTGGACAGGAGTTCAGGGACACCGCCAAGTTACCGATGTTTACTTGACCGAGCTCGCACAGCATCACGATGCCTTGCTGGCAACTTTCGACCAAGGCATTGCCTCCCTACGCCCAGACGCAACATTTCTGATTCAATAGACGGCTCAGAACCTTTGTCGCGGCGTTTTCATTACTCCCGACGGCAATGCGCCGACTGGTTCAGTGCGCACTGTTTTCACCCAGGTTTACGCCCCGAGGTTTCCGACCGGCAGGCTCAACCCTATTAATTTGCGTCGGTGTGCCATATATGACATACCTACGCGTTATAAATAGTTTTTATCCCAGTTACTTCGAGAAGCTCAGGGCACCGTCAGTGTAGATAACTAGGGGGATTTGGGCTGTAGCTGCCATTATTGGCAGCTACAGCCCAAATCCCACCCTTTATCACCCAACGCAAGCAAACTTGGTGTCGGGCGCGACCAGAGCAAGGGAGGCGACTCAGCGCCTCCACTAAAAGCGATACCTCGGCAGAGGGCATATGCACGAACGACCGATTTCAAACCAAAAAAACACGCCATTACCCCACCAAGAATTTCTAAAACCCCTGGTAGACACGTTTCCGAAGTGATTGAGTTGCGCCAAACCGAACCGAAATCGGTCATTCACGCACCGGACACACCAAACCAGACTCACTGTATTACGCACCATGAACGCAAGCCGAACCAGGATGCTGGGCGCGACCGGAGCAAGGGGGCGACTCAGCGAGAGGCTGGGGGGTGAGAGTTTTGCGACAATAGTCGCGCAAAACGCGAGGGGGTACTCCCCCTTCCGCCTCTCGCGAGCGCCCCCGCGACGAAGCGCCCAACGAAGACCGATACTTCACCATCGCGCACGCGGATGTGCCGAAGCGTAGACTTCCCGGAGCATGTCGTTCGAGACTTTCGTATAAATCTGAGTGGTGGTGACCGAGGCGTGGCCGAGCAATTCCTGTACCGCGCGGACGTCCGCGCCACCTTGCAACAGGTGCGTAGCAAAGCAGTGTCGCAGAGTATGTGGGCCAACCGGAACGGTAATCTGAGCGCGCTGCGCCGCGGCTTGGATGATCGCCCAGGCACTTTGCCGACTGAGGGGTCGCCCCAGAGTATTCAAAAAGACCCGCCCTTGTGAACGACCTTTTTCTGCCAAACGCGGACGCACCCGCACCAGGTATGCTTCCAGGGCATCTTTGGCGAGGTGACCCAACATGGACAGGCGTTCCTTACGACCCTTGCCGAACAGTCGGACCAGCGGAATTTCCTCATCGAGATTAATATCATCCACCGCCAGATTAACCGCCTCAGAAATTCGGGCTCCCGTCGCATAGAGAAATTCCAACAACGCCCGATCTCGCAGCGCATTGTCGTCACCGGGCGCGCTCGCGGCCTCCAGCAACGTTTGGACTTCTTCCACCGTCAACACCGTGGGCAGATGAGCGCCGACTTTGGCTGGTGCGATACCTTTTGTCGGATTGGCGCGAACAACCCCGGTTTCATAAGCATAGCGATGCCAAGAGCGTACACTAGCGATGACACGGCGCGCCGAGGAGGGCGCCACCGCGGCATAATCGCCAAAACCCGCTTCTAGGGCTCGCGCAAACGACTCCAATACCGGCAAGGTGACTTCATCGAGACTGTTGACACCGTTAGCAATCAGGAACGTGATGTAACGACGCAAATCCCTGGTATATGCCGCCACGGTATGCGGGGAGGCACCGCGCTCCACCGCCAGATAGTCCAGGTAGGGTTGAGGATTCAACAGTTCGGGACACATGAAATCGGGGGCAGGTCGTGAGCCCATGTATTCCCCCTTTCGCCCGGTTTTTTTATAGTATCGAGTGGTGGGACAAATTCCGCGAGTATCTATCCAACTTTCCGATATTTTAGGTGATGAGTTATGTCTTTTGTGGCAAGTGAGCTAGACAAACAAGCTATTAAAGCTGCCAAAGCTCTGGCGGCAGACGCAGTGGAAAACGCCGGTAATGGGCATCCGGGAACCCCGATTTCTTTAGCCCCCGCTGCTTACCTGCTCTATCAATATGTGATGCGCAGTGACCCGGCAGACCCCTGGTGGTTGGGTCGAGATCGTTTCGTTTTGAGTGCCGGGCACGCCTCGGCACTGCAGTATGTCCAGCTGTTTCTGGCTGGCTACGGGATAGAGTTGGAGGATCTGAAACGGTTCCGTCAATCGGGCGGGCTGTTGACCGGTCATCCTGAATACCGTCACCAGCCGGGTGTGGAAGTGACCACCGGACCTTTGGGCACCGGCATAGCGGCAGCGGTCGGGATGGCTATGGAACAGCGACGCTTGCGCGGACTGCTGGACCCAGACGCAGCACCCGGCGAAAGCCCCTTTGACCATCATATTTATGTGGTATCCGGAGACGGCTGTCTGCAAGAAGGCATCAGTTACGAGGCGATGTCCCTGGCGGGTACTCAGGAACTCGGAAACCTCATCTATCTGTATGATGAAAACCGGATTTCTATTGAGGACGATATTGAGATTGCTTTCACGGAGGATATTCGCGCCCGGTTTGAATCTCAGGGTTGGCACTACCAAGAAGTGTCCTGGTTGCAAGACGACGGGTCTTACGTGGAAAACCTGGAGGCTCTGTTTGCCGCTTTCGAGACTGCAAAAGCCGAAACGCGCAAACCCTCAATCATTAAGTTGCGTACCATTATTGGCTGGCCGTCGCCGAACAAACAGAACCAGGGGGGCATTCACGGCTCCGCTCTGGGCGCTTCAGAGCTGGAGGGTCTTAAGGCCGCGCTGGGGCTGGACCCCACAAAGATGTTCGACATTCCTGCCGAAATTGTTGCCGCGACCAGGGAAAACGTCGCGAAACGGGCACAGGCATTCCGCTCCGAATGGGACCCGCGCTTTGCCACCTGGCAGCAATCCCACCCGCAGCAGGCTGCCTTGCTGAAGCGTCTACAGGATGGGAAGTTGCCCGCCGACGTGGAATCAGCACTGCCGCAGTTCGAGCCCGGCAGCGCAATCGCCACCCGCGCCGCCTCCGGCAAAGTCATCAACGCTTTGGCAGGCGTGCTGCCCGAGTTGTGGGGCGGCAGCGCGGACTTGGCAGGTTCCAATAACACTGCCATTGCTGACGAGTCGTCTTTTGCTCCTGCCGACCGCGCCACGAAGGCGTGGACGAACGTTAGCGAATGGGGGCGTAATCTGCATTTTGGGGTGCGCGAGCACGCTATGGCAGGGATTCTCAACGGCATCGCTACCAGCGGTTTGACCCGTCCCTACGCGGGTACTTTCCTGGTATTCTCAGACTTTATGCGCGGGGCGGTGCGCCTCTCGGCGTTGATGAAGCTGCCGGTCACTTACGTATGGACCCACGATTCTATCGGGGTCGGTGAGGATGGGCCGACTCACCAGCCGGTAGAGACGCTGACCAGCTTGCGCGCTATTCCGAACCTGGCGGTGGTACGTCCTGCGGACGGCGCGGAAACCGCGTATGCCTGGTTAGAAATCATGCGGCGACGCGGTCCGGCAGGGTTGGCGCTGAGCCGTCAAAAGCTGCCCAATCCTGCCCGCGGGGCAGACACCGGCTTGGCGAGTGCAAAAAATGTGGCGCGCGGTGGTTACGTGCTGAAAGACTTTGGGGACAATCCCGCGGTCATTTTGCTGGCGACCGGTTCCGAGGTCGCTCTGGCTCTGCAGGCTGGCGAGAAGCTAGCGGAGGAAGGCGTGGTGGCACGAGTGGTTTCTCTGCCTTGCCTGGAGTGGTTCGAGGAACAGGACGCAGCTTATCGGGAATCGGTTTTGCCGACGTCAATCCGAGCCCGGGTGTCCATCGAGGCTGGACTGGCGATGCCGTGGTATCGCTATCTGGGCGACGCGGGGACAGCCGTCTCGGTGGAAACGTTTGGTACCCCGGCAAGTGGTGCGGATAACTTTGCCCACTTCGGGTTCACCGTGGAAAACGTAGTCGCGAAAGCCAAAGAGAGCTTGGTTAAAGCCTAAGCAAAGGTCCCAGAAACCAGTGGAAGCCCCGGATATATTCCGGGGCTTCCACTTTTAAGTTTAAACGTGACTTACTTTTGAGCCGGAGCGGGACTGGTCGGCAATGCCGGAGTCGGGTTGGCAGGAGCCGTAACCGGCGCGGTAGGCGCGTGGTTTCCTTTGGCGTCGGGCGCTGCCGGTTTATCCATAGTGAATGCAAACAGCACGATGGCAAAAAGCCACACTAGGGACACCACAACGGTCAAAATATTCAGATTGCGCTGACCCACACCAGAAGAGGACATTGCCGAGGTCAAGCCGCCGCCGAACATATCGGACATGCCACCACCTTGACCCTTATGCATCAAAATGGACAATATCAGCAGCAGCGAAGTAATGACCAAAAGCACCTGCGCCACAATGTTGAAAGCAAATAACATGTTTTCCTCTGCGTTTATCAGTTCATGAACTCAGCCTTGCAATGATACCACGACCCAGGTATTAAGATAGTTTCGTGCCCGCAACACCCAAAGATTTATCGGCTCTCAATGCCACTCTCGTTGTCTTTATCGGCGGGGCACTAGGCGCGATGCTGCGATGGGGTGGGTCTTTAGCGGCTCACGGTGTCGCCACGTCGCCAATATGCCGGGGAATGTGTCAAAGCATTGTCGGGGGCGGCGGAGTCAACATCGACACCTGGATATTGAACCTACTGTCGGTGCTGGTACTGGCATATTTAACGGGTCGTTTAGTGTCCAATCCACATCGGCGTCATTCCCAAGCCCTGAAATTGTTAATCGGCACGGGTTTTTGCGGAGGTCTGGGAACGTACGGGGGTCCAGTCTGGCAGATAGTGGTCTATCAGCAGTTTCATTTGAGTCACCTGCTGGAATTATTGGCGATGTTTGCTGTGTCTCTGCCGCTCGGGCTATTTGCGCTGTGGCTGGGGACTCGGCGGGCTTTCGTGTCTGGCGATGACGGGAGGTTGGCATGATTCCCCTGTTGATAGCTCTCGGTGGAGGACTGGGCGCCATTGCCCGCTTTGGCATGGATAAGATGACCACGCACTTTATCGACAAGTTACGCGACCGATGCAGCACCAAACACCCCAGTGAAACCGTGACCGGAAAACGCTTGTGGGGTGGCTGGGGAATTATTTTCGTTAACGTCACGGGGTGTTTCCTGGTGGGCTGGGTCGCGACCGCGCCGTGGCTCGATGTTGTCATGAGTGGACCTTTGCAAGCGCAGCTGCCCACGCACACGGTGGCGGACGTGCTGCAAGCCGGTTTCCTGGGTGCCTACACGACCTTTTCCACCGCCATCATGGACACTATCGGCTATACCTGGAAACCCCAGTTTGACTTGGGTTACGCCATGAAAGCCACGCTACTAATTGGTGTGGTCATTTTTGTCTGTATCGGCGCGGCGCTGGCAGGCGTGGCGCTGAATACCGGCGTTTTCGTCCTGCCGAACTTGCATTCCTAGGGGTGCCGGCGACAAAACGCCAGTTCGAACACGACACCAAGAGGACTTCTGGTGGGCTGGGGGTCGGGCATCTGCGCGCCGGAGTATGTCACATCTAAGCACATAAAAAACCTGTACTTTTGCGGAATCTAGACGTAAAATTGCGCCATCGCGCTCTGTACAAGATGAAGCGAAAGTGAGGGAAGTTAACATGGACGTTTTTAGCATTAGAACTCATACTCCTCCCCCAGATTATTTGATGGTTAATTCCACCCAGATAAACTCAGCACCGAGTTTCAAGGTCGATAGTCTAAATCTGGGTTCACTGATTACTGACAATATAGAAATTAGTGATGCCGCTAAATTGGCAGCAGCAGCTTTCAAGGACTTTTCGAGCGTAGACAACATTCTGCGCCGTGCCGATAATTCTTTAAACGCTTTCGCAAAAGAATATGTTCGGCGACGCGATTTAATAATTAAGGCTGGACAAACTGATGAAACCTACAAAGCCAATCAAGCGAAGTTGATTGACGCTCTCGATACCGCGATGCGAGATCGAGTTTCAGCCTTTGCTGATGACTGTGTGGCGCTGATTAGTAATGCAGCTTCTATTGTCTCAGCTGGGGATGCGGATTTGGTGCAATCTGGCTGGGTGCGAGGCTATAAAGGAAGCGAAAAACTCTGGCTTTCAAGCTCTGAAGAACGCGGCATTAAGGCTGATATCAAAGAAATGTTCTCTCAGGTCATGAAGTCCGGGGGCGAGTCCGTGCCGTCTGGCAAAAACGACAGTTCGGTCCCTAATGGTCGATTCTTAGCCTCTTCTGATTTTGCGGGGCGCTCTTTTTACCGAAAGCTGGAGGATTTTTCCAGTGCGATAATCGATAAAGGGTTTACTCGTTGGGCTATGAAAGGAACCGAGGAAGGGCAACGTTCCGTACGGGCGATTAACGATCAAAGAGCAGCTCAAAATTCGGATTTGCAACGTCTAGACCTTAAAGCCTTTCAACATGATTGGGAAAGCTTTATTGTCGATATGGAGGATACCTCGGCAGTTGACAAATTCTCTGACGGTCTCAAAGCCATTTTGAGCCGATTCGATGAAGCAGCGAGCGTACACAAGAGACATAGTGATCTCGAATATGACCAAAGCCCAGCTGTGGACGAGTCAATGAAAAAAGTCGCGGATAAATTGGACCCAAAGGTTCTCGCTGCGGGGACCAAGACCTTTGAGAAATATGCTCCACGCCTAGCGCTATTTGCCGATAAACTGTCCGATTCTCAAAAGTCTTTGCTCGGAGTCATGTATCACGATGCTGAAACTCTGGGGACAAAAAACGCTTTTAAGAAAGTCGACGCATTCGCGAAAGCTTTGGCGACTAAAAACTTTTATGGGTTCAGGTTCGAGCCGCTCAACAACCCCAAGAATCTGACCATATTGAACCTGTTGCAATGGTCTAATGATGACGAAGCGAGCACGGGAATCCCTAAGGATCGCGCTCCACAAAAGTTGACAGCTGATGAACGAAAGGCGTTAATTACCCAGAAATACCTCCCTCACATGGTAGTTGGCAATGAGATAACCCAAAATGAGCTTGCTCACGCCCTGTTCAAACTAGGCAAAGCCGACGAGGTTAAGAGATTGAATCTGAAATACTCTAAATAGCTTTACCGCTCAGGCGGTGATGACTGGCTCAGAATCATAAAAACTTTCCCGGGGAGGCTACTGGTTATCAATAGCCTCCCCGGGAAAGTTTAGGGTGTGTGCCGTGGCGTTACTCGCCGAGGCGGCAGATTTTCCCGAATTCTTCAGCCTTCAGAGAAGCGCCGCCGACCAGGCCGCCGTCCACGTTGGGTTGAGCCATGAGCTCCGCCACGTTCGCGGATTTCACCGAACCGCCGTAGAGGACGCGGATTCCCTCAGCGGTTTCCTGACCGTAAAGCTCTGCAAGCTTGGCTCGGATAGCCCCACAAACTTCCTCGGCGTTTTCCGGGGTCGCGGTCTCGCCCGTGCCAATCGCCCAGATAGGTTCGTAGGCAACCACGCACTTGGCGGCATCCGGGGTGGGAATAGCGTCAAAAGCCGCTGCAATCTGTGCCAAGACGTGCTCGACGTGCTTTCCTGCCTTGCGCACCTCCAAAGCCTCGCCACAGCAAACAATCGGCACCATACCTGCCGCCAGAACCTTGCGCGCCTTTTCATTAACGACGGCGTCGCTTTCCTGGTGATATTCGCGGCGTTCCGAGTGCCCCACTACCACGTAGGTGCAGCCCAGCTTGGTCAGCATCGCGGTGGACACTTCGCCGGTGTAGGCACCGTTGTCGTGAGTGGAGACGTCTTGAGCGCCATACTTAATTTTCATGTCGTCGCCGTCGATGGTGGTTTGCACCGAACGAATGTCGGTAAACGGCGGAATGACTGCCACCTCTACTTTGCTAAAGTCGTGACGATGATCTTGCAGATCAAGGTTCAGCTGATTGACCAACTGAATTGCCTCGAGGTGGTCGAGGTTCATCTTCCAGTTGCCTGCCATCAGGGGAATACGTGCCATGCTTAGGCCTCCAATACTTCAATACCGGGCAAGACTTTGCCCTCCAACAATTCTAGTGATGCTCCACCACCGGTAGAGATGTGGCTGAACTTGGACTCATCAAAGCCCAGTTGGCGCACCGCCGCCGCGGAGTCTCCGCCGCCAACGATGCTAAAGGCCGTGCCGTCCTGCATTGCCTTTGCTACCGCTTTGGTACCACCCGCGAATGCCGGGAACTCAAACACGCCCATCGGTCCGTTCCACGCGACGGTCTTTGATTCAGCAATCTTGGCAGCAAAGAGTTCGCGCGATTTCGGTCCAATATCCAGCCCCATCTGGTCTTCAGGGATAGCATCAGCAGCCACTACGGTGGTTGGCCCATCAGGTTTAAACTCGGGCGTCACCACAACGTCAACCGGCAACACCAGTTCAACCCCGTTTTGTTTTGCCTGGTCCAGGTAGCTTTTCACGGTGTCAATCTGGTCAGCTTCCAGCAGGGACTTGCCTACCGCATATCCTTGTGCCGCCAGGAAAGTGTAGGTCATTCCTCCCCCAATCAGCAGGGAGTCAGCTTTCGTCAACAGATTCGCGATAACGCCGAGCTTATCGGAAACTTTCGAGCCTCCCAGCACTACCGTGTAGGGGCGTTCCGGGTTGTCGGTAGCTTTACGCAGCGATTCAATCTCTTTTAACACCAGGAAACCGGCTGCTGCGGGCAGCAGTTTCGCCACGTCATAGACCGAGGTTTGCTTGCGGTGTACTACCCCGAAGCCATCGGACACATAGCAGTCAGCCAACGCCGCCATTTCCGCGGCAAAAGCAGCACGTTCAGCGTCATCTTTCGAGGTTTCACGAGGGTCAAAGCGGACATTTTCCAACATCAAGATTTCACCGGTCGCGAGGGCCTCAGCTTTTGCTTTCGCGTCCGCACCGGTCGTGTCCTGGGCTAAAGTGACTTTGACCCCAATCAACTCAGCGAGTCGCTGCACCACCGGAGCCAGAGAAAATTCGGGCATGACCTGACCTTTGGGACGCCCCAAGTGCGCCATAGTGATGACTTTGGCGCCACTGTCCAGCAACTTTTGCAAGGTGGGCAGAGCCGCGCGAATACGCCCATCGTCAGTAATCTTGCCTTCCTTGAGGGGCACATTAAAGTCGCAGCGCACCAAAACGCGCTTACCGTTCAAATCTCCCAAGGAATCAATAGTTTTCAGCATATTTTTCCTTCCTTATACACTCTGAGGATGCGAAAGGACGCCCGCAAGTCACAGAGAAATGCAGGCGTCCTATCTCAACTCAAGACCCCAAAATTAGAGCTGCTTGCCCATGAACATGGCCAGGTCGACCACGCGGTTGGAGTAGCCCCATTCGTTGTCGTACCAGGACACACACTTAATCATGTTGTCAATCTGCTTGGTCAGAGGAGCATCGTAAATCGAGGAGTGCGGATCGGTAACGATGTCGGTGGAGACGATGCCATCGTCGTTGTAATCCAAAATGCCCTTCAACGAGCCCTCAGCGGCAGCCTTCATAGCGGCATTGATGTCATCAATGGAGCAAGACTTCTTCGGGATAAAGCTCAAATCGGTAACAGAACCGGTGATTACCGGCACGCGCAGGGCGTAACCGTCGAGCTTGCCCTTCAACTGGGGAAGCACCAGGGCAACCGCACGGGCAGCACCGGTGGAGGTCGGAACAATGTTTTGAGCCGCAGCGCGGGCGCGACGCAGGTCCTTGTGCGGAGCGTCGTGAATGCGCTGGTCACCGGTGTAGGCGTGGATGGTGGTCATCAAGCCGTATTCAATACCGAACTCATCGTCCAGGACCTTAGCCATCGGAGCCAGGCAGTTCGTGGTGCAAGAAGCGTTAGAAACCACGTTATGCTTTGCCGGATCGTAAGTTTCGTGGTTCACGCCCATGACGAAAGTCGCGTCCACATTGCCCTTGGCAGGAGCAGAAATAATGACCTTCTTGGCGCCAGCATTGATGTGCGCACGAGCCGCGTCACCATCGGTAAAGAAACCGGTGGATTCAATCACGATATCCGCGCCCAAATCACCCCAGGGCAACTTCGAAGGATCGCGCTCAGCCATAGCCGCGAACTTCTTGCCGTCAACGGTGATGGAATCGTCATCATAGGTGACGTCCTTGCCCAGGCGACCGGTCACCGAATCGTATTTCAACAGGTGAGACAAGGTGTGGTTGTCGGTCAAATCGTTCACGCCAACAATCTCGATGTCCGCGCCCTGCTCCAGGGCAGCGCGGAAGAAGTTACGACCAATACGGCCAAAGCCATTAATACCAACACGGACAGTCACAGTTTCCTCCATCTTGTGCAATCTCTCGTGCACATGTAGGTCCTTTAGATATTAATCCCAGCAGTGAATGCACTGCGGAACCCGGTCAAAATGTCGACCAGCCCTTAAAACCTACCCGAAACGCCCCTATAAATCATCAAAAATCGCGGTTAATTTCTGGTTAATTTCACTCTTTTGCGCCAGAACCTGCACAAAAAACATGTTTTATTAATTCGTGACGCCCTCTTTCGGTGATTCGCACCGCATCAGCCGGTACTGCTGGGCATGGAGATAAAACCGCAAACCAACCTAAAAAGGACGTAGGATTCAGGTATGACCAACATTGATGTTTTTTCTAAAGATTTGTCCGCTCTGTACACTCCCCTGGTGCTGGCAGTCACCAAAAAAGGCGATGAGCTGCAGGTTCCTACTTTCCCCGCCCTGCTGGATTTTGCCCGCGCCGCCGGGATGACCGGAAAACTCGGAGAAGTCAATAGAGTCCCCTCCCCACATGACTTTTCCGCCGACTTTGTCGTGTTTGCCGGGGTCGGTTCCCCGAATACTCCTGCCGACACGCTCCAGAACTTCCGTGAAGCTGCCGGCAACGTAACCCGCAGCATCACCAGTGAAGAACTTGCTTTTTCTTTCCCCACAAAGAACCGGGAGGAAGTCCTCGCCACGCTAGAGGGGGCACTTCTGGGAGCCTATCGTTTCGCCAAATATCAGTCCAACCCCGCTAAAACTCTGCAGACGCTGTACTTTCCGTCTGGTGATGCTCTCACCGAAACTGAGTACTCCCAGTTGCAAGCCACTATCAAAGCGGTGACGCGAGTCCGTGACCTGGTAAATACCTCGCCCTTGGAGCTGTATCCCGATTCTATGGCTCAGGCTTTCAAAAAAGCCAGCAAGAACTTGCCGGTGAGCTTTGAGAAGTGGGATTACCACGATCTCAAGGACCAGGGCTTTGGCGGACTCGTCGCGGTAGGGAAAGGCTCCAAACGCAAACCCTGCCTGGTGAAGTTGACCTACGCCCCCGAAGGCGCCAAAGCACATGTCGCGCTGGTCGGTAAGGGCATTACTTTTGATTCCGGTGGCTACAGCTTGAAACCGAGCTCTTCGATGCTCACCATGAAGTCCGATATGACCGGCGCCGCCACCATGGGAGCGGTGTGCTTGGCGGCAGCGGAAATGCGCCTGCCGGTTACGGTCACGGCGTGGCTGTGCTTGGCAGAAAATCTGGTCAGCGGGAATGCCTCGCGGGTTGATGACGTTATCACCATGAGAAGCGGGAAAACCGTGGAGATTACTAACACAGATGCGGAAGGGCGCCTGGTGCTGGCAGACGGTTTGACCATGGCGACTGCACAGCATCCCGACTTGGTAATCGACATGGCGACTCTGACCGGCGCCCAGAGAATCGCTTTTGGGACCCGAATTGCCGGGGTAATGGGCTGTCAAAAGGATCGGATACGCGACGCCTCCGTAAAGGTTGGGGAACCGGCTTGGACCGCACCGCTACCCGATTACCTGTTGGAACACTTGCATTCTGATGTGGCTGACATCGCGAATTCTTCCTCGAAACGCGAGGCTGGCATGTTGGTAGCAGGAATCTTCTTGAAACAGTTCGTTGGTGATACACCGTGGGCACATATCGACATCGCTGGTCCAGGTTTTAATACTGGCTCCGCCTGGGGATATACCCCGAAAGGTGGCACCGGTTACGGAGTGCGCACCTTGCTGGAAGTCATCGCCGAGATGGGACGCTAGCTGCGATTTTCTCTCACTTTGTGGGCATTAGCACATGAAAAACATTTAGTGAAAGAATGAACTTGCTGGCATTTGTTCCTATGACAGACTGGAGTTAAACATTGGGCGAAGAACAATACGATGTAGTGATTTTGGGCGGCGGAAATGGCGGTTACGCCTGTGCTTTGCGGGCGACTTCGCTGGGCATGAGCGTGGCTCTGGTCGAAGCGGACAAAGTCGGTGGCACCTGCCTGCATCGCGGTTGCATTCCTACCAAGGCTTTGCTCAGGGCGGCGGAAGTCGCCGATACCGTGCATGAGTCCGGGGAATGGGGCGTCGTTTCTGCTTACGGCGGTGTCGATATGGCTAAAGTGCGGGAATTCCAAAGCGGAATCATCAACAAAATGCATCGCGGTCTGTCCGGGTTGATTAAGAGTCACAAGGTCGAGTTCGTCAACTCTCGCGGTGTGCTTAGCGGGATTGATACGGTCACTGCCGGTGACCGGGTACTCAAAGGTCAGAACATCGTGTTAGCCTCCGGTTCCGTCACCAAGACTTTGGGAATGAACCTGGGTGGGCGCATTATCGGTTCCGAGCACGCCCTGTTCCTAGATCGTGTTCCCAATTCGGTAGTGATTTTGGGCGGCGGGGTCATTGGCGTCGAATTTGCCTCCATGTGGAAGTCTTTCGGGGCAGACGTCACCATCGTTGAGGCTTTGCCGCACTTGGTGCCTAACGAGGACGAGGACGTTTCTAAGGGATTAGAAAAGGCATTCCGGTCTCGCGGGATTAATTTCATGACCGGGACTCGTTTCCAAAACGCCATAGAGGATGAGTACGGAGTAACGGTCAACACGGAGGACGGTCAGACGCTGCGTGCGGATTATCTGCTGGTGGCGATTGGTCGTGGACCGAACACGGCAAATATGGGTTATGAGGCGCAGGGTATCCCGATGGATCGTGGTTTTGTGCTAGCCAATGAGCGCTTGCACACCGGTGTGGGGAATATTTATGCAGTCGGGGATATTGTGCCCGGTCTGCAGCTGGCGCACCGGGCGACTATGCAGGGGGTCTTTGTGGCTGAGGAAATCGCGGGACTGCAACCACGTGTAGTGCCCAATGACAACATTCCGCGCGTGACGTTCTGCGAACCCGAAATTGCCTCCGTAGGCTTAACTGAAGCGAAAGCTAAGGAAGTTTACGGCGCGGACAATGTCATCACGAAGCAGTCTAATATGCTGGGCAATGCGAAGTCACAAATGCTGAAAGCAGCTGGTTTCGTGAAACTGATCCAGGTCAAGGACGGTCCGATTGTGGGATTTCATGCTCTGGGTCAGCGCATCGGGGAACAGATTGGTGAGGGTCAGCTCATTGTGAACTGGGAAGCTGACGCAGAGGATTTGGCTTACCTGATGCACACCCACCCGACCCAAAACGAAATGATTGGTGAAGCGGCGATGGCTTTGGCTGGGAAACCGCTACACGGCTGAAACTTCGGGAAAGTCAATCAAAGGATAAGGACGAAATCATGGCTCAATCAGTTGCAATGCCCGCACTTGGGGAATCGGTAACCGAAGGTACCGTCACTAAATGGCTGAAAAACGTCGGCGACACCGTTGCCCTAGACGAACCCCTCCTGGAAGTCTCCACCGACAAAGTCGACACGGAGATACCCAGTCCCGTTGCGGGTGTGCTGACCAAGATTTTGGTTCCAGAGGACGAAACAGTCGATGTGGGCACCATTTTGGCTGAAGTTGGTGATGCTTCTGAGGTCAGTGCCACCCCGGTCGCTCCCGTTGCCCCGGCAGTTTCGACAGTGCCAGAGCTGCCGAATCCGGAGATTCCCTCCACCGTCACCGCTGGCAGCAATGGTGGCGCCCAGGTTGAGTGGTCCTATCCGACAATTCCCCCCATTCCTCCAAAGGCCGCAGAAGTTCCGGTTCCCCCGGTGCCTCCGGTAGTGGCACCAGCTCCGGCTGAACCGACTGTTTCGACTCCCCCGGTGCCCCCGGTTCCCCCCGCTGTGCCGCCGGCTCCAGTAGAATTGGCTGCACCAGTTGCGCCGGTCACACCATCAGTCGCTCCCGCAGCTCCCGTTGCCCCAACTGTCACGGCTCCACCGATTCCACCGATTCCACCGGTTCCACCGGTTCCACCGATTCCACCGATTCCACCGGTGCCGCCAACTGTACCAACCACCACAGAGTTTCCGGCAGCACCAGCAATCCCCACACCGCCACCCGCCCCCACAGCACCAGCTGTTCCCGCAGCATCGACGGCTCCCATAGTTGCTGAGACACCGAAAGCGCCAGCTGCCCCCGTGACTCCACCGGCTTCGGTTACTCCGGCTCCGCTGGCAGCACCTGCCGTTCCGGCGACACCTGCCGATAATCAGGCAGAGTACGCCACCCCAATTGTGCGAAAGCTAGCTGCTGAAAAGGGCGTTGACCTCAGCAAGGTGCACGGCACCGGGGTGGGAGGACGAATTCGCAAGCAAGATGTTTTAGACGCTGCTAGCAACATTTCTGACCATTCGCAGCCTCCCGTGGCACCTGTAGCTCCAGAGGTTTCACCAACGCCACCGGCTCCTGCGGATGTAACACCGCCGGTTCCCCCGGCTCCGACCGTTCCCGCCGTTCCGGATTCGCCGGTGCCACCAGCTCGGGTTACGCCTGAGGTTCCGGCTCCACCGGTTCCCGTTACAGATGTCCCCCGTGCCGCTGCCCCGAGCGGAGATTTGGATATGGCTCGCCTGGCGCAACTCTTTGCCGAAGTGGCAGAAGCCTTCGCGCATAAAGATGCCACGCCGGTGCCACCAGCTCCGGCAGAATCGGCTGCACCAGTCGCGCCGGTAGCAAAATCAGTCGCTCCCGCAGCTCCCGTTGCCCCAACTGTCACGGCTCCCCCGGTTCCGCCAACTGTACCAACTACTACAGAGTTTCCGGCAGCACCAGCTGTTCCAGCAGCACCGGCGGCTCCGGAGACTCCTGTCTCCCCGGCGAATGGCACAGGTCAGCCCATTAAAATGCCAGCCCTGGGTGAGTCCGTCACCGAAGGCACTGTCACCAAATGGCTGAAAAACATCGGCGACCCTGTCGCCTTAGACGAACCTCTCCTGGAAGTCTCCACCGACAAAGTCGACACCGAGATTCCCTCCCCCATCGCTGGCACCATCACCCAAATCGTCATCACTGAAGACGAAACCGTAGACGTCGGCACCGTCCTCGCCTACATCGGTTAGAGCCGGAATTATGTAAAACCGGCTCAATTAAGTCGGACCACCGAAGCAATCTTCCACGGATTGCCGGATAACAGAATCTCAGATTCCGTATCGGGAATTGCCGCAATCTGGTGGTGGTTCCCGATACGGTCAATTTGAGTGTAGGCACCTTGTGTCAGGGTCACTTGCAGACGTACCGAACGCGTGTTCTTGCCAGCGTTGCTTTTATTTCCCGACACGATAGTTGCCGACTTCACCGCGGTGGATAAACCTTCAATCTGAGCTTGGCTAGACCGCAAAGCAGCCAGTAAGCTCGCATCGGCAGACCCAGCTATCGAATCTTTGACACTGAGTTTTTCCAAAGCCGCCCGGTCCTGACGAATCAGGGCGGTATCGCGTTTGGTCAGTAGCTGCTGCAGGATTTCCTGGGCGGAGGTGTCATCCGTGATGGGATCGCGCAAACTTGGTGGGTGCGGCTGGTCTCCCTCAGAATTGGGCAGCAGATTGGTGGGCGGCGTGGCTGCTGGTGTGGATGACATCACCGGCGAAGCAGTTTCAGGACCTGCCGGGTCCGCAAGGCGTTCCGATGGCGTCGGTACATTGTGAGGAAACGCAGAAGTGTGGTCCGCTGCGTGAGGTGCATTTGCGCTGTTTTTTCGTCCCGCCCCAGGGCTGACTACCTCGTCTCCGGCGGGTAGCGACGTGATTGGGGTCGTGGATTGCACGGGGAGAGCTTGGGCAGTATTAGGCAGATTCCCCAGGCGCGGGAACAGGACCGCGCCCAGTGCCAGTGCAGCTCCCATTAAAGCCGGCAATCCCCAGCGCAGTATTGGGCTGGGAGGGCGTATTTCGCGACGTTGCCCCTGTCCGAACCCCGGTCGGCGCAGGTGACGCGAAGACGAAACCAGCTCCGTCGCTACATCGCGTCCTGCCGCCCGCATTCGAGCCGCCATCAGCTCCGCCCCGCTCAGCAAGTCAATGCCGCAACACGGCAAGTTTTCCCAGGCATCGGCGAGTTCCCCCGCGCAGGGACGCGACCTGCCCTCCGGATGTAACGCTGCTTTCAGAAGCCCCGCGTCCATTCCCAATGCCAGCAACACCTGCGCCATCGCATAGACATCGCCGGCTTGTCTGGCTGCTAATGACTCGCCGGAACCTTCAGAGGATGTCCCCGCTGGGTGAGGCGACTCCCCCGCTGCCCCACTCCCGCCCAGCTCGTCTGTTTCCGGCGCGCTAAAAGCCCGAGTCATCCCTACGTCACCGAGCAGATCCACCAAGACCACCCGACCTTGTGCCGTCACCATCACATTGGCAGCCGAAACGTCCCCGTGGCTCAAACCGACCTCGTGCAGCGCTGCCAAACCCCGCGCCAGAGACAGAGCAATGAAGTTGACCTGTGGCGTGCTGAACTCGCGCCCCGCTCGCAAGACCTCGAGGTCTTGCCCGTCAAGATACTCAAAAATTGCTACGTAACGACCATCGGTCAGTTTGCGCAACTCGTGCAATTTCAGCAGGTTCGGACAGGATACCTTTCGCAGTGTTCGCAGTCGCGAGTCCAGCTGCGCCGGCAGAGTCCCACCCAACAGCTGCAGCGCGTGGGTACCGCCCTGTTCATCGACAACTCTCCACATGGGACCGCTCTGACCAAACCCCACCGGTTCATATACGACATAACCAACAAGTTCCATACCACAATATATATCTAAGCAAAGGAACATAAATCAACAGACATCTTCAAACCTGTGGATAACTTTTGTTACCATGGCGCAACTCGGTTTACCCCTGAAGCAAAAATCCCCTAAGATAAAGGCGATGGCTAAGAAAAGTAACACTGTGACCGGGGGCGACGCATCCGGCAAGAAACGCAACATATTTCAGAATCTCAAGGACTCTTTCACCATCGTGAACCGGTCCTTCCCGTGGATTGTGTGGGCGATTTTGGCGACGCTGGTCGTGGCAGAAGCGTTAACCGTGTGGTACATGATTGTGGGCAAGCACTGGGTCATGGGCGCAATCACCATTGTTTTGGTGCTGATGGTCGTGCCGATGGCTTGGATTTCCGCGTTTTTGTCCCGCGCTATGCTGCGTCAGATTGAGGGGATGAAAGGCTGCGTTGGCGCGCTGCGCCAGCTGCTGCGCCGGTCCTGGTTTGCTGAGGAAGAGCCTGTGGCGGTCAATAAGGATCAAGATTTGGTATGGCGTTTCGTGGGTCCCCGCGGGATTTTCCTGGTTAGTGAAGGACCGCACTCTCGCGCCAGCAAGCTGCTCAACGATGAGACGAAAAAGACCACGCGAGTCGTCGCGCAGGTGCCGGTACACGCCGTAGAGTGCGGCACCGAAGATGGTCAGGTTCGCCTGGAACACTTGATGAAAACCATGTATAAAGCTCCACGCGCTTTGAATCGAAATGAGATTCCCGCAGTACAAAAACGACTGCTGGCGATTCACCGCAATCAGGGACTGCCGATCCCCAAGGGAATTGACCCTTACCGAGTTCGCCCTAATCGGCGCGCTTTGTACGGATAAAATTTATCCACCACTATCACAGACATGCGGGATGAAAAACTGTTACAATTTCTGAATTTTTTATGCGCGGGGATTTGCATAAAGTTGCACAGCTCTGTAAATTTATACCGATAGTTTATTTACACGACCGTCAACAAGGAGAATCTCATGCGTCGTCTTTCCGTTGCTATGCTTCTAGCTGCAGCCTCTTTGGGCTTAGCCGGATGCTCCACCGCTTCTACCGGAAATGCCGGCGGTGACGATGCTAATAATCCGCAACCCAGCGCCGCCCCCACTTTTGATTTTTCAACGATAAAGCCTGACCCCAAGGTCGAGGCGATGGTTCCCGCCGAGGTAAAGGAACGCGGCGTGCTCCGCAACGGCGCTTCTACCAGCTACGCTCCGGCGGAATTCTTGCTGGATGACGGCACCACCCCCACCGGCTATGAAGTAGACATGGTAAAAGCTATCGCCCTGACAATGGGTCTGGATGACGGCACCACCACTACCGAAGCGTTCGGCGCTCTGCTGCCCAAGATTGGCACGACTTACGATTTGGGGGCATCTTCGTTCACGGTTACACCGGAGCGCGTCGCAAACTATGACATGCTGGCTTACATGCGTATGGGTTCCCTATTTGCGGTGGCAAAGGGCAACCCGCAGGGCTTTGACCCCAAGGACATCTGTGGCAAAACCGTCGGAGTGCAGACCGGCACCCTGCAGGAAACTGAGCTGTTGCCGAAACTGAGCAAGCAGTGTGAAGCCAGCGGCAAACCGCCGGTAGACATCCAAAAAGAAGAGCTGCTGTCCAATGTATTCCCGAAAGTCATCTCGGGTCAGTATCAGGCTATGCTAGCCGATGATCCGGTCACGTCTTACTACGTGAAACAAACCCGCGGTCAGATGGAGCAAATTGGTCAGATTCTCGACCCTAGCCCCATCGGGATTGTGGTAGATAACAAAAATCAACAACTGTCCGCCGCGATTAAAGCGGCGATGGATTCCCTGCTGGCATCAGGAAAAATGCGGGAAATCATGGATAACTATGGCGCTGGCGCAGGCTTGTACGACGCGGTGGAGCTGAAAACTTCCGAGGCGAAATAACCCCTCAGCTCGCAGTCTTTGACGTTTCACTTTCCGATTCGGGGAGTCCGTCCGAGAACTACATCGGCGAGACTGAGCAGCCCAAGACATCAAAAGGACGATAACGCATGAGCGAAGAAGACCTGAAATTCAACCATCCACGACCGGTATTCCGTTTAAGCAGATGGGTCAGCGTGGCAGTGGTCGCGCTGGTAGTGCTCGGACTGGTCAACTCCCTTCTCACCAATCCCAACTACCATTGGGAGATGGTGCGAGAGTATCTGACGCACCCGAACTTGATTAAAGGAATCGGCTTCACTCTGGCACTGACGATAGGAGCGATGACAATCGGCGTCACCCTCGCTATTACCATGGCAGTGATGCGCCAGTCCCCGAACCCGGTGTTGAAGGGCGTTGCCTGGTTCTATATCTGGTTCTTCCGCGGCACTCCCGTATATACCCAGTTAATCTTTTGGGGCTTGCTGCCGACGCTGTACCCCATGATTACCCTGGGGATTCCTTTCGGACCGCAACTGTTTGCAGTGGAAACGAAGCTGGTGCTAAACATGTTCTGGTCAGCCATGCTGGGGCTAGGACTGAACGAGGGCGCTTACTTAGCTGAAATTGTGCGCGCTGGGCTAAACTCGGTGAATCCGGGACAGTGGGAGGCTGCTACCGCTCTGGGCATGAAGCGCAGCATGATTTTGCGTCGCATCGTCATTCCCCAAGCTATGCGCGTCATTGTCCCGCCCACTGGCAACGAAACGATTTCGATGTTAAAGACCACTTCCCTGGTTTCGGTGGTGCCGTTTACTTTGGAGCTGAACTTCCAGGCTCAAAACTTGGGACGCCTCACTTTCATGCCGGTGCCGATGATGATTTGCGCTGCGATTTGGTACCTGCTCATCACCTCGATTTTGATGGTGGGTCAGTACTACCTTGAGAAATACTTTGGCAAGGGTTTTAACACGCAGCAGTCCCCCACCTCATCGCGTAGCAAGTCTCTGAGCGCGGTTCCGGCAACGAAAACTCTATTGGATGTGAAATCGTGAGTAATGAGCTGATGCCAAACAATCCTCTAGACAGTAAAGATCCTGATGGTATCATCGATACTTTCCCGGATTTACGGCCGGGTAATCACATTCCCGCCCCTGCTGACGTGGTGGGGACCATGGTGGCTTTACGCGATGTCCACAAGTACTTTGGTCACCTGCACGTGTTAAAGGGTATTAACCTGGACATTCACAAGGGCGAGGTGTGCGTTCTCATCGGGCCCTCCGGTTCTGGTAAATCTACAGTTTTGCGCTGCATCAATCAGCTGGAAACTATCACTTCCGGACGAATTTACCTGGACGGAGAGCTGTTGGGCATGTCCGAGGAAAAAGCTCCCCTGCCGGGACGGAGACGCTCGTGGTACTTAAAGACCGGCGCTTTGACTGAACGGAACACGGTGCTGCGCGAGCTACCTGATGAAATCGTGTCCGCTCAACGGGAACGTATCGGCATGGTATTTCAGCGTTTCAACCTGTTTCCTCACAAAACTGCTCTCGAAAACGTCATGGAGGCCCCGGTTCACGTCTTGAAGAAACCACGTGATGAGGCTGCCGAGCAGGCAAAAGCGCTGCTGGATCGGGTTGGTCTGGGAGATCGCATGGACCACTACCCGTCCCAGCTGTCCGGCGGTCAGCAGCAGCGGGTGGCGATTGCCCGTGCTTTGGCGATGGATCCTGAACTGATGCTGTTCGATGAACCGACTTCCGCGCTCGATCCGGAACTGGTCGGTGAAGTGCTGCAGGTTATGAAAGATTTGGCTCGGGACGGGATGACTATGCTGGTGGTGACCCACGAAATTGGCTTCGCCCGAGAGGTCGGTCACACTCTGGCCTTTATGGACGAGGGACAAATCATGGAAATGGGAAGCCCTATCGAGGTTTTGGACAATCCTCGCGAAGCGCGCACCCGCGAATTTGTCTCGAAGGTGTTATAGGTTAAGCCACGCCTGAATCGGCTCGGTTCCGCCAGCTGCTGTCACTCCAAAACCTATGGTCAGCGATATTGCCGCGACCGGAATAGCAGTCAGCAAATCCACCACGGCGTGCTGCTTGGTGAACTGGGTAGCCAGAACAATAGCCACAGCTACCAAGACCGAGACGACTCGTAGCCACCAGGGCATCTGCACTGTCACCACGGCGGTGAAAGCAATCATCATCGAGGTGGAACAGTGCAAGCTGGGGGCGCAATTGACCCCGCGGTAGCTCGTCTTGTACACCAGTGCCAACAAGCGTTCGGTCAGGCTTTGTCCCAATTCTTGACGCTGAAAAGTAGTGGGATACGCTAAATATGCTGCCACCGAAATGACTACGCAAAATATCCACGCAATCTGGAACACCACCCAGTTTCCCGGTGAAAAAAAGTACAGCGAAATCGGGAAGAATACAATCAGCGGAAACCACAACACGTATGGATAGACGAAAGCGGGAATGCGCGGGATGTGCCGATCTAGACCGCATTGGGGATTATGAAACACGTGCTGGAAACGCTCTGAGCCAAAGTACAGGATACTCTGCAGCAGCAAGATTGCGGCTTGGATTAATATCAACTTGGTCAAGAGGTTCACGGTTTAAGATCTTCTGTTTAGCAGTTTTGCGGGGCGAGCGTATCGAGTCTGACAGCGGTGGCTCAGCTAAGCAACACGGATTCCAGATGTTCGCGGGCTTCTTTGGAGGTGCGGGGTTTACCTCCGGGCACCACCGGCCAATCTTCCAGATGCCGATCGGACCACAGTTCGGCTTTCCAGCCGGCAGTCGGGCTGCCAGTCGCCAACGTGAGGGAACAATTTTGGCAAGGGAACTGCGCCAATAGGTCAAGGGTCAATCCCTCAATCCGGTTTGCGCCCCACACGCGCATAATTGCGCCGTGAATGACGACCGCTACGGTCGCTTCCGGATCATCCTCCAATCCGGCACACAGCCGCGCAATCCCCCGGTCGAAACGCGCTAAAGTTTCGGCACCAGATTCCGCTCCGGGCATCCGTCGCTCCAGGTCGCCAGTCACCCAACCGATAGCGGTATCGAGGTATTCTCGGGTGTCTTCGAGGGTCGTAGACATTTCCAGCGCGCCGGCTCGAACCTCACGCAAATCCGGATCTACCTGCAAGGGAATATTGAAAGCCTGTGCCAACGGCTCGGCAGTTTGGCGTGTTCGGAGGATGAAAGAGCAAGCCAAACGCTGCGGAGCCGACCCCACTAACTTGTGAAATTTATCAACCAAAGCCACCGCCTGTTCGCGCCCCGTGGCATTCAAGGGACGTCCCGGCCAAGCCGTGTCCAAAGCCCCTGAGAGGTTCGAGTCAGTTTCCCCATGACGAATCAATACCAGTCGCAACGTTATTCCTTTCTGTGCCCATCCCACCTTAGCGCGTTTTCTCGTCTCAAGCTTATTTTGCTGAGTGGCTCTCAACAGGGTAGACCTGATGATTCCCGCGGTGCCGTGAAGTGCAGGTTATTCATAAAAAATCTGTTCCACTACTCCGCGCGCCAGGCGCGCGGCGCGCATCCAGTCATCGGTTAAGTCTTGGTGCGTGCCCTCTGGGTAGCCCAACAGCGCCGCGGTGGTCACCAATAGGCGATCGACTGGCAACACATCGAGTTTTTTCCCGGTAGTCCGCCCTGAGCCCAACACGTTCGCTGCCCGAATAGACATTGCCATCATCCATGCAGTGCGCAAGATTTCCGCGTCCGAGGCAGGAATCAGCCCCGCGCTCACCGCTGCTCGCAGGGCGTCGCCGGTGGACACGCAGCGCAACCCGGGCACGGTGTGGGCATGACACATTTGCAATAATTGTACCGACCATTCCACGTCGGATAGTCCCCCCGGCCCCAGCTTAACGTGGCGTACTGCCGCCCCGGTCTTGCCCGCACCGGACACCTGACCGCCACCAATCCGTTCCGACTCCATCCGGGCTTTTAACCGGCGAATCTCTTTCAGTTCTTTATCCTCCGGCGGGGTGTCGAACCGCACCGGATCTACAATCTCGGCAAAATCTGTGCGCAAAGTCGATGAACCCACCACGGGACGCGCCCGCAGCAGGGCTTGACGCTCCCAAGCGCTAGCCCAGCGCGCATAATAATCCTTCAGCAAATCTAAGTCCTTGGACACAGCCCCGGAACGACCTTCGGGACGTAAATCAGTATCGACGCGCCAAGCACCGGCTTGGGACCCGCTCAAGATTGAACTGACGGTATTGACCAGGCTGGTCGCTTCCATCACGGCACGCTTGCGAATTTCTGACGTGGCAGAGTCTGCCTCTGTCCCCACTACCGGCAAATCCGCCGGCGTTGCCCGCAAATATCCCCCTGCCGGATTGCCCGGCTCCTGCCACGGACGATAGTAAAACACCACGTCAGCATCAGAAGGGTAACCAGATTCACCACCGCCAAATCGACCCATCCCCACTATTAAGTGGTCCGCATAATATCCAGCGGACGCTAAAGCGCGCGTCGCAGGACTCGCAAGCGCAACCTGCGCGGACGGTGGCTCCCCACCGCACTTGTGACCAGGTGCAGTCGGAGGCAGCTGCGCTTTGAGCTTCCGTAATGCCAGGTCGAAAGCCCCCGCGAGGACGGCTTCACCCACGTCAGTTAAACGCTGGGCGGTTCGCAGCGGGTCAATGCCTTGCAGCACGTCCACCATAGCTGCCCGCAACAGTTCCCGTCCGCGCACTGCCCGCAGCCGCGCGGCTTGCTTGTCCAAATCCGGTTGGCGCTCAAAAGTAGCCAGGATTTCGCGCTCGAGTTCCTCGCGTGTACGCCCGCGTAACTGAGACTCGTCATCAAGCCACTTAATAGCGTCTGGATTAGCGGGCAACAGACCCGCCACCAAAGGCGAAGACGACAGCAACCGGGTCAAACTCCGGGCAGCGGTACCCGAATCACGCAGCAAACCAAGATACCAATGCGTATCCCCCAAGGCATCGGACACTTGCCGGAAAGCCAACAAACCGCCATCAGGATCCACCCCATCAGCAAGCCAATCCAGCAGCACCGGCAAGAGCTGGCGTTGAATCGCCGCCCGCCGACTCATTCCAGAAGTCAAAGCTTCAATATGTTCCAAAGCGCGCTTGGGGTCGCGGTAACCGATAGCTTGCAACCGGGATTGCGCGGCAACACTGTCCAAAGCCGCTACCCCCGCTGACAGTTTCGCCATCGCAGGCAGCAACGGGCGGTAGTAAATCTCCTCGTGCAGTCCCCGAACCTTGTGCCGCACTTCCTGCCAAGCCTGAGTCAGTTTCGCCCCCTCAGAAAACCGCGTCACATCAATAGAGCGCGCGACCCTCCGCAGCTGAGCATCCTGGGGAAACAGGTGCGTGCGGCGCATTCGGTCCAGCTGGGTGCGATGCTCAATGACCCGCAGGAACCGGTAATAGTCAGCCATTTCTTCGCCCTGGTCGCGACCTATGTAGCCTCCAGCAATGAGGGCTTGTAAAGCGTCCAAGGTTCCGCGCACCCGCAGGCTCTCATCGACCCTGCCGTGCACCAGCTGCAACAGCTGTACCGTAAACTCCACATCACGCAGCCCCCCGGTGCCGAGTTTAATTTCCCGGCCTGCCTTTTTCGGATCCAGCAGCTTTTCTACCCGCCGCCGCATAGCTCGGGTATCTTCCACGAAACCTTCGCGTTCTACCGCGGACCACACAAAAGGACGGATGGTGCTCAGGTAACGGGCGCCCAGTTCCCGGTCCCCTGCTGCCGGGCGAGCCTTCAGCAGTGCCTGAAATTCCCAAGTCTTTGCCCAACGCTGGTAATAATCCAGGTGAGATTCCAGATTACGCACCAGCGCGCCATCCTTGCCCTCGGGACGCAGCGCGGCATCCAAAATCCACAGTGCCGGTTCCGGTCCAGTCGCAGAACAATAGGAACCGAGCGCCTGCGCCATCGCGGTGGCACGCCGATTTACCTCGGCGGGGTCCAGGTCGGCATCCTCCTGGGCTTGCCCCACATAAATAACATCGACGTCGGAAATATAGTTCAGCTCCCGCGCCCCGGTCTTTCCCATTGCCACCACGCTAAAAGCAATCAGACCCTCCGGGTCATGATCGCGGCGAGCTAATGCCAGACTCGCCTCTAGCGCGGCATCGACCAGGTCGCTGATGCGCCGGGAAGTCGCTTGAAACTCAGCCTTGGCGGCTGTTTCTCCCGCGTGAGCCAGGTCCTCCGCAGCCAGTTGCGCCAGCAGCGCGTAGTAAACCCGCCGCAGTTCCAAGTCGTGAGCTTGCGGGTCAGCGACCCAGCACGGGTTTTTGACCGTACCCAGATTCTTTGCCCCTACCGCGCGAAGCAGCCGTGCCGAGTAAGTCTCCGGTTCAGGCTCCTGTTCCAGGAGTTCAAGGGCTGCCGGGTGCGTCGCCAGGTAACTGGCAAAGAATTCAGACGCCCCCAGCAGCTGCAATGTGCGGTTTCCAATTTGGCGCACACTCAGCGTCTCGGTAATGCCCGACGGGTGGGCGGCATCCTCAGAAAAAATTCGATCCAAACCCAACAGCACCAGGTCAGGGTCCGCTGTCTGACCGAGATTCTCGATGAGTTGCGGGATGTACACCTGGGGAGCTGCCTGCGTGATGGCAGTCAACCGGGTCTTGGCACGCTCGACGTCTTCCACCCCGGAGGTTAGCAGCGCCACCGTCTCGGAATACTCTCGAGCCATTCTCTCCCTTTCAGCCCCACAGTCCCCACCGCCGCGGGGGAACCATTGGCATGGACTAATGCAAATGCAGCAACAAGCGTTTCTCTTGTTCCGTCACCTGGTGGCGGTACTCGGTCCATTCCGCCAGCCGCGTGCGCAACACGTAATCAAAGACTTCTTCACCCAGGACCGCCGGCACCAACTCGGAATCTTGCAGATAGCGAATCGCGTCTTCCAAAGAACGCGGCAGAGTCTCGATGCCGTAGGCTTTCCGTTCCGCATCGCTCATCTCCCACACGTTGTCCTCGGCTTCTTCGGGCAGTTCCATGCGCTGTTCAATTCCTTTTAGCCCCGCTTCGATAATCAGGGCAAACCCCAGGTATGGGTTCATCGCGGGGTCGGGAGCACGGTACTCGACCCTGGTGTAAGTGTGCAGACCTGGCTTGTGATCTGCCACACGTATCAGAGCGGAAGGATTATGGTGCCCCCAGCAGACGAAAGCTGGCGCCTCATCCCCGCCCCACAGTCGCTTATACGAGTTCACATGCTGATTGACAATGGCAGAGATTTCCTTGGCATAGTGCAGCAGACCGGCGGTGAACTGGCGTCCCACAATGGACAGATGGTCAGCGGCGGCAGGATCATAAAACGCATTTTGGTCGCCCTCCCACAGCGAAAAATGCACGTGCATCCCGTTACCGGGAAAATCAATATCCGGTTTAGGCATAAACGTCGCCAGCAGACCTTTGACTTCTGCCAGGTCCTCTACCGCTTCACGCGTAGTCACCAGATTATCCGCACAAGACAGGGCATCGACGGAACGCAAGTCGATTTCGTTTTGTCCGGGACCCCCCTCGTGATGGGAAAACTCAACCGAAATGCCGCACTCTTCCAGCATCCGCACTGCCCACCGACGAAAGGCGTTGCCCGGACCTGCAGAAACGTGATCGAAGTAACCGCCCTGGTCCACCGGGCGCAGGCGCTCCTCCAAACTGCTGGGCTGTTTGAACAGGTAAAACTCGATTTCGGGATGCGTGTAGGGCACGAATCCCAGCGCTTGAGCCCGTTTCATGGTGCGTTCCAGCACGTAGCGAGGGTCGGAATGCGAACGGGTCCCGTCCGGGTTGTACACGTCACAGAACATCCTCCCGATAGTGTCCTCCGAGATGTCCGCGAGCTGGGGCATAATCTGAAACGTTGTGGCATCGGGGAACAGCAACATATCTGATTCCGCCACGCGGGTGAAACCTTCCACGGAAGATCCGTCAAAAGCCACTCCTTCTGTAAAGGCTCGTTCCAGTTCTACCGGCGCAATCGTGACAGATTTCAAGACACCCAACACATCGGTGAACATGAGACGCACATATTTCACGTCGCGTTCCCCCACCTGCCGAATCACGTCTTCTTGGCGAGAATCCAAGGTTTTCTCCCTTTCAATAGTCTGTTCCGGGGTTTTCCCGGATGTTCAAAGTGTCCCGGTCTAAGACTTCATTCTGGCAGTGTAGCGCCCCTGCTCCGTGTGCGTTATCTCCAGTTCAAGACCGTACATGGCGCTCATAGTGGAGCTGGTCAGCACGTTTTCAAGGGGGCCGGAGGCAAACACGCGACCTTCCTTAAGCGCTAGTGCGTGGGTAAACCCGGGAGGGATTTCCTCCAAGTGATGCGTGACCATGACCATGACCGGGCTTTTCGGGTCACGTGCCAGTTCTGCCAGCCCACTGAGCAATAGTTCACGCCCACCCAGGTCGAGGGCAGCTGCCGGTTCGTCCAAAATCAGCATTTCCGGGTCTATCATGAGGGCTCGTGCCACTAAAACGCGCTGTTTCTCGCCTTGGCTCAAAGTGGCAAAGTCGCGGTCTTTCAAATCTGCCACCTCAAACATGCTCATCAGAGCTTGGGCACGTTGCACGTCCACCGTTTCGTAGCTCTCCCGCCAGGATGCCGTCATCCCCCAAATCGCGGATAGTACGGTCTTTTCTACAGTTTCCTGCGGGGGAATCTGACCGGCGAGAGCCGGGGAGGCGTATCCCACCCGCTGACGAATCTCCGCAATCTCGGTTTTTCCTAATACTTCGTCCAGGATTTCCACCCGCCCTCGCGAGGGGTAAATCCGCCCCGCCAGCATATCCACCAAGGTGGTCTTTCCTGCCCCATTGGGTCCCAGCACCACCCAGTGCTGTCCCAGGTGAATCCGCCAATTGACGTTATGCAAAATAGAGGTGCGATTACGCCACAATTCAACGTTGTCACACCGGGCGACCAAAGTCATACTGTTCTTTCCTATCCGTGGCTGGAGGGCTTTAGGTTAATTGTGACGCTGGGCAATGACTTTTTCATACAGTGCCATAGTTTTTTCCCCAATTGCCTCCCAAGTGAAGTGTTCTTGGGCGCGCTTACGACCCGCCTGTCCCATCTCCCGGGCGCGTTCGGGATGAGTCAGCATTTCGGTAATCCGCTGCGCCATCGCGCACTCAAATTCTTCGGGATGCAGAGGCTTACCCGTACCGTCATTGACCTGTTCAATCGGCACTAAAAAGCCGGTTTCCCCATCGACTACCACATCGGGAATGCCCCCGGTATCGGTAGCGACCACGGGCAAGCCGCAAGCCATCGCCTCTAGGTTCACGATTCCCAGCGGTTCGTAAATCGAGGGAGTCACAAACAAGGTCGAGCCGGTCAACAGGGCAATCATGTGGGCGCGGTCCAGCATGTCCGCAATCCACACTACTCCCGGACGCTCCCGCTGCAGGCCATGCACCAGACTTTCGACCTCCGCCATAATCTCTGGGGTGTCGGGCGCTCCCGCGCACAAAACGATTTGGGCGTCACGAGGTACGTCGCGCAGCGCCCGCAACAGGTAAGGCAGACCCTTTTGTCGAGTAATACGCCCGACGAAAGCTATCGTGAGGTCATCTTCGTTCAGACCATAGTCCGCCCAGACTCGACTGCGGAATTCGGGAGTGATATTAGAGAAATCCCAGGTCGTCAGGTCAATGCCGTTGTGGATGACATGGACTCGATCAGGCTCGACAGCGGGATAGCAACGCAAAATGTCGTCTTTCATAGCGTGAGACACTGCCACGATGGCGTCTGCGGCTTCGTAAGCCGTTTTTTCTGCCCAGGAAGAGATCCGGTATCCCCCGCCGAGTTGTTCAGCTTTCCACGGACGCAACGGTTCCAGGGAATGGGCGGAAATAACATGCGGAATGTCATACATCAAAGAAGCCCAATGCCCGCCCATATTTGCGTACCAAGTATGGGAATGCACCACGTCAGCCCCGGCTGCATCAGTCACAAATTCTAGGTCCACACCCAAAGTGCGGATGGCAGCGTTCGCGTCTGCCAACCCTTCCAGATAGTCGTAGCCGGTGACCCCCGGCTCGCCGCCTTCCGTGCCGGGGGTGCGAGGTCCCTCAAAACAGTGCACCCTCACTTCTGCCCGCTGCCGCAAGACCTTGGCGAGTTCGGTGACGTGAACTCCAGCTCCCCCGTAGACTTTCGGAGGATATTCCCGACTCATCAAATCAACCCGCATGGCAACCTCGCTTTAACACAAATCGACCCAGTACAACTCGGCCCGTAGTATCCCCGGAAAGACCCTGAGTGGCGAACCGCGACTGCACCTCTAACCTATCCCATTTGCGTGTAAAAAAACCTGAGAAATACCACACAAAAGCTAAAAAAATCTCCTAGAGTTAATGCATGGCACAACCAAAAGTTTTGACAATTATTCTCGCTGGCGGCGAGGGCAAACGCCTGATGCCTCTCACTGAAGACCGCGCCAAGCCCGCGGTGCCTTTCGGCGGTCACTACCGACTGATTGACTTCGCGTTGTCAAACGTGGTGAACTCCGGCTATCACCGGGTTATCGTCCTGACCCAATACAAGTCACATTCCTTAGACCGACACATCGCTACGGCCTGGCATATGTCGAACATTCTGGGCAACTATGTGGCACCTGTACCAGCTCAGCAACGCACCGGGAAACACTGGTACATGGGGTCAGCAGACGCAATTTTTCAATCTGAAAACATCATCAGTGACGAACGCCCTGACTACGTGCTGATTATCGGAGCTGACAACATCTACCGGATGGACTTCTCACAGATGGTGGAGGAACACATCGAGTATGGACTGCCCGCCACGGTGGCAGGCATCCGGCAGCCTCTGCAAATGGCATCTTCCTTTGGAGTCATTGAAGCCGACGAAGCCGGAAAAATCACTGCTTTCCGGGAAAAACCCCACGATGCGGTCGGGCTGCCCGATGCACCCAATCAAGTCCTCGCCTCCATGGGTAACTACGTATTCAACACTGATGCCCTGCTCGAGGCACTGCAGCGAGACTCTCAAAATGACGACTCAAATCACGATATGGGTGGGGACATAGTGCCATATTTTGTCTCTCGCGGGGAAGCCCACTGCTACGACTTTATCCGCAACGATATCCCCGGTTCGACCGAACGGGACCGGGACTATTGGCGTGACGTCGGTACTATTGACGCCTATTACGAAGCGTCAATGGACCTCATTGCGGTCCACCCCATTTTTAACCTGTATAACCCGAAGTGGCCGATTATGACGACGGTGGACGGCGAACTGCCCCCCGCCAAATTCGTCTACGGGGATGATTCCCGTATGGGACACGCCATTGACTCTTTTGTCTCCAGCGGCACGATTATTTCTGGGGCTCTGTGTGTCCACTCAATCATTTCCCCCGGAGTTCGTATGAATTCCTGGTCCGAAGTGACTGACTCGGTCTTGATGAACGGCGTGGTACTGGCGCGGCATGCAAAAGTCGACCGTGCCATCTTGGACAAGAACGTTTACGTTGGTGAGGGCGTCACTATTGGCGTTGACCTCGAACAAGACCGGGCGCGCGGCTTCCTGGTGACTGATTCCGGGATTACGGTCGTCCCCAAAGGCACTCGGGTCGAGCAGTAGCCCATGGCTGAACTCTCGCTGCCCCTGCGTTTTACGTGCGTGTGGGAAAAAGACACTGCGGATATAGCCCCGGAGGCGTTTCTGTCCGCGGTGCTACACGCTACCGGACTGAACCCCGCCGCGCCACCAGTCCGTTCCTCGTCAGAGGAACTTAGTCGAGTATCTCTGGAAGTTCCGGCCGCACCATCTACCTCTCGGGAACAGAGAGCGGCGTGGACCCGCGCTATTGAAATTGAACTGGATTCACCGCAACTCGCTGTAGCGATAACGTCTGGAGAAATGGCGTTACGAGGTCCTGCCCTGGTGGTTTTGGACGGGGATTCTACGCTATTTACCGGGGAAGGCATCGACCTGGTGGCTGCCCACGCCGGGACACAGGCAGAAGTCGCTGCCATCACTGCTGCCGCAATGCGCGGAGAACTCGACTTTGCCCAGTCCCTGCGGCGTCGCATGGGAACATTACGGGGTCTATCGGTCAGTGTCTTGGATCAAGTGCGCCAGGATTATCATTTTTCACCGGGAGCGACACAGATGGTGTCGGCTTTTCATCACCACGGTGTAAAAGTCGGGGTGGTGTCCGGCGGGTTCATGGAACTGGTGGAACCACCCGCAACGCAAATCGGGCTGGACTTCGTTAAGGCCAACCGGTTCGAGGTGGCAAACGGTCAGCTCACCGGTGCCCCTGAGGGAGACATTGTGACCGCCGAAACTAAGGAAACTTGCCTGCGTTCGTGGGCAGCCGAGCTAGGTATAGGTCTCAATCGCTGCGTAGCGATGGGAGACGGCGCCAATGACCTGAAAATGGTGCGCGCCGCTGGATTGGGGGTTGCCTACCAAGCCAAACCTGCCCTGCAAGCCGCTGCTGATGTGCGTCTCTCGTGGTCTAACCTCGCGGTGCTCGCGGCGCTCACTCTCCCGAGCTGACTCAATCCGGTTCTCGCGAAAGTTGTTTGTCTGAGCAGCTCCACGTTCGCATTCAGCGGGTTGAAGGGCGCTCCGGGTTGGAAACGTCGACCACTTTCACGTCCTGCACCGTGAACAAAAGCTTAGCTACCTGGGCTTTTTCCACCGAGTCACGCGAATTACCCCAAATTAAACTGCGCCCGTCACGCAACTTAAACTGCAGCTGAGCCGGATCGTCGGAAGTCACCGCGGCAATCATAGATCGCAGTTCCTGGGGCATATCCCCAAAGGCAATTAAAGCTGCATCTACCAGCTTGCGAGTTTGCCCGCCGAGCTTCTCCATATCGACATCCAGCTGCGGCAGTCCCGCCACATCGCCAGGGGCAATCTCCAACACCACTCCGGATCGATCAACACCCACGACCTTGCCATTTTGCCGCACGGTAGCCACCGGAACACGCTCCACAACGTGAATGTTCAAACCGTGCAGCCAAGCCGGTGAGACTTTCGCGTCCTTCAGGGCACTAACTTCCTGCAGCACCGTTTTTGCCACACCTGCCGTCGCCAGACTGGTGATAGAGCGTCCCTCGAAACGTTGAGTAGCTTGGCAAATCTGGCCAATGTCTACATTGCGAGTGCCCGTGACATGGCATTTGGAGAGCTGGTAGGCAAATAGTGGCGAAAAAAACAGCACATACAAAACAATCAGGATTCCCAGCAGCACCCCTATCAGTCCGGAAACCCGCAGTCGTAGCCGGTGACGGTGAATAAATTCTTGTTCCTCTAACCGATCCAACAACGTGTTATCTACGCTTGCCACCCGCAGCGAATCCCAGGGGGAACTTGCCTCAAAACGAGCCCCCCCAACGGAGGATGCCTTTGGATTGCGTTTATGCTGAGAAACTTTTTGGGCAGCTTTCACCGCCTCTCGGTTTGCTTTCGCAGCTCGCTTTTGGGCTTTCTTAGTAGCTTTTTTTTCGTCGCGTTCCTGTTTGTTGAGTTGCGCCGGAGTCGGCTTTTTTGATTTTGTTTCGGAGGCAGAAGTTCCGGGGTTCGCCGTATCGGTCGCGGTGGCGCGCTCACGAGGGCGGGACGGAGCGTCCTTGCCGAGGTCAACGCTTTTGGGGTCAACTACGGGTCGCCGGGATCGCCCCCGACGAGAGCCACGACCCTCTGCGGGCTTCCCCAGGGTGGGACGAGAAGGTGGTTTCACGCCTGGCTCGCTTTCGCCTGAGTCGCTTGTTCCACCGATGCATAGTCATGTCCTGCGGCGATAGCGTGACCGACGTGAGTGATGGAGCCAGCCCCCAAGAACAACAGAAAATCGCCGGGACGAGCAGCCCGGAACGCGTGCAGTCCCGCCGCGTACATATCCGCTACGTAGGTTCCCTTCCCGAGATGCTCGGTGATGATATTGCCATTCACACCGGGAATCGGCGCTTCACGGGCAGCATAGACCGCGCATACGGTCAAGTCATCCACCGTAGCAAAAACGCGGGCGAAAGCATCGACGTTATGGTAGGTCCGGGAATACAGATGTGGCTGGAAACACACCAGCAATCTGCCCTTACCAGCCAGGTCACGAGCCGCCTGCAAGGTAGCGGCAATCTCGGTGGGATGGTGTCCATAATCGTCATAGATGCGTACCCCATCGCGTTCCCCAACCGGCTGCATCCGGCGGTCAGCTCCCGAAAAAGTCCTTAACGCCGCGATGAACTGGGACAAGTCCGCCCCCAGGACATAGGCAGCCCCCAGGGCCCCACCCGCATTCAACAGCATGTGTTTACCGCCGATACGCAAGTTCAACTGCCCATGAAACACCTGCTGTCCAGCATCGGTGATAGTAACTTGGCATTGACCTCGACCCGGTCCCAGTTCCGGTTCGTGCAACTGCACTACGACATCTCCAGCCAGGGGGACCCCGAAACCATAGGAAATAACCCGCGGTCCGTCAGCGTCGCCTCGCGCTGAAACCTGCTCAGCGAGCCTTTTGACCCCGGCATCATCGGCACACAGCACCAACGCCCCACCCTTGCGCAGTCGACCGGTAAAGTTCACGAACGCCTGCTCAAACGCTGCCGCGCTACCCCAGTGATCGAGGTGATCCGGCTCAATGTTGGTGATGACTTCCACCGCGGGTGAATAATTCAGGAAAGATCCATCGGATTCATCAGCCTCGATGACAAAGGCGGAGCCTGATCCCAAACGTGCTCCCGTCCCCAAATCGGCGATAATTCCCCCGATAGCAAAGGACGGATCCGCGCCAATGTCCAGCAAGGAATGAGCCATCATGGATGAAGTGCTGGTCTTGCCATGCGCGCCAGCCACTGCCACCAGCTCGTGAGAACGAGTACAAAAGTCTAGGGCTTGAGAACGATGCCAGATTTCTAAGCCCAGAGCCTTGGCGCGGGCAGCTTCGGGGTTATCCTCATGTATCGCCGAAGTCACCACCACGATGGCATTAGCGGGAACCTGTTCCTCCCGGTGTCCCACGTGAACATTGATACCCGCCTCGCGCAGTTGTCCCAAGGTATCAGCTGGCACCTGGTCGGAACCGGACACCTGATACCCCAGTTCATGCAGCAGTAGCGCGAGGACACTCATGCCCGCCCCGCCGATACCAATCAGATAAAATTCCTGGTCAGAAGGGACCTCGTGGGCAGCAGTGACGTTGGACAGATTCGTGGAACTGTCTTTAAATTCGGGCATGTTTAGGCCTCCTCGGATTTTCCGGATGTTTCACGCCAGACTGTCAGGATGAGATCGCAGAGATTTTCTGCCCCGCGCGTGGTACCGACCTGGGCTGCCGCCGCGCGCATGGTGGCGTTTTGCTCGGGGTCTAGCAGACGTAGCAGCAGTTCGGCAGCGGTAGACTCGGTCAGTTTCTTTTGATCGAGCAAGAACGCTCCCTCGGCTTCCACTACCCCGCGCGCGTTCAGAGCCTGTTCCCCATTGCCAATGGGTAGAGGCACGTAAAGAGTAGGAATCGCCAGGGCGGTATTTTCCGCGACAGTTGCCGCCCCCGCACGGCACACTACACAGTCAGCTAGCGCCAGACCATAGTGCATCTCGGTGAGATAGTCTCGCACCTGGTAACGCTGCTCCAGATGATGTTTCGTAACGAAATCCTGGACCGGACCGTCCTTACCTTTCCCGGTGAGGTGAATGACCTGGGCGGAAGGATTTTCCTGGAACACTCGCAAAAGCGCGTCGGGCAAGACTTCGTTGAGACGTTGCGCTCCCAGAGAGCCTCCGGTTATCAACACCGTGGGGTGCGAAGGCGGCAAACCAAAGAATTCGGCAGCTTCAGCACGGGCTGCGTCCCTGGTCAGGGGCATTTCCAACTGATGAGCCAGTGCGAGGATGCTGGGTCGCAAGGGCAGACCGACCACGCGGGTCTCACCGTGTTTCGATTTCAACCCGGTGCCCTCAAAAGTCAGACCAACCCCAGCGGCGTAGCGTGACCCCACCCGATTGGCAAGCCCCGGCCTGGCATTTTGTTCATGAATGACGATGGGAATGCCCAGGCGTTTCGCGGCGAAATACACCGGAGTGGAAACGTAGCCACCAAAGCCAACCACCAGGCGTACCCCCCGTTTTTGGAAAGTATCGCGCAGCAACGCCACCACGCGACGCATCTTGACGGGCAAACGGACCAAATCCGAACTGGGACGACGCGGCATGGGCAAGCGGGGAATGGTCAACAGTTCGTAGCCGGCGGCAGGAACTAACTCACTTTCCAGCCCTTCGGAAGTACCCACAACCAGAGGATCGAAGTCGAATTCAGTGGACTTTAGTGCGGCAATAGTCGCCAGCAAAGGATTCACGTGTCCCGCGGTACCGCCGCCTGCGAAAACAATGACCGGTCTCGAGATGTCACTCACACCCTCAACTTTAGCGTGTTTTATCCAGAAACTTTTTCAGGGCACGGTTTAAGGTGCGGTTGTCGGGGAGTATGCGACCGTTTTTCCCCACTTTATCGATGTCAAGAGAAACGTTCAACGGTGCACCCGTCCGGGCAGCAACACCGCTGCCCCGCGTCGCAGGGGACGCATCCGAGCTTTCAGGGCTGCGTCAGCCCCTGGTTCGGCACGCGCGAAACACATCATCATTCCCATCGCTGCCATGATGGAGAGCAGGGAGGAGCCACCTGAAGAAAGCAGCGGTAGGGGCACCCCAATAATCGGGAGCAGACCAATCACGGCACCGATATTGATGATAGTTTGGGAAAAAATCCAGCCTGTCAGACCCGCTACGGTGTAGCACACGAACGGATTGGTTTCGGGAGTCATCATCCGCATCATTGTCAGGCACAGCACCACAAACAAACCCAGAACCAGGAAAGTCCCCAGAATTCCAAATTCCTCACCCAAGATGGCAAAAATATAATCCGTATCCGCTTCCGGCAGGTAGGACCATTTTTCTCGGCTGGCCCCCGGACCGACCCCGGTCAACCCCCCGGTAGCCAAAGACCACAAGCCGTGCTGTCGCTGGTAGCCAATACCGGTGGGGTCAGTGGTGGAGGCATCCATGAATCCAAAGACGCGGCGGCGACGGTTGGCGGAACTCATCACTGCCAGGGTGACCCCAAAAATTCCTAACAGGATGGTCCCCGCAAAGTATCGCCAGGGAATCCCTGCCACGAATACCGCCGACAAAATGAGCGCTGCCATCACCATCGCGGTGCCCAAATCTCGCCCAATCATGACCAAGCCCAGCGACCCTACCGCGGGCAGCCCGGCATTGAGCAGCCAGCGTTTCTGATCTCTAGCCTCCCGTAGTTCCGGATCCGCCAAGACCCGCCCCAACGCAACTACCAGAGCCAGCTTCATAAACTCGGAAGGCTGGATGGTAAAGACACCACCGAGGTTAATCCAGTTCGTGTTACCGCCCGCAGAAGCACCGTGCATACCCGGCACGAATACCATAATCTGCAGCAACCATGACGCTCCCAGGAACCACCAGGTCCACTTTTGATAAAAAGCCAACGGAATTCTGGAAGTAATCAGCAAAATCAACAGTGCCGCGACATAAATCAGCGAACGTTTCCCAAAGGACAGAAACGGGTTTGCCCCACTTTCCAGGGCAGTGATGGTCGAGGCGGAAAACACCAGGATAAAGCCAATGATGAACAGCAGCAGGGTGGTGACCAAAATCAGGTAATAACTCAGGACCGGCTGGTTCTTCCACCCCCCAATCAAGGTAGGGAGCGCGGGCTTTTCCCGGGATGACGCGGCAGCTTGGGCTGAGGCGGAGTTGACGTCAACCAAGACGGGGGCTGACTTTCGCGAGGAAACCTTCGGTAGTTTCGCGTCTCGAGGTGTCTTAGGAGCCTTGTTCCTCCCCGCCATCTTGGTTCTCCCCCAGTCTCCGCGCCACCTGAGCAAATTGGTCGCCACGCTCGTGATAGTTGTTGAACTGATCCCATGAGGCACAAGCCGGAGCCAACAGCACGGTGTCCCCCGGAACGGCTGAAGCTCGCGCCTCGTTGAGTGTTCTTTCCATAAGATTGTCCCCCGGAGCGACCCGTTTCACTGGGATTCCCGCGCCGTTTTCAGCAAATGCACTCTCGAAAGGCTCCGGATCCAGACCAATCAGCACGGCAGCTTTCACCTTCGGAGCCACCGCTTGCACCAGAGAATGAAAATCTTGACCTTTCGCGTCGCCCCCGACTATCCACACGGCACGCTTATCGGCAATATCACGCAGTGACGCGGCTGCCGCGTGTGTATTTGTCGCTTTGGAATCATCAATATAGGTCACGCCCCCGAACGTGCCGACTACAGCACGGCGATGATTTGCCAGCTCAAACTCGCGAATTCCGCGGCGCACCCAAACAGGCTGCAAACCGTAGGAGCGCGCCAGTCCGGCTGCTGCCAGAGTATCTGCCAGCAGGGCTGAGGTCGGCGTTTTTGCTCCGCTCAAGTGTTCCAGGTCCGCAAAAGTTGCCAGTTCCAGCGCCTGGGTTTCGTTATTTTCCCCAAAAGCGCGGTCCACAATGACATCCTCAATCACACCCAAAAAGCCCGGGGCGGGAATACCCGGCGTTAAACCGATGCACTTTTCCGCAGGAAAGCCCTGTTCCTGGACGAAACGTTTGCTTAGCACCTTGGTCGGCAGTTCCTCAGTAGCAGGATACAGGGCGGCACGCTGCACCCCGCAATAGACTTTCGATTTGTCCCAAGCATACTCGTCGGCGCTGCCGTGCCAGTCGATATGATCAGGCGCGAAGTTTAGCCACACTGCTGCCCAAGGTTTCAAGCTGTAAGTGGAATGTAGCTGTGCCGAGGACAATTCCACCGCTAGTGCATCCACGGCTCCTTCGGCAGCCACTTGGACGATGGGCGTGCCATAGTTACCCACTGCGGTTGCTACGACGCCACCAGTAATGAGCATCTGTGCCAGCATTCCGGTCGTGGTGGTCTTTCCATTCGTGCCGGTAATGCACAACCACTTGCAGTTACGGTTACCGATGGCTTCCTGAATCTGCCACGCCAGTTCGACTTCTGACCACATGGGCGCGCTAGCCTCGGGGAGGCGATAGAGAGGATTATGCGGAGCAATTCCTGGAGAGACTATGAAAAGTTTGTGCCCTTTCGCGGCGGCTGCCTCGCCCTGGAGCTGTTCGCCCGTGGCAGCGCAATAGTCCACCCGGTCACCAAGTTCCTCACGTGCCTGTTGCAAGGCGTCCGGGTTCGCGTCGTAGCAGGTCACATGGGCTCCGAGAGCGGCCAGCACGTCGGCTGCGGCACGCCCGGACTTCCCCAGCCCCAATACGCCAATGGAAGCACCGGAAAATTGTGTATCTTTCACAGTTTCATCACCCAATCGAAATAAAACAGTCCCACTCCAACGGCCGTCATCAACCCAGCAATAATCCAAAAGCGCACGACCACGGTAATTTCTTTCCAACCCAACAATTCAAAGTGATGATGAATCGGAGCCATCTTAAACACGCGCTTGTGAGTGGCTTTAAAGAACCCGACCTGAATAATGTCACTGATGACTTCCATCACGAACAGACCACCGATAATGATTGCCAGGAACTCAGTGTGGGTGAAAATCGAAACTCCCGCCAGGATACCTCCCAGTGCAAGTGAGCCGGTATCGCCCATAAAAATACGCGCCGGTGAGGCATTCCACCACAAAAATCCAATCAGTGCCCCGACCACTGCCGCACAGAAAATCGCAATGTCCAGCGGGTCGCGGATTTCAGCGTAACACGCGGGGGCTTTCGTGCCCTCGATACCGCAGCGCTGCGAGAACTGCCAGAAAGACATCATGGTGTACCCGCCGAAGACGAAAATCGAAGTGCCGGTCGCTAACCCATCCAGACCATCCGTCAGGTTCACCGCGTTAGACCAGGCTGCCACCAGGAAGTTTGCCCAAATCAGGAACAGCACCACGCCCAGCCCAATACCGGCGAAAGCCAAATCCAGGTTCGTGTCCCGGATGATAGAAATTTTCGTGGAAGCGGGGCTCAGCCCACGTGAGTTCTCAAATCCTAGTGCCAGTCCAGAAAATATGGACCCTACCGCCAACTGACCAAGTATCTTCCCAGTCGGGTTTAGCCCTAGAGAACGGTGTTTAGAAATCTTAATCCAATCGTCTAACCAGCCGATGAATCCCAGACCGACCAGCAAGAAGATGAGAACCAGGGACGAAACGGTAGGTCCCTTTCCACTGGTCACGACCTGGTGAACGTGTCCCGCTCCCCACCCGATAATGATGGCAAGGATGATGATGACCCCGCCCATGGTGGGCGTACCGCGTTTCGTATAGTGCGCGGTGGGACCATCCTGGCGAATAAACTGACCATACTGCATGTTGACCAGCCATTTCGCATAGAACGGGGTGACCAGCAGGGCAAATAGAAGGGCGATAAAACCGGCAGTCAATACCGCAGTCATCGGACGCGGCCCCTTTCTTCAATTTCTTGCGCCAATTTCCACAAACCCGAACCGTGAGAACCTTTAACCAAAATCAAATCACCGGGACGCACAATCTCTTGCAGCAACCGACCGGCAGCGGTGGCATCCATCACCTGATGACTTTCCCCATCGCGCTTCAGCGCGGAGTAGGCGCTTTCGATGTGCTTCGCCATCGGTCCGACGGTCAGCAGCACCGAAATTCCGAGGTTCGCGGCGTAACGCCCGATTTCTCCATGCAGTTGCGGAGACGTCTCGCCCAGTTCCAGCATGTCCCCCAGCACAATCACCACGCGCCGAGTGGCTCCCGATTTCGCAATCACGTCCAGGGCGGCTCGCACCGAATCCGGGTTCGCGTTATACGCATCGTCAATGAGGTCGACTCCGTCTGCCAAATGCACCAGGTTCATGCGATGTTCGCTGACCGGAGTAGCATTTGAGAGCACAGTTGCAATCTCGGCAGGAGTCATCCCGGCGACATGCGCAATCGCCGCGGCTGCCACCGCATTGGTGACGTGATGCGCACCGAGGAGCTGCAGCTGTACCGGAGCGCTACCCTCCGGGGTGTGCAGCAGGAAACTGCCCCGTGCGGCCTCGTCCAGTCGCAAGTCGGTGATGCGCACCGGGGTGTTCTTTTTCGTTGAAAAGTACATGAGGCGTCCCGAAGTCCGTCCGCTCATGGCTTCCACCCGCGGGTCGTCCGCATTCAAAATGGCCATCCCTGAAGGTCCCAGGTTTTCCAGGATGGTCGCTTTCTCGGCTGCTAAGGCCTCAACCGATGAATACGACTCCAGGTGTGCTACTCCCACCATCAGGACCAGAGCCACATCCAGTGGCGCAATGTCGGTCAGATAGGCGATGTCACCGGGCTGCGAAGCGCCCATTTCCAAAACCAGGTACTCGGTAGACACGTCCGCTTCCAAGACTGTCAGCGGCAGTCCGACCTCATTATTGAATGATGCCACGGGGGCAACAGTGGCACCTTTGGTGGATAAAAGCTGCTTCGTCAGGTCTTTGGTGGTGGTCTTCCCGGCGGACCCCGTAATGCCAATGACGAGTTTTAGTTTGCCGGTTCCTCCGCGGGCTTGGGCACGCAGTTGTCGCAAGTGCGCCCGAGCCAGCCGCCCCAAGGCATATTGCGGGTCGGAGACCTGCAGCACGGTCAACTGGTCCAACTCTTCGGCGGTCGCCCACCCTTGATTGAGAATCTCGGCGCGGTCGTGGCTGACGATGGCAACCTTTCCCCCACGGCGAGCCACGGAACCCAAGAAGTGATGCCCGTCAGTGTTTTCTCCAGGCAACGCCACAAAGACATCTCCGGTGCTGACCAAACGCGAATCGGTGTGCGCACTGCCTTGAATCCGAGTCGAGTTTTCCCCAGGTTCCAAACCAATCGCCTCACGTAGGGCGTCAAGGGTCATATCTATCAAAGGTGGACTCCTTCAAAAGGCAAACAAATCAGCTTTAATCTTATCCCACGCCATCCCCGGTCAGAAAAGGGGGTCAGTTCCGCTTGGACAGAGCCTCGCGGGCGACCACCCGATCGTCGAGGTCATATTGACCTTCCGGCGTGAACATGATGGACTCGTGTCCCCGCCCCGTAATCACGACCGTATCTTCGGGACGCGCGTCTAAAATGGCTCGCTCTATTGCCACCTCCCGCGGGGCGACCTCCACAAATTTTTCCTCGTAACCCTTCATTCCAGCCATCACGTCTCGGCGAATCCCGCTGGGTTCTTCCTCGTGAATATCCCCGTCGGTAACGTAGGTGAAATCTGCCAGCTCGGCAGCAATCTGACCCAAAATCGGACGTTTCCCCGGATCACGCTGTCCGTCAGCGCCCATCACCAACAGCAACCGACCTTTGGTCGAAATCCGCATGGTGTCTAGCAAAACCTTGGTGGAATCCGGGTTGTGTGCAAAGTCCACAATCACCCGTGGCTCTTCACACAGCAGTTCCATCCGTCCCGGCACGTCCAGTCGGATGGGATTCACGGTAAGGTGGCGCAAAATGTCGCCGTCTAACTGACGCGGGCTGGGAGACAATCCTGTCACCACCATGACGATGGCAAGGGCGGCATTGATTGCGTTAAACGTGCCGGGCATCCGTACCTGCACGGAGGCTTCTTTGCCATCGAAAGCCCGCAGTCGCAGTTCGGTAAAGCCACCGTCCAGCTCGATAATTTTCCCTTGCCAATCAGCCGGTCGACCCGTCAGAGACAGGGTCACGAAATCATGTTGCCCGCTACGTTCCAGCTGCTCTGCCAGGCGCTGACCCCACACGCCGTCAACGATGATGACTTGGCGATCACTGCGCTGCTGGGAGAACAGCGAAGCCTTGGTCTGGAAGTATTGTTCCATCGTGCCGTGGTAATCCAAGTGATCCTGGGACAGGTTCGTAAATCCGACGCAAGCAAAATGCAGCGGATCCACCCGCCCCATCGCCAAAGCGTGCGAAGAGACTTCCACCACCATGTGATGCACATTTTCCTGCACCGTCGTAGCCGCGAAAGCTTGCAGCTGCGGGGCTTGCGGTGTCGTGATGAAAGCGGGAGCGGTTTTCTTTCCCACCGCGGCTTCTACCGTGCCCACCAGCGAGGACAGGTGCCCCACTCGGTGCAGCAGATGACGCAAAAGGTAGGTGGTGGTGGTCTTTCCGTTTGTACCTGTCACGCCCCACGCGCTCAATTGCTGACAGGGACGGTTGAAGGCAATAGCTGCGGCTTGACCAGCCACGGAAGCCACATCGGGCACGATAATAGCGGGGATGTCCAGGTCCGTGAGGAACGCCATCCCTTCCGGATCGCTCAACACTGCCCCGGCTCCACGCGAAGCTGCGTCGGCGGCAAACTTGGCGCCATGCACGTGGAACCCAGGCATCGCCACAAATAGTTCACCGCCGAGCACCGCTCGATTATCAATCACCGCACCGCGCACACTCCCGCCGTCACCGTGAACCGTGCCGCCCACGGCTTGTGCCAAATCCGTAACTTCGACCCAGGGCAAGCGATGCAAATCCGGCGCGTAGGGGTCAAAAGCAACTTCCAGAGTCATATTTCTCTAATCTCCAATCGGATACAGCTGTGGCTTCGTGTCGGTGGGTGGGATTCCCAGTTCTCTAATCGTAGCCCCCGCAATCTCTTTAAAGGCAGGTACCGCCACCACTGCACCATATATTGAGGCAGAAGGGCGGTGTACCACCACGGTGATAACCACGCGGGGATTATCTGCGGGAAACACCCCGGTAAAGGACCCGACGGTCCCGGTTTGCCTGCCATTGGCTTCAATAATCTGGGTGGTACCGGTCTTTCCTGCCACCGGGTAGCCCTCAATTTGGGCATCAGGAGCGCCACCCTTTGCAGAGACAACACCTTCCATCATGGTCAGCAATTCCCGAGACGTATCCTTGGTATAGACCCTGGTCCCCGCATCCACAGATCTCTTTTCCATGCTGCCGTCAGGTTTCTTCCACGATTCGATGAGATGGGGTTGCACTTCCACTCCCCCGTTCGCCACCGTGGCGATACCGTTGGTGACCTGGAGGATGGTTGCGGCGATACCTTGACCAAACATGATGGTGTAACGTTGGCGTCCGTCCCATTTTTCGGGCGCTGCCAGTAGACCTGCACTTTCGCCGGGCAGTTCAACACCGGTGAGCTTGCCAAAACCGAGTTGTTTCAGCTTTTGATACCGATCGGTGTCCGTCACCAGGTCACCAACCTGGACGATTCCCACGTTCGATGATTTCGCAATAATCCCCGCCGCGGTGAGTGCGTAGGTACCGTGGGGAGTCGAGTCCCGGAAACTTTGCCCGTTAGACATGGTGATTGCAGCCGGCACAGTAAATGTACTGGTAGGAGTAACTTTACCGGCATCAATGACCGCCCCCATGGTGTGAACTTTCAAAGTCGACCCCGGCTCATAAACCGTAGAGACGGCTTTGGATCCGCGATTTTTATCACTGGTTTTGGTGGGATCTGAGGGGTTGACAGTATCCGTCTCGCACAGGGCAAGGATTTTTCCAGTACCGACCTCTTGGACTTCTGCCATGACGGATTGCGCCCCGAACTGAGAGCGAGATTTTTCGACTACCTGCTGACAGGTATTCTGCAAATCCAGCAGGATAGTCGTCTTAATGGTTTGCCCGGCAATGGCTTCCTTGCGATAGTTGTCTTGAACCGGGATGGTTTGTCCCTTCCGACCGATTTCCGTGAAGTCTTTGCCATCCACCCCGGCGAGCTTGCTATTTTGGCTCAATTCCAGCCCTGCTAAGCCCACCCCGTCGATATTGGTAAAACCGATGATGTTTCCTGCCACGTTGCCGTTGGGATAAATCCGTTTCGTGATTTCTTCGGGCTCAATGCCTGGGATTCCCAGTTTCGCGACTTTGCGCCAGACTTCGGGGGTCACTTCTTTGGCAATGTACACGAACGTTGAAGGCTTTTTACCGGGTTGCGCGGTCAGTTTTCCGCCCAGCTCGGCGGGTTCAGCTTTCAAAATCGGAGCCAGTTTCTTTGCTGCCGCTGCCGGTCCGTAAGCCGCAACCTCGGGTCGGTCGAATTGGTCATAGATAACCTTCGGGTTACCCTGGGCATCTTTACCCGCGGTCTTCGGCTGAAAATAGGTATTGATTTTAACCTGATTAACCCCGATATTGTAACGTTTCACGGAGGTTGCCATCTGCCTGCCAGACGAGTCCAGAATGTCCCCACGCTGAGCCTTAATGACGTGAATGCGACTGCGCTGATCCTGAGCTGCCGCGGCGAGTTCCGGTCCCTGTACCAACTGCACCACCACCAAACGAACTGCAAAAATGCACAGCACCGCGATGATGGTCCCCACCAACAGGTTTTTTCGGACTCTACTCACCAGACCAGTTTCGCCCCGAGCTGCCCTGTTTTCACGTTCCCACGCCGTGAACGCGAGGGGTTTCGCCAGGCGAGACGCCCTCTGCAACCCCTAGTGCGCAGCTTTCCCGGGAATGATTTCGCCAGTCGACAATGTCACATAGCCCTGTTCCCCGGCGGGAACCAATCCGATTTCGCGGGCTTTTTCTGCCAGATATTGCGGCGATTGGGCTTCACGAGCCTGGGTCACCAAGTCAGCTTGCTGGTCGAGCAACAAGTTCAACTCGTTTTGCATGGCGTACATGTCGTAGGAAGTCATCGCCAACTGAGTATTGATGACGACGGGTACGACCAGAGCAACGACGAGCATCGCTGCCACCGTCAGCCACATCGGCCACGTGATACGACGCTTCTGAAAATTCGGAACCAGTTGCAGCTGCGGTCGGGAGGCACTCCGAGCCGGGAGCGGCGTCCCAGCAACATTGCCGGGTTTGCGCAAAGCCAGGTTGGAAGTGGCTACGTTAGTCACGAGGGTCTCCTTCATCTAGGGGGCGGACGGGGTTTTGAGCACGTAATTTCATCAGGGTGGGAAACCGTTTTTCTGCCGGTTTTGGTTTGGTTCTCACAAGGTTCCCCGCGCGAGTTTCCGGGTGGGGTTCCCGCGTCTTTTCCACGGCGCGCAATCGCAACGAGGCGGCGCGTGGATTCTGAGCGACCTCAGACTCATCAGCTAGACGAGAGCCATGTGTGAGGTCGCGCAGCCAAGGCTGCGCCTGTTCAGGCAGCACGGGTAACCCCTTGGGCGCCGCGGGGTGAATCCCTGCCGCGAAAGCCCTCTTGACCAGGCGGTCCTCCAGGGACTGATAGCTTTCAACCACGATGCGTCCACCGACTCGCACGCTTGCCAGCGCCTTTGTCAGGAAACGTTCCAAATCGCCGAGTTCGTCGTTAACCGCCACCCGCAGGGCTTGGAACGTGCGTTTGGCAGGGTTCCCTCCGGTACGCCGCGCCGGGGCGGGAATCGTGTCGCGGATGATTTGTACCAGTTGTCCGGAAACTTGCAAAGGCTGATTCTGTCGGGCTTTCACGATAGCTTTCGCGAGGGGCCAAGAAAATTTTTCTTCACCGTAGGTGTGCAGCACCGCGGCAATTTCTTCTACCTCTGCCAAGTTCAAGAAATCGGCGGCGGTGAAACCGGAGCTCTGATTCATTCGCATGTCCAGAGGAGCTTCCGGATGCGCATAGGCAAAACCGCGTTCCGCCTCGTCCAGCTGCAGTGACGAAACTCCTAGGTCAGCTAAAATCCCGTCGACTTGGCTCAGACCGTGTTGCGCCAACACGTCGTCCAGTTCCCCGTATGTCGTACCGACGATGCTGAGGCGATTGGCGAAATCACTGAGTCGAGTTGCCGCCAAATCCCGAGCCTGCGGGTCACGGTCGATACCGATGATTCGCAACTGCGGATGGCTCTCCAATAGGTATGCGCTGTGTCCCCCCATACCGAGAGTGGCATCGACCAAGACAGGACCTTGAACATTGTGAAAGTCGGCGGTGGAGGAAAGTGGGGTGACAGCTTCTGAGGTGGGGGTCAAAGCGGGTGCCAGTAAATCAGCGCACACCGCAGCCAGCACCGGCTGGTGGATTTCGGCAACTGATTTCACGTTTCTTCTTTCTCCTCAGGGTATGCCCCCGTGTTTCTAGCGTCTCCCGCGTTAGCCAGGTTTCCCACCGTGTCTGCCTGCGGGGAAGAGCATTCAGAATCGGTAGGACACCAAACCCACGCGGGTTTATGCAGTTATGCGCGAGTTTTCTCACAGCAGCCCCGGAAGGATTTCTTCCGAAACTTCTGAAAAGTCCTCCTCGGCGGCAGCCAAGAATTCGTTCCAGGTCTTGAGGTCCCAAATCTCGACCCGGGAACCCGCTCCGAAAACCGCCAGGTCACGGTCTAATCCGGCGTATTCACGCAGTGCGGGCGGAATGTTAATCCGTCCTTGCTTGTCCGGGATTTGATCGCTCGCCCCAGATAGCAGCACGCGGGAAAAGTTGCGCGCCTGCTTGTGGGTGAGGGGAGCCTGGCGGAGTTCCGCGTACAGGGCTTGGAACTCGCCAGTCTCAAACGCATAAACGCAGTGGTCTTGACCTTTGGTCAAGACGACTCCGCCTGCGAGTTGCTCCCGAAAGCGGGCAGGCAGTATCAGGCGACCCTTGTCATCGAGCTTTGGCTCGTAGGTCCCTAAGAACACGACCTTCCCTTTCACCCTCAGCGTGACGCTGAATTTTGACCCGATACCTATAAGGTTTTCGTTATACCCCACTTTACTCCACTTTCATCCACGAATATGCAAAAACGCGATAAATTTCGCATTTCTAACAAAAGAATCGTTGAAAATTCAGAGAATTATTGAGTGGAGGAAATATTTGCAATTATCCCCTCAGGGACGGATTAAAAGGGATGTTGAGAAACAAAAAACCGGCTACCGAAACTCGGTAACCGGATAAAACCCTCGAGTCAGCGACTCGACACAAGGCGAGATAACAGACTATTCACCCTGTTGGCGACGCTCCCAGCGTTCATTTTGGCGATCCATAAAGGAACCGCGGGAAGCTGGCGCGCCGGCGGGCTGGCTGCGAGGGGCAGGCTTCGAAGCGGAAGACTTTGACCCGACCCCAAAAATTTTCAAAAACCCCAGGACGATAACCACGAACCCCAGCACTCCCACGAGAGTACCTAAGAAATCCAGACCATTCAGATAGGGCGTGGCAATGAGCCCTCCAATCAGGACCGTCGCCCCAATCAGCACCAAAACGACCCCGAAAGCAACCCGCCGCGGGCGACTCACCGCAGGCTCGCCGACCTTCGTGGAAGTCTGACGCATCCTGTCAGCCATTCTGGGATCCTCATTGTGGAGCTGAGCTTCCATCTGCGCCAGGACTTGCTTTTCATAGTCCGACAATGCCATGACCATGCCCTTTCAATGCGCGGTCGAGGAAAACATCCCAAAACCAAAACCAACATGTTACTACAAACCAGTTTACCTGTTTTTATCCTAATCGCGCCACATGACCTGGAAACGAATCGACCGAAACTCGATAAACAGCCCTTTTTACTGGTTTAATTGTGTTATGCAAGCGTTAATTATTGGTCTGTGGTGGGTTGTGGCACTAATCTTAGCGGCAATCCTCATCTATCGAGCACGTCCTCAGAGCAGCGTAGAACGCTACCGTATCCAGGCGTATATCAAAGAAGTCGAGCCCCTCACCGAGGACGACACCATGCGTTCCCTGCCTTACGAGGTCACGGTCCTTTTGCCATTTCAAGACCCCGGTGAAGCTAACTCATATTATTACGTAACTTTAAACCCCGAAGACCTCCATGTCGGTCGAGCTCGGACCTGCGCTCGCTATCACCTTCCGCTGCCCGCATGGGTCTCGGTTGTCGATCCACGCGACATCCGTTTTGAAAACTCTCACTCCTGGAACACGGAAACCATCATCAACGCAGTACTGCTGTTGATTGCACAGTTCATCATGACTGGCATCTGCCTGTTCAACATGGAACTCATCACGAACTCAGACCCCTATTTCGTGCTCCTGTTCCCGCCCACGATACTGTTCTTTGCATTCGCCACTCTCTATGGTCTCCTGCGCTTTGGACAAGCTGTCGCGGTGTGGGTTCGCGTGACGTCCAGCCCCGCCACCGTGCCGGCTTCGATCAGCGGCATTCGACGCCTCAACGGTCGCGCCGGGCGCCCCGGCGGCTTTGAAGTGTCCCTGCTGTGGGCACCGCTAGGAATGCCGGCACAATACGGCAAGGTGCGGATTCCCGGCTTCCAGCGACGCACCAGCCTTTTGCTGCAAAAACTGGTGCGAACCCAGCTAAAGGAAGAAGCGGAAGGAGTGTGGCGGGTCGCCCCGGCAATTCCCCCGGAACGTCCCCAACCCCATACGGCAGTTTCTGAACTGCACACTCCCGACGGACCTACCATGGTGAAAATCACCGCTTTACCGGAAAATGATCCGCGATTTGACCCACGTCCTCCAAAAGCTCGTGCCGCCGCAGAAAAAGCCCGACTAAAGCGAGAGGCGGAACTGTTGGCGCAACGCGAAGCCTTTGAACGCGCCACCGCACGAGCCCGCATTGAGGAAGCTAATCGGGCGGAACTCGGCGACGAAACAAACAGTCTCGATGAAGTTGCCGCCCAGGGACCTCAGGCTTGGTATTACCCGATGAACCCCTCGCGGGTAAACCTGGTGGGAGTGGGCACAGATCCGGGAAATCGCGCAAATCTGATTGGACCCGGCATCGGCTGGCTCGGCATAGCTATATTGACCGCGCTGACTGTAGCATGGCTCGGTTTTATCAATCCCGACATTATGTTCCCGGTCTACAATGCCCCCTCCGGGGATCAGCCACTGGGTGGTTGGACTCGCTAACCATCCGGTATTTCAGGAGACCGGTCCGGGTTAATCCTCCGGGGTATCGCGACGGTGACGCCCCCGACGAGGACGGAGCCGTTCAATGTTGCGTTTCTCATAAGGCGTGTCGCGCAGGGAAGAAATCCCAGAAGCATCGGCGACCGGGAGGGACTCTTCATTAAGGTTTGAGAGTTTCGCCCCGCGATTCAACCGATCGGCGCGTTTCAAAAATTCTTCAAGACGAGCCCCGAGTTCTTCAGCGGTAGGCAGCGGTTCCTCTGGAGTTTCAATAATCGCCATCGGTTCGGCTTCGTCAAAATGCTGTTCTAGAATCTCGACGATGTGTCCAGCTTCCTCGGACTGTTCAACCATCTGGTTGATTTGTCCCAAGGTGAGGGCAGAAGCCGCTTCGATGTCTCCTACGGGCAGTGCCAATCCGGTCTTTGCTGCCACCGCGGACATCAGCGCCGCAGCCGCCGGCGGGTAGTCCCCTTCTGCCAAATAATACGGTACCGCCGCAATGATTCCGACCGCATCCAGACCGGCTTGTCCCAAGGTGAACTCGATGAGTTGGTCCATCCCTGCCGGCAAAATCATCTCACCGACCATTTTGGGCTGCTTGGGCAGGCTCTCGGAACGAGCCCCGTGCAGGTGCACCGGAGTGGGACGAGTATGGGGTACTCCAGCGGGCATTCCCGTCACACCGACGGTCTGACGCACACCTAAACGCCGCACAATCTCCTGGATAGTCTCCAAAAACAGATTCCATTGGGCATCCGGCTCGGGACCGTGGAGCACCAAGAAATTTCGATCATTGTCATCGCTGAGTAAATCGAGACGAATTTCGGGCATTTCCACTTCGGTAAACTTCCAGTCCGAAAAGCTCAACCAGGGACGATGGGAACGAAAATCTACCAATTTATCGGAATTGAAGGTCGCAATAGTCTGATGCGGCAGGGCTTCCACCAGGTGTTCCAACATACCCCGCCCAGAATGTCCGGCATCCATCGCCCCGTTGAGGTGATGAAGCATGACATCGGCATGACCACTGAAGTCCGCGCCGGGCGCTAATAAAGAATCAAATTTGTCTGCGTCCATTTTTCCCTCGAAAAGTTCAACCCCTAAATGTTATCAAGACTTGCCCCCAATTCGCTCCCCGTAAGCCTTTTAGGGCATAATTGAGTACCCTTTTGATGCCTTGAGGAGAGAAAAATTGGCTGACGCAACGGTGCCGTCGTCCCAGCAATCCGAGATTGCCAAGGAACAGACTTTCGTTGACCGCGCCTATAAAACTCTCGATGAAATGCGGGTCTATTACCGCCGGCGACAAGACGAGGTCGCCGCAGAGATGAGTTCTAATCCCTCTGCCAGGGCTGACCGCGATGCTTTAGCAGCCCATTATGGTGATGCCGCTACACGCCTGGAAAGTGTGGAAAATCGCCTGGTCTTTGGAGGTTTAAACCTAAACGACGGGACCAGTTTCCACATTGGTCGGATTGGTTTACGCGACTTTGACCCCGCCGACGCTGAGTCCGCTACCCCGGAGCTTTCCCCGACTGAGAACTCTCCCGCGGACCTGGCGCCGACATCACCAGAAAAACTTGCCGATATGCCTGGCGAAGGCATGTCTCGTCAACTGCTGGTGGATTGGCGAGCGAAAGTCGCCCAGCCTTTCTATCAAGCTACGGCAGTAGCCCCGATGGGAGTGTGGAAGCGGCGACACGTCGCCACCAGTTTGCGTCAAGTGGTGGGCGTGGAGGACGAACTGTTGACTTCCTCCCCTGACACTGATGCTGTGCAAACGGCAACGCTGCAGGGTGAAGGTGCTTTGATGGCAGCGCTCTCACGTGCCCGTAGTGGTCAGATGTCGGACATTGTCTCAACGATCCAAGCGGAACAAGACCGGGTGATTCGTTCTGACCTGAATGCTTTTTTAGTGGTGCAGGGCGGACCAGGAACCGGCAAGACCGCGGTGGCACTGCATCGGGCGGCTTACCTACTCTATGCCCACCGCGATCAGTTGGATTCACAAGGGGTGTTGGTCGTTGGTCCCAATCACACGTTTTTGCGCTACATCGAGCGGGTACTTCCTGCCCTGGGCGAGACCGGAGTAGTTAGCCTGACTATTGGAGAATGTTTCCCCGGTGTACACACCGTGGCAGAGCGTCCGGAACTGCGCGCTCTGAAAGGCGACACCCGCTGGATTAAAGTCGCTGCCGCGGCCGTAGCAGATTTGAAACGTCCGCCCCGCGAAGATCAAATGCTGCAACTGGATCACGTTCAACTAAATCTGAGCGCCGCTTTGATTCGTGACGCGATGGAAGCCGGATCACACGGTGGCTCCACACACAATCAACACTGGGCGGCGTATGCCAAATTCCTGGTTCGCGAGTTGACCAAGCTCTATGCCGGTCAGACCCCCACCAAAGAAGACATGGAGTGGATGACCGAGGAAATCCGAGCTTCTGCGGAAGTTCGCCGAGCCGTCAACCGCTGCTATCTCCCCGCGTCTGCCCCTGACCTGTTGGCGCGTCTCTATGCTTACCCGGATTATTTGCAGCGTATCGCTTCGGGGATTTTCACCGCGGAGGAAATCGCCGCCTTGCAACGTCCCAAGACCAGTCCCTTTACCGATGCTGATGTGCCCATTTTGGATGAGCTGGCAGAGTTGCTGGGGCCCCTACCCGGAATGACAGATTCGGCGACGCAGCGTCGCAATCGCGAACAGCGCGAAATTGAACGCGCGGCAGAGGCCATCGAGGCAATGGATCTGGGCGGAGGACTCATCAACGCACGGATGTTGGCGCGTTCATCCCGCGGTGAAGTGAGTCTCTCTCCCCTGGCTCAACGCGCCCGCGCGGACCGCTCCTGGGCTTACGGTCACGTGGTTGTGGACGAGGCACAGGAGCTTTCCCCGATGGACTGGCACCTGTTGCTGCGCCGGTGCCCCTCCCGGTCGTTCACCGTGGTTGGTGACGTGAACCAAACGTCGCAGCGCTCATCGACTCCACTGTCTTGGGAAACCCTGCTGGGACCTGCCCGGCGCGCTGCGCCGGTGATGGAGCAGCTCACCATCAACTACCGTACCCCTCGTGCCGTGATGGATTTGGCGCAAAAGGTGCTGGCGGCCACCAAGCACACGGTAGTGCCGTTGCAATCAGCGCGGGACGTAGCGGACTCCCTGGTGTTTACACGTCTCCAGGGTGAGCCACATGCGAATCTGCACGAACCAGTCTCTGGACCGGGGAACCTGGTGCCTACGCTCCGCGAAACCCTTCAGTCGGAAACGGCACGTTTAGAGGCAGAAGTCGGTTCGGGTGCCGGTAAGCTGGCGATTATTGTCCCCACTGCGGCGCATTCGTACCTGGCTGCGACTTTGGGCTTGGAAACCGCGGATGTGGTAGCTGACCAGGTGTGTTGCCTGGATCCGCGAGCGGCAAAAGGTCTGGAGTTTGACACCGTCATCCTGGTGGAACCAGCCGTTATCGCTGACCAGTCCGCCGGGGATTTGTATGTGGCGATGACGCGCTGCACGAAACGGATGCATGTTTTAGCCAGCGTTTTACCCGCCGGAATGGAACTTTGCCCCACCGCGCCGTAAAGCCACCCCTTGAGATGCGCCCTGACGTGGGATTTCGGCACTGCGCTCTTTTGGTCTAAAGTGGTGATATGACGAAGATACTGCTGCTTGAAAACCCCCACGAAGTCGCGAACAAAGTATTTAGCGACGCAAATGTCCAAGTCGACCGGATAGATGGTTCTCTGGATGAAAACGACCTGATTAAGGCTCTCCAGGGCTATCAGATGGTTGGGATTCGTTCCAAGACGAACCTGAGCAAACGAGTTTTTGATGAATGCCCGGACTTGGTCTGCGCTGGGACTTTCACGATTGGTACCAACCAAATCGACTTGAAAGAAGCAGCGAAACACGGGGTGGCAGTGTTCAACGCCCCTTATTCCAACACGCGTTCCGTAGCGGAGCTAGCCATCGCTGAGATTATTGCGCTGGCACGTCAACTGCCAGTACGCAACGCCCACCTGCAAAATGCTGATTGGCAAAAGACCGCCAAGGGCTCTCATGAGGTGCGTGGCAAGACCTTGGGGATTATCGGCTATTCTTCGACCGGTACCCAGCTGTCCATCTTGGCAGAAGCTATGGGGATGAAAGTCCAGTTCTATGACTTGGCAAAGAAGCTGCCCATCGGCAACGCGAAACAGTGCAACTCCCTTGAGGAAGCCCTGCAAGGCGCTGATTTTGTGTCCTTGCATGTGGATGGGCGCGCTTCTAATGAAAATATGTTTACCAAAGTACAGATGAACCAGATGAAGCCGGGGGCGAAGCTGTTGAATCTGTCCCGTGGTTTCGTTGTCAATCTCGATGATTTGGCAGAGGCTCTGGATTCCGGTCAAATTGGGGGCTGCGCCATCGACGTGTTCCCTGATGAACCGCGCAAAAATGGTGAGGAGTTCCACTCCCCGATTATGGGTAAGGAAAACACCATCCTTACTCCGCACATTGGCGGGTCCACCTTGGAAGCTCAAGAGGACATTGGCTGGTTTGTGGCTGGCAAGATTTGCACTTACCTACAGTCCGGTGAAACCGTGATGAGTGTAAACATGCCAAATTTGAGCCTTGAGCCGACGGATAACACCAAGTACCGCATCACTTTGATTCACAAGAACGTCCCCGGCGTAATGGCGAAAATCAACCAGTTGTTCTCTGATGCTGGAGTGAACATCGAAGGTCAGGTCTTGGGCACTAACGGCGAAGTCGGCTACGTTATCGGTGATATTTCCTCCGAAATGCCCAAGGCAGCGCTCGATGAGATTGCCAAGTTTGATTCCACGCTCTCCGTGCGCTGCATTCCGATGGCGCACTTCGTTCGCGACGAAGAGACCGCGATTAACTAACTCCTCTACGGGGCTCAAAAGGTCGGGTCGGAGGCTTGGCATGTTCCGTAGACTGATTAGTGTTTCCGTGCAAATTCCGAGTGAAAGGGATTTGACCGGCGTGTTTGCGTTAGGGTGGGAGTATGACTGAAACAGTGGATTTGTTGGAACTGGCTCCCGCCGCGGGTATTCACCTACCTAGGTACGTGCATACTCCGCCCGAGGATGATTCTGAGCTGACCAAAAGGATGCGTCTGCTCTACAATCCTGACGTTCCAGCGCAAATCCCCGTCACTGATCAGTTGATGATCGACGTCTTGCGCACTCAGTCCAATAAATATCCCCGCCGTGTCGCTTTGGATTTTTTCGGCGCCCCCACGACTTATCGGGAACTGGGCGAAAATGTGCAGCGCACTTCGGCGCTGTTACTTCAGCACGGGGTCAAGCGCGGGGATCGAGTTTCGGTTGTGGCTCCGAATTGTCCCCAGTTCGTCTATCTGCTCTATTCCTGCCTGCAGCTGGGAGTGGTGTGTGTGTTGCACAACCCGTTGGCTGCCCCCATGGAGTTGAAGTGGCAAATCGAAAATGCCGAATCGAAACTGGTTTTTGTATGGCAAAAGACTGCTTTAAGCGTCGCCGAAATGGTACGTGGCATGGACACCGAAATTATTTCTCTCGATGTCTCTGCCGCCCTGCCGCGCCGGTTGCGTTTTGCCCTGCACCTGCCGATTAAGAAGGCCAAGGAGTTTCATAATCAGCTTTGCGACCCGCAAGCCAAGGATTTACCCGATTACGATACCCTGCTGGAAAAGCAAAAACCGCATAACCGCATCGTGCGAGTCGATCCTGACGTTCCCGCCGTGATGCTGCACACGGGCGGAACCACCGGCAAGCCGAAAGCGGTTATTTTGACCAACCGCAACTTGGTGTCGAACTTATTTGCCAATACAACTTGGGTGACCAAGCTGCGTCCCGGCAAGGAAACCTGGTTCTGTGTTCTGCCGTTTTTCCACGCTTTCGGTCTGACCTTGTCTCTGAACGGTGCGATTGGTTTGGGAGCCACCGCGGTGATTTTCCCGAAATTCAGCACCAGGGCAGCCCTAGCCGCTCAACGCCGACGTCCGGGCACATTCATTGTGGGAGTGCCTCCGATTTTTGACCGGCTCGCGAAAGCAGCCGAGAACAACCCGAAGATTGACCTTTCAACTTTCCGATACGCCATTTCCGGAGCCATGCCACTGACCCAGGAGGTTGCAAAACGCTGGGAAAAAGCTACTTCCGGCTACATCATCGAGGGCTACGGGATGACGGAAACTTCTCCGACGGTATTGGGTTCCCCGATGAGCCCCGAACGCAAGCTCGGTTATATGGGTATCGTGTTTCCTTCCATTCAAGTGCGAGTCGTCGATCCCGACACCCTCGTTGATGTTGAACCTGGCGAAGTCGGGGAACTTATCGTCAAAGGACCGGGGTGCTCTCCCGGTTATTGGCGTGACCAAGTGGAAACCGATTTACTGTTCACCCCGGATCGTTGGTTGCGCACCGGCGACTTGGTTGAAGAACACGAGGGATTCTTACGGATGAGTGACCGTCGCAAAGAGCTCATCATCATTTCTGGTTTCAATGTCTACCCCTCGGTCGTGGAGGCAGCAATTGCTTCAATGCCCCAGGTCGCAGAGGTCGCCGTGGTCGGCATTCCCGATCAAGCTGACCCTGCCCGAGGTGAACAGGTCCATGCGGCAGTGGTGCTCAATCCCGGAGCGACCCTGACTTTAGACAAGATTCGAGATTGGGTTGCCGATTCACTCCCCCGTTACGCAATTCCGCGTTCAGTTTCCTTCCCCGAGCAGTTGGCACATAACCAACTGGGCAAGATTCAGCGTCGCAAAGTGCGTCAGACCGTTATGGAACGCCTCTCTGAAGGCTTCCGCATGTAGGGGTTATATCCGCGGAGGAAAGTGGCGTGACGGCTTCCTGAGGAATCCGGATCAGCTCCCGTCTAGCTGTGCGAATGATTCTTTAACGAAGCAATGGCGTCCTCAAAATCCTCCAGGGAATTGAATTCAGAATAGACCGAGGCGAAACGCAGATAGGCCACTTCATCCAGTTCCTTAAGCGGTTCCAAGATAGCTTTGCCGACTTCTTCGGAATTGATAATGGCCTTTCCGGAGGCGCGCAGGGTTTCCTCCACGCCTTGCGCCATGAGAGCAAGCTGATCCTCGCTAACTGGACGACCTTGGGTAGCTTTAGCTAGACCGGCAATGACTTTACTGCGCCGGAACGGTTCCGTCGCTCCGGAGCGTTTTTTAATCAGCAACATTGTGGTTTCCAAAGTGGTGAAACGCCGACCGCAACTGGGACATTCGCGACGCCGCCGGATGGAGGCACCATCATCGGCAGTACGAGAATCAATCACTCGGGAATCCTCGTGATGACAAAACGGACAGTGCACGTCGCCCTCCTTAACCGCTGCAAGACTATAGGTTTCACCGTAAGTGCAAACCGAAGTTTTCGCAAGCTGGAGAATAGGGCTGGACACATCCATTTCAGTAAACCGGAACCAGCAGCGTTTGCCCGGCGTTCAACACAGAACTCGCATCCAAGGCATTTGCGTCCATCATATCCGCCAAGACCTCGTCAGCGGGGACACCGGTAGCGTTAGCAGCGGCAATGTCCCACATCGTGTCTCCCGGCACCACCGTGTGTAGCGTGAAATCCGTGGGGACGAAATCCGGGCTGAGCCCTAGCCCCAGCACCATCCCCAGGAACACCATCACGAGAGCAGCCAAGATAAACAGTGCCACGCGTAAAGCCGCGGCATCCCACGACAAAACCGACTGTGCAGATGCAACAGAGGACTCCCGCGCTTTTGAAACCAGATGTAAGTAAGCCGGACGAGATTGCCGCCCTCTCGAAGCACGCACCGCCGGATGATTTGGAGCTAGCTCACAAAGCTCAAAATCCGAGAAACTCGGCGCTAAAACCGCTGTCATGGTAGTCCCTCCATTCATTCGAACATTTGTTCGTTCGAACATCTGTACGTATAATATAAACCATCGCCGGCGCGTTGTCGAGTCAAAATCGAACATTTGTGCGACTATTGATTTTGAACGCAAAACCAGCCGGACGATTGCCAGTCTGACATAGACCCCAGAGACGAAAATCTGCGAGTTACGTCAGATGCCTATTGCAGCTATTGCGCGCAAATTATCCAGATAAAAGGAGCAGCAGTGAGCGACCTGACCAAACGACAGCAGGAAGTATTAACCACCTTGTACCGGCTCAGTCAAAAGCTCGCCTATCCCCCTTCGGTGCGAGAACTCGCCGAGGCCATGGGTCTGTCCTCCCCATCCTCCGTCAAGCACCACCTGGATGTGCTGACCCAAAAGGGCTACCTGCGCCGAGCTCCCAACACCCCACGCGCTTTGGAATTTGTGAAACTTCCCGAGGGCTTCGAGGCACCCTCACCAGACCCGGTATCCGGGGCATCCCAATCTGCCACCATTACCACCATTCCGGTGGGTATCGCGGACACTGCCGTGGCAACCCCGGTTCCCCTGGTAGGACAAATTGCAGCAGGTGCCCCCATCACAGCAGAGGAAATGGTTGAAGATACTTTTGCCCTGCCCCGACGCTTCACCGGTTCGGGCGAATTGTTCATGCTCACGGTAAAGGGCGATTCCATGCAAGAGGGCGGAATTTTAGACGGCGATTGGGTCGTGGTACGCCACCAGAACGAAGCTCGCAATGGTGAAATCGTAGCAGCGATGCTTGACGGCGAGGCTACCGTAAAAGAATTTTCCCGCGCCGACGGTCACGTTTGGCTGCTGCCCCACAATGAAAACTATGCGCCCATCCCCGGCGACACAGCCACCATTTTGGGCAAGGTCGTCACCGTAATCCGCTCTCTGTGACGTTTGGGTCGCAGCCCGCTCTAGGGAACTTGCTTTTGTAGTCGTCGCAAAGCGTCCAACACTACCTGAGCGTCTTCCGTAGGCCACAAGGGTGGCAAGGAGGCTCGCAAAAATCCTCCGTACCGCGCAGTCGCCAAGCGTGAATCCAACACCGCGACTACCCCGCGATCCGTGGCTGAACGCAGCAGCCGCCCGGTTCCCTGCGCCAGCAACAGGGCGGCATGTGTCAGGGAGACTTCCATGAAGTCGCTGCCCCCAGCACGTTTAACCGCGTCACAGCGCGCCTCGATTACCGGGTCGCTGGGCACCGGGAAGGGGATGCGGTCAATCAACACTAAACGGCACGTATTGCCGGGTAAATCCACCCCCTGCCACAGGGAGAGAGTGCCCATTAAACAGGCGGAGGCGTCTTCGCGCATATCCTTGACCAGGGCTGCCATAGAATCCTCACCTTGGACCATGATGGGCAAATCGGTACGTTCTCTGAGCACCTCCCCAGCGCGCTCTGCCATCTTGCGTGAGGAAAACAGTCCCAATGCCCCACCCCCCGAGGCTTCCACCAAGTCGACCAGTCGATTCCAGAACACGTCGGGGTGCTCCCCCCGCGTGGGAGCCGGTAAGTCCCGTGCCAGGTACAAAATTCCTTGACGATCGTGACGGAATGGAGAACCGACGTCTAACGTCTCCGGCTTCGGAGTGTCGAGCTGCAAACCCATCTTGTGCATGAGCGGCGCAAAGGTACCCCCTAACTTGAGCGTGGCAGAGGTCGCGATGATGGCGTGTTCATTCCACAATCGATTCGCGAGCTTTCCCGCCACATCCAAGGGAGCGGTGTACAGCCGGGGTTCTTGGTCGCCATCACGTCCCCGAGTCAGCCACAGAATCGTTTCCCCGTTCGCAACAGATTCTGGGGTCATCGTCTCAAGCGTATCTAACAGGCTGGTCAGTGCGGCTTTCGCGACAGCAATCTTGGCTGCATCCGCGCGTTGCCCTCCGGTGGATTCTGTGTCAGCTCCGGCTTTCGCGCTTAATTCTGTCAGGGCAGTTTTCAGGGGTGACAGGGCCAGCATCCGGCATTCCGCTACCGCCGCGGGCATTTCCGTGAAACGGCTATCTTCCAAATTTTGCAGTGCCACGCCTAGCATGATGGCTTGCTGCGCGAGTTCCTCGCTACCGGAAACCCCCAAACTGGCTGCTGCTTTGGCACAGCTGGCCAACATATTGGCACTGAACTCAGTGGATGCCTGGGAACGTACCCTCTCGGATAGCTCATGAGCCTCGTCAATGATGATGGCCTCACACGGGGGTAAGGGATTCTGTTTTCCGGCAGCCTCCAGACCAATCATGGCGTGGTTAGTTACAACAATCTGCGCCTGCGCTGCCTTATCGCGAGCTGAAACTTGAAAGCATTCGGAACGAAACGGGCATTTTTCGCCGACACATTCCAAGCTGGACAGGGAAACCTGCCGCCAGGCTCGAGCGGTGATACCGCGCGGAGCTTCATCTCGATCCCCGGTCGTCGTTTCCCGAGCCCACTCGTAGAGTCTTTTCGTTTCAGCAGCAAATCCCTGCATTTGGCGTGTGGTTCTCGCCCCCGGTCCCGCCGTGGTCTCGCCACTTCCGGCAATCCCAGAAAACGGGGAATCTTCCATGGTGGAGAACAAATCGTCCTCGCTCCCTTCATATCCACCGTTCAATTTGTGCAGGCAGACATAGTTTTGCCAGCCTTTGAGGACCTCCACACGCAGGGCTGAACCGGTAACATTTTGCACCGCTTCCACCGCCAGGGGGGCATCTTTAGTGATAATTTGGCTTTGCAGAGCCAAAGTTGCAGTAGAAATCACCACGCGTGCGTCCTCGTGCAGGCAGTACAACAACGCCGGCAGTAAATATCCCAGAGATTTTCCGGTCCCAGTCCCAGCCTGAACTGCTAATTTTCCGCCTGAATGCAGTGTTCGTTCCACCGCAGCTGCCATCGCAGCCTGTCCTGGTCGTTCACTTCCTCCCAATAGAGACACCGCCGCAGTAAGCGCCTTTTGCAGCTCTGAACTGGGAATATAACCAGCAAAAGAATCCCCCGAAGCAGTCGGGTCGACCGCCGTCTCGTCATCTCTCGTTGGCGCCACTGTCGTCTCCCTCGCTGGTACCGCAATCATCTTCCATTGCTTGATTTAACAGTTTTGCCCCCAAAGCCGGAGGCACCCAAGCGTCTATGAAAGTGCCGTCTGCACGGTTCTGACGAGTCAAAAGTTTGCCGTCACGATATATTCGTTCTAGCAGACCCGTGTTTTCCCACTTCACCACCACCCGGACTCGTTGCCCCGGCCACGGTAGACGGTCAGCGATGGATTGCTGCAGAGCTTCGATGCCTTCCCCAGTCCGGGCGGAAACATAGTATGCCTCTGGTAAGGAATGACGCAGCAACGCGAGGGCGGGAGCCGAAGCCTGATCGATTTTGTTTACCACCATCATCACGGAAATCTCCTCGATACCCTCCACAAGTTCCAGAGTGGCATCCACCGCCGCAACCTGCGCCATCGGATCCGGGTTAGAACCATCCACAACATGCAAAATCAAATCAGCCATGGCGGTTTCTTCCAAAGTGGAACGAAACGCCTCAACCAGCTCGGTGGGCAGACGTCTCACGAACCCAACCGTATCTGCCAGGGTATATTCCCGACCCTCGGGAGTATGAGCCCGACGTACACTGGGATCAAGCGTGGCGAACAGGGCATCATGCACCAGCAGATTAGCCCCTGCCAAACGATTCAGCAACGAGGACTTACCAGCATTGGTGTACCCCACAATCGCGACCGCGGGTATTCCTCCCGCTTTACGACTGGCTCGTTTGGCCTCCCGGGTCGGAGCCAAAGCCTTCAGATTGCGCCGTAGTCTTGCCATCCGGGACCGAATTCGACGCCTGTCGAGCTCAATTTTGGTTTCGCCCGGACCACGAGCGCCGATACCATCTCCCGCGGCAGCGCGTCCCCCGGCTTGCCGGCTCATTGATTCACCCCAACCGCGCAGCCGCGGCAGCAAGTATTCCAGCTGTGCCAGCTCCACCTGGGCTTTACCTTCCCGTGAGGTAGCGTGCTGGGCAAAAATATCCAAAATGAGGGCAGTGCGGTCGATGACCTTAACTTTCACCACGTCCTCCAGGGCGCGACGTTGACTGGGGGCTAACTCATCATCAACGATGACCGTGTCTGCCCCCAGAGTAGCAACCTGAGTTTGCAGCTCGTGGGCTTTTCCCCGTCCCAAGAAAGTTGCCACGTCAGGCTTATCACGCCGCTGCAACAACCCGGCAAGCACGACGGCTCCCGCCGTTTTCGCCAAGGCAGCAAGCTCTTGCAGAGACAGCTCAGCCTCGTCTCGGTCGGCGGCAAAAATCCCCACCACGATGACTTTTTCTAGGCGAACCTCACGGTACTCGACCTCACTAATGTCCTGCAGCTCGGAGCCAATAGATTCTACCCGCCCCAAGGCATAGCGATCAGCCCATCGCTGGGCTTGCTCAGCAGTGTCGAGCTGAGACCAGGATGCCATGTCGGACTCGGGCTCCCCTCCCGCCGGCGGCACAGCAGCGGGCGAAAGGAAATCCAAGTTCGGGTAATCCTCCGTGTTTTCCTGCAAGTTATAGTCCTTCCGCCTAGAATTTAGGGTATCTCCTAGCCCATGCAAGTAAAGGTTTGAGCTTTGGCTTTAAAGGATACAACGGACCCCGGAGACGAAAATTTCGATGCTCCGTCGGTTCGGCGTGTCTCCCCATTTGGTCAGTCGCTTCCACGCACGGCTCCCGTCCCCAGCCCCACCGACGATCGCCTCAAGAAGCGCCACAAATCCTTGTTCAATGTGCCTGACTGGCGCCCCGAGGAAGAAATTATCCTCGAAGCTGCTGAGCTCGATTCCACCATTATGGTTCCCGAAAGACTGCGCCGAACTAAGCCGAAGGTCATTGACTCCACCCCCGATAGAACCCCCACGGATTCCGCGCATCCTGCCGAAACAGATTCTTCGACACGCCCTGCTGCAGAAAACTCCGCTACATCACCAGCTGCGGGAACGACCGCAGATCAGACTGTCTATCCCGAACCTGGCACCCCCGCTTCATCTCCCCCAATAAAACCCGATAAGCCTGCGGACAAGCCCGGCACCGCTGGTGCGTCCAATCCTTCAAGAGCAGCGCAAAAACCCATTATTGCAGGCACTTCACGTCTAGTTTCGCAACACCCGGAACGCCCTCATGTAGCTTCGGGTCGGTCTGTCGAATCAGCAAACTTACGCTCGCCGGTGGAAATCGCCAATATCGGGGCACAATTGCTGGGAAATTTGCTGGTGTTAATGATTCCCACTCTGTGCGTGCTGTTACTCTCCGGGTGGGGTCCGCAAGAAATCGCGATTATTTTTGAAGATTTTTGGTCCTTTCTCGGTCTGGCAATCCTGGTCACCATAGTTCTAGTCGTTTTGGACGAAGCGGCACAAGTCGTGGCAGCACGTCTGAGTATTCCGCAACTGTTGGAGTGGATGATTGAGTTCGTGCTTTCCGCCTTGGGCGCGGGCGCTTGCCTATTTTTCTTTACGCACAGCATTTTGGGGGCGTTCTTGCTGGGGCTGATTGTTAGTGTACTCACTTCGTTAATTAGCCACGTGGTCGCTAAACTTTTCTGAGACAAGTTAGGAGGTCCCTTGAGTTCGCAGCCTGCCGGCGAGCACTATTTCGCATCCACCCCCCATTCCGAGGGTTCCGTTCGGGAACTAACGGTTTCTCTAGCCGGTCGTGATTTTCGCGTCACGACTGCGCATGGAGTTTTTTCCGGACAAGGTTTGGACAAGGGCACCGCGGTATTGTTGCGCAAGGTTCCCCCTCTGCCTTCCTCACAAGAGCTGGGTGGTTCCGGAGTTTTGGTCGACGTGGGCTGCGGATGGGGACCGTTAGCATTGACTTTAGCCGCCGAGCGTCCCTCCGCTCAGGTTTACGCCGTGGATGTAAACGCCCGCGCCCTGGAACTGACCAGAGCAAATGCGACCGCAAACGGACTGCACAATATCCAAGTGCTGAGTGAAGCTGACGCTTTTGCCGCATTGGGACCAAACTCTGTAGATGTGATTTGGTCGAACCCGCCGGTGCGCGTGGGCAAAATGGCACTACACGCCATGTGGGAGGCTTGGCGAACTCGCCTGAAGCCCGAGGGGGTTGCTTACCTGGTGATGGGACGCAACCTGGGATCCGATCCGTTCCTGGCATATCTCAATGAGCACGGCTGGACCGGGGAAAAAATCGCCTCTTCGAAAGGATTCCGGGTACTGCAGCTGCGTCGCAGTGCCGCCTGACATAGTCCCAAAGACTCCTAGGTGATACGCCCTCCTTGTAGACTTAGGTAATTACATTCCCGCGCCGGCATTCCTGCGAAATGCCCACTTTCCTAGAAAAATATGACTTTACGCGGCGCGAAATTAATCGCGTCCCCGTTTTTACCCCAAAGCAAGAGCGTGCCCCGTAACATTTATGTATGCCGCAGCTGACCGCTCAACGTCCGCGGGTGGTGACACTAGATCGTATCTGCGAAGCTCTAGACGGCGTTTCTCGCAGTTATGTTGTGGACGTTTACGACTCTAGGCGCACAGTGATGATACCTGGCGCGACCGCCACCAGTTATATTGACTTGGTGTCGGGAATTTTGCGCGTGCGCTCGGTTTGGCGAGCCAGAGTTTCTATCCACGAACGTTCCCGGCTGCTGCCTTACGTCCTGCACCACAATCGCGAGGCGGTCGGTCCTCGAGTAGTGACTTTTTTGCACGATAATCACTATCACCTCTGCGCCCAAACGAGTGTCCAAGTCGCAGTTGGTATGGGCGACCAGCAGTTAGAAGCCCATCTGCTGCTGGCTTTGATTATGGCTGAACGTTTCTTTTCTGGCGTGGAAGCGGATTTTCCGTGCAACCAGAATGCGGAAAAGGACTTTTCCCATCATCTTCTGCTCCCGAAGCAAAACGTTATTCAGATTGTTCCGGGGTTTTCGGATAATTCTCTCACTGCACCGGTCAGCGTGGACTCAGTAGCTCAGGCAGCAGCCCGACTTGACCTGCGAGTGTACCGTGACGGCACGGTACTGCGCCTGCGTGATTCAGACGACTTGATAGTTTTGCGGATATTTGGGGAGGATACCTGGCTGTCCACATCTCTGCTGGTTGAGTTGGGGCAACCGTTTCTTGCCGAAAACTTGTTTACTGCCATCAATGAGTTAAATACCTGCAACGCCTTGGGCATAACTTCGGTTCTGGGGATGCGAACCCAGCCCTATCTGCGTTTTGATTATTTGGTTTCCGTAGGTGAAGGTTTGAGCGACCGCCAGTTAGACACAGAAATTGTGGCAGGAATGTCAGCGACCCAGAATCTGGCTGCGAACCTGCGCAAAAAAGCTCCGGCTCTGTTCCTCTAAGCCAGTTTGATTCCAGGTCATTTCCACCGTCCGCTTGTCGCGGCGGAACCACTTGATTTGTCGCCGCGACAGCTGCCGAGTCGCTAGCGCAGTGGCAGCGATACCGTCCTCCACCGTCATCTCCCCGCGCAGCACCGCCAGAGCCTGGCTGTACCCGGTGGCCTTTTGCGCGGTGATGCCCCAGGGGTGAACCCGGTCGGCAGCGAGTCGTGCCGTTTCCTCAAGCAGTCCTTGGATAAACATTTCACGCGAACGCGCGTTGATACGTTCGTCCAGTTCATCAAGTTTTCGCGTCAGGTAAAACACGTGGGTGTCATGCTGCCAGTATTCCCCGCGTGGCAAAGTCGCGGAAAATGGGCGTCCGGTAATTTCTATGACTTCCAAGGCCCTGACCAGGCGACGCGCATTGAGCGGCTCAATGGTTTCGGCTGCTTTCGGGTCCTGGCGCTGCAAGATTCCATGAAGTTGTCTCGCTCCGAGCTGTTCCGCTTGCGCCTCCCATCTAGCGCGAACCGCGGGGTCGGTGGGAGGAAACTCCAGCACATCCAGCAATGCTCGCACGTACAGTCCGCTACCACCCACTACCAGAGGCAAAGCTCCGCGAGATTGAATCTCTGCCACGTCGGCGCGAGCATATTTCTGGTAAGCCGCCACCGAGGCTTCCGCATCGGGCCAGAGCACGTCTATCTGATGATGTGGAATTCCCTGACGTTCAGATTCCGGAGTTTTGGCAGTGCCTATGTCCATGCCTCGATACAGCTGAAAAGCATCCGCACTAATAATCTCTGCCCCGCCCGGAAATCTGGCGTTTAACTCCGGGTCATGGGACATTCGCTGCGCGAAATCCAACCCCAGGTTACTTTTTCCCGTAGCAGTCGGACCCACAATCGCCACAATCACGGTTAAGTTCCTATTTTGCCAATCCCGACTTAATACCGGGGATTCCCAAGAGGGTGCCACGAGGTTTTTCGAGATGCGCCACTTCCCACAAATCTCCGGCGTGAGTAGGACGTACGGTGAATTCACCATCCGGAATGAGGGCGGAATCTGCCACGAGGTGATGCGGCGCGCCGTGGGTCACACGAACCGTCACGAAGTCTCCAGGACGAACTTTGATACCTTGCGGAACTGCAAAGTGAACCAGACGATTGTCCTGGGCGCGTCCGCTCATTCGAGCAGTGGCTTCGTCTTTGCGGCCGCCCGCAGTGACCAGGACTTCCACGATCCTACCCTCTTGTTTTTCGTTTTCCTCCAAGGTGATTTTTTCTTGCAGTTCCAAAAGTCGTTGGTAGCGTTGCGCTACAATTTCCGGATCCACCTGGTCGTCTCGGTCGGCAGCAGGGGTGCCGGGTCGGCGTGAATAAATGAATGTAAACGCGGCTTGGAACCGCGCCTCGCTGAGAACGTCAAGCGTGTCTTGGAAATCAGCTTCGGTTTCTCCGGGAAAACCGACGATAACATCTGTGGTAATAGCAGCTTCCGGTATCGCTGACCTGACTTCCCGCAGAATCCTTAAAAATCGTTCCGACCGGTAGGAACGCCGCATCTGCCGCAAGATTCGGTCCGAACCAGATTGCAGCGGGAAGTGTAGCGATGGCATTACTGTTGGAGTTTCCGCCATTGCCGCGATAACTTCCTCGGTAAAGGCAGCGGGATGGGGAGAAGTAAACCGGAGACGCTCCAATCCCGGCGTTTTTCCGACTTCTCGCAATAAATCTGCAAATGCGCCGCGTCTTCCGAAGCTCATTCCGTAACTGTTTACGTTTTGTCCCAAAAGGGTAACTTCCAAGGCACCTGCGTCTACTACCGCTTTGACCTCCGCCACGATGTCGGCGGGATTACGATCCCGTTCCCGCCCCCGCAGGGAGGGCACGATGCAAAAAGTACAGGTGTTGTTGCAACCTACCGAGATGGATACCCAAGCCGAAGCCGGAGATTGCCGATGCGCTGGCAGGACGGAGGGGAATACTTTCAGGCTCTCCTCGATTTCCACCGCGGCCTCTTGGTTATGTTCAGCCCGCTTCAGCAGTACCGGAAGGGCATCGATATTATGCGTCCCAAAGACTGCATCCACCCACGGCGCCCGATCAATGATTTTCGAGCCTTCCTGCTGTGCGAAGCATCCGCCCACTGCAATCATCATTCCGGGGCGGTTACGTTTCACATCTGCCAGCTGTCCCAAATGACCATAGAGTTTCGTACCAGCAGCCTCACGTACCGAACAGGTATTTAAAACGACCAAGTCAGCCCCACCGTCTCCGGCATTGGTGGCTCGTGCAGCTTTCTGCGGAACCTCAGCAACCGGCACCCAGCCGGCAGCATCAAGCAGACCTGCCATGCGTTCCGAGTCGTGTTCGTTCATCTGGCAGCCCAGCGTTTTCACCAGATATGTTCGCGGAGTATCCATCACCGGCTCATTTTATGTCATGCCGCTTGCGCCCGTCACTTTCGCTATCTAACGCAACCTCGACGTCTGCCGCGACCGGCGCCAGGTCTGGAATCCTCAGCCGAGATAAGACACCATTAACTCCAAGGCTGCCCGTACAAAAGCCACGCGGATTTCGGCACGAGTGCCAGGCTGGTCTATCGCTTGCACTTCCGTCCCCTGTGGCGTGGTCAGACTGACAAACCCTTTCCCCGGTGCCACGCCTTCATCCGGACCAGGACCTGCAACTCCGGTGGTAGACAACGCAAAATCAGAGTGAAACATCTCTCGTACCGCAGTGCTCATCTGCTGTGCAACCTGGGGGTCATACGCGGTGTTAGTTCGCAGCAGCTCAGAGCTCACACTCAGTACCGCGGTTTTCATCTCATTGGTATAGGTCACCACTCCGCCGCGAAATGTTTGGGAAGCTCCGGGAATCCTGACAAAGGCATCTGCCAGCAGACCCCCGGTCAGTGATTCCGCACAAGAAATCGACATCCCTCTCTCAGTGAGTTTCCCCAACGCCTTGGTAGCTAAATCATCAACCGGTACTGCCTCACTCATCGTTTCGTCCCTCCAGGTTCCACCCCTCGTCAACTCAGACCGTCCGCTTTCAAATCGTCCAGCACAGCATTAACTACTGTGGTGGCAAGCGCTGTGGAAAATCCACGTGTCGCCACATAGCGCCACAGCTTAGCTTTCAGCTTCCGGAAATCCTCAAAATTGCTCAAATCTAAGCCCCGCCGCGCTGCCGCAAGTTTGCTCTCTAGCAGGGTCCGGGCGTTTTCTGTTTCCCATTCTGGATCCTCAGCGTCCAAAGCCGCTATGCCCGCGGTGATTGATTGCGTATCTAACCCACGCTTTTCCAAATCCGCGACCAACTTCGCTCGTGACATTCCTGGACGCCGGCAACGTTGGCGTAAGAATTCCACGGTGTAGTCGCGGTCATTGAGCCACCCACGGGCAGCGAAAGCTGCCACTACGTCATCAATAGCCGTCTCGCCGAATCCTTTGGCAGCGAGATAGTCGCGCATCTGTGACTCAGTGACTGCCCTGCGATCCAGCAGGGACAAACCAGCTTCCGCGGCGGCATCCGCCGCCGCGTCCACTACCCGTAAACTCATGAGGCTTTTTGAACTTTCTTGGCGGATGCACCTTTATCTGCAGCTTCATCGTCCATCACGACAGCGAGTTTCTGGCTCGCGGCAGACTCCGGTTGCGATTCTGCATTCGGGTCCTCACGCACACCTAAAGCAATGAGAATCTTGTCTTCAATTTCGGCACTAAGCTCGGGGTTATCCACCAAGAACTTTCGCACGTTCTCTTTTCCTTGACCCAACTGCATTTCGCCGTAGGTAAACCAAGAACCCGATTTCGTCACAATGCCTGAGTCCACCCCCAGGTCAATCAGACCACCCTCACGGGAAATGCCCTGACCATACATGATGTCGAATTCCGCTTGGCGGAAAGGCGGCGCCATCTTATTCTTCACAATCTTGGCACGAGTTCGGTTGCCGACGGCGTCCCCATTTTCTTTCAGCGTCTCAATCCGGCGCACGTCGATACGTACCGATGCATAGAACTTCAACGCTTTCCCGCCGGTCGTGGTTTCGGGAGAGCCAAAGAACACACCAATCTTTTCGCGCAACTGGTTAATAAAAATTGCGGTAGTACCCGTAGCCGACAGCGCTCCGGTAATCTTTCGCAGCGCTTGGCTCATCAAACGAGCCTGTAAGCCCACGTGGGAATCCCCCATATCCCCTTCGATTTCAGCCTTCGGCACCAGAGCCGCGACCGAGTCAATGACGATGATGTCCAGACCACCACTGCGAATCAACATATCCGCAATTTCTAGCGCTTGCTCTCCGGTGTCGGGTTGGCTGACCAGCAGATTGTCAATGTCAACACCGAGCTTTTGCGCATAAACCGGATCCAAAGCATGTTCCGCATCAATGAAAGCTGCGTTTCCGCCCTGCTTCTGAGCATTCGCCACCGCGTGTAAAGCCACAGTGGTCTTACCGGATGATTCTGGACCATAAATCTCAATAATGCGCCCCCGCGGAAGCCCCCCAATCCCCAAAGCCACGTCCAGGGCTACTGAACCCGTAGGAATGACCGAAACATTTGTGTTCACAGCCGAGTCGCCCAGCCGCATCACGGAACCTTTGCCAAACTGCTTGTCAATCTGACCTAGCGCAGTTTGCAACGCTTTTGCGCGTTCGTCTTTTGCCATTGCGTATTCCTTTCATCTACGCGGCTCTCCGCCGCCCCAATAGTTCGGGTGTGATCGTTGAGCTCCTCTCCGAAGCTCTCAAGATGAACTTACGCCCCACCCCGGAAGCGAAAAATCGAAAGTTTTTTCACCTGTGGAAAAGTCCCTTTCAACTCATCTGTGGAAAACATTATATCGAACATGCGTTCGAATCATCCGACACGCCGACCGACCGCAAGAATTCCACACTACCCGCCCTTTTGCATCCATCCATTCCCACCCCGCTAAAGCAAGTCGACCTGGTCCCGCCCGAAGCTACTGCAACTTTTGACGATTCTTTTACTAAAGAAACCTGCGCGAGAAGCCACTCGAAACGCGTGATTGCCTAAAATTCTGGTGCATTTTGCCGATGTAGAGACTGTCGCTAGGAAAGTGACCGGAGTCTATTTAGCCACGGAGGGCGAGATGGCCACAATGTTTGCCATGCGTGATTTCGGGATACGGAATCTTTACGTTCCCGGAATGGCTCAGCGTGCCGAAATTCGCTCTTTTGCCCAAAAGAATGGCACACTCACCGATGAGCACAAAAAGGCTCTGGATGCCCTCGATAAGTTTGAAATGGAACAAGCCCGCGCCCGCGCTTTGGCAAAGCAAAAACAAACAAAATCACGAAATTTCGGCGCCTCCGCGGGGACTAGCATCTCGATTGGTTTTGCCGCTGATTCCGCGCAGGCCAAGAGTTTGGCACGCAGCTATGAGGCCGATGCGATGACATATTCAATGCAGGCTCGCGTCGCCGCGGACATGGGCAATGATGCCGCCGCTCGCTGCTTTGAGGCCAAAGCTCGCCAGGCAGTGAGCGACGCTAACAAAATGTATGCCAAGGCCGCTGAGCTGGGTCGACAGGAAGCTGAGAGGCGCAAGGAAAAAATCGAACGCGAAGGCAAAGAGCGAATTGAACGGCGCAAGGCGATGGAAAAAGCCCGCGAAGCTGCTGCCGAAGCGAAACGCAAGCGTCTGGAAATCGCGCAAAAGAAAGTTTCAGAGGGCTGGACACACCTGCGCGAAGCCGAAAAGGCAACTCAAAAACGCAAGAAGGCGGAAGCTGAGATGTGGGCTAAGCGCATCGAAGAAAGCCAGTTCTGGATTCATCAGATGCACCTGGTTCAGATGGGTCAACACCCTGACCAAGCCATCGCTCAGGCTCAGATTCAGGCCTTTCACGATGCAGCTACCTCAGTCGCCGTAGTCGCTCCGGACTTTACTCCCGCAAAAGCTCCTGCGGAGCAAGTAATCGTTTAGGATTCCGCTTCATTTTCCGTCACTGCACAAGGGCGGTGAATGGATCTTTCGGTCCTGGTATTGTTTTGGGGCTCGTCCCGTGATTTCAGGAGGACAACCCCTGTTTTCGCCGTGACCAGGTGGTTTGATTGCGCAGCGTTCCAACAGCCCAGCAAATCAGGAATATCAGGAAAGAAATCGTGGTGATATAGGGCGAAATTGGCAATCCCGGTCCGAGAGAGAGCAGGATTCCTCCCTCCGCGGCAATCAGGGCAAACAGCACTGACCAAGCGTGCTGGCGCAGTGGATTCGCAGAGATGCGCGCAGCCGCTGCCCCCGGCGTAATCAGCAGTGACAAAACCAACAACGCTCCCACCATCTGTACCGCTAGCGCCACGACCAAACCGAGAATAAGCATGAAACACAAATTCATCACGCGAGGGGAAACCCCTTTGGATAAAGCGACTACCGGATCTACCGCTGCATAATACAGGCGGCGCCCAAAACAAGCTATAGTGACCAAAACCAAGATTCCAACAACGGCAAATACCGTCAGCTGGTTTTCATCCACGGACACAATCTGACCCGTCAGGAGCCCAAATTTGTTGGCAGAACGCCCTTTGTAAAGCGCTAGGAACAGCACCCCAATACCCAATCCAAACGGTAGCAGCACTCCGATAAGGGCATTGGTGCCCCAGCGCCGGGTGTAGGTTGCGGACATTAATAGTGCCGCCACGATAGAGCCTGCGATAGCTCCCCCGGTGACACTGGCTCCGAGGAACAGCGCCACGGATGCTCCGGCAAAAGATAGTTCAGACGTTCCATGAACTGCAAAAGCCGCATCTCGCAGCTGCACCAACGGACTGAGAATCCCAGAAACAACAGCCAAAATTGCCGCTGCAACCAGCGATTCCCGAACCAGCGGTACCAGTTGCCAGAAGTCATGAAAATTGATGATTGCATCCATTAGTGACCCGCTTCCTTCGGATTGTGCGGCGACTCGGCTGATTCAAAATGGCTGGCATGATGGTGTCCATGCAGAGCTTCCTCTACAAAGCCGGAATCGGTCCCGTTCTGGGCACCCACCACGAAATAGGTCCCTCCCAAGTTAACGACGCGAACTTCTTCACCGTATAAAGCCGACAAAGTTTCACTGGACATGACTTCTGGCACCGAGCCGACCGCAGCTCGTCCGAGGGCGATATAGACTACTGTATCCAGCAGTTTCTCCACCGGGTTCAGCTCGTGTGTGACCAACAGAATTGCAGTGCCCTGCGATGACAGGTTGTCAAAAATCTTCACAATGTCAGCTTGGTGTTTGAGGTCAAGCGACGCCAAGGGTTCATCGACCAGCAGCAAATCGGGACGTTCCACGATGGCGGCTGCGATACGCAAACGCTGCAGCTCACCCCCGGAAAGTCCACTAATCGGTACGTCTGCGTAGCTCTGTGCCCCGACCAGGGCTAAAGCCCGCTCGACTTTATCCCGCGCGCCGGCGGAACTCCAGAATCCCAGTTTGGCTCCGTCAAGCCCTAAGTACACCACGTCCCGTCCGCGAATCTGCACAGATTTCGGGAAACGCCCATGCTGTGGAAGATACGAAATTTTTGCGGTGTCTTGGCGGAAAATAATGCCGTTGGCAGGCTTCACATCACCGAGCACCGACTTTAGCAGAGTCGTTTTGCCAGCCCCATTTTGCCCCAAGATTCCGACTACCTGCCCCGGTTGAACCCTGAGATTCAAACCGGAAAACACCTGCCGTGTCCCGTATCGCAGTGTCACGTCTCGCATTTCTAGGAGCGGTTCTTCCCCCATCTGAACTTTTCCTTCCCCGTCCCCCGGTTTATTTCCTGGCTCCGTCTACCTTAACGTATTTTGTCCGGGCTCCAGGAGCTGCGCTCTGATCTGAAGCCCGGACAGTTTTATACCCTACTCATGTATTACTTTAAAGCATTGTCAATCTGATCTAGGGCTGCACCAATCCAGCTGACATAGTCGCTGGCTCCTGCCAAGGTCTCGGTTAATGTCACCACCGGGATACCCTTCGCTTTCGCAGCGTCCTGCAAGTCCTGAGACACCGGGTCTTCCGTCTGGGAGTTAAGCAGCAGCATATCCACTTTCCCATCCGTAATCAGAGCCTTGGTATCAGCTTGCGTCTTCACGCTGGGACCAGATTCAGTTTCGGATTGTTCCACGTATTCCTCGGGAGTCAAGTCATGAATGCCGGCATCTTCCAACAGATAGTTCGCCAACGGTTCAGTGGCGAGAGAATGCTTTTCGCCCCGTGCCTTAATCTGTTCCGCCTGCGATTCCAATTCATCCAGCTTGCCTTGGAATGCTTTTGCTGCATCTTGGTAAGCCGCGGCATTATCGCTGTCTGCCTTGCTCATCGTGCTAGCCACAGCTTTCGCAACTTCGCTTACCGCGTGCAAGTCATAAAAAACGTGTTCGTTTACCGCGCAATGGTGGTGGTGATGGTGATGGTGGTGCCCTTCGTGCTCATGGCCTTCTTCATGAGCTTCTTCATGCTCGTGCTCATGAGCTTCTTCATGCTCGTGAGCTTCCTCATGCTCATGACCTTCCTCGTGCTCGTGCGCATCTTCATGCTCGTGTCCGGCCTCATGATCATGCCCCTCAGCGTCACCACAATCTATGCCTGCCAATTCCACAGCATTGAGCACAGTTGGTTTTTTGCCTGCTGACTTAGCCAACTGCAGCGCCCAATCGTCATAGCCGCCTCCGTTCACGATTACCACAGAAGCTTGGTTCACAAGTTTCTTGTCCTTGACACTCGCTTCGTAGGAATGCGGATCCAGGTTTGGCTGGTCAATCGACGTAATCACATCGGCTTTATCCCCCACCACAGCTTTAGCCACTGATGCCCACACATCAGTAGACGCGTACACCGTAGGTTTCGCCGCAGCGTCCCGTGCCGCGTCTTTGGTTTGCGTATCGTTTGTGGTCGAACAGGCGGACATACTCACGGCTAATGCAGCGGCGCCCAACAAGGCGCCAACAGTTTGCAACTTCATGTTTTCCTTTCCCTCACGGGTTTAGTTTTATTCTTATTGCGAATCGTTCTCATTATCACTCAACTGGAAAACACTGTCAAAACGAGACACAATGTTAGGCAAGAAGCGCAAAAATGAGAGGGAAACTATCAATGGGCAACGATAAACCGACACCCCCAAGCCCCGCCCGTCAGCGCAAAACGCGGCAGCTAGAAGCCGTTCTCTCCACCGTCAGAGGAGTGACCGATTTTCAATCTGCCGCTGATGTCTTTACAAAACTCCAACTCAAAGACAATCCTGTGGGGTTGGCGACCGTTTATCGTAATCTCGCAGCACTGGCTGATGAAGGCATCCTGGACACGGTAAGGTCCACCGACGGCACGACGCTGTACCGAGAATGTGAGAGCTCCGAACACCATCACCACCTGGTGTGCCGCAGCTGCGGAAAGACCGAAGAATTCCACTTGAAAGGGTTAGAGAAAACGCTCAACGAGATGGGTCAAGAAATGGGCTTTTCCGCATTGAATCACATAGTTGAGCTGACCGGCATCTGCTCGGAATGTGCCGATAAGGAATAATCCGTTTTTATGTATATTGAGTTTATTGCAAGATTTGTCCTTTGAGCAGTCCGATGAGCCTATCTAATACCCGCGGGTCTTGACGCAGACCGTTGTGCTCGTATTCACTGGTGACCCACAGCCGGCAATCCTTCAAGAGCCGGGCAGTCTCGACAGAAAACCGCAACGGCACATAAGCATCTTCGTAATACGCTGCCGCCGCGACTGGTACGTCGGCGCTTGCCAGACGCGTAGCGGAATACAATTGCTCCCATTCCTGATTGGCAATTATCTCAGCAGTTTCACGTAAAGGTCGCAGCTCAGATGACTCCTCAAACAGGTCACGAGGTAGGTGCTCTCCCGCGAAAAATGTCCCATCATCTTTTACTTCTGGTGGCATGGTACGGCTAGCCGCCCAGCGCGTGCTTACTCCGTCCGCATAACAAGACTCATGCAGGATGGCATAAAGCGGATTGCGTCCCCCAAATGGCAGCATATCTGCTAAATCATGACGAAATGCGGGCGAATACGGATCATTTTCCAGCAGTTCATGCAACTTCATACCCCCGCCTTGCGCTCCCAAGACAATTCCGACGGTACGCCACCAATCCGCGCCGACTTTATCACCGTTTGGTGTAACAACCTTCCCTTCCTGCGCCAGGTCATAAATCTGTCGCACCCGGTCGCGATCCTCAGGAAATCGGCGATAGTAGGTTTCGGATTTGTCCATCATTATCCGCCAAGTTTCCGCGTAAACGTCCTCGATGGGGCGACCCACCGCTGTCAGACCACCCGTCAGGATAGCTCCAGACAGACCTTCCGGATGAGAGCTGAGATAACGCACGGAAGTAAATCCCCCAAAGGACTGCCCCAACAGCGTCCAGGGCTCCCCTCCCAGGTAAGCACGCAGGGCTTCGGCATCTCGAACAATCTCATCAGCACGCAAGTGCGTCAGATATTCTGCCTGTGCAGATGGGGTCAGCCCCGCCAGGGGACCAAAATCCAAATCTGCCGAAACCGGGGTAGAGCGCCCCGTACCGCGCTGATCAAGCATGACGACTTGATAGTCCTCGAGAGCGCGCGGCAACCAAGATGGCTGTGGCGAAGGGTACAGTGAAGGTCGGGCTGCCTCGTGTCCGGGACCACCTTGCAGGAACAGCAGGTAAGGGCGCTTTTCCCCCTCCTGACCGGTGACGACTCGCGCAAAGATGTCAATCATCCCTGCAGCGGGGTTGCGGTGATCCAGCGGTACTTGCAAAGTAATTTCACGGAGTTTCAGTCCCGGCAACAATTTCACTTCTTCACTCATGTGTTTCAGCATAATGCCAGCCACCAGACTTAGCCGTAGACTTGGAGGTATGTTTTGCGAATACTTTGAGGCGCGAGTCTGCCGTTCGTGTCCCCTCATAAGAGAGCCTTACGACCTGCAAGTGCGAAACAAGGAACGGTCCATCCGCCGGGTTCTGGCGTCTCTCAATCGCCCCACCTCGCGCCGCACTCCCGCGCATCCCCCCGCAATAAAGTCGCGTTTCGAGTGGCTACCAACCTACCGCAGTCCGGAGACAGGTTTCCGTAATAAAGCAAAAATGGTGGTGTCGGGGTCTAAAAAGTCGATTGTCCTGGGACTGGCTCCCAACGAGAAACATCCCACCGGTATAGATTTGCAGTCTTGTCCACTGTATGCCCCGGCAATTCACGCCGCTTTCACGCCCATCAGAGCTTGGCTGCAGCGACTCGGAGCTCGTCCCTACAATATCCCCACTGCGAAGGGCGAGGTGAAATATGTGCTGGTCAGTGCTAATCCTGCGGGCGACTTGATGGTGCGCCTGGTGCTGCGTTCCAAAGCTGCCTTGCATCGAGTTGAACACACTTGGTCCGAACTCCAAGCGGAGCTGCCTAATCTGCGCGTGTTTTCGGTAAACATTCAGCCGGAACATACCACGGTTATTGAAGGTCGTGAGGAAATCATCCTCTCTTCGGAGAGATATATACCCATGCCCGGTATTGGCACGGATTTATGGCTAGCACCAGGAGCGTTCTTTCAAACAAATACCGCAGCTTCTCAAGCCCTGTATGCACAAGCTGCCACTTGGGCGCGGGAACTCCAACCGGAAACCGCTTGGGATTTATATTGCGGAGTGGGTGGTTTTGCCTTTGCCCTGAGTTCCGCCGGGGTCGCGCAAGTGACTGGTGTAGAAGTCGTGGGACCCGCTATTGACGGCGCGAAACATGCCGTTACCGAACTAGCGAGTGCGACGGCAACTGTTCCGGTAGAACCAAGCAATAAAAATGACGGCACTCCCAATACCCCCAGCGCAGCTCCCCGTCCACATTTCATCACTGCCGATGCAACTAAGTGGGCAGTTAACCAAACACTGATGCCACCAGATTTGGTAGTGGTGAACCCGCCGCGGCGAGGTCTGGGACCTGATTTATCGTCCTGGCTGGAACGCTCCGGCATCCCGCACCTCATCTATTCCTCCTGTTTCCCCGGGACGCTGGTGGAGGACCTGCGGCGGATGCGTTCCTACCAAATTAGGGCAGCCAAGCTGGTAGACATGTTCCCACATACTTCACATGTTGAGTGTGTCGTTTTGATGTCAAGGGCTGACTAGATGGGTCGGTCCACGCTACCCCTCCGTGAGGTGCACGAATCCGGTTCAGACTAATTTTGATGTTGAAAAATCAGTTTTATGCTAGAATGATTTCTAAAGCGTGAGACTCGCTCACAAGGGAGGCAATAAAATGGCGAATAGCAGGAAGTTCGTAGCAGTGACGAGAGATGTTAGACTAACTGTGAAGAGAGCTGATTCATTCAATATTAGTTATGTTAACTGCGAAAAAGGCAACTTTAAAATCGAAGAAGATCAATACGGTATAAGACTTATTCAAATAGAAAAAATATCACCTTTTTACTGGTTACAGTGGCTAACTAAAGGCAGTCCTGAAGTCATCGTTACATTGCCAGAAAATATCGATATCTGCGAGATTGAAGCTGAATCAAATCAAGCCATAATAACAGATATCAAGACTGACAAGATTTATGCAGAGGTACAAAATGGCAAGGTAGAAGCAAGAAATGTTGAAGTTAACGATATCTTTCTAAAATGCCTTAATGGTTCTGCGGTGGCTAAAAATGTAGAAGTAGCCAACGTATGCACGGTTGAGACAATCAATGGCGCGAGCGTTTTAGAAGGATTAATTGCCAAAGACGCCGGTCTGGAAGTAGCCTGCAAGAATGGCATTACTGAAATTTCTGATAAAAATAAAGCCAATCTTGGTTATAAATCAGACGAATGTGCTCACTATGTCGTACATTGCCTTAATGGAAAAGCTGTTGTGAAGTAATATGCTTAGGGCGTTTTTATATCTAACACCAACACCAGTTACAAAAACAGACCATTGATAACTACTGCAAGTTGGATGCTGAGATGACAAGCTAATCCGCGTTCTATGATGCGACTATTTAATCCACAGTGCACCCTGTTACTCAATAGAATGCAGATGTACTCGAGGTGCTTGCAATATACGTAAGGCGCTTGGCATTGCTTTCACGAAATGACACACTTAAATAAGTTTTCTCCTAACAGCTAGACATCAAACCGTCACAAGGCAAAGTTAGCAATTAATGGGATTAATACGTATGTTGTTTACAGAAGCAGTCGTATTATGTGCGGTATTTTTTATGCTCTGCTTTTTAGGAACCGGAACTGACGCCAAAAACTTAAAGAATTACAGTTCTTATCCTGATGAGGCACAGATCAGAATTCGCGCTATCCCGGAATACCAAAACCAATTCAAGACAAAGGGACAAATCGTAACCTTTATAACGAATTTCCTTCTCTTTCTGGTCATACTATTCTTTTTCGGGATATTTATCCGCCAGGGCAGCTTTACACACAATTTTCTCTCAATGTTGTTCCTCGGACAAACCTTGAACGTTTTCGACCTCATTGTGATTGATCTGCTCTGGTGGCGGCACACCCCTCGAATTCGGCTCTCCAAGGTACCACAACCTGATCTCTATCAAAATCCTCGAAAGCACCTCTACGCTTTCATTAAGGCTTTTATCATGTTCCTTGCCATAGCCCTGATTGACGGATACCTGCTGACGCTGTTTTGACGCCACCTCCTGAACACAAGACCGGTCCGAGGCTTACCACCACGGTTTTCCCGCCCCACGGGACTTGTGCACCGCCCCTCATGTCGGCTTTCGTCGGCAATATCACGGAAACTGTATTCGCGCTCTGACTATCGTTTACATTACCCCACACCTTGCTGTCTCAGGGTTGCACCCACAAAGCTTAAATTCTTTACAAAATTAACCCAAAATTATCCCAATTATTCCTGTTATCTAAAGTTTTGCGTTATGTTAAAGAGGTGAATAACCCGGAGCTAACTCCTGCAACGAGAGGACCACGCAGGTGGCCACGTTCTTGGACACCCGGCATCTTTCACGCCAAGACGGAGACAATTGCTCCCCTAGAGTTCCCTGTTACCAAATGGAAATTTGCCCTTCTGCTGACCCAAGTCGGCATTTATGCTTGTTTATTTGCTCCCATTCAGCTTCTCATCGGCATGCAGGCCTCGATGATAACGCGCGATTACAAAGAGATGGTGCTTTCCGTGGTCACCGGTTGCGGCGCATTTATGGCAATGTTCGCGACCCCCATTTTTGGAGCTTTGTCTGACCGGACTTATTCAAAATACGGACGCCGGGCACCTTGGGTCCTAGGCGGAGTATTATTTGGAATTTTCGCGATGATGGGGCTGACTCTGTCTTGGTCTCCTTGGGCTTTGGCAGGATCTTGGGTTTTGGTTCAGGGCGCGTTAAACGCGTCGTTCATCGCAATCAACGCCATTCCGAACGATTCGGTCAGGGTTGAGTACCGTGGCGAAATGGGTGGCTGGTTGGGCGCCGGTCAGAATTTAGGCGCTTTGCTGGGAGTAGGTTTAGCTACCTTATGCACGAGCCTGGTCGATGGCTACCAGGGAATCGTGGTGGCGTACGTCATTCTCGCTTTGTTACTGACCGTCTGTGTGGCTCCCTACCTGTTGAAATCTAATGACCGTTTCCTCGGCGCCCGTCGAGACCCCATCACCGTCACACAATTTTTCCGGCGCTTCTGGATTCCTCCGCACAAATACCCGGATTTCATCTGGACTTGGCTGTCTCGTCTCTTTATGTTCACCGCTTTCATGACCATAGCGCTTTACCTGCTGTATTACCTTGAAGATGTGCTGCATTACCCAAATCCAGCCACGGGTGTCCTGATTTTGTCCACGATTTACGCGGTGCTGACCATGATTACGTCTTTCATCATTGGTTTCGTTGCGGACTACTTGATGAAATACCGCCGGCTCATCTTCATTTCTTCGGTCATCATGGGCATTGGTAGCCTGATTCTCGCGTTCTTACAAACTTGGACCTGGACAATTTTCGCTGCGGTGTTTATTGGGATTGGTCACGGTATTTTCATTGCGGTGAGCTTTGCAATTACCACCCGAGTCCTGCCGCCTACCGATGATTCCGGTCGTGACCTTGGTGTCTTTAACATGTCCGCGACCTTCCCACAGGTACTGTCCCCCATCTTCGGAGTGCCGGTGATTGTCCTCATCGCCAGCTATTCCATGGGTTACACGGTTTTGTTTGGCGCTATGACCGTGATGTTCCTCATCGGCGGGCTGATGATATATAAAGTGAAATCTGTAGAATAATCGAGATTTCGGAGTAACCTCGGGTGGGATGACTGCCAGAATGGAGGGAAATGATGCCGTCACAAGTCATGGTGGACAGTTTTGGGGTCCCGTTACTTCCTCTCGGTGGAGATGACGAAGGGTCAAGCAAGCCCGTTGCGAGAATTCCTCAACTTGGTTTTGGCACCTATAAAATAGCTCCCGAAAATGCTCAAGAAATCGTAGAAAATGCGCTAGAAGTAGGGTACCGACACATTGATACCGCCCAAATGTATGGCAATGAATCGGAAGTTGGCGCTGCGCTTCAGGCATCGGGAATTCCGCGCAGTCAGGTTTTCTTAACCACTAAACTGAACAATCCCAATCACGAGCCGGATATTGCCCGCCGGGCTTTCACGGAGTCATTGCAGCGTTTACAAACTGATTACGTGGATTTGTTCTTGATTCACTGGCCGATGCCCGAGGCTTACGGTGGGGATTATCCCGGTTTGTGGCGAGTGTTGCAGGAGTTCGTGGCAGAGGGTCGAGCTCGTCATGTGGGGGTGTCCAATTTCGAGGTCTCACATTTGCAGCGACTGCTGAACGAGACAGGGATTTTTCCGCAGGTCAACCAGGTCGAAGCGCATCCGTGGTTTGCCAATAACGCAGTGCGTGATTTCACCAAAGCAAATGGAGGAGTTATTGAGGCTTGGTCTCCCCTGGCACGGGGACGATTCTTTGACACGCCAGCATTGCTCGAAACTGCCAAACGCTTGGGACGGACTCCTGCGCAAGTGGTGCTGCGCTGGGCTATAGAACGTGGGGATGTGGTTATCCCGAAGTCGAATCACGCTGAGAGGATGCGAGAGAACTTCGCGGTGTTGGAGTTTGAACTCGATGCGCCCGCGCGAGCAACCCTCGACAGTTTGAATCGAGGCGAGTCGGGTCGCACCGGTTCCCATCCTGACCGCGTGAACGGTGCGAAATAAACGTTTCTATGACCTCTGGATGATATATCACCAGCACGTTGCGGTAATCAGTCCCGCGGCTCCCGATACTTGTGAATCTGCCCCTCACCAGTGATACCGTCAATGGCGTAAACCGAGAGCCAACCGTCCTTTTCCACGCCAGATTCGAGGTCAATTACCCCTGGGTTTACAAAGTTTTCCCGGCTTTCGTTGCGGTGCCCGTGCAGTTGGACGATTTCAGGGTCCCCCATTTCGGGGAAATTCTTAAACTCGTAGCGCCGCCGATAGGTGTTGGCTCGGGTTCCGACTCCAAAGATAAAGTAATCATCGGGTAAATCGCAGTAGCCCTGACGGCGAATTTCCCGAATAGTTTCGGGATATACCCCACCGTGGGATACAAAGTATTCACGCGCCCCCTGGCGTTTTTCAAATCCGGATTGCGTTCCCGGCTCATCGGATCTGAGTGGTTTAGCGACTGTCCCTCCCACGCGGAAGTCATAGAACGGCACAGTGGAACGATACCAATCTTCGAGTTTCTGATGTGTCGCGCCAGCTGACAGCAACTGTTTCACAGATTCTTCTGTGGCGCTCTTCGTTCCTCGTCCTTTCAGTGCGTTCAAAAGGGATTTCTCGTGGTTTCCGGTAACCACTACATTGTCTACAGAGCGCAGGATTTTCCACACTTTTCCGGCATCGGGACCGCGATCAAACAGGTCGCCCACGAAAACCCATTTGGCATCTGGGGCACCAAGTTCTGCCACGGCATGTTCCAAGGCTCCACCACAAGACTGCACATCACCGACTACGCGTACCGGTCGATTGCCCAGGTCTACCTGGCAAGTTTTGAAACAATCCAGCATCTGTGCCGGGGTAATGGTCTGCGGTGGCGGAACGGAATCGAAACGATCCAAGAATGACTCAATATCGGGAATTCGGTCTCCCCCGCGTTTGAGATTACGGGATAACAATTCCTCACGGCTGACTTGAGTAAAGTCCACCGCCAAAACGTCGTAACCGTGCGAATCCGCTAGTGCTTCCCATTGGGAACGTGAGCGCGGGGAAGCATTGACCGCATCAATAATGACCGGAGAGCCTAGGAACATCAAATTATCGGCTTGTTCCTGCACGATGCGACGAGTCAAACGCTGCAAATGCTCGCCGGCGATTAATACCTTTTCTCCATCGAGAGCGGGGACATAACGGGAAAACATGCGACGCACTTCATCAGCATTGACGGAAAATTCGTCTAACTTATTTTCCTGCACAAACGTAGTCTTACCGGCTCCCTGCGGACCATACAGTATAAAAAGTTTGCGCATTTCTCTGCCACTTTCGCGTGTTTTCGCCTCTTTCTCTCGGGATTTTAGGAAGATTACCAGAATTACTGTGACCTGGTATCCACCTAGATGAGGCTCCTCTTACTTTTCATTTCTATCAGATTATCAGTGCTTTTTACAAACAATTGACTTCAAGACATTTTGGAATACAACCGAAAATAGCCGTGAATCGCTCGCTGTCGGTAGCGCCTGTCCCCGTACCCGTCTCAGTATTATTTCAGTCTTGTTGCCGCGCTACACAAAGTAACCTGAGAGACAAAATGCCACGGGAAAATGCATCGTAAATAAGTCGAAGGGCGATAATCAAGCAGATTACCGCCCTCCGCTATGAAATTTTGCAAAGAAATCCCTAAGCGTGCTTGCTTACGTTGATTTCAAATTCCGCACCCGTGCTGGGTTTGATTTCCACGCTACAAGCGAGAGTCTCGCCAGCGATGAGCGCCTCGTGAGTCTTAACCCACGCAACTTTTTCTGCCGGTACTCCCAGTTTCAGGTCAATCCGGTCAGCCACGTCCAGCCTCGCGTTCTTGCGAGCATCCTGCACCGCACGAATCGCGTCGCGCGCATAGCCTTCTGACTCCAGTTCCTCGGTCACTTCCGTATCCAGCACCACGAACGTACCACTGTCCAGAACATCGGCAACGGTACCTGGCTCGGCAGCAACCTTCGTCACTAACCCGAACTGTTCACCAGTGAGATGCACCGGCTGCCCGTCGAGTTCCACCTTGTCAAACGCTACCGTGTCACCATCCAAGTGCCACTGACCGGACTTTTGCGCCTGGAACAGCGCAGAAGTCAGTTTGCGTACCTCAGGCGCAAAAGCCTTGGGGTTGAGAGTCAGTTCTTGTGTCGACTGCAATCCGGACTCGGCGACGCTGAGTACCTCCACAGACTTCACGTTTACCTCGGAGGCAATGAGCGATGTGTAGTCACGCAGCGTTTCCGGATTTGCGGCGACCACTTGAAGCCGGTTCAGCGGCAAACGTACCCGCAGGTTAGCTCCCTTACGCAGAGCATGAGCAGCGGAAACGACATCACGGACCTCGTTCATGGAGTCTACGAGTGAGGCATCGTGCACAGCGTCATCCCAATTCGGGTAATCGGTCAGATGCACCGAGCGCTCTCCGGTCAACCCTCGCCAGATTTCTTCAGCTATCAAAGGTAACAGCGGAGCCATCGCCCGCATCAGAGCTTCTAACACGGTATAGAGCACGTCAAATGCGGCTGGGTCTTCATCCCAAAAACGCTGGCGGGAAATGCGAATATACCAGTTATTCAATACTTCGGTGAATTGGCGTACGTGTTCGCAGGCCTCCGGGATGTGGAAATTATCCAACTCCGTGCGCAAATCATGGAATAGCTGCCGGGCAGCGGACAGCAGGTAGCGGTCCATCATCGGCAGCGCGTTCACACGCGCCGCATCGAACACGTCCACGAGCTTTGCCTCGTAGCCAGCGCCCTTCTGACAGGTGCCGGCATAGAGAGTAAAGAAGTAATAAGCATTCCACACCGGCAAAATCGTTTGCCGCACCGTGTCACGGATGCCCTTATCGGTCACAATCAGGTTGCCTCCGCTGACCACCGGGGAACTCATCAGGAACCAGCGCATCGCATCGGCACCATACTTGTCAAAGACTTCGTTAACATCCGGGTAGTTGCGCAGAGATTTACTCATCTTGCGCCCGTCATCACCCAGGACGATACCGTGGGAGATGCAGTTTAAGAACGCCGGTCGATCAAACAGCGCGGTAGCCAGGACGTGCAAGGTATAGAACCAGCCACGGGTTTGACCGATGTATTCCACGATGAAATCACCGGGGTAATGCGTTTCAAACCAATCCCGATTTTCAAATGGATAGTGAACCTGAGCGTAAGGCATGGAGCCAGATTCAAACCAGCAGTCCAGCACCTCCGGGACGCGGCGCATCATGGATTTTCCGCTGGGATCATCAGGATTAGGACGAGTCAGCTCATCAATGAACGGGCGGTGGAGGTTCTCGATTTTGACTCCAAAATCACGTTCCAGCTCTTCAAAAGAGCCATAAACGTCAATTCGCGGATAGGCAGGATTATCTGATTTCCATACTGGAATCGGGGACCCCCAGAAACGGTTGCGTGAAATTGACCAGTCTCGCGCTCCTGCCAGCCAGTTACCAAAGATACCATTCTTGGTATGTTCCGGTGTCCAAGTGATTTGCTGGTTCAATTCCACCATCCGGTCACGAAACTCCGTAACTCGCACGAACCACGACGATACGGCTTTATAGATTAGTGGTTTGCGGCAGCGCCAGCAGTGCGGATAGGAGTGCTCGTAAGAGGCGGCTTTCACCAGGTAGGGACGCTGCCGCGCGTCACGAGTCGCTACCGGTCCGGTTTGGTCACGTAGATCCGCGATAATGTAGCGGTTTGCCTCAAAAACGTTCTTTCCCGCATAATCTGTGACTTCCGCGGTGAGGACACCATCACCGTCTACCGGCATGACCACCCCGATTTGATTCGAGGCACAAACGTTCATGTCGTCCTCGCCAAAGGCTGGGGCGAGGTGCACCAACCCGGTACCGTCCTCGGTAGACACAAAGTCGGCGCCGATGATGGTCCAGGCATTTGAACCGGGTCCCACGTGTCCCGGCTGGTCTGCCGTGCCATCAGCGATAGCGGCAGCTTTGGCGTCTTCAAAGTAATCAAAAATGGGATAGTACGCCTTGCCAATCAATTCGGAGCCTTTAAAAGGCGCGGATACCTGCGGGTTTTCCCCAAGTTCCTTTTCGTAGGCTCCCAAGCGAGCCTGGGCGAGGATTACAGTTTGTCCCTGCAGATCCCCTTGAGTCGGCGTGACCCGCACATAGTCGATGTCCTCCCCGACGGCAACCGCCAAGTTACTGGGCAGCGTCCACGGTGTCGTGGTCCAAATCAGCACCATCTCGTCTGTATCGCGCAGGCGCAGCCCCACTGTAACGGTCTGGTCGGTGCGGTTTTGATAGATGTCGTCGTCCATCTTAAGTTCGTGGTTCGACAGGGGCGTACCGTCGTGCCAGCAATAAGGCAGCACTTTAAAGCCTTCATAGATGAGACCCTTGTCGTACAGGGTCTTGAACGCCCAAATGACCGACTCCATAAAGGTGGGGTCGAGGGTCTTGTAGTCGTTTCCAAAGTCGACCCAGCGCGCTTGACGCGTCACGTACTCTTCCCACTCTTTGGTATATTTCAGCACGGAATCGCGACATGCCTGGTTGAAGGCTTCAATGCCCATCCCGCCCGGACCTTCGATTTGTTCCTTGTCCTCGATGCCCAGAATGCGTTCCGCCTCCAGTTCGGCAGGCAGTCCGTGCGTGTCCCATCCGAAGCGACGCTCCACGCGGTGACCCCGCATAGTCTGGTAACGCCCCACGATGTCTTTCACATAGCCAGTCAAGAGGTGTCCGTAGTGTGGCAAGCCATTAGCGAAGGGCGGTCCATCATAAAATACGAACTCGTTACTGCCGTCCTGCCCGGCTTCACGGGACTCTACTGAAGCCTGGAACGTATGGTCCTCAGCCCAAAAAGCCAGGGTTTCGGTTTCTTGTATGGGAAAATTCGGGCTGGCGTCTAGGGAAGTATCCCGGTGTTTGGGGTAAAACCCGCGTTTTTTCTCGCTCATCTTCGTCCTTATCGCGAATCGTTCATTCACGAGGACGCCTCCGACACTTTGTCGGTGGACGCGGTACCACCTCGCTTGCGCACGTGGTGCTGTCGTAGTCTGGGCGCCGACCTATCCGGTGCGGTCAAACTATGCAGGCGACCAAGTGAGCCGCTCAAGACAGCTGTGACGGGCCTACCCGTCGGAGTCTAGTGAGTCGCGTACTCGGCACGCGACCGTTCTTTCCGAAGCTCCCCGGCGATACCCGGACTCAATGACCCCGGACCGGTTCAACGCGGATTCCACTCTATCCAGTTTTTTCTCTGGACTCAAACAAGGTGACCTTTTGCCTGAGTTTCAGAAAGACCAACGGTTAGGACGGATTATCTCCCTGTGGGGTGTAGCTCAAAATGTCTCCCGGCTGGCACTCCAAAACTTGGCAGATTTTATCCAAGGTGGAAAAGCGGATTGCCTTGGCGTGACCATTTTTCAATATCGAAATATTCGCCGCGGTGATGTCTACAGCCTGTGCAAAGTCCTGAACCGACATACCCCGCTGGGCCAGCAACACCGACAGATTTACCGTAATCACTTAGATGACCTCCGCTAATTCTGCGGCATCGTCCAGCGCGGCTTGAAAAATACTCTTAGCCAGGCTGACCAGGGAGAACAGCCCCACTCCCAAAACTATTCCGCCGAGGAATAAAAGTGGCGGCTCCGGTCTGGTTGCCGGTGCAAAAATGCTCATATGCCCACCGGTTAGCGCGACGATACCGGGACCGATAGCAACCATGAGACGCGCTAAATTGATCCATTTCATGGTTTTAGCACTAAAAAAAGCTCCCTTGCTAACTGCCCTTACCAGCATAATCAACGCCACAATCAGTACCTGCACGCAAATGAGCGCCGCAACGGCTGCCAGCGCGTAGGGTACAACTAGGTGTCGAACCTCGGGGAACTCCTCTCCTGTTTCCCATGCCGCATATGCGCAAAACAACTGGAGCAACAACACCCCTGGAAGAGCTGCAATCAAGGCAATTTGTGACAGAATTACGTAAATTTGAGAAAACTTCATATATCGATTATCGATACTTATATATCGTTTGTCAATAGATATTACTGCACGAACTGGCACGTAGCCACGCCCGGTTGCACCTCTGGAACAATTCACTCACCGACCAAAGACCCATAAAACCTGTGAAAACGCTACAGTTTAGAGTGAACATCCTGCCAGAAAAACATCTGGGCACTTCAGATTGAAGCCCAACTAGCATCTACCAGGGGGACGTATGAAAGCCGAGGAATTGTGGGATCAGGCTCGTGCAGTGGCGCTGGAGCTGCCCGGCGCTGAGCCGTGGGTGTATTCCCCGCAGTGGGAGGCTGTAAAAGTTTGCGGGAAGTGGTTCGTGGTGATGGTGGAGGTCCACGACACTCCGGTCGTGAACTTGGCCGTATTGCCAGAGGACGGCCTGGCGCTAACCCAGCGCTACGCGGAAATCACCCCCGGCTGGCACATGAACAAAGACCGCTGGATCAGCGTATATCCCGGCGCGGAAGTCAACCCAGAACTGTTGAAAGAACTGGTCGAAGAATCTTACCTTAACGTGGTATCACGGCTGCCGAAACTGGTACGGCAAAAACTAGCGCGCCACTCCAATATCCATCAACCCCGCAGATGACGCAACGCCGATTCTGGATTTGCCAGCAGGTCCTCCGGTTTCCCCTGTTCCACGATGTGCCCTAAATCGAGCACTGCCACCCAATCAGCTTGGGCGATTTGATCCAGGTTGTGCGTAATCTCTAAAACGGTGGGACGCGGCACCATAGCGCGCAGATTATCATTGATGCCCGAAGCTAGAGACGGCGGCAAATGCGCAGTGTGCTCGTCCAAGATAAGGACCTGAGATTGACGCAGCAGGGCACGAGCCAGAGAAAGCCGCTGCCGCTGCCCCCCACTGAGGTCGGTTCCCTGCGAAGCCACTCGATGCTGCAGTCCTCCCGACATCGCTTTCACTTCCTCATCCAACCCTGCCATCGCCAAAGCCCACCAGAGCTGCTGGTCACTGGCTTGCGGACGGGACAAACGCAAGTTTTCGGCAATAGTCATATCGAAAATTGTTGATTCGGCGTTGACTAAAGATACAGCGTCGCGCAGGGACGCCAGTCGATAATCTCGCAAACTGCGCCCGTCTAAGCGGACCGTTCCCGTATCGGGATCATAAAACCGCAACAGCAGGCGAGCCAGGGTCGACTTGCCACTGCCCGTTGCCCCCACCAGGGCGGTCCACGAACTGGGTGCTAGTTTTAGGCTCACCTGTGCAATCGTCCCCGGCGTCGGGTTAGTCTGCGAAATCGTGTGGGTGGATTCGGGATAGCGGAAGCTAACATTGCTAAATTCCACTGCTACAGGGGTGGTTTGCGGCACGTCTTCCGTCCCCTCGCAAAGTTCCAGCCCGGCATGAGTCAGCTGGTAGACGCGCCGTGCTGCGGCGAGGGAGGTATTCAGTTCGGTACCGAAATCCACCACCGCGTTAAACCCATCCCAGCAACGCAAAACGGCAAAAATGATTGCTATCCAGGCTGCCATTCCCAGCGCCTCCGCCTGATAGAGTGGCGCGCCCACCGCCAGCAGAATTAGCACGGCAGCCATTCTCCACGCCGAGAGGAAAGCCCCTCGAAAAGCGGACTTGCTAGCTTCTTGCAGACTAGCTTGGACCAGCGCTTCACCCAACTTGTCACTGCCGGTCAGACGGGCACTGCACAAGCCGTATCCGACGACTTCCGCCAAGCCTCCCAACGAGTCGGTAACATCGACAGCAACGCGTCCACGAGCAGCAAGTTTTTTGCGTGCTGCCAAATGCCCAGAATATATACCGAACCAGGGTATCAATAGTCCCACTATGAGAATTCCTACCACAGTTACACCTATTTGCCAAGGTGCTACCGCAAAAGTCGCCACGGTAACAATGCTGGGAATCAGGAAAGCGGTCAGCGCTGGAGCAAACGTGTGCGCAAAGAAAACCTCTATACGATCTATATCTTTCGTGAGACGCGACAAGAGGTCCCCGCTGTGATTATCGGTCACGATAGCGGGAGCTTGGGGGAAAATGGCTCGATACGCCTGAGCCCGCAAGAGTTCCAAGGCTTTAAACGCAACCAGGTGCCCCCAGTATTGTTCCAGATAGCGTGCCAAACCTTTCAAAAGCGCGGTTCCAGTCATTATCGTCACTAACCCACCCACGTTAGCAAAGGAACTGTGGATGCAACCGCAATCCAGATAACTCTTCACCAGGTTAACCAGCAGCACTGCAGGTACGGCAAAGAGCACGATACCCAGAATTTGATCGACTAACCTAGCCATGGCGGACCCCGCGAGGGGACCCAGCACGGAGCGAGTTGAGGACAGCAACCAGCGGATGACTGACCGCACCCCCACCGCAGCTTCTGCGGAACCGCCTGCGGAGGAGGGTGTGCTATCGCTCTGGCATGAGAGAGCAGGTGCCGTGTTTGTTGAGCCAGAAGCGTGTTCCACAGGTTTCACCGAACCACCAGCTCTCCGTGCTCGACCTGCAAAACGCGGTCTGCCAACGCAGTCAGTGCTCCGCGGTGCGACACCATGATAAGCGTGTAGTTTCGTCCCAAGGCATTGAGGGCATCCAAAATTTTCCTCTCAGAATTCAAATCAACTTGAGAAGTCGCTTCATCCAGCAACAAAATTTTTCGACCACTCCCGATGGCTCGCGCCAAGCTGAGACGCTGTTTTTGTCCGCTCGATAGCCCCACTCCGTTCTCACCCAGAGGAGTATCCAGCCCCAGGGGCATCTGTTTAATTTCGTCGTCAAGATGAGCTAACCGCAGAGCATCCCATAACTCGGTATCAGAAGCCTCCGGGGCTGACATCTGGAGGTTTTCCCTCACGGTTCCGGTAAATAGCCAGGTGCTTTGGCTGACCAAAGCCGAGCACTGCGCTAAGTCGGTGTCTGTCCCGGAGATCATCACCCTCCCCTCACTCGGGGTCAAGAACCCTTTCATTACATTCAAGAGGGTGGTTTTTCCCTGTCCGGAATCGCCCACAATCGCCACGCGCTCACCCTGAGACACGCTGAGGTTGACTCCTTGCAAGACTTCGCGGCTCCCGTATCGCACCTTGACATTTTCCAGATAAACCGCGGGAATCTCAGTCTTCTCCGCCACAAGCTCATCATCTGGGATTCCCGCATCGCTGGGACGCGCCGTGCTGACGTTCCCACAGTGAGCAGCCGATTGGTTAGCGTGTGAGTTGAGGAATCCTGAAATGGCGCGACCGGCTGCCCGCCCGCTCATCGCTACATAGAAAAACGCCCCGAAGTGGTCAATCGGTTCCAGCAGCAGCATTGCCAATCCCAGCGCGGTAACGGATTTACCCAGAGACAGCTCCCCCAGGGACACCAAGTACATTGACAAGGCAGCTACAGACGTGATGACAAACAGTGAAAACACCGTATCCAGGACAAAAATAATGACTTGATTGGACCGCAGCAGACCCATAGTCGCACGTCGATTATCTTCGCCCACTGTCTCCAGCTCATCGCCCATGCGACCTGCCGCCCCCAGCAGCTGCAGAGTCGTCAGTCCCTGCAATACTTCCAGGTAGTTTGCCGCTAATGCCGCCCGCGCCCGCGCGGATTTCGCCGAAGAACGCCGAAAGAGCTTTCGAAAAAGCCAGACCGTCCCTACTGCTAACGGCAGGCACAGGGCCAGTGCGAGCGCCAGAAAGGGATGGACCAAAAACCCCATTGCCACCACTATCAACACTGGCGCGCTAAAGGAACCTTGTACCTCAGGCAGGAATCCTTGACGATACCGGGTAAACTTTTCCGCTGACTCGGTTGCCAACGCCACGATTTTCCCGGTGCTGTCCTGGTTCATCCGCGCGGGTCCAGAGCGGAATGCTTCGCGCAGCAGAACGCGTCGCACGTAATTTTCTTCACGTATTTGAGAGCGGGCCGCGCACCGTGAGAGCGAAAAATTCGCCCCAAAGACCAGGGCAATCCCCGCAATTGCCAGCGCCCACGAAAGGGCTGGTGCAGACGACCACTCGGGGTGGAGGTAATTGTCGAGAATGTCTCCTGCTGCGACGACCACCGTAATCATGCCGAGGGTCATGAGCCAAAACAGTCCCAAGATTCCACGATTAGCGCGGCGTCCATCGGCAGTTTGCAACGCGGCAAACTGGACTTTACCCGGTTTTTTCGGAACTACATGGGGGGCGTTCAATAGCTGGTAACCACTTCGACTCGTTGGAGTTCTTTGACGTCGGTATAACCCGTCGTTGCCATGGTCCGACGCAGGGCACCCATCATATTGAGGGTTCCTTCGGCATTATCAGCAGGACCGAACATAACCTGTTCCAGAGTGCCGACGGTGCCGACTTTGACCCGAGAACCGCGTGGCAATGTGGAGTGATGTGCCTCACTACCCCAATGCCAGCCGTGACCGGGCGCCTCAGAAGCCCTAGCCAGAGCGCTTCCCAGCATTACGGCATCCGCTCCGCAAGCGATGGCTTTTACCACGTCTCCCGCAAAACCAATGCCACCATCGGCGATAACATGCACATATCTGCCACCGGATTCATCCAAGAAATCCCGGCGCGCCGCTGCCACATCCGCTACGGCCGTCGCCATCGGCACATGTATCCCCATGGTACGACGGGTCGTAGATGCGGCTCCTCCCCCAAATCCCACCAGCACCCCGGCAGCTCCGGTGCGCATCAGGTGCAGCGCTCCAGTATAGGTAGCGACGCCTCCCACTATGATTGGAATGTCTACCTGATGCACAAATTGCTTCAGGTTTAGCGGCTCTATCTGGGAGGACACATGATCAGCGGATACGGTAGAACCGCGCACCACAAACAAATCCAATGCTGAATCTGCCACTTGCTCCCATAATTTTTGGGTGCCTGCCGGACTCATAGCCCCTGCCACAATGACATCAGCAACTTTGATTTCCTCTAACCTGGCACGCATCAGCTCCGGTTTAACCGGCTCAGTGTAGATTTCCTGCAACTTGGCGGTGGCTTTGGCTCCGACTTCGTCAAGCTCTGCCAGCTCTTCGTACAAGGGTAGGGGGTCATCATATCGAGTCCACAGTCCCTCCAGGTCCATGACTCCGACTCCGCCCATTTTCCCCAAGGCGATAGCATTTTGAGGGCTCATCACCGAATCCATCGGCGCGCCCATGACCGGAACCTGCATGTAATAAGCGTCAAATTGCCAGGCTAGAGACACGTCACGAGGATCTCTGGTACGGCGCGAGGGCACCACCGCGATTTCATCAAAAGAATAGGCTCGACGCCCCCGCTTGCCACGTCCAATCTGAACTTCTTCATTCATAGATTTAGCCTACCAAAATGCACCCCAGCTGGAGCGGCTGGCAGGTCCGAGAGTCAGGTCCCGGCACTCTATCGCGGTAATCATGCCCGCCCCAACTGGCTTAGAGTCCGGTGTTTAAAGTCCTGATACGCATCCTCACCGGCGATAATAGCCTGACGGATGCTATCTACCAAGTGAACGGTGTAATACTCGTTGTGAATGGTCAGCAGGGTAGAAGCCAGCATTTCCTTGGCTTTCAGCAGGTGATGCAGATAGGCGCGCGTGTAGTTTGTGCAGGTGTAGCAGCCACACCCCTCTTGGAGCGGGCTGAAGTCCTCGCGAAAAGCGGCTCGCGCCATATTAGTCCTGCCTGTGGGCAGATACGCTGCTCCGGTACGCGCCACGCGAGACGGAGATACGCAGTCGAAAGTGTCGGCTCCGTTTTCGATGCCGGCAAAGAAATCTTCTGGTTCTGAAATCCCCAAAAGGTGGCGCGGACGGTCTTCGGGCAGCTCCTGGCACACCCAGGAACAAATCAAGCCGAGATTTTCCTTTTCCAGGGCACCTCCGATACCAAACCCGTCAAAGTGGCGACCTGAAATTTCCATCTTCCCGAGGTCATGCGCGGCTTTCCGGCGTAAATCCTCCCATTGAGCTCCTTGAATTACTCCGAAAAGCATCTGATAAGGCTTGCTGGCACGTTCCAGGGTGAGCCGCTCGTGTTCTGCAAGGCAGCGTTCCGCCCATCGCCGCGTGCGTTCCAGGGAAATCACCTGGTAGTCGTAGGAATGCAACAGGGATGTGAGTTCATCGAAAGCGAAAATAATATCGGCACCTAGGTGGTGCTGAATCTGCATAGAAATTTCAGGCGTGAACCGATGTTTGGTTCCATCCAGGTGCGAACGAAAATTCACACCGTCATCATCGACTCGCGCCAGACCGGGATGTGCCTGGCGTTTATCGGGAGGAGCTAGCTCGGCGGATTCTTCCGACTGCTCCAAAAGTTTGCGTTTGTCTCCGGAGCGCTCATGGTTGCCGTGTTCGCGCGAAGCCGTACGCTCTCGAGATGAGGCGGCGAATTCTTGACTGAGGACCTTCTTGTATCCCGCCCCCAGGCTGAGGACTTGAAATCCTCCCGAATCAGTGAATGTGGGACCATCCCAATGCATAAAAGCTGCCAGCCCCCCGGCTTCATCGACTAATTCCGGTCCCGGCTGCAAATACAGATGGTAGGCGTTTGCCAGCACTGCCGACGCACCAAGCTCGCGAATCATCTCTGGAATCAACGCTTTCACAGTCGCTTTTGTACCAACAGGTACAAAAGCTGGGGTGGGAATATCGCCGTGGGGAGTGTGGATAACCCCGGCTCGCCCCAATTGCCCCAGACGAGCCACAACCTCAAAGTTTTCACTCATTTAAACATCATCCCAGGTTAGAAACATTTAGTCGAAACAGTTTCTGTACTGATTGGTCAATTATTTGTCACCAGAGGGCGCTCTGCGAGAGTTTCTGTATCAATCGGTACATAATTTTTTTCGCCCCGTTTCACTAATCCGATGACCTGAATACTAATTGGCGACATGACAATCTCCAAAGCACATTTGTACACGTAGCCAGTCAGCACATAGTTGAGGAATTCTGGACCTGAAATCAAACCGGCAAAAGCGATGGTGCAAAATGCTACAGTGTCTACCAATTCACCGACCAAGGTAGAGGCAATCATACGAACCCAGAGAAAACGCTCCCCCGTGTGACCTTTGATCCGTACCAAGACCAGAGCATTTAGCAATTGCCCCAGTACATACCCCACCAGGGAAGCTGCCACGATACGTGGAACAAACCCAAAAACTTGAGAAAAAGCGGGAGTAATGAAGTCTCCACTGGCGGGCGGTGCTTTAGCGACCAGGAAAAACAGTCCAGAAGCCAAGATAGAAATCCCGAATCCAGTCAGCACCGCTCGACGCGCCCCGCGGAATCCATAAACCTCCGAAAGAATATCTCCCAAGATGTAGGTGAAGGGGAACATGACAGCTCCCCCATCAAAAATCAACCCCAGGGGTCCACCGATGAGTTTGGTGGCGGAGATATTAGAAATTAGCAGCAGTGCGACAAACAAAGTCATGAAAATATCAAAAAAACGTCCCTTGCCCATAGCCACGAAGTTGACCACTGGGCGCGAGGTCGATGGCACAGAGCTTTCGACCGATTCCACTGTTTTATTCTCCCTTACTATTAATCTGACGTAGCGACCGACAACGCTAAAACTGCGGCCAGTGCAGTGACACCGGGCGGAAATCCGGCTTCCGCGCCGACATAAACTCATTAAAACTCCGCGCCCATTGACTATGCCCCTCCGCCTGGAACTGCATCATCTCCCCCGGACCCATTTCCAGTAACTCCGGAAATCTCTCAGACATGGCACCGAGCAAATCCAGAGTCGCAGAGACATCGGCTTGTGCATTATGGAAGTCCTCACGCAGTGGCAAATCGTAGGCGGTGCAGACGGATGCCAAATTACGTTTCCCCTTGCGATAACGATCCAGAATTCGGTCTAAAACTAGCGGATCAACGATTGGTCCAACTGATCCTTCCAGGCGCTGTCGCAAAGTTGGCAAATTATGACGCGCCAACTCCGCCTCCAGAATCGCGAAATCAAAGGTAACGTTGAAACCCACTACGGGCACTCCCCGGCGCATTGTTTCCGCGATGATACCAGTGACTTCCTCGAGACCAACCCGCGGGTCAACCCCGTGAGCTTGCAAGTATTCATCAGTCAGACCGTTAACCCGACCAGCAGCAGGAGGCATCGGAACGCCGGGATTGATAATCCAATAACGTGGCGAATCCGTACCGTTTATCCTGCGTATCAGCGACACCGTGGCGATACGGTCACGCGACGTAAAGACACCCGTCGTCTCCGTGTCAAAGCCCAAGACCTCCTGATTAAGCCAGGGAGTATTCAGCTGGTTCACTTCATTCATAACCAAAGTCTCTCACACACCCTGCAGGCGAAAATCTTTGGTCTCAGTGACGCTGATAGTTCGGGGCTTCCACAGTGACTTCAACATCGTGAGGATGAGATTCCTTTAAGCCTGCCTGAGTGATGCGCACGAAACGCCCCTGGTGACGCAGCTCGTCAATGGTATGCGCCCCGGTATAGAACATAGATTGGTGCAGCCCTCCGACCAGCTGATAAATCACCGAACCGAGAGTGCCTTGATAGGGAACCTGCCCTTCGATGCCTTCGGGAACAATCTTGTCATCGCTGGTCACATCAGCCTGGAAATACCGGTCCTTTGAATAGGACTTGCGTCCCCGCGAGCTCATGGCGCCCAGCGAACCCATCCCGCGATAGTGTTTCCACTGCTTTCCGTTCATAAACACCAGTTCACCTGGGGATTCCTCACAGCCTGCCAACAGGGAACCCAGCATTACCGTATGAGCACCAGCAACTAGGGCTTTAGCAATATCGCCGGAGTACTGCAAACCACCGTCGGCGATAAGCGGTACATCCGCACGGGCACACGCTTCTGCAGCCATCATGATGGCAGTAATCTGAGGCACGCCCACCCCCGCTACCACACGAGTGGTACAGATTGACCCCGGACCAACACCGACCTTCACGCCGTCGACGCCCGCATCAATCAGGGCTTGTGCCCCCTCCCTGGTGGCGACGTTACCGCCCACTACTTGCACCCCGGAGAAACCAGAGTCGGTCTTGATTCGCGAAATCATCTCTAAAGCCAGCTTTGCCCCGCCATTAGCGGTATCCACAATCAGGGCATCCACGCCTGCCTCCGCCAAGGCTTCAGCACGTTCCCACGCATCGCCCCAATAGCCGATAGCGGCGCCCACCACCAAACGACCTTGAGAATCCTTAGTCGCATGGGGGAATTGCTCCGTCTTTACGAAGTCTTTGACCGTAATCAGACCGGTCAACTTGCCGTTTTCATCAATCAGAGGCAGTTTCTCAATACGATTTTCTGCCAACAGTTTCATCGCTTCTTCGCGAGAGATGCCGGTGCGTCCGGTAATCAACGGCATCGGGGTCATGCAGTCCCGGACTGTCTTAGTGCCCCACTGGGCAGTAGGCACGAAACGCAAGTCACGATTGGTGATGATACCCAGCAGCTCATAGTCATCAGTCACGACCGGCAAGCCCGACACCCGATATTTAGCGCACAGTTCGTCCAGCTGTTCAATAGTGGCATTAGGTCCGATGGTGACAGGGTCAGTCACCATGCCCGACTCGGAGCGTTTCACTTGACGCACCTGCTGGGCTTGGCTCTCGATAGAGAGATTACGGTGCAAAATCCCGATGCCCCCCTGGCGCGCCATAGCGATTGCCATCCGTGATTCAGTGACGGTGTCCATAGCGGCAGAAATCAGCGGGATATGAAGTTTGATTTCTTTGGAAAAGCGCGTGGAGGTATCCACTTCGGCGGGAATCACATCAGTGACCTCTGGCAACAACAGCACATCATCGTAGGTCAAACCGGTCAAAAACCGCGGTTCGACGTCATTTTCAAGGTCTCGCAAGGGATTCGTGATTTCGCTCATATGCCTTCCTTAAATGCCTGGGAATAATTCTTTCGACGTTGATGCTTATTCTAACGCTCTCGCGCTAGCGGTGCTGACGGGGTGAGAAGCACAGTTTATGTGGACTTGTCGGGAAGTCACAAGCACGGGATCACAAGTTTGGTTCACTACTACTGAAGGACGGTGCGGTGACCCTAAATCGTCCTGTGGTAGGACGCAGGATTGCCAGCACACCACCTAATCTTGAAGGGTAAGAGAAACCACGCGAGGGAAAGGAAGAAAATGAGTAATGTAACGTATCTCCCCGCTCCGACTATTGAATCTTGGGAATGGCAAGACGAAGCTGCCTGCAAGGATTTAGGGACGGCGGCTTTCTTCCATCCTGACGGTGAACGTGGTGGCACTCGGCGGCGTCGCGCTGCGCAGGCTAAAGCAATTTGCGCGACTTGCCCGGTATTGGAACAGTGCCGCAATTACGCTTTGAACGCACATGAACCTTATGGAATTTGGGGCGGCATGACCGAAGAGGAACGCGCCGCTTATTGGAAGGAACGGGAGGCTAAATCCGCATAGACCTGTAGAACCCGGCGAGGGTGAACCCGCCACTAGAAATTGCATTTGTTTTGGGGGCTGAGCCAGTGGCTCAGCCCCCAAAATGTATATATAAACTTAAACCGAATCGCCTGCCCGCCCCGCCAAAACACTATTTTCGGACGCGCCGGATTGTGGCGAAAAATCCAGTTTACTCGCTAACCCACGTCACCGCGCAGACGCACGGACAGGCAGGTCACGCAACCTTCGAGCTTCTCGTACTCGCCGATGTCTACCGCGACCACTTCGTAACCCATGCTCTCAAAGAGTTCCTTGGACTTGGGAGCGGCGGCGGACATCAGAATCTTGTTATCCTCGAGCAAAACGACGTGCGAACCGGGTTCTTCGGGAACTTCCATGAACTTGTCCCACACGGTCGGGTCGTCCACCAGCGGTTTGTAGCCGACTACAGTGCCGTCGTACAAGGCGGTGACACCGCTCTTGAGGTGGAGCACCTTAGTCATTTCCACGGGGATGACTTCCGCGTTGAATTCCTTCAAGTACTCGGCAAGCTGGCGCACCCCTTCTTCGTTGGTGCGGCCACCGGGCGTTTGTCCGACCCAGACTTTACCGTCAAACTTCAGGATGTCTCCCCCGTCCACGGTGCCGGGTTCCTTAATGTAAACCACGCGGTATCCGGCATCCCGAACCGCTTTTTCGACTCCCGCAACTTCAGCGCGGCGCTCCGGAGCTCCGGAGCGAGTGATGATGGCGAGATCTCCATAGACAAAAACAGGATCCTCAATGAATACCGAATCGGGGCAATCAGGAGCGGGCTCGACCTCGACGGTTTCCCACCCATTATCATTGAGTGCCTTGACGTAGCCTTCCCACTGGCGCAAACCCAGATCATAAGAGACAGCAGATTTTTCAATGTGCGTCACAATCCCATCAGCCATTTTGGGGCTGGGGCGACGAACTAATGCTAATTTCCTAGTCATAGCTTCCAGCGTAGTGGTGGACCGAAAACCCGTCAAGGGATCGGCGTACCTTATGTATTTTGAGCGCGAGGGTGATGTGGTGCCTCATATAGTTTGAGCGCGAAAATAGGTTGTTGGTATGAATGATGGAGTGGTTTCTATGGGTGCGCGTGTTGAGGTCACGAAGCGGTTACGCCAGGCGTATCGCGGGGCTTCTAAAAAGGAAAAGGGCAGGGTGCTGGATAGTTTTTGTGAGTCTACGGGATTGTCCAGAGCTACCGCGAGGAGGTATTTGACCAGTGATGTCACTGGGAATCCTGGCGTGGTCAGGATTGATTACCGTAAGGCCAGGGCGACAAAGTATTCAACGGTAGCGAAGAGGATACTACAACGGGTTTGGGTGCTATCAGGATGCCAATGCGGTAAATATTTGGCAGTATCGATGCGTGTTTAGCTTGATTCCCTTGAAACGCATGAGGAACTGGTGATAGGAAGAGCCGGGTATAGCCAGAAAATACGTGACGAGTTACTGGGAATGTCTGCTTCTACGATAGACCGGTATCTCAAAGAAGCCCGCCAATCTCTAGAGCTGAGGGGTATTTCGAGTACGAAACCAGGAGCATTGTTACGTAACTCGATAAAAATCAGGAAAGCCGGGGACGAGATTGCTGACGAGCCAGGATTTTTCGAGAGGTACACGGTGGCGCATTGCGGGCCGAGTCTCAAGGGAGAGCTCGTCCGTACCCTGACGTTAACCGACGTGAACACGGGCTGGATACATATAGAAGCCCTGCAGAATAACGCCCGGGTGCATATGCTCAAAGCTCTAGACTCTGCGATAGAAACCATCCCGTACCAGGTCCAGGGCCTGGACTGTGATAACGGTAGCGAGTTCATTAACCGGGAAGTCATTAACTGGGCATCTAGCCTGGACGTATTCTTCACACGCTCGCGCCCTTACAAGAAGAACGACCAGGCACATGTGGAATCTAAAAACAACCATGTAGTGCGTAAATACGGCTTCCACTACCGTTATGACACACCCAAAGAATTGAAAGTCCTGCGCAAGCTATGGAAAACAGTGTGCTTACGTATGAACCTGTTCACTCCTACCAGGAAACCCATAGGCTGGAACCAAGACAGTGTAGGCAGACGTAAACGCGTCTACGACACACCAGCCACACCCCTAGACCGTTTACTAGCCTCCGGGATACTCTCAAGGACACAAATCAAAGAACTACAACAGTTACGCGATTCCACGAATCCTGCCGAGCTAACCCGCGATATCCTACGCTACCAAGCCATACTCACCGACCTAGCCAGAACCCCTACCGAGGTACTCACTATCAACATGGAACAAAACCACGCTAAACATAAAGCCCTACTCACCCAAGGCATCAAAACCCGCAGCGCCTAACCCCCACTTCGCGCTCAAATTGACATGAGGCACCACGGGGATTTGCGTGCTGAGATGACTGGGCTCGCTGAGATATCGGTGGAGCCCTCATATTTTCTATGGTTTCGGGGCCACGGCGCTGGAATGTGCCAGGAGAAGTGAGGTTATAGCTTAACAGAAAAGACCGGACATACGTCCGGCCTTTTCAAAAATGTGTCTCGATTACTCGACCACAGCGAGCAAGTCGCGAGCAGAGAGAATAACGTATTCCTCACCCTGGTACTTGACTTCGGTTCCGCCGTACTTGGCGTAGATAACCTTGTCGCCTTCCTTGACATCCATCGGCACACGCACGCCCTTGTCGTCAACACGACCGGGACCTACCGCCACGACGGTGCCTTCCTGCGGCTTTTCTTTTGCCATATCCGGGATGACCAGACCCGAAGCGGTAACCGTTTCCGCTTCCAGCTGCTTAATAACAACCCGATCTTCCAAAGGTTTAATGCAAACCGACACTGCGATTGCCCTTTCTCTAAGTTTCTGATGATATTTCACCAACCGAGCGCCGTCGCGGGTGGCACCCTGCCAGTCAATTTATATTTTATGACGTATTTAGCACTCTCGCAACCCGAGTGCTAAGTCAGTTTCAAATCACTCGATTTTATTGTCGCCCCGCACGGTTCTCCCCTTTCCCTCCCTGCCCTTTAAGATTGGACTATGGCAGAAAATTCGCTGGCGCCCCTGTTGCACAAAGAAGGATTCCAATTGCTGGAATCCTTGGGAACTCTGGGACCCTACTCCCCGACACTCGCGGACAAATTAAGCGCTGGTCTGCGCAAACGTGGGGTGGCACCAGCGCTGGTGGCAGCCATTTTGACCCAGCTGGAGCTGCGCGAAGCAGCGCGAGCAAAATTCGGGGATTTCGCGCGAGGAATGCTGTTCACGCGAAACGGTCTGGAGCAGGCCACGCGTTTGCCGGTAGCGGCTGTACACGCTGGACGTTTTCGCGACGCCGGATGTCACCAGGTCGCTGATTTGGGCTGCGGGTTAGGTACCGAGTCCCTCGCTTTGGCTGGTTTAGGGATGCTGGTAACGGCTTTTGAACTCGATGAAGCCACCGCAGCAGCGGCTTTGCTGAATCTCCGTGCCTATCCCGAAGCCCGTGTCACACAGGCAGATATTTTAGAACTGGATTGGGACCAGCTGCGTGCCGAGGGCGTTGATGGCGCCTTCGCAGACCCCGCCCGGCGAGACTCCTCTGGCAGGCGACTGCAGCCGGAGTCTTGGAAACCCCCGCTTTCGCGTATTCTCGCTTGGCAGGATGAGATTCCCCATGGAAACCTCGGCGTAAAAATCGCCCCTGGAATCAACCATCAAGTCCTGCCCGCACAGGGCGAAACCCAATGGATTTCTGTGGGGGGCGAGCTTGTGGAGGCGGGAATCTGGTTGGGTGACCTGATCCGTCAGAAGGGTCGGTCCGCCCTGTTGATGGATAATAACGGGAAAATCGTGGTTACGTTGCACGACGAAACCGCCGCCCCGTGCAACACTCCTGCCCGACTGAGTGAGACCATCGCGACAGAAGACGAACTGGGTAAATGGATCTTTGAGCCTGATGACGCAATTATCCGGGCAGGACTGCTAGCTCAGATTGCAGAACAAACATACACAAAGACGGTATCGGAAAAAATTGCCTACTTGACCAGAGATTCTGATCCAAATGGGGCTGACACGAAACTAGGGAGCTGGTTTGAGACACTCGCGGTCCTCCCTCTGGATGAAAAGAAGATTCGCACCGTACTAAAGACGCGACCAATCAGGTCTTTGGAAATTAAAAAACGCGGTGCCAACGTCTCACCCGCCCAACTACGTCGAAAGGTACTCACCAAGACCGTGAAAGACGGAGAGGACCTAACCTTGATAGCGACCCGTTTGGGCAGGCGACACCGCGCAATCTTGTGCCGACGCCGCACCGAGATTTAAACGCGGGGAAAAACCAACTAAACTGAACCCGTGTTAAACGGTGAGAAACTGACTTTAGGACTTGAATCTACCTGCGATGAAACTGGAGCTGCCATCGTCGCGGGGAAAACCCAGCTATTAGCGAACGTGGTCGCTACCTCGATGGATGAATATGCCCGTTACGGGGGAATTATCCCCGAGATTGCTTCACGGGCACACTTGGAATCATTCCTACCTGTGGTCAGTAAAGCCTTGGATGAGGCAGGAGTAAAGCTCGCAGACATTGACCAGATTGGAGTATCCGCTGGTCCAGGGCTGATTGGTTCGTTGGCGGTAGGAATTGCCGGGGCAAAAGCCCTGGCAGTCGCCACCGGAAAGCCACTATACGGAGTCAATCATGTCATTGGTCACCTGGCAGTTGACCAGCTGGTGAACGGTGATTTGGACCTGCCAGCGGTAGGACTGGTGGTCAGCGGCGGGCACACAAACCTGCTGCTCATTACCGATTTCGCAGCTCCAGATGGGATCAGAGAGTTGGGCGGCACTCTCGATGACGCCTCGGGGGAAGCCTTTGACAAGGTTGGACGAGTGCTGGGGCTGCCCTATCCCGGAGGACCACACGTGGATCGGATGTCCCGCGAAGGCAATCTGGGAGCGATTGATTTTCCGCGCGGTCTAGCAGGAGCAAAGTACGCCAAAACACACCCTTATGATTTTTCTTTCTCCGGACTGAAAACCGCCGTGGCTCGCTATGTTAGCCAGCTCGAAGCCACCCCGGAAGTACGCAACCGTCCGGACTTTACCGAGGATTTTGTACCCGCTCGTGAGGGCAAACCATGGCTGCCGGTAGCGGATATTTGCCGTGGATTTTCGGAATCTGTCAATGACTCCCTGGTCAGCAAGACTATGCGAGCGCTAACCGATTTCGAGGCAAAAACCCTGGTGGTGGGCGGCGGATATTCCGCGAATTCCCGACTGCGTGAATGGCTGACGGAGGAATGCGCGAGTGCTGGCGTTACCCTGCGGATTCCCCCACTGAAGTTCTGTACCGACAACGGCGCGCAAATCGCTGCCATCACGGCAGAAATTGCCGACGCTATCGCCCCCAGCCGCCCCGACTTTTCGCCAGTCTCCGCCTTAGAACTGACGCGCGTCGCCGTCTAGGGCAACCTGGGCTTCACATTTTTACAGGCTGGTTGCTTCCCTCGGAATCACAACTGACCCCCGTATAAGAAGCGGAACAAAACACAGTACGCTTCAATTTATTCCGTACGGAAACCTTTTTGCAGCCTCAATAGAGCCCTAGTTCCTGGTGAGACATGAACCGGGTATGCTAAGAACCATGACGGAAACAAAGTCGAGCGAAACCGTAAAGCTGGTGTTAACCCTCTCTTGCCCCGACCAACCGGGGATTGTCCACGCTGTCTCTGGCATGGTGGTCAGCGCGGGAGGCAATATCATCCAGTCAGCCCAGTTTGCAGATCTCGATAGCGGATTGTTTTTCATGCGGGTTGAGATGGACGTCCCCTGTGCTCACGATATTCGCTCCCGTGTAGAAACCCTAGCTGCCGAGTTTGATATGGCTTGGGAATTGGATGAGATTGGTCGGGCACTGCGCACCGTCATCATGGTTTCCAAAGAGGGGCATTGCCTGTCCGACCTGCTCTATCGCGTGCGGGATCACTCGATTCCGATTGATGTGAAAGCGGTCGTGGGCAACCATCCCGATTTAGCTCCCATCGCGACTTTCTACCAGGTACCGTTTATTTTGGTACCGGTCACGAAAGACAACAAACCCGAAGCGGAACGGCAGCTGCTAGACTTGGTCGCCGCGGAAAAGGTCGAACTGGTGGTGTTGGCGCGTTATATGCAGATTCTTTCCGACAAGCTGTGCCGGGAAATGAGCGGGCGAATCATCAACATTCACCACTCTTTCCTGCCATCGTTCAAGGGCGCAAAGCCGTATGACCAGGCTCATGACCGTGGCGTGAAACTCATTGGAGCCACCGCGCACTACGTCACAGCGGATTTGGATGAGGGTCCCATCATCGAACAGGACGTTTCCCGCGTGGATCACACATTTACCGCTATTGACATGCGTAAACAGGGTCAAGACGTGGAACGCCGCGTGCTAGCGCAGGCCGTAAAATGGCACGCCGAGCATCGCGTGTTGATGAACGGCGACCGCACCGTGATTTTCCGGTAACGACGCCGAATCAGAGTTTGCTATGTCGGACAAGTTGCCCCCGGACAGCCCACACGCCAACCGACACGCCCCGGACGGCACTCCTTCTGATAGCGCGCAACCCGGCAACCCCGAAACCGCACCTTTGGAACAAACTTATCGGCAAGAAACTCGCGACATCCGCCGTATCGCTTTCATTCTGAACCCTGCCTCCGCTAAAGGTCACGCCCGCAAAACTGCTCGGGTCGCCCGAAAAGTGCTGCACAAGCGCGGTCTGGAGATTGTGGATTTTCCCTGCGATACTGCGGCACAAGCCCGGGAATCGGCTCGCCAGGCCGTAGCTGATTCCACGGTGGACGCCATCGTCGTTTCCGGTGGAGACGGGATACTTTCACTGGTGCTCCAAGAACAGGTTGGTTCCGACAAGCCTCTGGGAATTATTCCCGCAGGTTCTGGCAATGATCATGCTCGCCACTATGGGATTCCGCTGAATCCACGTAAATCCGCGGGCATCATCGCGGATGGTTTCGTCAGCCAAACCGACCTGGGACTAGCGACTTTTACCGATATGCACGGCAAGGTACAGCAGCGTTGGTGGTCCACCATAACTTGTGTCGGATTCGACCAAATGGTGGCAGATAAAACCCAGGAAATGCGCTGGCCACACGGGTCACTGCGCTATATTTTGTCCCTGTTCATAATTCTGACAAAGTTCCATCCCCGACCAGTGCGGCTCAGTCTCGACGGGGTAACTTGGGGCGAGGAACACCTGACTTTGTGCGCCGTTGCCAACGGAAAGTGCTACGGCGGCGGTGTGGTTGTGGCTCCGCAAGCATCCAGCTATGACGGAGTTTTCTCGATAGCGACGTTGAGCTCAATGCCCCGCCGGAAAGTACTCCGCCCCTTGTTCGCTGCCAAAAGGGGGAGATTCGCTGGTGCTCCCGGGGTAACTTTTCACGAGGCACGCCGAGTCAGTTTAGAGATGGAAGGATTGGCTCCCATTGCCGATGGGGAACGCCTGGGATACGGGACGGTTAACTTGGAATGCGTGCCCAGAGCCGGGTGGTTTATTGTGCCGCATCATAGAGAGAAATAGGTCAAAGCTGCGAACCCGCCGTCTCAATAGTTTGCTCAAATCGACATCGCCCGTCGGGGGATTTGCAAGGACTCGCTCCGCTCGCCTTGCCCCCACCGCTCAGAATCATTTCGTCGGGGGATTTGCAAGGACTCGCTCCGCTCGCCTTGCATACCCCTCCTCGCTCGCGCCCATGAAAGTAAACTTTCATGGGCGCTCGCTCGTCGGGGTGACAGGATTTGAACCTGCGACATCCTGCTCCCAAAGCAGGCGCGCTACCAAGCTGCGCTACACCCCGGAAAAGGTACAGTTTATGGTACAGGAAAGTTCGAGTTGTAGGAAACCCATCCGAACCGGTAAACTCATTTCGTACGCGGGCGTAGCTCAATGGTAGAGCCCCAGCCTTCCAAGCTGATTACGCGGGTTCGATTCCCGTCGCCCGCTCCATTGACTAAAAGCCGGGCTTTAGCCCGGCTTTTAGTCAATCTGTGGGGTCGCGACGGGAATCGAAGGGTTAAAGGACAAATTGTGTGTTTTTATCCGGGGTTTTTCGTTGTGGTAGAGCTTTAAAGTCGGTTTGAAAGTTGGTTTGGCTGAACTTTGGGGTCGGTCAAATTGTGTGTCTGTTTTCCTGTGTTTTGCTTGTGTTGGCGGGGGAAAGTCGGGTTGAAAGTTGGTCGGTTCATGCTGATGGCATGAATATGATGAAATGCCCGGCGTGTAATACTCCTTTGAAACGTAATGGAAAGACTTCTTCTGGTTCTCAGCGTTGGCGTTGTAAGGAGTGTGGAAGGTCTAAGGTCGGAAAGATTGATAACTCTGCTAAAGAGCTTAATCGTTTCCTGAGCTGGCTGTTGTCGCGTCAGCGGCAGAAAGATATGCCCGGAGCGGGCCGGACGTTTCGTCGTCATGCAGCTAAGTTCTGGTGTTTATGGCCGTTCTCTCCGATCGTGGACGAGGTTCATGACGTGGTGTTTGTCGACGGGATTTATCTGGGGCGCAAGGCCGTGGTTTTGATTGCCTGTACTCGTCAGCATGTGTTGGGCTGGTATGTGGCTAGGAACGAGAACATTAACGCGTGGAAAGCCTTGCTGGATCGGATAGCGCCCCCGCTTCTAGTCGTGAGCGATGGTGGGTCAGGTTTCAAAACCGCTAGAGCAGCTTCTTGGCCGGGCACGCAGGTCCAGCGTTGCACATATCACGCGTTTATGCAGGTACGACGTTACATCACTATGAATCCGAAGCTGCCAGCCGGGAAACAACTCGGGAGAATAGCTCGCGACCTGTTACATGTCCATAACGTGGAAGAATCTCTACAATGGCTGGTCGGGTTCAACAACTGGTGCCTGGAATGGGAAGCCTTCCTCGCGGAAGAAACCATAAACGAATACGGCACAAGATGCTTGACCCACGAGAAACTCGTTCGCGCCCGGGACTCGCTAATTAGGTTCATAAAATCCGGTAACCTGTTCACCTATCTCGATCCTGACCTCGCAGACCAGACCCTGACCTGCCTACCAGCAATGAACAACCAGATCGAAGGCGGGATAAACGCTCAACTCCGTGCCATGCTCAAAGACCACCGCGGAATGAGCCTGACCAGGCGAATCAAAGCGATTTTCTGGTGGTGCTACCAACACATCGAAAACCCCGCGACTCCAGCAGAAATCCTGAAAATAATGCCTACGGATACGCAACTCGAGGAATACTACCTAAACCAGGAAAACCTACACATCACCCAAAGAAACCTCCCCGGATGGGGC
>NZ_GL385912.1:425017-427632 GCF_000146285.1 Mobiluncus curtisii subsp. curtisii ATCC 35241
TGGGACACTTCACTAAAGTACTAGTAAAGGAGGGAACTGAGTGTCTAAACCTTCACGAATCGTGGGGCTTGATGTAGCGCGCTCACTCGCGATCATCGGAATGATAGTTATCCACATGGCCTCGCTACTTTGGAGTACCAAAGTAATACTCTCTGGCCTACCCGCATCATTATTTGCCATCATCGCCGGCGCGACGATGATGATTATTGGACGAAACTACACCAGCGCCACTTTCTTGCGGCTGATAGCCCGAGGCGCTTTAATCATCCTCATCGGTCTGGCACTACTGCCCGTGGGTGGACAAATCCAAGTGGTTCTCATCGTAATGGGCCTGGTAATGATCCTAGTTTCCTGGATGCCCGCATTGGGAACGTGGTGGAGACTCGGTCTATTTATTGCCGCCACAATCGCCGCAACAATCGTTTACGCCCCCATCGAACTGCCACAGATTTATCCGCTATTGGCATGGATTGCATACTTCATCGGTGGCATGCTTCTTTTCGATGTGTACCTGCGCGACCGACTACATCGCAACCCCGATGAGAACAGCAACCCTAACACTCGACTGAGCTGGATCGTAACCGCTATCAGCGTTGTCATCGCTGGTATCGGCATCTACTTCCGATTTGACCCAGACATTCCCAGCTGGCTCAGCTTTACCGGTCACACCGGTGTTGCCGGAGAGATTATCCTCTCCGTTGCCGTTGCAGCCGTAGTGATCCACCTATGTGTGCTCATAGGCGATCTCTCTTCAACCTTAGTTTACCCTTTCGCTGCCATGGGAACAATGTCGCTAACCATTTACATTCTGCACATTCTCACCGCTTTCTACTGGCAGCAAAATGTCGCGTTGCATTCCACTTTGTCAGCAATCGGTTTCATCGTATTCTTCCTCGTCGCAGCCAGCCTCTGGAAGAAGTTTGCAGGACAGGGTCCTGCTGAGAAACTCGTTGCCACCACGATCAAGGTCATTGTTCCTTCTAAGAAAGGGAATTAACCGTGAAAAAATCACATTTTTCGTTCGCTGCCATTGTCAGCGCCACCCTGCTAATGACTGCAACTCCGGCTCTCGCACTCGAATATGGAGATCCGGCGCCCGATAATGCGGAAAGCAGTTCCGTTGCCGCGCTCAAAATGGGCAAAATCGGCAGCTTTGGTGACTGCACAGGCACACTCATTGCCGACCAGTGGGTACTCACAGCGCGCCACTGTCTAGAGTCAGTCAACAATGAAGGCACCCAGGCACGCATCGCTGGAAAGGTCTACAACGCTGATTCCTGGGCTCTTTCGCCCACATCTGACGCGGGGTTACTTCACCTGACTGAGAAAGTGACTAACGCAACCCCCGCAAAAATCTCCCACGATATTCCAACCCCAGGGCAGACGGGAACTCTTTACGGTTGGAGTAGCAGCTCGTCAATGGCACGATCTGGACAGCTACCAATGGCCAAAATGGTTGTCAAAGAGCTACTAGGTGGCGCACCTTCCGGTTCTGACACGCCGAGTGCTCCCGAAACTCCTTCCGATTCCAAGACACCTACCGGCGCTGATGCGTCTACAGAGACTGCCCCGCCACAGGCTCCACAGTCAAAACCTGGAATGACAGAAACTGGCCAAACCGAGTCTAATCCTGAGGGGATGTCGGAAGTCCCAGCCGACAACTCCATACAGCCTAGGATCGAAACCTCTATCTTGGATGTGCAGTCAGTTTCTGGAGCTGGCATGCAGGGCGGTGACTCTGGTGGCCCGTTCTTTGTCGACGGAAAGCTTGCGGGACTTGCTACCGCTGGAACTGCCAATGGGGATCCGGACCTTCCCTCCCCTAGTGCTGCAATCACCACAGTTGCAGGCACCGCCGAATGGATCGACAACATTATCTCTGGCCGCGACACCCAAAGCGTTCTAACTGCAGAAAACACTCCTGCACCGCCAAAGAACATTCAAAGCAGTGGCGATAATATTTGGGGTTACCTTGCTATCGCACTCGTAGGCCTTGCCGTGGGAGCAATCGGCTCACGTATCCGCAATGCGCGCCAGTAAGGATTCCTACTGGACTGTCTAGCGAATAGCATTTCACCCTTTGAAGCCGTCTCCCAGAAAACTGGGTGGCGGCTTCAAACATTAGCTCTTTTACAGTCATGCGACCCGTATCTGCCCCCCTTGCCTACTGAAGTTCACAACCGATCAGCATTGCTGCTGAACCAACAGGAAGATCATAGAAAGCCAGTAACCGAAACCTGGCTCAATCCGTGCTCGGGTCACGAAACAGGGTTAAAGGACAAATTGTGTGTTTTTTGTTTGGGTTTTTGGTTCTGTTTTTGCGTTAAAGCCGGGTTTTAAGTTGGTTTGGCTCAACTTTGAGGTCGGTCATTTTGTGTGTTTTTTGGACGGGTTTTTCGTTGGGGTAGCGGCTTAAAGTCTGGTTTTAAGTTTGGTATTTCATGCTTGAGGGCATGAGTAGACTTAAATGCCCGTTTTGTGGTGGAGCGTTAAAGCGTAATGGTAGGACTAGCTCTGGGCGGCAGCGTTGGCGTTGCGGGGGTTGTGGGAGGTCTGAAACCAGGCGTATTGATAACTCGGCTAATGAGTTGCAGGTTTTCTTGTCGTGGCTGTTT
>NZ_GL385912.1:429107-481444 GCF_000146285.1 Mobiluncus curtisii subsp. curtisii ATCC 35241
CAGGACGCTTCACTAACCCCCCCCAGACACACAATTTGTCCTTTAACCCGAGAATGAGCCGTCGCGAAAACGGTGTAGGCGGCATAAAAGCAATGCCCAGTGGGCATTTCGTCGCCGAAACACCAAACAGAAAACGGCAGCGGCGCAGTCACATGAGTCGCTGGTAAAACTGTGCTGATACCAAGTTTCTTCACCTAAAACCCCAGGTGAACCAAAACTTTCAAATTTAACATGGTTAGGCTAACCTAATTAACGCTTTTTGTTATTCATTGTCTGAGAAGGTTTTGGTAAGAGCTATGACTGAAAATATCGAGGAAACAACAGCAACGGTGCACACTTCATCCAGAAAGGGGTTGGCAAACTCCGTACTTGGAACCCGGAATTTGATGACCGTAGCTGCATTAGCAGTAGTTGGGCTAATTATCCTGCTTCCACTGAACTACATTTCGCCACTGCTCGCCACTTCCCCACGGGGCGTTTTGATTGGCTGTTCCATCATGGGGTTTTGGGTTATCCCCTATCTGTTGCCTTCGACTGTTGTTCGCCGTCCGGGTGCCACCATGCTAGCCTCCCTCATTATCGGTGTAATTTGTATCTTCGTCACGCCTACCGGTCCCATGGCTATAATCGGAAATCTGATAGGGGGACTGTACATCGAAGTTCCCCTCGCAGTAATGCTTTACCGACAGTGGAAGACCTGGGCATTCATGATTTCTGCAGGAGTTTTTGGTCTGTTGAATGGACTCCTCTACCTGACTCTGCTCAAGGAAGCTATAGGGATACCGTTTGGCACGGCATATGTGGTTACTTCTGTCGTTTCAGCCCTACTGGGCGGGCTGGTAACTGTAGGCATTACTCGCCTGTTGAACAAGGCAGGCGTGGGTGTGGCTAACCGTGCTTAATCAGACATGCAATCAGGTTAAAGAGAGCCTAAAAGTTCGGGGGCTTAGTGTCCACTATTACGGTCAAGAGAAGTGGGTTCTGTCTGATGTCGACCTGAGCTACCTGGAGGGACAAGTTTGCGCTGTCATTGGTCCCTCTGGCTGCGGTAAAACCACTTTGGTCAGAACCATCTGCGGATTGATACCGCATTGTTTACCGAGTGAGTATTCAGGCTGTGTCGAGTTGTGTGGAACACAAATCGCCGATGCCAGTGTAGAGTTTATCGCCCGACAGGTTGCCTATGTGGGGCAGAATCCCGATGCTGCCGTAATCACGCGTAGCGTGCATGATGACATCGCGTTTGCACTACAAAATCTCTGTCTGGATCCAGATACGATTGAATCACGGGTGGCACAGGCTGCTGCGCAGGTCGGCTTGGGCGAAAAGCTACATGATAGTCCTTGGACCTTGTCTGGTGGACAACGTCAACGTCTGGCAATAGCTGTGGTGCTGGCAATGCGCCCGAAGTTGCTGGTTCTGGATGAACCCACCTCTACGATTGACAGCCTAGGACGTAGAGACTTCTATGACCTAATTGAACAGCTGGTTCACCAGGGCATCGGCGTCATCGTGATTGACCATGATTTAGATCCGTTGCTGCCAATCTGTGACTCCGTGCTTGCGTTGAACGAAAAAGGTGAAATCATCGCGGCGGGAACGCCCCGCGAAGTGTTCTTAAACCACACCCAGGAATTAGCGAGTTGCGGAATCTGGTTGCCGCGAGCGATCCGTTCGGGGTGCAAGGAAGCGCTGACTTGCTCCGAAGCCGGCATTGAATTGCCACAGCTAAACGAGTTTTGTGGCAGTCAAGTTAAATACTGGATGAGGGACGACTCGGGATGGCACGAGACCGGAGAGTCGGTATCCGCGCGACCGGAGGCACTGCTGAAGCTAAATGACTTTTCGGTACCGCGCCGCTGTCCAAGTATCAGCGCAGAGTTCGCTGCTGGCGATTTCGTCGCAGTAATCGGACAAAACGGTGCCGGAAAATCATCGATGCTCTCCGCCCTTGCCGGTCTGCTGCGTTTCGAGGGCAATGCTTCGGTTACGGGCATCCCCCTAAAAAAGGGCAATCACCAGGTGGGTTATGTGTTTCAGAATCCTGAACACCAGATGGTGGCAGCCACCGTACGCAAAGAACTGAGCGTCGGAAAGGTAACGGATTCCCAAATCAACGACCTTTTGAATCGTTTCCATCTGCAAGCAGTCAGCGAGCAACATCCACTAACGCTTTCTGGTGGTCAGCAACGGCGGCTTTCCGTAGCCACGATGGTGGCGGAGCAACGCAAAGTAATCGTTCTCGATGAGCCGACGTACGGACAAGACTGGGCAAACACTTGCGAATTGATGGAGTTCATCCAGCAACTGTGCTCCGCAGGGCACCTGGTCATTATGGCTACGCACGATTTGGAGCTCGCCAAAAAATACTGCTCACACATAATCGCACTGCCATTTTCCCCACAGGTGACAGCTCCGGCTGCCCTCCCGCAGCGCAAAACTCGCGGTCTTTTCGACAGCTTCAATCCCCTGACTTTGTTTATCGCACTCGTGCCACTCATGGTGACGATATTCGTCCTCAAAAATCCGGTGGTTAATTTTTCGCTGCTCTCCGTGTCCAGCCTGGCGATGCTGCTGGCAGGAGCAAACCGGACACGTACCTGGGGAAGCATCCTCGGTTCGTGGCTGGTTGCTGCTTTTATGATTTGGATGTTCTCTGACAACGACGTTCTCTCTATGGCGTCAAGGCTAAACGATGTTGGCACGAACTATGCCGCCGGCAGCGGAATTGGAGCCCTGGTAGCTTTAGTTCTGCTTTCGGGCATCTATAGCGACCCGACAAAGATGCTGGTGAGCTTAAACCAGACTTTTAAAGTGCCCTACCGAATCACTTCCGCCGGTATCGCGGCGGTGAGTTTTATTACCCGCTTCCAGAACGACTTCAAAGTACTGCGAACCGCAAAAGCCCTGCGTGGAGTCGGGCAGCGCTACGGGATTTTTGCACCGGTAGTGCGTTGGGCAGGCTCGCTGGTTCCGTTGGCGATTCTCGCCGTTCAACACGGTGAGAGAGTCGCATTGTCGATGGATTCCCGTGGCTTCGGCGCTTTTCCTAAACGTACCGAATTAATTTCCGCCCCTTGGCGAGTACGCGACTGGGCGCTGGTGGTCGCAATCTGGATTGTGACCACCATATTGTGTCTATTTTTCTGAAAGGCTCTACATGAAAAAGATGTCTGTTGCAGACTTAATTAAACCCGCAAGAACGTCGATGATTGTCTCCGGTCTGCTCACCGCATGCGGGGCAATACTAGGCATAATGCCCTACATCTCGCTGCACCAAATGGCTCTAATCTGGCTACACGGTGTTACTCGAGACGGTCTGACCGGAAACATCTGGTTCTGGGCTGCAAGTGCCTTCATCTCACTTTTTATCGGACAGTCTCTCTATGTAGCAGGTCTGGGCGTTACGCACCTCTCCGAAGCAAAACTTCGCCACAAGATGCGTCAACAAGTCGTCGACGCATTAGCCAATTTGCCCTTGGGTCAGGTAAACGCCTACTCGCGCGGGCAAATCAGAAAGATGGTTTGTGACGATACCGCGGCCGTGCACACTATGGTGGCGCACCTACCTGGAGATGCCACGAATGCAGTGGTGTCTCTGGTCGCGGGGTTCGGCTACCTGCTGTGGGTGGATTGGCGATTGTGCCTGGTGCTGTTTGGTCTCTGGATTGCCGTAATTTCATTAATTTACGTACTCAATATGCGCGGGTACGGCGACTTAACCGCGCGTTTTGGGGAGGCGCAAACCGGTCTGGCTAATGCCACCGTGGAAATGCTGGAAGGCATCAAAGAGATTAAAAACTTTCAAGCCGTAGACGCCACAAAAACAAAGTTCAATGAGGCCAGAGAAAAATTTTCCAGCATCTCATACAGCTGGGTTTCACAATCAGGTAAAGCCGTTTCTAGTATCGGTGCGCTGCTTCGTCCCGCAGTGATTTTTGTGACTGTGGCACTGTTGACAGTTATTTTCGTAAAGAACGGTTGGATGCAGATTGCCGATACTCTGCCATTCTTTTTGATTGCACCGGGTGTTCCCGATGGCTTAGCCACGCTAATCAGTCTGTTACAGCATCTCTACGAAGCGAGACTCGCTGCGCAGAGTACTGTCAAATTACTTTCTTTGGAACCAATGAAATTCGGTAGCCAAACTACGGGTGATGCCTCTGACATGGGCAGAGTGGAGATGCGCGACGTCACTTTCTCGTATGAACCAGACACGCCAGCTGTCGAAGAGGTTTCCTTTACCGCCCAGCCGGGCACGGTTACCGCCCTGGTAGGTCCCTCAGGTGGCGGCAAGTCAACGTTGGCAAAACTGATTGCCCGGTTTTATGAAGCGGACAGCGGGACAGTTTTGGTCAATGGGGTTGACGTGCGCGATGCCAGTAATACTTTGTTGCTCGGTTCCGTGGCAATAATGCTGCAAGAGGTGGCGCTCGCTCATGACAGCGTATTTAATAACATTGCGCTAGCCAAACCTGACGCCAGTCTCTCGGAAGTAGAAGCAGCCGCGAAAGCCGCCTGTATTCACGAGCGCATCATGCAGCTACCAAATGGCTATGACACGATTTTGGGTGACGAGGGTGGGTTCCTCTCCGGTGGTGAAAAACAGCGTGTGGCACTGGCTCGGGCATATCTGCAGGATGCTTCGATTCTGATTCTTGACGAGGCGACAGCCCAAGCTGATCCCCGCTCCGAGCAGCAAATACATGAAGCTCTCGCGAAGTTAACCACGGGTAAAACGGTAATTGTTATTGCGCATCGTCTGGCGACAATCCGCAATGCAGATCAAATCTTGGTAATCGAAGACGGTCAGATTGTTGAGCGTGGTTGCCACGACAAATTAATGGAAAAAGACGGGCGGTATGCCACGATGTGGCGGACTCAGATGGTGAGGTAGGTCAGGATATGTGGAAGTCAATGACTAAAATCGCTGACGGTGCACAGCTTCGCACCATAATTTCGTGGTTCGTAGCCTCAGCAGTGCTGCAGGGGTTGACGCTTTCGGTCACAATCTGGTTCATGCAGAGTTTCTATTCCGGTTCAGACCAGACTGTGTTTTGGTTAATTGTGCTGACAGTTCTGGGTCTGGCAACGTTTATCGTCGACGCGGTTGCCATGTTTTCATCGTATCGAGTTAGTGTCTTTGTAGTTTGCGACACAATGATTTCTCGTCTCGCTGAGCACGTACTGGGACTTCCGCTCGGTTGGTTCAACGCAAAGCGAGAGGCGGCAGTCGCCAATGCGACTTCCCGAGAGGTGAACACGCTGTCACACTTTGCCTCAATCGTGATTCCAACGCTTTGTAACTCATTCATCGTGCCGTTGGTGATGATTATTGCCACCGCATTCATTTCTTGGCCTCTGGCATTAATCATGACCGCGGTAATCATCCCGCTCTATCTCATCTGGCGAGGTATGCAAGCTGCTCTCACCAGGGCAAATGAGCTAGAAGATCGATCTGCGCAGCAAGCCGCTGGTCGACTGATTGAATTTGCCCGGCTCCAGACCGTCCTACGAGCGACGGGCAGGTCCAGTTCTTGGGATCCGGTTACTATCGCACTGAAGGCAGATTCGAAAGCAACTCTCGACGGGCTGAGAATCAAAAGTCGACCGGGGCAGGCTTTTACCTTTGTGGTACACACCGCTTTTGCTGCCATAGTGTGCGTGGGAGTGTGCCTGGTGAACCAAACCGCCCTTACCCCCATCACGTTTTTAGCGATTATGGCGATTACCGCCCGGATGCTATACCCCTTGACGAAAGCTGCTTTGATTGCCTCTGAGCTGAATAACGTAAAGGTAGCCCTCGACTCCGTAACCGAGATTATAGATGCCAGACCGCTTCCCGAGCCGAGCACAACTCAACAGAAGCTGCCTCAGGGCGAAGACATAGAGTTCGCGGGAGCTTCTTTCCGCTACGTGGATAATTGCCCGGTCTTGAATGACATCAGCCTGGTGGCGGAACAGGGACAGATTACGGCTCTGGTGGGTCCCTCGGGTGCTGGTAAATCAACCATTTTGCGTCTGGTGGGCAGGTTCTGGGATGCCAATTCCGGTTCCGTGAAAATCGGTGGCGCAGATGTACGGGATATTCCCACCAAAGACCTCATGGAAATGATTTCGTTCGTGTTCCAGGATGTCTATCTGTTCGATATGACTATTGCGGAAAACCTCAGGATAGCTAAACCCGATGCGAGTGACGCCGAACTTGAATCGGCTGCCAAACGTGCGCAACTGGACAAAGTAATCGAGGCTCTGCCCCATGGTTGGCAGACAAATGTCGGACCAGCTGGTCAAAGCCTTTCCGGTGGGGAGCGCCAGCGAGTGGCAATTGCACGCGCTTTCTTAAAAGACGCCCCGATTCTGTTGCTAGACGAAATCACTTCTGCATTGGATAGCGAGAATGAATCAGCCATCACGAAAGTAATCAGTGACCTGGCTGTGGGGCGAACTGTAATTGTTGTCGCGCATCGACTTTCGACCATTCGCGATGCTGATAAGGTCGTATTTTTGCAGCCCAACGACGCTTCGGGGGCACAGGTCATACAAGCGGGTTCGGTAGACGAGCTAACGGCTGAGAAAGGTCCGTTCCGTGATTTCCTCACAGCTTCTAACGCCGTTTCGAGCTGGCAAATTAGTTCTCACCAGCAACAGTAATGACAATATCCGGTAAGTCACCATGACTTCTGGCTGATTGTTTCAGGGATTACATTTCCGGGCAGCGACGGCATATTCCGTGTATTCTTTATTGGTATGCGCGCTCAATCACTTTGGGCGCAGAAAGTCATGCCGGAGACAAAGCGGATTCCGCTGACAGAAATCTCTAAAAACTAGGTGCGGAGTAGTAACCATGGCAAAGATGAATTCAACGGGAATGCCGGTACTGTGTTTAGGTGAAGCACTAATTGACGTCATTGAACGTGCCGGCGAGGTTGAAGAAAAAGTGGGCGGTAGCCCCTTGAATGTGGCGTGCGGTTTGACCAGTTTGGGACACCCCACTGTACTCGCGTCTTGGTGGGGTGATGATTCCCGGGGCAACCGCCTTGAAGCTCACTTGCTCTCTGCCGGGGTAGAGATTATCGCGGGCAGCGACCATGCTGAAAAAACCCCGATTGCTAACGCCCATATTGACTCCGCGGGTCGGGCGACCTACGACTTCGAGCTGGATTGGCAAGTGCCACCGCTGCCGGACGCAACTCAGATTAGCCATCTGCATACCGGCAGTTTCGCCGCAACGCTCGCGCCCGGCGCTGGTGCAGTGGTGGCAGCAGTAAAGTCGATGGCGATTCGGGGAACAGTCAGCTACGACCCAAATGTGCGTCCTTCACTGATGGGTACACCAGAGGAAGTCCGACCTCAGATTGAAGAAATCATCAGTCTCGCTGATGTGGTGAAAGCCAGTGATGAGGATATTGCCTGGCTCTACGGCGAGGGCGTGCCCCTCGAGTCGGTGCTGCACAAATGGAAAAGTATGGGACCTGGGCTGGTCATTGCCACTCGCGGACCGTGGGGTTCCTATGCGCTGTGCGCGAACGACCGGGACATGCTGGTAGTAGATCCGCTCAATATAGAGGTCGCGGACACTGTGGGCGCCGGAGATTCTTTTATGGCGGGGCTGATTTCTGGTTTGCTCGACGCGGGGTTGCTTGGCTCAGGAGCAGCTAAAGCCCGGCTACGGCAAGCGCGTCTGGGTGACGTGCAACCAGCTTTACACCGAGCCACTATCACTTCGGGACTCACGGTCAGCAAAGTCGGAGCCTACTCCCCTACTCGCTCCGAGGTTGCCGAAGTCTTCACTGCCGACCCCACGCTTTAAATCGTCGCCGTCTCCGGGCACAGTGGCAGGTCTAGCGTGTAGCGTGTGGCAGAACCCATGAAATTAGTCGAGTTGCGCTGCTGCTTCCAGCATCCGCTCTACCGGCGGACGGTATTTGCCGTTCGCGTCACGAGTCTCGGCGCTGTCTCGCAAATAAGCATCCAGGAATTCCCGCAGCGCGCTGCCCACGCCCAGACCGGAAAGCTCACCGGTTTGAGGGTCAATAGCGCCGTGTGCCCGACCGGCAAAACTCACTAGCCACATGTCCTCGCCCACCGGTACATTCGGGCTGAGTCGGGGCATCTCGAAAGGAAAGTCCAGATATTTGGCACCCAATCTTTGATAAAACGCCCACCGTCGACGCGGATCGCCATGCTGCTCAGAAGCTACGTGCAGATGAGGATTTTCCACTTCCCCCAAAATCAAGAGGGGGTTGTGGCACGATTCCCACTGCGAGATAGCCCGGTGAAACAGCTCAGAGCCGACGCCATGTCCGCGAGTCAAGGGACTCACTGCCAGCCAACTGAGCATGGTAATTTCCGGGGTGGCAAACCAACCGATTGCCGCCCCTAATGGTCGTGAACCGTCCCATGCTGAGCATACCTGGAGTCCGCTGCCCGCTAGCTCTGTAATCAAATCATCAGGGTTTCCCAGTTCTTCGGGTCCAAAAGAGACTTCCAGCAGGTCACGAACCAAAATTTCGGCTTGGTCGGGTTTTAAATCATTTTGATACTCAATGTGCACACTTACACCCTAGCCCAAGACCAGATTGAAGCCTATTCCCTCAAAGCGTGATCCGACCTTATGCCCCAGCCAGTAACTCGGCTGTGGATGCACCTAACGGGCTTTCCCGCGCAGCATTGCGCCAGGCGGAATAATCTGCGCGCAGGGGAAAGAAAACTCGTGTGCCGGGTGATTAATTTCATTCACCATTTCCCCCGTTTCGTCACGTATCCCCGCAGAAGGTATCTGGAACGGAATTGGCTCAGTTCCTGGCATCAGGAACTCTACTTGCTGTCCTGGCACCATCTTATTGCGAGAAAGCACCGTCAGGCGCTGCGTAACCGTGTCATAATCTACCGCAGTGCCCAACCACAGCCAATCACTAATATACCCGCCTCGGGTAATGCTTTCGCCGACTGTTTTTTCGGGGTAAAAGAAGCCGGTACTGTACTCTCGGTGGGTTACTTTGTACGGTTCTTGCAAGACCCATTCAGGCAAGGCAAAAGTACCGTCACGTGCCAGGTCAGTCGCGTTTTCCTTTCCGTTCAGATACGTAGTGACCGCGGTTTTATAGGCATTGGTGAGAGCCGCGACGTAATACTCACCCTTGGCACGGCCTTCTATTTTCAAGCTGGTGACCCCAGCGGCAATAACCTCATCCAGGTGTGCCAGCATGTTCAGATCCTGAGAATTGAACAGGTAGGTGCCATTATCCGTCACCTCGACGGGAAAAAACTCACCGGGGCGTTTTTCCTCGACCACATGATATTTCCATCGACAGCTTTGGGCGCAGTCTCCATGATTGGCATCCCGTCCCGTGGTGTATTTTGAAATCAAACAGCGCCCGGAAAAAGCCATACACATGGAACCGTGTACGAATGCCTCAATCTCTAAGTCACCGGGAATTTTCGCACGCATTTCTCGAATCTCCGGCAAACTCATCTCCCGAGCTAAAACGACCCGTTTTGCGCCCAGCTCATGCAAAGCGGCTGCTGCCTGATAGTTCATCACCCCGGCTTGAGTGGAAATATGCAGCTCAGTATGCGGTGCAATCTGTCGAGCTGCCATCAAAACACCAATATCCGTAACAATGAGCGCATCCACTCCGATTTCCGCCAGTGCCCCCAAGTAAGCATTCATTCCCGCAACTTCTGCGTTGCCAGGAATGATATTCACGGTGGCATAGACCCGGACATCGTGAGCGTGGGCATAGTGAATACCCTGTTCAATATCCTCTAACGTGAAGTTTTTCGACGCTGCGCGCATCCCGAATTCTGCCCCGCCGCAGTACACCGCATCCGCGCCGTAATCCACCGCGGTCTTTAACACCCGCAAGTTTCCTGCTGGCGCTAACACTTCGGGACTGCGTCTCCGGGTAATCTTTGGTAGTTTCACATTCACGAAGCGAGCCTTACTCTGAGAGATACTCCACTGAAATGTTCGCCCGACTTAACCGGCGACGCATAATCTCAATAGCTTCTGGGTTTTCATCTATTAATACGAAACGGCGCTCAAGAGTGCCCGCGACTGCCCCGGTCGTGCCGGAACCTGCAAAAAAATCTAATACCCAGTCCCCCGGACGGCTCGAAGCCTGGACGATGCGCCGCAAAATACCCTCGGGTTTTTGGGTGGCATATCCGGTCTTTTCCTTTCCTGTAGGGGAAACTATAGTGTGCCACCACACGTCAGTCGGAAGTTTGCCCCGTGCCGCCTTTTCCGGAGTGACCAAGCCAGGAGCCATATAAGGTTCACGATCCACTGAATCGGAATCAAAATAATACTGTTTTTGGTCTTTAACATATACCAGGATATTGTCATGTTTGGCGGGCCATTTTCGCTTGGAACGCCCTCCGTAGTCATACGCCCAAATAATCTCATTCAGGAAACAATCCCGCCCAAACAGCGCATCCAACAACACTTTTGCGTAGTGAACCTCACGATAGTCCAAATGCAGGTATAACGTCCCGGTGGGAGCCAGTAAACGCCAGGCTTGCTCTAAGCGAGGCTCTAGGAAACCCCAATAATCAGAAAAACTATCATTATAGGCGGTAACTTTCCCGCGCACAGTCTCATAAGTTTGCCCCTGAAACCCCACCCGTGAACCAGCAACCGGGACATCGGTACGCACGGTTTTCAGGGACTGACGCGACTGCACCTTTCCCGTATTAAACGGTGGATCTATATAAATGAGTTGAAAAGACTCGTCTGGTAGCAGCTCCAGTACGGGCAGGTTATCCCCCGCTACCACCAGATTTGATCCGGTGGAATTCCAAGAGCTGATAGACATCTGCTGAGCTGCCACGCCGGTTAGTTCTTTCCCGGATGGACGCCCAAAGCGCTCAGCAGCTCGGCAGGGGTCGAGACAACCTGGACAGCCCCGCGTTCTTCGCCTGGTTGAGTCGTATCGCCCCAGGTAGTCAGAATTGCCGAAATGCCATTAATCTGAGCACCCTCGATGTCATAGAACCGATCCCCAACCATCACAACACGCCGCTTGTCCTGTGGTTCCTCCACGCCAAATTGTTGCAAAGCCCAGGCAATTACCGCGGGTTTGTCCACCCGCGACGTGTCCGGGATTACCCCCGAAACGACCTCAAAGAAATCTGCTATGCCCAAGTGCTGGAGGATCTGCAAAGACATCTCTTGAGACTTGGTGGTAGCCAAGCCCAGGCGGTATCCCCGAGCGCGCAGCTTTTCCAGCATTTCCCGGATACCGGGATAAAGCGGCACATCAATAGCATTGGGCCAATACATTTCACGATACCGAGCGACCATGAAAGCCACTCGTTGCTCGTCAGCATCCGGTTCCATATCCCGCATCGAATCAGCGAGAGGCGGACCCACATATTTCTTGTAAGCGTCGGGCGAAAGCATCCGACCGTGCAGCTCCAAATCCAAAGCTGCAAAATACTCGGTAATGCGAGATACGGAATCTGTCAGGGTGCCGTCCATATCCAACAAAACGATTTCGACTCTGCTCAAGTCCACCACGGTGCTGCCTCCATCTCCGAGCCTTACCCGGAAACCTGCCCGAAATAACTTTTGAGATGCTTAAACACGTAACGCCCAGCACCGGGGCCGGGCGTCGCGAATATCGACCTTGTTAGTCTTCGACGGTCAAACGGCCAGTCTGGTAAGCCTTCACCAGGCGACGCGGAATCGCGACTTCCTGACCCTGAACCTTAACGTTATCAAGCTGCGTCAACTTAGCCGTCCAAGCAGAACGACGTGCACGAGTGTTGGCGCGGGACATTTTGCGCTTGGGTACTGCCATTGCCCTGCGCTCCTTTCAGTTGGTGATTGTTCACAAGACATACAATGTTAGCAACAATTTTATATTTTTATCAAACTGAACCACCGTGAGGTAAAAGGATGAGGCATCGTTACGTGACCATCGCCGAGGACGCACCGGGATATTTCGAGCTGGAAATTAAACGGTCGCGTTTCCTGGGAGTGGCACAAGGTATCGTGGATGAACCCACCGCCCGTCAGGTAATCGAAACCGAACGGAAACAGTATCCCGATGCGCGCCATCACTGTTCAGCTTTTACTTATTTGCCTGCAGGATGGGAACACGGTGTGCAAGCAGTCCAGCATTCCAATGACGACGGGGAGCCCAGTGGAACCGCCGGGCGTCCCATGCTCGATGTGTTACTGGGCAGCGAAATGCAAAACGTTTGCGTGATAGTGACACGATATTTTGGCGGGATAAAGCTGGGAACTGGCGGCTTAGTGCGAGCCTACAGTGAGGCAGCGCAGGGCGCTATTGCGGCTGCGGGAAGGCTTGAGGTCAAATCCACGCCTGTGGTGTCCTTTGACGTCGCCGCTAACCGCGCGGCTGCCCTGGAATCTTGGCTACACTCGCGAAACTGCAAACCCCTGAGTGTAACCTGGTCAAACCGGGTCACGTTTGAACTGGCGGTGGAAGGCTGCACCCAGGACGAACTTGCCGCGTCTCTCGCCGCCCAGCTCGGCGCGCCGGTAACTTTTGGCGAGGCGGGAATAAAAGTAGTGCGCTCACGGTTGTAATAGACTGCACTGTCAGGAAAACGAACAGAAATACCGAAAAAGAGATTTAAGGGATTAACAATGAGCTATGCGAACGACGTCACGGCAACTATCGGACACACTCCTCTGGTGAAGATTAATCGGATACTACCCGCGGGAACCGGCGCAAAGGTGCTGGCAAAAATGGAGTTCACGAACCCTGGTGGTTCGGTAAAAGACCGACCTGGCTTGGCGATTATTCGCGCTGCCGAAGCCTCGGGTGCGCTCCAGCCCGGTGGCACTATTGTGGAGGCTACCAGCGGTAACACCGGGGTTGCCCTGTGCATGGTGGGGGCTGCGCTGGGGTATCGGGTGGTCATCTCGATGCCATCCTCCATGAGCGTGGAGCGTCGACAGCTGATGAAGGCTTATGGGGCAGAGTTGCTGCTGACCGACCCCGCAGGGGGGATGGCAGCCGCAGTTAAAGCTGCCGAGGACTACTTAGCGAACCACCGCGAAGCTGTATTCGCTGGGCAGTTCGATAATCCTGCCAATCCTGAGATTCACTACCGCACCACCGGTCCCGAAATTTGGGAACAAACTGAGGGACACGTTGACGCGTTTGTGGCTGGGGTGGGATCCGGCGGCACGGTTTCCGGGGTTGGAAAGTTCCTCAAGGAACAGAACCCAGAAGTGTGGGTCGTGGCAGTAGAACCGGCAGAATCGGCTCTGCTGTCCACCGGTCAGGCAGGTGCCCATAAGATTCAGGGGATTGGCGCCAACTTTGTGCCCGATAACTACGACCGTGCAACCGTTGACGAAGTCATAACGGTGACCTCTAACGATGCCATCGAGACGGCGCGGAAAGCCGCCACGCAAGAAGGTCTTTTGGTTGGGATATCCTCCGGAGCGAACCTAGCGGCAGCCGCTGCCCTCGCCGCACGACCTGAATTTGCCGGCAAGACCGTGGTGACTTTGCTTCCCGACACCGGCGAACGCTACCTGTCCACGGTACTGTTCGCGCACTTGGGCGACTGAGGAACCGCGACAACCAGGCTGATTGAACCCACCGCCCTGGTGCAGTTTCGGCGAATGAACGGGGATGACCCGACCCGCCCGGGCTGGCTCGGACCGGCTCGGGCGGACTCAAGCAGAGCACTTTAACTTGCCGGACAAGCCGCCCGAAACGAGCCTCGGGAACGATAGCCTAGAATAGTTAGCGTCCGGTCGTTTAACCAACCAGAGGAAGTACCCGTCCTGATGACTTTCGTGAGACACACCACCCCGCCACGGCACCTGCCCGCCAATAAACTCGGCGTGCGGGAATTGCTGTTGGAGGACTTGGACACAGCCTTGAAACGTGACCCCGCCGCACGCGGACGCTTAGAAGTCGCGCTCACTTATCCGGGAGTTCACGCTCTGTGGGCACACCGGCTGTCCAATCGGTTTTGGGTCAATGGTTTTAAAATGATTGCGCGCCTGATTCAGGAATTCGCCCGCCTCATCACGGGAGTAGACATCCACCCGGCCGCGACCATCGGACGACGACTCTTTATCGACCACGCAACCGGGGTGGTCATCGGGGAAACCGCGGTTGTTGGCGAGGACTGCCTAATTTTTCACGGGGTGACCCTGGGCGGGCAGTCCATGAACCGGGGCAAACGCCACCCGACCTTGGGTAATGAGGTCATGGTGGGTGCCGGCGCAAAAGTCCTGGGCGCCATCAACATCGGAGACGGCGCCAAAATCGGCGCCAACGCCGTAGTCGTCAAGGACGTTCCTGCCGGGCGTATCGCCCTGGGAGTGCCGGCGAAGCTGCGCAATCCCAAGAAACCGGTCAGTCCCGATATGAACATCGATCCTTCGCTGTTTATCTAAGGGTCTACACAAACAATAAGACATCAACATCCTTATCAGCCCCAATATATGTTGTTATTTATAGGTTCTCTCTGGCATTTGTGGCCCCTATGCTGGCTTGCCGAACGTTTCATGCAGTCTCAGTTATGCCATTTTCACCCTAGTTTCCCTTGATTTACTGTGTTAGGATGGAGGTACGGGGTTCAGGACATAAGGAAGTGGTCATCATGAAATTGAAAAGTATTGTCATACTCTCCAGCCTCTGTTTATTGCTCAGTATGGCGAACATTGCAAATGCTGACTCGTCATCGCCCCAAGAAATACCTTCTGACTGGCAGGATCAAATTGCTACAGTGGTTACTTTTGCCCAGGAAAATTATCCGCATGATTTCACGGAAAGCTACATTGACAATATTCGAAAGAATGGTGAAATCCTCTTTAGAGGACAGGTTCCTCGAGCGGTTACTGATGCTGCTAGTAAGCTCCCCTATCTCAAGCTGACTGGAGGGAGCGGAATTTCGAATATGGAGGCTCAACGTCTCCACTTCGAGCTCGTTGAAAAACTACGGGCGGAAAACCCGGATCTACGTTTTGGTTCCTATGTCGATTTCCGAAAAAAAACTATCGAAATCCAACTGGACTCCGCACAAATCTCTAACTTTAAAAAAATGCCTGCGACTCTAGCTCTTTTGAAATCCAGCCATGTTCTGCGCCCTCATTTCACATTCGAGTCAATGCAAGAATCCACTCTCGATGCCCTATTTGGAGGCGGGTATCTCTCTTCATGCACTAGTGCCTTTTCTGCCAAGAGCCCCGGAAAGCCGAACTTGCTGCTAACGCCGGACACTGTCAACCTCCGCAGTCTTACCATTCCGTCCCTCTCGTGTATGAGGGCTCCCATGTTGGAAATCATGGCGATTTCGGAGTCTATTCTACTTCAGCGTACACGGCTCCACAGTTTTACAGCGCTCCTAGCGTTTTAGTGAATGTAACGGCTTTGAAAATCCCGTCTGTAGGACAAGCCCTTTGTCGCAACGGCCAAACTACTGGACGAAGATGCGGACAAACAGTTGTCACTAATAATTACTGCGATTCGACCCACTTTCCCAGGGTATGCGAATTAACAGTAATGAATAATCGTCAAGCAAAAAAAGGTGATAGTGTCGGGCCCTGGTTCTCCAGCACATATGCTTACGGAATCCATTCTCGTGGTCTTAACTACAAAGGTGTTGCAAGAGATGCCTTTTCTCCCGTTGTTAAAGCACAAAAGTTTCTTAGTATAACCGTGAAAACAACCTCAAGTAATTAAAATGTATAAACAGACTGCTTGTACCGTTTACTCAATCACGATTCTAAACTATATAACTTTGTACTTGCCGTAAATTAATCTACTCAAGAGCTTATCTTAAATCTTTTCAACAAACGCACATTTGACCCCTCGCAATCTGTTTATAACTTAGTACCAATTTTGTTATCTATCGCATTTCACCTTACCGCTCCCTGGCGTGGTGGGGCCGCGGTTAGGAATCGGGAAAACCGGGGTTCAATCTGGGACAACACGAACGACCGATTTCAGACCCGGTTTCCCAGATTCGGAGTTCGGCTGGAATTTAGTACCGCAGGTTGAGGGCTTTTGAGAATGGTTCGCGCTTAAATTTCGCGTTGAAAACGGTCGTTCGTGCAAGACCCACCCGCTGCGCTTGGATTAATCGTCACTGCGGCCTATCAATCGCCCCGCCGAAGCGGCGGTCGCGGTGCTGGTAGACCAATAAATCCCGCCACAGAGCCGCCCGCCCGTACTCGGGCCACGGCTCGGGAGCGAAAACAAGTTCCGCGTAAGCTGCCTGCCACGGCAAAAAGTTAGAAGTGCGCTGCTCCCCGGAAGTGCGAATGAGCAGGTCAACATCCGGTACATCCGGCAGATACAGTTCCCGAGCGAAAGTAGCCTCGGTGATACGCTCGGGATTTAGTGTTCCCGCTGCGACTCGCTGGGCAAGTTTCCGAGCCGCGTCAGCGAGTTCCGCACGCCCCCCGTAATTGAGACACATAATCAGCTGAGTGCCGGTGTTTCCCCTGGTCAAGGTCTCTGCCCTCCGCAGTTCGGTGAGGACCGATTTCCACAAGCGCCCCTCCCGCCCACTCCACCGCACGCGAACTCCCCAAGCATTCAGTTCATCGCGTCGATCCCGCAGCACCCGGCGTGAATATCCCATCAGGAACTTTACCTCTGCCGGACTGCGTTTCCAGTTTTCAGTAGAAAACGCGTACACACTTAAGAATTTCACCCCCGCCTCGACAGCTCCCGCAATGGTGTCCATCAGGGCGTATTCCCCTGCCTCGTGACCGGCAGTGCGGTTCAAGCCCTGTGCGTTCGCCCAGCGCCCATTCCCATCCATGATGATTGCCACGTGTGAGACAGCCCCGCGTGACAATCCAGACGGCAACTCAGGATTCTCCCGCGGCGGAGTGATGCTACGTACCCAGGATTTTTCCACGTCGTAGCCCTAAGCAAGTTCCAGTAGGGACATGGATTTCAGACGACGCTCCACGTGCCATTGCACGAAGGTCGAAACTAAAGCATGGGCCTCGGCACGTGCCTTCCATCCGCTTTCTTGGGCAATTTGCCAATCTCCGGTAGCCAACGCTGCCAACAAGCGCATCGTCTCAGAATCAACCGGGCGCGCCCCGGTTAGCTTGCAGTTTACGCACATCGCTCCGCCGCCACTGGGATTAAAGTACTCGTGCGGTCCCCTGGCTCCGCAGGATGCGCAATCCCAGCAGCTTGCCGCCCAGCCCGCCAATGACATGAGACGTAACAGGTAAGAATCCAGAATCAAAGACGGCTCATGACGCCCCGTCGCGAGAGCGTGCAAGGCCCCAATAGTTAGGTGGTAGTACCTCTCGTTAGTCCAAGAGTCTTCGGTGAGACGTTCCAGGGTTTCCACCATCAGGTTGGCAGCGGTGTAGCGAGCGTAATCGTTAGCGAGACTGCGACCGTAGGGTGCCAGGATTTCTACTTGTTCGATATGGTGCAGGTTGGACTTGCCCCAGCGAATCTGAATGTCGACCGTCCCAAAAGGTTCCAGTCGCGCGCCCAGGCGCGAAGTGGTCTTACGCACTCCCCGCCCCACGCAGCGCAAAAGCCCGTGTTTCTCAGTCAGCAGGGTCACGATGCGATCAGCTTCTCCCAAGTCCTGGGTACGCAAGACAACTGCCGCATCTCGAAACGTTCTCATCAAGAATCATTATGCCACGTCTGGCTTTAGAGATTAGCTAAAATTCGTGGAAATAGGGCATTACGCGGCGACAAGGAACAAAGCTAACAGCACCGTAACCGCCACCGTGCCAGTCGAAACTGAGACCTGTTCCGGGCATGTCGCAGCAGTCAGGGCGATGCTTAAAACAAAGCCTTACTCGTATTTGAACTGCTCCAGCTGAGACTTCAGACCTTCCCCTGCCTGTTTCATACGTAGGCTAGTGTTCGCCAATTCTTGGATTGGCTGTTGGGCATTAGCAGCTGACTCTGCATATTCATTAATCTTTGCCGCAATATCAGACGATCCAGTAGCGGCCTCAGAAATAGACCTTGACATGTCATTGGTGACCGTAGTTTGTTCTTCTACCGCTGCCGCAATAGTAGTTTGATAATCATTGATCTCATTTACAATCTCGCTAATACGGCGAATCGCTTCAACTGCCGATTCAGTGTCAGCCTGAATCTTTTGAATCTTATGGGTGATTTCCTCGGCGTCTTTGGCAGTTTCGGAAGCTAAATCCTTAACTTCTCCTGCCACGACGGCAAATCCTTTTCCGGAATCTCCCGCTCTCGCAGCTTCGATGGTTGCGTTCAAAGCCAGCAAATTCGTTTGTCCGGCTATCTCGGTAATCGTGCGCACCACGTCGTCAATCTCTCGAGAAGACACACTGAGTTCTTCCACGGTCTTTCTGGTGCTATCAGCAATCTTGGTCGCCTCTTGAGCTACCTTTGCAGCTTCAATCGCGTTAGAGCTAATCTCGCGAATAGCGCTGCCCATTTCTTCAGCTCCTGCCGCAACCGTCTGCACGTTAAACGAAACCTGCTCGGCTGCGCCTCCCACGGCGTGCGCCTGCAAGTTCTTTTCCCCCACTACCTGGGCTGCTTTAGAGGTGAGACTCTCCACGTAAGATGCCTGTTGTGCAACGGTAACGGCAGTCTGATGCGCTTTACCAAATATTTCACGCAAACGTATCTGTGAAGCATTGAGCGAATTCACCATGTCAGAAATTTCGTCATCAGTGTGGCTCACGGCTGTTACCGTCAAGTCTCGCTTTGCCATTGCCTGAAGAGCATGTTGCATAGAATCTGTCGAAGCGCTCATCCGTTTGCGCAGCCTCGCCGTCAATATCACCACCAGGACGGCAATAATGACTACCATGACCAGCTGCGACAGAACTGTCAGCCAAGTGGTAGAGACTGCAGTCTCTTGAGCGTCAGCGCGCTCCTTGTGCAACAGGTCTCCTAGAGTAGAGATTTCTCTTTCACTAGAATCTAGGTTCTCCAATAATGCTGCTTTTAATCCGGATACATCTCGATCTTTATCAGCTTGCAACTGATTAACAATGTCTTTACCTATTTTGATGTTTTCAGATTGCAGCGCGCCGACCTTGTCAATTTGCGCATCAATCTGGCTACTTTGAGACAGTTTCTTAAACTCATCCAAGTATTCAGTAACCTTTTGAGCTGCAGTTTCACTATTTGCCTGAGACTCTTGCGGTGACCGTCCAGCTTCCAAATCATTTGCCGCTGCGAGCTGATATTTCGTCACTTGTTTAATTTCCGCGTGCATCACATTCAAATTGACGCTGACACCGGACAGTTCCATTGAGGTGTTGACTTTCCCATCGTAGAGGACGGAGATTGCAGCGGACATGAGCAGGATTACCAGCATTGCCACAATACCTCGCAGCGCCACAGTCAGGAATTCCTTCCTGAATGAGCTGCGCCGATTCTGGCGATCAGTCGGGGAATTATTGACTTGCGGAGATGCGGAGACAACGGCGTCTAGCGGTACTTTAGTGTTCACGGTTTCTTGGCTTTCCATAGGTTGTCACATTCCCTCTAGTAAACGAAATTACTCATCTCCGCGTCCAGAGAAGCGGTTTCTGCGGACACAGATTTGGCTCGTTTCACTGAATCTTCCAAATCATTTGTAGAATCCCTGGTTGCGGATGCGATGTCTTGGATATTGGAAGCTATCTCGGTGGAACCATTTGAGGCCTCCGTAATCGATTTAGACATTTCGTTTGCCGTGGCAGTTTGTTCTTCCACCGCTGCTGCGATAGTCGTCTGGAAGTCATTGAGTTGAGAGATAATATCGCTAATCTCCGTAATAGCTTTGATGGCTCTGTCCGTGTCTTGCTGAATCTTTTCAATCCTCGTGGCAACTTCCGCGGTTGCTCTGGAAGTTTCAGCAGCCAAGTCTTTGACTTCGCTGGCGACCACGGCAAATCCTTTCCCCGCTTCTCCGGCACGGGACGCCTCAATCGTCGCGTTCAAAGCCAACAGATTGGTCTGTTCGGCTACTGCGGTAATAGTTTCAATAACTTCACCAATCTCTTTCGAGGACGACCCGAGCTGTACCATCGTTTCGTTCGTCGATTGAGCGACTTCAGTAGCTTCTGTCGCCACCTTCGATGCCTCAGCTGCGTTAGTGGAAATTTCTCTAATGGAACTGCTCATTTCCTCTGCGGCGGCCGCCACTGAAGAGATAGAAGCCGAGACTTGTTCAGCCGCGGCTGCCACTGAAATCACCGTTTCGGAAGCCTTCCGAGCTTCGCCAATAATCGCCGCTCCATCAGCGCTCATCTGCGCTGTAGTGGTGTTAACATCCCGAGTCGTGTTCACCACATCCGCGGTTACCTTGCGCAGCTGCCCCACCGCAACTGTGAATTGTTGAGTTAAATATCCCACTTCATCATTGCTGAAACGTTGTGGCTTTGCGGTTAAATCTTCACGTGCTAAAGCGTCAAGAGCCGCTACGTTTTGGGCTGCCGAACGACTCACTGCCTTTGACAAGAACAATCCGAGCAAAATCATGACGATGAAACCCAAAGCGCTAACCACAATCGTGAAAGTACTGCTGAGAGTAGAGCTTAAGGTGATGGCTCGTTTATCAGACTGTTTATCTGTCGCAACTTGAGAAACCAACTGGTCCATAGCGGCATTCATGGATTCAGACGTGGCTGAAAGCTCTGCAGCGTGGTTGCGCATCGCGTCGGCTACTCCCCCAGGTAATTGAGGAGCCTCCTGCTGCATGGCAGCAACTAAATCATTGTGATTATCAGCCAGATTCTTAATCTCTTGATATAAGTGAAGCATTGCCCCACTCAGTTTCTCAGTCTTGACCTCTGAAACGCCTTTCGCGAATTGGTCATTAGCCTGGAGGTAGGTGTCAACTGTCTGTCCCAACTCGCCCGTTGACTCGTGGGTAAGGCGCGCTTCTAGAATCTCCAAGGTATTCCACTGATTAAGCAACGATGCCAGCGATTCATTTGCGTTTGCGCGCTCAATTGATTCGTTCATGGTTCGGTTACCCACAAACATTCCCGCCCAAGTGGCGCCTAGTGCAAGCACTGCCACCACCGCTAACAGGACGTTTACTAGAGTCAACTTCGCACGTAGATTTACTGTCTTTTCCGTATTCTGCGACTTCATCATCTTCCTGAGGGAACAACTGTCAACTAACCACACTATGGTATCTGTTTAACCAGGCTAATGGCGTACATTGAAATTTTTTCCCGCAAAAAGCCTCCAGCGCTGATTTCCGGTTTTCCCGCGAACTGACCCAAAGCAACAATGTTCATCGTTGCAAGAGCATCAGACCTCAGACGAAACAGATAAAGCCGGCAACAGGTTATTCCCCGCCACTGCACGAAATATGGAGTAGCTCAGTTAGTCTGCGGTATCAGCATCGCTAGTCACCCTGCAGAGTTAGTTAAACCAGTAACGAAAACCTCACCACGGTCGCCTTCTGACCCGTCATCTCGATACGTTGCACTTTCAAGAACACGTAACCGAACCGTCCTCTTGGGATTGCCGCAGCGCGCGATTAATCGCTGAGATTACAGCCTTATAGGCAGCGCGGATGGTCGAGGAATCAATGCCGACCCCCCACAGCACCTCGCCGTCTACCACGGCCTCGACGTAAGCCGCCGCGGTCGCATCCCGGCCAGCGCTCAAAGCGTGCTCCACATAATCCAAAATTCGCACTTCCATGCCCATCTGTTCGAAAGCATGGACGAAAGCGTCTATAGGACCATTACCGAAAGACTCCAACTGCAGCTTCACACCACGGTCGTTGAGGGAGATCGAGACTTCCGTGTCCCCGCCTGAAGGCGCCGGAACGGAGGAAACATGTGCCCCGTCAAGCAAGAAACGCCCCCAGTGACGCGAGTCAATCCCCGCTTCTGACGCCGGCAAGTATTCATCGGCAAAAATTTGCCACAGGTCGTTCGCCCCCAGTTCCCCACCGAAGCGGTCGGTAGTGCGCTGTACAATCTTTGAAAACTCGATTTGCAGGCGTCGTGGCAGGTCGAGGTGATGATTTTCTTTCATCAGGTAGGCGATACCGCCCTTGCCGGATTGCGAGTTTACGCGCACAATAGCTTCGTAGTTGCGCCCCACATCGTGAGGGTCAATAGGCAGGTAAGGCAGTTCCCAGATAACTTGCTTTTCGTCTCCGCCCGCGTCCCGGACTTTCTGTTCGCGCGCAGTGAAGCCTTTCTTAATCGCGTCTTGATGGGAGCCGGAGAAGGACGTGTAGACCAATTCCCCCACGTAGGGCAGCCGCGGCGGGGTGGTCATGCGTGTGCAGCTCTCGACGATAGCGCGAACTTCATCAAGATTGGACAGATCCAGTTGCGGGTCGATGCCCTGGCTAAAGAGGTTCATCGCCAGAGTGACCAGGTCAACGTTGCCAGTTCGTTCACCTTGCCCTAACAGGCATCCTTCAATCCGGTCTGCCCCCGCCATCTGCGCCAGTTCAGCGGTCGCGATACCGGTGCCACGGTCGTTGTGGTTGTGGGCAGAAACGCAGACATGTTCCCGGTGCGAAATGTGGCGGCAGAAGTACTCAACTTGATCGGCGTAAACGTTGGGGGTGCAGCGTTCCACAGTGGTAGGCAAGTTGAGGATGATTTCCCGCTCGCTGTCGGGCTGCCAAACTTCCATGACAGCTTCGCAAACCTCCAGGGCAAAATCGATTTCCGTGTCTACGAAAATCTCCGGGGAATACTCGTATCCAAAAATCGTGTCCTCCCCCAGGATTTTTTCAGCTCCGGCGATGACCTCACGAGTACCGGACACTGCCATCTCGATGGTTTGCGCTTTATCGTTGTGAAACACAACTTGGCGAAAGACCGGGGCGGTCGCATTGTAGAGATGTACGGTCGCGCGATGGTAGCCCTTAATGGCTTGCAGGGTACGTTCCAGCAGCTCCGGGCGGGATTGCGAGAGGACTGAACAGGTCACGTCCTCGGGTATAGCGTCATCCTCGACCAAGGAACGTACAAAGTCAAAGTCGGTTTGGGATGCGGCCGGGAAACCAATTTCGATTTCTTTGAAGCCCAGACGCACCAGGAGGTCAAACATTTCGCGTTTACGCGCGGGATCCATCGGCTCGATGAGGGCTTGGTTGCCGTCTCGTAGGTCGGTGGATAACCAGCGTGGGGCTTTGATAATTCGGTTGTTGGGCCAAGTCCGTTCCGGAAGTGAGATGGGGTTGGTGTCCAGGAACGGGCGATATTTGCCGTGAGGCATTCCGGAGGTTTGCTGACGATTGGTAAATCCAGAGGTACGCATGATGAAAATCCTTTGCTGTTGTTGCTTTTATCTGAGTCGCCAGGCGAGCAGAAAACTCCGCGCAGGGGGCCTGGCCGATTCAGAGCCCTACGCGGTTAGGCAACAGCAGCATGGTTTGCGACACAGTCTCATCGTACCACTGGTTTCAGTTTACGAAATTGCTGTCTCAATATGAGAAATTAGCGCAGTTCACGCAGGAAGTTGTGATCGAGGTACCAGCGCAGGGGCTTATCCAAAACCACTATTGCCCCGCCCCCCGGATTGCTGGCAGTTTTCGCGGTAAGCCCCTCTAAAACTGCCAGGGGCAGAGGTGCCATAACTTCAAAAACCCGGTAGGGGTTCTCGTTCTTTAAGCTAATTCCCCGCTGCGCCAAGGGGGTGCCCAGTGCAAACAAGAACTGGGCTTTGTCATCGTCAAAGCAATCCAAGAGATCACCGGGACGCAGCTCATTCGAGCCAGGTTTCCCCCCGCGGGAAATCGTGCGGGCATCAATTCCGATGGCGGTGCGGTGACCACGCTCGGCGGCGTTGACCGGCAATTCACCAGTTTCTGGTTTTTCCCGCACCAATCGAGCGACCAGGGATACTGCCGATTCCAAGTCAGGCAGCACTTCGTAGGCGGCGAACTCGGCACCGCGCTGCGAACCGACCACGTATCCCTCTTCGCCCCAAGGAGCGACTACCCACGGCTCTTCTGGCGCCAGCGGTAATTGGGGGTCACGAGGATCAAACCCGCGCACGACTTCGTTCTCAGTCAGTCCGCGTTGCGCACACAGTTCGTCAAAATATGACTTGTAACGAGATACCTCGCCGTTCTCAGATTCAGAGTTTCCCGGCGGTTGAGGCACATCCCACGTTACCTCGGGACGCCCGGAATGCTTGCCGGCACGTTTTTCTGCCCGCTCGGTCCACGCCAGACTCGCCAACTGGGCAATTTCCTCGTTCGCATCTTTACGCAGTTCAGCAATAACTTTCAACGGTGTCAGTTCATTAGCGACCGCCGCCTTTTGCACCCGACTATCGCCATCCTTGGCGAGTTTAGCGAGCACATAAGCGGGAGTGCGCTCCTGCATCGCGACCAGGTAACGAGCCCGCCACGGGGCAAATAGTGCAATCGTTTCAAACACGGTGTCGGGCAAATTCTGTGATTGCGCCACATACTCAGCCAAATCCGGGCGGGTGCGAATGATCTCCTCCCAGATGAAAGTCGGCGCCACGTCCGTCATTGCCCGCATGAAGTCCTCTTCATCATCCGAAGTACACAGGCGAGCGAACTCCTGGACCGAACCAATCACGTCGATGCCCTCCTTTGGCAACAAGAGAAGATATACATCTAAAGTTTAAGCCATAGGAGGGCACCAGCGTGAGCTTTCATCTCAGTATTGAGTTGTGTCGCGGATCGAGAGGACCATTCAGCCGCATTTATTCATATTTGAATTTGCCCAGTTCATCGCGTAAAGCCTCCGCTTTGGACTGCAAATCCGAAGCGGTCGTCGCTAGAGCATTCAACGGTTCTATCGCTTGGCTGGCGGCGCCGGCAAACTGACCTATGTTCGTGGCAATCGTGGAAGAACCGGAGGCTGCCTCCGTCACAGAACGCGCCATCTCATTGGTGGTGGCAGTCTGTTCCTCGACCGCAGCGGCAATGGTGGTTTGGAAGTCGTTAATTTGAGAAATAATCTCGGAGATGCGTCGGATGGCCCTCACGGCGGAATCCGTGTCCTCTTGGATCTTGGCAATCCGTCCCGTGACGTTGTCCGTGGCTTTAGCCGTTTCCGCAGCCAAATCCTTGACCTCGCCAGCGACTACCGCAAAGCCTTTGCCCGCTTCTCCGGCGCGCGCTGCCTCAATGGTGGCGTTGAGTGCCAGCAGGTTAGTTTGCTCCGCAATAGCGGTGATGGTGTGGATGACGTCATCAATTTCCTTCGATGATCTGCCCAGTTTTTCAACAGTCTGGGTGGTCGCCTCAGCGGCGGCGGTAGCCTCCTGGGCGACTCGCGCTGCCTCGTTGGCATTAGACGAAATCTCCCGGATAGCCGAGCCCATCTCTTCTGCACCCGCGGCAACGGTCTGGACATTAAAGGAAACCTGTTCCGCTGCCCCCGCAACCGCATTGGCTTGTGACGCCGAATCGGCTGCTGCTTTGGCAGTCTGGGAAGTCAGGTTGACCACTGTTTCTGACTCGGAACGAACCGTCTCGGAAGTACGCGCCGCTGCCCCAAATGCCTCTTGCAAGGTCGAGTTGGAAAGGTTCACTGCTCGTGACATGTCTGCCAGCTCATCATTGGAATTAATGACTGCGCGACGCGTCAGGTCGCCTTGGGACAAGCCTTTCACCACGGTTTCCACAGATTCTACGGAATTCGTGATGGAATGGCGCACTCTACCCATGAATATTGCTGCCGTGCCTGCCAAGAAAGCCAAAAATACTATCTGGAAAATCGACGCTTGGATGCGCTGTTCATGCATCTCTTTTTGAGACTGGTTCACTTCTTGGGTGAGCAGTGATGTCAATTTATCCTGCTGGGCAACCATATCGTTGACAGTTTGGGGAATGACCGTGTTCAGGATTTCGGAATTCTGTCCCTGATTGGACTGCAGTTCGGAAGTGGATTGGGCAATGACCTCGCGCAGGTTATCAGCAGATTTCATAATCTCCTGAGTCGCCTCTCGAACCTGATCGGAGTGCGTGGTGTCGATAATGTTTTGGAGGTTCTTTTCCAACACGTCTTGGGCTGCATCCAGCTTCTTAGCCTGTTCCTCATCCGGGTGACCTTCCAAGATAGAACGGGCGTACGCGTACTGATGTTGACCAATCTCGAGAGTCTCGGCTTCCATCAAAGATAATGTTTCCGCATTAGCAGATGCGTTCAAATACCCTGTCGTGCTGTGGTTGGTCTGAACCACCGTAAAGAGGGCGGCAATCCCGATGATGAGCACTCCCACAAATCCTGGCAACGCTCCTCTAAACAGTCGCATCATCAGGGTGGTGCGCTTGTATACCTTTTCTGGTTTCGTCGTGGTATTCGATTGAATCTTCATTTCCTGCTCCCCTAGCTGTGTGACCGGATTAGTCTGAGTCATACTTCTCACTGTCCTTCCCGGTAGGTAAATTCGCTAAGTTGCTGGTTCAAATCTTGTGTCTGATCCACCACGCCTTCTGCCCTGCTGACAGAATCACGGAGGTTATCGGCACTGGTGTTGGTAGTTTGGGCTATCTCGTTAATATTTGCCGCAATCTCGGTGGAACCGGAAGACGCTTCGGAAATAGACTTGGTCATTTCATTAGTGGTAGCAGTTTGCTCTTCCACTGCTGCCGCGATAGTCGCCTGGAAGTCGTTGATTTGAGCGATGACGTCACTAATCTGGCTGATAGCTTCCACCGCCTGACTGGTGTCGACTTGAATTTGTTCAATTCGCGCGGCCACATCAGCGGTAGCTGTAGTAGTTTCTGCCGCCAAGTCCTTCACTTCGCTAGCCACGACCGCGAATCCGCGACCGGCATCTCCGGCACGAGCGGCTTCAATAGTAGCGTTCAGCGCCAGCAGGTTGGTCTGTTCCGCCACCGCTGTAATCGTTTCGATAACCTCACCGATTTCTTGGCTAGATTCGCCCAGCTTAGTTACGGTTTCGTTTGTCTGAGACGCTACTTCGGTGGCTTCTTGTGCAACCCGGGCTGCCTCATTGGCGTTTGACGAAATTTCTCGAATCGAAGCTCCCATTTCTTCCGCAGCTGCCGCTACCGTGGCAATACTGGTAGAAACTTGCTCGGCGGCAGCCGCGACGGAGGTAATCACATTACTGGCTTGTTCAATAGTGCCGATGAGGTCATGACCGTCACCCACCATCTTTTGGGTAGTGGTGTGTACTTCTTCAGCTGTTGTCACGGTTTTACCGAAAATGTTACGCAACTTTTCGGCTGCAATCTCGAGCTTGTCCGCCAGACGCCCAATTTCATCATTTGTATATTTGACCGGGTGAATAACCAGGTCTTTGCGGGACAGTTGATTCAAAGCTGCGGAGCTTTCTTGAGCGGATTTCACAAAACCACGCGACATCTTTAGGTTCATCAGCAGCATAACGAACAAAATCACCACGCCGGCAACGATAATCGCTGCCACCATCAGAGGCTGAACAATTTTTATTTTGTCGCTGATGGCTTGGTTTTGAACGCCAAGATCCGCGCTCAACGTTCCGATGTTATCGCTAATCGATGTCGAAACATTATGAATATTTTCCGCATTAGCGCCCACGGCACCGCGCAGGCTATCCAGAGAAGTCGCGGACCCGCTGACCTGTGTCAACATGGAATTCAGCGATGCCGCATCTGATTTTATGTTATCGAAAGTGGCTTGATTCTGAGCTTTAAGCTGGTCCGTGGGGAAACTCTCCACATGTTGATTGAAAGCATCCAAGTCTTGGAGATACTTTTCAAAAGTCTGCAACGCGTTCGGATCGTTGCGCAGAGCGGTATAGGTACCTTGCGACCAGAGGAATTCTGCGGAGTGCCATTCCTCTGCTAACTTGGTGATTTCCTGTGCCGTCTGCGAGTTAGAGGCTTTTTGGGAAACGTCTGCATTCGCAATGCCGAACCCAATCCATTCCACTATCAACAGCAAAACTGCTGCTACAGCGGCAAACGTATTTACAAGAACCATCTTTTTCCCGAGAGAGATTTTTTTGCCGCCAGTCTTCAGGCTCTCGCCGACCTGTACGGTAGCACCAGTCTGTGCTGGTGCCGCCTTTTTCTTCGACATCTAAGAACGCCGCCTTCCATAAACGTATCCGTATCCGATAAACCGAATCATCCTACATAGAGCATAATCGCTGTTCATCGCTAACATTTTAGGCTTTTTCCCATTTTTTGTGTGCCATTGCAACGAATTTACCCAAAATAGGTTTCCCCAACCGGAAAACCCGGTCGGGGAAACTTGTGAAATATTGGGCAAAAAACCTCTCGAACTACACCTTCGGGCGCACCCCGAGATGCATCAAGCCCCAGGTCAAGGACTCGACGAGGGCTTCCCAGGATGCTTCAATCACGTCCTCCCCCACCCCGACAGTGGTCCATTGGATGTCTCCGTTCGTGGTGGTAATCAGCACCCGCACGGTCGCGTCCGTTCCGGAAGTCGTGTCTAAAATCCGCACTTTGTAATCTACGAGTTCAAAATTCGTGATGTCCGGGTAGGTCTGGGACAATGCCTGACGCAGCGCGTGATCCAGCGCGTTGACCGGACCGTTGCCTTCCCCGGTGACAATTTTGCGACCGTCACGAGTCCGCAGCTTGACGGTGGCTTCGGCTTCCGCTTCCCCGTTTTCGCTGAGAGACGCTCGACCAGCCTGGACCAAAGTCCGCCACGTCTCGACCTCGAAATAGGTCGGTAAGTCCCCGCCTTGTGCCCGCACCAATAGCTCAAAGGAGGCGTCAGCCGCATCAAAGACGTAACCGTGAGACTCCTTTTCCTTCACTGCTTCTACAACGCGACCGGTCAAGTAGGGTGTCCCGGACAGGTCAATGCCCAACTCTTTGGCTTTCAGCTGCACTGATGCCCGTCCTGCCATCTCGGAAACCAACATCCGCATATCGTTGCCCACCGTCGCGGGATCAATGTGTTGATACAAGTCTGGATTCACGCGGATAGCCGAAGCGTGCAGACCTGCCTTGTGCGCAAACGAAGAATCCCCCACGTAAGGCAGACGCTTAGACGGCTGTAGATTCGTGATTTCTGCAACGCGATGCGAAGTGCGTGTCAGCTCCGCGAGACCTTTTTCGTTCAGCAGGGCGGGGCGACCCAGTTTGATTTCAATGTTGCCGGCAAGGGTGAGGATGTCAGCGTTACCGGTGCGTTCCCCGTAGCCGTTCACACAGCCCTGGACCTGCGCCGCCCCGGCTTCAATGGCAGCCATAGCGTTAGCCACGGCACACCCCGTGTCATTGTGGGTATGAATCCCGATTTTTACCTGAGTCAAGCCGTTTTTATCCAGGTAGTCGCGGGCTTCCATGACTTTCGCGCCGATGCTAGAGGGCAGATTGCCACCGTTGGTGTCGCACAGCACGACCGTTTCCGCACCCGCTTCACCGGCGGCTTTCAGCACTTTCAGCCCGTATTCGGCATCGTGTGTCAAGCCGTCGAAGTAATGTTCGGCATCCAGGAACACACGCCGCCCTTCCTTAACCAGGAATTGCACCGTATCGCGCACCATCGCTAAGTTCTCTTGACCGGTAGTTTTTAGGGCATCCGTAACATGACGCAAATCGGATTTTGCCACCAGGGTAATCACCGGTGCCCCGGACTCTAGCAGTGCTAGGACCTGGGGGTCCTCACTGGCTTTAGTTCCCACCTTGCGGGTGGCGCCGAAAGCTGCCAGAGTCGCGTGGCGCAGCTGCAGTTTCGACAACGCCAGCGCGAAAAACTCGGTGTCTTTCGGAATCGCGCCGGGCCATCCGCCCTCAATAAAGCTAACTCCTAAATCATCGAGGGCTTGGGCAATATTGAGCTTGTCCGCTACAGACAGCGAAATGCCCTCCATCTGGGCACCGTCACGCAAAGTTGTATCGTATATCTCTATCGGCTGAGTCGTCGTTTTCATGCACCCATGTTACAAAAGTCCCCCGCAAGAAATTAATTGAGCTCCATTTCCACTGCATTAATTTCATTGATTTAAATTACGTGTCCCTGAGAGAGTACTATTGCTACTACCATGCCGAAACCAATAGGTAATGAATCACGCTATAACCCAGGCATCGACGGCTTGAGAACTCTCGCTGTCCTCGGCGTAATTTGCTATCACCTCGGATTCAAATGGATGCCCGGAGGCTTGGCTGGTGTGGGCGTATTCTTTACCATCTCGGGTTACCTCATCACCGGTAACCTCATGCGTTCTTGGTATCACCACGGCAACCTGGGGCTAAAAACCTTTTGGCTGCGCCGCCTGCGCCGCTTAATGCCCGCAGTCATCCTCACGGTGCTGGTCATCTGGGCACTCACGCCGTTTTTTAAAGCTGAAAACTGGTCCGACTATCGTCTCGGCGGGCTTACCACCATTTTCTACGTCAATAACTGGGCCACCATTTTCTGGGGCGATTCTTATTTTGACCAGTTCGCCCAGAGCCCCTTTGAGCATATGTGGTCGCTGTCGGTCGAGGAACAGTTCTATCTGTTCTGGCCGCTGGTGCTGCTCTTGTTCTTGGTCATCAGCCGCGGTCGCCGTATCCCCCTCCTGGTCTTGACCTCAATACTCACTGTCGGTTCCTTCGCGTGGCTGGCATACGGATACTCTCTCGGCATGGATGCCACCCGCCTTTATGAAGGCACCGATACTCGCGCGGGAGGTCTGCTGGTGGGGGCTATCCTCGCCATTGCGATGATTCAGCCCACTGATCCCAGTGCGACCCGCCCCCTCATCGGCAGGGTCATCTCTCGAAGGGATAACTACCCGGCGGAAGCTTTGGGATGGCTCGGTCTGGGCGCGGTGCTGGTCATTTATTTCTTTATTCCAGATTCTTCACCAGCCTTGTTCAACGGCTTACTGGTGGTTCTCTCGCTGGCTACCGCGGCATTGCTCTTTGCTGTCTCGAACCGCTACACGCAGATATATCAGCTCTTTGCGCTCCGCCCCCTCGCCTGGATTGGGGAGAGGTCTTACGCCATGTATCTGTGGCACATGCCACTTATTGCTTTCCTTTACACGCCTCTGCAGGTGATACCGGTCTTTGCCCGAGCCTTGATTATCATCGGAGCTACCATTGGTCTGGCTGCATTGTCTTGGACCCTGGTCGAGGATCCCATTCGTCGCAACGGCTTCTTTGTCCCTCTGTGGCGGTGGCTGGCTCGCAGAGGCTCCCTACCCCGCGCTCTGTGGTCTTTCCCTCTCGCTTTCCTCCTCATCTTTGCCCTGGTCGGCGTGCCAACCAATGCAGCTACTAGCTATCACAATCAGCTCGAGGCAAAACAGGCAGCCCTGGCAAAGGCTCAAGCGGAACGGGAACGTAAAGCGGCTCAGGCACGCGCCCTCGCGGCGACTCACACCCGATGCCACCAAATCATTCACGTGGGAGATTCCACCTCCCTGGCAATGTTCACCGATGCCGGAGTGCTCAATCCGGCTGACAATGCTGAGAAGACCTACGCGGACACCGGCGCCACGAAGGTTACCAACTCTAGCTTCGGGGCGCGCGCCACCAATCAGGGGTTTAAGGATTTTCCGTCCGGTAACGACTCTATCCGCGAAATCCTCGCCGGCGGGATTGATAAAGATTCATGCTTTGTGATTGCTCTGGGAACGAACGATGCCGCGAATATGAACGTCTATGGCGGCACCGACTACGACACTCATATTCGCACCACCATGGACATCATCGGACCGAACTACCCGGTGCTCTGGATTACGACTGTAGTAAACCCGAACGGATCGCCCCGGTGGTACACCAAGGATGTTATGGACGCTTGGAATGCAGAGCTTTACCACCAGCAGCAACGCTACCCCAATATGTGGGTCTATCCGTGGGATCGGGATGTCCGCCCCGAGTGGTTCCTCACCGGTGATGGGGTACACTACAACACCATTGGAAACTCCGAACGTTCCCGGCGCTTTGCGCAAGCTGTGGTCAACGCCTGGCCGCTGACCTTGGAAGGGGACAAAGCGCCGCTGCTACCCAAGAAACGGCTCACCCCGAAACAGCGTGTCGTGACGGGAATACCTCCCCAATAGGCTGAGCTGAGTCTCACCACCAGCGGGTTTTTCCTGGTGCTTAGCCCCAACCTCCGAATTATTTTTAAGGTGTCGGTGGGGAGATGATTCCGGATCAGAGAATCGGGTTTCCGGTTGCAGATAATCTCAGTGTCATGAAAAATAAATATGTGAAAGAAAATGAACGTATGTGGGCGATGTTCGCTCATCTCTCGGTAGTTATCGCTATGGCGGTTTCAGCAGGCTGGCTGTCCTTCCTCGGACCGCTCATCGTCTGGTTGGTGAAAAAGGACAGTTCCCCAGCCGTGCGCGTTGCCGCTGCTGGAGCGTTTAATTTTAACGTCACCATGTGGCTGGCCAGCATCGCCGGGTGGATTGCTTTCTTTACCATCGTATTAATTCCGCTCTCTCTGATTCTGTGGCTGGCGGTGTTCGTGCTGACCTTGTGGCACAGTATACGCGGCGCCATCGCCGCCTCTAACCAGCAGGTCTACCTCTACCCCTGGCAGCTGCCCATTCTTAATTGATTGCTAACTTTGTGGTTTCCAGATAGACGTCGTTCTATCTGGAAACACCTCGTTGCCATAAATTCAGACACGAAAACATTAGTTGTAGCCTAGGGGCTAGCATTTTTCAATGGTCATGGTTAGAGGATACGAGATGTGAGCTAAGTGCAGGGCTTGGAAAATAATCCGCGTTAGCCTGCCGATTACTATGGGATTCCAAACGTCCACTTTGACCTGTCGTGAATCAGATTGTCTCGAATTCGGTCTGGTCTGACGTGGTGTGCTCGACGCCGCCTGATTGTATGAGGCGGTTTCGGAACCATAAAATATGTGCTTTTCCTGATGTTGGACAAGTTCGGAAAATATATCCCAAAATGGTATAACATTTTGGTCGGCATATTCGATGGTTACCGTCGCTTGTTGTGGCTTGCGGAAGTTCTCTGCAATGATTTCGAGATACGATTCTCCCCTGACATCTGGAAAAATCACCCGCGGAATAACCTCACCGACGAACCGCTGCAGCCGCGACCTAGCTGAACTCGTCTCAACGGATGGTTGCCCATAGGACACGATTTGCTTGCCGAGGGAAAACTCAAACGAACCAACCCTTATGAATACTCCATCGACGGTGGCAGGCTTCACCAGCCGCACACAATGCGACATCGCCGCGAACAGCAGCGCGAACGGAGGCTTTTGCGATTCTGGGAAAGATACATAAACCCATGAAAGCAAGTTAGGAATGTCTCGTGGCCAAGGTTCCTCCGGATAGTAGTACCAAGCGGCACACCGGTTCTCCTCGAAGTCCAAGCATTCTTCACTCCAGCCAGTAAATAGCTCGACAAATTCCTGTCTCTCGGAATCGGACAGGATATTCCCCTGGCTGGCGCCAGAATGCGAAATAAATGCGACCTCTAAGGTACTGTCCATATCAACCTTTTAGGCTACGACACCCGGTAACACCAGCCGTGGGAGTCCTCGCGGCGTCCCCACTGAATGCCGGTGATGACATCGTGCAGGTGCTTGGTCATCGGACCGGTAGGAACCTCCAACTCAAAGTCTTTCCCTCCAAGTTTGCCAATCGGGGTCACGACCGCGGCCGTCCCGCAAGCCAGGAACTCGGCGACCTTACCGGCGCGAATATCATCCAACAGCTGGTGCAGGGCGATACGTTCCTCACTGACAGTAATGCCCTCGTCAGCCAGAACCTGAATAATCGCACCGCGGGTGCCGCCCTCCAAAATACACCCGTTGAGCTGCGGAGTCGCCACCTTGCCGTCACGGTACACCACAAAGACGTTCATGCCCCCCAGCTCGTCGATATAGGTGTTCGTTTCTCCGTCCAGGAAGCACACCTGCGCGTAGCCCTTTTCTGCGGCAATCTCTTGAGGTTGCAGAGATGCCGCATAGTTACCGGAAGTCTTAGCTTCACCGGTACCGCCCGGTCCGGCACGATGGTAATCTTCCGATACATAAATCGACACCGGTGAAAAACCATTTTTAAAGTAAGAGCCCGAAGGCGAACCGATATTGAGGTAGGTCACCTCATGCGCCGGATGTACCCCCAGGAAAGACTCCGAGGCGTACATAAAGGGACGCAGGTACAGGGTGGCGCCGTCTTTGACGGGAACCCAGCGGGCGTCGGCGCGCACCAAATCCACACAAGACCCCACGAAGTCCTCAACCGGGATTTCCGGCAGCGCCATGCGGCGTGCGGATTGATTGAACCGGTTTGCGTTGAAAGCGGGACGGAACAGCCAAATCGTGCCATCAGCGCGGCGGTACGCCTTTAATCCCTCAAAAACCTCCTGACCGTAATGCAACACTGAGGTTCCCGGATACACGGGCAGTGGTCCATAAGGACGCAAGTCTTTTTCTTGCCAGCCGCCGTCCTTGGTCCACCGCGCGTGCGCCATATAATCACTAAAGGATTGACCGAAAGCAAGTTTTTCCATTACCTCTTGGTAGGTGGATTCAGTGGCCTTGTGGTCGTGTGGCTGAGCAGGGAAACGTCCCGCTAGTTCGTCAGCGTCAGGCAACGGTTTTTTAGCAAGTTCTTCGAGGTTACTCATGTCGTTCTTCTTTCTTTAGGTTATTGACAGGCAAAAGTCGGTTAGGGGACGTAATGTCCAGGATTTTCAGCGTTTACGGGGATTGGCAGTCACCAGACCTATAGATAGGCAGCTATAGCGTCGCCAATTTCGCTGGTAGTACGCGCTAGCGGAGTTCCTGCCGCAGAGGCTTCAGCACGATGAGCCATATCCGCGTCAATAGCGCGTTGGATATGCGCTGCCAACTGGGGATAGTCCAGATGGTTCAGCATCAATACCAGGCTCGCAATAGTGGCAGTCGGGTCGGCTTTACCTTGACCCGCGATGTCTGGGGCGGAACCGTGGACGGGTTCAAACATGGACGGGAAAGTTTTTTCCGGGTTGATGTTTCCCGATGCCGCCAAGCCAATACCGCCGGTGATTGCTCCCGCTTCGTCGGTCAAGATGTCACCGAACAGGTTGTCGGTCACAATCACGTCAAACCGGGATGGGTTCGTAACCAGGAAAATCGTGGCAGCATCGACGTGCAAATAATCGACTTTGACTTCTGGAAATTCCTCCCCGACTTCCTCCACGCAACGGCGCCACAGGTGTCCGGCGTTAACCAGCACATTGTGCTTGTGGACGTAAGTCAGATGTTGGCGCCGGGACTGGGCTTGGGCAAAAGCGTAGCGCACGACACGTTCCACGCCGTGACGAGTGTTCACGGACACTTCGGTAGCAATCTCTTGTGGCGTGCCCTGACGCAACACCCCACCGTTGCCGCAGTACAGGCCTTCCGTGCCTTCGCGCACCACCACAAAATCAATGTTGCCTGGATTCGACAACGGAGTCGGCACCCCCGGATAGTATTTGGAAGGGCGCAAATTCACATAGTGGTCAAAGTCGAAACGCAGCTTCAACAGCAGCCCGCGCTCTAACACCCCAGACTGTACGGAGGGATCACCGACTGCACCCAGCAAAATTGCGTCGTGACCGCGCAAGGATTGTTCCGTGGCTTCATCCAAAACCACCCCATCGCGATGGTACCGTGCTGCCCCTAAATCGTAGAGGGTAGTTTTCAAGTCAACGCCTGCCCCGTCCAGGACCTTTTTGAGAACCTTCACGGCCTCGGGAACGACCTCGTGACCGATGCCATCCCCCGGAATCAGAGCCAAATCAATGCTCGTCATGATGTCATGCCAACTTTCTTTTTACTTCTAACTTTGTCAGTTTTTCCGGTCAGATTCGCAGTTTTTCGGGCAGCTTCGTGGTTTTTGACCGGAACTGGCTCAGCTTCGTCGGGATGAACCCCGCTCAGTTGAGCCGCCACTATAGCCACCATGATGAGGCTGCCACCCACCAGGAGCCGCCAGGTCAAGGCTTCGCCGCTAAACACCACCGAAAAGAGAGTGGCAAAAAGCGGTTCACACGCCATAATCAAAGCTGCCTCGGTAGAGGACATCCGCGCTTGTGCCCACGTTTGGACGAACAGAGTGCCCAGGGCACAAACCAGAGCCATATAAACCAAGTCAGCCCAGACGATAGCGTTGGGTGGCAAGGTAAGTTCCCCATCCGATAGCGCCGGAACCGCGTTCACCACCGCGGGTCCTACCATCTGCATCGCCGCCAGTGCTCCTGCGGAGCGTCCCGGCGAAATCACACCGAGGGAGGCCACGTGAGCCGCAAAGAACACTGCTCCCAACAGGGTTATAAGCTCCCCCAAGCCAAAAGACCATCCCCGCAAGGAAAGCGCCGCCAAGCCGAGCGTGGCCAGCAACATCCAGAGCCAGGTAATCGGTTTGAAGTGTTCCCGGAACAGAATCATTGCCACAAAAGGTACCAGGACCACAGACATGGCAGTGATGAACCCTGAAGTCGCGGCGGTAGTCATGTTTAGTCCCCACGTTTGTGACAGTTGCCCCAAACCGTGAAGAACCCCTGCCCCAAAGCCCAGCGCCAGAGTCTTCCAACCTGCCGTACGCAGTTCTCGAAACCACAACAGACACGCCACTACAGACGCAAGCGCAAAGCGCACAGTCAGGAAGTCGGCTGCCGGAACCTCAGTCAACACATGATCCTTTACCATGAAAAAAGTTGACCCCCACGCAGCGCAAGCTAAAGCCAACGCAAAAATGGGGATTAACTTTTTCATCACGAGGTCCTTATCTGTGCTGGGCGATTAGCGGGCGGCGTGACCCTCCACATAATCGGTGTCTTTATTGGTATTCCAGGTAAACATCTGACGCAGTTGAGCACCAACTTTTTCAATCTGGTGACCTTCACCAGCGGCGCGCAGACGCTTAAAATCAGGAGCTCCGGCAGCTTGATCATCCATGAACCGCTTGGCGAAGCTGCCGTTTTGAATGTCTGCCAAGACGTCCTTCATGTGGGATTTAACATCGGGAGTAATGACGCGCGGACCGGAGACGTAATCGCCATACTCAGCAGTATCAGAGATAGACCAGCGCATCTTGGACAGACCGCCTTCGTTGATGAGGTCCACAATCAACTTCATCTCATGGCATACCTCGAAATAGGCGATTTCAGGCTGGTAACCGGCCTCAACCAGAGTTTCAAAACCGTACTGGATGAGCTGGGAAATTCCGCCGCACAACACGTTTTGTTCGCCGAACAGGTCAGTTTCGGTTTCTTCGGTAAAGGTCGTCTTGATGACACCCGCACGGGTCCCTCCGATGCCTTTCGCGTAGGACTTCGTCAGCTCCCAAGCGTGACCGGAGGCGTCACGCTCCACGGCGATAACGTCGGGGACGCCCTGACCGGCAACGAAAGTACGGCGCACCACGTGACCCGGACCCTTGGGAGCCACCATGCATACGTCGTGACCGGGACCGGGCTGGATGTATCCGAAACGGATGTTGAACCCGTGAGCAAAGAACAGGGCAGCGTTCGGCTTCAAGTTCGGCTCAATTTCAGCTCGGTAGACAGCGCTTTGCACCTGATCCGGCAGCAAAATCATGACCACATCGGCGTCTTTCACCGCCTCTGCCACGGGCTTTACCGACAAGCCCTGTTCCTCAGCTTTCGCCCAGGACGAGGAACCTTCACGCAAGCCCACGACCACATCGACCCCGGAGTCACGCAGGTTCAGCGCGTGGGCATGCCCCTGCGAGCCGTAACCAATTACGGCTACTTTTTGAGACTGGATGAGCGACAGGTCAGCGTCGTCTTCGTAATAAATTTCTGCCATGATTATTCTCCTTAATAATTGTAGAGGTGTTTCATTGAAAAAGATATAGGGCTCAATCTGTGCAAATAATAAGCAAAATCCTGTTAATCTGCACCTAAATTTGATCGGTGATAGATTTCGAGCCGCGCCCTATCGCGACATTGCCCGATTGGACGATTTCCCGAACTCCGTAAGGCTCCAATTCACGCAGCAGCGCCGCATGTTTCGCTGGGGAGCCAATAGATTCGATGACCAAGGTGCTTCGCGCCACGTCCACGACATGTGCCCGGAACAGTTCTACAATCTGGAGCACCGCGGTTCGATTCGTATCGTCAGCTGATACTTTAATCAGCACCAGTTCCCGCTCGACTGCCCGTTCGGGATCCAACTCCACGATTTTCAGCACGTTGACCAGCTTGTTCAGCTGTTTGGTGACCTGTTCCAGGGACACTTCGGACACATCAATCACGATGGTGATGCGCGAAATCTCCGGTTTCTCAGTTTCCCCCACCGCGAGGGATTGAATATTAAAGGCACGGCGGGCAAACAGTGCCGCCACGCGTGCCAAAACACCAGGCTTGTTTTCGACAAGCACCGACAGGGTATGCGTCATGTTCATGTTTAGTCCTCCCAGGTCACAGTCTTGTCAGGGGCATAAATGACTTTATCGTTGGTCTGCCCGGCGGGAACCATCGGGAATACCATAGCGTCGGGGCTGACCAGCACCTCAACCACGACCGGACGGTCGTTAATCTGGTGAGCCGTTTCCAGAGCTTTTCGCAAATCCTTCGGATCGGTTACTCGGATTCCCTCGGCTCCGTAGGCCTTCGCCAACAGCATGAAGTCGGGGATTCCCACCCGGTCAGCCTCGGCGAAGTTCCGGACCCCATCATGCAGATCAGTCTGAGAATAGCGCTGGTTATAGAACAAGGTCTGCCATTGACGCACCATCCCCAGCGAGGAGTTATTAATCAGCATCACCTTTATCGGGATATTCAACTGTGTGCAGGTAGCCAGTTCCTGATTCGTCATCTGGAACGAGCCGTCCCCGTCGATGAGCCAGACTTCCCGATCCGGATTAGCGACTTTCGCGCCCATCGCGGCAGGAACCCCAAATCCCATCGTCCCCAGACCGCAGGACGAAATGTAGGTGCGCGGGTAACGGTAGGTCATGAACTGGGACGCCCACATCTGATGCTGTCCAACGCCGGTGACCACGATTGCGTCCTCGTCACTGACTTCGTCAAGCACCTTAATCGCCTTTTGGGGACTGACCAGTCCGTCCAAGGTATCGTCAAAGTAGACGGGATACTTGTCTTTGAGTTTAGTCAAGGACTTCATCCACGGAGTCAGGTCCGGTCTGCCGTACTGTTTGTAGGCTTGGGGCAAGGCTCGCAGCAGGGCTGCCATGACGTCTTTGAGGTTTCCCACGATGGGAACATCAGCGTGACGAATCTTTGAGATTTCCGCCGCATCAATATCAACGTGAATGACTTTGGCGTGCGGCGCAAAGCATTTCACATCCCCGGTAACCCGGTCATCAAACCGGGTACCCAGCGCAATCAACAGGTCAGCCTGTTGCATAGAGAGCACCGCGGACACGTGTCCGTGCATCCCCGGCATCCCCATATGCTGTGGGGAGTCATCCGGGAAAGCGCCCCGCGCGGTCAGGGTGGTGACCACGGGCGCCCCCGTCGCATCCGCAAGTTCCCGCAGTTCCGGAGCGGCATTGGCGCCAATCACCCCACCGCCGATATAAAGTACCGGACGATGCGCCACCGCGATTTCGGTCGCGGCTGCCACGATTTGCTGCTTGGAAGGTTTACCGGGCAGTTTATATCCGGGCAGTTCCATCGGCGGGGGCCAGGTGAAAGCCATTTTTTTGTTCTGGGCAGTCTTCGTGACATCCACCAGCACCGGTCCGGGACGACCGGAAGTTGCAATAAAAAAAGCCTCGGCGAGGCGCGAGGGAATGTCCTCGGGACGCGTGACCAGGAAACTGTGTTTGGTCAGGGGCATTGAGGCTCCCACAATGTCGGATTCCTGGAATGCGTCGGTACCGATTGATTCCGCTCCGACCTGACCAGTTATCGCCACCATCGGAACCGAGTCCATCATGGCGTCAGCCAGACCGGTCAGAAGGTTCGTGGCGGCAGGTCCCGAGGTCACCAAGCAGACCCCGGTTTTCCCGGTGGATTTCGCGTAGCCTTCCGCGGCGTGGGCTGCGCCCTGTTCGTGGCGGGCAAGTACGAAGTTTAGTTTCTGGGAGTCATACAGCGGATCAAAAGTGGAGAGAATCGCCCCACCGGGGAGTCCGAAAATATCGGTCACACCCAGTTCCTCCAGGGTACGAATGATTGCTTTCGCACCGGTCATGACTTCCCCGCGAGCTGCGGGATCAACTTCATTGGGGGTCTCCTCCGGGCCATAGGCGCCCATGGATTTCTTTTCTGGTTCGCTCATGCCCTCAAATGTAACTCTGGGTCAAATGAGAGCGAAACTCGCAAGGGTAAAATCTCACTATGTGGATTTCCGACCGAATAGTGAGACGGATGGAGCCGGGGAAAATCCCGGTCCCCACCACAAAAATATAGCTTCTATGTAGGTCCTAAAACCGGGGAAAACCAAATTATTTTCTCCAGCTGTGCCCTTAGTCCTGATTAATGGCGTCCACCAGATGGTTAAATCTTTTTGTGTCATTGAATCTAAATTTTCCCCGACGCGTGAAAGAGCAGACCGCAATGTTTCTGTCAAAGCACTTGGAACGACTGCGTGGCGAGCGCGACCACGCTTTTACCCCCAAGCCAAAATCGACCGACACCCCTATTGAAGTCAGTACGCAAAGTGTGGTGGAGTACGAAAAGATTCGTATCCAGCTCACAGAAGTGTCCCGCACAATTATGCGCTTAGGTCACATGCTGCAGTCCTGCGGGGCTTCTGCCTACCGCATTAAGATTTCGATGGCCCGCTTGGCTACCGCGTTGGGCGCCGATGAACACCATGTTCAAGTTACCTTTGGCGAAATCAGCTCCACCGTCTATCTGCGTCCCTTTTCCCGTACCGAGATCTCAGAGCAGAGGGACTTTGGAACCAACGCCGCGAAACTCGATCGGCTGCGGCTATTTATTCAAAACATCAAGCCGGATACCCCCGTCAGCGAAGCAAACCGGCTCATGGATCGCATTGAGTCCTACAAACCTGAATTCAATAAGATTGCTAATACATTGGCAGCAGGATTTGCCTGCGCCTGCTTCTGTTTCCTGAACCGCGGCGGTCTCATCGAGTGTATATTGGCAGGTTTAGCTGCAGGATTCGGGCAAAGCGTGCGCCGGATGATGATGGCAAAGAAAACGAACCATTTTGCAGTCTGGATGACTGCCGGTTTTGCCGCCTCAGTGGTTTATATTTGCTGCGCCGAGCTCCTGGAAACGTGCTTGAGGAGAGTCTATTCATCCGCGGTCCTGGCAACCATACCGCCTTGGGTTACTGCTGATCCTCTCGGATTCCGGGTGGGAGTGGTGTCTGCGGTTCTATTTTTAGTTCCCGGTTTCCCGCTCATTACCTCGATGCTCGATTTGGTGCGCATGGACCTTTCCGCCGGGATACCCCGCCTGGTATACACCTTGATGCTGATTATTTCCGCCGGCGTGAGCGTGTGGATCGTGTCCCTCACCTTCCATTGGGCAGTTGATCCCGCGGTGAACCCGCCTCTGGAGGGAAACTGGCTCTACTTGACTCGCACGGTCTGTTCATTTGTGGCCTCTGCCGGGTTCGCCATGCTGTTTAACTCGAACCGGCGCCTGTGCGTTTATGCCGGTCTGATATGCGCCCTGGTCAATCCGCTGCGTTTTTTCGTCGTGGAATCAGGGCTAAATTGGCAGTTTTCCGTAGGACTGGAGGCGCTGGCAATCGGGCTGCTGGCAGACTTTATCTCTCGCCTGTCAAACTTTAACTACTCACGAGTCTCGTTGTCCGTGCCGGCAGCGGTACTGATGGTTCCGGGGGTTCCCCTCTATTCAGCCTTGGTACACCTCAATGAGGGGAATTTTATGGGGGCTATTGCCTCCCTCACCGAGGTGTCTATAGTCATTTTGGCAATTGGTATCGGACTTTCCACAGCCCGGATGCTAACGGATCGAAACTGGCTGCAAGACAAGGAAATTGTTGATACCCACCCCGTCCTCCACGCCGACGCTGACGATTCTTTCAGTATGCGTTGATAGACTGACTTTGTTGGTTTTCCCGACCACGAGGTTGATTTATCACGACGTCTCTGGAGGGCATTTTGTTCGAATTTTTCGCAGCTCACCCAATTGTCCTTTTAGCTGCTTTATTGGGTATAGGCATGGCGTTTGGACACATCAAGGTCAAAGGTGTTTCCTTGGGCGCAGCAGCGGTACTGTTCCTCGCGATTGCCGTCTCGGCGTGGGCCAGTGCCTCGGGCATAAAGCTCATGATTCCAAAAGAAATCGCGGTATTAGGGCTCTCACTGTTTGCGTTTTGTATTGGTTCAAACTCTGGTTCGAACTTTTTTGCAACCCTTCAGACTGCCTGGAAATCCATCCTCCTGCTGGTCGGCGTCTATGTGGGAGTCAGCGCTGTCGCGGTGGGTATCGGCACCCTTCTGGGAATGCCTGTCAGCCAAATTGTGGGTACCCTCTCGGGGGCTCTGACTAACACTCCGATGCTCGAAGCAGGAGGGGAAACTTCTGGAGACAATGCCACCGCCACGGTCGGTTATTCTATTGCTTACCTGTACGGCGTCCTGGGAATGATTTTTTTTGCCTCGCTGGCACTGAAAAAAGGCAAAAATGACCGCGATGCGCCCAGCCCCGTCGTGTCCAAAACAATCCGAGTGGAAATCGACACCCAACCTCGCTTGGGAGAAATCTTCGAGCGTTTCGACGAAAAATTGGCTTTTTCACGTCTGCGCCGCGGTGAACATGGACCCATCACCCGTCCCAACATGTCGGATACGCTCAACCCCGGTGACCTGATTACCATTGTGGGTGAAGCCTCAGCGGTCCACACCATCATTGAAGAATTGGGGCACTCGTCCTCCCATTCACTACAGACCGACCGCACCTACCTGGACTATCGACGCATTACCCTTTCCGATGCCACCAAAGCCGGCAAGACGATTGCAGAGCTAAACATGGGCGACCGCTTTGGTGCCACTGTCTCTCGCGTCCGTCGCGGCGATGTGGATATGGTAGCTTACCCGGATTTGACCTTGCAGTTAGGCGACCGGTTGCGCGTGGTAGCACCAAAATCTAATATCGCTACCATCACCAAATACTTGGGTGATTCCACCCGCGGACTCACTTCCCTTAACCCGGTGGCACTGGGAATTGGGATGACCCTGGGGTTCCTCATCGGCGAAATTCCCATCCCCAATCCCGGAGGCGGATATTTCAGCGTCGGGTATGCCGCTGGAACCATCATCATGGGACTGATTATGGGACGCATCGGACGTATCGGTCCCTTTGTCACCACCCTGCCCTACACGACGGGTCAAGTCTTGGGCGAAATCGGGCTGCTGCTGTTCCTAGCCCAAGCTGGCACAAACGCCGGAGGTTCCATCCAAACCGCGTTCACCGGTGGAGATTGGTGGAAGATTCTGCTTCTGGGCTTCATCATCACCAACATTTTTGGACTTGCCCTGTTTATCTTGATGCGTGTGGTAGCCAAGATGGGGGGCACGAAACTCTCCGGCTTCATGGGCGGCGCCCAAACCCAGCCGGCGGTGTTGGGATTCGCTAATGATCAAACCAACACCGACCCGCGGGTTTCCTTGGGCTATGCCATGGCTTATCCCGTCGCGATGATTACCAAGATTCTGTGCGGCACCTTCGTCGGGATGATTTAACGCGGCTCTTACTGATGGTAGCGGGAGACGAGCTTGCTGAGCTGGCTGGATGAGTCAGCGACCGCCTGACCGGCTTCCAGAGTCGTGCGGGCGCCCGCAGCGGACTTCTCAGCCTTAGCCGAAACCGTCTCAATCGTGCCCACGATGTCCTGAGTCGTCTGTGCGGCGCCACTAACGACACCAAACATCTCATTTGTCGTTGCCGTCTGTTCCTCTACCGCCGAAGCAATCGTCTGTTGGGAATCGTTGATTCGCGCGATGACCTCACTGATTTGCGCGATGGCCTCAGCTGCCTTCGTGGAATCCTCCTGGATAGAATTGACCCGCTCGGAAATATCTGCCGTCGCCACTGCGGTCTGCGCAGCCAAATCTTTTACCTCACCAGCAACAACCGCGAAGCCTTTACCGGCGTCTCCGGCTCGTGCTGCCTCAATCGTCGCGTTGAGCGCCAGCAGGTTCGTCTGTTCTGCAATCGAAGTAATCGAATTGGTAATCTCTCCGATAGACTGCGAAGACTCGCCCAAGGTATCGATAACTTTCGTCGCAGAACCGACCGACTCCACCGCTTCTTCTGAAATCCGCGAAGCCGACGTGGCAGACTCAGAAATCTGGCGGATAGCCGCCTGCATTTCTTCCATCGCCGTGCTCAAAGTATCCATATTGGTCGCCAGCAGCTGCGCCTGTTCAGCCGCGCCCGCTGCCTGAGAACGAGTGTCCTGAGCGGTTTGGTCTAGCTCAGCAGCCGTATCTGCCAGATTACCCGCATGTTCATGCAAGCCTTTGGACGTTCCGCTAACTTCCCCAATCAGCTCGTTGACCTGGTCATTTTGCCCATTGAAAGCCTTGGCCAAATCCCGAATCTCCGGCACTCCGGTATCGTCACGCAACCGGAAACTCAAATCATACTGGTCGTGATTCTGCAAAGCCTCAGTATGCCGTGACAGGGGCAGGCGAACAGTGCGCAACGCGGCGAGCAAGAACAGCAACACCGTCACTGCCAGAACAATGAATATCGCAATCAGAATATAGATGGTGACCTTTTGTAGGGAGGCCGCCCGCCCCATTTGCGTATCCGCGGCATTAGCAGAGCCGTTTTCGATTTGATTCAACCTGTTCAGTGGCGACATTACAGACTTGTACGAATTGGAATAGATTTCCCCGAACACCATGTCTGTAGCAGTTTGCAGCTGTGTCTCGGGATCCATAGCCCGTTCCTCTGCAGAGAACTGGAAATTTTCCAAATCCGCAGGCAGCGTACTAAAGTCAGTGCCACGGCTCAGAGCTGCCAAAGCCATCGCGTGTATTTCAGTGTCTTGGGTAGCTTTTGCCGCTTCCAGCGACTGCTGCACCAGTTTGTTTTCATCTGCCGTACCGTCGTTATCGGCGATGAGATGGGCTCCGTACTCAGAATCGCGATTCACATAAATCTGGTTGAAGTAATCCATCATGGCTTCTTCCAGACCGGAAACCACAAAGTCCCGCGCATTGTCAGCCAGGTTTGTCCGGGCATTCTTAATGTAGGTAATCCCGTTATTGCGCTGGTTCGATTCTTCTTGCGCCTGATTGACCTGACCGGTCGTGACAATGGTGCCGATTTGGGCGATGAGACCGAAAACTACCAACGCCATCACCACAATCATGGTGAATTTAATCATTGCTGAAAAACGCATTTTATTTCCTCCCTGACCTAGGCAATCGGCGGATTCAAGGTCGCATAGTTGAGTGCAATGAATTCCTCACCCCACGGCGCGAGGACTTCCTTGAGCATTCCCGTGTCCATCATTTTTTGCAGACCGGCTTGGATAGCTTTCGCCAATTCCGGGTTGTCTTTCGCGGTCGCCGGACCCTGCGGCGCCACCTGGAAAGCCTCACCTGCGGTGGCAAACTTTGGATTTCGCGACTCGGCATAAGCCATAATCGGGCTTTCCCCAATAATGGCGTCCAAAGTTCCCGCCGCGACCTGCTCTATCAACTTTTCCTGATCTTCGTCAGTAACAACCTGTATCGCCGGTTTTCCGGCTTTCACGCATGAATCACTGTTCGCCTGTAAAGTTTCAGCCTGTGTGGTGCCTGACTGGGCGGCAACTTTCAATCCGCAGGAATTGGCAGGATCAAAATTTTTAGGATTGCCCGCCTGGGTTCCATAGATGTACCCGGACTGAATGTAAGTAACCATATTGACCCGTGACATCCGCGCCTTCGTGGCGGTCATAGATGCCACACCGACATCATAGGTACCATCGTTAACCTTGGGAATAATCGCATCGAAGTCTTCATCACTAATTTTGAGTTCCGACACCCCCATCAGCTTTGACAAGGCTTTCATAACATCAACCTCGTAGCCGACAGGCTGTTTGTTACTATCCAGGAACTCCGCAGGGGAATAAGGAATATCCATCACTACCCGTAACGTCTCCCGGTTTGCCTGCGGAACCATCGCCACAATCTCAGGGTCAGGTTTAATGGAATCAAAATTATATGATTTAACGCCAGCTGCACTGGTCGAACCCGCACAGGATGCCAGCGTTCCTGCCAACAGAACAGCACCCGCTGCTGCCGAAATTTTTTTCATCGAGGGCCACATTGCCTCTGCTCTCCTTCCCAGAGAGGAAACCACCTAAACTTTACTAGCCTATAGTATCCCAAAGTATGGAATATGAATTTGAATTCACGCAATTGGCGGGTTTAGCGTCGCATAGTGCAGTGCAATGGATTCTTCCCCCCACGTGGAAAGAACGTTATTTAACAACCCCGTATCAATCATCTTTTGCAGACCGGCCTGCACGGCTTTCGCCAGTTCTGGATTATCTTTCGCAATAGCCGGACCCTGGGGAGCCACGTGGAAAGCCTCGCCCACGGTGGCAAACTTTGGATTCCGCGACTCGGCATAAGCCATAATCGGACTCTCCCCAATAATGGCATCCAACGTTCCCGCCGCAACCTGCTGTATCAAATCTTCTTGATTATCACTTGAAACAATCTGTATAGCTGGTTTTCCAGCCTTTAAACATGATGCGCTTACATCTTGCAGTGCGTTTTCTTGGCTGGTTTCTGATTTAGCGGCTACCTTGAGTCCACAGGGATTCGCGGGATCGAAATTCTTAGGGTTTCCCCCCTGCGTGCCGTAAATAAATCCCGCCTGAATGTAGGAAATCATATTAACCTGAGCCATCCGGCTCTTCTTAATGGTGATGGATGCCATACCAAGGTCATAAGTTCCGTCATTAACTTTGGGAATAATCGCATCGAAGTCTTCATCACTAATTTTGAGTTCCGACACCCCCATCAGCCTTGACAAGGCTTTTAAGACATCTACCTCGTAACCCGTAGGCTGATTATTGTCGTCGAGAAACATAGCGGGGGAATAAGGAATATCCATCGCTACGCGTAACGTCTCCCGGTTTGCCTGCGGAACCATCGCCACAATCTCGGGGTCAGGTTTAATGGAATCAAAATCATACGACTTGCCCCCCGCTGAATCTGAGTTTCCCATGCATGATGCCAAGGATAAGGTCAAGAGAATGGCACCTGCCGCTGCTGGAATTTTTTTCATTACAGACCTCATTATCTTTATTCTCCTCCCCAGGGGAAACAGTCTACGATGTTTACATTAACATGGTACCGCTGGGGTGGAAAGATAAGAATATTTTCAGGAATTTGTCCGGTCTAAAATCTCCAAGACATGCCCCAATACCGGTGTGAGGACCTCTATCGTGTCCCGCACCGCACCCGGAGAACCGGGGGCGCACACCACCAGTGCGGCTCCCGCCTGCCGCGTGGAAATCCCCACCACCGGACGAGACAGCATCCCCAGAGGCGCAGCCTGCCGATTACGTTCTAGTAGCGCGGCTTCGGCGCCGCTTAAACGTGCTACCACCAGGCTCTCCACAGCTTCAGGAGTGAGGTCACGCGGGCTAATCCCCGTCCCTCCCGTCGTAAAGACTAATCGCGCACCACTGTGGCACGCTGCCGCTACGGCCTGGTGCACAGAATCCACACCATCAGGAACCACCATCGGCCCGCTCAGCACAAATCCCAGTTCAGACAACATTTCTACCGCCAACGGACCGGACCGATCCGAGTTCACACCCGCAGAAACGGAATCAGAAACCGTAATGACGTAAGCCGGTGTCTCCGGCGGTAACGATTGGGCAGCATGAGTCATGATTCTCGCTCCCAGGTCCCCGAACGACCGCCGGACTTATAAGTCACGAAGGCTTCCCGTAAAGTAATCTGGCGATCTACCCCTTTTAGCATGTCCACCAGCGCCAATGCTCCCACGGTTACCGCGGTCAGAGCCTCCATCTCAACTCCGGTACGTTCTACGCACTTCACCGTAGAACGCAGAATCACCTCGTTGCCTTCCGAGGTGATGTCTAGGGCAACATAGGTAATCCCCAAGGGGTGTGCCAGCGGGAGCAGCTCCGGGGTGCGTTTCACCGCCTGGATACCGGCGATGCGCGCCACCGCTAGGGCGTCTCCTTTCGGGACACGATTATCGCGTAAAGCCGCGGCTACCTGGGGCGACACGCTGACTATGGCTTGCGCACGCGCTTCGCGCAACGTTTCATTTTTCGCTGACACGTCCACCATCCGAGCCTCGCCGTGTTCGTTCAGGTGGTTCATGGGTAGGGTATTTTCCATCACAAGTCTCCCCGTAAACACCCCAGTTCGGGGTCTGTTTCCTCATCTGACCCTTTTAATATATGCAGGAAATTGTTTCCCTGACTAGAATTGTCACGTGGAATTTTTTGGGATAAGCGGTTCGGAGCTGCTGCTCATTTTAGTCGTAGGCGTCATCGTCATTGGTCCACGGAACGCGGCTCAGGCTCTGCTCTGGTTCAAAAAAGTCATCGAGTGGTTGCGGGAATGGTCCGCTCGGCTACGCGAAGAAGCAAATTTCACCAAGTCCGGCTTGAGCGTTGACTTAAGCAGCTTTGATCCACGAGAATACGACCCCCGCAAGATGATTAAAGACGCCGTCGCCGAAGAAATGCAGCTGTGGATGGAACAAGTCGCTGACATAGAAAAAGCCGCTAGCACCGAGAAAACCGTCACCACTGACCTTGTGACGAAAAAATCCACAGACACCCCCAAACCATCGATTGACTCTGCCCCCGGCGATTCCCCCACGGAGCCACCAGCTGCCCCCCGGCAAGAAAAGCCCGCGTAAACTGGTAAGCTGGTAATGATTTAGCCAGTTAAAAAGGAGAAACTTATGGTTCCGGCGCATGTGATGTTGTTCAGCGTAAGCCCCTTGGTGTGGATTACTGTCATCATTATTTTGGTCGTGGTTTTTGGTGCCTCGAAGCTGCCGGAGATTGCTCGCAACGTAGGCAAGTCTGCGAAAGTCCTGAAAGAAGAACTCAACGATTTGACCGAGGACACCAAATCTGACGGCAGAGTAATTGAGGGTCAGAATGACACCACTGCGGACAATTCCGCGAAAACTGACCCGACTTCTGGCAACGGTGCCGCTCAGTAATCCCGCGCGTGCCTGCTGAGAAATTACCTGACAAGAAACGTGATGCCCGCTCTGAAGGCGTCATGTCAGTCACCGCTCACCTCGCTGAGCTGCGCAGACGTCTGATTTGGTCATTTGTGGGCATCGCCCTGGCGACAATTGGGGGATGGTTTCTCTACGAATTCGCGCTGGCGCACATCACTGCCCCCATGAAAGACGTCGCTGGCGCGAACCTAAACTTTCAAACTATCGGCGCGGCGTTTGACCTGAAAATCCGCGTGTCCCTGTGGTTGGGGGTGCTGCTGGCTTCACCGTGGTGGATTTTTCAGCTAGTGGCTTTCATCTGGCCCGGTCTGCGACGCCGAGAACGCCTGTGGATGTTGATATTCGGTGTCGCTGGTGTCATCTTGTTCGCTGCCGGAGCAGTTTTCGGCGATTGGACCGCACCGCGAGCCGTGTCGATTCTGTCCTCGTTCACTCCCCCGGATTCGGCGATGCTGCTACAGGCAGATTCCTATATCAAGTTCTATATTCGCCTGGTTTTAGCGTTCGGGATTTCTTTCCTGATTCCCGAGATTTTGGTCATGCTGAACTTCCTGGGGGTGCTCAAAGCCCGCACCATGTTAAAGGGCTGGCGTTGGGCAACCATGGTGGCGTTTATTTTTTCGGCTATCGCCAACCCACTGCCAACTCCGTGGCCCGTCATTTTGCAGGCCTCCGCCCTGTTGGCACTGTATTTCCTGGCGGTTGGAATCGCGGCGCTCCACGATTGGCTCCGTTCCCGGAACGCTACCTAAGCCCCGCAGTTCCGTGCCTCTCCGAGGTTAAATTTCGATGACTTTCACAATCGACCACGGCGCCACAGACTCAACATCCCGGTCAATCAGCATCAAGGCGTTCGCTTTATGCAGCGAAGCCACCAAGTGTGACTTCGACCCCAAGCGGTGAGTACGCTGCACCGTGGGGGTTTCCCCCGGCTGTCCCGGCGTCAAACGGACGGGCACCACCTGGACTTTCCCACGTGGCGAAGTCCACTCCTCCACTACGGTCGCTTCCCGGCAGACATGCGCCTGGTCAGGATCCCGACCACTGAGTTTCGCCAGAACTGGCAGCACAAACAGATGCCAGGAAACAAAAACCGAAACCGGGTTTCCCGGCAGGGTCAACACCGGGACGCGGCGCCCCCCACTTGCCTCGACGAAGCCGTAACCTTGAGGTTTGCCCGGTTGTAAAGCAACTCGTGCAAAATGGAATCCCCATTCACTGACGCCCTGTTTCACCACTTCATACGCGCCGGCAGAAACCCCTCCCGAAGTCACGACCAAGTCGCTCGTCTCTGCAACCTGGCGCAAGGTTTCTCTAAACTGTGCCACATCATCCCCGCATTGTCCTGCAAAGCTCACCTCCGCCTGAGCCACACGTGCCAAGGCTGCTGCCAGAGACGAGTTAGAATCCGGAATCATCGACCCTTCCAGCGATGCCCCCGCCCCTGCCAGTTCAGAACCGGTGGCAATAATTCCCACCCGCACCCGTGGGAACGCCGTAACTTTGGCATAGCCTCCCGAGATAGCCGAAGCAATCGCCCCCGGACTCATGACCTCGCCAGCAGCCAGGACTTCGCTGCCCACCGGCAGATCCTCACCTACCCGACGCACGTTCGCCCCAGCTCGCGGAACACGATGAATAGTGACCTGTTCCGGTAGCGGAACCGGACCGGGCTTTTGATCCGTGTCCTCCACTTTCACCACCGTGTCCGCCCCCGCGGGCATTTTTGCGCCGGTCATAATCCGCCACGCCTGACCCGGCTGGCAATCCGCGCTCGGATCTGTGCCCGCCGGAATATCGCCCGCCACCGGCAATGTTACAGAACCGTCAACCGGCAGCCCCGCACTGTTGAAAGCGAAGCCGTCCATCGCCGAGTTCGTAAAGGGCGGAACCGACAGCCGGGAGATGACGGGTTCTGCCAAAGTCAGCCCCAAAGAGTCGCCCACGGGAAGCTCCCGCGGGGTTAGGGGAACGATTTCAGCCAGGAGACTCGCCAAAAAGTCTTGGTAATCAAGCAATTTTTCGGTGTTACTCATGATTTCTCTCCTTTACGGTCACCAGTCTCACCAGACGGGGTTTCGGAATAGTTTGGGTTCGGGAATTGGGCAGCAGCGCGAGTCGAATAATCCACCACGTTCCATTTGCCCCTGCGGGCATCCCCAATAACCAGGCGTCCGATTAGGGGTTCGCCCCAACCGGCAACCATCTTCAGGACCTCGGTAGCCATCAGCGACCCAGCTTGCCCGCAAACCGGGCCGAGAATACCCACAGTAGCCGAGTCTGGAGTACTCTCGGGCGGAGGCGGAGTCGGATACAACGTGCGCAAACACGTCCCGACCGCTGGAGAAAACACGCTGACCTCGAAGTTTGTTCCGACTGCGGAGCCCCACACCAGGGGGCGGGATAACTTCGCACAAGTGTCAGAAATCAGGTATTTCGAAGCAAACGTATCGGTAGCATCCACCACCAGGTCATATCGAGAGATAATCGCGGCGGCGTTCTGTGCATCCAACGAAGGCTCCGCACTGACATTCACCTCGGGATTCAACGCGCGGACGGTGGCAGCGGCAGAAGCCGTTTTTAGCTCGCCTTGGCGGTTAAACGGGTGAATGACTTGGCGCCCCAAGTTGCTCAAACTCACCGTGTCACCGTCAGCAATCCCCAGGGCTCCCCCCGCCGCAGACAGACCGACCCCGGCAGCAGCAAGGTACGCAATGATGGGCGAACCCAGCCCACCAGCGCCAACCACCAGGACTTTTGCACTCATAACACGATCCTGACCGGACGCCCCAAACCCTGGAATCGCACAGTGGGCAGCGTAGCGGCTCTGGGGCTGAAAGTCCGTATCGACGTTCGACCACGCCGCATCACCCTCGGAAAAAACCTGTTTCTTCCAGACAGGAACCCGGTCTTTAACGGCATCAATCAGCCAAGACACCGTAGAAAAAGCAGCTCGTCGGTGCGCGGCAGAAACCCCCGCCAAAACAGCTACTTCACCAATCGACAGGTGCCCCACACGATGCAGCACCGCCACCTCCTGGACACCAGGAACCGCGCTGGCCTCACTGGCAATCTGTTGCAATTCGCCGGCAGCATCCGGGTGAGCGCTATAGGTAATCGCCTCCACCCCGCGCCCCTGGTCATGGTTGCGCACCCGACCGATGAACACGAGCTGACACCCAGCTTCGGGCGCGGTAAAGCTCGCCTCAAACCTAGCCGGGTCCAAAGTCTCATCGGTCAAGTCCGCTTGCAGTATGGTCGCCAAAGAGTCTCCTATGAATTGATTTTTGCGTTAGTTGGATGTGCGGTTCAGGGGCACTCCCTTT
>NZ_GL385912.1:482075-652907 GCF_000146285.1 Mobiluncus curtisii subsp. curtisii ATCC 35241
TAGCCGCCAGCAAACGGCGGTAAAACATCGATGGTGAGGTCGGTGAGATCATCGAGGTCCGCGAGGCGCTTCTGTCCCGATTCGCGCAGCCCCCCCACCAGGTATGACGAAATGGAAAGCACCCGATTCAAGTCACTGCCGCATCCGCCAGCCTGAGCCGCTGTCTCCGCCACACTCAAATCCCGCGCTACCTGTACCGTCGCCACATCAGTACCCGCCGCTTCCGCCGCGGCCGCGAAAAACCGCACTTGCACCCCAACCGTGTCACCGTCATTTTCCCGCATCTTTACCCCCCAATCTGAGCCATCGGAATCGTGGGAGAGTGAAAATCCTGCTGTCCCAAGCCGTGTCCGGAAGGTTTTTCCCAGGTCACCCCAGCCCACGCTTGAGCCAGTTCATCATCGCTAGCCCCGCTGCGCAGCAGCATCCCCAGGTCACAGCTCAAGTCAGAGAACAAACAGGGACGCACTACCCCGGTCGGGGAAAGTCGGGTTCGATTACAGTTTGCACAGAAAGGCGCCGAAACTGAGGAAATTATCCCCATCGTCCCCAAACGTTGGGTGCGGGCGGAGTTAAACACGACAAAACGAGTCGCCGGGGCGTGAATATCAACGTTGTCTCGCACCGGCTCCAGGTGAAACTCACGTTCCAAAGTCGGACGCAGTTGAGAAAAATCCAGCTGTTGCGTGGAGTCGACCCGAACCGCGTGTGGACCAAATGGCATGTATTCAATGGCGCGCCACTCGATACCCCGCTCCAAACAAAATCGCAGCAACTCCGGAGCTTCCCGCAGACTGACGCGGTCCAACATCACCGTGTTCATTTTCACCGTCTGAAAGCCGGCGGACAGGGCAGCATCTATCCCTGCCAGAGCCTTCGCGAGCTCATCGCGCCCGGCAATTTGGGCAAACCGGTTCGGGTCGAGCGTATCCAGAGAAATATTAATGCGCCGGATTCCTGTCGCCCGTAATGCCGCGGCCAGCGGCGCCAAGCTACGTGCATTCGTGGTCAGTGCCAACTGGGGATCCAGACCTGCTGAGACGAAAGACTCACGAACGCCAGCTGCAATCTCTAACAAATCCGGTCGCAACAGGGGCTCCCCACCGGTCAGACGAACCTGAGTAATCCCCAAACGGTGTATTGCTATACCCGCTAAACGCAAAATTTCCGAGGCGTCCAGCAGCTCCCGGCGTGGCACCCATTTCACACCCCCGCGCGGCAGGCAATACGAACAGCGCAAGTCGCAGCGATCAGTCACCGACAAGCGCAAGTCACGCGCCGTCCGTCCCCAGCTGTCTCGCAGTGGCACAGTCCAAGCAGAGGTCAGCGGAGCCACCTGGCTCACACGATTGACTCGCGTTAGCGTCTCCGTCAAACCTGCCTACTTCCTCAGCGATGGGTGTATCAGGTCATTCTATCGCGTCGCCATGATTATTCCAGTTCACTAGGCATTTTCGGTTCGTCCTCGCTCCCTGTTGCTTTTACCATTATGCTGAAAGGTGCGAGCCAAACGGCTCGGCATATTTTTAACCACATGAGTCGAGGAGCAGACATGGCAACAGAAAATCGCAAGGACGACCCAGAAAAAATGGCAAAAATGGCAGCGTGGCTACAAGCCGCCAGCCGAGAGCTCCAGCTGCCCGGAGAGACTATTGCCCCCGTCCAGGAGGAACTGCTGAATCTCATCAGCGAAGTCGCACATGGACCGTCTCGTCCGGGGGCTCCCCTGACGGCTTTCCTGGTCGGATATGCCGCGGGTGGAGATATAGAGAAAGCGGCTGTGAATGTAGCCAAACTTCGCGACCTGGTCGCCCAGTACCCCGCGGATTGAAACTACACAGACACTGTCAGCCACAAGGCGGTTTCCGCAAATTCTGGTCAAACCTCGGAAAATATCCGCAGAATTTAAGATAAGGTGGCAAGTATGTCTCAGTTACGGATTAAGGATGCCGCGAATTTACTGGGTGTCAGCGATGATACGCTGCGACGCTGGATAGACGCCGGTCATCTCAGTGCCGGAACCGATAGCGCGGGACGCAAGGTTGTAGACGGGGCTGAACTGGCGATACTAGCCCAGGATAAAGCCAAAGATTTCGGTGACACGGATTCCACGGGTTCCATCTCTGCCCGCAACCATTTCCGCGGTCTGGTCACCAAAGTTGTTTCGGACAAAGTCATGAGTCAGGTGGAACTGCAGTGCGGCCCCTTCCGCGTGGTGTCCCTCATTTCTACCGAGTCGGTGAAAGAACTCGGACTGGTGCCCGGCGCGGTCGCCACCGCCCGAGTCAAAGCCACGAATGTCGTAATTGATGCATCTTAGGGAAAACCTAACGACACCCTAGGCTCACCACGATGAAACTGCCGGCACCGGAGAATCGCCGAACCGGCTATTGCGAAAGGGAAAATGATGAAAAAATTCGCACGTCTTGGAGCAGGCTTGGCAATCCTCGCCCTGACCGCAACCGGTCTCACGGCTTGCGGTTCGAACGACTCGAAACCCGCAGGTTCCGAACCGAGTAAAACTGCCGACGCCAAGATGATTCAGGTGTTTGCTGCGGCTTCTCTCAAGGCCAGTTTTTCTGAGCTGGGGGAAGCCTTCCAAAAGGAAAACCCCGACATTACCGTAAAGTTCAACTTCGACGGCTCCTCCTCCCTGTTCGATCAGATGCAAGGTGGCGCCAAAGCGGACGTGTTCGCCTCCGCTGACGAAAAGAACATGAAGAAAGCCACCGACGCGGGACTGAACGCCGGCGAGCCCAGCATTTTTGTGAACAATACCCTGACCCTGGCAGTCCCGAAAGGAAACCCAGCCGGGGTCACCGGTCTGAATGACTCTCTCAACGGCAAGAAGCTGGTAATTTGCGCAGACGGAGTTCCCTGTGGCAATGCTTATCGTGAACTGGCGCAAAAGGTCGGTTTCACCGGTCAAGCCGTGTCCGAAGAGACTTCGGTCAAGGACGTGATGGGTAAGGTTGTCAGCGGCGAGGCTGACGCGGGCGTGGTGTACCAGACCGACGCTTTGGCAGAAAAGGACTCGGTGGACACTATCGAGATTCCTGGCTCTGACACCGTGGTCAATGCCTACCCGATTATGGTCACCAAGATGGCTGCCGAAAATGGCAACGACGCTGCAGCGAAAGCGTTCGTGGACTTTGTGTTGTCTGATGCGGCACAAAAGGTCTTTGCCAAGTACGGATTCATGAGCCCCGCTAAGTAAGGTTTCGCGTTGAACGCTAATAACCACGGTTTTCCCCGCTGGCTGTATTTGCCAGCGGGGATAGCCTTACTGTTGGTCGTTTTGCCCATCTTGGGGCTCATGGTGCGAGTGCCGTGGATCCGCCTGGCGGAAATCCTGACCCGCGACGAGTCCCGTGATGCTCTGCTGTTGAGTCTGCGCACCTGCCTGGTTTCACTGGTGCTGGTGCTGATTCTCGGCACGCCCCTGGCGCTGCTGATTTCACGCACCGAGGGTTTTTGGGCGTACGTGTGGCGCACTTTTGCAGTCCTGCCCATGGTGTTGCCGCCGGTCGTAGCTGGTTTAGCACTCTTGGTGACACTGGGACGGCGCGGCGTAGTAGGTCAATACCTGTCTCTGGCTGGTATCGAGATTGGGTTCACCACCATAGCCGTGGTACTGGGACAAACATTCGTGGCAATGCCTTACTATGTGGTGTCTCTAGAGTCCGCGCTGCGCACTTTTGATTCCGGTTATGAACGAATTGCGGCGACTTTGGGGGCGTCTCCGACTTATGTCTTGCACCGCGTTACGTTGCCCTTGCTCACTCCTGCCATAGTCGGGGGCGCCACCATGGCTTTTGCCCGCGCCTTGGGCGAGTTCGGGGCGACCCTGACTTTCGCGGGCTCTCTGCAAGGGGTGACCCGCACCCTCCCCCAGGCTATCTATTTGTTGCGCGAGGACGACTCTGACCTGGCTTTAGCGCTGTCTGTAGTGCTGGTACTGCTGGCTGCCACCATGATGGGATTGTCTGCCATTTTTACCACTCGCCGCACTAAACAGCTCACAATGCAACCGGAAAATGGTGATGACCAGTGAATTCTAGTTCTGAGACCGCAGTAAACTCTGCAAATTCCCCCGTTGCCCCCGCAGCGGGAGGAGAAGTCCTGGTGAACGCGGGCATCACGGAACGCAATGTCACCGTACAGTGCGCTTTTCCGGCGGGGCTGATTACTGCCATCGTCGGACCGAACGGAGCCGGCAAGTCCACCATTTTGGGGATGATTTCCGGGCTGCTGACTCCCGATTCGGGCGAGGTCCGCAGCGGAGAGACGGTATTTGCTGATGCCACCCGGTCTTTGCCACCTCATCAGCGTCCCGTCGCGATGCTGACCCAAAAGCCTCTGCTGTTTCCACACCTGAGCGTGCTGGAAAATGTGGCGTTTGGTCCCCGCGCCCGGCATCTGTCACGGTCTGAATCGCGGCGTATCGCGCGCCAAGAGTTAGCGGCGGTAGGCGCTTTGGAACTGGCGGATCGTCCTGCCACGGCTCTGTCCGGAGGACAGTCGCAGCGCGTGGCTTTGGCTCGTGCTCTGGCGACGCACCCGCAAGTCGTGCTGTTGGACGAACCATTTTCCGCCCTCGACGTTGAAACTTCTGCGAAAATGCGGGAAGTTCTGTCAAAGCGGTTGCGTCAAGAGCCGCGACCCACGGTGATTTTTGTGACCCACGATCCCCTCGATGTATGGATGCTGGCTGATCACGTAGTCGCCATCGAAAAGGGGCATTTGATTGGGGAAGGCACCGTGGTAGAAATGCTGGGTCAGCCTGCCACGAAGTTCTTGGAAAATCTGTCCGGAATGAACCTGTTGGCTGGGATCATTGAGGAATCCGGCGATGTTGCCACCGTTAATGCCAGTGGAGTGGAACTGACCGGACTGTGGCAAGGAAACAGTCATCCAGGTCCCCAAACCCCAGCTCTCACCGCTTTTGCCCCGCAATCTGTGGCTCTGTTCGACACACCCGTTTCTGGCTCTCCGCGCAATACCTGGCAGTCGCGCGTCACGGACATCACGCCGCGAGGTGCGGTGCAGTGGATCAGTTTGAATCTAGCAGGGGGGCAAAGCATTCAAGCCGTGTTGACCCCACAGGCAGTCAATGCTCTGCATCTGGCTCCCGGTTCCCCCATTTATGCCGAGGTCAAAGCCACGCAAATTACGGTGTATCCGCGTTAAATTTTTGAGAAGCGGAAATATAAGGTGAAAATAGCGCGGTAGCTGTCATTATTGGCAGCTACCGCCCAAATCCCACCTTATAATCCCCAGCCTCAGTTTGATATCTATGGAATCGGCTCCCGGGGGCACTCTTTCAGCACCCCCATCATGGCCTGTTTCTCTGCCGAGGTCACCCACAGTCCGTATTTCGCTTTCACCGCAATCTGACGCGCCACGTAAGCACAGCGGTAATCTCGCGCAGGTGGCAGCCATGCAGCCGCATCTTGAGATTGTTTATCCTGGTTTACCTGACCTTTTACTGCTTCCAAGTTCAGCGGGTCGTTGGCAATAGCCTCCCGTTCCTGCTGGCTGAGCTGCTGTCCGCCGGTACGCCACACGTTACCCAACGCCACCACATGGTCAATCTGGACCGCGTCGGAGGTTTCCTGTGACCGCCTAAAATCAATAGTTTCCCCGGTGTACTTGTCGTGCAGGACGCCACTTTGCACCACGCAGTGCGCGGGGGTGGTGGGCGTAGCCGCCCGGTATTGCACATTCTCTAGGTCGCGAGCCAGCACCTCGTTGCGGGTATTACAATCGTTGCCGTCGAGGTCCAGCCACCCCTTGCCGAACAGTCGCTCGCGGTCAAAATCGTGGAAAGGATCTTTGTCACGTACTTCCAGTTTGTCCAACACGTCCCTGGCGAGGGTTCCCGCCGTTTTCCCGGCGGCGTCACGAGTTCGTTCTCCGACGTTCCCGGATTGGCTGGTGGAATGGGTCCGGTCACCGCCGAGGAGCCCGAAGAACCAGCCGTCATCCCCGACAAACTGGGTACCCAAACCGGTCACTGCCACCACGGCGAACGCTACCAGAGCCAGGCTGCGTCCGCGCTGGTTACGGTTCGAGCTCTTGCCGAACCAACCGTCCCACGGTGCTACCTGCGGAGTTTCCGGTTCCAGACCGGGATTTTCCTCCGGGGTGGAGCCCTGACCAATTTTGTCCAATTTGCTCATGTTTCCAGCCTAACGAAGTAATCTTGCCCGGTCACATCTGCCACCAGCGCCACCCCACGAGCATTCTCCCCGCAGTCGGCGAAATCGATGACCGCGTCTCGTGACGGCGCCATCACGGCGCGGGGAACGAAAACACCACCGGGAAAACCTGCAAAATTTGGGTCAATAACCATCCAATCCACCAGCTCTGTCCAGTCCAGTTGGTCGGAATTGCCGGTTGTTTCGACCTTAGCTGGGGGCTCTGTTACCGTGGTGGCATCCAATTTTGCGACGCTGGTGGCGACTTCTCGCCCCAGCAATTCCAAGTTCTCTAAGATTCGATGAGCATTCCAGGACGCAGTTTCCCGCCAAACTTCAAAGCCAACCCCGGTTTGCACCAGGCGCCGCCGCGCCAAATGCACCCCCAAACTATTGCGTTCTATCCCCAGGAAACGTCGTCCCAGCTGAGCTGCTGCTGCCACCAGGGTGGAACCGGAGCCGGCAAAGCAATCCATCACCAGTCCCCCCGGCGGACACGCCGCGGCAATAGCGCGTTGCATGACTTCCAGCGGTTTTTGAGTTGGATACCCTACCCAGGTATCAGAATGATTCGGTGGTCGGGAAATCTGCCAAACGTCGGGAGCAACCATGCCCTGCGGATTAAACAGCTCGCGACGCTTGGGAGCAATAGCAGCGTTATACGCCACCCGTACCGCATCAGGGTCAAAATAGTAGCGGCGTCGATTCCGGGCATAAAACAGTATGGTGTCGTGTTTATGGCCGAAGGCTCGCCGGGATCCCCCGCCCGAAGCGTAAGCCCACACAATCTCATTAATGAGGTTGCTCCCCCCGAATACCTCATCCATGACCAAGCGCAGCGCAGCGGAGGAATGCCAATCACAGTGGAGAAATATCGTCCCCGTTGGCGACAAAAATCGCCGTAGCAATGTCAGCCTCTCGTAAAGATTTTGTAGGTAATCTGCGGTTTGCCAACGGTCGCCGTATTGTTTCACGGTGATGGTGCGTTTCGAGTCACCTCGATGATGGGTCCGAATTCGTTGCACATAATCTGTCCCGGAGTTAAACGGTGGATCAATATAGATACAGTCAACGCTGCCCTCATATTGGGGCAGCAATCCACTCATGACCTGCAGGTTTTCCCCGACATAAATGCGATTTTCGCTCCCTGATACCGCCGTTTCAATCCCCAACATTTCCGGATACCGTTCGGCAGGGACGTAAGGTCGAGGTGTCACCAGTTCCACTTCGTGTTTTCCGCGCCATGTCAAAGCCAGTTCCGGGGATTTTTCCTGCACCATTCCATCCTACTGTGGGCAGGTCAGCCGGTAATAACCAGCCGAAATCGGGTGTCTCGGCGCTTTCACCTCCAGTGAAATTTCACGCCCGGACCTGGAGCAGTCGGCTAAAATGGAAGCTGCAGCCATATAGGAGGAGGCGAATCATGAGTGGGGATAGCGGGAATCTTTTCGATAATCCTTTCGAGTCTCCTTTCGACAGCGTGCCCTTTTCGGTTAATCGGCTGCCCAACCTGACCCGCGACCGGGTTAAGAAAGTCTTGGAAAGTCATAAGTGGAGCTACCAGGTCAATCATGACGGAGATGTAGGCGGAGCCTGGCAAAACGGTATCTATTATTTTCAAGTCACCGGCGAAAAAGACACCATCCTCTGTGTACGCGGCACTTGGCGTGGGGAACCGGAGCTGGACGACTTCATCCTGATTAACTCAATTTGTAACCGCTGGAACACCGAGTATTACTGGCCGAAAGCCTACGCACGGGTCACCGAAGACCGCGAAGTCTATGTGCATACGGAACTGCCAATCAGCTGGCGCAACGGTCTGACAGATGCGCAGCTGGACGAACAGGTTCGCTGTGCACTGGAGTCCAGCGAGGATTTCTTTGAACAGCTGGAACAGCAGCTACCCAACGCAATGCCTCAACCGGACGAAGATTCCGAATAAACGTTAGCTGGGCAACATCCACCATAGGGCGCGACCTTTCGCCCGGTAACGTTCCAAGAAACGTTCCGTCCGTACCGCCCAGTATGGTCCCAAGCCGTGACGCACCCGCAATACCTGTCGCGCCGCGTCACTGCTTTTCTTTGGGTAGGTCAGCTCGGCATAAAATCCTCGCGAGGAAATCAACCCGTAATCCCAACATAAGCTCAACACCGTCTCGATTTCTTCCAGAGTTTCGGGCAAAACTTTGTTTTTTTGACCTGTCAGTTCTTCGATAATCAAGTCCGAAACCTGTCGGCTCATTAAATGCGCCATATCGCGGGTTTGCATGGGGACAGGCGTCGGGGCAGAATCTTTACCTTCCACAAGTTCGCGCGTGTCCATCGCAATAGCCGAACCAATTCCGAAAATATTGCGATGAGTAGGATTGCGGAAAGTCCGCGGCAACAGAGTCACCACCTGGCCGGAACCGTTCTGCTGGGTTTTGGCATCCACCCGCAGCCGCCCCCAGCCATCGTACAAGTCACCACGCAAATCCGCTCCGTTGGCGTCATACACTGACAGGGGGGTGAGCACCCGCGCTGCCTCCACCGCCACCAAATCGCATTCCATTTCTCCGGGCTGCCCCTCGCCATGCACCGGAACGAAACGCACCCTCCGCCCATTTATCGACGCTAAACGCATATCTTGGTGCAGAATCAGGCGGTGAGACTCGATGAGATGCACCAGCGCGGTCTGCATGTCCTCTTCCATCTTCGGTTCATCGGTGTGACCGTACATCCAAGGTCGCCCAGCATCGAAAAAGTGCAGTTCCACCCGCGAACGCAGAAAAGCGGCTCGCAGTACCTCGTCCACGCACAGAGCATATTCCAGTGCCCCGTAAAACCCGCCCATGCCGCGGGCGGAACGACCGATGGCAATCACTTTCGGCTTGTCATCCACCGGGGAATCCTGCAGTTCAAACAGCAAGCGGCGAAGCTCCGCTTCCCCTGCAATGGCGCTATCCAGGCGATCCAGGACACAGGTCGGCACCGTGGTGGCTTCTGCGGGAATGCCTGCCACCCGATCAATGTCATGCCCGGTGGCAATGACCAGGTAATCGTAAGGCACGCGCGCGACCTGCCCCTCGAGGTGCGAGCCGGTAAAAGTCATCTGGACTTGAGGACGCGGGTCGTCCCGGTAGCCCTTGGGGTAGACCGCGGTAGCCATGCCTTGATGGAAGATGATACCTTTGCGCCGATAAAGCGGACCGAGCTGGACAGTTTGACGCTGCGCCAGCTGCAAGCCGGAAGCAATCTGTGCCATGACGTCGGGATTCGTCCAGGTCGAACTCGGACTGATAACGATGACGTCATGATCGTCTTTCAGGCGGTGTTTCAGCCCGAGGGCTGTGGAATGACCAGCCATCCCGGCTCCAATCACAACAATTCGCGCCATCTCAGTATCCTTTTTTCTTCAGGAGTTCCGCCGAAAACGTTGCCCCGCAACGTTTTTTCACCGGCTCCACCCCACCACGCACCGACACACACTCGCTACGCTCGCTGTCGGCACGCCAACCCGCACCAATCACTGCAATCCGCGCCATGATTCACTCAGCCGGTTTTCCCAGGCGGACTTTGATAGTGCTGGTGGCTTGTTCCACAGGTTTGATTTTAAGCTGGTCTATATTCACGTGCGCGGGCAAGCTTAGGGTCCATTCAATAGCCTGGGCAATATCCGCCCCCACCAGCGGATAATCCACTCCGGCGTACACCCCTGCAGCTTGTTCCCGGTCCTCCAGGCGAGAGAGGGAAAATTCCGGGGTTTGCACCAATCCCGGCATAATCTCGATTATGCGAATCGGTTTCCCCACCAGCTCTAGGCGCAGTGTCTCGGGCAGCATCGCCTCGGCGTGTTTGGCGGCAGTATAGCCCGCCCCGCCCGGATACGTCTCGTGACCGGCAGTTGAAGTGACGAACACCAAATCCCCACCCCCATGAGCCAGCATATGCGGCAGGAAAGCTTGGGTGACCTGCAGGGAAGACAAAACGTTGATGCTGTACATGGTTTTCCACCGGTCCAGCTTTGCCTCCATCACGGTGTCGGTGCCCCGGGCTCCCCCGGCATTATTTACCACCGCGTCCACGACCTGTCCCTCGGCGGTCGCCCACTCATACAGCGCCTGCACGTGCTCCGGAATGGTCAGGTCAGCGGCAAAAGCCGCGCAACCCGTCTCATAAGCCAAAGCCGCCAACCTTTCGGCGCGACGTGCGGTCGCCAGGACATCCCATCCAGAGGCGCACAGCCGCTTCACAGTTTCCCAGCCAATTCCGGTAGAAGCCCCGGTCACCAGCGCTCGTCCCGGCTGACGCGCCGGGCGGGTCTCGGGAACTGCGATTCCAAAACTTTGGGGGTCAAGAGTCTGTGCGGACGGCTTTACCGGTCCGGGTGTGAAGCTCATTTTCGCTCACCTTTCCAGAATTTTTGGCTACGGGGGCACGCTATAGACTTAGCCTATAGGAAAACGACACCAGCGGTTCCTTTCCAACGCGGGGAATAAACCGCGGACACCAGGAAAAGAGGCAAGATGAAACTCGGTTTTATTGGCATGGGTGCCATGGGTTCTGCAATTGCGGCGGGAGCCCTGCGGCGCGGCTTCGTCAAGGCCTGCGACCTGAGTTTTTCTGATCCCAGTGTGACTCCGGGGTCGCATCCGCTGACTAAGGAGTTTGGAGCCTCACAAGTGGCTTCCAATCGGGAACTGGTCAGGACAGTTGACGCGGTGGTCATTGCAGTGAAACCGAAACACATCGCCTCGGTCCTCACCGAAATCTCTCCCGAACTGGGAGGAAAGCTGGTCATTTCCATCGCTGGTGGAGTCGACTTGTCGCATCTGGAGAGCTGGCTGACCCCTGACACCCCCATCGTGCGGGTCATGCCAAACCTGAACGCACAGGTCAACGCCGCCATGTCGGCCTTGTGCGCGAACGCGACGGTGAGCTCGGATCAAAAGCAGTACGCCTCCAATCTGTTCAACGCGGTGGGTCGCACGGTCGATCTGGAGGAATCCCTGTTCCCCGCATTTACTGCCATTGCCGGATGCGCCCCTGCCTGGACTTATACCTATGTCGAGGCTTTGGCGAAAGCGGGCGTCGCGGCGGGATTGACAAAAGCGACAGCCATCGAGTCAGCGACCCAGATGCTGTTAGGCTCTGCCCTCGTGTTGCAAGATGGTCTGGAAAAGGGCGCTCACCCCGGTCAACTGGTCGATAGAGTGTGCTCCCCCGGCGGCTCCACCATTGCCGGTCTGCTGGCAGGCGAGGACGCCGGATTCTCGCGGACCGTAGTGCGCATGGTTCAGGGCGCGATGGCAGGGGACGCCAAAGCAACCCAGAAATAATCCGCACCCCGCCAAATGCGTTAGGGCAGCAGGAACGCAAGCGGGTAAACTATTGCAGGTAAATCACAACGATAAAAGGAAAACCATGACCGAGAGACTGAAAGCTCCGAGAGTACCTGAAAAGACGACCCTGGACGGCATTGAGGACAAATGGCGCGAGGTATGGACACAGACGCAGACCTACGCTTTTGACCCCGACACCAAGCGGGAAGCCGTTTATTCTATCGACACCCCGCCCCCCACCGTCTCTGGCTCGCTGCATGTCGGCCACGTGTTTTCCTATACACACACGGATGTGGTGGCGCGTTATCAGCGGATGTGCGGCAAGAATGTGTTTTACCCGATGGGCTGGGACGACAACGGTCTGCCCACCGAACGTCGGGTGCAAAACTATTTTGGGGTGCGCTGCGACCCGTCCTTGCCCTATGTGCCCAATTTCACTCCACCGTACGAGGGCGGAGAAGGCAAGTCCATTAAGAACGCCGACCAGGTGCCAATCAGCCGCAAAAACTTCGTGGAGCTATGCGAACGCCTGACCTCTCAGGACGAAAAACAGTTCGAGGAGCTCTGGCGCACGCTGGGACTGTCAATCGACTGGTCCTACACGATGCAAACTATCGGCAAGCCTGCGCAAAAGGTCGCACAGACGTTTTTCCTGCGTAACTTTGCCCGTGGCGAGGTGTACGCTGCCGAAGCGCCAGGTCTGTGGGACGTCACGTTCCAGACGGCGGTGGCGCAAGCTGAGCTGGAGGCGCGCGACTATCCGGGTTCCTACCATTCTTTCGCGTTCCATCGCGAGGACGGCAAGGGCGACATCGTGATTGAAACGACCCGTCCGGAACTGCTGGGGGCGTGCTGTGCGCTGATTGCCCACCCTGATGACGAACGCTACACCGATTTGTTCGGCACCTACGTGACTTCACCAGGGTTTGATGTGCGGGTTCCCGTATTGGCTCACCCCGAGGCGGAGATGGACAAGGGTTCCGGTATCGCCATGTGCTGCACGTTCGGCGACCTGGTGGATGTGGATTGGTGGCGGGATTTGCAGCTGCCGACCAGGGCTATCCTGCGCAAGGACGGTCGGATTATTCCTGACGTGCCGGACTGGATTACTTCCGAGCGCGGTCGGGCGCTGTATCAGGAAACCGCTGGGAAAACGACGTTCTCTGCCCGCAAAGCCATCGTCGAGGCGTTGCGGGAATCCGGGGAGATGCAGGGGGATCCGAAACCGACCCAGCGGATGACGAACTTTTACGAAAAGGGCGACAAGCCCCTGGAGATCGTGACTTCACGCCAGTGGTATATCCGTAATGGCGGTCGTCCCTACTCTCGCACCGCGGGGGGCACAGATTTACGCGAGGAACTGTTGGCGCGCGGTCGTGAACTCGACTTTGTGCCTGATTTCATGCGGGTTCGCTACGAGAACTGGGTCAACGGTTTGAACACCGACTGGCTGATTTCCCGCCAGCGTTTCTTTGGGGTGCCACTGCCCCTGTGGTATCCCGTTAAGGATTCTGGCGAAACAGACTTTGACCACCCGATTTTGCCCAGCGAAGATATGTTGCCTATCGATCCCACCACGGATACCCCCGCCGGATTTACTGAATCTCAGCGTGGTGTGCCGGGCGGTTTCGTGGCAGAAGTCGACATTATGGATACGTGGGCGACCTCCAGCCTGACTCCCGAAATCTATTCCGGTTTTGGGCGGGACGAAAAGCTGTTTGCGGCGACTTTCCCGATGGATTTGCGTCCTCAGGGTCAAGACATCATTCGTACTTGGCTGTTCTCTACCGTGGTGCGGTCGCATCTGGAGTTTGACACTCTCCCGTGGCGTCAAGCCGCGATTTCGGGCTGGATTTTGGATCCTGACCACAAAAAGATGTCCAAGTCCAAAGGCAACGTGGTGACCCCGATGGCACTGCTGGAAAAGCATTCTTCCGACGCGGTGCGTTATTGGGCAGCCTCAGCCCGGTTAGGGACGGACGCGGCCTTTGACGAAGGCGAGATGAAGGTCGGACGGCGTTTGGCTATCAAGCTGTTGAACGCGTCGAAGTTCGCGCTCTCCATGGGTGGGGACGCCGACCTGGTTTTGGACCCGGCGCTGGTAACCGTCGAGGTAGACCGGTCTTTGATTGCTACCCTAGCGGAAGTTATCACGTCTGCCACCAAGGCGTTTGAAGAAATGAACCATGCTCGTGCCTTGGAGGTTACCGAGAGTTTCTTCTGGACGCTGTGTGATGATTACTTGGAGCTGGTCAAGGATCGCGCTTATGGCAAGGATTCGGCAGCTGATGCTGCCGCGGTCGCCTCTGCACGCACGACCCTGGCACTGGCTATTGATAGCGTGGTGCGTCTGCTCGCGCCGTTCTTGCCTTTCACCACCGAGGAAGTGTGGTCCTGGTATCGCACCGGGTCGGTGCATCGGGCGGCTTGGCCCAGCACTGACGGTTTGGATAGCGTGAGTGGCAATCCCGAGGTGCTGCAGGCAGCCGGCGGGGCACTGTCGGCTCTCCGTAAGGTCAAGTCTGATGCCAAAGTGTCTCAGCGTACCCCGTTCTTGCACGCCACCGTGACTTTCCCCGAGCCCGATGTGGCGTGTGCCGAGGCGGCTCGCGCCGACTTGGCGGCCGCCAACCACGTGGAGGGCAAGCTGGAGTTTGTCGCCGGCGAGGTCGAATCCCCGCAGGTCAGCGCCGCTGAGCTGGGCGAACCCCCCGCAAAACCGGCTAAGCCTGGTAAATAAAGCAGAATCCGAGAGTGTGGCAGGGAGATTTCCCTGCCACACTTGGTTTTTACCCAGCTTGATCTGACCCAGACATAAGAATCAGCTGAGAGAGGATTACCAGGTCACCGGATGGAGCGTGGTTCCTCTCTCAACTACATCGGGGGAGAATTTCTAAACGCGCTGCCAATCTACGCGCGTCTTCGGGCGTGTCGACGTCCATGCAATAATGCTGCGGGTCTGCCACTGCGACCACCTCCAGGCGGGAAAAACCGCTGCGGATTGACCGGTTCCGAACCTGGTTCAATCCCCGCAAAGTGCCCAGTCGATAGCATCCGTGCAGGTACTGAAGTCGCGTTTCACAATCGTCGGTCTGCGGTGCCGCCCCGGCACAGCCCTCCAGATGCGTGCACAGGTTCCCCCACAGCCTTGGAGTCAGTGGCGCGTCGCAGGGCATGACTGCCACCATCGCAGAATCCGGCAGGTCACCCAATTGAGACACCCCAGCATTGAGACCCGCCAGTGGTCCGCCCAGAGGGGGATCTTCCAACGTCAGCACTACCCCGGAGGGAATCGACAGGCGCGCGGGAGCGACCACTACAAGGCGACCGGAGAACCTGGTGCGCTCGATTTCGGCAAAAACCCAGTCAATGAGCCTGGTGCCACCCACCAGATAATCAGGTTTGGACACCCCACCCAAACGTTTCGCGGTACCTCCTGCCAAAATCACCGCCGCGTCCGGCACCACCACCGGGTTTTCTGCACAGTCACACATTTATCGTTCAGTCCACTTCTTGTGTCTCTTGCCCCCCCTGGGGAATAGTTAGGTAAATTCTAGGTTCTATACGCAATTTTGGTTTAATTATCGGCGGGGGGCAAAAGTCACCACGGCACCAAGTCCGTGATGGCGTTAGGCTTTTGGCGTGTCGCTCAGTGGCAGTGGCTCGGGTAAATCTAGCGTGATGTGCAACTGTAGCGCGGGATCGGAAAACACTCTCCCGTTGGAAGTCATGGCGAGGGCACGATACGCCGCGCCCAAAACGCCCTTTTGAGTCAAATCGTGCAGCAGGGGGGTGCCCCCCGCAATCAGCGCGGTAGAGAGGGCTTCACAGCTCATCGCGTCCGGTCCCGCCACGAGAGCCGCACATATATCAGTAAATGCCAGCTGTCCGTCCAGACCGCGAATGTGGCTGCGCACCAGGGTGGGGACAATTTCTGTTTGCGGTAGCGCCGAAAAAGAGAGGGACTCGTTTTCTATCTGCAAGTTTCCCAGGAATTCTGAGCCAATCCAGGGTGATTGCACTTTGATGGTTGCCTGTCGGTCAGGCGCCACAATGGACGAACCCCCGAAAGAAACCAAGATGTCGCTGCCCCCCGATTCTGCAATGAGGGAAGCCAGGTGCGCGGCAGCGTAACCTTTAGCGATGCCTCCTAAATCCAGACATCCCGCCCCCGCATGAACCGTGAGACGAGCCTGCTCGCCTCGCAGCTGTAACGTTTCGGCGCTCAAGCCCAGGCGCGGAAATAGTTTAAAGAACCCCCCGGTACGCTGCGACCAATCCTTTGCCGCGTGAAACACCGCAGCACAGTGCGGTCCGACATTAATCCACTCCGCATCCAGCCGGCTCACGGGGGAATCTGCCCGGAACCGCGACAAATCATCCTCCAGCTGCGCTACCCTTTGCGGCAGGCTCACCCGGAGCACTTCCGCGACCTGGGGAGTGCTGCGCCACGAGACCGTCACCAGCGTCCCCATCGCCGCAAAGGTAATCGTGGTTTCTTCTTGCGGAGCCGGCGTGAGGTGCACAACGCCTACTTTTGCGCGGTATCCATAGCCGCCTCTACCGCGTCGAGGAATAACCGATGCGACAGAGACGCCCCCGCCACCCTATCGACCTTATTTTGGTCTCCGGTTTTCTGGAACTGCTGCACATAGCGCTGTTCAGCACTGATAGCGTCTTGGGCGCGCTGATAGAACTCCGTGTCTACCGTGCCACTGGCGGTCTTGCCGTAATTTTCATCATGCGGCGTCCCGTCTTTGTCGTAGAGACGGAACTCGGCGTTAACTACCTGACCGCCTTTAATCGTGAAGCGAACTTTGCCAACGGTACCGTCTTCTTCGGGCTGTGAGCTTCCCGCGTATTGCCCATCGGGCAAAGTTGAGGCCGCCGGATAAGATGCACAGCCGCTCAGGGCGACCATGCCGATGGCGAGCAATGCCCCCGCGGTGGTTTTACGCATCTTTACCTCCTGTTTCCGGCGCCTCCGGCGTGCCTGCCGCGGAAGTTTGCGGCTTATTGTGGACTTCGCTGGTGATTTTGCCATGTTCCAAAATAATTTGGCGTTGACCTTGCCGGGCGACGTTGGCATCGTGGGTGACGACCAGCAGCGTGGTACCTTCTCGGTGCAGCTGCGAAAAGAAATCAATCACGATGTTTTCGTTTGCCTCGTCGAGGTTACCGGTCGGTTCGTCTGCCAGGATGACGGAGGGGTGATTGATGAGGGCACGAGCCACGCACACGCGCTGCTGCTCCCCTCCGGACAGTTCATGAGGGAGGTGGGTGGCGCGAGCTGACATGCCCACACGGTCCAGAGCCTCCATTGCTTCGGCTTCATCGGGTAGGGAGTGGTAATACTGTGCCATCATCACGTTCTCCACCGCGGAAAGGTGCTTGACCAAGTGGAACTGTTGAAAGATGAGACCAATCTTGCGACGGCGGACAGCTGCCAATTCCAGCTCACCCATCTTGTCCAGGCGCTCCCCCTCCAGATAAACCAGTCCTTCGGTAGGAGAATCCAGGCATCCCAAGATATTCATCAAGGTTGACTTGCCTGAACCGGAAGGTCCCACCACGGAGAGCCACTCGCCTTTGGTCACGTCCAGACTGACGTTATCCAGCGCTGCCAACTCGCCATATTTACGTGACACATTCTCTACTCGATAAATCAGTTGTTTATCAACATTTTCTGCCATAGCATTCTCACTCTCCACCAAGAACGTTTATAGGATTAATCCGGGCAATGCGTTTAGCCGGCCAGAGAGAGCCGATAACCGCTACCGCTACCGAAAACACAATCGTGAGGATAATAATTATCCAGTTAATTTCTACTCGCGCCAGGAATACTTTTTGCAATATGTAATCAGCCAGTCCAATTCCCAGCAGCACTCCCAAGAAGCCTCCGAACAGCCCAAGCAGTATAGACTCTCCAATCAACTCCTCGAACACGTCCTTGCTCAAAGCACCCAAAGCCTTTTTCAGTCCAATTTCTCGAGAACGTTCCGACACAATCGAACTCAGTGTTGCGGATACCGCAATCAGCATTAGGGCGGAAATAATAATACTGACCACCCAAATCAGGTTACTGAGCGTATGGGCGATGCGCGTTTCGTTTTGCGTAGTCCGGCGCACCACCTCAGCGTCAATCCCGCTGACCTTTTTCTCAATGGTTTTCGCTAAGGTGCTGAGCTGGGACGTGTCGCCTTTCAGGGAATATTCCACCAAACTGTAGTGGTCGGCGACACCACCCATGGCAGCGTAACTATCCGGGCTCAACACCGCCAAGTCGTCCTCGGGACCACCGGTGCGCAGCAGCCCGGAAATTTCCAACTGTTTGCCGGAATGGTTAGAGTCTCCTGAGTTCTCCGCATTGTTGTTTTCCCGCAGTTGCGCCACCTTGAGTCCAATCAGGTCACCAACGTGCAGACGGAACTTGTCTGCGAGGTTCACACCTAACAGAATCTGTTCGCTGCCCTGTGGCACTTTCCCCTCGATTGACCAGTAGGGACGAACCGAGCGAGCATCGGCGAATTTCGTCACCATGAGGGGCACAGGCTGTTGTCCATAGAGCAGGTTACCGTAGCTATACCCAGCCCGCCCCAACAGGCTCTCGCCACACTGCCGGTCTATGGCAGACACGGTTTCGGGGGTAATTACGTTGGAACCTTGCGGCAGCACCACCAGGTTTGCTCCAAAAGAGCGTAGTTCCTTGGCAATATAGTCGGGAACCGTCACCGCCACTAGCCCCAGCCCGGAGAGGGTAGAGGCGCCCATGGCGATTGCTAGGGAAGCAATTAAAACTCGTGAGAAACGGTGCGCGAACGCTTTCCAGATGATGCGCACGAACATTCGTTTGTGTGAATTCATTCCCGCCTACTTTCTGTGCAGGACTCGTGCCGGCTGCAAAGTCACCAGCGCCCGGATGGAAGGTAAACAGCCCAGCAAAACAGTCATGCCTACGATGACCGCCATCAGGGGGAACACCACCGGGCGGATATTGATACTGACCCCAAATACGAGGTGACCGACCAGTTGTGCCAGCCCGATGCCGCCCAGACACCCGAAGGCGGCTCCAACCAGGCTCACGAGGAACGTTTCCGTCAAAATCATCAGCACCACGAACAGATTGCGCGCTCCTAGGGCTTTCATCAGTCCGATTTCGGCAGAACGTTCCATCACTGAAGCGGTCACCAGGTTAGCAATGCCCAGAGCGGATCCCGCCATGGCCAAGATTGCTACCAGAGTCATAATTAGCTGGGTTTTCTCCAGAATCGTGCCCTCACTGTCGGCGATTTGGTGGACGGGAGTGGCCACGGCATTGCTCATGACTTCCTCAATTTGATAGGCGATTGAGGAAGTATAAGCGGTGCAATACCACGTCTCCCAGTCATCCAGTGACAGCGAGCTCGGATCGCGGGCAGCTCGACGTGACAGGTCATTTTCTGGCGTGGTGATAGCCCGGACCTCAACCCTATCGACCTGCCCCGGACGATTGGACAGTGTCTGGGCTATGCTCAAATCAGCGAAAAGCTGCCGGTCTTCATTGGAACCGGAGGTAAAAATGCCGCTGATAGTCAGGGTGGGACTGGGCGCGGAGCCGGATATCCCGGGTGGCGGTTGCAACGTGAGTGAATCCCCCAAGTGCCAACCGTTTTGCTTTGCCAGTTTCGTTCCAACCATGACTTCGTCGGGAGCCTTCGGCCAGCTGCCTTTCACTTCCCACCAGTCGCGCATGTCTGCCATGCCGGTATCGACTTTTTCCCCCGTGGGAATAGCCAGCTTCTTGCGAAACCAAGTACCGACCACATCGACATCGTGACCGGAATACTCCGCCTTGGTCTCTAGGAACGGGGCAAAGTTTTCGATGTTGTACGCCCAAAATATGGTTTTCAGCTTTGCCAGTTCGGATTCCTGTAGCGCTCCGGACTGGGTATTTGCTGAACTATCCGTATCCTCGAAGTCATAGAGTTGGGAAACGACGGATTTTCCTTGCGGCAGGACTTGGATATTGGCACCGTAAGAACCGAGTTCCTGCTTGATTTTGTCCCCCACGTCCAGCATGACTGCCAGCATGGAAGTCGTGAGTCCCGCTCCTAAGAATATCGTCACCGCAATCATGAGGCGCTTGCCGACCTGCCGACGTAACGCCTTGAAAATCATCCTGAAAAAGAACATGGAAACTTTACCTTAGAGCCTTAGATTATTTTGGTTTTAAAGATTTTGGCGTGCCCGTTCAGCTCGTCAGCAAAAAACCGCAATTCTTTCGGGCCCACTTCATACTTAATCGGAATGGGATTGCAGCCACCGGGGAAACCAATAGTTTGAATGTTCATCATTACTCCGCAGCGTCGGCAAATGACTTTTCCGCCGTCTTCGTAGTAACCGGATTCGCCGCAGATTTCACATGCATCGAGACCGCAGCCATAAGCCACGGCGTTCTTTTTAATGACGATGAAACGTACCTGGGTGCCGTCTTTGGTCACGTAAGCAAACCGGTGCAGGTGTCCATCAGACACGAGTTCACGGCTCACGGAAACGATATTGCCCTTCACAGTGGACGGCTCTATCGGGGATAGCTCAGGCACGGCTTCTGCCACACGTTTACCGACAGTCAAAGCAGAAACGAAGACGACCGTACCCCCCAATGCCAGCTCCAAAAAGTGACGGCGAGAAATTCGATCCGCTTTTGCTAAACGTGCTTCCGGTCCGGAAACATTGACGGGTTTGGAGCTGAACCAAATGGCGATGATGCCGGGAATGGCGGTGAGTACCACCAGAGTCAGCAGCATGACGGTGTTGGCATTTTGAATCCACAACACGAGTTCAAAAATGGTCCGCGAGCGGGGCAGGAAACCACGAGCGGCGAGCTGCTGATAGAGCAGGATAGAGCGCGGACCGATGACTACCAAAAACACCGCGGTAGTAATTGCCAAACGCACCATCGCGGGAACCAGCTTGGTCGCATGTACATACGCCCATCCAGCGATGACCACCAGCAAAGAACCAAACACAAAGCCGGCAAATCGTGCCAGCGATTCAGTTTCTAATGGGGAGGACCCCATCAGCACGATTTCATCGGTAGAAAATGCGTATTCAAAGCCGAAATTGATGATGATACTCACCGCAGTCAACAGCGAGACTACCAGCAGCGCCCGATGCTTAGCGCTTTGTTTAATGTCATAGAGGTCGGCCGCACCAAACCACCAAGACATCCCCAGGAAGCCCAGAGAGCAAATCAGCATTACTGGAACCAGATAGAAGTTCATGGTGGGAACATCTATCAGGTTCGTATTCAGTCGAAACCATGCCAAAATCGCCGCCGCTAGGGCTGCCACTACCAGCACGACGGTGGTAATCCGAGCAACAACTCGGCGTTCCATCGGCGTGTGCGGTCGTGTTGCCAGCAGGATTGCCAGCGGCACGAAGAGTGGCAGCCCGTAGCGGAGGGCGACAACAAATAACTTGAGCAATGAAATCTACTTAGAGAATCTGCCCGTCCCACTGCCAGTTCTTGAACTCGAACTTCAGCGGTTCTTTCCAGAAGCGTCCCTTCACTGCAGAGGAGTCTTTACCGGTGTGCAGCATGAACTTGTCTGCCGGAGAGGGGATGGTGATGGTCACATCGTACAGACCGGGCTTGAGCTTGATGTTGTTACCGTAGTGGGGACCATCGACCGCAATCATCGGCATCATGGTGCCCAGGTCAGTTTCCTCACCGGTCTTTTGATCTTTAACCACGACCTTGAGGTCATCCAGGTAAGGCATGAAAGTATCTGCCGGGTAGCCGAATTCTTCGGCCTTTTCATTGGTCGAGACGTCAATTTCAAAGTGCATATCGGACTCGGAAGCCGGAGGCATCTTCATTGAGCCATGTTCCATATCGACAGCCTGGAAATAAACGACGTTTACATTCAGTGGCCCGTTGCTTTGCTCGCCAGAATCGCCGACCGGAATCTCCTTGATACCCACAACATTGGGATCGCTGGGGGTTTCCGGTTGTTCCTGCTCAGACGAGGCCGCCGGTTTGGAATCCTGAGGCTTAGCCTGGTTGTTTGCAGAGTTTCCGCCACAACCGCTGAGGCTCGCTCCCAACGCCAGGACGGCTGCCAGAGCCAGTAGCTTCTTCTTCATTATTTTTCCTTTCCGCTGTGCGCTTCGACAGCGTCTTGTGTGTGTTCCCTCGAAGAGTGTTCTTCGGGAGCTTTATCATTATTATCCGCGACCGAGGTGTCGGATTGAGTCTGGTCTGCACCCGTCGTGGATTTGTCAGCCTTTGCCTGGTGGCGTTGCAGCAGCGCCAAACCGACCAAAACTGCGGCGACGATAATCTGAGCGACGAGGGTTTCCGCGGTAGGGTAGATTCCCAAGAACACCACGGTAGGAACGGAAGGCACCACGTGTGCCCCGACCAAAGCAGCTTCTTGCAGCTCTTTAATCGCCCCACCCACGATAGCTATAGCCAGCAACGCTAGCAATATCGACGTCCACTTAAAGAAAGGCTTGAGTGGCAAACGTACCCCGAACTGCCATACCAGCACAAATAGAATTGCCAGGATGACTACCGCGGTCAAGCCACCCGCAACGATATACCAATAATCGCTGTGGGTCTTCGCCCCGGCGACAATCGGGTAAAAGAACAGGATTGTTTCGGCGCCCTCCCTGGCTACGGTGAGGAAAGACACAAACGCCAGGGCAAAAACGCCTCCCGAGGCAGTCTTTTCACCCGCAGTCGCTTTAATGTATTCTTCCCAACGCTTGCCACTTGACTTGCTGAGAATCCAGTTGGACACGTAAATCAGCATGAGGGCTGCCGCCAGACCGGTGACGCCTTCGAGCAGTTCCTGCCCCATTCCGCTCTGTACGCTGGCGCTGAGTTGACCAAACAGGATAGCCAAACCGATAGAAAGGACCACGGCGATAATCACACCCACCAGGATTCCACGTAGCTGGTCACGCCGTCCCGCTTTCAACGCGTAAGTCACCAACGCTGCCACCACCAGCAGCGCCTCCGCGCCCTCACGCAACAGAATCAGGAAAGCAGCAAAGAAACCGGAAATCCCCAGCGGTCCGGTGTCCTGCGTTTTTTCATCCAGGAACTGTGCATCCTCAACGAGCTTCGAAATCAAATCCTTCCCGAGTTTCTCCTGTTGATCTTGGCTGCGACCGTCTTTGTAGCCCTGTCGCAAGTCGCTGAACATGCCTTCAATCTCGGTTACCCGGCTGAATCCTTTATGCACAATGGTGTTGTTTTCAAACCCGTCGGCTTCGTAATGCCCCAGATAAGCTTCGGTAGCCAGGGTGAAGGCTCGATTAGCCTGCCCCTTGACATAGGCGCTTTGCGCATCGGTGATAGTTTGCGCAATTGTGTCCGCTACCCTGCTCCATTGATCAGACACCTTCGGAGCTTTGATTAGCTTAGTTACCGTATCTTTCAGGGAGACGACGACTTTGTCGCTGGCTTCTCGGAGTTGCTCCGGGCTCGCGCCGTCACGGCTGAGATTCCGCAAGTTTAATAGTTCGGCGACGAACTGGTCGTCGACATCACGCCCCAATGCGTGTTTAACCTGGTCTTCCAGACCGCTGGTCTGGTAGTTCTCATAGTAGGCTTGGCGAATCAGAGTCTGGACCGCGCTCGGGTCTCCCGCTTCTGGAACCGCGTTCAGCTTTTCCTGCATTACTTCCACCACGTCAGCCCATTGGCCTAGATCGGAGTTTTGGGATGCGGCTGCGCTGGGCCAAATCAGACCCCCGAACGCCAGTGCCACCACCAGAGCAAAAAAGCCTAAAATAAACCGTAGTCCTCGTGCCCAAGGGGAGGGCAGATTTCTGGTTGTGTTCACGATTCCATCAACTTCTTTCCAATTTGAAACATGTCAAGGCTACAAAAAAATAATTAATAAGGCAAGCCTTGCCTTATTTATATAGCAACCTTGGACGGTGTAAAACAGATTTCCCCGCAGTCGCTCCTCGCGGTCTAACGCGACTCTTCCAAGCAGCCCTTAAGCATAGTAAATCTACGGTTGCAGTATTCATAAGCGGCGGTGTCGTGCGTGACCATGACAACCGCGCGCCCCTCCTGGGTCAGTTCCCGGAAGAGTCGCAACACCGCCGCGGTGGAAGCCTCATCCAAATCCCCGGTAGGTTCGTCTGCCAATAGAACCTCCGGTTGGGTCATAAGCGCGCGGGCGATAGCGACTCGACGCATCTCTCCCCCGGACAGTTCCGCGGGCCAAGCATGAGATAGGTCTGCAATGTCGAGCTTTTCCAGTAAATCTAACGCACGATTGACGGGCAACGACTCCACCGCTACGGGAGACTTTTTCCGCGTGGAACGCCCTTGTGCCGGCAAAGTCGCGGGCAGCACCACGTTATCCAACACGTTGAGGGAACTTACCAGGGTCTGCTGTTGCGTAACCATCCCCAAACGAAACCGGCGCAGTTGGGACAGCTCCCGATCCGAGAGACGGGACAAGTCCTGCCCTGCCACCTGAACCGTTCCGGAACTGGGACGCAGCAAACCCATCATCAGGTTCAGCAGGGTCGTTTTCCCGTTACCCGATTTGCCTGAAATGACTACGAACTGATTGGCGTCTATCTCCAAGCTGACCTGGTCTACCGCGTTAAAATCGCGTCCTCGCCGCGAAAACTTCTTCGTAACCGCACACAGTTCCAGCAGCATCTATTGACCCTCCCGCACAGCCTTGTAGGTTTCTTTTTGCAAGATGCGAATCGCTGAAACCGCGCTAGCCAGAGCCGCCCCCAGACACACCGTCACCAGGATGAGGACAGCCAGAGAACACTGACTCCACAGGTCACTTTGCAGATAGGGCTGTTTCAAAGCCTTTTGGATAGCGTTACCGAAGGGGTGCATCAGCGCCGCGCTGAAGCCCAACCCCAGTATGCTGCCGCCCACGCTAATCAACAGATTTTCCTTGAGCAGCATTGTGGTGAGCATCCGCTTCGTCGCACCCATAATTCGCAGCGAACCCAGTTCTTTGCTCCGCGACATGACGCTGACCCAGTTGACAGTCACCAGCACTGCTAGGGAAACTGCCCAAAAGATAATCAGAAAAATCTGCAGCGCACCCACAATGTGTCCCACTCCTTCTTTGAGCCGGGAACTAATCCCGTTAGCGGACACAAAGCCCAGTCCCTCCAACTGCGGAGATTTGGAGATATACTGCGCCACTTCTTCCGGAGCGTAACCAGGCTTGACCTTTACCATCACGGCAGAAACCCGATGTCCAATCTCATCTGTGGGCAAGACCGGATGTCCCACCTTTTCGGCTTGGCGCGCCAAAATCTTTGTGGTCGCTAGATTGGCAAACACGGAAGAATCCAGGTTCGTGCCGGTCGGAGCCAGCCGCGCGCTCACGGGGAATTCATAGTTAAACAGGCGAATCTTGCCTTGGGCGTTGATTTGGACTTTGGACCCTGCGACCAGTTCCCCGTCCTGCAAACCACGAGAATAAGTGGCTTGAATCCAGGGCTTAATCACGAAGTCGGTGTCCGGATCGATGCCGATAATTTGCAGCCTCACTTCGCAGCAGCTTGCCATCAGAGAAGCAATATAGGTCTGCGTGGTGACCCGCTCCACTCCGGCAACGTTAGCAACCAAATCAGCCACATCATCTTGCAGCAGGAATCCGCTCGGCTTGCCCCCGCAAAGGTAAATATCCTTTGCGGATTGCTCAAACTGAGAGGGCACGACCATTATGTCCGCCCCCAGGCGTTCTTTGACCGATGACAACCCCTGACTGAGGTTCAGCGAGACCATCCCCGCCGCAAACGTTATCCCGCTGAGCAGGACCGCTACCAAGAACAGTCCTAAGCTGCGATAACGGTAATATTTAAGATTGCGAAAAGGGAGTTTGCCCCAGGTGATTTGGCTGCTTTGCATGACGGATTAGGCCGCCGCTTTCTGAGCTACCGGGCGCTTCTTTTGATCCAGGAATATCGCCCCAGCAACTGCCAGGATGCCCACACAGCTCAACGCCAGCAGCGTCGGCTTGGCGTAAAGGCTGCAAGACATCTCCTCGTTTTTGCACACTCCAATCAGCACGGTGACGATCAAGATCTCCAGCACGTAGATGAGCGCCGCACTAATGTTCAGACCGGTACGAATCTGAGCGTTCACGAAAAACGCAATCAAACCGATGACCAACAGGAGGATTCCAATCCCTAAGCTGGCTTGAGCAGTCCAATAGCACGCCATGTGGTCATGAGCTTCACCCATAGCCTTACCAGCCTGACCCATGTGATCCATGTGTTCCATGTGATCCATATTTTCCATACCACCGGAGTCTTTCATCCCGGACATATGTTCCATGCCGGAATGATGCTTGGCAGCGAACTCGCAAACCGGTGCAAAAGTCCGGGGCGCGATGGCAATGAGCAGTCCCAACACAATGGTGGGCAGTGAACCAATGATTTTATCTTTCATGGGATTTTCTCCTTAACGATTTAATGACGCTGCCAATCATGACATAGCACAAAACAATTAGCAAGGCTCGCCTTACCTAATTACCGGGAAAACCGCCTTGACCAGCCAGAAAATAGCGTCCAAATATTAGCGGGAGGGTGTCTCCCGCACCGCCTCGTGGTGCCGGATGACCTCATCAACGATAAACCGCAGGAACTTCTTGGCAAACTCTGGATCCAGTCCCGACGACACCGCCAAAGCCTGGAGCCGCGCCACCTGCTGTGCCTCGCGCTCAGGGTCAGCCGGCGGCAAATCCAGCCGTGCTTTTAGCTGTCCGACTTTTTGGGTGCAACGGAACCTCTCCGCCAGCAAATGCACCAGCGCCGCGTCGATGTTGTCGATGGTGGCTCGGTATTCCTTGAGTTCAGCAGGGGTTTGCGGCGGATTTGCGGCGATAGCTTCGGCTTGCGTAGTGTTCATTGTTGCCCCTTCACTAGGTTCCCCTCTCACTTTACCGGGTCCCCTCCCCACCGCGGAAAGTTTCTCAAGACGTAAAACGGAGCCGCCCCCAGGAAAACGGCAAGCTCGGCGCGAACCCGCCGGGGAACCTTGTGACGTAAATGTTAGGCGGTCTTGGCGACCGAACCGCCGGGAATGTCCTGCAGCACGTAGGTGGGCTCGGCGCCCTCAGAAACGCACTCCGCTTCGATAATGACTTCTGCCACATCTTCACGTGAGGGCAGGTCAAACATGATTTGAGAGAGAGTATTTTCCATCAAGGTGGACAGCGAACGCGCCCCAGTACCACGATTCTCAGCCAGCTCGGCCACCGCGTGAATCGCCGCATCGGTGAAAGTCAGCTTCACCCCGTCAAGCTCAAACAGATGCTGGTATTGCTTGAGGATGGCGTTCTTTGGCTCGGTCAAGACCCGTGATAAATCGTCAACATCCAGGGCTGACACATTGGTAATGACCGGCAGACGACCGATGAACTCCGGAATCAAACCGAACTTATGCAGGTCGTCGGGGGTCACTTTGGCAAACAGGTCGCCGTGTTCCTTTACGGACTTGAGGTCCGAGCCAAACCCGGTGGAGCGCTGCCCTAAGCGAGCTTTCACAATTTCATCGAGACCCGCAAACGCCCCGGCAGCAATGAACAGAATCGAGGAGGTATCAATCTCGATAAATTCCTGATGCGGATGCTTGCGCCCGCCCTGCGGCGGCACGGAGGCGGTCGTGCCCTCGATAATCTTTAGCAGAGCCTGCTGCACGCCCTCGCCGGACACGTCACGAGTGATGGAGGCGTTTTCACCCTTACGGGAAATCTTGTCGATTTCGTCAATATAGATGATGCCGCGTTCAGCCTTTTTCACGTCCCCATCGGCGGCTTGAATCAAGCGCAGCAGGATGTTTTCCACGTCTTCGCCCACGTAGCCGGCTTCGGTCAGGGCGGTAGCGTCCACGATACAGAACGGGACTTTCAACAGGCGTGCCAAAGACCTCGCCAGGTGCGTCTTTCCGGTTCCGGTGGGACCGAGCAACAGGATATTCGACTTCGTCAGCTCCATGCCCGTGTCTTCGCCGTGTCGTTGGGCGCGCACGCGCTTGTAGTGGTTATAGACCGCCACGGACAGGGCGCGTTTCGCGTTTTCCTGACCAATCACGTATTCCTGCAGGAAATCAAAGATTTCATGCGGAGTCGGCAAGACATCCAACCCGCCCGAGGGACTGCCTTCGAGCTCCTCGGCAATAATGTCATTGCACAGTTCGATGCATTCATCACAGATATATACGCCCGGACCGGCGATGAGCTTACGAACCTGACGCTGGGACTTTCCACAGAAAGAACACTTCAGCAGGTCGACCGATTCGGCAGTGCGTGACATGAGTTCCTCTCATAGACGAGTTCGGGCTGATTACGATTCTATGGTTTTAGAGGTTTTTATTCTCGTTAACACGCCTTTGAGGGTCAATCAGACGACTCTGGGGTGCCGCTCGGCGGGTTTTGGTGTTCTATAGGGCGTTTCGGGCAAGGATCTTGCGTCGGCACCGCGCGAGGTTTCTGGTGCCGGAGGGTAGCGCCGCGCCTACTATTGGCGGTAGTTAAATACCCACATTTGTAGGTATATTTGTTCCGGCTGACATATTAGTATTAAGCAGTCTCCGGTATTAACCGAGGACATCTGAAAAGTCATAAATATAAGGGGGCGCGATGCCTGACGTAATAGCTTACTTATTCATCGGTCTGGGAGTGCTGTCCGGTCTGTCTATGATTGTATTTCGCAACAAAACCAACGGTACCGCCCAGATTTGGACGGTTCTGCTAGCTCTGGCAATAATCATTGCCTTGGCGGTCTTGAATCTCCTGCAAGTTCTGAATCCTCTCAGCAACGTGGCCATAATCTGTATCAGCCTTGGGGCCATAGTCAGTGTCTTCTCTGGGAAATCATCAAACTGAGAGACCCGCCCCGCGCTTCTGAACAGTAGGCACCTCAGGGCACATCAGTACAAACAAAGCTAACCAATGCTAACCACAGCCAAATAATCACGTGGCTCCACGCTATCAAAGCGTGAAGCCACGTTGATGGCAAGTCACAATTAACTCGCGCTGCCTTTGCGCGGTTCCAGCACCTGGTCAATCAGACCATATTCCAGCGCCTGGGGAGCCGTGAGAATCTTGTCCCGGTCAATGTCCTCGTGCATTTGCTCCACGCTGCGCTTGGAATGCTTCGACAGCGTTTCCTCCAACCAAGCCCGCATCCGGTCGATTTCCTCAGCAATAATCGCCAAATCGGTAGCCTGACCCTGAGCGCCCTGAATAGCCGGCTGGTGAATTAGCACCCGCGCGTTGGGCAGCGCCAGACGCTTGCCCGGAGCACCCCCCGCCAGCAGCACCGCCGCCGCGGACGCTGCCTGACCCAAACAAACCGTCTGAATCTCAGGCTTAATGTATTGCATCGTGTCATAAATCGCCGTCATCGCAGTGAAAGACCCGCCCGGAGAGTTGATGTACATGGTAATGAGTGAATCGGGATCTTGGCTCTCCAGCACCAGCAGCTGCGCCATCACGTCGTCGGCAGAAGCATCGTCGACCTGGTTACCCAGGAACACAATCCGATCCTCAAACAGTTTTGCATAAGGGTCCTGGCGTTTGTATCCGTACGCCGTACGTTCCTCGAAAGTCGGCAAGATATAGCGCGCACTGGGCATTGCCGGAGCCATCCCCGCGGGGACAGACGCATTCATGGGCGAAACCGCAGCGATCCCGGCTCCGGTCATTCCTAAATTACCTTGATAATGCCTCATTACTCCCCCTTATTTGAGCTTTGTACCGCAGCAGCGCTCTCTACCACCGCATCAATAAACCCATATTCCAGGGCTTCTTGAGCGGTAAACCAGTGGTCACGATCCGCGTCCCTGGTGATTTCTTCCAGGGTGTGACCGGTGCGTTCGGCAGTAATCTGTGCCAATTCGTGTTTCATCGCCAGAATCAAGTCAGCGTTAATCCGCACTTCAGAGGCAGTGCCTTGCACCCCACCGAGCGGCTGGTGCATGAGGATGCGTGCGTGGGGCGTCGCGAAACGCTTGCCTTTGGTTCCGGCGGTCAACAGGAACTGTCCCATAGATGCCGCCATTCCCATCGCCACGGTCACCACGTCTGGCTTCACATACTGCATGGTGTCATAGATTGCCATGCCCGCGGTGACGGAGCCGCCGGGAGAATTGATGTATAGGTAGATGTCAGAATCCGGGTCCTCGGCTGCCAACAGCAACATCTGGGCGCAAATCGCATTGGCATTTTCCTGGCTGACCTCATCGCCCAGCCAAATAATGCGCTCTTTGAGCAGGCGCTTGTAAATAAACCCACCCGTGGGTACATCGGGCGTATCTTCGTCGCGATTAACTACGGTCACGTTTCCTCCTCGCTTGGTTCACTTAACCCTAACGGAAAATTGCGCGTCATTCGCGTTGCATTCACCCGGTTTCGCTATGGGCTAAGCCCAAGTTTGCCCGGATGCGCCCGGTCGGGGGGTTAGCCGATTTGATTCACTGTTTTGCACAAGTCTGGTCCCAAAGTTTTTCCTTCAGTTTGCCTCTACGGGGGCGACGGCGGGTATAGCAAAAGGCGGGTCCCAGTCTGTGCCGGGACCCGCCTTTTGCTCAAGATTTACTTTTCCTCGGTGTCCGCATCTTCTTCCGCGTCCTCGTCCTCACCAACGAAGTCCTTCAAGTCCACGACCTCACCGTTCGTGTCTTTTACGGTAACCTCCCCGAGGGCCGCCGCGATGGACTTGTTCCGAGCGATTTCCTGAATAAATGCGGGAATCCGGTTGTTCTGTTCAGCGCTTTGCAACAACATGGAGGGGTCCATGCCGTAAGCCTGTGCGGTCTGGAGCACAAACTCCAGCAGTTCCTGCTGCGACACGTTCATCTGGCGCTCTTCTGCCAGAGCGTCCAAGATAATCTGAACTTTCAAATCCTGCTCGACAGCTTCCTGAGCTTTCTTCTTGTCATCCTCGCTGGCGTCCTCTCCGAGCTGTGCCGCCACGGTTTCATCCAAAATCCCTTGGGGCAACGGGAATTCCAGCTCTTCGCGCAGCTTTTCCACCAGCTTGTCGCGGGCTGCCATAGCCTGTGTTGCCCGAGCCTGTCGGTCCACGTTTTCCGCAAGTTCTTTCTTTAGCTCAGCAATGGTGTCGTACTCGGAAACCATCATGGCGAATTCGTCGTCCGCTTCGGGCAAAACCTGTTCCTTTACGGAATCCACGGTCACCGTCACCTGGGCGGTTTCTCCCCCGTGCGGTCCAGACTTCAGCTGCGTCTCAAATGTCTTGGTTTCTCCAGCTTTCAGACCTTTCAAGGCCTCATCCAGACCTTCGACGAGCCCGCCAGCACCTACGTGATAGGAGGTTTGTTTCAGGGAATCGACCTCTTTGCCGTCAATCTCGCTCTTCAGGTCCAGAGTGACGAAATCGTCCTGCTTAACGGCGCGTTCTACGGTCTTCAGAGTCGCGAAACGGCGACGCAGGTTCTCCAGCTCAGTTTCCAGGGCTTTCGGGTCGTCTTTAATCGCGTCAACTTCCAAGCTCAGCTGAGAAAAGTCCGGCAGCTTAACCTCGGGGCGCACTTCCACTTCCACCGTGAACTTCAAATCGCCACCGGCGGCGCCCTCTACGTTGGGGGTATCGGTCACGTCCACGTCAGGCTGACCCATCGGAGCAATCTTATGCTCCTGCACAGCTTGACCGTAATATTCCGGCAGCGCGTGATTGACCGCTTCCTCAATGACCGCACCGCGACCGATGTAGGATTCCAGCACCCGCGCCGGAACGTGTCCGCGGCGGAAACCGGGAATGTTGACCTGTTTGCCGTATTCCTTGAAAACCTTATCCATCTCGGGTTTGAATTCCTGATAAGGAACCTCGATTGCCAATTTGACCTTTGTGGGGTTGAGGTTTTCAACAGTGCTCTTCACTTTGTCTCCAAAATCGTTCGTTTATGCGGTCTGCCGGACAGTCCGACCCGCCTGGTTTTCATAAGCTTCTAAATCTTACGACATTAGCCCCTTTTTCCGAAACTTAAAACCAGGGTGGGGCAAGGATTTCACAAAAGCGAATCTCAGCGGTTTGCACCGCGCGCCATGAGGCTGATTCCCAGCCAATCGGGGCTCACGTGAGAGGAAGACATGACCCGCAGACCTGCGGTTTTTGCAGCCTCCTCGACGAACTGGGTATCCACCGAATTCGGCTTGCCAGACACGGGAGACATGACCCAAATCAGCCCACCATCGTCGAGATTCCCAGACGCATCAACCAATAAATCTGCCAAATCATCAACTTCGCCGTCTTCGGCACGCCACCAAATCAGCGCCCCGTCCGAGACATCCCCGTAGTCCTCGTCTACCAACTCGTTTCCGAGGAAGTCCTCGATGGTATGACGCAGCCCCTCGTCAACGTCATCGTCATAATAAAATTCTTGGATAATCGCCCCTTTGGCGAAACCAAGACCTAGCTGAGATTTGTTTACGCGATCCTTTTGAGTTTGTTCCGCAGGGGCGGAAGCCTTGTTCGTCATAAGTTTAGGATATATGAAACCATGCCTCCGTGGGGAATTTACTTCAGACTATCCCCACCATGCCAAAGTTAGTCTCCCGGAAACAGGCTCAAACGACCTTGTGCAGGTACTTCACCGGGGCACCGACCCCCGCCCAACGGTAGGGCTCAAGTTCCTCGTCCCACGCGCGCCCCAAAGCTAAGTCCAGTTCACGGCGCATTTGCAGAGGATTATCCGCGTGTTCCAAAGCTGCCAAAATCCGTCCCTCGGGTACCACCACATTACCCACGCTGTCGGTTTGGGCATAAAAAATTCCCAATTCCGGAGTGTGAGACCAGCGTCCGCCGTCCGTGCCGGGAGCTGCGTCCTCGGTCACTTCGTAACGCAGGTGCTCCCAACCACGCAGAGCTGAAGCCAACTTAGCACCGGTGCCAACCATACCCACCCAGGAAAATTCGGCGCGAAAAAACGTCGGGTCGGCTTCTTGGACCGTCCAGTCCAAATTGACCTCGGTATTTAGTACCGTCCCCGCCGCCCATTCAATATGCGGGCACAGCGCTCTGGGCGCCGTGTGAATAAACAGGACACCCCGCGTGTATTGGTTCATGGTTACCTCCTGTTGTTTGGGAGTTGAGTCACAGCTCAACGGGCCGGTGTTGCGGCTTCCCCTCCGAACACCGAATCACAACGAGGTAACTTATGTTCCTATTATGCGCTAAACCAGCTCCAGTTGCACGTCAATCTGGAATCTACAGACCCATTTTCCGGATTTGTTGCAACGCTTCCTTGCGGTATTTCCGCTCCAATTTGTCCAGGTAAAGGTGACCTTCCAGGTGATCACATTCATGCTGCAGGCAACGCCCCATCAGCTCTTCGCCCTCTACCACCAGTGGCTTTCCATCCAAGTCGATGCCCTCTACGCGGGCATACCAAGCGCGTTTTGTAGGGTAAAACAGCCCTGGCACGCTCAAGCAGCCCTCATCACCGTCCTGGTATTCATCTTCGCTCATAGCGACCAGTTTCGGATTCAAAACGTAGCCGATTTCCCCGTCAATATTCCAGGAAAATGCCCGCAGGCTGACCCCGATTTGGTTCGCTGCCAGCCCAGCGCGACCGTCCTCATCCACGTTCTCTAGCAGGTCCTCAACCAGCTGTTTCACGCCGGGGTCACGCGGGTCCGTAATCCAGTCACAAGGGGTGCGCAGCACGGGATCTCCTACCACGCGAATCTCTCGAAATGCCATGTTGACCTCTCTTTGCCGTCGCCGGGGCGCCTAGTTTTGATCCTTTTCCCACTGATCAGGCTCGCCAATCAGCTCCATCGAAGTTAGGGAGAAAGCTGTTTTCGCCGCCTCTTTCTCGATGGCTTGCAAAAGTTCCTCCACGCAGCTTTCCGGGGTCGTTTCCTGAGTCGTGCCTTCGCGGCGCTGACGGATTTCGACCTTGCCTTCAGCCAAGCCCTTGCCCACGACCAGCGCATATGGCATCCCCAGCAGTTCCGCATCCTTGAACTTTACCCCAGCGGAAGCCTTGGGGCGGTCGTCATACAGCACCTGCAGACCCGCCGCATCCAGTTGGCACGCGAGCTTTTCCGCGGTGGCAAAAATCTCTGGATCTTTGCCGGTGGCCAGCACGTGAACCTGGAACGGGGCGATATTGAGCGGCCACATCAGCCCCCGATCGTCGTGGTTTTCTTCGGCAATCGCCGCCACCAGACGCGACACACCAATACCGTACGACCCCATCGTAACGACTTGTGACTTCCCGTTTTCATCCAGCACACTCAGTCCCAGGGCTTTGGCATACTTGCGTCCCAACGCAAAGATGTGACCGATTTCGATGCCACGTTCCAATGTCAACGGCCCCGAGCCGTCGGGAGCCGGGTCGCCTTCCATGACTTCCGCCGCTTCTATAGTGGCATCTGCCGTAAAATCGCGCCCACACACCAGGTTGAACACGTGCATCCCCGGCTGGTTGGCTCCTGCCACCCAGCGCGTGCCCGGAACAATTCGCGGATCTATCAGATAGCGCGGGGAACCGACAGGATTACCGTCGGCATCCGTGGTGCGTTTCGACGAGTTCGGGCCGATGACCTGCGGACCGATGTAACCGGGAACTAAATCCGGGTAGGCTTCCAGGTCTTTGGCTTCTGCCATACGCACGTCAGCGGGAGACAGGCTCGCCTCCAGGCGTTTCATATCAACTTCGCGGTTGCCGGGCACGCCGATGACCAGCACTTCTTTGCGTCCGTCAGGATAGTCAGCGACCACCACCACGTTCTTCAAGGTGTCACTGGCTTCCCAAGGTCGGTCCGGGCGCGGATAGAGCTTATTCGCCTGGTTCACCAACGCTTCAATCGTGGTGGCGTCAGGAGTCGGGCGCACTTCCGCGGCCGGGGCGTCGTCATAAGGGAGGGGCTCAGGAGCGATGGTGGTGACAGCTTCCGCGTTGGCGGCGTAACCTCCGGGGGACTTCACGAAAGTGTCCTCACCGATAGCGCAGGGGAACAGGAATTCTTCGGAGGCGGAACCGCCCATCGGACCGCTCATCGCGTGACAAATCACGAAATCCAGCCCGAGACGGGTAAAGACCCGGCGGTATGCACCGCGGTGCAGGGCGTAGGAGTGTTCCAGTCCATCGTCTGTCAGGTCAAAGGAATAGGAGTCTTTCATCACGAACTCGCGACCCCGGATGATTCCCGCGCGCGGACGAGCCTCGTCACGGTACTTTTCTTTCATCTGGTACAGAATGACCGGCAGGTCTTTGTACGAGGTGTACATATCCTTTACTGCCAGGGTAAACATTTCTTCGTGGGTGGGAGCCAGCAGGTAATCCCCTTCTTTGCGATCCTTGAGCTTAAACAGCGAAGGACCGAACTCTTCCCAGCGGTTCGTCGCCACGTAAGGCTCGCTGGAGAGCAGCATCGGGAACTGTAATTCCTGTCCCCCAATGCGGTCCATCTCTTCACGCACGATGTTTTCCACGCGCCGCAGCGTTTTCAACCCCAATGGCAGCCAGGTGTAAATTCCTGGCGCGGCGCGGCGAATATAACCGGCTCGGACCAGTAACTTGTGGGAATCAACTTCGGCTTCGACCGGGTCTTCACGCAGGGTGCGGACAAAGAAAGAGGACATTTTTGTAAGCATTCCTCAACTTTACCGCGAAACCTGCTGAAAGATTAAACCATCCCGACCTCGGGATTTACGCACCAACGCGCACGGTTATAGTCGCGGATAGCGGGCTAGTGGCGCGATGCGTGTAAATCCCGGCGATGCCAGAACAGATTTTCTTCCGTGTCTCGATCGGTAGCGCGCAACAGGGCTTGCCACACCTCTAAGGGATCCGCGCCGCGCTCTAACGCCTGGTGCGCCGTCATGCCCCATTCGGTCAATACTTGATCGCTGACCAGGGTTTCACCCAATCCGTGCGGGAATACTTCTGCCAGTGCTTGCTTAAACTGGGAGCGCGTCATGCCGCGCTGCACCGGACCACCTTGGAATGCCGGCATCAGGAAATCGGGGCGCAGTCGATGCTGTCCAGCAGCTCATCGGGCACCAGTTCGGGAACCACTACGCCCTCAACCGCCGCGATACGATCCGCAACTTCATGCAACACAAAAGACACCGGCGCTTCCAACGCGTAACAGATGGACGCCAACAACTCGCTAGAGGCTTCCTTTTGACCGCGTTCCACCTCGGAAAGGTACCCCAAGGACACGCGCGCCTTTGCCGACACATCACGCAGAGTCAGACCGCGGGTTTGGCGCAGCTGACGCAAAACCTCTCCGAGCTCGTGACGCAATACGGGCGTAGAGGGTTTAGCAACTGGAGGAATCCGCATCATGGATTCAGAATACCGCTTTTTAGGCGCGTTTCGCACCCCCGCCCGATTCGCCGGTCTGACCGAACGTCCCAAGCTGGTCCCCGGACGCAGCGCGTAAGGCAACTTCATGTTGGAAAAGGCGTCTGTTTTGTTCATCACAATCAATTTAACCAACTTTGTCTGGTATTTATTCCCCTGGCTGCACCCCAACCGAGGAGTCACCACAATTAGAAGTCTTCGGGGGCGCGGCTAGCGTTGCGCAGCCGGATGCATTGCCTGGCGCACATAGTCAACCCCGGTGAACACCGTAATGGCTACGACCAGTACCGACAGGACTATTGCCACAATGCGCACCACCGACCAAGCCGCGGGAACCAAAGCTTCCCACGGAATCAACAGCAGCAAAATCAACGCTATCTGGGTCACGGTCTTCAGCTTGCCGCCGCGGCTGGCAGGCATGACTCGCCCCCGACGCGCCAACACCAGACGCATCAGAGTAATCCCCAGCTCTCGCACCAACACCGGGACAGTGACCGCCCAAAACACCGACCAGTGCAAACTGAGCAAGATAAACGCGCTGAGCACCAGGGCTTTATCCGCGATAGGATCGGCGAGTTTGCCGAAATCGGTGACTAGGTTCAGCCGGCGAGCCAGGGTCCCGTCTAACTTGTCGGTCGCGGAAGCCACGGCGAACACCGCAAAAGCCCACACTTGTGCCTTCACTCCCGGCAACAGCATCAACCAAATAAATACCGGCACCAAAATCAGGCGAATGACCGTGAGCACATTGGCGATGTTAAAGTTCGGGGGGGCGGGCGGCTGGGACGTGCCCTGCAGGTTTGCGGTCATGAATCCATCCTAATCAGAAGGGCAAAGGCTCGGTGTCGTCTTTATCGTATAGCTCTTGGTGACCCACTTGCGGTGTCGCCGGTGGTGCCGGATACGGGAGGGTCGCCGAGTCGGGTTTATCGGAAAATGCCACCGTGGGGTCAAGGGGGTGTGCGTCGGTGTCACCAGCGTCTGACGGTAACTGGTCTGTATCCTCGTCATCAGCAGGTTTATCGAGAGATTCCGTAGGAGTCGGGTCCACTGCAGACGGACTGTCCGCGATGGAGTCGGTTTCGCCGCGCAGCATGGCGAGGACACCGGGCAGGTCCTCGTTCGTGACCAGGACTTCGCGTGGCTTGGAGCCTTCCGAGGGACCCACCACCCCGTATGTTTCGAGGATATCCATCAACCGACCAGCTTTGGCGAACCCCTTGCGCAGTTTACGTTGAATCATCGAAGTAGAGCCTAACTGAGTGGAAACCACCAACTCGGCGGCTGCCAACACATCGTCCAAGTCATCACCGATTTCTTCGGGGACCTTGGTTTCTTCACTGCTCTGTTCGCTGGTGACGTCTTCCCGATACACGGGTTCCATCTGTGCCTTGACGTGAGCCACGACACGCATGATTTCTTCCTCCGAGACCCAGGCTCCCTGCACTCGTTGCGGCTTAGATTCACCACTGGGCAGGTAGAGAGCATCGCCCTGACCGATGAGTTTTTCTGCCCCGGACTGATCCAAAATCACGCGAGAATCCTGGTTGGAGGAAGTCGCAAAAGCCAACCGAGAGGGCACATTCGCTTTGATAATGCCCGTGACCACATCCACGGAGGGACGCTGCGTCGCCAACACCAGGTGAATTCCTGCCGCGCGACCCAGCTGCGTGATGCGTTGAATGGAGGCTTCCACGTCCCGTGGCGCAACCATCATCAAATCTGCCAACTCGTCCACTACCACCAGCAGGTAGGGCATCCATTCTGGCTCAAAGCGTGACTCGGGCAGCTTTTGCACCTTGCCGGCACGCAGTGCCTGATTGAAATCATCAACGTGGCGGTATCCGTAGTTCGACAGGGTGTCGTAGCGCATATCCATCTCATTGACGCACCATTCCAGAGCTGTCGCGGCTTTCTTTGCTGAAGTAATAATGGGCGTGACCAGGTGGGGAATCCCGGCATAAGCGGTGAGCTCCACTCGTTTCGGATCGACCAGAATCAGCCGGACCTGTTCCGGGGTGGCTCGCATCATGATGGAAGTAATCATCGAGTTAATGAACGAAGACTTACCCGATCCGGTCGCGCCGGCGACCAGCAGGTGCGGGGTCTTGGCAATGTTGGTCAGGACGTAATCGCCCTCCACGTCTTTGCCGACCCCGGTGACCAGAGGATGTGTGAGGCGCGAGGCTGCTTCGGAACGCAGCACGTCGCCTAGGTAAACGTTTTCGCGGTCCGCGTTGGGAATTTCAATCCCAATCGCGGATTTTCCAGGAATGGGAGACAAAATCCGCACTTCCGGAGACGCTACCGCATAAGCAATGTCCTTGGACAGTCCCTCTACCTTAGAGACTTTTTCTCCCGGACCGAGCGTCACTTCGTACTGAGTCACCGTCGGTCCCCGTGAAAAGCCGGTGACCTCAGCTGCCACCCCGAACTGCTGAAACACGTTGGTCAGAGACTCGATGACACGGTCATTCGCTGGGGACCGTGTCACGTGCGCCGGTCCGATTTTTAACAGGTCTAAAGAGGGCAGGTGGTAGTCGATGTCGTGTCCCAAGCCGGTGTGCACGCGTTCGGGCAGGCTGTCCTCAGCTTTGGCGGGGGGCTCAGGCGGAAGTACCGGCTCTGGGGGTCGGCTTTCTGCCTTGTGCCGCCCTGATTGTTTCCGTGCCGGCAGCAGTTCCGTGGCACCCGTAACGGGTGACTCTGGCAAAGTCTGGGTCGCAGCAGGGACGGGGGTTTGCGCTGACGGAGCCACGTTCGGCTCGATAACCTTAGTTTCCTCCGGGTCAGACTGGGGATGCGGTCGTTTCCAAGGCATCCGCGAAGGTGTCATGACTTCGGTGGCACCGGTGAGGTCGACCGTCTCCGGTTCCTCCTCGCTGGTGGCAGGTTCTGGGCTGAGCCAGGCAAAGCGTTGACGTATCAATGAAACCAGGGTGGCTGCCGGAATTCCCCCGGTGATGAGGATGCCAATCAGCATGATGATGACCAGCAGCGGGAACGCGCCCCACGGCGAAAATAACACGCCGATGGGGTGACCGAAAAACCACCCCAGCAGACCTCCTGCCGTCATGATTTCAGGAAAACCTGTAGAGGGCCAAGGCAAGCCCTTTGCCACGTGGACCATTCCCGACAGTGCCGCCAAGATGACGGAAAGTCCCACCAGAATTCGGGTTTCCCGCGCGCCGCGGGACCGGGTGACCTCCGCAGCTTCTGCCTCGGTCACGCCGTCATTGCCGGGGTCAGGAAAGAACCGTCCCCGCAGGAACAAACGTATGGCGAGGAAACCTAATCCAAAGGGCAGAATGACGGCGAACACCCCAAAAAGTCCCGCGACAGCCAGATGAATCACGTTCCCTGCCGTACCGGACAGTCCAAACCATTCCCGCAGCGCGACCAAAATCCCTAATGCAATCAGGCACAGCCCCAAAATGTCGCGTTTCACCTGGGGGTCCAAAGTGGATTGGGGCAGCTCGGGTTGATTGCTCGCGCTGGGTGATTTTTGGTTACCGCCAACAGACCCGCGCTTCGGAGAGTTAGTTTTCACTTGTTTTTTGGTCGCACTCATAGCGTTCCTAGACTATCCGCCGGCAGAGCTTTTTTGGCACTCCCACGCCGAAAAAAGCGGGATTAGAGCCGGGGATTCGTAGCCAGGAAGTTGTCGATTTGAGAAGCTGTGGGGATTCGGTAGTAGCTCCGCCGCCCCATCGCCAGCGCGGCTGCTGCGTTGGCTCTCGCGCAAGCCTGTTCCAGCGACGACCCCATTATGAGCGAAGCCAGCAGCACCCCGGTATGGGCTTCTCCAGCTCCAGTAGTATCCATCAAATCGGTGGGATAAGCAGGGACTCCCCGTGGAGTCTGCCCGGCAGATTCCTGAATGATTGCCCCGTTTTGCCCGTCACGCAGCACTAACGCAGTTTCCGGTTTCACGTAACGGCGCAGTACCTCAGCAATAGGACCGCGCCCCAACCGCATCCGCACCGTATCTGCCTGGTGCTTATTTAGAGTCAATAAATCCGCCCGGGCCAGGACTTTCACCATCACATCTAAATCGACTTCCCCCACCAACGGACCCCCCGCCACCGCGAGGTACAGATTCTCCGGCAGTTGTTCAATCCAATTCGTGAGAATCTCGGCAAGCTGCGGATATGCCAGGTCGTTGAGGCTGACAAAGACATAGTCATTTCCCCGCAAAATTATCCCTGCCAGGTCACGCGGGTCAGGCTCGACTTCTACGCCAGGGGACGTAATCACACTGCGTACCCCTTCGGAGTCTATGGCGGCAATCCTCAACCCGATGTCCCCCACAATTTCGCGGGAGAGCACAGAAATTCCTTCTCGCCCCAAGGAGTGTCGGGCTTGAATCGAGTTCGGACCGGTTCCCAGTGGGGCGGTCACGCAGGCGGCGACACCTTGCCGCGCCACGGTGGCGACCACGTAGAAACCTCCTGCTACGACAGCCCCTTCCATGATGGAGGCACGGACTTCGGCACCCTGATCGGGCAGATGGTCAACCCGCAGGGGCAGCTCCAAGTTGATGGACTGAGTAGAGATAAAACGTGCCACAGCGATTCTCCCTGAGCTAGTCAGCTTCCAACACCAGGGGCACAATCATGGGCGCGCGCTTCAATCGCTTGGACACCCAGCGTCCCAAGGTCCGGCGCGCGACCCGTTCCATATCCCGCACGTTGGCTTGTCCGTCCGCAGCTGCTGCACTCAAAGCGTCAGCGATAGCCGGTTCAATGTCTCTAAACACGTCATCATTTTCTGCCACTCCTCGCGCGATAACGGTCGGACCAGCGAGGATAGTCCCGGTGCTCATCTCCATCACCACGTAAACCGCCACAAACCCCTCTTGTGCCAGGACGCGACGGTCATACAGTTCAGACTCCCCAATCTCACCAATGGACGTGCCATCCACATAGATAAAGTCACACGGCACCTGACCCACAATCTGTGCCTCGCCGTTCTTAACCTCCACGCAGACCCCGTCCTCTGCGAGCATGACGCGACGCGGATCGACTCCGGTCTTTACGGCATGTTTCCCATTGGCGACCAAGTGGCGAATCTCGCCGTGAATGGGCATCACGTTCTTTGGCTTCACGATGTTATAGGCATAGAGCAGCTCGCCCGTGGCGGCGTGACCGGACACGTGAACCCTCGAATTACCCTTGTGCACGACCTGCGCGCCCAGACGAATGAGCTGATTAATGACGCGCCCCACCGAGTTTTCATTACCGGGAATCAGGGAGGACGCCAACACCACCGTGTCGCCCTGACCGATAGAAATCGTCCGGTGCGAACGGTTGGCTATCCGCGACAGGGCTGCCATCGGTTCGCCCTGCGAGCCAGTAGCCATGTACACACGACGTTCAGGAGGCAGGGAATTGACGTCCTTAAGGTCAATCAGCACGCCATCCGGCACGGTCATGTAGCCAGCCTCCGCGGCGATGGTCATGTTGCGTTCCATGGACCGCCCCACCAGGGCGACCTTCCGGTTAGATTTCGCGGCAGCGTTCAAGACCTGCTGCACCCGGTGGACGTGGGAGGCAAACGAAGCGACCACAATCTGACCGGTAGCGTGGAGGAATACGTCCTCAAGCACCGGCCCAATCTCACGCTCCGAAGTGATAAAGCCGGGGACTTCGGCATTCGTAGAGTCTACGCAGAACAAGTCGACTCCGGCTTCACCCCAGCGCGCGAAAGCACGCAGGTCGGTAATGCGCCCATCCAGGGGCAGCTGGTCCATCTTAAAGTCCCCGGTAATCAGCGCGGAGCCGGCTTTTGTGCGCACCATGACTGCCAAGGCATCCGGAATCGAGTGGTTTACTGCGCAAAACTCGAGGTGGAATGGTCCCAAGTCGAGCCGCTCACCCTCCGCCTTGACCCGCAGGTTTGTGGTCGGCAGGCGATGCTCCAAAAGTTTCGGTTCCACGAACGCCAGTGTCAGGTGCGAACCGTAGACGGGAATGTCCTCGCGCAGTTTCAACAGGTAGGGCACCGCCCCGATGTGATCCTCGTGACCGTGAGTCAGCACCACGCCGACCACATCCGCCATCCGGTCTTGGATATAGGTGAAATCCGGCAAGATGAGGTCTACTCCCGGCTGGATTTCTTCGGGGAACAGCACCCCGCAATCCACAATCAGGATTTTGCCTTCAGTTTCCAAAACGGTCATGTTGCGACCGACTTCACCCAGACCACCCAAGGGCACCACTCGCAAGACATCGGGCTTGGCAGGTCCGGGTTGGGGCAGCTGAAAAATATCTTCACTCACGCCCCTATCTTAGCGGTTTCGCCTTGCTCCAGGCTGACGCACCCGCCCCGGCGTGCCTGTCACAGGACAAACCGAGTGCGTTCACGGTCGCCTGCGGCACTCGGAGGACACTTCGTCCACCTGGTGGAACCCCTGTCCGCCCTGTGAACGCCGGTGCCTTGACGGAAATAACGGGGACGGTTTATTCCCCCGGTCCTAACCGCACCTCAATAGTGGCACGTTTCGCCAGTTCAGCCGCCCAGTCCCGGACTTGTGCAGCGGTAACGGCGTGCATCTGTTCCAGCTTCGCCGCTAACGGGATATAAGCCCCACGCAGGATTTCAGCATGAGCCAGACGATTGGCACGCACAGTATTGTCTTCCAGGCTCAGCAGGGTGGCTCCGCGTAGCTGCCCTTTGGCTCGAGCTAGCTCGTCCGCGGGGATCGGGTCGGTGGCAATTTCTTCCAGTTCGGCACGCAGTAGCGCCGCTACCTCGTCCGCGTTCGCCGGATTGCAGGTCGCGGTTAACCCAAAACTACCTGCGTCCCGGTAAGACGAGTTAAACGCGTAGGTGGTGTATGCCAGACCGCGCTTTTCCCGGATATTTTGGAACAGGCGTGAGCTCATCCCTCCGCCCAGGACGGTATTCAGCACATTCATCACGTGCATATGTTCATCCGCCACTCCCGGTCCCGGTCCGCCGATGATGATGCGACTCTGTTCAAACTTGCCGTCGACGATAAAGACTCCAGACTCAGGTTTCCAAGCGCCCCGACCTGATGCGTTGAGACTGTTTCCACAACGGTCAGCGGAGCTGCCCAGCGGGACGGATACCGCGGTGTTGAAATCTAAGGCGGGTTGGGCGGGGTCAGGCGCGGATTGCCATTGCGACCACGGGGAGTCGGGACGGTGCAGCGCCCGCGCCACAAGTTCACACACCTGATCGTGATTGACTTCTCCCGCGGCCGCCACCACCAGGCGATCCGGAGCATATCCGGCCTGGTAGTGAGCCACTATTGCCTCCAAGGTATCGGCTTTTACCGATTCAATCGTGCCGCCAATGGGACGCCCCAACGGATGAGTCGCAAAGACTCGGCGGGTAAATTCGTCAAAAGCCTGTTCGCTGGGGTTATCCAGCGCCATCGTCAGCTCGTCGAGGATAATGCCGCGTTCCATCTCAAAATCGGCAGCGTTGAGCAAGGGCGCGCATACCATATCCATCAGGACGTCAACCGCCATCGGCACGTCCTCACCCAAGACTTCTGCGTAGTAGTGGGTGTATTCTCTACCGGTAGCGGCGTTAGAGTCGCCTCCGACCGCATCAAACTCCATAGCTATCTGATGGGCAGTGCGCCGCGTGGTTCCTTTAAACAAAAGGTGTTCCAGAAAGTGTGTGGAGCCACGCGCCCCCTCGACCTCGTCACGAGAGCCGCGCGCGACCCACAGCGCCACGGTAGCGGCGCGGGTGCCCAGCATCTGCTCGGTGATAACGCGCGTTCCCCCAGGCAAAATCGTCCGGCGAATCGCCCCGTCCTCCAAGGTCACGTCCGCGCCGGGAGCACCTGCGGGAAGCGCCGGAAGCGGATCGGCAACAGGTTTCAAATCAGTCATAGTGACCCAATTTTACTAGACTGGTACGCATGTCCCAGCACAACTTTGGTAAACAGGAAAAACCCGACGATTCCGACCAGTCTCCCGCGCACGCAAATCCGGAGGGAATCCCTCGGGCGGGGAAAAATCCTCCTCCCAAACCCGGAAAATCTGCGCTGTCGAAACAATCTCTGTGGCGCTCCGCGGCTGACGTGTGGCCTTTCGTGGTGGGGTCTTTCGGGTGTGCCCTGGCGTCGTACTTCTTGACCTATGCCGGCTCAGCCTATGAACAGCCGAATTCGCTGACCACCGGGGCGACCGTCATGTTGATGGCAGCGGGAGCTTGCGTGCTGGCTGCCACCGTCGGGCTGGTTCACCTGGCGTTTTCTGTTTCCGCAAAAGTGTTGTGGGCGATAGGTGTCGGTCTGGGGACAGCGCTGTCGGTGGCAGCTTTCGTTGTGGCAGGGATGCACGTTGCCCCCGGATTTGTGTTTGGTGTGACGTTCCTGGTGCTGTGTGTGCCGGGGTATTTCCTGGGTCGGCGTGCTGATGACTACCGCGCCCAGTTCCCCAAACGCAGCCATTTCCTGGGTGACTGGGATTAGGAATTGAGCCAGCAGCTCAGCTCCCGGAGCCTGGGGCGGAGCCGCGAGTGTTCCCGACCGCCCTGGCGCAACCACCCCACGATGCTGACTCTAACGCGGGCTAAACCCGACCTGAGAGGTTGACCGGGGACGCTTTTGCGTAATATTTCAAAAGGACGTCCGCCCGCGCAAGGCGTCAAGCTGACGGCGTTCCTTTTTGGTGGGACGTCCAGTGCCGCGCGGTCGATAGATAACCGCAGCATTAGCGGGGTTCGTCAAGCGTTCCGGAGTGACGTCTGTATAGCATTTCACGGCTTCGGGCGCCCCTACACGCTTGGGAATCAGGGCTATAACCTTCAGGACTCGGTCAAAACCCGCGACTCGTAGCCGCACTTCGTCCCCCGCCCGCACCGCGCTGGAGGCTTTCGCGCTTACCCCGTTGATTTTCACGTGTCCAGCGCGCGCCGCCGCGGTCGCAAGTGATCGCGACTTCACTTGTCGCACCGCCCACAGCCACACGTCGACGCGCATTTTATCCATTCCCCCAGTCTACTCGCCGCTGGCAGGCAGCGGTTGACCGGGGCAATTGCTCAGGATATGTACCATCGCATCGCGTTCTGACGGAGTCACCCACAGTCGATACTTCGCTTTGACCGCAATTTGGCGCGAGATGTAGGCACATCGGAAGCCCTGACGCGGTGGCAGCCACGTCGCCGCATCGCTGTCTGATTTTTGCTGGTTGAGCCGACCGTCCACTGCCAGCAGGTTCAACGGATCGTTCGCCAGGGTTTCGCGCTGCGCGGCGCTCAAGGCTTGGGCGCCTTTCTGCCAGGCGTCAGACAGGGCAACGACGTGGTCAATCTGGATAGCCGCCGCCTGTGACTTGTGGAAATACTTAGTTTCGCCGGAATATGGCTCTGTCAGGGTTCCGCTCAGTACCACGCACCCATGGGTGTTTGCTTTCCAGGTCTTGTTGGTCAAATCGCGGTTCAGGATGTCGTTGCGGGTGTCGCAGCCGTTGTGGTCAATATCGCGCCATCGCCGACCGAATTCCGCCCGCCGATATCCGGTTTTCGGCGCCCGTCCTTTCACGGGCAGGGACGCCAGCGCTGCCGCAGCGTCCCCTGAGGTTTCCGGAGTGGGCGTGGTCGGGCTGGGTTCAACAGTGATTTCTGGGGTCGGTGTGGGGGAAGAGTCAGAAGAGGTGGGGGTGGGCGCATCGGTGACGCGTGGCACTTTGGGGGAGATGGCGGGACTGGTGGAAGTGGCGGGGTCGGGAACTAAATCGTTGGGTTTATAGCCCATCCCGCTGCCTAGCACTACCAGAATAAGCAACACCCCGACGCCAACCAGCAGCTTCTTAGTTGAGCTGATCTGTTTGGTCGGGGCTTTGCCTGGCTTACTGGCTGGCATCTGGTTTTCTTTCACAGCCCCATTCTAGGGTGAGGGGGGAATATAAAAATTTCGACGGTTGAGTATCCGGTATTCTCAGATTTCTATTTACGCTAGCAAGCGGTCATGATTACCCCGGAAAAACATCTCCATAGTCTTTGATGCGGAAATTTGACCAAATATTTAAGTTTTTGTTAGGCTAGCCTTACAACGTTATTATCAGGACAAAGGAAATGTAATGTCAGAAGATGTTCAAAAAGAAGACCTTCAAAAGCAAATTGATGAACGACGCACCAATTTTTGCATGAATCTTTGCCCTGGTTGCAAGGCTGCTCGCGCAAAGCAAAAGGGTTTTTGGTATCACACTGTCAAAGTATGTGATGACAAACTGTGTCCCTGGTGTGCAGCATATTATCGCACCCAAGGAAAACGCGCTTATGAGCCTCTCGATTCGGTTGAATGATTATCATGACACACCTGGAAGAGTACTATCAAAACAAACCCTACCCTTTCTTCATTGTGCACATGATTGCAATTGTAGGTTTTGTAGCCCTTCTCATTACTTCTCTAATTATGCTAGTAGCCCATAATTCAGGCACAGCCGTAATCGTTATACATAAGTTGTCTTCCTGGCTCTTAATGATAGGTCTGGTTATCAGCGGGGTCGAAGCTCTGGTTGTAAAGCTCTTTGCTCCGAGCGCGAAGCGTAAACCTTTTGGTTATAGAATTCCTGTCTTAAAAGAAATAACCACCAGGCAAGAAGTCGCCATATATACCACCTATTGTGTGCTGTCTTGGGCGCTCCTCCCCATCGTATTTATATTCGCGTTCCTCAGCGGTATTGGCGCAGTGGGGATTTCATCACCAGTGCTGCCCTTCCACACCATAGATTCAGGGTTGTTGGCTCACTTCCACCACATTAGCGGTGCCTTATTTGTCATCATGATTATCCTGCACGTCGCACTTTCAGTTCCGGCGCGCCGGGCCAGAGAGAAAGCAAATCAGGCGATTAGTTCGAATAATTAATTATCTCTGAGGTGATTAATTCGCCGTTTATTTTTCGCACTCCCTAATTTTTAGGCAATCCCCTAAGCATCCCGCCCTCACGCTGCAGGAGCTTCAGTGGTATTCTGGCTTAAGAATTTGAGGAGCCATCATGAGCAATTTGGATATTAACGCAGCGGTCACCGAACTAGGTTCTTGGCAGGACGAAACCTATCAATGGCTCCACCAACACCCCGAACTTTCGATGTCAGAGACAGAAACCTGCAATTTTATCGAGAAACAGCTGCAGGACTTTGGCTACCAGACCGAAATAATCGGTGGGGGCGTGGTCGGAATACTGCGCAATGGCACGGGGAAAACCACGCTTTTCCGCGCCGACATGGACGGTCTGCCGGTGAGAGAAGAAACCGGGTTGCCTTATGCCTCCACCATCACTCGACGCGACCGGGACGGAAACGAAGTACCGGTGATGCACGCCTGCGGGCACGACGTACACATTACTGCGGGTCTGGGGGCAGCACGAGTGCTAGCTGCGCATCGTGATAGCTGGAGTGGCACCCATATCGCCCTATTTCAGCCCGGTGAAGAAACTGCCGAGGGCGCAAAATCCATGGTAGCAGCGGGTCTGGTCGATAAAATTCCTCGCCCCGACGTGGCCTTCGGTCAGCACGTCCTGACCGGTCCCATGCCCACCGGCGCGGTCGGCACCCATGTCGGAGCAATTTTGTCTACGGGCGCGTCCTTGAAAATTACGTTGCATGGCAAGGGCTCACATGGCTCTATGCCTCATATGGGCATTGATCCGGTGGTACTCGCCTCGACGATTGTGATGCGGTTGCAGACTATCGTCTCGCGCGAAATTGATCCTTTCCAAATGGCAGTAGTGACTGTGGGGTCGGTGCAAGCTGGCACAAAATCGAATATCATTCCCGAACGTGCCACCCTTTTGGTCAATATCCGCGCTTATGACGTAGCGGTGCGCGAACACTTACTGACAGCCATAAAGCGGATTGTTAACGCCGAGTGCGTGGCGGCAGGTAGCCCGGAACCTGCCGAGTTTGAGCTTTATGATTCCTATCCCCTGACCGCTAACGACCCGCAGGTTACGAAAAAAGTGACGGAGGCATTTCTTGCCCACTTTGGTGCTGAACGGGTAGGCGATTGCGGTGAGGTTCCCGCCTCCGAGGATTTCAGCACTATCCCGGACGCGTTCGGGATTCCCTATTGCTATTGGGGCTTGGGTGGCTTCCGTGACGATGACCCCAAGTTTCCTAACCATAACCCCAAGTTCGCACCGGTCATGCAACCCACGCTAGCCACGGGCATCGAAGCCGTTCTAGCCGCGGTGATGGCTTGGTTGGGGAAATCGGAACAGGAGTAATGCCCGTTCAGCTTGAGGCGTCCCGGTCTGCTTTACACCGTTGAGAGCGCATTCCTCTGACGCGGTTATACGCCTGCACCCAGTGCTGAGATAGGTACGGGGGAAAACGGCTCAAAAGACCTCGATGCACCGGATACAAAAAAGCTCCCGCGGCTGGATTCGAACCAGCAACCTGCCGATTACTTCTTTTCCCTGCTTGGGATGTGGTTAAGGCGGCTTCTATTAAATAGCACATGAGATCTAAAACATGGGAAAACTGCGCTAGTGCATATTTACAGCATCTAAAAGCTGCCGGGCGCGCCAAAGGCACGATTCGGATCCACCGTTATTACCTGCAAGTCATGCGTAGGTCGCCCCATACCCCGGGTTGGTATCCCGGGAAAGGCTTGAGGCATGGCTTGCTGAGCATGATTGGAAACCGGAAACAAGACGAAGCGCCCAAGGTGTAGCTCACCAATTCTTCAAGTTCTTGGTCGAAGATGGCATTTTGAAAGATTCGCCAGCTAAATTTCTTAAACTCGTCCATGTACCTGACGGAGTACCTCACCCCGCGGCGGAATCAGCCGTAAGGCACGCGCTACAAAATGCGCCAAAGCGAACCGCACTCATAGTCAGGTTCGCGGTTCCTTGCGGGCTTAAGGGCGTGCGAGATTTGCACTTTGCGAGGAAACGCCTGGGATGGTGGACTGCTGAGAGTAAAGGGCAAAGGTGGAAGAGTTCGGGTTATTCCGTTGCAGGATTCCACGCTGATTTACAGCCTAGAGAATTGTCCAGGTTGGCTATTTCCCGGACGTATTGACGGGCATTTGAGCGCGCAATACACAGCAAAGCTACTGGGTAGCGTGCTGCCTCCAGGCGTTACAGGGCACTCCCTACGCCACCGGTTCGGGACTGTCTCGTATCGGGCAACCCACGATTTGCTAGCGGTAGGAGCTGTTATGGGTCATGTGAAAACTGACACCACTAAGCGGTATATAAAGCTGGATTTGGATCCGCTAACGCGGGCGGTACAGGCCGCACAACTTTGACATGACAAATAAGAATTGTGCAGACGTTCCACCTTTACGTTGCAGCTATATACATGTATAGTATTAAGTGTTAGGGCAACCGCCCTAACAACAGGAAAGCCCCGGAGGTCATTCCGGGGCTTAGAGGAAAAGGAGATTGAGATGATCGCATTCATCGAAATCCTGATTTCCCTTCCTGAAGCTATTCTAGCGCTGATTCTCATTTTTGAGAAGATGCACCGGAACAGCAAGGAAGATTAGGAAGTCGCCCCGTCCCCTCACCGGGGGGCGGGGCTTCCTCTGAAATTCACCAAGGGGGCTATCATGTTTCTTTCATTGCAGGGCGTGGCTGAGTATGCCGGGCTTGCCTATGGCACTATCAAGGCCTATTTCGCACGAGGCTATCTCCCTGAACCTGATGTTGCAATCGGTATGCGCGATAAAGTCACAGCCTACGGCTGGTCTACCGACACTATCGACCACTGGCTAGCCAATCGCCCTGGACGCGGGGCGCGTACCGACTTAAAGCGCGCTAAATAAGTCCGCGCTGGATTTTTTCGAGTTCTTTCCATAGGCGGGTGTGGTTTTCTCTCGCGTCTGCTATAAGGTTTTGCAAATCGTCGTGTAATTCGCCTTGTCGGTGTCCTAGGCTTTTTATACGGTCGTCTAGCATGTTGATAGCGTCGCGCATGGAAGACCCATGATTTGGTTTCATTTCTTTTGCTGCTGATTTCGCATAATACCGCTCAGGATAGCGCCGATGCCTTGCAGGTCGGTGAGTCAGGTCGGCATTTATTCCACCTCTTCATCAGGTTTTTGGTTGCGTGTGGGTCGGTAGGCTAGGGCGGTTCCAGACCCCGGCAATGCGCAAGCGCCTCCCGAACCTCCACCAAAGCCGCCCTCAAATGCCGCCCCACACGACCCACCGCAATAGATTCATACACAGGCGTTAAAGTGTTCGTTTCAATCATTATTAGGTGCCTTTCTCAGTAAAGTAGCCTCATGGGCATTTTTGATGGACTTCGCCAAGCCTGGGCTGAAGCGGGCGAAAAGGTAGAACAGGACGCGAAAGCCAAAGCTCGCCAGCGCGGCGCGGTTTCTCTCAGCGTGCGCTAGGTCGCGCTCTTGGGATTACTCAAGGTCAAATTACTAGGCGTTGGAAAGGCGTTAGCGCTTGGCAACTCGATGAACTCGACGCGGTAGCTACGTTGCTAAACCTGTCAATTCACGATTTGATAACTCCCCCGCGAGGCGGTCTAGGGTATGAAAAGCTCCCGCGGCTGGATTCGAACCAGCAACCTGCCGATTAACAGTCGGACGCTCTGCCGTTGAGCTACGCGGGATTGCGGATTAGATTCTAACAGAACTTTTTCACAAATGTCCACTCGCTGCGAGATTACCTGTTTTTGACTGGCACAATCACGTTTTCCCTCCGAGATATTTCGCCGATTCTGGGCGCTGTAGCCGAAAAGTTTCAATTCAGGGCGTGCAGAAATACCACCTCGGCTCGGGAACTTGTTAGGATGTTTACGCCCTGTTAGCTCAGTCGGTCAGAGCAGCGGACTCATAATCCGTTGGTCGTGGGTTCAAGCCCCACACAGGGCACCGCGCAAAACGTTGCAATAGCAATAAAAACGCCCGTCAAGGTGTCGAGTAAAACCTCTTCGTGGGGTCTACGTAGGGTGAGCGAAAAAGTTTCGGCGTGTCTTAATGGTGTTCCAACCCACCCACTAACCGAAAAGAAAACGACAATGAACACGCTCACCCCCGCCGCACCTACCCACGACGTTTATACCGCTTCACGCTAGACTGAAAACCTAGCCGAAAGGGAACGGATATGCAGATTCATGCGATTGGCGGAGACCTCACCGAAATGAATGTGGACGCGATTGTTAACGCCGCGAATTCCTCATTGCTGGGTGGAGGCGGCGTCGACGGGGCGATTCATCGCGCGGCGGGACCGGAGCTGCTGGCGGCATGTCACAAGTTGCGGGCGACGCGCTTTCCCGATGGACTCCCGGTAGGACAGGCGGTCGCCACCAGGGGGTTCAATCTGGAGGCGCGATGGGTCATTCACACCGTGGGACCCAACCGTCACGCGGGACAAACCGACCCGCAGCTGCTGCACGACGCTTTTGCCAACTCTCTGCGTGAAGCTGCGCGGGTAGGCGCCCGTGACGTGGCGTTTCCCGCCATATCTGGCGGTGTCTACGGCTGGGATATGGCACAAGTCGCGCGCATCGGCGTGGCTGCCGTGCGCGAGTACGCTGCCCAAACGCAGACCCCTCACACCGCTTCGGACGCTGCTGCAGCCCAAGGTCAGACCCCACACGCCGCGCTCCCGATGGATAACGTGTACTTTGTGTTGTTCTCCCCTGAAGCCTTGGAACGGTTCCAGGCAGAGATTGCCCGCACCGAGCCGGAGGACGATTCCTGGTCTCCTGACGACTTCGAGTTGGCGCCAGGGGACACGAAAACCCACCGCAACGGCATGACCTTGGTCGATGCCTATTGGATTCCCGATGCAGAAGTCGCCTCGTATCGCGCCGATCGCAACGCGGCAGCAGCTGCCTACACGGAGGCATTCCGCGCCGAGGGCTACCGGGTGTTTCGGGAATGGGCAGGTTCAGAGGACGGCGAGGCCATTACCGCCAGCGACAGCGCCGGGAACCTCCGCGCCATGATGCACTTGGATCCTCAGGCGGTCCAGGAATGGCAGGAATTCTCGGCAAAGTATGGCGCCAATGCCCATGCGGAGCTGGTCAAAGCCATCCGTGCCGAGCATCAATATCTCAAGTCCGCGCCGTCAGATTGACCCCGTCGCGCGGGGAGAGCCGCTCCCCTACGCTGTCTCGGCACGCTGGGTTTCCTGCCCCACAGTGGTTACCGGGATCGCCGGTTCGCCTCCCGCAAAGCTCGCTGCGCCTCGCGGTCGTCCTCGCGCTGGCGGATGGTTTGGCGCTTGTCCCATTCTTGTTTGCCTTTCGCCACCGCAATCTCGACTTTGGCACGTCCGCCCACAAAATACAGCTCTACTGGCACGATCGTGTAGCCTTTTGCCGCCACAGCCCCTTCCAGCTTTATGATTTCGCGCTTGTGCAGCAACAGTTTGCGTTTCCGTTTCGGGGCATGGTTCGTCCAGGAGCCATAAAAGTATTCCGGGATGTTGGCGCCTTGCAGCCAGGCTTCCCCACGGTCCACTTCAACCCAGGCTTCTGAGAGCGAAGCCCGTCCCATCCGCAATGCTTTGACTTCAGTGCCGGTCAGTGACAGTCCCGCTTCGTAGCTGTCCTCCAAGAAATAATCGTGCGCAGCCTTTTTGTTCCGGGCGATGACTTTCTTGGCATCTGACTCTGCTTTGGCACGCTGAGAGGGGGTCAATTTCCCCGATTGCCCCGCCCCGTTAGCAGCTTTTTTACCCATAGTGTGCAATTTTAGCGCAAAAGCGCGGTCTGCCAACTTTTCCCCGGTACCGTGAGTACTCCCCATGTCAGGTCATTCGCTGTCTACAGCACGCCCATTGGATTGATAGTTTTCCCGTTTTGCCATACTTCGAAATGCAGGTGACACCCGGTCGAACCGCCGGTGGAACCAACCAACCCGATGACCTGCCCCTTTTGCACAGAAGCGCCGACGGAAACTTTGAACTGGGACTGGTGGCGGTACGTGGTCTGCCACTTGGAACCGTTGATGGTGCCGTGATTGATATAGGTGGATTTACCGCCGGCACCTTCCCAGCCGGCAAATGTCACCGTACCGGACTGTGAGGCGTAAATCGGGGTTCCGCAAGCAATCCCGAAATCCGTGCCGGCATGAAGCCGCCGCGTTTTCGTAATGGGGTGGACGCGGTATCCATAAGGCGAGGTCACCGATAGCGATGAGAGGGGCGCACCAAAAATTCCTCCCGAGATGGAGCGTGCCGGCATAGTGTCCGGCTGTTGATTCAACGCGGCAATTCGCGCGGCTGCCGCCGCCTGCGTGGCTTGTTCTTCCGCGATTTGCTTTTCAAATGCCGCCCGCTGATTGTTCAGCTGCCCCTGCTGGGCGACCTGTTTTTGTTGCAGTTCCTGGAATTCGCCCAGTTTGCGCTGTTGTTCCGCGCGGGCTTCATCCGCAGCTTGCACCGCCTGCTGAGCCTGTGTCTCCAGTTCTCCGATGCGGATACTCACGGCTTCTTGGCGAGCACGGGCGTTGTTATTGGCTGCATTGGCTTCTTGAGCTTCCACGATGGCACGATTTTGCGATTTGGTCGCCGTGGCTGCCACCTGGGCACGCAGCGTGAGTTCATCCAGGGACTGTGAATCCAGCAGCAGGGAAAGTGGCGAGGTTTCCAGCATCGCCCCGCGATATGCCATGCGTGCCATCTGACCGATAGCGACTTGGGTTTTTTCAATGGTTTGCTCACCCTGGGCGATTTGTTCGCGTAGCTCGGTTTTTTGACGATTCGCAATTGCCAGCCGGCTTTGGATTTGCTGATGTTTAGCTTGTGCGTCTGCCAGTTTAACCTGCGCATTGGCAACTTCAGTTTGCGCCACGGGGATAGCTGCCTTGGTTTGTTCCAGGGCGACTGCCAGCTGCACCAGATTCGCGTTGACTCCCTCTAGCTGGGACGCTAATTCGGCTTGTTTCTTTTTCGAGGCAGCCTGTTGCGCTTCGAGTTTCTTGCGCTCTTCGGAGTTTTTGTCTGTCCGCACGAGTCCAGTCGCGCTCGATCTCGGGACCGTAGCGTTTGCGGGGGTGAACGGCGCGTTGGCATAGCTAAGCGACGCTGTGGACATCGAGGCAATTCCGATTGCCGCCAGTGCCCCCATGAGCGCTCTCATTTTGCTTCGCACGTGTTCACCTCCTTTTCCGGTTTTCCCGGTAACGCGCTGTGCTAAAAGTTTAGCTAAATACCGAGGTTTTCCCCGTCTGAAACATCGCCCGCGGTGCCCTAAACTCGGGTGTAGCGGTTCAGGGATGCTGCCGAAGCTACGACAGCCAGCAGAATGGCTGCTAGCACCAAGAACGGCGCAATGAGCAGCACATCGTTGGACGAAATCAGCTCGACTACCCCGGAGAGTCCCGACAGCCAGGATCCAACCAGGAACTTTACGCTTGCCCACAGAATCGCTACCGAACCGAGGGCACCAATCGTCGCCGCGACCGCGCCCTCCACCATAAATGGCAGCTGCACAAACAGGTTCGAGGCTCCGACCAGGCGCATAATGGATGTTTCGCGTTCCCGGCTCATCGCGGACAGGCGGATTGTGGTGGTAATCAACAGGACCGCGGCGATAATCATCGCTACTGCCAGCCCGACAGCCAGGTAGGTCGCCTGATGCAGCCCGGTCAACAGTTTTTCCAGAATCTGCTTTTGGTCAATGACTTGGGCAACCCCGTCGCGTCCCTGCAGTTCTTCAACGACCACCCGGTACTGTTCCGGGTTCTTTAGCTTAATCCGGAACGATGCAGGCATCATGTCTGCTTTAACATATTGGTAATACTGTTCGGTCCCTGCCAGCTTTTTGAAACTTTCGAAGGCTTCTTCTTTCGTCTCGAAATACACATTGTCGATGTATTTGCTGAGCCGTTCGGACTTCAGCTGTTCGTCAATCGCCGCAATCTGTGCTTCAGTGGCTTCTTGACCGTTACAGTTGGGAGACACGTCGTCTTTGGTACACATCGACACGGAAATTTCGATTTTGCCGTACCAGGTATCGCGCAGGTTATTAATCTGCATTTCTGCCAGCACTGCTGACCCTACGAACAGCAGGGACACACAGGTCACGATAATCACCGCGACCGTCATCGCCAGATTGCGTCGCAAGCCCTGACCGACCTGGGATAATACGAAAGTTAGTCGCATTATTTCCGACCTCCTCTCCGTGCCGCGCCCACACCTTTCGGTTTCGGAAATGCGCCCAAGCCCGCAGCCGAGCTTTCAGCAGTGTCGACGCCACCCTTTGGCGCTGAGGCTCCATAAATGCCACGTGCCTGGTCGCGTACGACCCGACCTTCGTCCAGTTCAATGACGCGTTTGCGCATCTGGTTCACGATTTCTTCGTCGTGGGTCGCCATCACCACGGTGGTTCCCGCGCGGTTGATTCGGTCCAGTAGTCTCATGATGCCCAAGGACGTGGCGGGGTCTAGGTTGCCGGTCGGCTCGTCTGCCAACAGGATGGGCGGACGGTTCACCATAGCGCGGGCGATTGCCACGCGTTGCTGTTCGCCGCCGCTGAGCTCGTGGGGGAAACGCTTGTCTTTGCCACCCAAGCCGACCATTTGGAGTACTTCGGGGACGACCCGGCGGATAATCCGACGCGGCTTGCCGATGACCTGCAGAGCAATCGCGACATTGTCATACACGTTCTTGTTTTCCAACAGGCGAAAATCTTGGAACACTACGCCTACTTGGCGGCGCAACGCCGGCACTTTCCACCGGGACAGCCGCCCCAGGTCCTTGCCCAAGACCAGGATTTTCCCTTCCGTGGCGCTTTCTTCGCCGAGGACCAGCGACAGGAACGTAGACTTGCCCGATCCGGAGGTCCCGACCAGGAACACGAACTCGCCCCGTTCAATAGTGAGACCCACGTGATCCAGCGCTGATCGCGCTCCCCGCTTGTAAATTTTGGTGACGTTGTCGAACGTAATCAACCTTTTCTGCTCCCCAGTTCAGTTTCAGGTACCATACCAGTCTATTTATAACAAAACGATAAAAACGGAGTGACACCCGCAGAAGCGCAATCAGCGGGAAATCTGCAATTAATAGGGCTTGTTCGACCGTCGGTGCGGGAGCTTATCCGCATCGTTGACGGCGGGTCGTCTACTGGTCGCGGTGTTTTTCTTGATGTTTGCGCCAGCGAATCGCCGCATCGATAAATCCGTCCAGGTCACCGTCGAAAACGCTGTCGGGGTTGCCCGATTCATAGCCGGTTCGAAGGTCTTTGACCAGCTGTTGCCCATAGAGGAAATAGGAGCGCATCTGGTCGCCCCAGGAGGCTTTGACATCCCCTGCCAGCTCTTTTTTCTTATCGTGTTCTTGCTGGTGGCGCAGCATTAACAGGCGTGACTGCAGCACGCGCATCGCGGCGGCGCGGTTTTGAATCTGGGATTTTTCGTCCTGCATGGAGATGACGATGCCGGTGGGCAGGTGGGTCAGGCGCACCGCGGAATCCGTCGTGTTCACGGACTGACCGCCCGGTCCCGAGGAACGGAACACGTCTATCTTAATGTCGCTTTCGGGCACTTCGATATGGTCGGTCGTTTCAATTAGGGGTATGACCTCTACCGCCGCAAAGGAAGTCTGGCGCTTGCCCGCCGCGTTAAACGGGCTGACCCGCGCCAACCGGTGCGTCCCGGCTTCTACTGATAGCATCCCGTACGCATAGGGGGCATCAACCTGGAATGTTACCGACTTAATCCCCGCTTCTTCCGCATAGGACGTATCCAGCACTTTTGTAGCATAGTGGTGTCGTTCGCAATACCGCAGGTACATCCGCAGCAGCATCTGCGCAAAGTCGGCGGCGTCCACCCCGCCTGCCCCGGAGCGAATGGTGACGACCGCGAAGCGTTCGTCGTATTCCCCGTTCAACAGGGTCTTTACCTCCATCGCGTCCAGATCCTGTTTCAAAGTTTCATAGGTTTGTTCCGCGTCAGCGAGGATGGCGTCGCGGTCCTCTCCACTTTCTTCTGCCCCCAGCTCGACCAGAGCTTCCATATCGTCGATACGGGCACGCATCTTTTGCAGACGTTGCAAATCGGCTTGTGCTGCCGAAAGTGATTGCGTGACTTTTTGGGCGTGTTCCTGGTCATCCCACAAGTCCGGGGCGGCGGCTTGTTGCGTCAGGTCAGCAATCTTTTGCGTCAACAGTTCAGGGTCCATCACCGCTGAAATCGTCGCGAAAGACGCACGCAGTTTCTCAATCAGGGGTTGAAAATCATCGGGAGAAATCACCTTTTTACCTTACTGGTAATCCGGGGCGGTTCTCAAATGAGTTGCGTGGCGCCCTGCCGGGTTTATACTTGTCCGGTGGCTCGCATCTCCGAGTTTAATCCCGGTCGCAAGATTTCGGCAGCATTCCTGATAACTATCCTGGTGGGTACGGTATTGCTGATGCTCCCAGCATCCCGGAGCGGTGCTGCGGTCGCCACGAGTTTCGATGTCGTGGCTCCCCACGCTGTCCCCACCGGGGTTCCTGTTTTTGGTCCCTCGTTTGCGGATGGTGCTCCTCTGTCGATTGCGCTGTTCACCGCTGCCTCTGCCACCAGCGTGACGGGATTAATTGTGGTGGACACGGGCAGCTACTGGTCTGCTTTCGGTCAGGCTGTCATCTTCCTGCTGATTGAGTTGGGCGGTATCGGCACCATGACGATGGTCACACTGTTCGCTTCGGCGTTGCGCAAACGCGCCACTTTTGAGGATCGCGCGATTGCCAAAGTGTGGTTCGGCTTGACTCCGCGGGAAGTCCGGCATTCCGTGGGGCAGATTGTGGTGGCTTCGCTCTTGTTGCAGCTGGGGTTTGCTTTCCTCAATAGTCTCTATCTGTGGTTTTCCCATCATGCCACCTCACCGTTGCAGGCGATGGCACACGGGGTGTTCCTCACGGGTTCCGCTTTTAACAATGCCGGGTTTGCTCCTTATCAGGATTCGTTGATGAGCTTCAGCACTGAGCCTTTCCTGCTGTTGAGTCTGGGGGCGCTTATCGTGATTGGAGGCTTAGGCTTTCCTGTTTGGCTGATGCTTTACCGCAACGGCTGGCATTGGTGGAAGTGGGGCATGACCACCCGGATTATGCTGCTGGGCACCGCGGCGGCGATTGTGTTCGGCTGGGTCGCCATCACGGTTTTGGAATGGCACAATCCGCATACGTTTGGGGCGATGCCTGTCCCCGAGCGCCTGCTCAACGGGTTATTTTCCTCTGTCTCGCCACGCACCGCGGGCTTTAACTCTGTTGACATTTCCCAGCAATACCCTGAAACCTGGCTCATCACCGATGGGCTGATGCTGATTGGTGGGGGTCCTGCCGGGACTGCGGGCGGGCTAAAGATTACTACGGCGATTGTGGTGATGGCGACTCTTTGGGGTGAGATTCGGGGTGCCCACGCTATTAATATCTTGGGCTGGCGCCTGGCGCGTTCTGCCCAGCGGCAAGCCTTGGCGGTGCTTTCGCTGTTTTTCGGGCTGGTCGCGGTGGGGGCTTTCCTGCTGATGCTCTTTACCCCTTTCAACCTCAACCAGTGCCTGTTTGAAATCTGTTCCGCCTTGGGGACCGTGGGTCTGAGTACCGGCATCACTCCCCTGTTGCCTGTTGCGGCGCAATTCATGGTCATAATATTTATGATTCTGGGACGTATTGGACCGTTGACCTTAGCAGCGGCCCTCGCCACCCGGAGACGACCGGTAGCTTACGAACTGCCTCGGGATCATCCCCTTATCGGTTAGGACGACACAAATGAGCATATTTAATACGAATTCTGTCCCGGAGCCCCCCGCTCATCCGACCGGGAATCCACAAAGCGCGGTCGTCATCGGCTTGGGACGCTTCGGTTTGAGCATGGCGACCGAGTTGGAGGCCAGTGGTGTGGAGGTGCTGGGCATCGACTGTAACCCAGAAGTGGTGCAGCGCGCTTCGGCACTAATTCGTCACGTGGTGCGGGCGGATGCCACGGATAAGGAGGCATTAGCCCAGCTGGCAGTCGATGAGTACGCCTGCGGGGTGGTGACGATTGGTGGCGATTTGGCGGCTTCCATCCTGAGTGCCTCTGCCCTGCTGACCCTGCACTGTCCTCAGGTGTGGGCGAAAGCCTCCAGCGTGGAACAGGGTGAAATCCTCAACCAGATGGGTATCACCCGCGTGTTCTATCCGGAATCCGAGATGGGTTTGCGTGCCGCCCACCAGGTCGCCCAGTCTTTCGAGGACTACATCGACCTGGGACATGGGTTTGCCCTGGTTATCACCAGTCTGGGACCGCGTTACTGCGGAAAGACCTTGGGTGAACTCGACGTACGTCGCCGCGATGGATTCTCTATTGTGGCGATTCAATCCCCCGCTGACACTTGGGAGACCGCTCACGCCAAAACGATTTTGTCCCCTGCTGACCGGGTGATGGTGGTGGCACCCACCCGGATTATTTCCAAAATTACCCGGCGAGATTAATCAAAATTTCATGTAATCGTAAAGCAACAGGGAAATTGCCCTAAAGTAAAATTATTTTACACAGTCTTAACATTAGCCCCGCGCTAGCCTTAACAATCCTTTCTTACTATCTGACTTGGGAGTAAAAGTTCGAGGTATGAAAGGAACACCATGAAAATCTCTCGTATTGGCGCGATTTTTGGCGCTGGCTTGCTTTCCATGTCTTTGTTGACCGGCTGTGAGGGCGGTGGCAATCAGACCGCCTCCGGTACTGACGCCGAGTCCAGCGCAGCGCCTTCGACTCTGAGTGGCACCGTCACTGGTTCCGGCTCCTCCGCGCTGCTGCCCTTGGCGAAAGCCGCGGCCGAGGCTTTCATGCAGGATAACCCCGATGTGACCGTGACGATGAACGGCGGCGGTTCTGGGGAAGGTCTCAAGCAGGTTGCTGCCGGTTCTGTAAACATCGGTAACTCTGACGTTTTCGCTGGTGAAAAGCTCGATACGACCCAGGCCGCCGACTTGGTCGACCACAAGGTTTGCACCATCACTATGGCTCCGGTGGTCAACAAGGATTTGGGGGTAACGAACCTCACCACTGCCCAGCTGACCGATGTCTTTACCGGCAAGACTACGAACTGGAAGGAAGTGGGCGGTCCGGACGAAAAGATTGTGTTGGTCACCCGCCCGTCCTCCTCCGGTACTCGCGCCCTGTTTAAGACCTGGGCGTTGGGTGGTGCTGAGGAGGCCTCCAACCAGTCCCTTGAGACGGACGACTCCGGCACTCTGCTCCAGACCGTGTCCCAGAACAAGGGCGCTATCGGCTATGTGGCGCTGTCTTACCTGGTCGGCAAGGACGAAGTGCAGCCAGTCGCTATCGACGGCGTGAAACCGACCTTGGAAAATACCTACAGCGGTAAATACAAAGTGTGGGGCTATGAGCACATGTACACCAAGGGCAATCCCGATGCGGTGACCAAAGCGTTCCTTGACTACATGATGGGCGACAAGTTCGCCGCTGACCTGGAAAAAATGGGCTACGGTGTGTCCTCCAAGATGTCCGCCCAGGCTGCCGCTTCTCACCCTGACCCCGCGGCATAAAGAGACTCAGGCGCGACTGTACTAATGGCAACCACGGCTTCTTCGGTGCGGGAGCCTGAATCGATGGAAATGCAGATGACTGATGATGTGTCTACTCGTCTCAACTCCACGGATTCAGTGCTCCCGCAAACGCGCAACTCCGCAGCTGGGGCGGGTTTATCCCCCGCCAGGTCGCGGTTCGACTCTCGCGGGGCGGATAAACGTTTCCGTTTGGCAAACAAAATCGGCGGAACCATCGTGGCGATTGCGGGTATTTCCCTCATCGCACTCACGGTCATGATTGGTCTGTTCCTGCTGTACAAGGGTTCTTTCACCTTTACCGCGTTCCAGCATTCCGTCGGAGAATTCCTGTTTTCCCCGGACTGGAATCCCCAGGACAGCCCGGACTTGACTCTGCGCGGCAGTGTCGGCGCCCTGATTTTTATTCTGGGTTCGCTGATGACCTGTTTCCTGGGTCTGGCCATCGCTACGCCTTTCGCGGTGGGAGCCGCCGTGTTCATCACGGAAATCGCTCCGTGTGCGGGTGAGCGCCTGTTCCGTCCCGCGGTGGAACTGTTCCTCGGTATCCCCTCCGTGGTTTACGGCTGGGTCGGCTTGACCGTCCTGGTGCCTTTTATTCGTGACTATTTTCACGCCCCCCTGGGCGGCTATTCGGTCCTGGCGGCGGGCATCGTCCTGGCGGTCATGATTTTCCCGACCATCACCACAGTTTCTGCCGACGCGATTACCGCGGTTCCTGACCACTACCGCGAGGCTGCCTACGGTCTGGGGGCTACCCGCTGGCAATCGATTTACCACATTGTCCTGCCTGCCGCGCGGAAAGGCATCTTGACCGGCATTATTCTGGGTTTGGCCAGGGCTTTTGGCGAGGCTCTGGCGGTTGCGATGGTCATCGGCAAAACTCGCGCCCTGCCGGCTGATATTCTCTCTCCGACCAGTTCGCTGACCACGGCAATTACCGCCGACATGGGAAACACCACCAACGGCGGCGAACACAACTCGGCATTGTGGACCATGGCTTTGCTGCTGTTTCTCATCTCGATGTTCTTTATTTTTGTGATTCACCTCATCGGCACAGAGAGGAAACAGAATCGATGAGTACCGCTACGACTACCGCTTCGGGTCTTTCCGCTCAGATGGAACACCGTATTCGCCGCGCCAAGAGCGTCAACAACCTGATGACCGGCGTCTTTGGCGCTATCGGGGGTTTCTTCCTGATGTTGATTGTGGCGCTGGCGGCATACATTGTGTTTCGCGGTCTGTTGAGTTTTGACCCCGTGTTCCTCAGTTTCACCCGTGACGGCATCATGAACCAGGTGTTCAACACCGTTTACCTGGTGTTTTTGTCCCTAATTGTGTCCGTTGCGCTCGGTGTTCCCGCCGGAATCTACATGGCTGAATACGCTCCAGAGAACCGCTGGACCGGGTTCATCCGCATCTCTATCGAGTCTCTGTCCTCCCTGCCATCCATCGTGGTCGGTCTGTTCGGTTACCTGGTCTTTATCCTCATGGTGGGGCAACAGTGGAACCTGCTGGCCGGCGCTTTGGCAGTTTCGATTCTGAACTTGCCCCTGGTCACTACGTCTACCGAGTCGGCTCTCCGGGCGCTGCCCGCAGACCTGAAGTACGGTTCGGCGGCTTTGGGCGCGACCCGCTGGACCACCATTGTGCGGGTGCAGCTTCCGGCGGCTCTCCCCCACCTGATGACAGGGGTGGTGCTGGCGGCTGAACGCGGTTTCGGGGAGGCTGCCGCCCTGCTCTATACCGCCGGCATGTCCACCAACATCAACTGGTCCTCCATGGACATCACCTCCCCCACCAATGCATTCAACCCTGTGCGTCCCGGCGAGACGTTATCGCTGCACGTGTGGGCGATGCGTACCGAGGCGGTGGAACCCAACGCGGTGGACATCGCTAACTTCTCTGCCGCGGTGTTGGTGATGATTGCCCTCCTGTTCTCGATTTTGGCTCGCACCATCACGAAACGGGTTCACGCCAGCCTGGCGGGCCTGTCTGACCAGGCTCCCCAGGGCGGCACAGGCAAGTGGCGTAAGGTCAACGCTGGAACCCCCGTCCCCGCTACTGACACGGTGAATCGTCCCGAACCGACTATTGACGCTACGAACTTCACCGACCGTTTCCACACTGATAAAGGAAAGGAATAATCACTCATGACTGCGCAAACCAACGTCCTGGCGTCCCCCTCGGCGCCCAAAATTTCCACCACCGCCAAGTTTTCCGCGCGTGACCTGCACCTGCATTACGGCGATTTTGAGGCTCTCAAGGGAGTCAACATCGACATTCAACCCCGCAAAATCACGGCTTTGATTGGCCCCTCCGGCTGCGGCAAGTCGACTTTCCTGAAAACCTTGAATCGAATGAATGACCTGGTCAAGGGCGTTAGCATCACCGGTCAGGTACTGCTGGACGGCGCGGATATTTTCAAGGATATGGACGCCCTCGCCCTGCGGAAGCGGGTGGGCATGGTGTTCCAGCAGCCCAATCCGTTCCCCAAGTCGGTCTTTGACAACATCGCCTATGGGCCGCGTATCAACGGGATTCGCAATCACCGGGAGCTGAGCGAAATCGTGGAGCGTTCCCTGCGTCAAGCCGCGATTTGGGACGAGCTAAAGGATCGCTTGCACAAGTCCGCCGTGGGGCTTTCCGGGGGTCAGCAGCAGCGCCTGTGCATCGCCCGCGCTTTGGCTACCGAACCGGACGTCATCTTAATGGACGAACCGACCTCCGCTCTGGACCCGATTTCTACTTCCAAGATTGAGGAACTGGTCGTGGACCTGGCTCGGGATTACACCATCGTGATTGTGACCCACAATATGCAACAGGCTTCGCGTATCGCCGACAACACGGCGTTCTTCCTGCTGGGCGAACTGGTGGAGTACAACGATACGGAAACCCTGTTCAGCGTGCCGTCGGACCAGCGCACCGAGGACTACATCACGGGTCGGTTCAGCTGACACTGTTTTCGCGTGCCCCGGCGGACTCCGCTGGTGCGCGACGGGGAAATACCGTTCTGAGTTATGGAACAGAAAGTAGGGAGTTAATGCGATCCCGATTCGATCAACAACTCACGCAGCTCAGCGAAATGCTGGTGCAGACCGGAGAGCTGTGCGAACAGGCCATCAGTCAGACCATGGTGGCTCTGTCCAGTTCCAGCGATGAAATCGCCCGTGAAGTCATCCGGGCTGATGCCCACATCGATCAGATGGAACGGGACATTGAGCACTTGTGTCTGAAATTGCTGTTGCAGCAGCAGCCCGTGGCGGGGGATTTACGCCAGGTTTCCGCCGCCCTCAAAATGATTACCGACATGGAACGTATCGGCGATCAGGCAGCGGATATTGCGGAAATCGTGAAGTCTACGGATATGTCCCTGGTGCGAGGATTCCCCAAGATACCTCAGATGGCGGCGAAAACTGCCGCGATGGTCCATGATGCGGTCCAGTCTTTTGTCGACCGCGATTTGGCTTTGGCTACTGCCACCCAAGCGGCGGATGACGCGGTAGACCGGATGTTTGCTGAGGTCGCCACCGAGATGATTGATTTCATTGTGCATGCCGATGCCGCGGACGCTCAAAAGGCTATCGACGTCATCATGATTGCCAAATATCTGGAACGTATCGGGGATCACGCCACGAACCTCGCCGAGTGGGTGGATTTCTCGATTACGGGGGTACACGATGTCAGCTTCGACACAAAATCCGCCTGAATCGGGCGGTCCTTGGAATAATGGAAGTGTGATTTATTTTGTCGAGGATGACCTGAACATTCGAGATTTGGTCGTTTACACCCTCGGTTCCACCGGGTTTACCGCTCGGGGTTTCGCTGATTATCGGGAATTTCGCGAAGCGATGACGGAGCTGCTCCCGGAAATGATTTTGCTGGACATTATGCTGCCGGGCGTTGATGGTATCCAGATTTTGCGTCGAATTCGGGCTAACCCGGAAACCGAGGACATTCCGGTCATCATGGTTACGGCAAAAGGCGCCGAGTTTGACAAGGTCAAGTCCTTGGACTTGGGGGCTGACGACTACATCACCAAGCCGTTTGGCATGATGGAGCTGGTGTCACGAGTCCGGGCAGTGCTGCGCCGCGTGGCTCGTCCCGCTGATTCTACTGTTGGGGACGAGGAAATCCTCACCATCGGCTCTATTGACCTGAACCTGCCCCGCCACACGGTCGCGGTTGCGGGTCGGGAGGTGAAACTGACGCTAAAGGAATACCAGCTGTTAGAGGAGCTGATGAGCCAGCCGGGGATTTTGTTTTCCCGCAACAGACTGCTGGATTCAATCTGGGGATACAGTTTCCATGGCGGGACGCGCACGGTCGATGTGCATATTCGCACGCTGCGCAAGAAACTCGGTCCGGCTGCGAAACATATTGAAACCGTGCGTGGCGTCGGCTACAAGATTTCCGAATGAGTGCGTTGTTAGCGTAACCGCCATCGAATCAAGGGAGATTATATGCGACGCAAGATTTTGGGGGCTATCTCAGGTATTTCTGCCCTAGCTCTGGTGCTTGCTTATGCCGGTTCCGTTTTGTTCTTTTACCAGGTCAATCGTGCCAACATTTTGAACGCCCTGACCGAAGAGGGCAACCTGTTGGCGCTGAGCCTGGAGCATCATCCCGACGGTATGCAGACCCGGATGCTGACCGACTTTCACCGGCAGACCCCGGGGGTTCGCTTGACGTTGGTGGCCAGTGATGGTGAAGTTCTCTATGATTCCGAAGTCCCTGCCGCTCAGATGTCTAACCACGCGAACCGACCCGAGATCGTCTCGGCTTTGAGACGCCAGGCTGCCGGGTTGGGTTCCGATATCGAGGTACGTGATTCTGATACTCTCGGCGAGGATATGTGCTATTACGCGCGGGCTATTCCGTCGGGCAAAATCGTTCGCGTGGCGCGTCCTGTCCGCACGTTTTATGCCACGGTCCTGTCTGGGCTGCCGATTTTGGGCGGCATCGCCCTTGGTGTATTCGGGCTGTCTTTCCTCATTGCGCGACGTCAGGCCCGCCTGATTGTCGCGCCGCTGGAACAGATTGACCTGAACCACCCGCTCTCGGGCACCCCTTATGACCGCGACCGGCTGCCCAAGGTCAGCAAAAACGGGGTGTTCGGGAACTCCAGCGTTTTCGGTGGCGGAGGGATTTTCGGTTCGGGAGCCTGCACCGACACGCCCGCGGACGAGGATCCGAATCAGCCTGAGTCTGCGGAGCCTCCCCTGCCCTCCGATGCGCTCCAAGCCTACGGTAAGGACCACGGAACGGTCCCGATTTACCCCGAGTTTTTGCCGCTGCTGCAACGTCTGGAACATCAGAATCGGGATAAGGAAGCCGCCGCGCGTTCCCGCCGCGAGTTTTCCGCTAACGTGTCTCACGAGTTGAAAACCCCGCTGACCTCTATCTCTGGATATGCCGAGATTATTCGTAATGGTTTGGTGAGAGACGAGGATATTCCAGGTTTTGCCGAGCGCATTCACCAGGAGTCCTCCCGACTGTTAGACCTGATTGGCGACATTATGGAGCTGTCCCGGCTGGACGAGGGTGGTCTGCCGGCAGAAGCGGGGGAGGTCGATTTGTTTGGTTTGTGCCGTACGGTGGTGGAGCGGCTGCAGGCTCGCGCCGCGGCCTTCGATGTGAAGCTGACCTTGTCCGGCTCACGCACGACGCTCATCGGGGTGGAGCCGCTCCTGGGTGAGATGGTGTACAACCTGGTGGACAACGCGATTAAGTACAATCGCGAGGGCGGTGAGGTGAACGTTTGGGCAGGGACGCACCTGGGCAGGCCCCAGCTGGTCGTGACCGACACGGGTATCGGGATTCCTCTCGAGGATCAGGAGCGCGTGTTTGAGCGGTTTTATCGGGTGGATAAGTCGCATTCGCGACAGACCGGGGGTACCGGTTTGGGGCTATCTATCGTCAAGCACGCCGCTAGCCTGCATTCGGCAGAGATTACGGTGAACTCGACTCCGGGTCAGGGCACGCGCATCGAAGTGACTTTCCCGGACGCGGCTTGAATTTAGCGCCACTCAACGACACCAAGCGCGCGCGGATTCGGGGGAGTGACGCGTAGCTGTAGCCGCCTATGGGCTCGTGTCATGGATAGAAATCAGGTTAAGCCGTGAACTAGTTTTTCAAACTGTGATTTCATATAATGAAAAATGTTTAATTTTTGAAAATAAGCTCCGAGGTCACGTTGTAAAACATTCCATCTTTGAATGTGTCGTGATCACCGGGGAGGGGATAATTCCATGAATGTTCACTTTAAGCAAGCTGTTGCAGGGATAATTGCGCTGGGACTGGTACTTCCAGGGGCGATGATTTTATCTTCGCCGGGGGAAGCTAGCGCCGCCGAACACAGCACCTATGCAGACTCTCTGAGCGCCGAACCGGTAAAGCTTTCAGGCAGCGAAACTGCTGCGGATGTCATCAAGAACCCCGCGCAGCCAGATATTTACACCCTACGTAGCGACTATGAAATTACAAAAGATGGACATAATATCATCAACTACCAACCCTACGTAGCCACCGTGGGAGCAGCCGCTACCTCAGAGGAACAGAACAAAGTCGACAAGACCATTAAGCTGCCACAGTTTGCTGGCTATAACAAGCCTACGGATAATGCTAATGATCCAATCAATAACTACCACATCGACTACCAACGAGTCGTAGATGCAGCCCAAGCTGGGAGCACCACTGGTGACACCGAATATGGAAAAGTACACCAGGCGAAAAAAGAGTATATATACAAAGGTCTGCCTGGAACCATCACGATAAAGCACGTGTTTCAGGAATTACGAAAAATTAATGAATACAGTAGAAAGCCGGGAACTAACACCGACATTATCACTACGCAAACCGGACAAGTTGGTGACAAGCCTCTCATCAAGCCCTTACCAGCTGCTGAAATAGCTGGTTTTGTACCCGAAAATAAAGAGATGAGGGTTTTAATCACGCAACGTGGTCGCAACGTGGAAATGCGTTACAACCGCGCCTACTATGCGGTCACATTTGACACCCAGGATGGGACGGCGGTGCCCACTCGCACCCTGTATTACGGACAAGAAATTCCTGCCATCAAGAGCACTGATATCCCCACCAGAATTGGAGCTAAGTTCTTAGGCTGGAAGCCATCTGTCGATTTGCACGGCACTTTGAATGGGACAGAAACTACATTTAGGTCTAATGAAATCATTAAAGACAGCGCCGGTACCCCTCTCAAAGATCTAAACGCCAAACTAATCATGCCGGCTCACCATATAAAGTTCACGGCAGTTTGGGAGGAGGATCCTACGGCAGATTATGCGATTCAATTTTGGACGGAAAAAGCTGATCATGCTGATAACGCTCCGCTCTTACAAAAGTATGAATTCGTGGGCACTCACGTGTACCGGAACAAGGCCACAGGTTACCGTCCGAATCTGGAGGAAGAGCCCATCAAGGGAGTGGAATTCCCCGATTTGGATAAAAAACGTTTAGTTAAAATCTGGAACGGAGATAAGTTCCTGTCTGGTCGGTTCCTGTATTTCAATAAATTCTATAAATACAATAAAACTTTAACTGATAGCGAAAATGCTGATCCAGATACTCCCAGTGAGGTAAAGCCTGTTTCCGCTACCGGCAAGACCGTCTATAACATCTATTTCGACCGACAGGTCTATGAAGTGTACTTTACGAAATCTAACGTCAGTAGTATGGATTCTTTCTTTCCTACAATATGGCGGTATAATAAACAATCAGGTGAACCAGAACAAGTAGGTGGGCCAGGACACCCCTACCACTTCAAAGCCAGATTTAACCAGCGCATGTTAGATTGGCCGAACGATGCCCTCCAAACCAAGGGGTTCGATGAGGGTAAGCAAAGCTTCGGGTGGGGGCCGAACTTCTTAGAACCGAATTGGATATACCGCGACACGCCTCCTTACCGGCTATCAGCTGATGACTTCTTAGACATGGAGGAATACACTAAATACTCCGGCTACACCAGCCAAATTGATGCCGGCGACGGTACCACCATCCCGGTTAATCTGGCGGCAAATCCACAAACTTTCACCACGCTCTCTTTTGGTATCGTGCAAGCAGGTGATAACGGTAACCCGTCGACACCTCACCACATGGACTTTTGGATGGATGGCTTTGACATAAATCCAGACTGGCAACCTGGCATGGATCCGAAAGAAAAATATAATAAAATTATTGACTACGACCTTTATAGATCTAAAGCCGATACAAACAGTTCCAGCTATAGTCATAAGGCTCCGGTAGTCCAAGGCTTTACCCCTTACGATATAAACCCCGGGACGGGCATCGCGTCGGAGGATTCGAGACCACTGACGGAAAACGATTTTGATGAGCTGAACGAGGCGCGGGGCGAGATAACGCCATACCCCAAAGAAGAAATAACAGACATTTTTGGTAATACCGACAACAAGGGTAAAATGCACTTTATAAAAGCATTCTTTAGTAACGCCGATGAGTTTGGCGACCCACTAGAGGGTGACGAATTTGAAGAAAATGGCTATATTCGTTTTTACTACAAACGCAATCAGTATAAATTGCGTTTCAATAATGACCCCGCCACCATCAAAGCTGACAGCGAATATAATGCAAGCAATCAGAAAGATATCTTTTATCAAAAACCTTTACAGGATTTGAATCTGGATAACGTTGATACTTTGTTAGACATGGGTCTAACGGATCTTTTAGAACGGGATAGCCACGGAGACTATCAAGTTAAACGACCCGCCGGACTCGCGCCCAATATGGTATTCAAAGGCTGGTCCCTGGACCCTGCCGGACGGAAAATGGTTTCGGACAGCAAAGAAACCATGCCTGCTCACAACCTGGTCCTCTACGCCAAGTGGGAGGAACCTGACTATAAGTGGAAAGTCACTTTTGACCCGGCAGGCGGCACTTTGCCACCCGTTGACGCCGCACAGCTCGCGACAGAGCAAAAAACCATCCGGGAGATGACTGGCACCCATGTGGGTAAGGTCACCTATCCCCAGAAAACTGCTGCCGCATCGGGAGCTACCCCAGATGACAAGCAGGTATTCACCGTGCTGCATCGCCAGAAACTGGTAGAGCCTACCAAGCCCACGCGGGACGACTATTCTTTCCTAGGATGGGAAGTATTGCACTACAAGAAAGATGCTCACGGCAGATACACCGATGAGATTGATAATTCCTATCGTCAGAGGTATATCGTCCCTGAGCTGTATTCTTTCGGAAATGAAGTGGTGGATTCCCTTTACCTCAGGGCGATTTGGGTAAAGAACGACTTTGAAAAGGTTAAGGTGTATCACCACTTCTTAGATAGCCAATACCGCACCGACCCGAGTGTTCCAGATAATCCTAAAATCATCGTTTTAGAGCAGGAACGTGCCGGACAATATACGATGGCACTCGCTACTCAACAAAACGAGAAATGGCTCCTTGCCCAACATGACGAACTGCTGAAGACCAAAGACCAGCAACTTAAGGCACTCTACACCGAATACAACGACCGTTTAGGCTTCGAAAACACAGGTTTCCAAACGTTTAGGGTGCAGCCAAAACAGATTATCGAAAATGGTCATCCCGTACCTAATCCCGAATATAAGAACAACGAATTTCACTTTTTCTATGTTCCTTTCCGGACCCGTAACTACAAAGTTAACTATGTGGACGAAAGAGCCCAGGCGGAATTGCGGACAGCCACCACGGAGGCTCAGAAACAAGCCATTATTAACAAATACCGCCTCATCGACCAGGAACAGGTCTCTAGCCAAGCACGCCACTATGATGCGCGAAACTACAAGCCGATCAAAGGGTGGAAGCTCACCTCAGCGCCGCAACAGCAGCTCTTTTACGATGTAGAGGAAAGTACCAATAAATTCCTAGGTATCAACGGCACCGGCTCTGATGAAATCACTTTCTTTTACCGGGATGTCCGAATCATCGAGGTACCCCAGGGAGGCGTGACTCCTCCCGGATATGTGCGGGTCACGTTTAAGGCCAGTGAGGGCGGCTCCTTTGGCTCGGATGCCGCAGGGCACCCCATCACGGAACTGCATTACGATGTCCTCAAGGGTACTAAATCAAGCCAGCTTCCTGTTCCGCAGGAATTGGGAGGCGGTACTCGCAATGCCGACAAATACTATATCACCCCGGATGCGGGCAGGAATTTTGTAAACTGGGACAAAGACCCGCTTTCTCCGGTCATCACGCTTGATGACAGCTCTCATGTCTTTACTGCGCAATTCTCGGCTCCGGCGCCGACTCCGCCTGCGCCGACTCCGGGTCCAACCACACCACCCGCGCCGACGCCTAACCCGACCACGCCCGCGCCGACGCCTAACCCGACCACGCCTGTGCCGACACCCAATCCGACTACGCCGACTACTCCGCCGACGCCTGGTCCGACCACGCCCGCGCCTAGCCCGGCTACGCCGACTCCGGGAGGGACACCCTCGACTCCGGTTTCACCGGCGCCCAGCACGCCAAGCACTCCGGCTACCCCAAAGCCGAGCCAGCCGAGTGAACCGAGCCAGCCGGAAACGCCGGCACCGCCGCGTTCACCTGAAAATTTCGGGAAACCGGCTACACCTGCGCTCCCCGGTAAGAGCCTTACCCCCTCTCTACCGCCGTCTGCGCCCATCAGTCCCGACCAGCAGCACAAGTCGAATCCGGCTAAGCTTGCGGCGACTGGAGCGAACTCGCTGCTCTATCTCTATGCGGCGATTTTGTTCACCGTAACCGGTGGCTTGATGGTCAGGATTAACAGAAGACGGGTTCGGGATTAAAACGAACCTCGGCGGGGCACCGTATATACGGTGCCCCGCCGTCTTTAATCGTCATAATGCACCGCAAGCCTACACGCTTGCGACATTGCCCGACTTTCGCGCTAAATATAACCCAGTTACACTGTTAATTTGCTGTCCTAGCCCAGGTTATATATACTGTTTAGGCACTTCGGGGCATTGGCGCAGTTGGTAGCGCGCTTCCATGGCATGGAAGAGGTCAGGGGTTCGAATCCCCTATGCTCCACATTACGAAGTCGCGGAAACCTTTGGTTTTCGCGACTTTTGCATTTTACAGTCGTGAGTTTTTGGGCGTGCTGAAAGCTGACACCTAGCAGGGTGCCGATGTCTCGATAGGACAGCCCAAGGGCGTAAAGGTCGGATGACGCTTCTTACGCCACGTTGGTGGCTTTGGCTCGCGTTTTTGAAGCTTTGCGCTGCAGTTCGATTGCTGGGGCGGAAACCGAGGTAAACGCCGGGTCTGGAATCACGTTTACTGCGGTGGTTTGCGGGTTTTCCTCCACTTCGGGGAACAGGGTCAGTGCGTCTTGAACCTGCGCGGGAATCTGGGTAAAGGACAAATTGCAGGGATGCTATGCCATGCGGGGCAGGGTGTCGTTGCCGTGGTAGCCGTCGTTGCGCCGGTCGGAGAATAGCGGGGTAGGCTCGGTATCAGACAAGTGCTAGGTCTTAGCGGTTTCGTAATTAAGGCTTGACGACAGGCAGAAAATTATGAAACAATCGGGATGCCAGCGAGAAGAGGGTCAGGGATTCTTTTCCACTATGTGGATAGCTGGCAACAATCTTTTTTACACTCCCCACGGGTGCCGAACACAGTCGGACGGAATCCGGGCACACACCTCAAAATCCTGCAAGTTTCTCTTGGACATGCGGCGTTGCAATCCCCAAAGCATATAGTCCGCAATCTGTAATCCCGAGGATGATGCGGAGTCCCAGTAGCAAGGTGTTATTTCTTGGGGCATCTGGTTAGAAATATCCAGCAGAGCCGTCTCGGCTGCGGTTTTCTCGGATTTCGTGCCGAAGGTCGCGAGCACCAGGTACAGGTGGTCGTTTTTGTCGAAAGCTGTTTGGCACAACCCGCGGACGTGTTCATACAATGCTAGTTTGTATAGCCGCATTTTCCCGGCCTGCTGCACGTAACTATACGCCCTGGATTTGTACAGGAATGTCGCGTGGAAGACTGGGGGTTGTTGGCTTAGTAACGCGAATACCTGGGCGCGTGTGTTCATGGAGTCGTTTTTTGCGTGGAAACCACGGGGCAGTGATATACCTTGGTCTTCCAGGGAGGCACGCAATACCAGCATATTCCACAGGATGTCAGCGTGCTCGTCTTTGAAGGTGGCGGAGCCGATTCCGAAATAGGGGCTGTCGCTTTCTGTTTGCGGTTCCCGGAAATCCAGGGTGCCGGTTTCATCTATGTAGACGAAGTAATCTGCCATAGCGGTAATTCTATGGCATGCTGGACGTCGAACCGGTATCACGATGATTGCGACTGTGTTCCAGTGCCGGTGGTTGGCCGCTGGGTGGTTGATGATTCCATTCGCGGAGCGCATTGGGAGGGACAGAACCCCGGATACGACTTCGAGGAACTCTACGAGAAAGAATACTTGCCCTATCATCATGCTGGGGACACCCCTGAGGACGTGATGAAACGCCGCCGCGCTGTACAGCGTCAAGCGAAGCAAACTGAGAAACGCAATACCCGCAAAGCCTCACTTGATGGTACTTTGCAAAGGGAAAAGTGGGACGCATACCGGTCTTGGGTTGAGAACCAAGCGAGGCTGAAAGGAATAGTCATTGACGGAGAGGCATTCAAGCTCCCGCCAAAGAACTGGGAAGAACCACCGGACGATTGGCCGCAAGACTTACCACTACTTCGGGCGTTGGAGTGGAATCATATACTTTTCAGCAATGTCAAAGGTGGAGGGCACCTTCAGGGGTACGGTTGGATTAAAGACCGCACGGAATTCGATAAGGAATGGACTCCAGAGGTAATAGCAGACAAATTGCGTAAATTACTTCCGCTAGTGCCCTATGAAAAGGTTGAACGCACAAGTAAGTTTGTGGTGACAGATTCAGGTATCAATTATGCCATCGGAATTTCAGAATCACACGGTATAATAAGAGTAACGACTTTCTATCGGATGGAGGACTAAAATGGATGAGGGCGAAGAGGAAATACGTTTGGTTCTCCAGCATATGCACCAGCAAAAGGTCATTACTGATCAAGAGTTCAAGGATATGAATTCATTCATCGATGAGGATGGGACTCTTGGCGCACTGGCAGGCATAAGCGCTGTGGTACAGAATGACCCAAATGGCATTCCCTCAGAACTGCTTGACGAAATCCTCGCCCTCGAACCAGTGTTTGAAGAGGGCTATTATGAAGAAATGCTAGATGCGTTGCAGGAACGCGTCTAACCAAACAAAACCCATCAGCAACCGTCTTGGCTATACGCCAGGGCGGTTTTCTTATGCCCACTATCCCGGGGCATACCGTGACTACCCAACCAGCCCCCTAGGGTGCGTGTTGTTACACCAGGCGACACGAAAGGTTTGGGGTTTTCTGGTGGCCAATAACTACTCCGAAAGGGAGGCCTAACTATGCCCGAAACAAACACCAACGCTGAGCAGCCCCAGGCGGCTGCAGCATCTGCCGATGTTCCGGCCGCGGATTCTGTACCGAAGGAGTCGCGTACTTTCACTCAGGAGGAAGTCAACGCTTTCCTCGCTGAGGACCGTCGGAAGACCGCGAAGAAGTATGAGGGATTCGATGCTTTGAAAGCGAAGTTGGCTCAGTACGAATCCTCTAAGACTGACGCTGAGAAGCTTCAGGAAAAGGTAGCTGAGCTCGAGCGGGCGAATCGTGATGCGGTTCGCGCGAAGGTCGCGTCTCAGTATGGGATGCCTATCGAACTGGTTACTGGTGAAACTGAGGAAGAATGCGTGGCTCAGGGTGAAGCGTTCAAGAAAGTTCTTGCTGACGCGAAGCCTGCTGGTCCGTCCTCGAAGGTTTTGGGTAACCCCACGAAGGGGGCACCTGCTTTGAACTCTGACGTGTTGGAAAACGCGCTGAGGGCAAAGCTTGGAATCGCGTAATTTCAGCCTCTACAAGACAAGGAGATGACTATGGCTGAGCAAACTAAAGCAACAATGACTAACGAGTTCGCAGGTTTCCTGCGTCCTGACCAAGCCCAACCGATTTTCGATGAGGCTATGAAGACTTCCGTGGTGCAGTCTTTGGCTCGTCAAATCCCGGTTGGGGTTAACGGTGTGGAGATTCCGGTGACTACCGGGAAACCGGAAGCGGGCTGGGTCGCTGAGGCTGGATTGAAGCCCTCGACTTCTACCGCTATTGGGATTAAGACCATGAAACCGCACAAGCTGGCTGCGAAGACTGTGGTCTCTGCTGAGGTAGTCCGTGCTAACCCTGGTGGTTATGTGGACATTTACAAGAAACAGATTGGTGAAGCGTTCGCTTTAGCTTTCGACAAGGCTGCCCTGTTCGGTGGGGTGAAGCGTCCCAGGTTTTGTTCCGCTTCTTATACGGGTGCTAGTTGTTTAGCATGGGTTTGGTTGTAGCGGGTTATCACCTCCTGGGGGGTGTATAGTTCAGGGATTCGTGAAGGCGGGTATTGTTCCACCAGTGAACCCAGTTCATGGTGGCGAACTCGACCTCGGACAGGGTTTCCCAGGTTTGCGAATAGATAAATTCGGTCTTATATAAACCATTTACGGTCTCTGCCAGGGCGTTATCGTAGGAGTCTCCCACGGTTTCGGTAGAAGGTTTTATACCGTAATCAGTGAGTTTGTTGTTATAGGCAATGGAGGTGTACTGGCTACCGTGATCGCAATGATGCACCAGGCCTGCAAGATTGTCTCTTGCTAGGGCTATGGCCTGCTCGAGTGCTTGCAGGGGCAGTACCTCGGTTTTCATTGATGACCTGGTAGCCCACCCCACAATCTTGCGTGAATACACATCGGTTACGAACGCTGTATAAACAAAACCAGAAAGAGTACGAACGTAGGTAATATCTGCTACCCACAACCTGTTAGGTCTATCTGTTCTAAACTGGCGATTAACTAGATTAGGGCGTGCATCAGGGACCTTAGAAGGACGGGTAGTAACTGGTCTACGTCCCCTACTCGCCCCGCAAATCCCGGCCAGACGCATCAACCTGCCAGTCTGTTCCCGCCCGATAGCAAACCCCGCCCGGCGCATAGCACGCCAGATTTTACGAATCCCATAAACACGGTAATTCTGGTCGAAAATCTTTACGATTTCCTCGATTAACAAGGCATCTCTCAATTGCCTAGCACACACTTTTCGGGTCTTTGCCGCCCGGTAACCACGTGGCGTGAGGAAGCCCCCAACCGTGTGTTCTCTCATAACCCGGCAAATACGCTCGACCGAGAAACAATCACGATACTGGTCAATAAACGCAATAATTTCATCCCGGGGTGGTCGAGTTCTTTGGCGAAAAAAGCCGATGCGAGCTTCAAAATCTCGTTAGTACGTTTAAGCTCCGCGTTTTCTTTACGCAACCGCCTTATCTCGGCAGACTCCTCCCGACTAACCCCAGGTCTTTCTCCCCGGTCTATCTCGGCTTGAACAACCCAGCGACGCAATGATTCACGACTCACACCAAGCTTTAACCCGGTATCACTAATAATCGCTGCTCTCGAACCAGGATCATCCCGAAGCCGGTCAAACACCAACCCAACAGCACAATCCCTAAACTCCCGCAAATACTTCCAAGGCATAAAACAACCCTCACAAAAAACCTAGGAACAAAACCCAGGACGCTTCAGTTTTGAGAGGTTTGAGTTTGTTTGAATATCGTAGCGACTAGACATCATAGTTCTGCTGAAGTCAACACCGCTTTAGCAGGGATTTTTATGGTTTTTGCTTCTAATCATAAAGAGATTATTCGCGGAACTCGGGATGGTAAAAACTCAGCAAAATTGCCGCAGCTATCAGGACTGTGCAACATGTCATTGGTAGCCACGGAGAGAGTCCGTAAAGTGCGGTGGAGGCTATCGGTGCCACTACATAGGCTGCACCATTGTTAGCATTAATCAACCCGACCAGTCCACCTTGTTCTTCGGGCTTCATTTGCAAAGTAGGCGCCGTGTTGTAGCCAGGCATCGCCAGGCCTAGACCAAAGCCTGTCAAGATGCTGGCCACGATGAACAGTCCAAGATTTAGTGGATAAACCAAGAGCAGTAACCCGAGAAGAACGATTATTAATCCTCTTCTAAAGAGTTTTTTAGCACCCCAGTTTAACCTTGGAGCCACCAAGGCCTGCGCCAGTATCATCACCACACCCATTATTGACATGCACAAAGCGGTGAGCCCTGCTGTGGCGCCGGCCGCTAGCTTCAAAACGTCCTGCAGTAAAAAGCCGAAAAGTGTAGCCACGGTAGAAAAAGCGGTAAACATTAGGAAACCGCAAGCCAGGAACACGAATACTCTTGAATCAAAATAGGAAACTTTTGCCGGTTGAGCGACTTTTTCTTCGCCACCTGCGGGTTTGAATGTTAGCAGCAAAACGGCAACGCCTAAAAGCATGACCAGAGGCATCACCAGCAAGGGCATCATGAAACCTCCTATAGCTGCAAGGCTGCCGCCCAATAAGGCTCCAAGAATAGACGAGAATCCTTGTGCAGCGCCCAAGACTCCCAGACCTTTGACCCGTTGCGTCTCATTGTAGGTATGAGTCACAACGTAGGTTTGCGCGGCTGGGGAAACTGATGCGATGGCACCGCCGTACAGCACTCCCCTAGTTATGACTACTCCCAGAATCAACGCTATGCCGGTGAGCAGACCCTTAAATCCTAGCCACACCACCATAGCGAATCCGCCTAGAGCCAGGATTCCGGCAAGCATGCCAATAAGCAAGATACGCCGAGATCCCCATCGCAATGAGACCCGTCCCCACCTGGTGGAGGTAAGAGAAAACATTATGGCAGCTAACGAAATGGTGGCGCCAATGTGCCATTCCTTCAACCCGATCTCGCGCGATAGCGGAGCCAGAATTGGATTAAGAATCATCTGCCCCATATATGCCAGTAACACCGTCAAAAACAAGGGAAACAGTCCCGCTATTTTTGATTCGACTTTCTCGTTTCGTTCATTAGTGGCGCACATTAAAACATCCTTTCCAAAGTGAGCTACCAATCAAGCTGAAACAATACTAGAACAATGTTCTAGTATTGTCGAGGTTGAGGGTATGCTGTTTTCGTGGGAAATAAAGACAAACGGGTAAACACGGGTAGACGCGCCTGGCTGACGCAAGAAAAGATCATGTACACCGCAATGGAACTGACCCGAGAGTGCGGTCTAGAAAAATGGTCGATTCGCGACCTTGCACAGCGTCTGGGAGTAGTTCCCTCTGTCATCTACCACCATTACCAAAACCGTGACGCCATTACCGCTTCTGTAATAGGCGAAATCACTAGCACCATCGAGCTACCGGACGAGCAGCTGGAATGGAAAGATTGGTTCATCTCCCTAGCAAAAAATGTCAGGCCCGTCTTTCTTGAATTCCCCGGAGTCACCGACAAACTGATGTATGGACATATGAACGACGCGTTGATACCAATCTTGGAGGTGGCTTACGAAAAACTACGGGATGCTGGTTTTAGCAAGTACATTCACATCGCATACTCAATTATCATCAACACGATGCTGTGGAGCATTACTGCTCGCAACTTGCGCAGCCCAACCAAGCAGGAACAGCGCCACGACCTAGACCAAATGATTACCCAACTTCAGCCCCTAGCTGCCTGCTCCACAACGCTGGCTGACATCATTCAAGGCTACTTAATTCCGCTAGCCAACCCGAAAAACGAAGACCGCATGAGTCAGGAATACTTTGAAATCATCATAGAAGTCGTACTCGCCGGTTTAGAGATAGCGATCTTGCCTCGCGAAAACGCCTAACGAACCCGTGAACAAGAGAAATCATCAAACAGGACGAATTGTGCACGAGGATGCGGCTCTTGACGTACGTGAAAATTTCGCTGCCATATGTAAAGCATCAGGTCGGCAGCCTGTAGACCCATCTGTTCGGAAGATGATATAAAATCCAAGGGGTCTGAAATGGCTGCTAATTTAGAACTTTGGTATCCGCCGGTACCATATACTTTATTTCTCTCCATCTGTTTCTTGAGCAGTCCCGGCACGCTGCAGATATTCGGCAAATAGTTGAGGATGCGTAGCATGCCACTGATGCCCCACTCCCGGAACGACTGCAAAGCGAGCCCCAGGAATAAGCCGAGCAATTTTACGCGACGCCGGCAGGTTCGCTTTATCTCTGCTACCGCAAACCACAGTTACCGGCATCCGCAAAGCTGGCAGCTGCGCAGTGAGATCTAAATATTTCAAGCTATCGAGCACCCCGAAAAGGTCAGCTTTACTCAGCTGCGGTGGGCAGACCCATTTCGGGGGCAGCAGTCGCATCAGCACGCGCTGCAGGCTCATCAACAGTTTGGGCAGCTTGGCTTGCGGAGCCGAAATAAACAACGAAACGACCTTTTCAGGGTGAGTGATGGCGATTTGTAAAGCTATCACTGCACCTAGTGAGAGCCCGACCAGGTGCACAGGTTCCGTGAACGTATCAGCAATCTCGTTGCTGATACCCTCTAGTGACCAGTCAGTCATCGGAGATTTCACCTTTAAAACCTCGGGAGCTGCGCACTCGGTTTGCGCCAGCTGCTTGACTACCGGATTCCACACCTCACTGGTCTCACCCAACCCGTGCAAGAATACAACTTTGGGAATATCACTCATTTACGCACCGCGAGAACCCCTATAATCAGGCTGGTTATCAGGAAACCGGCGACATTTCCGATAGCGGTAACCGGTGAAATCACATGAGTGACTCCGAGAACAGCAAAACAGAGAGCTGCCAGCAACAGTCCAACTGTCGACAACAGTAGCCAGTGGCGTGTTCGCACATTTTTCTTTTCCATAAAAGCGTCCTCCCCCGGAAGCGTTTTCACTGATTATCCCATAAACGGGTCAGAGCGTTTCCCCACCATGAAACATTTGAGGGAAAAATACCCGCACTTTACTCAAACCAGGTTCTAACTGTCTTTCGGTGCCTCGTAGGATTCCTGGCGGTATGTCTTTCCCAAGGAGATTAAATACGGTCACATGAACCACATAAACAAGGCTATGCAAAACCTGGGACGCTTCAACAACGCGGTAAAATAAGGGTGACTACTTTCTACAGATGGGAGGGCTACACATGGATGAAGGCGAAGAGGAAATACGTTTAGTTCTCCAGCATCTGCTTGACCACAAGATAATCAGCGAAAAAGAGTTTACGGGCATGTGTACCGCCATTAAGTATGACGGAACTTTGACTGCTCTGGCTGGTATAAGCGCCGCGGTACAGAATGACCCGAATGCCATTCCCTCAGAACTGCTTGACGAAATCCTCGCCCTCGAACCAGTGTTTGACGAGGGATATTATGAAGAAATGCTAGATGCGCTAGCCGACCGAACGGCTATGCCCTAACCGCGGTGTCCGACACGCCCACGTTATAGGAATCAATCCGCCAGTACGGCTCGCGATGCTCGGACTGAATCACCGCCCAATGGCAGTTATCCAAGCCGTGCAGCCCATACCACTGGGCAGGGTCGTGCCCCAGCAAACTCACGATTCCCTGCGAAGTGGCAGACCCGTGAGAGACAAACAAAATCGTTTCACCATCAGCGATTTTGTCAGCCCAGTCGCGGTAAGCCTGGGACACGCGCAGCCCGACCTCGTGACGCAGCTCTACTTTCGTAGCCTCCGGGTCGGGATCGCCAAAATCACGCCACGAGGTGAAGTCGTCAGGCCAGCCTGCCTTAATCTCCGTAGCGTTGAGCCCTTCCCAATCTCCAAAAGACCGTTCCATCAGGCGTTCGTCAACCTCGATGGACAAACCGAGCCGATCTGCCAGTGCGTGAGCGGTGTCGAGGGCGCGACCCAAAGGTGAGGAAACCACCCTTGTGAAGGGAAACCGAGCCAACCCGGCTGCGGCTTCTCGAGCCTGTGCAATGCCCGTCTCGTTGAGAGGGATGTCAATCTGTCCCTGAATCCGTTGCAGCTTGTTGTAATCGGTTTGCCCATGCCGCCACATCACCAAAGTTTTCGGCATCGCCCTGTCCTCCTGTTCGGTCGGCGCATAAGTCCCTGACCCACGTGTTTAGGAAAAATCCTCGCCAATGAGGTCCAGCGGCGAGATCGGTTGAGGCATCTGCGGGGTGGCACTGGAAGGTGCCGGACCGTCACTCTGCGTGACCGGCACTTCTGAATCAGGTACCTCAATCAGGGGCGCGTCCGCCCACAAACGTTCCAGCGCATAAAACTGCCGGTCGTCCTCTTGCTGGACATGCACCACCAGCAGCCCGTAATCGAGCAACACCCAATGAGCCTGTTCCAGCCCCTCCCGGCGGAGCAACTTTAAACCAGCTTTCGTCATCGCTTCGTCAACAGCATCAACAATCGCCCGCACCTGACGGTCGCTATTGCCCGTAGCCAACACAAACATGTCGGTCAGCACCAAGCGCTCAGAGACATCCAGAGCGATGACCTCCGTGGCTTTCTTTGATTTTGCGGCTTGACCTGCTGCTATGGCGAGTTCGATGGACTTAGCGTCAGCACTCATACAGAAAAAATCCTCATTTCAGTGGTGGAATCGGGTAAAGAAGTCTGTCCCGGCGAGACTGCGGGAGGGTCTGGTGCTGTTGCGCTCAGCGTAACTCCCGGTTCTAGCGTTGTTCCCGAAGCGGTTGTAACCGCAGCGTTCTTGTCCAGAGCAAAGATGAGCATGGCGACAACCAGGACGGTCACCAACACGACCAACGCCCAGCGCGCTGCTTGCCCCAGCATCAGCAAAGTTTCGCCCCAACGCCCGGACTTGCGAATCAAACGTTCGGTTAAGGATTCCTCGAACTCGAACTCTTCCCAGTCGATGTTTTCCAGTTCTTCATCAGTGATGTCATCGCCGAGTTCCTTACGCAAAACCTCCACGTCGGCCTCATGGAACTTCTTTTCAGCTTCTTTAAGTTCCTCAAGCTGCCGAGCCTCTGCCTGTTCCAGGCTCTCACGGCGAGCCGAGCGGGTTTCTTGCGGATTCCACAAGTGAGGCATTCCAGGACGAGTAGGCATTCCGGGGCGGCCGTAAGGCATGGGTGGCATCCCATAACCGGGCATTCCCGGCATCCCAGGCATACCCGGCATTCCTGGCATACCGGGCATTCCCGGCATCCCAGGGCGACCGTAAGGGTTCGGACGCCCCCACATGCCATAGGGAGAACCCGGCTGTCCCGGCATTTGCCCTGGTTGTCCCGGCTGACCAGGCATTCCGGGGCGGTTCGACATTCCCGGCTGGTTCGGCATTTGTCCCGGTTGGTGTGCCGTTCGCGGATTACCGGACGGACCTGCCGAAGTGTGGACCAGCATCTGTCCGGGTTGCCGTGGTTGGTTCGACTGACCAGCTTGACCGGGTGCCGGTTGGGATTGACCGGATACTTGTCCGGGTTGCGACGATTGATTCGGCTGACCGGGCTGTTTAGGTTGGCTGAGTTGATTCGGCTGCCCCTGATTTGGCTGATCCGGCTGGGTGGGCTGCACTGGCTGAACAGGTTGTTTAGGTTGACTGGGCTGATTCGACTGCCCCGGCAGGGAGGGCTGCTCCGGCTGCACCGGTTTACCTGGCAGAGTGGTCGGCACCGGTCGCCCCGGCATTTGCCCCGGCTGAGCCGGCTGGCTAGGACGCCCTGGATGCCCAGTTTGACCGGGCACCGGCTTGGCTTGACCGGGCATCCGATTCGGTTGCGGCGATTGATTTGGATGACCAGTTTGACCGAGCGCCTGTTTAGGCTGCTGCCTCAGCTGGGCAGGCTGACCTGGCTGAACAGGTTGTTTAGGTTGACTGGGCTGATTCTGCTGTCCCTGATTAGGCTGACCCGATTGGGCGGGCTGCTCTGACTTCCCAGGCTGCCCTGGCCGCACCGGTTTACCTGGCTGAGTGGTCGGCACCGGTTGACCCGGCATTTGCCCCGGCTGACCCGGCTGGCTAGGACGCCCTGGATGCCCAGCTTGACCGGGCACCGGTCTGGCTTGACCGGGCGCCTGCCTGGGCATTTGTTTGGGTTGCCCTGGCTGAGCCGGCTTACCCGGCTGGTGAGTCTGTCCCGGTTGCTTCGGTTGCCCTGCCGACAGGGGCGGACGGGCTGCAGAGCCCGGTGTCATTCCCGGAACCGCAGGGTTAACTCGCTGCTGTCCAGCCAACCCCGACTGCGCGGGAACTGCCTGCGGAGAAGTCGGCTGCTGACGCGGTGTGGAACCCAGCTGACCGGCGCGTGGCACCGGAGGAGTCGACCGTGTACCAGGCGTCGTGGCTGGTGCTGCTGCTGGAGATGGCACCCCACCAGGTCCTGTAGTCCGCGGACGTTGCGGAGTCGCACCACTTCCAGAAGCCCCTGGCTGGTGCGGAGTGGAACTGGTCGGAGCGGACGAGGGCGGACGGGACGGGCTGCTCGGAACGGGAGGGTTCGCCCCTGTCTTGAGCAGCTTCGCCGAACCTGTCGAGTTCGGTGCCACTGTGGGAATCATACCCGTGGTAGAAGGGGGCACCGGAGTCCCCGGAGTAGGCAACTGACGAACCGGGGTGTCCGCAGGACGATTTCCCACAGGAACCGCCGGCTTTTCCGGCACCACTGGAGTCGTGCCATGCACGAGTGGGCGCTTCACTCCAGCGACTCGTGGTCCCGCAGCACTCACTGCTTGGGCTTTACCAACGACCGGAATCATGCCGGTCAACGCACCGTCCTTGTCAACAGCACGCACAGCTTGGGCAGTGTTGGGGACTTGCAGAGCAGGACCGGTCGGACCGGCACCGGGCAGCACTTGTCCAGGCCTAGGGGCACTGGCTCCCAAGCCTGGAAGATTAATCGACTGCACCGGCACGGGGCGCGGTCTTGGCTTGCCCTCGCTCACATTCCCCCTCTCGACAAGGTCATTACGGATTCCTCTGGTGAAGCTGCATCATTGACAGCCACCGCCGTCAAAGCCGCCTTGGGGACAGCGTAAGACGCCTCCCCCGAATCTGACTGCAGTCGCGCATCATCAGCATAGAGTCCGTATTTAGCAATATATTGAACGACACCGTCGGGCACTAAGTACCACACCGGTTGGTGCGATTTTACCCGATTCCGACAGTCGGTTGAGCTGATTGCCATGGCAGGAACCTCAACCAGAGAGACATGCTGTGCCGGAAGGTTGACCGGGTTAAAGGAATGCCCCGGTCGAGTAACCCCTATGAAATGCGCCAGCTCGAAAAGCTGGTCGATATCTTTCCAGCGCATGATGTCAGAAATGGCGTCAGCCCCGGTGATAAAGAATAGTTCCACGTCACCTAAAGCGGCTTTCAAGTCGGTCAACGTGTCAATCGTATAGGTCGTGGTAGCTCGGTCTATATCCACACGAGACACCGAAAATCGCGGGTTAGAAGCGGTCGCAATCACTGCCATCAGGTAGCGGTGCTCCGCTTCCGTGACTGGGCATCCCAGCTTAAATGGCTGTCTAAAAGTGGGCACAAAAATGACCTCATCCAGACCGAAAACCGCCTGGACCTCGGAAGCTGCCACCAGGTGACCGTGGTGAATCGGGTCAAAAGTGCCACCCATCACCCCAATACGACGCCGACGCTGGTTTAACTTGACCGAATTCTCGGAATCCAACGCCCAAACGCATCTGTGCGTGCGAGACTCCATGACGGCCTTTCTTGATCATTTGGTGCTCCAAAATGAGCGCAAAACTTCCTTTATGAAATTATACCCGTCCAGACCTGAGTGGTTCCTGAAAATGGCAAGGAAATCTGTAACCGGGACTGACACGTGCATTCTGCGCTTAGTCAGCCTCCCCAGGATCATTCCACAGACCCGATTCACGTTCGGCGTCCAATTCCTCACGAGCACGTTTCTTGGCGTCCATCCAAGCGTGATAGTCGATACGACGCTGCTGGTTGGTGCGGCGAGTGTTTTCGTAGAGTCGCGAGTCCGTGCCGCGCGCGCCCAGCAGCTCAGCCCCGGCTTGCAGAGTCGGCTCCCAGTCAAAGACCACACCTGTATCGGGGTCCCCGATGACGACGGTGTCTCCCGCTTGTGCTCCGGCTTTCAGCAGGTCGTCCTCGACTCCCAAGTTTGCCAGGCGGTCAGCCAGGTATCCTACCGCTTCATCATTGGTGAAGTCGGTTTGTTTGACCCAGCGTTCCACCTGTTCGCCACGGACCGAGAATCCCGGCGTGCCCTCAATAGTGGTCGTCTCAATAGTGTAGGTCTTGGCGGGGCGAGCCGATTTCGGCTGCGGACGCAGCACGGGGCGCTCGGGGTCATTCTCTGGCAAGTGGGAACGGTATTCCTGGACCATTTCAGCCAGCCCAAAAGCGAGTTCTTTCAAGCCTTCGTGAGTGGTCGCCGAAACCTCAAAGACCGGCCAGCCAAGTTTCGCAAGCTCCGTTTCCATCAGGGCTGCCATATCTCGCCCGTCCGGGACATCAATTTTGTTGAGGATAATGGCGCGTTGGCGCTCCATCAGGGGTGGTAGGAAGTCTCTGCCGGGTCGATACCGGTCCAGGGAACTGGCGTAATGCGCCAGTTCGCGCTCCAAAGTCTTAATGTCTGCCAGTGGTTCACGTTCCGGATCCCACGCCGCCAAGTCCACCACGTGCGCAATCACGCAGCAACGTTCGATGTGACGCAAGAAATCCAGTCCCAGTCCCTTGCCTTGGGCAGCACCGGGAATCAATCCGGGCACGTCCGCCACGGTGTAGCGTGCCGCCGGATTATCCACCACTGCCAGGTTCGGCACCAGGGTCGTGAATGGATAATCCGCAATCTTGGGACGCGCCGCGCTCATAGCAGCGATGAGGGAAGATTTTCCCGCCGAAGGGTATCCCACCAGCGCCACGTCTGCCATCGACTTGAGTTCCAAAATGACGGTGCGTTCTTCACCGGGTTCCCCCAACAGGGCAAAGCCCGGCGCCTTGCGTTTCGCGGATGCCAGACCGTAGTTGCCCATGCCCCCGACTCCGCCACGAGCGATGACCAGTTGCGCCTCCGGGGAGTCTAAATCTGCCAAAAACTCGCCATCCTCGCTGGTGACGACCGTGCCTTGGGGAACGTCCAGGAACAAATCCTCACCGCGACGTCCATCACGGTAATCGCCCATCCCCGCTTGACCATTCTCTGCTTTCACGTGCGGGCGATGATGGAAAGGCAGCAGGGTCGTCTCTTGCGGGTTGACACGCAAAATGACGGATCCTCCGTGACCGCCAGTCCCGCCATCCGGTCCCGCCAACGGCTTGTACTTTTCGCGACGAATGGACGCGCAGCCGTTGCCACCAGTTCCGGCTTGGGCAAAAATTTTTACGTAGTCCACAAAGCTGACCATTTGGGCTGCTGACCTCCTCCGGCTCTCTCAGAGAGCCATCGTTACGTTAAACAGCAAGAGGGCTCGAACGAGCCCCCTCACAACAGTAGTCACTACCAACATTTAGGCGTTGGCAACTTCCTTAATGCTCACGATGCGGCGATCGCGATGACGACCGAACTCCACTTCGCCGGTCTTAAGGGCGAACAGTGTGTCGTCCTTGCCGATGCCCACGTTGAAGCCGGGGTGGTAGTGGGTGCCGCGCTGGCGTACCAAAATTTCACCAGCGTTGACCAGCTGACCGCCGAAACGCTTGACGCCTAGGCGCTGTGCGTTCGAATCGCGACCGTTGTGGGAGGAACCGAGACCTTTCTTATGTGCCATTGTTACACCCCTTACTTAATGGAAGTTATCTTAATGCGGGTCAACGGCTGACGGTGACCTTGACGCTTCCGATAACCAGTCTTGTTCTTAAACTTGACAATGGAAATCTTGGGACCCTTGGCAGCACCCAACACTTCTGCGCTGACCTTTACCTTAGCCACGTCGGCAGCCTGGGACGTCACTTTGGCGCCGTCAACCAACAGAATCGCAGGCAGCTCAATCGTCTCTCCCACTGCCTTATCTACCTTTTCTACCAGCAGCTCTTCACCGACAGAGACTTTCTCCTGTCGACCGCCGGCCTTAACGATTGCATATACCACGTCGAAACTCGCTTTTCTGAATGTATTTCGTTCAATTGTGCCCTCACTATGCGCAAGAAGCACCGAAGTTCTAAATTAGCGGATTTCACCTGGTTTTGCAAAATCAAGTTTCATCCACCGGTCTTGGCGGATGCGCCAACCCAAGGTTGCCATTCTTGCCAGGAAAAACACCCCGCAATAACATCCCCACAGCCACGCCAATCCCAGGATTCCGTCAGGTGCGAAACGCCACACCAACACCAGAGCCGGGATATAGACAACCAGGTTAATCAGACCCGCGAGAGCCAGGTACCAAGTGTCGTTAGCACCAATCAAGACCCCGTCGAACACAAAAACTACCCCCGCGAGCGGCTGGAAGAACGCCGATACTAGCAACGCCAGTGCGGCGGCAGCCAGAACTTCGGAGTCGTTAGAAAAGACCCGCGGCCAGAGCGGAGCCAGAACCGCAATAATCACCCCCAACACGACACCCAAACCTAATCCCCACAGTGTCACCCGGTGAATCAGGTCGCGCACTGCCCGGCGGTCGGCACGCCCCAGCTCGAAACCAATCAGTGCCTGCACGGCGATAGCCAGAGAATCATGCAGGTTCGCCCCCAAACTCCAGGTGTTCGCGGCAATCTGACGCCCCGCGATGGCAACTTCCCCTTGAGACGCCGCCACCCACAGGGTGCCGAGAACAACAATCTGTATGGTGAGGGTGCGAATCATCAGGGGCACGCCCCCGGTCAGAGCCGCGAAGATTGCTCGGAACTCGGGATGCAGCGCGACTTTGGCGCGCCGGGCTCCGACCATAATTTTCAGCGCAAACGCTGCCCCCATGCCGATACCGGCGAGAGAAGTGCCAATCCCTGCCCCGGTGACACCCAGCTTGAAACCGTAGATAAACGTGGCGTTGCAAGCCACGTTAGCGATAGCCCCGCTCACGGAAATCACCAGGGGAATCTTGGCGTCCAGCATCCCGCGCATCGCGCCGGTTCCTGCCAGTACCAGCATCATTCCCAGCATCGAGGGAGCCGCCGCGCGCAGATACGCCGCTCCCTGGATATTAACCGGCTCGGCAGCTCCAAATAACGAAACAATCGGCAACGCCCCGACCCACAGGACTGCTGCCAACACCGCTCCCACCAGCAGCCCCAACCAGGCACCATCCACCCCGGTCTTGACCGCGCCACGGCGATTCCCTGCACCCAGCTGACGGGACGCCACCGCGGTCGTGGTATAGACCAAGAAAATACAAATCCCTACCAAAAACACGTTGACCGACGAGCCGAGGGTCAATCCTGCCAGCTCAGTGGTACCCACGTGCCCAATCATGGCAGAATCCGCCATCACCATGAGTGGTTCAGCCAGCAGCGATCCCAAGGAGGGCACAGCGAGGGACAAAATCCGGCGGTTCAGGGGCTGGTTCTCCGCTTCAGCGGTCGCATTCTCCGGTTCAACAGCTTGGTTTTCCAGTTCAGCAGGTTCGTTCGCGGACGGCACGGTGTCCCCCGGTTTCATGTTCACAGTACCGGTTTCAAAATATCGGCAACAATCAGCAACACCGTCATCGCGATGAAAGCGATAACCACCGTAGCGGTCACGGGCAGCATTGCTGCCAAATCGACCGGACCGCCATCATTCAGACCCCGCGCCCGGCGCACCCGCTTGCGGATTCCTTCATAAATCGCACCCACGGCTTGCCCGCCATCGAGGGGCATCAGCGGAATCAGGTTGAACATGAACAGGGTCATGTTCAACGAGCCGAACAACAGCAGGAAAGACCGCAGCTTTTCCAGGAAACCGTAGCCGACAGAATCACTGGCAGCGATAGAACCCGCGACCTGCCCCATGCCGACGATTCCCATCAGCGAGTTCGGGTCGCGTGGCTGGTTCGGTTGAAACAGTCCGATAGTGGTCTGCCACAGTTTCACGGGCAAAGCCAGCAGGATTTTCGCGGTGCCTTTCCCGGTCTCCCACTGGTAGTTAGCGACTTCTCCCCAGGTGGCATAGTGGCGTTCGGTGGCAGCAATGACACCGATGACGGCACGTTTTTGCCCGTCCATAGCTTTGGGAGTCACCTGGATAGTCTGGGTTTTGCCGTCACGCCGAACCGTGAGAGTGGCAGGTTTCCCCGGCTGACTCACCGCTACTTGACTGATAACTTCGTCCCAGGTCTTTGCAGGTTTACCGTTCCATCCCGTGATAATGTCTCCGGGCATCACCCCCGCCGCGGCAGCGGGAGAATTCGGAGAAACCGTGGCGACTTCGCGAGTGGGCAGCTCATAGCCAATTGCGCTTAACGCCACCAGCACGCACAGGAAACTCAACGCCAAATTCACCAAAGTGCCGCTGACCATCACAATCAGACGCTGCCAGATGGGCTTGGCATAAAACGCCCGGTGTTCCTGACCGGGAGGGATTTCTTCGTTCGAGGCGAGACGGGCTTCTTCCGCCGCAGTCAATTCACCTTTGCGGTTTATCGTGCGCCGCCCCGGATGCCCCGGCGCGTACATCCCCACCATTTTCACGTAGCCACCCAGCAGCACCCACTTCATTCCGACTTCGGTTTCACCGATTTGGCGCGAAAATATCTTTGGTCCGAACCCTATGAAATACTGGGTACACAGGATGTCGAAACGTTTTGCGGGAATCAGGTGACCCAGCTCGTGCAGGGCAATCGACACCAGCAAACCCAGCACGAGGGCAATGATTCCAGTTAAATAATCCATAGCAGTGACGGTTCCCGTAGCGTGTCTAGCGGTTCTCGATGAGCGCAACAGCTCGCTGTTTGGCCCAATCCAAGATGTGCTCCAACGCGGACAGGTCCGGGTCGGACACTCCGCGGTGTTCGCTCACGACCTGCTGCACCACGTCATAGATGCCCAGGAAAGGCAGACGTCCGTCCAAGAAAGCATTAACGGCAATTTCATCCGCACTAGCCAGGACCGCGGGGTGGGTATCAGAAGCAGAGATAGCGTATCGAGCCAAGCTGACCGCCGGGAAAATTGATTCGTTGAGGGGCTCGAACTGCCAGGTAGCGGCACTGCTCCAGTCACAAGCGGGGGCTACCTCACGCAACCGGGCGGGTGCGGACAGACCCAAGGCAATCGGAATGCGCATATCGGGCGGGGAGGCCTGGAGCAGGGTCGCGCCGTCCCGGAACTGTACCATAGAATGCACAATCGATCCGGGATGCACCACGACGTCGATGTCTTTCGGTTCAATGTCGAACAGCAGCGAAGCCTCGATAACTTCCAGCCCCTTGTTAAACATGGTGGCTGAATTGACGGTCACGAGCGGACCCATGTCCCAAGTCGGATGGTTCAGGGCTTGCTCTACCGTAACGTGTTCCAGTTCCGCGCGGGTTTTCGCGCGGAACGGACCGCCACTGGCAGTCAAGATGAGCCGTTCCACTTCGCTGTAGCCGGTGACGGTTGGCGAGCACAAGCCGCGTTCGTGCTTGCCGGAGCGGAGTGCTTGCCAAATCGCGCTGTGTTCGGAATCAACCGGCACGATTTGCCCCGGTCGCCGCAAAGCGTCCCGCACCAGGGAACCGCCAATGACCAGGGATTCTTTGTTTGCCAACGCCAACCGTGCCCCGGAATCTAACGCCCGCAGGGTCGCGTGCAAACCGGAAATTCCCGCGATAGCGTTCAACACGATGCCCTGAGGCACAAATCCAGCCGCCGCTTCGACTCCAGCAGGACCGGTCAGCAGGTTATGGCTGGCACGCGGCTTGCCCAGCTGGATTTCTGCCTCCCGGATTGCCTCATCCAGTTCCCCCACGGAGCCGTTCGCGACTGCCACCATGGGGACTTCAAATTCGACGGCTTGCCGCGCCAACACATCCAGATGCCGCCCGGAGGCAGCCAAACCTTGCACCCGAAAATGTCCGGGATGAGCGCGAACGATGTCCAGAGCCTGAGTTCCAATCGAGCCGGTAGAACCCAAAATTACGATGTCTTGCACCAGTTCATTCTAACGGCAAGTTTAGTTTTCGCTCATTTATAGCGACCCGGAACCCCGCCAGGGGACGGACGAAGCCGCCCCAACGCCCTTGTGAAAGGCAAAATCACTCGACTGCCAGCAACACTTCCACCGCGCGAGCCAGGTACGCGTCAACGGGACCTTCCAGGTATGCCCTGGTTCCTTTCGCCTCCGCAAACACCGAGTCCCGGATTTCTTTGCTGGTCAGAGGCTTATTTTCATCGAAATATGCGACCAGGCGATCCAGCAGCGCGTCCACGTCCTCAATGCGGTAGCCGCGCTGGCGACCCTGGGGATGAGCAAAACGTTTCCCCACTGGACGCAACAGTCGCGGATAGAGGGTCGTGGCCTGTTCCGCCACCAACGACATCCATGCCTTTTGCCCGTTCACCGCAATATGGTCAGCCCGCGCCCGCGCCACAAAGGCAGATTCCAGCCGGTCCATCGCCGCGTCTACTTCGACAAAGTTGTATCCCCCGCGCACCACGTTGAATCCCTGGGCGCGCACCTGTGCCGCCCCGAAATTTGCTGGTCCACCATTGCCTTCGTATGCCGAACGTGCCTTCGCCAAGAACTTGTCGACCTGGTTGCGGTCGTAACCCTTGCCGAGGAGTTTAGCGGTGCGAAACGTCGTGTCGCTCACGTTCCGGCCCTTTCTTTGTCTCTCCATGCTCTCAACAGTCTGTCCACGCACTTTCGGAGTGTTCCCTAGGCTGCGGGAGACTGCTTCGCTTTCGCCGCGAGCTGCCCGCAAGCTCCGTCAATATCCGAGCCACGGGTATCTCGTAGCGTAGTGCTGATTCCAGCTTGCCGTAAAATCTCCATGAATTCGTCCATGACACGCGGCAGAGACGCATCCCAGATGCTCCCAGGGGTGGGATTGAGCGGAATCGGGTTCACATGCGCCCAGGTTTTACCCCGTTCATTGAGTTTATCCGCTAGTAGCTGCGCTCGCCACGGGTGGTCGTTCATGTCCCTAATCAGGGCATATTCAATAGAAACACGTCGACCGGTGGCTTGAAAATACGCATAAGCGGTGTCCAACAGTTCGTCGACTTGGTAGCGCCGGTTCATGGGTATCAGTTCGTTACGCAGCTCATCATCGGGGGCGTGCAGGGATACCGCCAAAGTGACCGGCAGCCCTTCCTGGGTCAGCTTGCGTATTCCGGGCACCAAACCGACGGTGGAAACGACCAGGTTACGCGCCGAGATGCCAAAGCCTTGCGGGACTTCCGCAGTGAGGGTTCGAATCGTGTGCAGCAGGGATTTGTAGTTGGCGAGCGGCTCGCCCATCCCCATAAACACCAGGTTAGACAGCCGGGCGGGGCTGCCGAGTTCTCCGTCTTGGGCTGCCCTAGCTGCGAGCCGGACTTGTTCCAAGATTTCTGCCGCCGACAGGTTTCGGGTCAAACCCAGTTGACCGGTCGCACAAAATGGACAGCCCATACCGCAACCGACCTGAGAGGATACGCACAAGGTGACGCGCTTCGGGTAGCGCATCAGGACGGATTCCACTTGGGCGCCGTCGAACAGCCGCCACAGGGTCTTGCGGGTCCATCCCTTATCCGCGACCTGAGTCACGACCGGGGTAATGAGCTCGGGCAACAGGTCCCGAGCACGTTCCCGGTCAGCGGGAGCGAGGTCTGTCATTTGGGCGGGGTCAGCTTCAAAACGTCCAAAATAGTGGCGCGCCACCTGGTCAGCACGAAACGGGCGCATTCCTGCCGCGACTACCGCTTCACGACGCTGCTGAGGATCAAAGTCCGCGAAATGCTGCGGGGCGCGACCACGAGCATGAGCTCGAAAGCTGAGTTCTGCCGTAGCTCCCGCGTGCGTAGCCCCGACCGGAGGTTGGTGGTGGGGCAGAACCTGTCTTTCCATAAGTCTAAGTTTAACGGTTTTTCCGAGAACGTCCGGGTGGGGTTTAGGACAGCACCGGACCTTGTTGGGAAAAAATGGCGAATTTCAACACGATATACGCCACCGGCGCTGCCATCAGGATGGAATCCATCCGATCCAGCAGACCGCCGTGCCCCGGCAAGAGGTGACCCATATCTTTAATGCCCAGTTCCCTCTTCATCAGTGACTCACTCAAGTCCCCGATAGTCCCCACCACAGCCATCAAAACGCCCAAGATAATCCCGTAAAACCACGGAATTCCCATCCAGAACGTGCCCGCTACGGACACGGTGACAGCAAATAAGACCGAACCGGCAAACCCTTCCCACGTCTTGCGCGGAGAAATAGACGGTGACATATGGTGACGCCCCAGGAAACGCCCACATAAATAGCCGCCGGTGTCTGAACCTAAAGTGACGGACAGGACAAACACCGCCGTCGCGGGAGCCCCGCACTCCACCGCCAGCAAAGCCAGGAAGGACCCCAGGAAAGGAATATACGCCACGGTCAGAGTACTGAGAGTAACGTTCTTGAGGGCATCTTCACCGCGGTAGGGACCCGCTAACTGCCACAGCAGGGCAGCCGCCATCGTCAGCAGAGTCGCGGTCAACATGGCTTCCAGACCGACTTGCCAGGCACAGATATAAATACCAATCCCGCCGATGACGACGATGGGCATCCCCAAATGCCGGTCGGTAAACCGGATGGCGTGGCGAAACTCAATCAGACATGCCACAATCGTCACCACGCACAAGGCTGCGAACAGCGGTTTCACCAGGAACAGGGTCAGTCCGTAAGCCGCCAGCAGACCCGCCCCCACCCCGGTGGCAGCCGCGAGATTACGACCACCCTTCCGAGATTTGTTTCGCGCAGACGTCACCGGTTGGGGCTTCACTTTTAGGAAGGGAACGCCCCAGCCCCGTTTACGGCGTTGCTTTGCCACGCGATTTTCGCGGCGACTGGGTCGGGTCACCGGATGCACCCCAGTTTCCGGGGTCGCCGGCGACACCGATGCTTCGGAAAATCGCGGCGGCTGGAAATTTTCGGTATCAACCATGCTCTTGCAGCCCCAGGTAATGACGGGTCGACGGCGCCTAAATAGTCATCAACTCTGATTCTTTGGCAGCCAGCAGCTGATCAATTTCATCAGTGAACTTTTTCGTGATGGAATCAAGTTCCTTTTCTCCGCGTTTGATTTCGTCCTCGCCGAGTTCCTTATTCTTTAGCATAGCTTCGAATTCGTCCTTGGCTTTGCGGCGCAGTGAACGCACGGACTGGCGTCCTTCCTCGGCTTTGGTCTTGGCAATCTTAACGTATTCTTTACGCCGTTCCTCCGTCAGGGCGGGCAGGACGATACGGATGGTTTTACCGTCATCAGTGGGGTTCACGCCCAAGTCTGCTTCCGCAATGGCACGAATGATGTCTTGCGAGGCTGACTTGTCAAAAGGCTGAACTATGACGGTACGAGCCTCGGGAATGTTAAAGGAAGCCAACTGCTTTAACGGGGTGGGGGCGCCATAGTAGTCGACCATAATGCCGTCAAACATAGCAGTATTGGCACGACCGGTACGAATGGAAGCGAATTCGTCTTGGGTGGCGCTCAGTGCCTTTGTCATCATGGTCTTGGCAGATTTGAGGGTGTCTTCAATCACGAGTTTCTCCTTTTATTCTTTGCTTTCTCCACAGGTTCCCCGGTGGGTTTCGTTATCTCAATTACTTTTCGCTGTATAGCACAGTGCCGATTTCATCGCCCAGCAATGCCCTAGTAACGTTGCCTGGCTGGGACATGCCAAACACGCGCATCTTCAGTTTGTTTTCGGAGCACAGGGAAAAAGCAGCCGCATCTACGACCTTTAAACCGTCGCGCAGCGCTTTCTCGTAGCTAACCTCGTCAAGCTTTACAGCCTCCGGGTTCTGGCGCGGATCGTCAGTGTAGACCCCGTCCACCCCGTTCTTGCCCACCAGCAGTTCCTGACAATGTGTCTCCAGGGCACGCTGGGCACTAACGGTGTCGGTAGAGAAATACGGCATCCCCGCACCCGCTCCGAACACGACCACGCGCCCTTTTTCGAGGTGACGAATGGCACGTAACGGCACATAAGGTTCAGCGACCTGGGTCATCGTGATGGCAGACTGAACCCTGGTGCGCACCCCGGCTTGTTCCAGGAAATCTTGCAGAGCCAGGGCGTTCATCACGGTACCCAACATCCCCATGTAATCCGCTCGTGCGCGATCTAAACCGTGCTGGCTCAGCTCCGCGCCACGAAAGAAGTTTCCGCCACCAACCACAATGGCAACCTGTATTCCCTGAGTCACCGCCGCAGCGACCTGCTGAGCGATATTGGAAACGACATCGGGGTCCAACCCCACTTGCCCGCCACCAAAGACTTCACCGGAAAGTTTCATCAAAACCCGGCGTTTACCGGGGGCTACAGAGCCGTTGTCGCTCATCTATCTTCTCCCTTGAAAGACCAACATCCTTAGTCATTATACGCAAATGCCCCAAAGCCTTCATCGACCCTGGGGCATTTACCTAGTTTAGATGGGTTTCACGAACCCTTCGGGCTTACTCGCCAGCCTGCAAACGCGCGAAAGCGGTGACCTTGCCCTTGGAAGCTTCCACAATCTTGCCGACCGTGGTCTTGGGATCCTTCGCAAAGGGCTGTTCCAGCAGCACGCAGTCCTTGTAAAAGCCTTTCATCCGACCTTCCACAATCTTTGCCACAGCAGCTTCCGGCTTGCCTTCAGCCTTGGTGGTTTCAGTCAGAGTGGCGCGTTCCTTTTCGACTTCCTCGGCAGGAACATCCTCGCAGCTCAGGTACTCCGGGCTGTAGGCAGCGATGTGCATCGCGACATCGTGAGCGACTTCGGCACCAGCCTTGTCGGTAGCCACCATGACGCCAACGGTCGGGGGCAAATCCTGGGAAGAACGGTGCAGGTAGACATCGACGGCTTCGCCTTCAACCTGGCGCACGTTGCCGACTTCCAGTTTCTCACCGATAATCGCCGCAACCGCCTCAATGGTGTCCTTTACCGTGCCATCAGCAGACTTGGCAGCCAGGAGTTCCTCTACGGTAGCCGCACCGGATGCAGCAGCAGCTTCCAGTACCTTGTCTGCCATCGCGATGAATTTGTCGGTCTTGACCACGAAGTCGGTTTCGGCGTTGACCTCAACCATGGTGCCGCGCTGACCAGCCTCGGTGTCGGTGACCTTGGCAGCAATCAGACCGGCTCCGGCGGAGCGACCTTCGCGCTTAGTCAGGGACTTCAGACCCTTGACGCGGATGATTTTCAGGGCTTCCTCACGGTCGCCGTTTGCTTCTTCCAGGGCTTTCTTAACGTCAGCTAAGCCCGCACCGGTTTCTTCGCGCAAGTCCTTGAGGTCTTGCATGTTATATTTAGCCAATTTTTCCTCCAGTTTCAGAGCAAGTTTCATGCACCGGGAACTTCTATATTCCCGATAATCCTTTTGAGTGAGCGTCGGAGTGTTATCTCCCCGCTCAGCTGCAGCCGATTACTCGGCTTTTGCGTCGGTAGCTTCGCTCGCAGCGGGTGCAGTTTCCGCCGGCTTATCCGCGGCAGGAGCCTTCGCGTCATCGCCTGCCAGAAGCTCGCGTTCCCACTCCGCCATCGGTTCGGCACTTTCCGGGTTCTCGCCCAGCTGTTTCTTGGAACGAGCCAGCAGACCCTCTGCACAAGCGTCAGCAATCACCTTGGTCAGCAAATCGACTGCGCGAATCGCGTCGTCGTTGCCAGGGATGCCGTAATCTACCTCGTCAGGGTCACAGTTCGTGTCCAGAATGGCAACGACCGGAATCCCAAGCTTTTGGGCTTCCGCAATCGCCAAGTGTTCCTTCTTGGTGTCAACCACCCAGATAGCCGAAGGGGTTTTCGCCATGTCGCGGATGCCGCCCAGGGTCTTGGCGAGCTTGTCCTTTTCACGGCGCATCATCAACAGTTCCTTCTTCGTCAATCCCGAAGCGGAAGTGTCCTCAAAGTCGTACTGTTCCAGTTCCTTCAGTCGCTGCAAGCGCTTGTGCACCGTCGAGAAGTTGGTCAGCATCCCGCCCAGCCAACGTTCGTTCACGAAAGGCATCCCCACGCGGGTAGCCTGTTCCTGAATGGACTCTTGAGCCTGCTTCTTGGTGCCCACGAACAGCAGCGTGCCGCCGTGCGCCACGGTTTCCTTTACGAATTCGTAAGCAATATCAATGTCAGCAATGGTTTGCTGCAAATCGAGAATGTAAATGCCGGAACGGTCGGTCAAAATAAACCGCTTCATCTTGGGGTTCCAGCGACGGGTTTGGTGCCCGAAGTGCACGCCGCTTTCCAAAAGCTGGCGCATGGTAACGACTGCCATGTGGCGTCCTTCTTTCAGTTATGGGACACAGCTGTCCCGGCGCACGAGCGCTCCGGAGACGTCTACGTCCAGTTTCGGTTAATGCCTGGTGTTCGCTCGCCTTCCCCACCCCATAGGGACCTGGAGGATTGCGCTCATCACGGCTACGCTGGCAGTAACACCGGCAACGCCGCGATTGCGAACACGCGAAGTCAGCTGCATGGGCAGCTGCGAGGGTTAACTTTACCAAAACTTCCTCCAGAAAAGCTAATTCGGCGCGACCTGACGCGGTTTTGTGGTTTTTCCACAAGCGGGGTCAAATCGGGGTTTTCCACAGGTCAAAGTTTGTTCTCTGGTGCGGGCGTTTCTTTCACGTCACACTGCAGTCATGAGAAAAGTTTTTATCGCCTTCTGCTGTTGCCTGACCTTGAGTCTGGTGGGAGGCTCTGCTTCACCTGCCGCCGGAATCACCACCGCCCCAAACTTACCTGGGGTCACCAGCCCAGCCTCGTTAACGACCTTTTCACCAGGGAAAACGCCAGGTCTGCGGGATTTCCTCTATTGGCCCACCGGTCACCCTACCGCAGTACCGCGCAAGTTTGACCCGCCCGCCCAGAAATGGTTGGCAGGGCACCGCGGTATCGATTTGCGGGTCAGCCCCGGTGAGACTGTCTTTGCCGCGACTGACGCGACGGTACTCTATGCCGGTAATCTGGCGGGACGTCCCGTGATTTCACTCGAAGACACGACGGGGCGGCGCTATACCTACGAGCCGGTAGAACCCGCGGTCGCAGTCGGGGATGAAGTGACTCGCGGTCAGGCCATTGGGACGGCACTGGGAGGGCACTGTTCCCCTGGGGACTGTCTACATTTCGGGGTCAAGGACGGCCCAGACGGCTACGTGGATCCGCTGCGTCTGTTGGGGGGAAGGATTCGCCTGTACCCAGTGAGCTAGGTGAGTCGGGGAACACGCCGCGGCGCTACCGCTCACTCACCAGTATCGGAATACTTGGCGGGAGCTTTATAGATGCCGGTAATCACGTTGTTTCCGTGAATATACTCGACCCGGTACTGGGATACGGTGTTCGAAGGGGGATCGTAGTTCAGGACTTCGCCCTTCTCAGAGCGCGCGATAATCGGCGGTTCCGCATTGCGAGCCACAACCCAAAAAATGGATTGATTCTGTTTGGACTTTCCCGCGGAGACATCGAGGATTTCCGTGCGTGGCACCCCGGTCTCTACGTGAGAATACTTCCGGGTGAAGTCAACGGACCACTGCGACATCTCCTGACACTTCGTGCACGCATCGGTGTAAACCTGGTTTACGAAATGCGCATCTTTCGACGCAAAGCTGTAATACATCGCATAGGTAAAGTACTTCACCACGGTGGCAGCACCGTCCACGGAGAACTCGTGGAAGAATTTCGGCTCATCAAACGGCGCCACTTTCATCATCTGATCTGCAGGAATCTCTTTGAGTTCAGCGGGGGAAGGGTTATCTTTCACCGTCGCGGTATAACTCGGCGCTGGCTCTCCTGAAACCGGGTCTTTAGTCGTGTTCGGAGCCGCAGGCTCGACCAAGGGAATATCCGCGGTCATCATCTCGCGCGCAGTTCTCTCGGATCCGGAAGCAGTAACCGCCGTACCGCATCCCGTTAACACTGCGGCGGAGCACAGCATCATCAGCGATGCTTGCAAAATCCGCAGTTTTCCGACCATGACGCTCCTCCCGAGACACCATTACCTTGCTTTTCATGATTCATTGTATGTGGTTTAGGAGGAAATTCATAGAGTCAATCCAGCTTTTTCTCAGTTTTGTAAAGACATTCCAGGGACACTATCTTCCCAGCTCACAGGCTTGCTTTTTTCTAGCCTTTAGAAATTTTTTGGGGAAACATTTAAATTAGGACTTTAGGCCCGCAGATGCGCCTGCAGATACACTGTCTCTTTCCGGTCACTACGTGCCTTCTCAGTAAATCCCCTTGCTCAAGCCCCACCTTGAGACACAGTCTCCCCAAATAGATTCACAAGATTGATAACTTTCGACGCCCCATCGAGACATAATCTGGGACTAATCGTCCTTCTCCGCAGCGTCAGCGGAGTCATTGATTCTAAGTACCCCCGTTTTCGGGCAAGTTATTGTCTCTTGATTTACTACATCCCGGCACGCTTTCAAGACATCCACAGCTCCTCCGAATCGAACCCGATCTCCTATTGCCAGAACACTGCCCCAAGGAAGCTTCACGCTCTGACCCGACAGGGTGGTACCGTAAGGAAAAGACACCGGCAACAATTCATTGTCAGAGCTATCCCTCAACATGACGCATCCTGCGTCGTCCTGTTCCAGAGTACCTTGAAATAGCTGATCGTAACCTCCCGGATATTCAAAGGCATTTGCTACCAGCCTCATTCCGTCCTGCACAGTTTCCACATAGCAATGCTCGATATCAGTCGGCAAAGAATCGCCAGTGACAGCGGCTTGCGGTTTACTTGACATAGAATTATCGATTTCAGGCTGCGTTGCTACGCTCTGACATCCAGCCAAGTAAAGTGCAGCTGCAAATATAAGCAAAAGAATCAGTAAATTTTTATTCATTTCTTTTTTACTCTAACCCCCAGCACAGATTCGGCAATTTGAATAGGCGTAAACACGTCCCTCTCTACACTTCCGAATTTAATATGCCCACTGTGGACGCCATAAGCAATAGAGGATGAAAACCAAGGTCCGCCACTGTCTCCACCCCTCGCCTTTCTTCCACTCATAGCCGTAAGATTACAAATTCCATTAGAAGAGCATGTTCTGATATCCCAAACAGTTTCATCACAGAATCTCGTCCCCGAGCCTCTGCCATTTAGGCACAGATTTTGCCCCACTGTGGGATACGCGGTCTGTGTGACATTTACCAAATGACTCGGAAGGGTGTAGAACTGCGGAGCGGTCCAGGCGGAAGTCGAGAACCAGGATACGTCTCCATATTGACCTTGATGTTTACCCCTCAGCTTTAATGATACGCCACCGTAGGACTGCGGTTCATTTGCGCAATGACCAGCCGTTAATAAACCATTAGGATATCCATTTGAAGATACACTAAATGCCGTTGTGCAGCTTGTGAGATATCCGCCACCATACAGAGCATCATACCCCGATTCTGTGGAATCCGTATAGTCGTATTGTATCTTGAATGGGGATTTCACGTTGGCAGATAATTTTTTATCTTTGAGAAGATTAGAAACCTTATTTATTGAAGAAACCGGAACTTCAATATGGATAACAGCATTGGGCACATCTGTATATGCAGATACCGAGCCACCAAGTTCCTCCCGAAGATTATAAAAGACCTCCTCCTGTTTGCCCATAATCTCATCTTCAGAGAAACCCACACCTCCACTAACTCTCAAATTTGGAATCAAATTTGCCATTTTCAGAACCTTGTCCGGAACATCATTCTTAAAATGAATCTCTGCTTTGCAACCACCGATACGAGACCACGAATAATTGTCAGAGTAATTTAGCCTAGAAAAGTTATCTACTTTATTTACCTCAGCTTGCCACTCTAATGCAATACCGGCATCATTTACACAAGGGCTGGTAAGCTCCTCAGCTGTGGAACTTGGAACTCCCCACAAGGATAATCCAATAAGAATTACTGGAATACACGCCTGGTACCTCAATTTAGCGAACATAGCATTCCCCTTTGAAAACTAAATCGACCGTGAGATTAAATTATCTCTCAGCTTTCGGATAATCAAGGGACTTTAGGCCCGCGGATGCGCCTGCAGATACACCGCACGGAGCTTATCCATCGAGAGGTGTGTATAGCGCTGGGTCGTGGCTAAGCTGGCGTGACCCAGAATCTCCTGGACACTGCGCAAATCCGCCCCTCCATCCAACAGGTGCGTGGCAGCGGTGTGACGTAGCCCGTGCGGTCCCAAGTCCGGTACCCCTGCCTGCGCCGTCAGTCGATGCAGCATTCCGCGGACGATCCGCGTATCCAGCATTCCGCCTTTTGCCCCTAAAAATACCCGGTTCAGCGCAGGCTTTTCCGGATTCACCAGGGCGGGGCGTCCCTTTTCCAGGTACTCTTCTAGCGCCAGACCCGCAGGAATGCCGTAGGGCACGACTCGCTGTTTGTCGCCCTTTCCCGTCACCCGGACAGTGCGTTGGCTTTTATTAATGTTGCCCAGTTCTAACCCGGTCAGCTCGCTGACCCGAATGCCGGTGGCATAAAGCAGCTCTAAGGCTGCCCAGTCACGCAGTTTCACCGGATTGGGAGCGGTAGAGGCTTCAGGATAAGCGGCGGCACGTGCCGTTTCCAAGAGGTGTGCCGCGTCCGTGGCAGACAAAACCGTGGGCAGGGCGTTATCCGGCCGCGAAGCCCGCAAGTTTTGCCCAGCATCGCCCGGGACTATGCCGCGGACCTGCGCCCACGAGGCAAAAGTGCGAAAGGACGCCACTCGACGAGCCAGCGTGGCGCGGCTCATCCCCGCGCGGCTCATTGCTCCCAGCCACGCCCGAATCCGGGCAGGATTAGCCAAATCTGCACGCAGTTGCTGCGCCGCGGGACCATCCCCGGAATCGGAGTCCACCAGGAAAGTCATTAATTCTCGCAAATCCGTGAGATACGCCCGCACGGTTTGCGGGGAAAGCCCCCGGTTTACGCTCAGCCATTGCCCAAAATCTGCGGTAATTTCTCGGGCAAAGACCGCTGCTGGGTTATTTTCACTCACCTCTTGATTCTACCGGGCGGTTGCTTTCGACCTCAGGCGATATCTCCCTTTTCGGGTTTCAACCTTGCCATCCAGTTCCATCAACCCCAGCTCACTTTGCACCGTACGAGTACCCAAACCGGCGGCACGCGACACCTGCTCCAAGGACTTCCAAGCCGTTTTCGATAAAACATCAATGACTTTTACGCCGTCACTGCTCAATCCAGCAAAAAGCGAGGGCGCCGGGATTTGTCCGGTCGAGTCGCGCTGAGGCGAAGCCGATACCACCCCGGAGATGCCCTTTCCTGCTGATCCCCCGACTCCAAACAAACTTTGTCCCGCCACATTCAGCGGAAACATGAGTTCCATGATTTCCGCCGCGTTCGTCACTAGGGCAGCGCCTTCCCGAATCAGTCGATGGCATCCGACGGAGGCGGTGGAAGTGACCGCTCCGGGCACCGCGGCAACCTGACGTCCCTGTTCCGCACCATGGTTGGCGGTGGACATCGCCCCGGAACGCTCCCCCGCCTCAACCACCACTACAACTTGAGACAAGGCTGAGATGATGCGGTTACGAGTCAAAAACAGGTGTTTAGCAGGTCGCTGGGAGGGCGGGGCTTCGCTGACAATCGCCCCCGTTTGTTGGATTTGGGAAAACAGTTGCGCATTCATGGCAGGATAGAGATTCCCCAGCCCTCCAGCCTGCACGCTGATGGTCTTACCGCTCGAAGCGAGAGCCCCTCGATGCGCAGCAGCGTCAATCCCATAAGCTCCCCCACTGATGACCCAGATGCCACACTCTGACAGTTCATACGCGATTTCTTGGGCTATATCGGTTCCATAGTGAGTCGCGCAACGTGCCCCGACCAGCGCCACTGCACCCTCAGATGCCAGCGCTTGCAAAGCCTGGGGATTACCCCGCACCCACAACGCCAGTGGCGCCACAGCGCCCAGACTATCGACTATCCCGGGCCAAGCCGCGTCGCCAGGCACCACCAGTGCGCCGCCGTCCCGGCTCAGCAGCTGATATTCCATCTCCAGGTTTAGCTCACGCAGTCGCAAAGCCCAGCCTTCGATTTGCGCCACCGACGCGGGCAACTGAACCGGTTGAAACACAGTGCGAATCATCATGTCGTCAATTTCCGGCAGCTTTGCCGCCAGAAATTTCACGCGTTCCAGGGCTTCCCTGACCCCAAAATGCTCGATGACCTGACCCACGACAGGCTCTCCCGGTTGGGCAATAGCGGTCCATGCCGCACGAGCCTGGCGATCTTCTGGGCTGAGCGGCTTCGCGACAGGGTCTCCACGCGACGGTAACGACAACATTTCGTTCGAGTGTGACAGTTCTTCCAAGACCACATCCGGCGGCGACTTCGGGGCATTCAAGGGCACGTCCTCAGTTAGGCTTAACGTTTTCATAACTTCCCCCCTTTAGGGCAGACTGAATCCTTCGTTTTGGCGCCGTAGCGTCATGGCAGTTCCCAGTTCGGGCAACCCCGGAACAGTTTTTCCGCTCAAATCGGCAACGGTCCACGCCAGGCGCAAGACCCTTTGAGCTCCCCGCATGGACAGGCGCCCCTGTTCCACCACGGTGTCGACCCGCCCAATCAGCTCCCGAGTGAAACCACCCTCGGGCTGTCGCAAAAATGGTCCCGGAATTTCCCGATTCAAATCCCATCCTCGCCCCTTCCACCGTTCCCGCTGCACGTCACGAGCACGTTGCACACGGGCGGCGACCACCGTGGTGGTATCAGCGGGTTTCGCTCCCGCGAGCGAGCCTCGCCCCGGAGATTCCACCTGGATTTGGATGTCCATCCGGTCCAACAGCGGTCCGCTCAATCGTTCCAGATATCGTTTGCGTGAATAGGGTGTGCAGGTACAGGTGGCACGCCGACTACCGGCGTTACCGCAGGGGCAGGGATTAGCCGCCATAATCAGTTGGAATCGAGCCGGATATTGGGCTGCACCCGCCGCCCGATGCAGCGTAATCTCCCCGTTTTCCAACGGTTCTCGGAGGGAATCCAAGACCCGCGCCCCGAACTCGGGAGCCTCGTCCAAGAACAACACTCCCCGGTGGGCCAGGGAGGCGGCGCCGGGACGCGGCACTCCCGAGCCTCCTCCCACCATCGCTGCCAGCGTCGCCGAATGATGCGGGGCTTGAAAGGGAGGCTGACGAATTAATCCGTCCAGCGGAGACAACGTTCCGGCGAGGGAATGCAAGGCGGTGACTTCTACGGACTGTTCCAGTTCCAGGGTCGGGAGGATTCCAGGCAGCCGCGATGCCAGCATGGTTTTTCCCGAGCCCGGAGTGCCAATCATCAACAGATGATGACCTCCCGCGGCCGCCACTTCCATCGCCTGACAGGCAGCGGCTTGTCCGCGAATATCCGAAAAATCCCCGCCCAGACTGCAGGCAGGAGCCGGGGTGGTGTCCCCCTCCGCTGCCTCCGCCGGTTCTTCCGGCGGGGGCAGCGGCATCATCAAGTCTCCCCCCAATAACTCGATGACTTGCCCCAGGTGATGCACCCCGACCACGTCCACCCCAGGAACCAGGGAAGCTTCAGCAAGGTTCGCTTGTGGCACCAAAATCTTTGTTTTTCCGGTCTTCATGGCGCCGATGACACTGGGTAAAATACCCCGGATTCCAATCACACGACCATCCAACCCCAGCTCTCCCAACATGATGCATTGCCCAGCTCGGCTGTGGGAAATGACCCCCATCGCAGCTAAAACGCTGACTGCCATCGCCAGGTCGTAGCCAGAGCCGGTCTTTGGCAGTGATGCCGGGGAGAGATTCAACACAATCCGCGTTCCCGGCCATTCATACAGGCAGCTGGTCACCGCAGCGCGCACCCGGTCTTTGGCCTCGCGCACCGCCGTATCCGGCAGCCCGACCAAACTGTAGGCGGTCATTCCATCGGAGATATGCGCCTCGACCCGCACCGGACGTGCTTGCATCCCTACCAAGCAAATCGACCAAGCAAATCCTGAACTCATTTCAACCCCTGGAGATGTTTCACCACGGGTTCACCGTGTCCGTCCCAATCCACGCTGCATAAATCCAGGCTGACCGCTCGATGGACTGGGACAATATCCCGTTGCGCCAACCATGCCCCCATAACCCGGCGCATCCGCGCCAGCTTTTTCATGGTGATGGCCTCAATAGGCAACCCGTGCCGATGATTGGAACGAGTCTTAACCTCCACGAACCCCAGAACTCCCTCGGGGCTGAGGGCGACTATGTCGACTTCCCCAGCACGACATCGCCAATTCCGATCCACAATTACATATCCCGCAGCTTTGAGCGACTCTGCAGCCACTTCTTCTCCAGCCATGCCCAGCTGACGATTGTGTAAGTTGTTCCGTGGCGGTGAGACAATTTGCCCCACTGTCCGCAGTGCGGAGTCACCGACTGTATCGTGGCATCGAGGGTTCGTCTCGGTACAGGCTTTATGACTGGTTTCAACGGTATTTGCGTAGCTCATGAACTCAGCCTTGCGCGCGCGACCGCCCTGACCAAGCCCAAACATTTTTACCTGTGGAAAACCGACTTATCCACAGCCCTATAAATGGCGAAAATCCGCCAATCAACCGGTTTTAACGAATTTATTGACGAAATCGAAGCTAGGGAATTTCGATTTCAGGCTTGGTGAGTTCCTCAACGTTGACGTCTTTGAAAGTAAGCACCCGCACGTTTTGCACGAAGCGCGAGGAGCGATAGACGTCCCAAACCCAGGCGTCCTCCAAAGTAATCTCAAAGAATACGTCCCCTCCGGCATTATTGTGCGTGGTGACGTCTACCTTGTTCGCCAGATAAAAGCGCCGGTCGGTTTCCACCACATAGCTAAACAGGGAAATCACATCGCGATATTCTCGGTATAAATCCAGTTCCAGCCCATTTTCATAGGACTCAATATCGTCGTTGTTGACCATCACGTAACCTTTCGTATTCCTCTACCCTACCGGAGCTTCCAAGTTTTGCGATGCCAGACACTCGCACCCAATTCAGCCAGACCTGCTTTGTGAGCAGGAGTCCCGTATCCGACGTTCCGGGCCCAACCATATCCGGGGTCATGCAAGCTGCGCATGAAGGCATCCCGATACACTTTAGCCAGTACCGCGGCGGCAGCGATTACAGCTGCTTTCCCATCCCCTTTCACCAGGGTTTCCACGCTGACTTCGGGGGAACTCACCAGGTTTCCCGCCTCGGCAAACAGGTCAGGTTGCCGCGGTGAGGCGAGATAGTCGAAGTTTCCGTCCAGCAGCAGTCTCTGGGGCAGGTGTCCCCTGGCATCCAGCTCGTTTAAAGCACGCCATCCAGCCAGACGCAACGCGGGCATAATCCCTAATTCGTCGATTTCCGTATTCGAAGCCTGACCGATAGCAAAATCCCTGACCCACGCCTGAATGGGGTCTTGCAGCGCTACCCGACGCCGGGCGGTGAGCTGCTTAGAATCGTTCAATCCGACAGGAAAGCCCTGGGGGAAATCCGGATTGTCTAGGCTGCGTTGATCCAGCACTGCCACCCCCACGCACACCGGACCTGCTAACGCGCCACGACCGACCTCGTCCATCCCGCCTATCAACGGTAGACGTCCTTCGTGACCGTCGCTCCCGCACTGTGCCAACTCTGCCAGAGCCGCAGTCTCCCAAGATAAATCGACCACCGCGGTAGCCTCATTGCGTGGGGGGCGGCGCTTCGTCGGCTTCGGAACTGAATTCATCATTCGGGGTGGCAGGCTTGGGAATGTTATAAAAAGCGCAGCTGGGAGTGATGAATTTCATACGTTCGACCGGCCAAACGACGACGAAAGCGCGACCCACCACGTTCGATTCAGAGACAAATCCATGCGAAGGTTTGTCTTGGTGCCAGCGGGAATCAGCAGAATGAGGTCGATTGTCCCCCATGACCCACAGCGAATTTTTCGGCACGACAACAGAAAATTCTATATCTGAAGAGACTCCGGTTCGGGGGATATAGTCCTCATCAATAGCTTTGCCGTTAATGGTCATCAGACCATCCTCGTCGCAGCAAGAGACATCATCGCCAGGGATTCCAATCACGCGTTTGATCAGATAACCTTGAGAGTCTTCCGGCAGCAGACCCACGAAAATCCCGAAATTCTTCACCTTGGTCGCAATCTGGAACGGAGTACGGTCAGGAGGGCGTTTACGCAGCTGCTCCGCGGCAGTTTGGCTCCATCCTTCCACGTCTTCAAAGACCACAATATCGCCACGGTTAATGTCTCCGTGCCGGGCAGAGAATTTGTTGACCAGCACAGAATCGTTAATCATCAAGGTCTTTTCCATAGACTGCGAGGGAATGTAAAACGGCTGCAACAGGAACAGTCGTACCAGCGAGCTGATTGCCAGAGCCGTAATTACCACCGCGATAAACTCAAAATACCAGGGCAGGTCCAGAGCTAAATGTGGACGCTCGAGACCGTCGAGATTGCCCCGCACCCCCGGTGGCAAGGCATTCATGCCCCGGAATCCAGGCATCCCGGCGCCGCGTCCCGACTTGAACTCGCCGTCCTCATCATCAAGTTTGAAGTCGGTTTCGTCCTCCGCCAAGGCGCCATCTTTCCCTGAAACGTCAGGGATTTCCTCATTATCAAACATCATACCTGGAAAAGGTATAGAACCGTACGGAGGGTAAGGCATTCCCGGATACGGTTCCATTCCCAGGGGCGAGAAACCCGGCGGCATTTGCGTTGGCGGCATCCCATTGGGGTCCATACCAGGAAATTCCGCCCCATCTGGAAATGCGGGCTGCGGGGGGTAGCCTCCCGGAAAAGCCTCCGGAGGAAAAGGCATTCTCATGCCGTCTGGCGCGTATGGCGCTCCTTCACCGGGCATTGGTCCACCGGGGAAACCTTCATAGCCAGGAGGAAAAGACTCTGACATGGTCCCAGCTCCAGCAAATTGCGGGTTCGTGTTGAAGCCATCCGGAGACGTGCCCGAGGACGGGGCGTCTCGATTGGCGTTCTCAGGCTGCTGGGGCTTCGTCATAGTAAAAAAGAATAGCCTAAAAGGCTAAAGGAAACCCAAACATTTCCGGTTTGGGCTTCCTTTAGGATGAATTTTTAGGGCAGCACTCGGCTTGTCTTTCGACTGTCCGGCTGATCTCACGAATCTCGTATTATCCCAGCGCGGCGACTGCCACAAATCATTGCAAGTTACCGCTTTTCGGCAACCTTAGCAGCCTTGCCGTGGCGATTACGCAGGTAGTACAGCTTGGCACGACGCACATCACCGCGGGTCACGACCTCAATCTTGTCCACAGTCGGGGCGTGCAGCGGGAAGGTACGTTCCACACCGGTTCCGAACGACAGCTTTCGGACAGTGAAAGTTTCGCCCACTCCACCGCCGTGGCGAGCGATAACTACGCCCTGAAAGATCTGAATACGGGAACGGTTCCCTTCGATAACCTTTACGTGAACCTTTACGGTGTCTCCCGGACGAAACTCCGGAGTATCCTCACGCATGGCGGCTTTGCCAATTTCCTCAACCAGAGGCTTCTGCATTATTTCTCCTTGACGCTCCTGCCACAGGTCAAAAACGTCTCACTGCGGGCACCTTCAGTGCCGATGGTGTTTCACTTCGCTATCGGGTCCCCCTGTGGCAGGTTGCCCGCGAAGCCGTACCATTTTGCCACAAATCAGGACAGAAACGCCACTTTTGCCCTTCCGGACGCTACGCAGCGCTTCTCAATGTGCTTATCCGTCGCTGGTTTGCGCATCACACGCCCTCGCGACACGTCCGACGATCGGACGTCTCTCAGGCATTGTCGCGGTCGAAAACTCGGCGCATCACCACATCCTGGTTTTGCACGTCTCCCACCGTAAATGTCCGTTTGCCGATACGCCGAAACCCATGATGCTTATAGAATTTTTGGGCACGCTTGTTATAAATCGAAGTCCCCAGGCACACCCCCGGCGCATCGCTGGTACTAGCCAAATCCTGCACCGCCACTTCCAGCAGCGCCCCGGACAATCCGGTGGAATGCAGGGCTTCGCGCACGTAACACTTTGACAGGTAAGCGTCTCCGGCGACGATTCCCGCCTGGTCAACTTCTGACTCGCCCAGCCCCACTTTTGCGTAAGTGTATCCCACCAGTTCACCGCCCAGTTCTGCCACCCAGTAGCGGTTTTCTTGAGGTGCATTCAGACGCGCCTTCACCGCCGTGGTGTCGAACTCAACGGCTACGAACTGGGCAATTGCATCGTTGCTGAGGTATGCCGGGCACGCCAAAGGAAATGTCTCCGATCCCAAAGCGGACAACGCCAGCGCTTCCTCCCGGTTCGGCTGACGAATCCGCAAGGGCACCAGCAGTAAATCCGCGGTATCCTTCTGCGCACCACCGATGCCTCGCGTCTCGCACAGCCGGGACAGTCCGATAGCTTCTAAATCCTGTGGGGACACGTAAAGCCACCCTAGCGAAGCGAGCTTTTCTCGCCCGCGCTTGCTTAACAGTCCGACATCCAGACTTGCCAGCAGATCCGGACGCCGCGAGCAGGTCTTTTCAATGGCTCGTTCGCGACGCCAGGCTTCGATTGCCGCGTGGTTTCCGCCTTTCAGCACCTCGGGAACAGCCAGGTCACGCCAGATTTCGGGACGCGTATAGCAGGGGTATTCCAACAGCCCCGTTCCCTCGTATGATTCCTCAACCAAAGATTCCGGGTTGCCCACCATGCCGTCAAGGAGCCGCCCAACTGCCTCAATCAGTGCCACAGCAGCGATTTCCCCACCGTTGAGCACATAATCCCCCAAGGAATATTCAAACACTTCCAGGTCGGGATACAGTTGCGAGTCAGTGTAGTGCGAAGCGACTCGCGAGTCGATACCTTCGTAACGCCCACAAGCGATAATGACATTGTCTGCGTGCGCGGCAATCTCCCGAACTTTCGCCTGGGTCAGTGGAATTCCAGAGGGCGTGGGGATAGCCAGGATAGTTTTCGGGTTCACAAGGTCAGTCGGGCGGTTTTCCGGGTCACTTCCCGCGGACTGGTCTCGCAGCCTGTCCCGCGCCGCGTCAATGGCTTTGCCCCAAATGTCAGCACGCATTACCATGCCGGCACCCCCGCCGTACGGGGTGTCATCGACGGAACGATGCGGGTCATCAGTGAAATCGCGCAGATTGGTGACGTCCCAGCTCAGCACCCCGTTTTGCGCCGCTTTGCCCAACAGCGACAGACCGAGCACCTCAAAAAACTCGGGAAAAATCGTCAGAATCTGAAAACGCATCGTCCTCACCCTTATTCAGAAAGTCTCTCCCGGCACCCCCGGGAAACGTCAAACCGCCCTAGTGCGAGGGGAATAGCCCTCCGGGCGGATCCATGGTGACCAACCCATTGTCCAAATCGACATCGGGGACGATTTCATAAACAAAAGGCACCAGGATTTTTTCCCCCTGCGCGGTGGTGACTTCCAGCAAGTCTTGGGCAGGCGCCAGCAGCAGGTCACTGATGGTGCCGAGCGTTTCTCCTGCCAGGTTCATCGCCCGCAGCCCCACCAGTTCGTGACGGTAAAAGCCGTCATCGCCCTCAGTAGTTTCCGGGTAGTCAGCCGTCTCCGGGTCAGCAGTGGTGTCTGAGGTGTCTCCGGGGTCGGTGCACAAGGGTGGGGCATCGGTCTCTATGTACAGTTTTGTCCCGCTGAGGGTCTCGGCGTCGTTACGGTCGGGAATTTCCTGAAAGGACACCACGAAGTGTTTACCGCTCATCCGTGCTTGGTCTACTGTCAGCGCAGCGGGACTGTTTCGGTTGGTTAACAAGACAGTGCCGGGGGCAAATCGAGAACGCGGGTCGTCCGTGCGCAGGGCGACTCGGACTTCACCGCGGACGCCACTGGCGCGCCCGATAATTCCCACCGTGAGTTTCACCGCTGACCCCTTTCCGGTCTGATAAGTGCGTTAAAAAGTTTGACCCCTGCTATCGGCAGGGGTCAAACCAAATGACTATTTAGCGCCGATCTTGATCGATAACATCGACACGGACGCTGCCCTGGGTAGACAGTGCGGACGCCACCGAACGCAGCGCTTTCGCGGTGCGACCGTTACGACCAATGACTCGACCCAAATCCGAAGGGGCAACGTGTACTTCCAGGAGCTTGCCGCGACGCAAAGACTTTTCGCTCACACGCACGGCCTCTGGCTCGTCGACGATGCCGCTAACCAGGTGTTCCAAAGAATCTGCAAGCATCGACATTATTCTGCTGCTTCCTCAGTCTTTTCTTCTGCCGGAGCGTCCTCAGCCTTTTCTTCGGCAGGGGCTTCAGCAGCATCTTCCGCAGCTTCGGCTTCGGCAGCCTTCGCGGCTTCTTCAGCTTCCTTCTTTGCCTTGGCTTCGGCTTCAGCCTTCTTTGCCTTGGCCTTTTCGGCAGCGTCATCAGCAGCCTTCACAGCTGCCTCTACGTCAGCGCCGGCATCCTTAACCTGAATCCGGTTCTCAACGACCTTGGCACCCTTAAATTGCGCCCAGTCGCCGGACAACACCAGGAAACGGTGCACCGCATCGGAGGGCTGAGCCCCTACACCCAGCCAGTACTGGATGCGTTCCGAGTTCAGTTCAATCAAAGACGGCTGCTGGTTGGGGTCGTATTTGCCGACCTCCTCGATAACACGACCGTCGCGCTTCTTGCGGCTGTCGACCACGACCACTCGATAGATGGGGTGGTGAATTTTACCAATTCGCTTCAAACGAATACGTACTGCCACTGTTGTGACTCTCCTTGTAACTCATGTCGCGAGCCTACAAAACCCCAGGTAGGGAAACACTAAAGCCTTGTTCTGCTCAAAATCCGAGGCTATGGTCACGAGAGGGCGGCAACCAAAGCCCAGTACAACGTTTCATTATGCCCGATTTATCCCGATTTACGCAATTCAATAGCCAGGTTAAATTTAGTCAAAAATGACCTGCCAATTGGGATTGCGATGCGCCTCCAAACACATCTCTACTTGTTCAGGGGTGGTCTTGCCCAGGGACATTTCCGGCAGCTCATCCAGTCCGAACCAGCCAATCTCAGTAGTTTCGAGATTTTCCGCAAAGGCTCCTCCCAACAGGCTACATTCTACGAAAAAGGTGTAAACATGAAATATACCTTTACTAGGATTATGTTTGCGCTTGTCAATTACCGCTAACAGCCTGCCGGTTTTTACCTGCATCCCGGATTCTTCATAAGCCTCCTTGATGGTGTTTTCCCGGACGCTCAAACCCTCATCAATCCAACCTCCCGGCAGGGACCACCGCCCATCCAGACCTTCGTGTACCAGCAAAATCTTGTCTCCGTCTGCGCCGGGACGTCCCGTGCCGTCACCAAAAATGACAGCCCGCGAATCTACTTTCGGTGTTCGGTAGCCGTAATCCTCCAGCAGTACTTCCCGAGCTTGTTCGGGATTGTTGCCCGTCAAGCGCGCCAAGAGTTCCGTTGCCAGTTCCCGAGTTTGGATTGCCCGGTCTCGGTCATAGTCATCATGGCCATAGAACTCTCCAGACTGACCGATGGCCTGCAGCTCCAAAATGAGGTCTACGACATCTTTATTCACGGTATCCACTAGCCTTTCCTCACCATCATCAGTTTCAATACCAGCAAGTCCTATAACGGAATGACGGGAAGAATCCATTTGTTCCCCTTGGGGGCTGAATCGGGGACCGTGGTATTTCCGCGATCAACCGCACGGACCCGTTTCGCGGCATCTGTAGCGGCGTGACGTGCGTCGCCAGTCGCGGATAGCGGCAGAACGCCAAGTTTCATCATGGTCTTGACCATCGGCGGTCCCATGTGTCCGCTGACCACTGCCACAATGTCATGGTCCCGCATGAAACCCACTATTTGCGCGTGCAGACTGCCGTGAGGTCCTTGCTCATGCAAGATGTCCCAACCGACTTCAAATTCTTGCCAGGCTGTAATCTCGTCAGTGGCGTCGACGGTTGCTACCGCCATAGTTCGGGCTCTCCCCAGACCACCACCGACCTCGTCACCCATCACATTGATTGCTATATTCAGGTTTTTCTTCTCACTCATTATTTATCCGAATTTCAGTATATTTATTCCTTGGCAAAGCTAGGAGCCTAAACAGGTGGTACCCTCCAGCGCCACTTTGCCTCTTTTCTCGGGTTTAATCCTATGCCAGGTCCGCTCGCGGTGCCGGACAAATCCCGAACACCAATTGCTCGGATGACTCGTGCGGTTCCCCCGACTAGTATGATCCCTATGAACAAAACCCCAACTATTTTGGCAACCTCCGGTGGATACAAAAACGGAGAACGAATCTTTACCGAGTTCAACCACCTGGTGATGTATTCCCTCGAGCTGTCCGGCACCACCCGTTCCAAACCGAAACTGGGCTACCTGGACACCGCTGCCGGCGACCAGCATTATCGCTTAGCACAACGTTATGAAGCGGCTCGCCTGGCGGGGGTGGAACTAAACCCGCTGCAACTATTCGTCATGCCCAACGTGGAAGACATCGAAGGCTACCTCATGGAACAGGATGCGGTCTGGGTCGACGGGGGTTCGGTGGCAAACCTGCTGGCAGTGTGGCGGGTTCACGATTTAGACCAGATTTTCCGGCGAGTCTGGGAGGCTGGCATCGTCCTGGCAGGGGTGTCTGCCGGTTCTATCTGTTGGCACCGAGGTGGCACCACGGATTCTTTCGGGCCTGAACTTCGCGCCGTCACGAACGGTCTGGGTCTGATTCCCTACGACAACGGCGTGCATTACGATGTCGAAAAGCGCCGCCGCCCCACGGTGCATCGTCTGGTCGCCGAGGGTATCTTGGGGAAAACCTATTGCACCGATAACAATGTGGGTTTGGTCTACCGCGGCACTGAACTGGCAGAAGCGGTCAGCGAAGTGCCGGGCAAGTCAGCCTGGGTCGTCACCAAAGATAACGGCGAAGTCATAGAGGAACGCCTCGAAACCCGTTTCCTGGGATAATTTCAAACTCTAGTCTTGCTGCCAGGACGCCCACAGTGAGGCATATTTACCGCCGGCTGCAACGAGTTCATCGTGCGTACCCAATTCCACGATTCTCCCGTCCATCATGACTGCCACTCGGTCGGCATCGTGGGCGGTATAAAGCCGGTGAGCGATAGCGATAACGCTGCGTCCTGCCAGCACTCGCGACAATGACTGTTCCAGAGAACGGGCTGCAGAGGGATCCATCAGGGAAGTTGCCTCGTCCAGCACCAAAGTGTGCGGGTTCAACAGCACGATTCGCGCCAGGGCGAGCTGCTGGACCTGCGCCGGATTCAGCTTGATTCCAGCGCCGCCGACTTCCGCATATAGCCCGATTTTTTCTGTTTCTGCCTGCGATTTTCCCTCCGGACCGGATGATGCGCCAGGGGTCTGGCTCCCGGTACCGTCCAGTCCATTAACCCAGTCCACACCCACCGCGTCGAGTACCGCCCACAATTCCTCATCACTTGCGTCGGGTCGCGCCAAACGCAGGTTGGAGGCAATAGTTCCGGTAAACACGTGCTGTTCTTGCGTGACCAAAGCGACTTGCTGATGCAGCTCGCTTTCGGGCAAGTCCACCAGCCGCACTCCCCCAACTGTCACGGACCCGCTGGTGGGCGGGTGAATGCCCGCCAGCATACGCCCAAAAGTGGACTTGCCGGCACCCGATGGTCCGACAATCGCCAACGTTTCACCACTGCGAAGTTCCAGAGACACTTCGTGCAGCACATTATGCCCCGCGTGGTAGGCGTAGCAAACGTCCCGGGCCACTATCGCGGGCGCACCGGCGGGCGCGTGGGCACTGGCTTCCCGGTCCGGCTCGACTTGTGCGACACCAAAAATTCGCGCCAGCGAAGTGTAAGCTTCCATGGAAACGTCTACCCAAAAAGTCGCCTCCCACACCGGTCCACGCACCTGATAGGCATAGAGCGCAATCGTAGAAACAGCCCCGATAGTCAAGGCTCCGCTGGGCACCAACCAGGCTCCCAGCAACACGATAACTATCAAGGGAGACAGCGTGGCGCACACAATTCCCAAGAACAACCAGGAACGCATCCAGGTACTGTAGCGCTCCTGACGCCAGATTTCGCGAATAATGACATCGAGCTGAGCAATCCGTTTCCCCGACAGCCCCAGAGCGTCCACCGTATCCGCCTGATCCAGAGTTTCCGCTACCGAACCGGACAAATCCGCCCAAGACCGGGCTGAGGACCGATAGGCGGGAACGGTCCGCGGTAAATACCACGCCATCAGCGGCCACACCCCTAGCGGTCCAATGAGCAGCACAAATGCCAATTGCGGGGAGGCCAGAAACGCCGCCACAAACGTCACCACCAACGTTGTGGTAATCATCAGAATCGCCGCGATACCCTGGCGAATCATGAATTGCAGGCGTTCAACGTCTCGCGTGGTGCGCCCCACCAAGTCCCCGGTGCCCGCACTTTCCACGGTCGACAGCGGCAGGTGAATGACAGAATCGACCAGACCATCACGCAGGTGGGCAAAAATCCGTTCGCCCATCACCCGGGCGCGATATTCTGCCAAGAACGAACATATCGCCGCCACCGCGACCACTACCAGGGCAATCACTATTTGTTGACCGACCCAGTCGCGGCTGGCTGCCCCGGCTTGAATACGATCAATGACGCGCCCCAGCAGCCACGGGAGGGTCACTCCCGCCAGGGACGACAACAGCTGCAACCCCACAACTGACCCAATTGCGCCTCGATAGTCGTGAATCAGGTCTTTGACCCCACGCACCACCCGTTTTCTGCTGGCCAAGGGCAGTTTCATGACGGCTCACCACCACTGAGCACCGAGCGGTTGATGATAGCCAGGTACGAAGCGACTGCGGGATCCCCCGACCGAGCTCTTTCCCGAAGTTCCCGGTGCGAGCCACGGACGATTTCCCGCCCCGCCTCGTCGAGCACAATGACTTCATCACAATGCTCCAGCACCAGCACTGACACCGAGACAATGACGGTGGTTTTCCCGTGCCGCGCTTGTGCCAAACGCTGAGCTACCCGCGATTCCGTGTGCGAATCGACCGCGGAAGTCGGCTCAATAGTCACCAGCACCGCCGGATCTGCAGCTACCGCGCGAGCTAAGGCGACGCGTTGGCGCTGACCACCGGACAGAGTGCGCCCTTTTTCTGCCACTGCCCCGTCCAGACCGCCATTCACAGATTCCACCACATCATCGGCATCTGCCACGTGCAGCGCTGCCAACCATCGCGAATCGTGCTCATCATCTTCGGGAAAGATGAGCGAGTCCTCCTGCCGGGTCGCGTTTTCGATGACGTCACGCCATACGAGTTCGCGCACCCCCTTTTCGCGAGGTAACGGCGAGTTGACCCCTCGCACCTGATCCCGCAAAGTTCCGGCAAAAAGCTGCGGGTCGGTGTCTGACAGTAGGATGGCGCTGCGCACGAGGTCGAGGGGGAACGTCCTCACGTCGGTTCCATCAATCAAAAGGGTCGGTTGCGCGCTGTCTTCTTGGCGTGCCAACCGCCGGGCGGTCGCCGCGCTGGTGTCCGGATTGGCGCAGACCAGACCGGTAATCAAACCCGGCTTCACCGTCACCTCACTAACTGTGTCGGTGAGATAGGACAAGGCAAAATCCTTTTCCTGCCACTGCGCTGGCGATGAGGCAGTTTGGGGCGATGTATCTCCGGAAACATCCACCAAATCCTCGCTCACCAGGGAGGCAACGCCTTGAATTCGCGCGAGTTTGCGAACCCCGACCCAAGCTCTGGTGAATTCTTCCAACGACCGGGTGGCGACCACGATGGGGTTGCGCAAAAATTGTGAGAACCCAAAGAAAGCAACCAAACTGCCTACTGACAGTTCATTGTGAAAGTACAGAATCGCCCCGATACCCACCACCAGAGCGGTAAACAGCATGGGTATGACCGAACGCAACACGCCCAGCAACGCCGCGGGCAGGGCAACCCGAATCCCCGCGTCACGCACCCGAGACGATTGTTTCTGGTAGTGACTTCCGAACACGTCCTCACCGCCGATGCCGCGCAGGACCCGCAGCCCCGCCACCGCATCAGCCGAGATTTCCGTCAGTTTGCCCTGCTCATCGCGGTTCTCGGTTTGTCGCCGCTGCAGCGGTTTGCTCAACAGTCCTATCAGCAGCGATACGATGGGTAACCCGATTAGTACCATCCAAGCCAGCGGCGGTGAAGTGCGAAACATAATGACCAGAATCATGACGGCAGAGAGAATAGCGCCCACCATTTCGGGGAACCACAGTGCCGCACGGCCAATCCGGTCCACATCTGTCAGCATCGAAGTGACTACATCACCAGATTCCAGTTCCCGGTTCACAGCGCGCCCATCTAGGGCTAACTTTCGACCGGCTACCCGCGCGGGAGTCGCCACCGCGGTCATCTGGACTGCAATCTCCGTGAGCTGTCCCGCCATTTGGGTCACCGCCACGCCCAGGATAACCAGGCCGAGAACCACCAACCGAGTCCAGATTTCCCTGGTCAAGCCATGTTCTAGACCTGTATCCAGCACCTTTCCCAGTGCCCAAGGCACACTGACCGACAGCGCATAGTTCAGTCCTGCCACCAGGGAACCAAGCGTGAGCACGCCGAACATAGAACCAACGAGTTTGCGGGCATAGCGGTGAGGATTAGCGGGGTAAACGTCAGGTTCGCCCTGGGGGCTGCCCAGCGGCCAGCGCCATGTGCGAGGGGTTCTCAGCAAGGGCGGCAACGCGACGTGTTCTTCGGCAGCATGACGCTGCAAAATAACGCGTGCGCGGGCAGTATCTTCCATTTACGCAGTCTCTTCGGTGCCGCTGCCAGGGTACGTAATTGAGCTCAGGGCATCGAGAATTTTGGGGAAATCCTGGTGCAAGGTGGTCCAGGCAATGCTGGCGTCTAATTCGTCTACAGTTTGCATCAACCGGTATCGCAGCTCGCAGAGGATTGCCCACGGGATTTCCGGGTTGACTTCCTTTACATCGGAATGAATTTTTGCTGCCGATTCCACCAGTACCGAGATAGAGTGATACGCCGCGAAACGTGACTGCACCCCCGCCGGGGTCTTGGCAAAATACGCCTTTGGGTCACCGGTGGCGATGCCCATGCCTACGTCCAAAGTCCGAGACATGTCATCCACACGCCACCGGGCAGCCGAGACATCGTAAGGGAAGAAAGACTTGTGGAATCCCCACTTTTGAAAATAGGGATATTCTTCAATCTCACGAGGCGAAAAAACATTCCCGGACCGGTATAAATCCACCAGTAAAGGCTCGAACTTAGTTTTTTCATCAAGCCGCGTAACTTCGCGAGGAACTCGGTCGACCTTGGCATTGCCCAATCCGGTATCAATAGACAGGTAGACCGTGGTGCTCAGCTCGTTCTCGAGTTCATTTTGCAAGCCAACCAAATCCAGCATTCCTAGGGGATTCGTGGTGCTAACCAAGAAATCAATCGGGGTAAACGCATCATCTTGACCGGTAGAGACAGGTCCAAACAAGAAAATCTCATCATAGCCGTGCCGCGAAAAAATCCCGCGCACCACATGGCGTTTCATGCCCATCAGGGTGTGTGCCGGGACGCTTACCGCTTTAGCCAAAGCGGTTTCCTCGGCTTCAGAAATACGCCGCTTATGGTTTTCAAAAGCGCTGATATGGGATTGTGGAACTCCGGACATGCCTGCCAGCTCCGCCTGAGTCAAGCCCAGCACGTTGCGGCGCAGCCGCAAAAAAGCGCCGGGTCGGAAATCGCGTAGCGCCATAAATTTCTGTTCCATGCGATAATTATACTCCTGAGGTGTATATAAGGGAATAGTTTTGTTAGCGGAAAAACACCGCTAACGTGTGCCCTCGAGAAATCAGAGATAACGTGCCAGGAAATCGCGGGTTCGTTCCCGTTGCGGATGTTGGAACAGCTGTTCCGGAGCGCCTTGTTCCGCGATGACACCGTCAGCCATGAACACCACGTTCTTGCTGACAGTACGGGCAAACGCCATCTCATGCGTCACCACCAGCATCGTCATGCCTTCCTGAGCCAGCTGTTTCATCACCGCAATGACTTCGCCGACCATTTCCGGATCCAGAGCTGAAGTCGGTTCGTCAAACAACAGCACCTCCGGATCCATCGCCAGGGCACGAGAAATCGCCACCCGCTGCTTTTGCCCACCGGACAACTGCCGCGGTTTCGCGTTTAAGAACGGACTCATCCCGACTTTATCCAGGTAGTGCAACGCTTTTTCTCGCGACTCCTCCCGAGAACGACCCAAGACTTTCATCTGACCAATCATGCAGTTCTTAAGCACCGTCATGTTGTTGAACAGGTTGAAAGATTGAAACACCATCCCCACTTTGGATCGATACTTCGCCTTTTTCATGGAATGGTCGAGGATGTCCGTCCCGTGGTACAGAATCTCGCCCGAAGTGGGAGTTTCCAACAAGTTGATGCAGCGCAGCAAAGTCGATTTCCCAGAACCTGACGCTCCGATAATGGATGCCACGTCACCAGGACGCACCGAAAAATTAATATCTTTGAGCACCTCGTGAGTGCCAAAAGACTTCGAGAGGTGGCGTACCGTGATGATTTCGTCACTGGTGTTGTCAGTCGTGTTCACTTCACTCATGAGTGCTGTCCTCCCTCGGTACCTGCTGGTTTACCTGTTGCTGGTTTCTTGGCAGGCTTGACTTTTCGTGCCTGACGTTTGGCAGGGTCACGGAAAGTGTAGTTTCCAGCAGCCATCACCAGCTGATCTTCGTTCATTAACTCGTAATCGCGCTGTTCCTGTCCCTCCGCACCGGGCAAGAGTTCGTAGGCATCGTCTCCGTCAATCTTCTTTTCCAGCTTCCGCAACAGGAAGGAGGACAGCAGAGTCAACGTCAAATATCCCACCATCTCGATAGTAGCGGAAGGGAAGTACTTGAAAACAGCACCCGACACCATCTTGTGCACCGAGAAAAACTCCGAGAAACCGATGATAAACATGACCGAAGTGTCTTTGATGTTGATGATGAAATTGTTGCCGATTTGTGGCAGCAAGTTCCGCAACGCCTGGGGCAAGATGACATAGAGCATGGTCTGGAAGTGAGTCATGCCTATCGCCCTGGCTCCTTCGGTTTGTCCCGGATCCACGCTGATGATGCCACCGCGCACGGATTCGGCGATGTAAGCACCGGTATTGATGGAAACAACAAAAATCGAGACGCCCCACATGGATTGGAACTGCAACGCATTATTCGTGAAGTAGGGCAGACCGTAGTAAATGAATACCGCCTGCAAAATCATCGGGGTACCCCGGAATACTTCCACATAGACGCGGATGATTCCCCGAATAATCGCCAAAACAACTCGCTTGAGCAAGGGATCGGTAGAAGGGTGGGGAATCGTATTCAAGATTCCGCAGGCAAACCCAATCACGCAGCCCAGTAAGGTGGCGATAATCGCCAGCAGTACCGTGTTGACGATACCCGTCAAGTACACGCCACCGTACTTATTCAGCAGGGTTACTATGTCCTGCCACAGTGTCCACAGCATTTTCTCTCCTGACGTGTTTCAGTACCGCGGGGGATTAATCCTCTTGGGGCTGAATCTTCACCGCGTCTGCCATCAGGGCATCGAAGTCTTTGGCAGTCTTGCCCGACAGAGCTTTGTTGATGGCGTTCTTTAGGGCAGTGTTGCCTTTTTTGACGGAGATACCGATGTTAACGTCCTCATCCGAAACTTGGAAGTCATCACCGTCATCAGGGAAGTCCAGAATCTTCATATCCGGGTATGCCGCGATAGCACCTTGACCGGTGGGCATATCGGTAACCACGTAATCGACTTTGCCGGTTTCCAAAGCCACCAGCATCGCAGGCGCAGATTCTGCGGGGGCTTGCCGCTTGGCATCTTTAATTTGGGGAATCAAGGTGTCGTACCAAACAGTGCCAGTTTGGCTGGTGGTCCGACCTCCCGCGAGGTCAGCTAAACCTTTCGCGTTGGCAAACTTGGAATTCGCTTTGGTCAGCACGACGATGCGGGCGTACAGGTACGGTCCGGCAAAGTCCACAGTTTCTTCGCGCTCTTTAGTCATGGACTGACCCGCAATCGCGGCGTCGATTTCACCGGATTGCACCGCTGGAATCAGGGAATCCCACTCCAGCTGTTTAATTTCGAGTTTCCAGCCGTTGGCGTCTGCAATCTGTTTGGCAGTCATCACGTCGTAGCCATTAGCGTACAAAGCGGAATCTTTGATGGGCACCGCATCGTTGGATTTATCGGGTTGTGCCCAGTTATAGGGAGCGTAAGCAGCTTCCATACCGACGGTGAATACTCCGTCTTCCAAACCGGGAATTGCGGTGTCTCCACCAGATGCAGCTGGGGAACCAGCTCCACAGGCGGCGAGGGAAAAGGCCGCAGCTAACAGTGCTGCACCACTCAGTATCTTGTTCATCATTAGTCCTTTCAATCGTTGCAAACAACTTTCGAAAGCTCGAACATGACACCAAAAATGGGGTCATGCTCCATGACCCCATACATTTGCGCGTATGCGTCATGACAGCTCTCCGCGATAGCGACAGTCGAACGGATATTTTCCGTTCGCCCGGATGTGAATCTTTGGGAACGATTCACATCCTCGGCAACCTCCCCTTTCGCTTCCGGGCATCCCTATGGGATTTCCCCGCCCTGTCGGAAGTTAATGATGTTGGTTGCGCCTCCGTCATGCTTTATCGCTCTCCAGTCTAAGGCTCCGGAGCGAAAGGTGCAAAAAAGTTAGTAAAATTCGAAGTTCCGCTACCGTTAGCGTCTCTCTCAGGCTCGATTGAGCGGTTCGGCGTCCTCGACCGATGCACAAGTTCGGTGCGACCGGTCGCCGGTAGGTTACTGCCGGGTGATGTTGAGTTTATCTGTTGAACACCTTTCGGTGATAATTGACACGTGAACGCTTCCCTGATTCTTTCCACTCTCGCCCAAGCATTGGTGCTCTTTGCGGTCACTAACATCGACCACTTGATACTGCTGACTTTATGGTTTGTCCACGGTCATCAGCGCCCCGGCACAACGTTGCGTATCTGCGCAGGTCAATACCTCGGTTTCAGCGCTATTTTGGCAGCCACCGTGATCCTGAATCTGATATCCGGTTTCGTCATTCCCGAAGCTCAGTTGCATCTGTTGGGTCTGATACCGCTGATTCTGGGAGTTAAAGCTGGCATTGGGGAAATTTTGGAACGCCGGGAGTCGAACGATTCCAGGGACGCACAGTCAGCCGAATCAAGGCTGGAAGGCAAACCTGTCAGTGTTGGCGCGGTCGCCCTGGTCACCATCGCGAACGGAGGCGACGAAATCGGTGTTTATCTGCCGGTTTTTGCCTTGTCGGCCTGGTGGCAAGTCGCTATGTTCTGCGCGGTGTTTCTGGTGCTGGCTGGTGCGCTGTTGGCTCTGGCGTGGTTCATTACCGGACGTTTAGGGCTCGCGGAGGTTCTGGAACGATTCGAGGCGGTGCTCTTTCCGAGTGTGCTTATCCTGCTCGGGGTGCTCATCCTCGCCGGATGGCTCTAGGCGGCACATGTTTATCCGTCCAGCTTTGTGTCCCCAGCGCAAACCACTTCCAGCACCTCTTTTATCCACAGAGATGCGGAAGCAAATGTTTCTGCCGCTGGACAATGCCATAAAAATTGAAAAGGTGCAAACGAATCGATGGCGCCAACTGATAGTGGAATCGTGTGACAGCTTGATTCCATCATACGTGGCGCGGCTCGGCAAGCGTCAGCGGCGGATGTTCAGCGCGATACGCGTTTACGGGGGCATCCGGATCGGGGTAACCCATCGCTAACCCGGTGATTAGCCCGTAATCTTTGGGGATATGAAACTCCTTATCAACTGGCTTCCGCCAGGTTGCGAGAGTTCCAATCGCGACGGTGCCGAGCCCCCGATTTGCAGCTGCCAGCATGAGGGTAGACAGCATCAGCCCGGTATCTTGAGCGGAAAAGGGCAGTAACGCACGGTGTACGAACACGAAGATTCCCACCGGGGCCTGGAACATTTCGAGGTTTTGGCGCAGCTGCTGGACTCTGCCGGTTTCGTCCCCGCGTTCAATCCCCAGGTGTGTATAGTAGCGTTTTCCGTTCGCTACCTGACGTTGTCGCAGCTCAGGAGGGTATTTGCCCCAGGTTTTAAAGTCGGCTTGGGGCAATTTTCCCTCCCATAGCGCTCGCAGGTAAGCACCGAGTCGACCGCGCAGCATTCCTAATCCAGTTTCCGCATGACTGGCATAGTCCGCGCGGATGCGTTCCAGACGCTCCCCCGTAGCTACTGCCAACACGTATCCGCGTGTATTTGACCAGGAGGCACAGTGGCGGGCGTCATTCAAAACGGCTTGTAAAACCTCAGGCTCGACGGGCTTATCAAGATAAGCCCGCACACTGTAGCGAGCTTGCAGCAGTTCAGAAAAATCCACGTTTGGTAGTCTATCCAGAAAACTACACCAGCTCTATAGATAAGGCTTACCTAAGTATGTTTTACTCAGAGTCCCAACCATGCCCCCTGGGGTCTGTTGGCGTAAATCTCACGATAGAAATCTTGGCGTTCCAACTTCGCAGCAGCAGCCTCATCCAACAGAACCTTAACATTGTTGTGCAACTGCAGAGCTGAACCCGTACAAGAGATAGAAACCGGACCTTCCACCATGTCCCGAACCGCGGCAGCCTTATTCGCACCAGTAGCCAGAAGCACAATTTTTCGGGCTCGCAAAATGGTGCCAACGCCCTGCGTTAACGCGTGAGTAGGAACCTTGTCGATGTCGCCGGAAAAGAACCGGGCATTATCGCGGCGAGTTTGGGCAGTCAGCACCGCGGGATGCGTCAAGGAATTCAGAGACGTACCCGGCTCATTGAAGGCAATATGACCATCCACCCCGATACCCAATATCTGTATATCAATTCCTCCGGCGTCTACAATGGCTTGTTCGTAGCGACGACACTCCTCTAACAAGTCAGCAGCCAAGCCGTCCTCCCCATATACCTGATTAGGGTCTATATCTGTGATGCTAGCAAACTCGCGGCGAATAAAATTGTGATAAGCCTCGGGATGATCTTGAGGCAGCCCCACATACTCATCTAGCTGGAAAGCCTTAGCGTGACGCAGGGATAAACTTCCCGTCTGCACTCGAAGCGACAGCTCCTGATAAATCGGCAGCGGACTAGAACCAGTCGCCACCCCCAGTACCGCAGCAGGATTGTCCGCATAAACCTCGCAGATTGCCTCCGCCGCAACGACTGCCAATTCCGCCGCGGTTGGTTTAATGATGATTTCCATAATGATTACCTTCCGTTGCTCCCCGCTATCCCGCTAAGTCTCCCATGACGTCTCACCGCACCTGCTGACCACGGCGAAACACCTGCTGCACCTGCAGAGAGCTCGACTCAACCACCAAATCCGCATAGGCTCCCGGCGCCACTATCCCGATGTCCGTCCTGCCCAACACCGCCGCAGGTCGAGCCGTGGCAGCATGCAGCGCCAACCAAATATCCACTCCTGCGGTATAGGTCGCAAAACGAACTGCCCGCGACATAGTCAGGGTTGAGCCAGCAATAGATCCGTTCGATTTCAACCGCGCCACCGCGTCACGCACTTCTACCTCCAGGGGTCCCAGCAGGTAATCCCCGTCAGGTGCGCCCGCGGCCGCCATCGCATCAGTAACCAATACCGTGTCGCGCCCTTTGGCAGCAAACACAAATTGCACGGTGGCAGCATGGGAATGCACCCCATCAGCGATGAGCTCTACCGGTAATCCCGGTGTTTCCAAAGCCGCCACAATCGGACCGGGCTGGCGATGATGAATCGGCCTCATCGCGTTAAACAAGTGGGTGACATTTTGTGCGCCACTGGCGAGGGCAACTTTCATCATGTCATAGTCAGCGTTCATATGCCCAGGGGCAGCAATAATTCCCTGCGACACCAACCAGCGCACGGCTTGTAACCCGCCACGACGCTCGATAGCGAGAGTGACCATCTTAACCGGACCGGCTTGGCAGAGGCGCTGTACTTCGTCCAAAGCCGGGTCGCGCAGCAGCTGGGGGTCATGGGCGCCCTTGTATTCCTCTGCCATCCACGGCCCCTCCAGGTGAACACCCAAAATTTCGCCGGCATCATAGAGCGGAGTCAACTCCCGAATCTGGGATTCCAAGTGGTCCAAAGTGTCCGTGACCAGGCTCGCCATGATAGAGGTCGTGCCCTCATAAAGGTGGGTAGCAATGACGGTACGGGCTGCCGCAACTCCGTTCGTGAAAGCCTCTCCCCCGCCACCGTGCGAATGAATGTCTACGAATCCAGGAGCAAGGATTGCCGACCCAAAGTCTACGTCAGCCCGGACTTGCGCGACCGCCGGTCCGCTGAAAACCTCCACGATACGGTCATTTTCCACCCGCACTGCACCGGGTCCCAACACTTGGTTGCCATCGAATAGCGTGTCTGCGCGGTAAATCGTCATGTTGTTCCACTTTCCTCTCAGTTTGTCCTCATGGTGAGCTATGCTCTGTCTCGCCTGCCTTCCCTACGAATCAGGACAGGCAGCGACCCCAGCCACAACTGACTGAACCACCGCGGCAATGACGTCAGAGCGTCGCATCGGCTCTCCCAGAGGATATTCACCAACGTTACCTAGGGCATAATCTTCATGTCCACCTCTTGCAACACATGGACGTGGTGAGTACGGAAGAACAGATTTAATCCTGAACTTTCAGACCACACAATCAATAATCGACATTTTTGCAACATCGCAGCACCTCATGTTGGATTCAAGCGCACGGGATACTCCCGCAGGGTCCAGGGAGGGCATAATTAAGCTATGAAAGCAATCATGACTGTAACCGGGCTTGATCACACCGGGATTATCGCGGCGGTGGCGACTGCCTGCGCTGCCCAGAAAGCCAATATCACCAACGTATCCCAGACGCTGATGGGGTCGTACTTTACGATGATTATGCAGCTGGAACTGGATGACATCCCCACCTCTTTGACTAATTTGCAAGAGGCCATGCACACGGTGGAACAGGCTCAAAACTTGGAAATCCGGGTGCAAGCCGAGGCCATCTTTAACGCGATGCACACCCTGTAATTGCTACCATCCCACCCCGAATCCCGTACCTGCCCCGGAAGATGACCGGGAACCCTTCTGACCCCCTATTGGAGCAAAACAAATGAGCTTAGACACCGAGCGACAAATCATGGAAACCATCCAGATGATTTCCGAGGACAAACTGGACGTGCGCACCGTCACGATGGGGCTGTCGCTGCTGGATTGCGCCGATTCTGACGTGCAGCGCGCCTGTGCCCGTATCGAGGATCGCATCGTACAAGCCGCATCGCGCCTGGTGGCAACCGCTGGAGAGGTGTCGCGGGAGTTCGGGGTGCCGATTATCAACAAGCGGATTTCAGTCACGCCGATTTCCCTGGTGGCAGCCGCTTGCCGTACCTCGAATCCGCTGCCTTTTGCCCAAGCGTTGGATCGCGCCGGCAAAGCCGTCGGGGTCGACTTTGTGGGCGGGTATTCCGCGTTGGTGGATGCCGGTGCGACGCAGAGTGACCTGGCGCTGATTGATTCCATCCCCGAGGCTCTGGCCAGCACGGACATCGTGTGTTCGTCGGTCAATATCGGTTCTACCCGCACGGGTATCAATATGTCGGCAGCGCGGCGGATGGGTCAGGTGGTCGTGGATACGGCACAAGCGACCGGCGCGGCTGACGGGATTGGGGCGGCAAAGTTGGTCGTGTTCGCCAATGCGGTGGGTGACAATCCGTTCATGGCAGGGGCGTTCCACGGGGTCAGCCAGCCCGATACGGTCATTTCCGTAGGGATTTCGGGACCGGGAGTGGTGCAGCGCGCCTTGCAGACGGTGCGGGGGCGCCCTTTCGAGGAATGCGCCGAAGCCATCAAGAAATCGGCATTTAAGATTACCCGGATGGGTCAGCTGGTGGGGCAGACCGTGGCGCAGCGTCTGTCTGTGCCTTTTGGAATCGTGGATTTGTCACTGGCTCCCACGGCGGAAGTCGGCGATTCCGTGGCGGCAATTTTGGAAGAAATGGGCGTCTCCGCGGTGGGCGCGCCGGGCACTACCGCCGCCCTGTTCCTGCTCAATGACGCGGTGAAAAAGGGCGGGCTGATGGCATGCTCGATGGTGGGCGGCTTGTCGGGGTCTTTCATTCCTGTCTCAGAGGACATGAACATGATTAACGGGGTGCAGCGCGGCTCCATCACAATGGCAAAGCTCGAAGCCATGACGGCGATTTGTTCGGTGGGCTTGGATATGATTGCAATTCCCGGCGATACTTCCCCTGCTACAATTACCGGTTTAATCGCTGATGAAGCCGCGATTGGTATCGCTTCGGGCAAGACTACTGCGGTACGGGTCATCCCGGTTCCGGGCAAGAGCGTGGGTGACAGCGCCAACTTCGGAGGTCTGTTGGGGTGGGCGCCGGTGATGGGAGTTTCCCAATTTTCTTCCGCTGACTTTGCGGCTCGGGGCGGGCGGATTCCCGCACCGGTGCATTCCTTTAGGAACTGATTTCCACCGGTTTTCAGGAAATTATGCCCCTGCACGGGGCTTACTTCCGTGCGTAATAAAATTTGAACTGACCGGTCAGTTCAGCTGCCTATGCGCCCGTCATGAAAACACCGCAGCACGCTCGCGCTCCCCGCGAAACCCCACCGGAAAAGTCGCGTTCGCCCCTCGTGAATGGTGATTTTGCTGATGACCTCGCGGGCTTTCGCGCGCGCCCGGTCGGTATCAGCTCCGACAGCCAGGGCCACCGCCATGCGTCTGCCGACGTGAGCCTCTGGTTTTCCAAAAATTCTCAGCTGCGCATCCGTGCTCGTCCACAAAGCCGCGTCCACCCCGGTGAAACACGGCGATGCGGATTCAACTGCAGATTTCAAGGGCGCAGATGCGCCCGCGGCGACCTCAGGGAACATGGACGTGTCCACAGGCAGCCCCAAAATCGCCCTGGTGTGCAGATCAAACTCGTTTTGCGGCTGGGTAATCATAGTGACCATGCCGGTGTCGTGAGGGCGCGGGGAAAGCTCCGAGAAGTACACGTCCTCTCCTTTGACAAACATCTCGACCCCAAAAATGCCCAGCATCGGGTTTTCGCCGTCTGCGTTTGCTGACTTGCCGCTCGCCGCGGCCTCCCGTGCGGTATCCTCCGCCAACGCATCGAGGACTTTTTTGGCAATGTCCTGGGCTTTCTTGAGGACTTCCGGGTTCATCGCCTGGGGCTGCCAGGATTCCACGTAATCTCCCGCGGACTGGCGGTGTCCGATGGGTGCGCAAAAACTGGTGCGGACTTGCATCGGTTCGCTCGGATCCCGGTGGCGTACACTCAACAGGGTGATTTCATAATCAAAAGCGATTTCGCCCTCGACAATGACCCTTCCAGTATCGGCGCGGGCCCCGGAACAGGCTTCTCTCCACGCGGCGGGCAAATCCTCGGCGCGTTCGACACGAGACTGACCGTGCCCCGATGAGGACATAGTGGGCTTTACGAAACAGGGAAACCCGACCTTTGCGGCTCCTTCTTGCAGTGCCGCCAACGAGTCAGCGAAGGCAAAAGGTGAGGTCGGGACTTGCGCCGTCGTGGCTGCCAAAGTGCGGATGCCCTGGCGGTCAAAAGTCAGTTCCACCACTCGTGCGGAGGGAGCTACCCGTGTTCCCTGCCTCGCCGCCGCTACCAATGCACTGGAGGCGAGTTTTTCAACCTCGGGAACAATCAGGTCAGGACGCTCCGACTCAATCACAGCGGCAAGGGCGGTGGTATCGGTCATATCTAACACGCGCTTTGCGGTAGCAACCTGCATCGCTGGCGCCCCCGCGTAAGAATCGCAAGCGATGACGTGGCAGCCCAGCCTTTGCAGGGAAATCGTCAGTTCTTTGCCCAGCTCACCCGAGCCAAGCAGCAAGATGCGTACTGGAAAAGTCAGGGGGAAATCACTCATGAAGCCATCCTAGCTTTCCCCACCGTAATTATTTACTGACCTTTTGCCGGCTCACTGCAGTGTTATTTCTTTTTCCCGGTAACACCCATATAAATCCCGATGAGAATCATGGCCACGATAACAGACACAATCCACTGAATCCACTGCACCCCACCATTGGCATTTTGGTAGCCAAACATGCGCACCAGCCAACCGCCGATACCCGCGCCAAGCGCCCCGAGGATGATGGTCCACAAGATACCGATGGGCTGCTTTCCGCGCTTAAAGAGTCTCGCCAAAGCACCAATCACCGCGCCGGTCACAATCATTCCAATGAGCTGTCCCATCAATATTTTCCTTTCATTTCGCCGATTCAGACATAGAATCGACCTATTCAGGCTATCAGCTCGCTCCATAAACCGCAGAACAGCGATTTTGCACGCACCTTCCAACCCAGCACGATGGCAAGACCTCCGCTCACCCCAGCCAATCCCGAGACGGCAGAAATTCCCTGTTTCACCACCCTTTCGACTACGATAAGGAAAAACCTTGGCATAATCACGCCTCACCGGATTTTGAGCTAGATAAGGAAACCTCGTGACAACTCCTCACTCCTCTTCCGAGTCAACCGCGCCCAGCAGCACCGTACCGCCTGTGCCCGGTCACCACGGCGCCCAGACCGTGCACCGCTTCGCTACCCACTGGGGATTCATCCTAGCTTCGGTCGGTTCCGCTGTGGGTATGGCTAATGTGTGGGGCTTCCCCTATAAGCTCGGCAATAATGGCGGGGGCGCTTTCCTGCTTATCTATATTTTCTTTGTCTTGCTGTTCACCTACGTGGGTCTGCCCGCTGAGTTTGCTAACGGGAGGCGTGCTCGTACCGGAACGTTGGGTACTTACCGGTCCGCTTGGGCCACTCGTGGGGACCGGGCAGCCCAGGTCGGAAGTGCGTTGGGCTGGTTACCTTTGGTTGGCTCGCTGTGTATTGCAATCGGTTACGCCGTCATTGTGGCATACGTGTGCAAAGCTCTGTTTGATTCCCTGACTGGAAATCTGATGCAGACTAATACCGAAAAATGGTTTGAGAGTTTTTCAGGAACTGGCTTTTCGGTCGTGCCGTTCCACATCATCGTTGTGGTAGGTACACTGGTTACCCTGTTTCTCGGCGCGAAAAGCATCGAGAAAACCAACCGCATTATGATGCCAGTTTTCTTTGTAATCTTTGTGATTCTGGCGATTCGTGTGGCGCTGATGCCTGGCGTTGTCGAAGGGTATATCTTTATGTTCACCCCGCGCTGGGAGGCGCTCATTAACCCTATCGTGTGGGTGTGGGCGATGGGACAAGCGTTCTTTTCCCTCTCCATTACCGGTAGCGGCATGATTGTTTACGGCGCCTACCTGCCTGATGACGAGGACGTGGTGAAAGTTTCGCAGCGTACCGGTTTCTTTGATACTCTCGCGGCTGTAGTGGCAGCACTGGTCATCATTCCCGCATGTTTTGCCTTTAACACCGACGTGGGTGCCGGACCAGGGCTGCTGTTCGTGACCCTGCCCGCCATCATGCAAGATATTCCGCTCGGTCAATTGTTCGCGGTGATTCTGTATGTTGCCATGATTTTTGCCGGGGTTAGCTCACTGCAGAATATGTTTGAAGTCGTGGGTGAATCACTGCTGCACCGTTTCCCACGCCTGAACCGCGTGGCGGTACTGGTTGTCTTGTGCGTGCTCGCTCTCGGGGTGGGCTTGGGCATGGAGGCGATTAGCTCCTGGGGTCCGTGGATGGATTTGGTGTCGATTTACATCATTCCCCTCGGGGCAAGCTTGGGCGCAATCACCTGGTTCTGGGTCATGAAAAAGGACGATTTGTTGGAAGCGATTAATCGAGGCGCCGCGCGACCTCGAGGGACTTTCTGGCTATCGGTGGGGCGCTTCATCTACGTACCGGTGGCAGTGATTTTGTGCGCCATCGCCCTCATCGGCAAAGTCGCGTTCTAGAGATGTTAGCTTTTGGGAATATTCTGTCCGCCGCGTTCGCGATGGACAGAATATCGCTCTCACCAATTTAGACGCCACATTTTATTGATTGTCGTCGCCCTAAATTTAGGTTTATAAGCGCCACAAGTTTGGGGTTATAGCGTTCAAATTTTCTCTATTAAGCCAGGTGGTGCGGGATTTAGTGCCAGTTATCGCGGTGCAGCTGGGCGCGTGACGCCGGTTCCAACTGGACGGTGGTGTGGAAAATCGAGATGCCGTGATGATTCTGCAGGCAGTTCTCAATTTCGCTCAAAATCTCGAGACTATGTCCATCATGGAAACATTCATCAGCCAACACTACGTGAGCGCTCAACACCGGCAAATCCGAGGAAACTGCAGAAGCGTGCAGGTCATGTACGGCTAAGACATGCGGCAGCTCCAACAGGTGTGCCCGGACTTGATCCAAATCCAAATCCGGAGGAGTGGATTCCAACAAGATTGCCCCCGCCGGACGCAAAATCATGATGGCACGAGGCACGATGAGCGCAGCAATTACCAGCGCCGTCACGGAATCAATCTGGATCCACCCGGTCAAGCGCATCACCACCGCGCTGATGATAACCGCTACGGAACCGAGAGAATCATTCAAGACCTCCAAGAACGCAGCGCGCAGATTCAGGTTATTTTGCCGAGAACTCAACAGGATAGTCAGGCTGATGAGGTTACCCAACAGACCAATAATACCCACTGCCAGCAGCGCCTGAGCTTCGATGGTTTCGGGGTGTATCAGGCGTTTAATGGCTTCGATAGACGCAAACACGCCGATGCAAATCAGCAGCAGAGACTGCAATGCAGCGGAAATAACCTCCGCGCGCCGCCACCCCCACGTGAGCCGATCCGTCGCTGGACGATGCTGCAAACTGGCTGCCACCAGCGCAAAAGTTAGACCCGCACAGTCGGTGAGCATATGCCCCAAATCCACCAGCAGGGTCAAGCTGCCGGTCAGGGCTGCGCCCACAATCTCTGCCAGCAACACCGTGAAAGTCACTGCCAGAGCTGCCCGGAGCTGCCCGCGACCGGCCTCGTGAGAGTGTGTATGAGTGTGAGCATGAGTGTGGGCATGGGGGTGGGAATGCCCCGCTGAATGCCCGTCAGAACCGCACGACTCGTGAGGGTTGTGCGAATCCTGACCTTCCTGATGATGACTCATGAACTACCGTCCTGTGTGTATCTGCGTGAGCAATAACTTCTTACTTAGTCTAACCTAAGTCACAGGGTTTGCTTTTCGGTGTTCATGTTAAAAAGGCTGGCGCCAAAGCCCGGGTGAGTCTGGTCTTGTGGACAGTCACCCGGCGCTTTGGCACCAAGCTAAAGGAAGGCGTCAAAATTTAGTTTTCCTGGCGGCGGCGAGCCAACACCAGCAACCACGCTCCAGCAAAAGCCGTGAGCCCAGCCACCAGGGACACAGTCTGGGCAGCCTGACCGGTACGCGCCAACGCCGGGGTCGGGCTATCCGTACCCGCCAAGACCGGCGCCGCAGGCGTCGACGTCTGCATGGCTACCGGCGAGTTTGCCGCGCTGGGAGCGTGAGGACTCTCCGTCACACCCGCCACCAGCGGAGTCAGTAGCGAGGCTCCGCTCTCTGCCGGGTTCATCGGATCTTGGGGAGTCTCAGTCATGCCAGCCACCAGAGGTGCGGGAAGGGTGGTCGTGCTCGAGGTCGGGGGCACCAGTGCAGGCAGCGGAGGCGTCACCACACTGGGGACGGAAGGAATCACACTTGGGACAGAAGGCACCACACGCGACTCAGTCGGAATCCCCCCGCGCACAGGCGGCACCGACTCTATCTGAGCCGGGGAGCTGTCTGCTAAGCAGTTCATGGATTCGTAGCCGGGGATGGTCGCGTCGGCCTCTACCGAGGAAACCACATTACCCCTAGCGTTTTTCAGCACGAAATTCTGGGTAACGTTCTGATCCTCTTGCTTGAGAGCCACCGTCGGGACAGTAACGTTCATAGTTTCAAAATCAACATTTGACACAGTCTTCGGGAAACCGGGCAGTTCCGGGTCGGCCTCAAAAGTGTATTCCGGAGAGAAGAAGGTCGCCTCTTTCGTTGCCTGGCTCAACAAGTTACCGGACTCATCACGCAAAACCGCCCGCGCAGTCTTATGACCGTAATCCATCGAACAAGTAAAAACAGGCTGAGCATAGAACATACTAGACAGGTAAAGAGGCAGAGAATCACTGTTGGTTGAAGCGAATTTGCAGTCCGCACCATCAGACTCAATGCTGCGGACGACATGCTGCGGCGTTTTTGGGTTATAGACAGATAGCCGCACATTGCCGGTAAAACTCCCGTTGCCGCCACCCTTAACACGAACCTGGTAAGTCGGGGTAGCTTCTTTCGACCCGCAACTCAGGCCGGAATCCGGAGCCTGCGCAGCCTCCAAACTCGGAGAATCCATCCTGGCTTTCGTAAGATTAATGTTAAACAAGGCAATCTTCAGTGGTTTCACCGTAGGCGCAGCTGCGGAAACACTACTCACCGAAGCCGGCGCTATATCGCTAACTTGAAGGGAAGACCCCTCCGCAGCACTATCCTGAGACCACACTTTTGTAGCAGGTTCGCGGGTCTCCTGAGTCTCGAGTGCTCCTTGAGGCTCTGCGGCGCTAGAAGTCAGTGCAACTGGCGCAGCCTCCTGGTCCAAACTTAACTCATCCGCGAAAGCAGCCGGGGCAGAGGCAACCCCTCCTTCGACCACCAAGCTGGCAAACGATACCATAGCAAATAAACGATTTCTCAACATGGGCAAATTCTTCACAACAATAGCCTTCCTAAAATTCGATGAAATCCGTTTCCCGCTACATATCAGTAAAAACCGCGGTAGCTTTGTGGTGATCTATGTCGAAATTTGGGCGCAGACCACCCGCGCCGTCCTGGCGCTATCTTGCGACTTCGTCAAATTCCCTGGCAGAAATGCCCCTGACTCATGCGCCTCTAAGGTTTTCCGTAACAAACCAAGCCAGAAGCTCGGCGGCACGTCAGCTTTGACCTCAACACTCGATGAATTGGTCCCAAGGAAACCCTCATTAGTGAAAGCCTGGAAATGGGCTTCCTTGTCCAGACATTTCAACGATTTCTCAGTATCAAAGCGGGCTAATCCCAGCTAGCCCGCGCCGGCAAAATGCTTTTCACACTATACAAACGACCAGTTCAATGCCGTATGGCTGGCCGAACCTCAATGTAGTCCCCCGACTTACGCATCTGACCCGTCTCAGAACACGAACGGGTCCTAACTTTGAGAATCCTGGACTCCCCCGTGGTGTCTCACAGAAGTCGTCGAATTCGTCAGAAGTTAGGATCCCTACGCTCGTAATAAAATGACGCCCGCAGTCTCAAACTTTTGCTTTGCGGTAGCCCGCGGCTCTCGCATCATCTTGAGAAGCGAAGCAAGCCTCCGGGGTGGTGCGGTCGTAGTACCTCTGACCGGGCATGTGATAAATCATGGAACTGGCGTTTCCCTTGATTGGGGCGTTTGCCGGGCAGTCCTTACCGATTGGTTGTAAGCCGCCATTGCCAGAAGGCTGGGGCTGGGGTTGTGGCTGCGGTTGGGGCTGGGCTTGAGGCTCAGGCTGGGGCTGCGAGGCAACCTGACATTGCAAATTGGAGTTGTCACTCAACGCACCAGGTCCTCCCACGAAAGTGACTGGCACTGCAGGTTGAACAGGTGAACAATTCTGTTGCGCTAACAGCAAGGGCATCTTTTGCACACCGGCCACGGGCACAATCGAGAGAGCGTCCGGGAAATTCACTCCCGATGCCAGGAAGGCATTGGCAGCAGGCTTCGCGGCAAAAATTTGGGACGCGGTCTCAAATCGATTAGCTCCGTAAATTCGGTTCGGGTTCGGCAGCCCCGCCAAGAATTCATCAGGAAGGGCACCCGGACCGCCCAGCACCATAGTGTCTGTAGCGCCCAGCTGCTGAGCCACCGACACCGCATACTGTTGCGCACCCGGACCGGTAAGCATAATCGGCACCCCCTCTTGTGCGGCCAACGCTCCCCCGGCCAGCGCATCCGCAAAACCCGTGCCAGTCGCTAAATACACCTTGTTGGCTTTCCCAAACTGCAGAGCAATTTTTTCGGCAGTCTCGTAACGGTTGGCTCCAGAAATTCGCTGCACCGCACCAAACTGTGTCAGCTGAGCCTCAACCTGTGCCGAGACCGCCCCGACACCGCCCAGAATCGTAATGCTGGGCGAACCGAGCTGCTGCAGGTAGGCCTGCTGCCCGGCAGTAATTTGTGAGCCAACCAACAAAATGGGTGCCTGCTGAACGGAGACCCAAGGCCCGGCGGCCAAAGCGTCGGGGAAATTCGTTCCCGTAGCGACAAACACGTTTTTCGCAGCGGGAAAGTACGTCTGAGCAATAGCCAGGGACGTTGCATAACGATCCGTGCCAGCAATACGGGTTCCCACGGCTGAGGCGGGAATTTGCAGAGTTAGAGCAAGAGCAGCGGCGGCAACGCCGGCGAGAGTTTTCCTAAACATGAAACGAATTCTAGGATTTACGCCTCGAAAAAAGTGCCAATCGAAGCGAGGAATCTCTATGAACAGCTCCACCCTGCTCGGCTGACCACCCGCGAAATTGGTTTCAACCAGCCTGATGAGCCTAGGTGAATTGTTACCGTTTCGACTCCACTAACAGCGTGAGTTCACTAATCTGTTGTTTCAGTTCGTTGATTTCAGCACTGGTGGCCGCCCGGTCTTGCTCATTTTTTTCATTCACCACGTCTACAACCCAAGAAGCTAAGGTCGCTGTCACGACACCAATAAGAGCAACGCCGCCTGTCATCAGGCATAACGCAACCACGCGGCCAGTGACGGAAATCGGATATAAGTCTCCGTAGCCCACTGTGGTAATCGTCTCGAAAGCCCACCAAATCGCCTGTGGAAAAGACGTAATCAACGCATCCGAGACACTACGCTCCGCATCCAGCACAGCTAGCGCCGACACGAAAATCAGCAGTGCCGTGCTTGTCACCGAGTACAGGGCTATCTTGCCGCGAAAGGTCGAACCGGCCTTGCGACCAAGTACTTTCATGAAAGTTACGAGCCGCAGCAATCGCAGTGGCCGCAAGATTGGCAGCGCCACGATGAGCAAATCAAACAGGTGCGTGATGAACCACTTGAAACGCGGCTTCGCCAAGAAAAGCCGCACCACGTAATCAGCGACAAACGCGGCCCAGACCACATTCATGATGAGCTCTGTAACGCTGGCGCCCCGGCCTTGCAGGTTACCGATAACTTCCCAGGCGTAGGCCCCCAAAAATAGGACCGCCAGAATCAACAGCGGCCAATCTGTGAAACGCTCCCATGTGTCCAACCTTTTAGATTCGCTCATAAGCACATAATAGTGCCGTTCACAAGGATGGTTTCGCGGTCTTTGGTGGGTAAAAAGACGGCTGGTCAGGTGCCGAATTTCCCAAGGATTTAGCTGGATTAAGGGTTTATCGGGGCATTGTTCTTTGGTAAAGTGTTGCTCGTTAGGGGTAGCTTAGTGAGCAAGAAATCTAAGATTTGGATTGCCAGCATCCTGGCAGTCATTTCTGTCGCCGCCGCGGTCGGCGGAATCACCATGTATCTGACTAACGAGTGGAAAGTCGTCATTGCTTTAAAAGGCGATTCCACCAGCACTGTTGAATACGGCGACACATGGAAAGACCCCGGCGCTACCGCTTATGGGACCGGCACCCTGTTCACTTTTACTCACGATGACCTCAAGCTACACCGCACCGGCAAAGTCGATACTTCCAAAATCGGCACTTATGAAATCACTTATGCAGCGAAATACCGCGGAACCGAGGGTAAAAAGACTCGCAAAGTTATCGTCCGGGATTCCCAGCCACCCGTCATCACAATCGACGGTGGGGAACAAATCAAACTCCCTTATGGCATTTCCTGGCAGGACTCCTATTCCGCGACAGATAATGCGGACGGCGATTTGACTGCAAAAGTCCAGGTAGGCGGTCAGGTCAATGTAAACGCGGCAGGGTCATACACGCTGCACTATCAAGTCTCGGACTCCAGCGGAAACCTAGGCACGGCAACACGTCAGGTCACCGTGATGCAGCCCGTTGCCCCTAACGCCGACCCGGCGGCAGGCTTGGACAAAGTTATCTATCTGACTTTCGACGATGGACCCGGTCCGGCGACGGCACACCTGTTGGATATTTTGGCTGATAAAGGCGTGAAAGCAACGTTCTTTGTAACCAATATGATGGGGCACTCTGACATGATTGGGCGCGCCTATCGAGAAGGTCACGCAATCGGAATCCACACCTATACTCACCAGTATTCCCAGATTTACTCCAGCGAGGCTGCTTATTGGGCAGACTTCGACCGCGTGGCACAGCTGATTCGCGACCAGACCGGGCAGGACACCAAGATTATGCGGTTCCCCGGAGGCAGCTCCAACACCGTGAGTCGCAGCTACACGCCCGGAATCATGAGCCGCCTGACCAAACTCATGGGTGTGAAAGGCTACACCTATTTTGATTGGAACGTAGATAGTGGGGACGCTTCGGGTCACACCAACAGTGCTTCGGTCTTTCAAAAAATTACCGCCGGAGTGCCAGGAAAATCGGTGTCAGTAGTCCTCTGCCACGACACTCATTCCACCACAGTCGACGCCATGCCACAGGTCATCGACTGGGGCAAGCAAAACGGCTACACTTTCCTGCCGCTCGCCCCCGGCAGCTATCCCGCGCACCATCGGGTCGCGAACTGAGGGCGGTCGCTGGGGTCACAAGGGCGGTCGCGCGGGTGCACAAGGGTGCTCGTGAGGGTTCACAAGGTCGGTAGCGAGGCTGGGTGGGTATGTTAGACCCGGTGGTCGTGTAACGAGCAAAAGGCCGCGCGGTGGGTGGTGGTCTCGCACAAGACAAGTGGGACGGTCAGTACGTCTGAGTGACGTATAGGTGTCTTTTATTTCTGTTTTCAACGTTGCGTGGCAGTTTATGCGTCCGCATTGGAGTACACGCGAATTCCCCATGTGGTACACTCATTGTATGAGTACCACATATGCGACCGTTGTGTGAGATAGGGGGCGCCTGGTCATTCCCTCGGCGCTGCGCCACAACCAAAAGTGGGAGCAAGGCACCCAGCTGCTGATGCTCGAAACTCCGCACGGAGTCATCGCCATGACCCGCGAACAGGCAAAACAGCTGGTAAATAAGCAAATTGGGGCGGGAAGCCTGGTTCAAGAACTCATCGCGGAACGACGCAGCGCGGCTCAGGAAGAATCTGCGTAATGTTCGTCTTAGACGCCTCGGCTCTGCTGGCATTTTTGCAAGAGGAACCCGGTTGGCAGCGCGTGGAGTAGGCACTAGACCAGGGTGTGGTGAGCGCCGCGAACTGGTCAGAGGTCATCCAAAAGCTACTCTCCCGTGGGGCGGACGTTTCCCTGCCCACGAACTTGCTGTTCTCCTACGGCCTGAAAGTGCGCGATGTCAGCGAATCTGACGCGGTGGCGGCGGCACAGTTGTGGCAGCCCGGCACGAGCGTCTCCCTGGGCGACCGCCTCTGCCGCGCCCTCGGCAAAAGACTCAACGCCACCGTCCTAACCGCCGACAAAGCCTGGGGCGAGGGCAACGGAATTGAACAGATTCGGTAGACGTGGCACTCCTGAAACAGGTGGTAATCACTGTGCACCTCTTACAGATTAATTATCTATGATCTTTTACTAGTTTATGCTCTGCTTACAGAAGACTAAAACATTGCATTATAGCTGCGCTAATGTCGTATAGTGTTTGTTTGTATTCACGTTCCCGGAAGATGTATTTAGTATTAAAAATATCAGCAAAAAAAGTATCGAGAGTAGTGAAGTAATTAATCGTCGCGACGATCTAAGAATTCAAGATATTGTTGATACTTACGAAGCATCATGTTCTTAACATATTGCTCCATGTAAACGTAATCAGGTGTGCCTGTATCGTTCACGGGAAGCATTAATTCAATACGCTTCATACGAGAAAGAGTTGCTCCATTACCACCCCAATTAAATTTTGCTTTCATCTGATTCTTAAAAAGTGGAATTAAGAACTGGGCTGACCATAAATTCAATTGAGAGCCGGTTATTATTTGAATGTTCTGACCTGTCACGAAAAGGTGAGATTGCCAAAATGCAGTTTGCGTATCTAGTCCTATTGTAATGCAGTTTGCATCGTCTGAACCGAATAAAAGATTCTTATCACTTACAAAGCGGGAAATACCGTTATTTGCATCTGTTCTTGTAACATATGGGATATTTTTTATATTACTATCGATGATTCTGATTCCATCAATGCTACTTCTGGTAGAAGCAATCTTAAATAAGCCGTGTTTGCCAAATGCTCTAAATCTATTCCACCTTTTTTCATTTAGCGCTGGAAGCTCTTTGTATTTCAACTGGGAAAGCTGCCCAGTAATATATTTCTTATAGCGTATAAGCATATCCTCTCTCAATCGAGAAGCATACTGTGCCATAAATTTGTAATCAGGTTCACCAGAATCTTCAAATGGAAGCATAACTCTATCACCATGCAAATGTTGCAGATTACGCTTGTACCCATGACCGTACTTTTCTTGAATCTTATCCTGTGTTGCAACGAAAAATAGTCCTGTATCTCGATTAAGCCAATCAGCATAACCGTAGATAACGTCGCTTGTAGATATGAATAGCTCTTCTTTATACATTGCATATCCGGCAGACCCGTCGCCATTTTTAATGAAACCAATACAATTTCCCGGTTGAATCAATTTGTGTGTAGTATTGTTATCTTCAACCACACAAAGAACACCATTTCCACGGTTAGTTGCACCTATATAATTAACTCCTTTTCGTGTTATTTTTAAATGGTTTAGACCTTTTCCTTTACCAGGAACGAACTTATTGAACAATCTTTTAATTTGTTGCGCTCTCCACTTTCTATTACTCAGTGACTGCATTTACATCGCTCTCCTTATTATCCTCAAACAGATACTCGCGGTTCTGCATGACCATCGAGAATTCAAACGTCAGGTAGTCTCCGATGACTTTCTCGAAGTCTTTGTCGGTCGGTATCTCGTCGTTAAAATAATAGAAGCTGTGTAACCACTCATCACCAGGTTCAATTGTCGATTCCACACAGAACTTTGACGGAGCCTCTACACGCCCAAACCACACATCTAGTAAGTGCTGTCGCTTATCCTTAGCAGAATCACCCTCTAGCAGTCCAACGTGAGCGCGAACTTCATAACCATCGTCGCGGAAGTCGATAAACTTACAAACTTTTCTCTTATCGTGTTTTTCATTTGCGGTAAAAATAGCAATAACCGGATTCACGCCGACACCATAGAACGTCTCCGAATTGCAGGTAATGACTCCCTCAAGCGTATGTTTATCCAGAATACTATTTTTGAATTGCTTCTCAGCTTTGCTCTTACCTGTCATTGATGACTGAGGAACAATAACAGCAGCTCTCGCTCCGACCGTCAATGAGTCCAAAAGATGCTCAATGAACGAAAGCTCATGCTGCTCCGTATCCGCCTTCGTACCCTGTGAGTAGGGTGGGTTCATCAAACCGACCGTCGCACCTTTGAGTTGCACCTGAGCTGTATTCTTACGCAAGAAATCACAGCATTCCAAATTACTGTTTCCATCTTTACGTAAAATCATATTGGCAGCTGCCACGGCGAACATATTGCTCTGAAGCTCGAAACCGTGGAGCTGTTTCTTCTTGATACTCTTTCTCTGAACGTCTGTGTCCGCCATGGAAAGCATTCTGTGCATCGCGGAAATCAAAAAACCTCCTGTTCCGCACGTAGGATCGCAGACCGTACTGAGTTGGACACAAGGGCTTGTGGGAAGCGGCTGAAGCGGATGGAGCGAAAACAGCCCGCGACTAGGGAGAACACGGTATAGGGTGAGTGGCCGGACGGTTCAAGCTGACGACGGGGTTCCAGCGCTTACCCTGCCCCGGAGACGCAGCAAGGCACCGTGAACCGTGACGGGCACGGCAGGAAGTGAAGTGCCAAAAAGTGTGGGAAACGCCGAAACGTTCTACCCTGCCCCCTTCACCGGTACTACAACCGTGTCTCTGTAGCGCGCGTCTAGACACACTGCGGGGCTCCGCAGGATAGAATGTGTAAATGAGCAAGTCAAGGAGACTTCCAAAACTTCCAAGCCTGATCGAACGGAAGCTATACAAGACAGGTCAGACTCGAGGCGCTGCGATCCAGGAGATCTACCAGAACCGGGTTCTGCGAAATAGCACTGTACTTATCCCTTGGGATTTCTGGGATGCCTGCAAAATTCCCGATGATGGCACCGAGAAGTACGAAAACGGATTTATTGTTCTCCTTGACCCCGATTGGTATTTGGCAACAGGCAATGCGGATGCGATCCTTAAAGCTGAGGGTGTCGAACTGGGAGTCAATGCAGTCCTCTACTTTCAAAAGAGGTCGCAATGGAACTCTTTGGGTCTGAAGGAAGGGGATTTACTGCCAAATGGGCTGCCGCTGGTGCCCCCAACGAGCAGAATTGCTCCGATTAACGGCACGCTCTTAGCGCGCATGCACAGCACCACTTCTGAAAAAGACAAACGTATCAGTATCGGATATAACGAAAAATCGTTGCGAGGTGCAGGCATCCGAGTGTACGAGTACGCTTCTAGGGAAACTATTAGAAGGGCTCGACTTCAGCTGGAAGCGTATTTTTGGCAATCGTCCGATTCGATCGAAGCAGTTGTCGAAGAGGGCATGAAGAAATCTGACGCAATCTTTCGTCGAGATTCAGTACTTAACTCTGCATCCGACGAAGGTCTGTTTGATACAGATTTATTGCGCAAAATGAGGATACTTGATGCTGAAAACGCAACGATTTGCCCATTGTGCCTAGAGCGGATTCCGGCCTCACTGTTTTTCAAGCGTGGTGAACAGGCTGAAGGTCGTGAGACTTGGGATATAACTGTCACTGAAGTCAGCTTGTTTCATATCGAAGAATTGCGTGTCGGAAAGTTTCAACACAAGCCTTACAACCTTGGCTGGGGTCATCACTTTTGCAACGTAGTCACAAAAGACTCAGGCATTGAAGGTACACTGGAGTGGATGGATGTTGTTGTCGATAGAAACCGCAGAAGCGGTTGGCATAGTCAGACGTCAAACAACGTCCCGGCTAGCATCTCAGATTCACGTGATGCCACCGAGCTCTTGAACGACGGTTCCTCCTGAGCGATAAACTCGAGATCCTTAATGGTTCGTTCCACCCATTTCTCCTCGAGTTCTACAACGATGGCCTTCCTTCCCAAGCCAACCGCAGCGACGGCTGTTGAACCCGACCCTGCAAAACAGTCGAGTACAACGTCATCCTCATAGCTTGACGCTTTAATCATATGCTCCAGCAATGCAGAGGGCTTTTCGGCTGGATGCTTACCACGGAAAGGTCGCACGCTCGGAAAATCCCAAACATCTATGAAGTTCACGTCGTTGGACAGGAACATTGGCCGAACCACGTCCTCGTATTTTGGCATCTCCGCAACTTTGCCAGTCGCTATAATTGCCGCGCATATTTTTTCATATTGATCATGACTAGGGATGTTTCGCCCCGCCTCCCAGTTTGCAACCGCGCCACCATGGTTAACCTTGCCGTATGCCCCAACTTCTTCAGTCAAGGCCTTCATGGTCAAGCCGGCTTGTTTCCGTTTATCTTGCAAAAATTGCCCAAGAGGTGACCGCCGATAGGCCTCCCAAGACCCGTATTGCCCGTGCTCGAACATCAGAATTCGCTCCGAGTGTGGGTACCAACTCCTCAATGCCTCCTTCTTCATTTTCCCTTTCCAGCCGTCATAGCCAGGATCGTTCGGCTTCGACCATGTAATATGCCCAATCGGTCGAAAGTACTTGGAAAACATGATTTCAAGTCTCGCCGACATCGCAGACGAGCAGAATACATAAACGGTTCCACTGGGGCGCAGGATCCTCTTCCACTGAACCGCAAATGTTTCCATCCATGCCAGGAAGTCCTCGTCCTCCCGAAAGGCTCTATCGTTAGCGATATTGGCTTTTTTTGTCGAATGATATGGCGGGTCTGTGAGAATTAGGGAAACTGAGTCATCAGGGAACTTTTCTAATACCTCGGCCGCATCTCCCTGGATGACAACAGCATGGTCAGAAATGAACCTCGCATCTTTTTCGAGAATCTCTGTTGTCTGCCTGAAACAGGATTCCCGATCAGGTAGTGGGCGAATCGTTGAAGTCATAATCAAGAAGCCTTCTTTTAGGGTATCTGTTCAGCATCAATGTCATAGCTGAACTGAAATCTAGTTAGCAAGTCTCCATCAGCGCTGTGGAGGAGATCCCGACGAGGGGTGATGGTTGCTGGTCGTACTCTCACATATGTCAGCGATGGTGCAGCCGAGTGCTTCGCAGATGCGTGCTAGGACGTCGGTGGTGACGTTGCCGTCCTTACCCAATTTCGCGATGGTGGCTGGTGATAGCCCCGTTTGGTGCCGTAGGTCTTCTCTGGTCATGTCGCGGTCGATGAGGAGTTTCCATAGTGGTTTGAAGGTGATGATCACGACTGGTCGTCTCCTGCTTCGTGCTGGTCGGTTTCGAGGTTCCAGGTGAAGCCGTAGAGGGCTTCGGCGCCTTCGTCGAGGTGGATGATTTGGTTCTCGGCGACGACTTCTTCGGCTCCGGTTCCATAGGCCTTGGTGGCGTCGAAGGAGAAGAACACCTGCTTGGGTTCACCCGCACCACTTTCTAGCGTGCCGCTGCTGGCGTAGATGGCGAGCAGTTCCCTCACGGGCGCGAAGGCGACGGGTTTAATGATCGCCGAGTCATGGATGAGGAACGGCAGCGGTGTGCTGCGCAGCACGGCGAGGTCGAACACGATAAGGTGCTTGGCCTTAGCGCCAGAGCCTGTGTCTCCGTTGTGGTCGAACGTGTAGGAGACCCCTTTCGTTGCGGCCTTGAACGTGAATAGAGGGCTCTTGCGGTGCTGCTGTGGGTAGAGAGCATCGTTGACGGTTTTCATCTGCGCGTTGATCGTGTCGGTGAGATGCCCGAGGGTGTTGGGGATCGCCTCATCGATTTCTTGTTTGAGCTGTTTGCGTTCCTTCTTCAGCTCCTGGTTGTGGTCGAAGGTGCGGATTTGCTCTTCGAGACGGTTGGTCTTGGCTTGGATCTCGGCGGACTGGTCGTAGATCTCGTCATCGAGCTGCACGGACTCGCCGAGCGCCAGGATTTGGGCTTGCAGGTTGCGGATCGCGACCTGCAGCTTGGCGGCTTGCGCCTGGTAGTGGCGTTGCTGCTCACAGAGCTGGTCTTCGAGAATGCCGGTGAGCTGGTGGTGGTAGTACTCGATGGTTTCTAAGGATTCACGGTTCGCGGTCGGGAAGAACTCGTAGAACTCTTCCAGGTCACGGGTGGTGATGCGCGTCTGCCCAGAAAGGGTGGCTTCCACGATGGCGAGTCTGCTGTTGATCGCATCGAGCTGCTGTGTGAGTGGTCGTAGCTCCGCACGTCGCTGTGCCTGCTCCTGCCTGGCTTGGCGTTCTGTTTCGAACAGGTCGAGGTCAGCGTGGGTGCGCAACTGCTTGGCTTCACTACGGGCTTCGAGGAGTTCCTTCTGAGCTGCGTCGCGTTCCTTCTTCGTAGTGAACTTGATGTAGCTGGAGTACTTACCTTTCGCCATCGCGCTGAGCGCTTCGACTTCTTTGCGCACCTGGTCGTAGCGAGATTGGATCTTGTCGATCTCCTCGTACGCGCCGAAGAGCCGAAGTAGCGCTTTTGCGCCGTCGATGTCGTTAGCTCGTACAGCTGCGGTCAAGGGGCGGTCGAGGAGCGCCATGTCGCGTTCATCGACACGGCTGAACCGCCCGACCAGTTCACGCCAGGTACCGCCGGTATCCCCGAGGCCGTACTCGTCGAGCAGGAACTGCTGGTACTCGGCCAGGGTGAGATCTTCGACCATCTCCTGCCAGTCGGGGTCGTGATAGCGGGTGATGAACCCGGGCCGGTCGGTGGCGCGGACGAAGTGGTGCTCCGTGCCGTTCAGCCTGAGGGTGAAGTGAATGGCGTGGTGGCCGACGGCTTGCGGGAGGCGTACAGCGTCGGAGTTCAGGAAGTCATTCCCAGCGTATATGAAGTCGATGATTTGGAGAAGTGTGGATTTGCCGATCGAGTTTTGTGCTTGATCGGCACCTTCGATGATGTTTACCCCGGCGTGCATGGTGATGACAGGTCGCGGCTTGCCGTTGCGGTGGAATGCGGGTGACCAGAGCCTAGTGAGCACGACTGACCACCCCCTTACTGGCATCTAGGTCGAGCACCCCGAGGGTGAGCAGGAGGGTGAGGGCGTCGATGAGGTCTTCGGTGCGTAGCTTGTCGGCGAGGCGGCGCTGCAGGTCAAGAACCGGCACAGGCTCGGCGCTGAGGGTCTTGAGAATGGTGACAAAGTCCGCGAGCACGGTCTCGTTGAACCGGTAGAGCTTGTTGGGAAGCCTGATCATGCCAGGATTGACCTCCTTGGTTTGAACAGTTCACAGATCTGGGTCAAGAACGAGACGACCACCCCGCACGCGTAATCGTCGATGTTCGTGTGCTGGTCAATCCATGCAGTGAGCCTGGTCCAGATCTCATCCTGGCTCAGGCCAGCGTCAGCCAGGACGCGCCAGGCACCCCAAATATCATCACGCATCCGTTCAAAGTCGAGCTTTCCTTCCTCTTGGAGGGCTTTCGCTGTCTCGCGCACTCTGGTTTCGTAAATGCTCATGTGGTCGCGGACGCGCCGTACCAGTTTCTTATCGGCGAGCTTGTCTTGCATCGGCATCACGTCGTAGGTGACGTCCGGGGCGAGGTCTTCGACCGGAAGGTTATGAATCGCCATGAGTAGTTCGGCGATCTTGCCGTCCAGGCCGAGCGGAACGAGCCCCTCATCGATCCGGTCGCTCAGCGACCACAGCCGGTTCTGCTGCCGTAGCCTGTCCACATCGGTCGGCGTGTGAGCGAGCCCGTATTTCTCGGCACACGGCTTGCACAGCGCGGCGAAGTCGTCTGGGCCGTACTCGTCACCGTCAGCGTCGAGGAACACCATCTCGTAGGAGTCGGCCTGTTGCCCATGCGCGATCACCCTCAGCGGAGTGCCACATTCGGTGCAGCCGCGCGAGCGAGCCACCACAAGTTTCTCGTACCTCACGCGGGCAGCTTGGATAGCGATCTGCGAGAGCACTTGCTGCTTGCCATGATCTGTGCCGGCTTTCGCATGAACGATCTCCACGAGCAGACGCGCCACGTCGGCGGGGAAATGGTCAAGACGAACATGCTCGCCGTAGGCGGTGATGTTGTCCGTGATCAGCTGCTGGGTCTCCAGCTCCAGCTCGTCTAGGACGGTCACGAAGTTCATGATGCCCCACCGGGCAGTGATCGCTTTCGCCAGCTTCTTCGTAAACGCGCTGTCCCTGGACGCCATCGACTCCAACGTCGCGTCAGACGGTAGCACTGAGGGGTCGTTCCGTGTCGTCCATTCGGCTTCGGTGACGTTGGTGAACATCGAAATCAGCTCGCGCAGGTAGGGAGCTCGTGACAAGCCTCCCGGCACGGCAGGCTGCAGCGCATCGGCCAGCTCGAAGAACTTCATCACCCTCCTACGCAAAAAGTCTCACGGTTTCTCACGACAGGTCCTCACGTTTTCTCACAGCCCGGCAGACCCCGATTCCTAGGCTGAAAACAGGTATTCGGAGTACATCACGCCGGATCGCGTTCGTGAAGAACTTCTTCACATGTTACCGCAGAAGATGGTAACAGGTCGCAACGACACGAGCGCGAACCCGTTGTGGCGTACTCCGGCGTCGACGGCTGAGTACCAGCTGCCGCACATACCTACACGTGAGGCTCTAGCGGTCGACAGCTCGGGTCTCGCCAAGGAGGCTCAGCCACACCCGTGGTCGAGGTTCCTGCAACGCCGAGCTGTGATCGAGCACGGTGGTCAACCGTCAATCGGGAGATCCGTTCGAGGCACGTCGGCGGGCATCTATACGTAGGTGCCCGCCTTCGCTATTCCTTGAGCGCCTCCCTACTGACCGGCACAACTCCATACCTCTGAACGGGCCTCCCTTCATTCCGAAGGGAGCCCACCGTGGCTATATCTACTTCTCAACCGCAACCTCGCCCGTACGCCAGCCGCTGCAAGACCGACTCGAACGGGCAGGAACATTGGCACCTCTATGTGCCGTCCGCCAAAGGCTGGGCGTGGATTGAACTGTTTGATCTGCCTGAACCCGACGAGGCGCTCAAGGAAGAAGGCTCGGACGTTTATGCGGCCAGCGTCGAGCGGGCGAACGTGCTGCGCGAGCAGATCCTTAATCCTGACTACCAAGCCGACTGGAAGATCGCGTGGGCGCAGGATGCCTATAAGCGCTTCCGTGATTACGAGAACGCGCGTAAACGGGGCGACACGAGTTATTCGGATTGGGAGATTGAACTTCCTGCCGACCGTGCCCTCTACGCCGTCAATATTGAGGATCCCGAGGAAGCCTACCTGCGAGCAGAAGCTGAAGAAGAATCACAGAGGATCCTTGCTGAAATCTTGCTTCCACTCAACCCCCGGCAACGGAAGTACGTGACGCTCTCACTCGGCGAGGGGATGTCGTACGCCGACATCGCGCGTTCTGAGCACCCCGACGCAGATCAGGTAGAGATCAACAAGCTGGCTGACGCGGTGCGTAACTCCGTCAACCGTGCTGTGAAGCGAATCCACAAGATGTTCGGCCCGACCCGTCCGGATTCACCCCGTCCCGAGGACGTATGAGTGCAAGCCCCACACGGTGGCAAGCACTGATTCGAATCCTCCAGGAAGGGGAAAACTTATGACAAAGCACAAGCTTCGCATCAACGTCACCGACGATGCGCCAGATGACTCGCTGGTTTCCGCCCGTACCGTCAGCCTGCGTGAACGACTCTTGGCCAGGATCCTCGGCCGTAGGCAACGCGTCACTGTCCTCGTGCCTGGTCGTCAGGTTGGCAGCGTCGAAATTATCGAACCTGATGACGACCTCATGGTCTTGGCTGACGCTCTCAACGGGCGCGCGGGAGGTGAGGGGCGATGATGGATTTCCAGACCCGTAACAACCTGATCAATGCATGGAACCAGGCCGCCGCCTATGCGTGTGATCAGGCGCAAGCCCTCGAAGATGACTGGTATGAGCAGGTTGAAGACCATGCCGGAATGATCGGTGACCGCCCGATACCAGCCGCACGACTAGTTGGCACACCAGAACCAAGCCGTTCCCCAGCGCACGAAGAAAAACCAGCCACATCTCCAGTTACGGAGCCTGAACCTGCGGTGACGTTGGAGGACGTGCGCGGCGTCCTTGCGCAACTTTCAGCGCAAGGGCATACGGCGAAGGTGCGTGAGCTGATCGTCGAGGCCGGTGCCGACAAGCTCTCAGCGGTGGATCCAGCAAAGTTTGGCTGGTTGCTCGATCGGGCGAAGGAGATCGCTGATGGCACCGTCTGATCACGCACTCCTCTCAGCTTCTGGTGCTCACAGGTGGCTTAACTGTCCGCCCTCGGCGCGTCTGGAATCCGATGAGCCGGAGTCGACGTCGGCGGCTGCCGAGCAAGGCACCGCCGCCCATGCACTGGCTGAGCACAAACTCCGCCGAGCACTCAAGCAGCGCTCGAAACGTCCGGTCTCGGCCTGGATTGATGACGAGATGGAAACCTTGACTGACGACTACATCGCTTACGTCCAAGAACATATCTCGTTAGCAGAGCAATCCTGTGGTGATCCGCAGGTGCTGATCGAGCAACGCCTGGACTTCTCCCATATTGTTCCTGGCGGTTTTGGCACCGGGGATTGCGTCATCATCGCCGAACCCGTACTCCAGATCATTGATCTTAAGTACGGGCAAGGCGTCCTCGTCGAGGCCGCGAACAATCCGCAGTTGATGTTGTATGCGCTCGGAGCCCTTCACGCCTTCGGGAGCCTGTATGACATCGAGACGGTGGCGGTGACGATCTATCAGCCGCGCCGGGGCAACGTCGACACCTGGGAAATTTCTGTTGCCGAGCTCGAACAGTGGGCTGAGACCGAGGTGAAACCGAAGGCTGAGCTGGCCTCGGCTGGCGAGGGCGAGTTTTGTCCGGGCTCGTGGTGTCAGTTTTGCAAGATCGCACCCACGTGTCGGGCACGAGCCGAAGCCAACCTTCAACTTGCCAAGCTGGAGTTCGCCCCACCAGCAGAACTGTCGGACGTAGAGATTGCTGACGTGCTCACACGGATTCCGCAGCTCAAAACCTGGGCGGCGGATGTCGAAGCCTACGCGCTCTCAAAGGCCGTCAACCAGGGCGTGGTCTTTGAGGGGTTCAAGCTTGTAGCCGGACGGTCGGTACGCAAATACAGCTCCGAAACCGACGTCGCTGCAGCGGCTGAAGCGGCTGGATATAGGGACATCTATGACCGCAAGCTCATCACTCTTACAGCAATGGAAAAGCTGATGGGTAAACCCACCTTCAACGAGATCCTCGGCGACCTCGTGACCAAACCTGCAGGCAAACCCACCCTGGTTCCTGTATCCGACAAGCGGCCAGCGCTTGACCTGGTGAGTGCGGCCAGCGATTTTCAACCAAACAAGTAACGAACAGAAAGAAGAACAAGATTATGACTACTCAGAATCCGACCCGTATTGTGACCGGCGAAGTCCGCCTATCCTACGCACACGTGTGGGAGCCGAACTCCATCCAAGGCGGCAAACCCAAGTACTCCGTCTCCCTGATCATCCCCAAGACTGATACCGCCACGATCACTGCGATCGAGAAGGCCGTGGACGCAGCCATCGAAGCAGGTATCGGGAAGTTTGGGGGCAAGCGACCCAACAAGGCCGCCCTCAAGCTGCCGCTGCGTGATGGGGATATTGAGCGTGACGACGAAGCCTACAAGGGCGCCTACTTCCTCAACGCGAACTCTCTGACGGCTCCGCAGATCGTCGATCAGAGCGTCGCGCCGATTCTTGATCGTGCCGAGGTCTACTCGGGCTGCTACGCCCGCGTGTCCCTGTCCTTCTATGCGTTTAACACGAACGGCAACCGTGGCATCGCCTGCGGACTGGGGAACATTCAAAAGACCCGTGACGGCGAGAGCCTTGGCGGCGGGCGCGTGAGCGCTGAGACTGACTTCGGTTCCTTCGCGGCTGATGACGACTTCCTGAACTAACCAACTCCAATCGTGGAGGGAACCAGCGTTCATTGTTGGTTCCCTCCACATTTTCCTCTGACGTGAAAGGAACCCCGTCATGCGAACACTCTTCTGCGATATCGAATCTTTCAGCCCCGCCCAACTCGCCAAGACAGGCGTCTACCTGTATGCCGAACACCCCGACTTCGACCTGCTCCTCTTCGGATATTCGATCGACGGTGGCCCAGTCAAAGTGGTGGATCTCGCAGGCGGACAATCAATGCCCGACGAGGTGCTGGCAGCACTGGTAGATTCATCCGTGGTCAAGTGGGCGCATAACGCCGCCTTCGAACGTGTCTGCTTGTCAGCGTGGCTACGAGCGCATCATTCGGAGCTTCTCGGTGAGGGGTTTCTTGACCCAAGGCAGTGGCGGTGCACTATGATCTGGTCGGCCTACCTTGGTCTGCCGATGAGCCTCGACGCAGTGGCCGCCGTCCTCAAACTCGACGTCCAAAAAGACACAGTAGGCAAGAAGCTGATCAAGCAGTTCTGCACACCCGCCACACCCTCAGTCCTGAACGGCGGCAAACGCAGGAATCCACCATCGGCTGATCCGACCGGGTGGGCGCGGTTTATCGACTACAATCGTCGTGACGTTGAAGTTGAGCTCGCTATCCACGACAGACTGGCGTTTTTTCCGATGCCAGAGGCCGAATGGGACACCTACGCTCTTGACCAATGCATTAATGATGCTGGGATTCTTCTCGACCACACGCTCGTGGACAACGCCGTTGCCGTGGATGAACATCACCGTAACGCGTCGCTTGCGCGTGCGCAGAAGCTCACGGGGTTGGACAATCTCAATTCGCCGATCCAGCTCAAACAATGGCTTGTCACCAGAGGTTGCGAACTCGAATCGCTAGCGAAAGCCGAGGTCGATGCCGCCCTCGATACCGCGACTGGCGTGGTGAAGGAAGTCCTCGAACTGCGCGGTGATCTGGCGAAATCTTCGGTGAAGAAATACCAGGCGATGCACAACGTCGCAGGCGCTGATGGTCGTGCGCGCGGGCTGATCCAGTTTTACGGCGCAGGACGCACCGGACGTTTCGCCGGACGCCTCGTCCAAGTCCAAAACCTGCCCAGGAATTACCTGCCTGATCTTGACCAAGCCCGCTCGCTCGTCCAAACAGGCAACCTCGACGCACTTGAGCTACTCTACGAGTCCGTGCCCGACACCCTCAGCCAACTCATCCGCACCGCGTTTATCCCTTCACCTGGGCACAGGTTTATCGTTGCGGACTTTTCTGCAATCGAGGCGCGCGTTATCGCATGGCTTGCAGGAGAAACAACTACCCTGGCCGCCTTCCGTGAGGGCAAAGACCTCTACTGCGAAACCGCATCGCGTATGTTCGACGTCCCGGTCGAAAAACACGGCATTAATGGCGAGCTTCGGCAGAAGGGGAAGATCGCGGTGCTCGCCTGTGGTTATGGCGGCTCCGTCGGAGCGCTCAAAGCCATGGGAGCCTTCACCATGGGCTTAGCCGAGCACGAACTCAAACCAATCGTGGACGCATGGCGGCAAGCCAACCCACACATCGTCCAACTCTGGGCAGACGTTGAACAAGCCGCTATCGCCGCGATCTCGTCGCGCCAGCCGATCCGGCTGCGCAACCTGCGCTTTAGCGTTGAGTCCGGGATTCTCTTCATCGAACTACCCTCGGGTAGACGGCTTGCCTATGTGCAGCCGCGTCTGGGTGAGAATCGTTGGGGCGGTACGTCCATCACCTACACCGGAACCACCACAGCACGCCGCTGGGGACAGTTAGAAACCTACGGCGGGAAGCTGGTCGAGAACATCGTCCAGGCGATCGCTCGTGACCTGCTCGTGGTTGGCATGCACGCAGTCGCCAAGGCGGGGCATCGGATTGTGATGCATGTTCATGACGAGATCGTCATCGATGAACCCACAAACTTGGACTTCGCCGTCGCCGATGCGTGCAAGCTCATGTCCACGCTCCCGGCCTGGGCTGAAGGCCTGCCGCTGGATGCGGACGGGTACGAGTGTAATTACTATCGCAAGGACTAAATATTTGGATCTTCCCGCTTGATTGGCTCAGGGGTCAACCCGAGGTACTGGTTCGATGGGTTGAGCATGCTTGCGAGGTTTGCGAGTGATCCGTCTTCTAGAAGCGCCGGGTTCTTAACCATCTTGAGAATTAGAGCTTGTAGCTGCTCAGAAGGAATCTGCGAAAGCGCTTGTTCAATTTCTGCGTAATCTTCAACATCCACAATTCGCGCGGATTTGACCATGCGTAGCTGTTCGTCGCTATACGCCTTTGCTGCAAGCCCTGCGATAATCCGCGCCATTGCCTCTTGACGGGACATCACCTGTCTTTGATCTCGTTCAATGGCGGCATGCTCGTCGCATGCTGGATCGAGCACCTGTGTCTCGGGCTCATCAGACTTCTTCTTTCGTCCGATGTTGCGGATCCGTTTCGCTTGACGGTTGACAGCAGGTCGCGCTGTTTCTTGCCACCACTGTTTGACGTGAGGAGCCGCCTTGGCTATCCCTGCCACCGTAACTGCGACAAGAAGTGTACCGATTGCTTCGGCGAGCTCATTGGATTCTTCAGATTCGCGGCGATAGTCAGAGGTGACAAACGTGTTCTCATACGAGTATTCGTCTGCCGAATTCAAGCGATCTTCATCGGGTACGAAGCGGGCGTGACCGGACAATACTCGATCTTCGTTGTAGAGGTTCTGATGAAGCGAACCATCGTCCCTGTGTCCAGGGTTGCCAACCGTCTCGTCCCACTCGTAGTAGCCGTAGATCCTTCCCATAACGCAATTCTAGTTTCGTATCGAACGAGAAACACTTCTATCACCAAGCGAGTTGGCGTGCAGGAATCATGATGGAACTAGCCAGCGCCGCTTCTACTCGTCACTGAGAAGCACGTTTGGATCGGTTGTCATGAACTCTCGAAGATACGCAGTGATCTGCTGATTCGCAGCATTCGGTGCTGGGTCGTTGTCGAGGTCGCGCAGATATTCCATGAAGGCGAACAGGCGCATGTTTTTCACCATCGCCCACACCGTTGCTTTATCAATCTCACTCATACCATCCATGTTCACTCCCGCAGCACTGTTTGTCTGCGGGGTATACGTGGCATCTCGTGTGAAGCAATTTCCATGGCACCCGTCCGGATTGGGTGGTGCTCGAGGGCGTATGTGCGAGAGCCCCAAAGCTCAGTGACCACAAACCCGCCCAGGGGTAACTCCTTGAAGGTTTGCGGCCTACCACTGAGAGCTTCTCGCACCAACCGGCGCACATTCGTCTATTTGGCTCTCAGAACAGGAGCCTGTCATGGGCAAAACCATCCAAACCTTCACCAACGACCGTTTCGGGCAGGTACGCAGCTTCACCGCTAATGATCAGACATGGTTCATCGCCACCGATATCTGCCAGGCCCTAGATCTCACGAACCCCTCGGTTGCCGTTTCGCGTCTCGATGCCGATGAGAAGGCTAAGTTCAACTTAGGGTTCTCTGGCGGTGCTACATGGTGCGTCAACGAGCCCGGCCTCTACGCGCTGATCATGGCATCACGCAAATCAGAAGCGAAAGCGTTCAAGCGTTGGGTCACCCACGAGGTGCTGCCGTCAATCCGTCGCTATGGCCTGTATGCCACCGACGAGCTGGTCACTAATCCCGAAGCGCTCCTCAAAGTGCTCGATGCGTACGTCGCTGAACGCCGCAAAACCGCAGAGCTCACGTTGCAGAATCTTGCTCAAGCCCAAGCCCTGGCTGAAGCGAAGCCGAAACTGTCCTACTACGACATGGTTCTCGAAGCTAAGGACGCTTTGCCGATCACGGTGATCGCGAAGGACTATGGGCTTTCTGGTCGCAAGCTCAACCAGCTCCTTCACGAACTCGGTATTCAGTACAAGCAATCGGGGGTGTGGCTGCTCTACGCACGGCACGCAGGCAACGGTTACACCGACACCAAAACCCACGTCATTGACGACGGCAACCGCACCCGGATTCACACCTACTGGACACAAAAGGGCCGCCTGTTCATTTACGAGGTTCTCAAGAACCAGCTCGGCATCCTCCCAGTGATTGAGCGTGAAGGTCAGGTGCAAGCATGACCGCCACGACACTCGATATCGGATTCTCGAAGAAGAACACCGAAGGCTATCTGGACCTGACGAGCTACCACGCGCTCAAGAAGTTCCAGCGTGAACAGTTCGGCTACCGGCCCTTGGTTTATATCTGCTCGCCATACTCAGGCGACACGGAAGCGAACGTTGAGCTCGCCCGCCAATTCTGTTCCTTCGCAGTGAGCGCGGGCAAGATTCCGTTCGCTCCACACCTGCACTATCCCCAGTTTATGGATGACGCCGATCCTGATCAGCGTGAGATGGCGATGTTTTTCAACCGTGTGCTACTCGCCAAGTGCGAAGCCCTGTGGGCATACGTGGGTCACGTTAGCCCTGGTATGCGCCTAGAAATCGGCTGGGCACGCGACCTCGACCTACCCATCAAGTATTTCGATTCTGATTTCAAGGAGGTCACCCCATGACCACGCCGATCACTTTGTTCGCCACCACTTTTGCTGGCGTGCAGAACAACAACCACTACCCTAACCCACATCAGGTCACTGACGCGGCCTCGCTATCGGTAGTCACAGGTTTTGATCATGTGGCAGCCACCTATGTGAATGACCGCCGCTCCAGCGCAGCCTTCATCTCCTCGAATTGCGTGGTGATGGATATCGACAACGACCACACCGAAACCCAAACCGAGTGGATCACACCAGAGAAGCTTGGCGAGGTGATGGCTGGGGTCGAGTTCATGACCGCCACCTCGCGTAATCACATGAAGCCGAAAGGCGTGCTCTCCGCCCGGCCGCGTTTCCACGTCTACTTCCCAATCCACGAAGTACACGACGCAGACGAATACGCAAGATTGAAGCATCGCCTCGCTAGCCGGTTTGGTTTCTTTGACCGCAACGCTCTGGACGCAGGAAGGTTCATCTACGGCACCCCTAACCCACAAGTTACGGTGCATGAGGGCGACCAGCTCCTCGATGCATGGTTGGATGCGGCTGACGAACAGGATGTGTTTGCTGCCTTCGATCAAAGCACTCTCGTGATTGGTGAAGGCTCCCGTAATGCCACCTTGTCGCGCTTCGCAGGCAGGGTGCTCATCCGCTACGGGCAGACCGACCAGGCGCGTGACTTGTTCGACCGCAAAGCATCGCTGTGCGAACCACCGCTCAGCGATTCGGAGTTGGCGACGATTTGGAACTCGGCGTGCAGGTTCGCAACGAAAGTTGCAGCCAACCCCGACTACCTGCCACCCGAAGCATACGCGCAGTTGACGAGTTTGAAGCCGGAGGATTTCACTGATGTCGGCCAAGCCATGGTCCTCGCCAGTGAATATGCGAATCGGATCTGTTACTCGCCAGCAACAGCGTGGATGGTTTACGAAGACGGGGTGTGGGAGGAAAACGAACCCAAAGTCCAACACGTCGTCCAAGAACTCACCACCCGCCAGTTAGAGCAAGTCGATGCTGAGCTCGAGGCCATCAGTCAACGCGCCAGCGAGCTCGGGGTGACAGCCATGCTCATGGCCATGACGAAAACCAAAGCGCTGGGAATGTTCAACCCTAAGCAGGCGCAGGCGTATCGGGAACTGACAGCTGCCCAAGAGTGGCAGAAGTTCATCTACAAATGCCGCTCCGACCGCACGATCCAAGCCGTCATGCGCCAAGCAAGACCCCTCACGCTCATCAACCCAGAGATTCTCGACGCTGACGCGTATTTGCTCAACACCCCAACTGGGACGTGGGATCTGCGTGACGGGAGTAGGCGTGATCATGACCCTGCGGACATGTTGACCAAGCAAACCGCCACCGACCCCAGCGATATTGGCGCGCAGGTGTGGCGTGATTCCCTCGAGCTGACCTTCGGCGGCGACCAAGAACTCATCGCCTACGTCCAACGCGTCTGCGGGCTGGCCGCGATTGGCAAGGTGCTCATCGAAGCCCTCATCATCGCCTACGGGGATGGCAACAACGGTAAGTCGACGTTTTGGAACACTATCGCCCGCGTCCTTGGCTCCTATTCGGAGACCATCTCGGCAGAGGTGTTGATTGCGGGCAAAAAGAACAACGCCAAACACGAAATGGCTGAAACAAGGGCCCGCCGCCTCCTGATCGCAGGTGAGAACGACGAAGGCGTGCGCCTTTCAACCTCCTCGACGGACAAGATCGCGGCGGAGAAGAAATACAAAGACCCCTTCTCCTTCACCCCCTCCCACACCCTCGTGCTCTACACGAACCACCTGCCCAAAGTCGGGGCGACGGATACCGGTATCTGGAGGCGGCTTGTCGTCATCCCCTTCACCCAAACCATCCAGCCCAGTGTGGATGTGAAGAACTATGCAGACCACCTCTTCGAACAAGCAGGCGGCGCAGTCCTCGCCTGGATCATGGAAGGCGCACGCCTGATCCACGCCGAGAACTATCGGCTCGTCCCACCCGCCTGCGTAGTAGAAGCGTCGGAGAAGTATCGGGCGGCCAACGACTGGTTCGCCCACTTCCTCGACGAATGCTGCGAGCTCGACCCAGGTCTTGAAGAGAAGTCTGGGGCGCTCTATTCCTCCTACAGGGCTTGGGCGCTTAGCCGTAGCGAGTACGTGCGCTCAACGAGTGATTTCTATGCGGCCGTGGAGAAAAACGGCTTCACCTCGCGTCGAAACAATCGCGGAAAACTCATCCGAGGACTTCGCTTGCTTGACGAATTCGAGCTCAACTAACGACGGGTGTGTTGGTCGTGTACGTCGGTACTAGCCCTTTATATAGAAGCCAAAAAAATACTTCTATATAGAGGTTTAGAACTAGACCTACATGACCAACACAACCCTTGACAACTCAAGGAAAAGTCATGAATGAAAGAACAATCGAAGCGAAGCTCAAGAAAGCCGTTGAAGACATCGGTGGCTTGTGCTGGAAGCTCGTCTGCCCTGGAACCATCGGCGTACCCGACCGGATATGCCTGATGAGAAACCGGGCTGTCTTCGTCGAATTGAAAGTACCAGGACAGAACCCCAGGCCAATCCAATTACGTCGGATGAATCAACTCCGCTACCAAGGCTTCACCGCATTGGTCGTTGATTCGGTTGACGACATACAGGAGGTGCTTGATGCACTATCAGCCGCATAACTACCAGCGGCAGGCGACCCAATACATCATCGACCACCCCGAAGCAGCGATCCTCCTTGGGATGGGTTTAGGTAAATCGGTGATCACGTTGACCGCGATCTGGCAGCTCATGCTCGACTACTTCACGATCAGCCGCGTATTGGTAATCGCTCCGTTGCGTGTTGCCCGGGATACGTGGTCCGCCGAGATAGCCAAGTGGGATCACCTTGATGGGCTCGCCGTCGCGGTTGCTGTTGGCACCAAACAAGACCGGCTGGCGGCGTTAGCCAAGTCTGCGATGGTGACCATCATCAACCGTGAAAACATCCCATGGCTCGTGAACCAACTCAACGGTAGCTGGCCGTTCGACATGGTCGTCATCGACGAACTCTCCAGCTTCAAAAACCATCGCGCAAAACGGTTCACGGCATTGGTGAAAATGCGACCCTTCGTCAAGCGCTGGGTCGGCCTGACCGGAACGCCAGCGTCGAACGGGCTGATGGACGTGTGGGCGCAATTCCGACTCCTCGATGGAGGCGAAAGGCTCGGTCGTTTCATTACTCGTTACCGCGAGCGTTGGTTCGTGCCTGACAAAAGGAACGGGATGCAGGTGTTCACCTACAAGCCCCGCGCGGGTGCTGAGGATGAGATCTACGGGGCGATTGGTGACATGACGTTGTCGATGCGAACCACCGACCACTTGCAGCTACCAGAGCTGACGGTGACGACCACGTCCGTGAAGTTGGAGCCGAAAGAGCGCAAGGTCTACGAACAGTTGAAAGCCGACCTCGTTCTCCAACTTGGTGACGAGACGATTGATGCCGCGAATGCTGCTGCGTTGTCGGGCAAGTTGCTGCAGTTGGCGTCGGGCGCGATCTACACCGGCGATGGCGACTGGGCTTCTGTGCATGATCGGAAGCTTGACGCTCTAGAAGACCTTGTTGAGGCAACCAACGGCAACCCACTGCTCGTGGCCTACTGGTTTACCCATGACCGCGAGCGCATCACTGCCCGCTTCCCGCAGGCTCGCGAACTTAAAACGAGCGCGGATATCGAGGCATGGAACAAAGGTGAGATCACGTTCGGGCTGATTCACCCGGCATCGGCTGGTCACGGTCTGAACCTCCAGGCCGGTGGGCATCTGCTGGTGTGGTTTTCGCTCACCTGGTCTTTGGAGCTTTACCAGCAGACGAACGCCAGGCTTTATCGGCAAGGGCAATCCGAACCTGTGACGATCACGCATCTTGTTGCTGAAGGGACGCTCGATGAAGCCGTCTTGCGTGCGCTTGATGTGAAGGATGCTACGCAGGCTGCGTTGATCAACGCGGTCGCACAAGAAATCCACACAACCACTAGGAAGGAACTTTTATGCATGTGATGACCAAATACCTCGACACTCGTAAGGCAGCGATTGCTGCGTTGCAGGATTATGCGGTGATGGAACAGATTATCGACACCACCGACGACGCCATCAAAACCGCCTATGCTGATGCAGCCAGCCCCGCATCCCCACGTATGGATGGCACACCGCCCTCGGGTGATCTGCACGCGTCGGAGAACAGGATCGTTGCAACGATCGAGCGTATCGACACTTATAAGGCTCGGTATGCGCAGGCGCGCCAGTACATGGACTGGTTCTTGCCCGCATGGGAGATCCTCTCCGAGGATGACCGGTTAGTGTTGGAAGCATTCTTCCTCGGCGAGGGTACACAAGATGATGCAGTTCAGCAGGTCTGTAACCACTTCTACATCGAGCGCACGACCGCCTACCAGAAGAAGTCGCGCGCGCTGGCTCGTCTTGCGACCGCTCTGTATGGTCGTTTGTGAGGGTTTTGCACCCTCGCGCCAAAAGGTGTCAGGAACAGCGGATGCATTTGCCTCTTTTCCTTTGAGATGATGTAGGTGGTTGAAAACTAGGTGAAGCCCCAAGAACCCACACGGGAACTTGGGGCTTCACCACATCCAGTGGGAAGGAGCAACGCGATGCCAGTCAAACCAGCTCGCCCGTGCTGTCACCCTGGTTGCCCTGAGCTCACCCGTGAACGCTACTGCGAGCAGCACGCGAAGGCGGAAGACGCCCGGTATCGGAAGTATCAGCGTGATCCGAAGATCAACCGCCGCTACGGCGCGCGTTGGCGCAAGATCCGCGCCGCCTACGTCACCGCCCATCCACTGTGTGAGGACTGCCTAGAGGCTGGGCGATACACGCCGGTGCAGGAAGTCCACCACGTTATCCCGCTTGAACACGGCGGCACCCACGACTTTGAGAACCTCCGTTCGCTGTGCAAGCCCTGCCACTCCAGACAGACCGCGCTCGATGACGACCGATGGCGGCAACAACCTCGGGTCTACACCTACTGACGAGCCCACACGTTGCCCGCTGGAGCGACGATCATCTGGAACCTCAAAGATGCCTACCCGCCTGGCGTTTGCCGAACACGAGCCAACGTCGAAAGCCTGGCGAGGGGTAGGGGGCTCTCGATCTCTACAGCTCTTGGGAAGGTCAGCGGGCGGGGCCAACCGTACGCAAAAAGACCGATTCAAACAGGGTATTAACCCGCAAGCCCTCCATCACCGGGCTAATCACCTGGAAGGAGGCGAGATTTCATGGCGAAAGACGGTACGAACCGTGGTGGGCGCCGCGTGAGGGCTGGCGCGAAACCAGACCCGCTGAGTGAGAAACTCGCTAAGGGTATGATTGCGACTCGCCTTGAAGATCCGCTAGCGAGCCCTTTCGATTTCGAGGGCGCAAATGTTGGCGAGGGCGCGGTGCTTGCTGGTGAGGTAATGCCGGAGCCTTCCGAGTACCTGTCGGAGGTTCAGCGCGATGGCAAACCCTTGGGTGCTGATTTGGTGTATCGGGAGACGTGGCGCTGGCTTGATGAGCGTGGCTGCACCAGGTTTGTTTCTAAGCGCCTGGTCGAGGCCTACGCGCAGGCTTTCGCCCGGTATGTGCAGTGTGAGCAGGCGATCTCCAAGTTCGGTTTGCTCGGCAAGCACCCAACCACGGGGGCTGCTATCGCTTCCCCGTTCGTTGCGATGAGCCAGTCTTTTGGTAAGCAGGCAAACGTGTATTGGTATGAGATTTTTGAGATTGTGCGAGCTAACTGCACTAGTGACTATTCGGGTACGACCCCGGGTGATGAGGTTATGGAGCAGTTGTTGAAAGCACGCTCGTAGATGCGTCCTAGTGTTTTTGAGCTTATTTGGGGCGTTTTCTTGCGCTGAAGCCTGCCCCTAGCGCGCTCCCAACTCCTACGCCGATAGCTAACCCCAAGGCAATATTGTTCATAATGAACCCAAGGGCAGTGCCAGCCATCATCCCGGCAATCATTCCGTAAGCCACGGCCTTACCATCGCCGCCGGAAGGTTCTGGCTGATTAGGTTTACTCGTTTCGTCTTGCACGTATTCCAGTATCACACATGACTCGGGTTTTCCTCGTTTTCTTCGCTCCCTGCTCCTGGCTGACAGGGTGGAGAGTTTTTGTTTCTTTTGATTTTTCTACTGAAAGGGCATTCCTATGACTAAGGTTCTAAGCGCTGAAGCAGTGTGTATCGGTCACCCCGATAAACTGTGCGACCTGATCGCCGACACCATTCTCGACGACATCCTCTACGAGGATCCTGCTGCCCGCGTTGCAGTAGAAGTGATGGCATCTGGTCACAGGATCATTGTGACTGGCGAGATAACTTCGAAGGTTCGTCCGCGTATTCGTGAGTCGGTGCGTTATGCGTTGGTGAAGGCGGGGTATGTGCCGTGGAAGTTCCCCGTTTTCGTCTGGACTCGCAGGCAGTCTCCAGACATCAACGCAGGAGTCACCCGATCGCTCGAAGCTCGTTTCGGTGACGACACTGAGTTCGCCCTCCAAGGAGCAGGTGACCAAGGAACCGTTTATGGATACGCCACGGCGGAAACCCCGGAGCGTTTGCCGTTGCCGCTGGTGCTCTCACACGAGATTTGCGCCCGCCTCGATAAGGCGCGCAAGGACGGCACGATCACCGGGATCAAGTCCGATGGTAAGGCGCAGGTGACAGTTCGTTACGACGCTGCTGGTAAGCCCGTGGCGGTTGAGACCGTGGTGGTGTCGATCCAACACGAGAAGATCAAGGATCTGGATGAGCTTGCAGCTGAGGTCAAAACACTGATCGTCGCACCCGCGTGTAAGCCGTACCGGCCGATTAGCGCTGATACCGAGATTCTGGTGAATCCCTCGGGCTTGTTTACGGTTGGTGGGCCGAAGGCGGACACTGGACTGACGGGCCGCAAGTTGATGGTTGACACTTACGGCGGTCTCGCCCCTCACGGTGGTGGAGCGTTCTCTGGTAAGGACGCCTCGAAGGTGGACCGCTCGGGTGCATATATGGCGCGCCTGATCGCCAAGACTATCGTCGACGCTCGTCTGGCTCATGAGTGTCAGGTGGCGATCAGTTATGCGATTGGGAAGGCTGACCCGGTCGCCTTCACCATCGACACCCTCGGGACAGGCGAATACTCTGACGAGATCCTCACTGCTGCTGCACGCGAGGTGTTCTCGCTGCGCCCTGGAGCAATCATCGATGCTTTGAATCTTCGCAAGCCTGGTTTTACACAGTATTCAACCTATGGGCACTTCGGCCATGTCGGTCTGCGTTGGGAGAACTCGTTCGCTCACGTTAATGCTTTAGGGAAGGCGGTGAAGAAGCATGCTCATGAAAACAATGCCAATAGCTGAGCTGAAGCCCGCTGACTACAATCCGCGTAAAGACCTCCAGCCCGGCGATCCCGAATACGAGAAGCTCAAGCGCTCGCTCACCGAGTTTGGCTACGTCGAACCCGTCATCTGGAACAAGACCACCGGCAACATCGTGGGTGGGCATCAGCGCTTGAAGGTGCTCGAAGAACTCGGCCACAACACCGTGGATGTGATCGTCGTGGAGTTGGATGAGACGCGCGAGAAAGCCCTCAACATCGCGTTGAATAAGATCAGCGGCGAATGGGATAACGATAAACTTGCCCTCCTCATCGCTGACCTTGACGCTTCGGATTTCGACGCTGAACTGACTGGCTTTGACGATGCTGAGATCGCGCAGCTTATCGGCTCCCTCGACGAGGGTGAGGTGGAGGATGATGATTTCGACCTCACCGCCGCACTCGAAGCAGCCGCATTTGTCCAGCGTGGGGATGTGTGGACGGTCGGTCGCCACCGCCTCGTGTGCGGGGATGCCACCAGTGCCGACGACATCGCCACACTGATGGATGGTAAGCGCGCGAATCTTGTGTTGACCGATCCGCCATATAACGTTGCCTTCGAATCAGGCTCGGGCTTGTCCATCAAGAACGACAAGATGGATGGCGAGAAGTTCTACGACTTCCTGCTATCGGCGTTTACGAACATGGCGGGCGTGTGTGAGAAAGGCGCATCCGCGTATGTGTTCCACGCTGACACTGAAGGGTTGAATTTCCGTCGCGCCTTCGCAGAGGCCGGATTCTATCTTTCGGGGTGTTGCATCTGGGTCAAAGACTCTCTGGTTCTTGGTCGCTCGCCCTACCAGTGGCAGCACGAGCCAGTGCTCTACGGGTGGGTGAAGACAGGTAAGCATCGCTGGTATGCGGATCGCAAACAAACCACGATCTGGAATTTCGCTAAGCCCCGCCGCAACGCCGATCATCCGACCAGCAAGCCGCTGGATTTGTTGGCGTATCCGATCGGAAACTCCACCCAGGCGAACGCGATCGTGCTCGACACCTTCGCAGGCTCAGGCTCAACCTTGATGGCGTGCGAGGCAACCGACCGCATCTGCTATTGCATGGAGCTCGACGAGAAATACGCCTCCGTGATTTTGCGCCGCTATGCCGAACACACCGGGGACGCGGCAGGGATCACCTGTTTGCGTGAGGGCAAAGAATACGCGTATTTGGATTTGGTGCGCGATGTTGATCGGGGTGAATCGTGAGTGCTTTGACGTTGGGGTCCTTGTTTGATGGTTCGGGCGGTTTCCCTTTAGCTGCCAAAATGGTTGGTATCAAACCGATGTGGGCATCTGAGGTAGACCCCTTCGCTTTCCGGGTAACTAAGAAAAATCTGCCTGAAGTTCGCCATGTTGGCGATATTAATTTGTTAGATGGTGGCCGGTTACAGCCGGTGGATGTGATCACGTTTGGTTCACCTTGTCAGGATTTATCTATCGCAGGTAAGCGGAGCGGGATTGATGGGTCTCGCTCCTCACTGTTTTACCAAGCTGTGCGAATTATTGAAGAAATGAGGCAAGCAACTCATGGTGCCTACCCAAGATATGCTGTGTGGGAAAACGTGCCGGGCGTATTCTCCTCAAACCACGGAGCCGACTTCGCCGCGGTCTTGCAAGCGTTTATCGAGGTATCCTGCCAGCAAACGCCACGCATTCCTGTTCCTGAAACCAGCTGGGCAACCAGCGGATACGTCTTGGCAGATGGGGCATCACTTGCATGGCGAGTGCTCGATGCTCAATTTTTCGGAGTGCCCCAACGTCGTCGTCGTATCTTCCTTGTCGCAGATTTTGCAGGACAATCCGCACCCGAGATTCTATTTGAGTCCCAAAGCAGCACAAGGAATCCTGACGCGAGCAAAGAAGAAAAACAAAACCCTGCCCGAACAATTAGCCCAAGCACTACAGGCAACCAGTGCGGGGCGTTAACTCTTCGTATGCGTGCCGGTAAGCCAGGCGGTGGTAAAGGGCCGTTGATTCAGCATGACCTTTCAGGCACATTAGGAACTGGTGCTGACCAAGTCTTATTTGAACCTAGCATGCAGGTGATGCTTGATTACCATCCCAATGATTCACGCATCGAAATTGGCGACCAGGTAACAAGTCAAACCTTAACTTCACGAATGGGAACAGGAGGTGGAAATGTTCCACTCCTACTCGACCAACCTGTATACGGTATAAATTCCGTCCACGACAATCGTAAATATGGTGGTGAATGCGGTTACGAAACCACTGTGGCAAAAACTCTTGATTTAGCTGGCGGTAATCCCGCATGCAATCAAGGCGGAATGGTCATTCTCGAACCGATCGATGCTTCTTCGAAATCTGATCATTTCACGAGGACAACCACAAATGTTGCAGGTGCACTTTTGGCAAGTGATTCACACCAGCCACCTATTGTCGCTAATACGATGCTTCGCCCACGCAAACTCACACCCCTCGAATGTTCTCGTCTACAAGGCTTCCCGGACTATTGGTGTGACAACCTCACAAACCTCGACCCAGACGAAGACGAAATCAGGTACTGGGAGGGCGTGTGGAAGAACTGGAACCTAGGACGGGGCGTGAAACCGAAAACTCGCAGCCAAATCACTACTTGGCTGAAAACCGCGCCAACTGATTCAGCACAGTACAAACTGTGGGGAAATGGGGTGGCATTACCAGTAGTGAAATACGTCCTAAACAGACTACAAAAAGCAGCCAATACGACTGGATAAGCGCTCGCACCTATGGCTGTATGTACATGACCAAACAAGAACCCTAACTGGGGAAACACGAATTGGAGGATGGTCATGAGCGAACTACATATTGAACTAACCGAAATGCTAGAAGCAGGCGTCGACCTGTGGAACCGTGCTGAAGCATTCGGGTACGCCTGCGAACACGACTTCGAGCTAGCCGCAACCTGCATCAACGACTACCCAGATGACTATCTCGGTTTCATCGCATCTTGGTTCGACCAAGAGGTGGCAGCATGACCCAGATTCCCTTCTCCCCGAACAAGAGCGGGCGCAAGAAACTCGCCGACACCATCGCCACCCATCTCGGCGCGAACCCTGTGTATGCGGGTACGCCTTCTTTCGACTACCTGATCGGGCAAGCCCGGCTAGATCGGGACTGGGTGCTCCACCTCCCAGAGAACATCGACACCGACGCCCTCAGTAAGGCAGCGATTACGGCTGGTTTTGCGCCCACAGGCAAAGACTACGGGCTGACGCTCGCATTCCCCACGACTGGCTGGGATGAGGCCACAGCCGCGAAGCTCGAAGCCCTGCTCGCCGCCAAGGGAGAACTCATCGCCAAGGCACTCGATATTCCAGCCACGCCCATGAAGATGGACGAGGTGGAAGGAACGGTTGAGTTTGCTTGGTTCGAACAACTTCCCGAGTCGGAGGTGATTGAAGCGGTCAGCGTGCTTATCCAGCTGATGATCGAGCACGCCAAGACCGCCACCCGTATCTCGCCCAAGCCGCCAGCGTCGGGTAACGATAAGTATGCGATGCGCAGCTGGCTCCTACGGCTCGGAATGATTGGCAAGGGATACAAGAACGCTCGCCGCGTTCTGCTCGCGAACCTGGAGGGCAACGCGGCGTGGAAAACCACACCCTCACCGGAGGACGCGTCATGAGCGCCAACCTGGAGAGGCGGCGGGTTCGCCTGATCGCAACCACCGACCCCTACACGCACCTCACCCCAGGCGAGGAAGGAACAATCATGGTCGTTGACGATGCGGGAACAGTTCACGTGGCGTGGGACAACGGCTCCACACTCGGCCTCATCCCAGGCGAAGACAGGTGGGAATACTTACCCTAAACGCAGTGATGCAGACCGCTATTTTTCGTTGATATTGAGCCGAAAATGACTGGATAACCGCGCACACCTATGGCTGTATGTACATGACCGAACAAGAGGACAAGGAGAAGGTCATGAACAACGAAAAGGCCACGATGGAGCAGCTGCAGATGGCGACCGACAGCTACGGTACGGTGATCGCCTACGGGGATTTCGTCCTCGCCTCTGCCTACCGGCACCTGGGCAAAGGCCAGATTGGCAACGACGCCCGCGTCTACAAGCTCGCCGAGGCGCCCATCCCCGGCTGGGGGTCGGACGCCCGAGGCTTCATTGAATGTGAACTCGACCTTGTCGCCGAAGCCGACAATCTCTTTGAGGACGCCGGGCATGCCATCGCCTGGGCCTTCGCCCACACCAACTAACCCAGCCAGTGCAGGAAGGAGCCTGATCGGCGTGATGCGCACTCTCGACACCTACACGCCGACCCGGTTCATGGCTGACGGTTCACGATATGACAAGCGGAAGGCCGACTATGCGGTCGCCTTCATTCAAGCGCTCAAGCACACGAAGGGCCGCTGGTCAGGACAGCCCTTCCAGCTGATTGATTGGCAGGAACAGATCATCCGCGACCTGTTCGGCACCGTCAAAGCCGACGGCTACCGCCAGTTCACCACCGCCTACGTCGAGATACCCAAGAAGCAGGGCAAGCAGGTGTCGTTGGACACGCTGATTCCTACTCCGTCGGGGTTTACGACGATGGGCGCGATCCGTGTGGGCGACATCGTATTTGACGAACATGGCGAAACCTGCCGGGTGGTCGCGAAGTCCGACGTGGACTATACGGAGCAGGCGTACCGGATCACGTTCAAAGATGGCGAGGTGATCGAAGCGGGCGAAAACCACCAGTGGGCTGGCCACTACACGCACGGCACACCACGGGAAGCGGTGATGACTACCGGCGAGCTGTACCGGCTGCCGCGTGACGGCGGCTCAATCCGCTTCCGCATCCCGGTCGCCGACGCCCTCGACCTGCCAGAGGCCGTGCTGCCGGTCGACCCGTACGTGATGGGCTACTGGCTGGGCAACGGCACCGCCACGAAACCGTATCTGACGATCCAGTCGTGCGACGTGGTAGGCGTCCTGGAGCATGTGTGGGCGTGGAACACGATCTCGACCCGCTACCCGAACACCGGCGACTCGGTGTGTGTCCGCATCCCCGAACTCGAAACCATCCTGGTTGATTCCTACCGTGACAAGGTCATCCCCGCCCAGTATCTGCGGGCATCACGGCGTCAACGGCTCGAGTTGCTGCAAGGGCTGATGGATTCCGACGGGTCCATCTCCACCCGCAAGGGTCAGGCGATCTACACCTCAACCGAACCGGCACTGGCCGAGTCCGTCTCTGAACTGCTGTGGAGCCTGGGCGTCAAGAACGCCATCACCACCGCCGCCTCCACGCAGCGCACCGATTGGAGCCAGCCGTCCAGCGTGTGTGGACGAGTCGAGACCGGTGAAACCTTGTACTACGTGAAGTTCACCGCCTTCGACGACATGCCAGTCGCAGGTTTGGAACGCAAGCAGGAGCGGGCAATCCCGCGTAACCCGAACACTCGCTCGCACTACCGCTACATCGACTCCATCGAGCCGATCCGCAACCGGGGCATGCAATGCATCCAAGTCGACTCGCCCTCCCACCAGTACCTAATCGGCCGCTCAATGCTGCCCACCCACAACAGCGAGCTCGCCGCTGCGGTCGCGCTGCTGCTGACATGCGGGGATGGTGAAGAACGCGCCGAAGTGTACGGCTGCGCCGCCGACCGTCAGCAGGCTTCGATTGTGTTTGAGGTTGCGGCGGACATGGTGCGCATGAGTCCAGCGCTGTCCAAGCGTGTCAAGATTCTTGCCTCGCAGAAGCGGATTATTTACAAGCCCACCAACAGCTTCTACCAAGTCCTCTCGGCTGAGGCGTATTCGAAGCACGGGTTCAATATCTCCGGTGTTGTCTTCGACGAACTGCATACCCAACCGGGCCGTGCCTTGTTCGACGTCATGACCAAGGGTTCGGGTGATGCTCGCACCCAGCCGTTGTACTTCCTCATCACCACCGCAGGAACCGACACGCATAGCATTTGTTATGAGCAGCATGAGAAAGCCGAAGACATCTTCGCAGGCAAAAAGATTGACCCGACGTTCTACCCGGTGATTTACGGGGCCGGCCGTGAGGACGACTGGACCGACGAGGCCGTGTGGCATAAGGCTAATCCGAGCTTGGGGATCACGGTGCCGATTGAGAAGGTTCGTCAAGCCTGCAACTCGGCCAGGCAGAATCCGACAGAAGAGAACACGTTCCGGCAGCTGCGCTTGAACCAGTGGGTGAAGCAGTCGGTGCGGTGGATGCCCCTGCACGTGTGGAACAACAACTCGGCTCCCGTCGACCTTGCCGACCTGGAAGGCCGGGTCTGTTACGGCGGCCTCGACCTCGCCTCCACGACGGACATCACCGCGTTCGTCCTCGTATTCCCACCAGAGACCGGCGACGAGCCGTATGTGATCGCGCCGTGGTTCTGGATACCCGATGACAACCTCAAGCTCCGAGTAGCTCGCGACCACGTGCCCTACGACCTCTGGCAGCAACAAGGCTTCCTGCAGACAACCGAGGGCAACGTCGTCCACTATGGGGCGATTGAGGCGTTCATCGAAGAACTCGGCACCCGGTTCGATATTCGGGAGATCGCGTTCGACCGGTGGGGTGCCGTCCAAATGTCACAGAACTTAGAGGATGCCGGGTTCACGGTCGTGCCGTTCGGGCAGGGTTTCAAAGACATGTCCCCACCATCCAAAGAACTGATGAAACTCGCCCTTGAGGGCAAGCTCGCCCATGGTGGACACCCAGTCCTGTCCTGGATGGTTGACAACATTCACGTCCGCCAAGACTCGGCCGGCAATATCAAGCCCGACAAGCAAAAGTCCACGGAGAAGATCGACGGCGTGGTCGCCACCATCATGGCGCTCGACCGAGCCATCCGAAACGGCAGTGACCACCACGCCGGTTCCGTCTACGACGAGCGCGGACTATTGCTTATCTGAATTTGGTTGTACACGCACGCACATGAGATCGTTGCCCTTCTTCAGTCCCAAGCTGCCTAGGGGAAGGGTATAAGATCGTTGCCATCATTCAGTCCCCAGCTGCCTATGGGATGCGGAGGATACGGCGCAGGTTCAGCAGGTTCAGTGTCAGGGATTTTCTTGAACTTGAGACGACGGATGAGGATGCCATCAGTAACGTGGTGATTGCGCGGACAATTAATAAAATCCGTGAACCATTTCTGGCCTTGTTCTACCCATGCGTGTTTGGCTGGAGATCCCCAGGCGCAAATGATTCGGACATTCTGTGATGAGGTTCTTGAGGACTCTAGGATTGTTTCAAGGGTCTCTTTGAAAATCTGTTCGAGATTTGGTCCTGTCCAGTCATTGATGCGTTGCTGAACTGCATCGCTATCCTTGTCGATAATGGGTACAAGGTTCATCATCGTAAGACGCTGCGTGTTTTTCAGCTTGGCGCTGCGGAGCCACCCTCCCACTATAAGTGCCGTCTGGTCCGTTGCCGGCACCCACCCACTCTCGGTTTGGACCCGTCCTGAAAAAGCACGTGCGTTCGAGGGATTCATCCCGATCACGACAACATGATCGCCCTTAGGTATTTCTGGGCGATAGTGCGTTAATAGCAACCGAAGTTCATTTGGCTTCGCGGGTTCAGATGATGCTGGAACGATCTCAAGACTCGGGCTGGACTCGTTGTTAACGCGCGCAAAAATCGAGTGGCCTATGAGCTTCTGATCGGGGTCTTCCCTTTCTAGAGCTTCTTTGAGTGCGGTTTTCCAACTATTTCGCGTCATGGATTCATTTTCCTGATTCTTGAGGGGGATTTCAATGGGGTTTCTTTCCTGGCTGCGTGGCGATTCCGCTCGTAAGGCTGACGACCATGCCCTGACGGGTGGTGGGTACTCGTTCTTCTTCGGAGCGACCTCATCGGGGCGTCCGGTGACGGAACGTTCGGCGATGCAAATGACCGCTGTCTACTCGTGCGTCCGTATTCTGGCTGAAGCTATCGCTGGGCTACCGTTGCACGTCTACCGCCAAAGCAGTAATGGGGCGAAGGTGAAAGCGCTCGATCATCCGTTGTATCGGCTTCTTCATGATGAGCCGAACCCTGAAATGACATCCTTTGTCTTTAGGGAAACTCTGATGACGCATTTGCTTCTTTGGGGTAATGCGTTCGCCCAAGTGCTGCGCAACGGTAAAGATGAAGTGATTGGTTTGTATCCGTTGATGCCGAACCGGATGATGGTGGGGCGCGACGAGGCTGGGTGGCTGTATTACGAGTATCAGCGGACATGGGACGAACCAGCTGGACGCTTCGACACGGTGCGACTCTCGGCGCGCGAGGTGCTGCACATTCCAGGGTTGGGCTTTGACGGGCTGGTTGGCTATAGCCCGATTGCGATGGCGAAGAATGCCATCGGTCTGGCTCAGGCTACCGAGGATTACGGGGCGAGCTTTTTCGCTAATGGCGCGGCTCCGGGTGGTGTGTTGGAGCATCCGGGCACGATTAAAGACCCCGCCAGGGTGCGCGAGTCGTGGCAGGCCACCTTCGGTGGAGCCCGGAACGGCAACAAGATCGCCGTGTTGGAAGAGGGCATGACATACACGCCCATCAGCGTCTCGCCGGAGCAGGCGCAATTCCTTGAAACGAGGAAGTTTCAGATCAACGAAATTGCTCGAATCTTCCGTATCCCACCCCACATGATCGGCGACCTCGAAAAATCCTCGTTTTCCAATATTGAGCAGCAGTCGTTGGAGTTTGTGAAGTACACGTTGGACCCGTGGGTGATCCGGTGGGAACAGGCCATCACCAAAACCCTCCTCAGCTCGCGTGAGAAGCCGCAGATCTATGTGAAGTTCAACCTCGAAGGCTTACTGAGAGGTGACTACAAGTCACGGATGGATGGGTACGCGGTTGCCAGGCAGAACGGATGGATGAGCGCCAACGATATCCGCGAACTAGAAAACCTCGACCGCATCAGCCCAGAAGCAGGCGGTGACCTCTATTTGGTGAACGGCAACATGCTCCCGCTCGGCCTCGCAGGGGCATACGCGCAGACAACCGAGTCTGAACCGGCTGTGGAATCTACAAGTGAATCTTCTGTAAGGAGGAGGATATGAGACGTTTTTGGAACTGGCTCGAACCCGAGCCACACACGAATGACCTGGACGCAGATGTAGTCCGGGTTTTGCGTATTAGCGGCACGATCGCTGAAGAATCCTGGTTCGATGACGATGTCACACCCAGTATCTTCGCTAGTGAGTTGAATGCTGGGTCGGGGCCGGTGACGATCTGGCTCAATTCGCCTGGTGGTGATGTGGTGGCGGCTGCGCAGATCTACAACATGCTCATCGACTACCCAAGCCACGTGACCGTCAATATCGACGGGATCGCCGCATCGGCCGCGTCCGTGATCGCAATGGCCGCATCCACTGTTGCCATGTCGCCGGTGTCGATGTTGATGATTCATAACCCGGCCACCATGGCGGTCGGCGATAAGGACGAACTCGCACGCGCCATGTCGATGCTTGATTCGGTCAAAGAATCAATCCTGAATGCATATCAGGAAAAGACGGGCATGAGTCGGGCGAAGCTGTCCAAGCTCATGGACGCCGAAACATGGATGGACGCACGCGCCGCGATTGACATGGGTTTCGCCGACGAACTTCTCACCGGCGAACGCAACCCTGCCTTCAACGCTAAGCCGGACGAAGAGCCAGATGACGATGAGGATGAGGTCGAGTCTCACGACGAACCTGACAAGGGCGACGGCGATGAG
>NZ_GL385912.1:655521-657464 GCF_000146285.1 Mobiluncus curtisii subsp. curtisii ATCC 35241
CCCTCACTGGGGCGACCGTGGACTCCAACGGCGTGCTCATCTCCGCCTCCGAGGACGGCGGCAGCCCGGTGGCGATTGGTTTCCGCGCAGCACGCTCCACGGGGAAGTATCAGTATTTTTGGCTCTACCGGGTCAAGTTCGCCCTGCCAACAGAAACGCTGGCCACCAAAGCCGACTCGATCACGTTCTCCACCCCGAGCATTGAGGGCACGATTCTGCGCCGCAACAAGCCAGACGCGAAGGGGCGTCATCCGTGGAAGGCCGAAGTCACCGAAGGTGGCACCGGGGTTAAGCCCGAGACGATCACTGGCTGGTACGCCCAGGTCTACGAACCCGCCACTAGCTAACGAGTTAAGGAGTACCAAGCGATGACTACCAAGAAGAAAACTGATTCTGTTGTGGAACCAGGGCGCTCCGCCACCGTCAGCATCGGCGGTGAGGACTACGAGCTCGTGCTCACCACGAAAGCCACCCGCCTGATCGCCGAGCGTTACGGTGGCCTCGAACACCTGGGCAACGCGCTTGAAACCTCCGACGATTTGGGCAAAACACTGGGTGAGGTGATTTGGCTGATCACGTTGCTGGCCAACCAGTCAGTCCAGATCCACAACCACCGCCATCCAGACGACAAGCGCCCAGAGCTAAGTGAGGACGAGGTCGAACTCCTTACCGTGCCTGCTGATCTGGCGGATTATCGTGGTGCGATCGCCGAAGCCCTACAGCGCGGCACCCGCCGAGACATCCTCACCGCACCAGCCCCAAAAGCACCAGCAGCGGACGCGTAGTCGAGACCGACAATGCTGTGTTCACGCGGCTCGCCTATATCGGAATGTCCCACCTCCACCTATCACGTGTGGAGGTGGGCTTAACCGTGTTTGGTGAGCTGTTGGATCTCGTCGACTGTTGGCGACTCGAAACCGGGCGCGCCGAGCCGTTGCGTCAATGGTTCATCGACGACGTGATTCCTGCCGGAATTTAATGCGGTCAGCCGTGATTAAATGCTGGTATTGAGTTTCAGCGGCGGCGACGATTGATTTCAGAGGGTAACGCGCTTCCAAATAGTTTCGATGGGCTTCATATTTTGTTTTTGAACTATTGCCAAACGGAAGGCGCTTCAGGTCTTTGATGACTTCTGGCCCCTCATCGCCAATTAACCCCAGGGCCTCAATCACCCAAAATCGCGCCTCTGGACGCGTAATGCCGCCCCAGACACCTTCAACCTCCAAAGTCGTCCAACCATCTTCGTAGGCTCTACGTGCGATGTAACCGACTAGGTGCGTTCTTTGGGAAAACCACCACCGGTTGGAAGTTTGTTTATCGTGCTTTTCCAGAATGAAAGACAGCGGGAGCTCGGCAGGTAATTCCCCTAGTAGCGCCGCAAAATCTCTAGAGAGCATGAAACCGCACTCCTTTGCTAAATGCGTCTCTAGATATCCATCGCCGATGGCGAAGAAATAACGGTAATCATGTCTGATTCTACTTTTGGTTTGAAGATTGGGCTTGAGGGTGAGCGTGAGTTTAAGCGTGCGATTACGGATATTAACCGTGAGATGCGTGTGCTCGGCAGTGAGATGAAGCTTGTGGCGTCCTCGTTCGATAAGAACGACAAGTCCGCCGAAGCACTCACCGCCCGTAACCAGGTGCTCGGCAAAGAAATCGAAGCTCAAAAAGCCAAGATTGAGACCCTGCGCGCCGCACTCGAAAACTCCGCCACGAGCTTTGGTGAGAACGATTCGCGGACGAAGAATTGGCAGATCCAGCTCAACAACGCAGGCGCTGAGCTCAACCGTCTCGAGAGCGAACTCAAATCGAATAACGACGCCCTGTCCGATTTCGGGGACGAGGCAGACGGTGCGGGCGACGATGCCAAGGGCGCGGCGAAGGACGCAGGACGTCTTGAGGACGCGGTGGATGATCTCGGTGACGAGATGGACACCACTAGC
>NZ_GL385912.1:658111-765107 GCF_000146285.1 Mobiluncus curtisii subsp. curtisii ATCC 35241
GGTGATGCGGTGAAGATGGAGTCGCTAACGCTCGCCTTCGCCCAGATGTCTTCGACTGGCAAGTTGACTGGTCAGGATTTGAACCAGATGATTAACGCCGGTTTCAACCCTTTAGAGGAGATTTCCCGTAAGACCGGTAAAAGTATCGGTGAGCTCAAAGAAGAAATGGCTAAGGGCGCGATCAGCGCTGACATGGTCGCTGACGCATTCGCCAGTGCTACTGCTGAGGGTGGGCGGTTTTATGGGGCGATGGATGCCCAGTCCAAAACCTTCTCTGGTCAGCTCGCTACGCTCAAAGACGGGGTCGATAACCTAAAAGGTCTATTGGCTGGAGGTTTGACCACGGCTTTGGCTGGCACGGTTATGCCGATGGTTAATGGTTGGGTCGATGAGCTCACGAGCGCTTTCGAGACCGGTGGCGCGCCAGCCCTGATCGAGGCCTTCGGGCAAATCCTGAAAGAAGCACTGGCATTTATCGCCGAACAGCTCCCACAGGTGGTTGAGACCGGCATGAGCATTTTGACCGCGCTCCTTGATGGGATTATCAAGGTGTTGCCACAAGTAGCTGAGACGGCGGTGACGCTGATTATCGCGCTGGTCGAGGCAATCATCGAAGCGTTGCCGTCTTTGTTGGAGGCGGCGATTCAGATCATCGCCACCCTCGTCTCTGGGATTGGCGAAGCGCTACCTGAGTTGATTCCTGCGGCGGTGGAGATGCTTATGGCTTTGGTGCAGGGCCTGGTCGATAACCTCCCGTTGCTTCTTGATGCGGCGTTGCAGCTCATCACCGGACTTACCGAAGGTTTGATCGCAGCCATCCCCGTCATTATCGAAGCCCTCCCGCAGATCATCACCGGCATAGTGACCTTCCTCGTCGGGGCGATCCCGCAAATCATCGAAGCAGGAATCCAGCTACTGACCGCGTTGATTGGCGCGCTGCCTCAGATCATCACAGCGATTGTGGCGGCTTTGCCCCAGGTTATTACCGCAATCGTGGGCGGTGTGGTCGGCGCGATCCCACAGCTCATCGAAGCAGGAATCCAGCTACTGACGGCGTTAATTGGGGCGTTGCCGCAAATCATTACAACGATCGTTGCCGCGTTGCCGCAGATCATCGGCGCGATTGTGTCGGCGATTGGTGGGGCGATTCCGCAACTCGTCAAAGCAGGCATCCAACTCTTGACCGCGTTGGTGCGAAACCTTCCGCAGATCATCTCCACGATCGTCGCCGCAATCCCATCGATTATTTCTGGGATTCTGTCTGCTGTTGGTCAGGGCGTGTGGCAGATGGTGGAGGCGGGCCAGAACCTCGTCTACGGCCTGTGGAATGGCATCCAAGGCTTGGCGGGCTGGTTGTGGAATCGGGTCTCGAACTGGGCAAGCGGGATTTGGGACTCCATCACCGGTTTCTTCGGCATCCACTCACCGTCTCGCAAGATGGCGTGGGCAGGACGGATGCTCGTCGAAGGCCTCGCCGGCTCGATCAAAACCGATGGCAACAAAGCCGTCACCGCAGCTACTGGTTTGGCTAGGGACACGATGGATGCCTTTGCCGATCTCGAAGACGGGCTGAGCATCCCGATCGAGGCGGTGGCGGATCTGCAGGTACCGGCCGTTGATCTCACCCCACAACCCATAGCTATCAATCGCGATACTAGTGGCGGTGCTGATAGTGAGCGTGTGGATGTCGCGAGCATCGTCGATGCCACAGCAAAGCACATCCTGTCCTCGCTGGACATTAGCGTGACGCTCTCGGATGGGACGCTGGTTGGCAAACTCGCACCTGCTCTCGACAAACAACTCGCGCGCCTTGATCGGCGGCAGGCCGTGATGGCAGGAGGCTACTGATCATGTTTGGCTTCACTCTGAACAACACAGTGACTTCCGTATCGCTTGGGCTGCGACTCGTCGCGCCGGTGGCGATTCCCGCTGCTGTCCGTGCGGTGGATGATATTGAGGTCGAAGGCCGAGCCGGGACCCTGACCAGGTTCACGGGCTGGGAGGATACCGAGATCGAGCTTGAGCTCGCCGTTCCTATCCGTGACGGGCTCCACCAGTATCGAAAAGCCGCTCACGAGCTGACGGGCGCTTCGACGATCGCGTTGACTGCCGAGCCTGGTGTTTACCGCAAGGTCAAACACTGCGAAGTGAGCGAACTACGGCGTGAGTTGTCGGGGTGGGGTTTCTTCACTGCGCGCCTGACCTGCCAGCCCTTCAGCTATTTGTCTGAGGGCTTGAAGCCGGTAACGATGTCGGAGTCGGGGACGATCACTAACCCCGGCCTACTCGATGCGGATCCGATCATCACGGTTACTGGTACCGGGGCGTTGTCTTTGACGATCAATGCGCGTGTCTATCACGTGAATTCGCCAGCAGGCTCTATCACGCTCGACAGCGCGCGTCTCGTCGCACACGTATCTGGTCGTGTGCAGACGGATGCGCTCAGTGAAGCATTCCCAACCTTCAAACCTGGGGTCAATCGGATCACGCTCGGTGCGGGTATCTCACAAGTGGCCATTGTGCCGAATTGGCGCAACCCCTAAACCGCTCTCACTCATCTCACTTTGATGGCCGCCCCTTTGTATGGGGTGGTCATTGTCTTGTCTGGAAGGCACCCTCATGATTACGGTTCACGACCGCACCGCCACGACATTTACCACCACCGGGCTAGGAGTCTTGGATCGGGAGATCATCAGCCCGATCGTGGTCGAAGAACTAGGTGGCGAATTCTCCCTGACCTTCACCTACCCGGCAGACGACCCTTCAGCCGCGTACCTCGTAGTGGAAAACATTGTGGCCGCACCCGTGCCAAGGCTGGAGCAACGTCAGGGTTTCCGCATCAATGAGGTTGTCACTACGCTCGACGGCTTTCTCGAAGTCACCGCGTTTCACGTGTTCTATGATCTGGCGGCGAACCTCATCGCCGACACCTACGTGGTCAACAAAACCGCGAAAGGTGCACTCACGCAGATCCTTGGGGCGGCAAACACTAAGCACGGGTTTACTGCCACCAGTTCGGATACGGTGACGCGATCATCGGCGCGAATGGTGCGCATGCCCATCGCCGTCGCGCTCATGGATGCGGGTGAGGATAATTCGTTCGCTTCGCGTTGGGGCGGCGAACTGGCCCGCGATAATTTCCATATCCATCACGCGTCCATGCGCGGAGCCAACCACGGGGTGGTCATCCGTGACCGCAAGAACCTCACTGGCTTCGAATCATCCATTGATTTTTCGACGGTGGTGACGCGGATTTTGCCGGTCGGCTACGACGGCCTCTTACTTCCTGAACTCTATGTGGATTCGCCTAAGCTCAGCGATTATGTGGTGCCTCGTATCCGCGTCATCCGCTACGGACAAGTCAAAGCCATCACGGATAAAGACAACCCGCGTGAAGGCGGGCTTCCGCTCGACCAAGCACACGCGCAGTTGCGCCATCTGGCAGCAGCAGAATTCAGCGCCAAGCATGTGGATGAGCCGTCCGCTTCGTACAAGATACGCTTCACTGACCTTTCACAAACCCGTGAATACGCTGATCTCGCACGCCTGGAAACCGTCGAACTCGGTGACACCGTGACCGTCCGCCACGCTGATCTTGGTGTCGCGCTTACGGCACGGGTAGTGGCATACGAATACAACCCGCTCACAGGCCAGTACATCTCGGTCGAACTGGGTTCTACTGCTCGGAAGTTCACGTCCGTCACCCGGCAAGTCAAAACCGCCACCGATACGGCGGTGGCTGCATCGGATACGGCAGGGTTCGCGTTGGCTAGTGCGGATGGGAAGAACACCAACCACTACGGCACCACCCAGCCCGCCAATGCCAGGCTGGGTGACACATGGTTCAAGAGCAACGGCGAAACAACCGAAATCTGGATCTACCGGCTCACCGACACCGGGCAGCCTGGCTGGGTGGCACTCGCTACTGACCTGAACCATGCCCAGATCAGCGCGGAACTCGACGCCGCCCGCGCAGAGGTCGACCACGCCCTCGCCGCTGCACACGACGCACAAACCGCCGCCGATGCTGTCGCCACTCAGATGGCTTCGGCGCAGGTGGAGATCGACCAGGCCAAGACCGCTGCCGCTGGTGCTACCCAGTTGGCGCAGGATGCCCACGACGTTGCGATGACTTCGGATGGGCGGCTCACGGTTGCCGTTGTTGACCCGAGCGTGGCGGACGCGGCTGGCCGACCGGAGGGCGCGCTATGGCAAGTGCGTGTAGACGGCGTGATTGCCCGCCAATACATCCTCACCAACCACCAATGGGAACAGACACCGGTGGGTGCTGCGATGATCGGGTCGAAAGCGATCAGCCAAGCACACATTGCAGACGCCGCCATCGGCACCGCACACATCGCGGACGCCGCGATCACCGACGCGAAAATCGGGTCGCTCTCGGCCTCGAAGATCACCTCCGGGTATTTAGCTGCTGGGCGGATTGCCGCCGGATCGATCACGTCCGACAAGTTGACGATCGCCAACGGGTTTATTACGAATGCGATGATCAAGGACGCGGCGGTCACGTCGGCGAAGATAGCTGCGCTGGATGCTGGCAAGATCACCACCGGCTACCTCAACGCCGCTCGGATTGGGGCGCGGTCGATTACGGCCGACAAGCTCGCGACCAACGCCATCCAAGTAGGCCTGGCAGGTTGGACGCAATCTATCCGCATCACGCCCACGCAGATCGCTTGGTATGACGGGACCACCCTGGAGGGCAAGATTACGAGCGCTGGTATGCAGTTTTGGTACGGCACTAGGTATATCGGTGAGTTCGCGCGACGGGCTCATAAGGACAAGCCGAATGTGCAAGGCATCGTGAACCAGCTTGCTTACAAAGGCGACTACGTGGCCTGGACCTACCAGAAGGCAGACGGCGGCACCTACTACACCTGCCTGACGTTGGATCCGAAGGGATTGTTTTACGGGCAGGCAGGTATCCACCTCGGCTCCGATCTGCGTACTGGTGGCTATAAGTTCTACACGACCGGCTCACGATATGTGACCTTGCAGGACTGCACGCTGACGGGCAAGGGAACCTATTCGGGCTGGGTGGGACAAAGCGGGCTGTCGAAAATCGTCTTCCACACCTATGACCTGATGGTGGTCACTAACGGCTCGTATTACAACATGACCCGTCTCTTTGATCGCACTAAGGATTTGATGTCGCGAATGAACGCGATCCTGAGCCTGCTCAATCAAGGCTGGATCACATCCATCTCCGGAACCGGGTCGAACATCACGTGGCGGTACTTCTCCAACACTGGCTTATCGGCCATGTCCACCAACCTCGCATAGAAAAGGAAACACTGATGAAGATCATGCTCGCCAACCAGTATTTGCAACCCATCGCAGACCTACTCACCAATATGCCGCTCAAGGCCGCTCAGTCCCGTGCTCGCTCCAAACTCCTCACGCTAGTGAAGGAAGCGATTGCACGGTTCGGGGAAGACGAATACGACCTCGTCACTCACTACGCGACCCTCGGCGAGAACGGCCGCCCCGTCTTTGCGGACGATGGCACGTTCGTCCTCGCTGACCCTGACAAGGCCAGTGAATTCCTTGACGCACGTACCGAGTTGCTGGCCTCGGTTGCGGAAGTCTCCGGCCCAACCTACGACGGCCACGAAGCAGACATCCGCCAGCTTCTTGATGGCTATGAGGGTGAGCTTTCTGGCGAAGCGGCTGAAGCCTACGACGTCCTTTACGACGCCATCACCAAGGACAACCAATGAGCATTGAAAACGAGAAAACAGAGCTGACCCAACCCTCCGCTCATGAATCCTCTTCCGGTGATGAGGTTCAGCTTCCGATCGTCCCAGTTGAGTCAGATGCCACGCCCTCACCACCAGCAGAGACCATCGAAGCCCAAGAACTCCCAGCGCCCAAGGCGGCGTCCTTCGACTTGAGCCTGCCAATTCTCGAGGTCCTCACCGACCCGACCATGTAGCCCAGTACTACACCAATTTTTAGATGCCTTCACCCCAGATGGGTGTGGGCAATTTTTTATGCCCACGAAAGGAATCATTCCCATGTCTCTTCACGCCATCTGGCACGCCATCCAAACCGGGATCGCTGGTATTGGTGCCTGGCTCGCCGCTTATCTTGGAGGCCTCGACGGCCTCGTCTATGCGCTGATCGTCTTCGCGATCGCCGACTACATCACCGGGGTGCTCGCCGCCATCAACGAACGCCGCCTCAGCTCATCGGTTGGTTTTAGGGGTATCAGCCGAAAGATCCTCATCTTCACCCTCGTCGGACTAGCCCATTTGATCGACGTCCACATCCTCGGTGCACCCGGCGTGCTACGTGCGGCGGTCATCTTCTTCTACCTATCCAACGAAGGCATCTCACTGGTCGAAAACGCCACCCGCCTCGGCCTACCCGTCCCATCCCAAATGCGCGGCGCGCTCGATGCGATCGCCAACCGCGCCGAAACCAGACCCTCACTGACCGAACCACCAACCACTGAAAAGGAGATTCACTGATGAAGAATTGGAACACGCTTGAGGCCGACATCGACCTCATCATGAACACACACTACACACCCGGCCGCAACGGCAGGCGGATCGATAAGGTCATCATCCACCACAACGCAGGCAACCTCACCATCAGGGGCTGCTACGACGTGTGGCAGTCCCGTCCTGCTTCCGCCCACTACCAAGTCCAAACCGACGGCACAATCGGCCAGCTCGTATGGGACCGCGACACCGCTTGGCATGCGGGCAACTTTGCCGCCAACACCACCAGTATCGGCATCGAACACGCCGACATGGCCAGTGATCCATGGACTGTATCCGAGGCCTGCCTTGATAACGGAGCGCACCTCGTCGCGGCCGTTTGCAAGTTCTACGGTCTTGGCCGACCGGCCTGGGGTAAGAACGTGTTCGGACACAAGGACTTCTCTGCAACTGCTTGCCCAGCGTCTCTTGCTGGTTCCCAGCATGCCGCCTACATGGCCCGCGCACAGTCTTGGTATGACCAGATGACCGGCACTGCTACTACACCTGTACCTGCGCCTGCACCCGCTCCTGCAGCACCGAACATCGACGCTCTCGCCGATGCAGTGATTCGCGGCGAGTACGGCAACGGTGATGAACGTAAGCGACGTCTCGGAACCAACTATGCCGCTGTTCAGGCTCGCGTGAACGAAAAGCTCTTAGGCAACGCGCCCGCCCCGAAGCCAGCAGGGCCCAACATTGATGCCCTCGCTGACGCCGTGATCCGCGGCGACTATGGCAATGGTGAGGAACGTAAGCGCCGCTTGGGCAACCTCTACAGCGCCGTCCAGGCACGAGTCAACGCCAAGCTCGGCTATTAACCCCACGTTGCTCCGGCGAAACTTAGCCCCGCTGCTACCCGTCATGGGCGGTGGCGGGGCTTTTCGTCGTCTCTGGGGAGGTTGCTCTCAGCCGTCCGGATTCGGCGGGTGTCGGGGGCGTATGGGTGAGCAGGTGTTCGCGGCCCGTCCGGCTTCACGGCCGCTGGTGCCTGACAGATGAAGCCGCCCGCCTGGGTGGTTCGGATGGAAAGGAGCCAGCCAATGACTGCAGTGACATCAACCCAGCAGGAACGGATCACGATGATGCGCCGAGCCGGGGTGACTTACGCGAACATCGCCACTCACATCGGTATAAACCCCAACACGGTCAAGACGTGGTGTCGCCGTGCCGGAATTACCCCCGACACGTCTGTTCCGCAGGTCGTTGATCCAGTCGGGGTGTGGTGCCTGTCGTGCGGGGCACCGATTGCGTCTGCCCGTCCGGCGAAGTTCTGCTGTGAGGCGTGTCGGCGTTCGTGGTGGCACGCTCACCCCGAAGCAGGGCAACGGAGCGCGTTCTATGAGTTCACCTGCCCCGAGTGCGGGCAGGGATTCGCCGCCTACGGCAACAAGACACGCGTGTACTGCTCTCACGCTTGCTACATCCGCCACAGGTTCGGCACCCGAGGTGGCCGCCGATGACACCTACCCAACTTCGTGCCGAAACGACAACGGCACTCGCGCTCGCCCGACTCGACAACCTCACACGATCCGGTGTCCTCACGCCAGCGCAGGCGGCCAGTGTCGCGACCAGGATCGCTGCTGATGCGGGTGCGGAAATCGGGGCGTTGAAGGCACAAACCTTGGTTGACTTCGCGGTCGATCAGAGTGATGTATAGATGTGCAAAGGATACAAAATCCCTAGTCAGACAAGGAAAAGCAGTCCATGGTGATGATGGAGCGGGTGACCCCGCCACCCCAGAGAGCAGGGACACGAAAGGTCGCGGCGTATGCCCGGATTTCGATGGAAACCGACCGGACCCCGAAATCACTGTCGGCACAGATCTCCCACTACTCCGAACTGATCCAATCGACACCCGGCTGGGAGTATGCCGGCGTGTTCGCCGACTCCGGCATCTCGGGCACCACCACCAACCGACCCCAATTCCAGTCCATGCTCGACTGTGCCCGCACCGGAGAGATCGACCTGATCCTCACAAAGTCAATCTCTCGGTTCGCCCGCAACACCGTCGACCTGTTGGAAACCATCCGCGAGTTGAAAACCCTCGGCGTGGAAGTCAGGTTCGAAAAGGAGAACATCTCCACGTTCTCCGCCGACGGGGAACTCGTGCTCACCCTGCTCGCCTCCTTCGCGCAAGCCGAATCCGAGCAGATCAGCCAGAACGTGAAATGGCGGGTGCGCAAAGGCTTCGAGCAAGGCAAAGCCAACGGCTTCCACCTCTACGGCTACACAGACTCCGCCGACGCCACCGATGTGGAGATCGTCGAGGCCGAGGCCGAGGTGGTGCGTCTGGTCTACCGCAACTACCTAGCCAACATTTCCTGCGAACAAACCGCCGCTCAACTCGAGGCTGACGGTGTGCGCTCGCGCGCCGGTGAGCCCATCAGGCCTGAAACATTGCGTTCGTGGCTGCGCATGGAAACCTACACCGGAACCCTCACCTTGGGCAGATGGGTCAAAGGACGACTGGGAGAACACTCCAAACCCAACACCGGTGAAGCCGACATGTACCGGGTCGAAAATGCCATCCCAGCGATCATCGACCACGAGACCTTCCAAGCCGTCCAGGAAGAACGCACCCGCAGACGCTCCCTCGGCGCACGAGCAAATAAAGCGATCCCCACGACTACTTTCACCCACATGGTGTACTGCCTAGCATGCGAGAAGTACTACCGTTCCTCGGTCAATGTTGCCTATGACGGGTCGCGCCGACGTAAATGGGTGTGCGCGACGAACCGAGAAAAAGGGCACGGATGCGCCTCTAAACGCATCCCGCAACCCTCACTCGAACAAGTCGTCTGCGAAGCCCTCAACCTCGAAGCCTTCAACGAGGACGTGTTCGCCAAGCTGGTCCAGCGCATCGATGTTCCCGATTCGGACACCGCAATCGTGGTCTTGAAAAACGGCACCACCTCCACGCACACGCTGCATTACCCGTCGTATCGCAAAGACCACTGGAACACTCCCGGCTACAGAGAACGCCACAGCCAAAAACTACGCGCATACTGGGCAAACCTCACCGATGAAGAGCGCGCCACCATCAGTAAGCAGCGCTCCAAAACCAGGCAAGCAGAACCCGCCGAAAAGAAAACCTCACGGTCAAACAGGGCGAAGGCTGCATGGACGCCCGAGCGTCGCGCACGACAATCCGAGATCGCGAAACGGGTCAACGCCCAGCTGGGAGAAGAAGGCCGCCGGGAACGCTCACGCAAAGCCCAGCAAGCCATCGCTGCTGATCCTTCCGTGGCTGAGCGCAAACGACGGAAAATGCTCGACCACTGGGCCAATCCCGACTATCGCGCCTCAACCACAGAGGCGATGAAAGGCTCCAGGCGCACAACCAAGGTAGGAGAATAAGACGTGGTACGAACGATCACCACGATCCCAGCAACCCGCAAGCTCTACAGCGGAGCCAGCCTGAACGCACCAGCGATCAAACGCGTCGCAGGCTACGCTCGCGTGTCCACCGACCACGAAGACCAGGTCACCTCCTATGCGGCGCAAGTCGATTACTACACCCGCTACATCACCGAACACGCTGGCTGGAAGCTCGCCGGGATCTACACCGACGAAGGCATCACCGGCACCTCCACCAAACGCCGCGTCGGATTCCAAACCATGATCGCCGACGCACTCGCGGGCAAGATCGACCTCATCATCACCAAGTCCGTCTCTCGGTTCGCCCGCAATACCGTCGACTCGCTCACCACCGTGCGCCAGTTGAAGGACGCCGGAGTGGAGGTGTACTTCGAAAAGGAGAACATCTGGACATTCGACGCCAAAGGCGAGTTGCTGATTACGATCATGAGCTCGCTCGCGCAGGAGGAAGCCCGTTCCATTTCCGAGAACGTCACGTGGGGGCACCGGAAACGGTTCGCGGATGGGAAAGTGACCGTTCCATTCAGCCGGTTCCTCGGCTACGACCGGGGTGAGGACGGCAACCTCGTCATCAACGAGGAACAAGCCAAGCTCGTGCGCTACATCTACACCCTCTACCTCGACGGCGGCTCCCTCACGGGAATCGCCAAACAACTCCAAGCAGAGGGACACAAGACCGCGTCCGGGAACCCGAACTGGTCAGCCCGCCAGGTGCGCAGCATCCTCACCAACGAGAAATACAAAGGTGACGCGCTGCTGCAGAAGTCCTACATCGCCGACTTCCTCACCAAGAAGCTGGTCAAGAACGAAGGCGAAGTACCCCAGTACTACGTCACCGGCAACCATGAGCCGATCATCGCCCCAGCCGTGTGGGACTTCGTCCAAGCAGAACTGACTGCCCCCGCCACGGGCAGGCGCTCCACATCCCGGCAGCGGACGTTCTCGGGCAAGATCAGGTGCGGGCAATGCGGCGCCTGGTACGGGTCGAAAACCTGGCATGCAGGCTCGAAATACGAGAAACGCATCTGGCGGTGCAACCACAAATACGCAGGCCGCATCCCATGCGCCACGCCGCACGTCAGTGACGAGCAGATCACAACAGCGTTCCTCGACGCCGTCCACCACCTCCTCGCCAACCGGGACCAGGTCGACGAGCTGGTCGACAAGGCCGTGCGCGCCGAGCTCGACACCACCGACCTGCACATCGAAGCCGACCAACTCTTCGCCCGTGTCGGTGCCGCCGCCGAAGCGATCGACGCGCTGATCGCCCGCAACGCCCGCGTCGCCCAAGACCAGACTGAATACCAGCGCCGCTTCGACAAACTCAACACCGAACATGCCCGGCTACTCGCCGACTACGACAAACTCCTAACCCAGATTAGCGACCTTGAGAGCCGGCAAGCCGCCTACCGCCACTACCGGGAAGAACTCGACAAACTCGACATCGACCACATCGAGTTCACCCCATACCTATGGCACACCCTCCTCGACCACGCCGAAATGGGAACCGCCGGCGCAATCATGTTCACGTTCAGGGACGGGACGACCACGCACTGCTGAGAACTCGGCTCGATCCTCTGGGGAACGAGCCGGACTACGGGGCTAACTCTTGCTCGTGATCTTTTGGCTCGGCCATGATCTTCAGAAATTGAACCCCGCCCTGGTTAATGAGATCGCGCGCAAGATCGTTCACATGAGGGAGCATCTCTAGGGGCGCGGCGAGCGGGTCAAATTCGACAGTGACAGGTTGGAACATCGAAATGGGTTCTGCATACTCTTCCGACAGGAGAAGGTTTGTTCTGCCCTCCGTGGTTCGGATGCAGATTGGTTCATCGCTGGCACCAACAAGTCCAGCTCGGATTCTGAACCCTCCGTTGGCTTGGCGTTCCTCAGCATGCCCTCGAAGCAGTGTGATGAAGCTGATGACCGCCGACTCAACGTCCCGAGACATGCAGTGGTTTGGTAGCCCCACCGGGTAATAGGGTTTGGCACCTTCGCCATCCGAAAGGTTGCCGAGCCTGTATGCCGCAAGGACAGTGGAATCGTCGTATAGATAAGTCCGATACTGAGCGCGCTCATCCGGGTAGCTACGAACAATCCATTGACGCATGCCGATCTTTACCTGCCCTCGCTCCCACGTGCGAGGCTGGTTCTGGCCGAACACCAACTCGGGGATAGGTTGCCGAGTGGTGAGCTGGTAGATGGTCTCTTGTGTGGGAGACTTTGCGTGCATCGTAGGTTGCAGAGGTAGGGCGGCAATTGCGATAAACACACCGTCGCCTGGCGTCAAAGCCTGTGATGCACGCACGAACTTTTCTTGAAGGTTTCGTTCTTGATCATCGGCGTATTGAAAACGTTCGCGGAACCCACGTTCTATTTCGCGGTCGCTCATGAATACCGTGTGCGGACCATTACGACGCGGTGCGATGAACGCATCGTCGCCTTTTCGGGCGAAGTGAGGGGCGTCCGGCGAGTCGGGAACTCGCATAGCTACCACATTGCCACTCTCCGTGGCGAGGGCGTGGAACTCCAGCCCCAGGACAGGTGGGCCGATCTTTGCGTATGCAACCCGCAGAATTCGCTGCTGGATGTCAGCGGACCAGGGCACCGGCGTGAGTTCAGATGCAGCGTTGCGCTCTCCGTCTTCGGCAACCCCGAAAACGATCCAGCCACCACCGCTATTTGCCATAGCGGCGATGTCCTTCGCGGCTTCCTCGTCCCATTTGGGCTTCCTAGGATCGTAGAGCTGCTGCTTCCAGTCGAGATCGACGCTCTCCTCAACCCCGCTCTTAATTGCTTGTTCGATGAGGGGGAGCGAGAATTCACCAGACGGAAGGCCCAATGCACGGTGGATCGGCGAAAATACCATACTCATCCCTCCTGATCACGTGGCCGACGGCGCTGGAAGGTGCGACCGTGTGGGATGAACCAATCATCTCTCATTTGAACCACTCACGCAGCCAACGCGAGTGTGCCGCCATTTTGTATCCAAGTCGGGTTGAAAGCTTCAAGCACAACATCGTCAATTTTAATATCCAAAAGCTCACACATTAGATCTGTAATATGACGGGGTGTCAAAATGATACCGAGAGTCTGACCGTCACCGCCTGAATAGCTCATAAACTCGCCATAAAAGCGCCCTATGAAATCCTCTGAGGTTTTCTGGTACTTGATATTTTTGAAGACGCGCTCATAAAGGAACTCCGTGTAAAATCTTAACGGCGTCTTCTTGCCTAACGCGTCGTTTTTTTCGTTAAGCCTGAAACTAGTCTTTAGGATAGAAAACTCAGAAAGTAGTTTGTCCTTCTTTGCATCCGGCCCCACGTTGGAGCGGGTCAGACGTGTACGAATAGCCCTTATCAGCTTATCACCATCCCGATTGTCTGAAACCTCGTCACCCTTTAAAGAGTCAATACTGAATCCACCAAACTCGATTTCGTCAAGAGCTAGTAGAATACCGGCTACAACAAGTGGCTTGTCCTGGTCTTTAAGCGTACCGTACGTACGAAGGTATTCATGCAGCTCCGCTGCATCTTTGAGAATCTGTTCTGTAGTCTTCTCGACATCTGTTGCCTCTTCAAGCACATATCGCGTATAATATTCTCTAATGTTCTGTGATGAGAACGATACGAACGACTCGATGTCTGGCAATTGCTTGTATCCCTCGCGGTCATCTACCCAAAGCGGGGTGATTATATGGTGCTTCTCGTCTCCGGAAATGCCTAATGCGAACACTTTCTTAAACGAGCTGTTTTGCGCAATGCGTTTACCATAGAAAAACGCACCATTCACAGCGTAGTCTGTGATTGCCTTCGAATCCGTAGCGATAACACCATCGTCAGTAAGGCTCATATGCTTGCCAGTATCTGCCTTATCTTCGATGACTAGGACGAAATCCTCAACCACAGCCACATATTCGGGAAATCCGACCCTACCAGTTCCTCGCTTCGATGCACTTTTAAGTGCCTCTTTAATTCCCTTAATTTCACTACCCTGTGGTTCGTATTCAATCCCGCACTCGTCGAGCTGCGAAGCAACCCACAAATCAAGCTTAGCTTCTTTCTTTGCCATTTATCCCCTTACTTCCTTACCTAACATTCATGGTTCACAATGCGCCCTGCGACGATGGAACGGAAGAACACGCTGAGCCTTAGCACGAACAGCTTCCAACCACCATCTAGTGCTCCTTTTTTCTTTTCATCATAGAAAAACGAGATAGCAGCATAACCCTATCTTCGGCAGATTAATATGCTAAGGCTTATGCTTGTCTCACTTCATGCTCTCACCGCAACAGCGCAAAGCCGTCTAGCCTCGCCGCCGTACTCGATTTCTTCCGAGTCAGATTTGAATCATTTTAGAGACTCGCGCAACAGTTCTACGATAGCCACAAATTTACGTTCTATGGGAACCACACTCCTCTCTCACTCGCGACCCCCTGCCAGGCCCCAAGAACTACATTGGATGGCTTTTGCCTGCCTTGGGTCACCTTTTGATTCACTCCCTGTTTAGTATCCAATTTCCTGCAATGACTACAGATTTGCGACCCCTACGGTGTTTCATCTCGCCTCGTCAAGGCGTTCGCATGCCTCCAGGGCTTTGGCAGCGAACTTGTCGAAGTCGGACTGATAGCTGGCGTCTTGGATGACGCGGTATTTCTTTAGTTCATCTTTGGCGGTCTGCTCAGCGATTTTTTGAGATACTTTCCCGGCATTTGCCAATAGTTCTCGGCTATCGAGGGTGAGGACTTGATCCAGGAATTCCGCCCACTGTTCCATGGTGGTCGGAATCTGTCGTTTCGCCCGTGATTCCGCGAGATTTAGATAGGCCTCCACGATTCGCCCCAGGTCGGATAACTCCTCTTTGGTGAGGTAGTTCTTGGCGACAGTCGCGTCACTGGTCAGCACTTTCCCATCCGGCGAGTTCTTCCAGGTTTTCAGCCCCATGTGCGGCTTAGCGGCATCGGCGCGCTCCGCGATGAGCTCGGCAGCGGTATGCCCGTGCACAGCGTAATGCAGCTTATTTTGCACAGTGGCAAAGAACGTCTTGGTAGTGGGGACAGCGGGATTGTAATCTACAGCAGTGGCGTAAATGTCAGTAATCTTTTGGTAAAACCGGCGTTCGGAAAGCCGAATCTCGCGGACTTCTTCGAGCAGTTCCTCGAAATAGTCCTGTCCCAAGACTTCGCCCGATTCCATGCGGGCACGATCAATGACATATCCGCGCAGGGTAAAGTCGCGCAGAATCCCGGTGGCCCACTGGCGGAACTGAGTGGCGCGAATGGAATTCACGCGGTAGCCCACCGAGATAATCGCGTCCAGGTTGTAGTGCTGAATCTGCCGCGCGACCTGGCGAGAGCCTTCTTGGCGAACTATTGGAAAAATTCCAATAGTTGCTTCTTCGGTCAGTTCTTTAGACTCAAAAATCTGTTGCAGATGGTAGTTAATAGTGCTCACATCCACATCAAACAGCTGTGCCATCAGCTTTTGCGTCAGCCAAATCGTGCCGTCTTGGTAACGCACTTCAATGCCCTCGCCCGCCTCAACCGTGAAGACCAGGAACTGCCCGGAATCATGCTTTATCATTGTCTGAAACTCGGCGTTTCCCAAGCTCGTTTGAAGTTTAGTCGTCTGCACCATCGCGCTTCTCTCGGTCGTTCTTTGGTGGGGTTTTCCGCACTCAACGCATCACTCATGAGTCTAAACCAAACCCCTCACACAAAAAGAGACCCTCTTAACCCGAACGGCAGCTACAAGAAGTGATCCGCAGCAGGTTTGCGCATGATTAGAATTAAAACCCGCATTGAATAGCGCAACGGAGGGGCAACGATGGTCTTACAAATTGTCTTAGAAGGGCTCGTTTTGGGCGCGCTACTGGTTCTGGTCTGCGTCGTCGGCATCCGCAAAAGCCCGGTGGATATGGTGTATCTTTACCCTCCCAAAGTGCGGGAACGGTGCGTGAAGTTGGGACTGACCACGCCCGAGAGAATCAAGCGCGACCGCGTGATTTTCAACGCAACCTGTATTCCCGGCTACATCATTTACGCGCTGGTCTGCGTTTATGCAATCAACGGCGCCAGAGGGTTTCTGGCAGGATTCTGGCAGATAGCGGCAATATTGTTCATCATGGGCCTCATCGACCGTTTCTTTATCGATGAATACTGGGTGGGGCGTACCGATGCGTGGGTCATCCCCGGTACGGAGGATTTGAAGCCCTACATTAGCGCCCGCGACAAGTGCAAAAAGTGGCTGCTCAGCACGGTATGGGTAGTGTTTTTGGCGTCTGTCCTGTCCGGTATCGCCACACTCTTCACTCGCTGAAGCGGGGACCACACAGAACACCGAGAAAACCGTCGCGTACCTTTAATCGAATGTTGGCGACAAAATGGTCTCGCCAAACCAGCACAACATTTGATGATTGATGACGTGGTTCAGCTCGGGATTTAGTGGTTGAGGACGAAGTTGGCGATCAGGGAGTCAATACGGCGGACATCAATTTTCTTGCCGAGTTTGATTTTGATGTGTCCTGCACGTGTCCATAGTTCAACTTCAGAAGTTAAATCGAGAAGTTTTCCAGCGTTCTCGGTTGACCACATATTGATTACGCTATAAGGCAAGGAGTAAATCTCTACTTTCTTGCCTGTCATCCCCTGAGCATCTCGAACGATTAACCGCTTTGAAGTAAAGATTGCCGAATCTCTAAAGGTCTTAAATGCCGCATAAGGCTGTTCTCCTTGAATAAGCAGTTCGCCTACATCGGCGGGAATCGGCACTTCTTCAATGAACATCCACTCAGTAATCGCAGCAGTCTCCATCGGGCATCTCCTTAGTGTAAAAAGTGCTATTTATCAACCTGCATTTTCTCATAATCACGCAGGTAAAGTAGGGTAAAAACCATGGCTGAGGGTTTTGGTTTGAAGATTGGTCTGGATGGCGAGCGGGAGTTCATGTGCGCGATTACGGATATTAACCGTAAACGGGGTTAGGGCTAGAACGGCACACCAGTGCCGATTTCGATGTGGCGCGTAAGAGTATGAAGGGCTGCGGTGTCACTTTAGGAGCGTGGGGTATTGCTCACGTGCTTTCATGGCGTGAATAATCGGTTCGTTGCCGCTGCCGAAAGTCAAAACAACGACTTCCAAAACGCGCCCTTTGGTGTCGAAACCGAGGCGCAGTTTCCGCTGCGGGTTTTCCTCATCGAGGGGCTAAATCCCGTGTGGAAACGTGGCGACTTGCAGGATGTCATCGTCGTTGGTGCGCTGCTTTTTGGCGTGTTTGCGAGCGGTTTTCCAAATATTGAGGCTCACGCCAAGGCTGCCTCGCGAATCAGAGACGAACGAGTCACATGCCTGGCTTCGGCGCGGGCATCAAGCCTCGCCAGTTCTTCGGGTGTGAATCGAACCGCAACCACCAGACTCGGGGCTTCACCGAGCCCGGACGTCCCCGCCCCGGCTACTTCACCGTTCGCTTCATCGTGAGAGAAGCGAGAAAAAGAACGGCAAGCGAGACCACAAAGAGCCCTCCCAGGCGAATCCATTCCCCCCAGGCGAGAGCGTCGTCTTCAATGACGGTATTTACCACGTCAGCAGCCCAGGTCATCGGCAAGCACCGGGCAATCACCTCCAACACATCGGGCATGGAGTCCACGGGGGCAAACAGTCCGCAGAGCAGCAGTTGCGGACCGATGAAAACCGGCATGAACTGCACTGCCTGGAACTCGGTGGTGGCAAAAGAGCTCGCCAACAGACCGAACGACACGCCAAGCAGAGCGTCACCCACCGCTACCAGGAGCAACGTCCACCAGCTGCCTTCAATCTCCACCCCGAACGTGCCGAGAATCAACACCTCGAGAATAACCGCTTGCGCCAACGCCAGCAGCGAAAATACCAGCGCATACGAGCCTATTAGATTCCACCTGCTCACCGGCGTGGTCAGCAATCGTTCCAAAGTACCCATGGTGCGTTCCCGCAGCATCACCACCGAAGTGATGATGAACATCATCAACATGGGAAGCACTGCGAGCATAATCGACCCAATCCGATCAAACGGTGCTGGCGCTCCCGGGGGCACTTGAACATCGACAAACACGAAATATAGCAACGTCAAGAGGAGTGCGGGTACGACCAGCACAAGCGCGACAGTGCGCGGGTCATGACGCAACTGGGCGTTAATCCTCGAAACGGTAGCGAGTTTCATCGGTTTGCCTCCTCGTGGTCTTGCTGTTTCACCAGCGCCAAGAAGGCGTCCTCCGCGTTGGTTGTTCGGGTTCGTTCTTGCAGGTGAGCAATAGGTTCGTGGGCGAGGAACTCCCCATCGCGCATCAGCAACACGCTGTCGCAATGCCGCGCTTCGTCCATCACGTGGCTCGAAACCAGCAAGGTCACCCCGCGATTGGCAAGATTGCGAAGCGTGGTCCACAGGGATTCACGAGTGAGCGGATCGAGGCCAACAGTCGGCTCGTCCAAGACTAACAGCTGCGGCTTTCCCACCAGGGCGCATGCCAGGGAAGTGCGCGAGGCTTGACCGCCCGAAAGCGTGGACACCAGCTGGTCGCGTTGCTCGTCGAGCCCCACCGTTTCGATAGCCTCAGTCACGCTGGAGCTGCCCGCCCCCGCCAGCCGGGCAAAATACGTGACATTATCGGCTACCGAGATATCCGGATAAATCGAGAGATTTTGACTCGTATAGGAAACCAGACGGCGCAGCCTAGGGGTGCCGGCAGACTCGCCCAGAACCCTCACGCTGCCCGAAGTGATGTGCTGGGCACCGACAACCGTGCGAATCAACGTCGTTTTGCCGCACCCTGACGGACCGAGCAGCCCCGTTATCGACCCGGTTGGCAGCTCACAAGAGATGCCGTGCAAAATTTCTTTGCGAGCTTTGCCTTTGCCGCGGGTAACCACTAAGTCATCCACGACCACAGCTGACACGACAGGTGTTTCACCGGTTTTCATTGCTGTCCTCCCCGGAATTAGCGCGTAATGCCCCAGCTAGTGCGCGCACTACGCCGCGCACACGGAAGTTTTCAAGTTCAGCGAGTGTGGCTCTGAGCGACACCAAAACCTCCATTGCAGACACGGAACGTTTCTTACTAATCATAACAGATTTAGAAACGATGCGTATCTATGTAGAAAAATCACCTACAATCGAGGTATGCAATCCAAACGCCGCACCGGAGAGGAACTGCTTGACGCGCTAGCCGCAGCAATCATGGCAGAACTTACCGAACACGGTTACCAAAACCTCACCTTCGAGGGAGTGGCACGCCGCGCGAAAACCAGCAAACCCGTCCTCTATCGGCGATTCACTACACGGTCGGAAATGGTGACATTTGCAGCAGTTCGCACCGCACCCACCTTTCTGACCGAATTACAGGGTTCTACATCGCTGCGCAAGGACTTCCAAAATCTAGTCAACGTTTTACAGCGCTGGATGGAACATATTGAAATCGTCACCGTGCTGGGCGTTCTTTCGGAGGCAAGCCCGCAACAACGTGAGCATTTCTCTGCCGTAACAGTTCACCCCGGATTAGTAGCTGTCACCCGTCTCTATCGGGCAGCAATAGCGCGCGGCGAACTGAGCGAAGCGGTGTTGGATCCGTTTTACGTTCGATTCCCGATGCTGTTGCTGCTGGCGGACATCCTGACGCGCGGCAAAGTCGACAAAACCGAGTTGATGAAACTGGTAGACCGCGTCATCATCCCCCGGCTCACAACTCTTTGACTGCACCCAGCGGCACCGCACAAGGATAACTAGGAGCAACCGAGCGGCGCGCTCCTCTACAACCGGAACTGGTCGAAAAGGGCATAAAAATCCCTGCTGAAGTTGTTTTGACTTCAACAGGGGCGTGGTGGAGGTGGGGGAACGAGCGCGCAAGCACGCTTAGAGGCGCTCTGGCGGTGAAGGCAAATCGTTGCCTTCGCTTAATCGCCTCCGCACTGTTGCGCGGTGGCTCACGCGGCTTACCGCCACTGCCATCGCGCTACGGGGGTTCAATTCCCCGAACTAAAACGTTCAAAACCTCAGCAAACGCTGAGGTTTTGAACGTTGTTACTTAGACGTTCATTTTGATACAAGTTCAGTTTTGGGTGCAGAGATGCAGTTTTGGGTGCAGGGGCATCTTTTTGGGTGCAAATTGTGTGGGCGTGGGTGCAGCTGAAAGTTCAGTTTAGTTGCATATTGATTTCCCAAATGCTCAGCTGGCGCTCTTCGCTCTTGGAGAGTACAGAAGACGCTAATCGCGCGTGTCTAGTAGTCCGGCTTTCACGAAGTGTTTTTTGAGTAGGCGTAGGGCGAATAGAGATCCGATGAGTGCGGTTATTGTGGTCAGTGCCACCATTGCGCCGTAGAGCGGCCATGAGAACAGGTTGAGGTATTGGTTGAGCATTTCCTCAGATAGGTGCAGCATTTCTTTTCGGTCGGTTAGGTATTCAACACTCGAGTAGTACATGGGGAAGGTGAAGCCGGCCGATTGGATGGTGCAACCTACGGTGTAGGCTGCCACTAGGGTTTTGGTGCTTGCATATTTTCCTGCTGTGGCTACTGCTTCTGCTATGACCCATCCAGCAATGCAAAGGACCACACCAATCAAGTTTCCTACCATGAGTCCGGGCAACACGTTTATTGTCCCCATGATTAGGAAAGTGCCCTTCTTTTTTACTTTGCCTGCGAGCAGCAGGTAGGGAATGGCTGTGAAAAGGCAGACGATGGGGATATTGGCTACGGTTCCGAAGATGGTCATGCCTGCGATGCCACCTATGATGATGAATATTGCTAGTGAGATTGCGGCGAAAACACCTACGGTGACTAAATCTTTGACACCTATGAAAGCTGTAGTTTCATTGTTGTCTGGCATTATTTCCTCTTTTCATTGGGTTATTTTGTTGTGTTAACTGGATTGCATTTGCAGCCACCCGACAGCAGCTGTCACTAGCAGGACGCAGGTTGATAGGGCAAGGTCCGCGATGGTGAAACCCATCGAGTAGATGATTGCGGGATTTTTGGTTTTCCCTAGTCCTCGGGTGAGTGCGGACGCGGTGAGTTCGTCGGAAATCTTGGTTGCGCGCATCAGTAGAGGGACAGCGACTAGTTCTATCCATCGCAGTGGATGGATAAATAACTTCAGCGGTGAATCGATGATTGCGCGGGTTTTGAGGCTGTCCGTTAGTGCGCGTATGTCGCTGCGGATGGTTGGCAGGAAACGGAACATTACCATCAGCGGCAAGGTGATTGTTCTAGGTGTTTTCATTTTCGCCAATGCTGCCCCGATACCTTCCAGGGTGGTTGTTTTAGATACAAACGATCCCAGTAGGACCAGTACTAAGAGTTTTTGTGTCATGTAGGCCAGCATGACAAGGGCTACGGACGCGGGGCCTCCCAGAAGCCAGGCAGCGTGTGAAAGGGATTGTGCCACGAGGTAGATTACTGCTGTGATGAGCGCGGTACGCCAGGTACCAAAAGCGAGCGCTAGCAGTGTTGCGAAAGCGAAAGTTATGTGAGCCGAGGTGGGGTGATTAGCGAAAACGGATAGGCTGCCGATAATGGCTGCGACGATTAGAACTGTGCGCGGATCGAGGGTTTTAGTCACGACAGCCCTCCTGTTTTCACTTTTTCGTTCCACTGCCCACGAAGCACAGCCATGGCCTGGTCACTCATAGATTGGTCTTTTATGATTTTTCCCTCGTGCATGACCCAGATTCTGGTTGCGCACGCGCAGAGGAACTCAAAGTCGTGAGATATCAGGAACACTAGGCGTCCGCTACTGGCCATGTCTTTGACCAGTTGTGCCACTACTGTCATGTTGTGTTTGTCTAGTCCACTGGTGGGTTCATCCAGGAAAAGGATTTGCGCCTGGCTGGCTATTGCGCACGCAATAGTAAGGCGTTGTTTTTGGCCACGAGAAAGCGCTTGCGGGTGGGTGTCGGTAAATTGTTCTAGGCCGAGCTGAGCCAGGATTTCTTGCCGGGTCTTTGTTAGTTTCTGCGTTCCCATAGATAATTCATCAGCAACAGAATCTGAGAATAGTTGGTAGTCGGAGTCTTGAACTACCAGTGTGGCTTTCCCTAGCCGATGGGTGGGAGTGTGGTGTTTGCCGTTGATGAGTATTTTTCCGTCGGATTCTTTTTCTAGACCGCAGCAGATTCTTGCCAGTGTTGTTTTCCCGGCTCCGTTATCACCAACAATGGCAATGACCTCACCGCTCACTGCTTTAGCGTTTATCGGCCCGAGTGTGAACGCTCTTGGTTTGTTGCTTCGCTGGGCGCGAGAAAAACGTAGATTGTCAATTCCGATGCCGTTTGCTTCGCTTGATAGTTGTGAAGTACCGGTCTGGGATTTAGAGGTTTTACAAGATAGTTTCCGAAGGTCAAAAATCCGCAATCCGTGATTCGCTAAGGATTGTTCGTCTAATGCGTGAGTCTGGGTGCGGGTATAGGTGGCTGAGATACCTCCGTGGTTAAACACGATGAACCTATCGAGCAGGTCAGTGAGATAAAACAGACGGTGCTCGATGACGATTATGGTTTTGCCTCTGTTTTTTAGGGTGCGTAAAACTTCGGTCAGTTTCTTTGTCGCCCCAAGATCAAGGTTGGCTGAAGGCTCATCAAACAGGTAAATATCCGGATTGGTTGCGTAGCAAGACCCGATAGCGATTTTTTGTAGCTGCCCACTGGAGAGCGTGAACAGGCTACGGTTTTTGAGATCTTCCATTGCCATTGTCTGATAGGCGGCGGCAACCCGCGTCAGCGTTTGTTCCCGGCTCATGCCCTGGTTCGCGCAGCCGAACGCGATTTCGCTGTCTGTGTTGGTCATGAAGAATTGCGAGCGCGGATCTTGGAACACTGTGGCTAACCTGGCACCAATTGTTCCAATATCTAAACTCGCGATCTCGTGCCCGTTGAGGCTAATGGTGCCAGAGATTTCACCTTCCCAGAAACGGGGAGCTAAACCGTTCAGGCAGCGGGCAAACGTGGTTTTTCCTGACCCGCTAGGCCCGGATATGACAATGAATTCACCTTTTTTGATGTCCAGGTTTATTCCTGAAATAGTGCTGGTCGATGAGTTTGCGTAACGAAACTCCAAGTCTTTACATGAAATTGCCAAAGCCTCGCTCATCGGGCACTCCCCAAGTTTTGGGGTTCTAAGGGTGCATGCTTGCCTGTGCGGGTTTTGTCCCACAGAAGACGGTAGGGTCCGTTGGGTGAGGCTAGGAGTTGTTGATGGGTGCCTTTTTGTATGATGCGTCCATCGTGAAGAACCAGTATCTGGTCTGCTGACTGAACAGTGGAAAGACGATGGGTGATGACAAGAACGGTTCGGTTTTTTGTTAAAGCAGTAATCGCTTCTTGCATCAAGGCTTCATTGATTGGGTCGACGTTGGCTGTGGGTTCGTCTAATACAACTATGGGAGCGTCTTTCAAGAAGGCTCTGGCCACGGACAGGCGTTGTCGTTGACCACCGGAAAGCCCCACCCCGTTTTCACCCAGAACCGTGTCATAGCCGTCAGGTAGGGTTGTAATGAAGTCATGTAGCCGAGCTGCCTTTGCTGCCTTGACAATATCCTCATCGCTTGCATCCGCCCTGCCGATACGAATATTGCCTGCCACCGTGTCGGCGAAAAGTTTCACGTCTTGCATGACAATGCTGGTCTGTTCAAGCAGGTCGTCATAGCGCATATTTCTCACGTCTACGCCACCTATTTTGATTGCACCAGCATCGACATCCCAGAAACGAAGCAGCAGATTCGTTATTGTTGTTTTCCCTGCCCCAGACTCACCAACCAAGGCGCACAGGCTTCCTTCCGGCACCGTGAAGCTCACGTCTGCTAATGTCGGAAGATTCTTTCCGTCGTAAGAAAACGTGACGTGGTCAAATTCGATATCGAAACTGTGTGGTTTAGTCGGGTTTTCAACCTCGCTCACGGCTGGAGCCTCTGTTACTTTCAAGATTCTTGTAAAAGAGTCAACAGCTTTCAGATAGTTCATCCAATGGCCTTCTAAGGCAAAGAACGGTTTGTACAGTTCAGGTGCCACAACGACGAAAACCAAGAAAGAAAAAATATCCAGTTTCCCCGCTAGTGCCATAAATAACCCGCCTGTGATGGCGATAACGAAGGATACGTCAACAATAAGGTTGTAGATGGAGAGCACGAAGACCCGATTACGTGCCGCACGGGTGCTGGCCACCCCGAAATCGGTTACAGAACTCGATAGCAGCTCATCCAAGCTACGGCTTCGTGAAAATGCTTTCAGCACGGGCATACCCCGCACGTATTCAACGAACAGACTAGCTACGTTTGCCCCAGCGTTGCCCACTTCTTTTTCCAAACGTCGTGCATGATGCAGCCCGACCACTAGCCAGACTATGCCCACCGGCAGCGCCGCAATCATAAGTAGCGTCATGCGCCAGTCAAAATAGCTAAGACCGGCAAGAATGGTTATGAAGACGATAATGTCGGCAAACATTCGCGTCCATAAATGCCCGACGACTAACTCCATATTGTCCACATCTTTGTGGATGATTTCGCTGATTTCTCCTAGTCTGCTTTTCGTGTAATACCCCAGGGAGAGTTTTTTGAGTTTAGCGACGATACGGCAGCGAATTTGGAAAGTTAAATCGAACCCAGCCTGATGTTTTTGCTTATCTGCAACGATTCCAGCACCTGTTTTTATTACAAGTAATCCCGCTATAATTGCGCTAATTATGGCAAGATTCATGGTGTCATCTAATGCTGATTTGATGGCGATAAGAGCGGTGAGCATAATCGCTACACCACACCATGCATAAATCACAAAACCTAAAACACTGCGGATGATCATTGCTCGTCCGCTGGCACTCATTGTTTGGAATATGCGTCTGACCATCATCGCACCTGCTTAATGTCCCAGGTATCAACAAGATGCTGAGCGGAAACCAGTTTTCGGTATTGCCCACAGTGCGCCAACAAATCTATATGAGTACCCGTAGCAAGTACCCGCCCAGCATCCATGACAACTATCTGATCTGCTGTTGCTACCGTGTCCAGATGGTGAGCGATGGTTATAATCGTTTTCTGTTTACCTAATTCGTCGATAGCCTCACGAACCAATGCCTCGTTATCGCAGTCAAGGGCGCTGGTTGCTTCATCTAAGATGATGATTGGGCAGTCTTTCAGTATCGCCCTAGCAATAGACAACCGCTGTTTTTGCCCACCAGAAAATCTGTTTCCTGCCTCACCTGCCAAGGTGGCATATCCCTTAGGCAAGCTTTCAATGAACTCATGAATCCGGGCCTTTTTAGCTGCCGCAACAATCTGGTCAAAAGTTGCTGCCTGATTGCCGATACGAATGTTGTCCTCCAAAGAGAGGTTAAACATGAACACGTCCTGCTGCACGATAGCGAAAAGAGCCGACCAATCCTGCTGACTGGTTTGAGTACAATCGACTCCACCGAGCGTGATTCTCCCCTGGGTTGGATCCCAAAAGCCCATTAAAAGATGAGCTAACGTGGTTTTCCCAGACCCGGACGCCCCCACCAAAGCCGTGGTGGTTTTACTAGGAAAAACCAGGTTCACGTCACTCAAGGATTCAACGTCTTTGTTCGGGTAAGTAAAACTCACTCCATCAACAACCAGATCACCGTAGCAAGCAATCTTGGTTACTGTGGGGCGTTGACCGACAGGTGCCTCCACTATGGAGCTAATCGCTGACATCGCCTGGTTGTACATCACCCTATAATGCTGAAGCGTGGCCGTTTTAGCCACAGAGGAAGTGAAGGCACCAGCAAGCATTATCGCAACAATCAGGCTCTCCACACCAATGTGACCGTTTTGTAACAGCCAGGCACCTACAGCCACCACAGCCGCCAGCCCCGATTCCATACACAAACCAATAAGCCCCATCGGAACGGAAATCGTGTTCATAGACCTGGTCACCCAAGTCACGTAATCATCTGAAGCCTCAATAACCTTTGTTGTCTTATCCTCACTCTTAGAAAACGCCTTAATGACCGGGATGGTAGAAACGTATTCGGTTAAACGTTCTTGCAAGGTGGTGTTATATTTAGCAACTATTTCAAACCCTTTAGCCCACTTCGCAGCCGAAACCTTCTTGATGAACATCATGATTGGCAGACCACACACCATCGCTAGTGCTAACCGCAGGTCCAGCACCAACATCGCAATAGTCACCGCCACCGGAACAGCCATGGCCGACGCTGTCTCAGGCAGACCGTGAGCTAGATAAACCTCGACCTGTTCAACATCATTTTTCATCACAGTGGCAAGATCGCCGACTTTTCTAGTCTGGAAAAACCCCAGCGGCAACCGACGAAGATGCGAAAGAATCTCTTGTCGCAAATCAGTCAAACACCCATATGCAACCCGGTGTGCCTGCCACGTGGCCACAAACGTCACCAGCGCTTTTACCAGCAACACAAGTAGCAACACTCCAGCAGCCATCCACAGGTCAGGCGTGCTTAACTGCGCGCGCCAAAGCCTACCAATCAAATACACAACCGCAACTGCCGGGACAAGACCAAGAACCGTACTGACACAGGTCAGCAAGTTAGACAAAAGACTCTCAGAGCGAACCCTGTCAACTAATTTCTTGCTAGCAGACATACCCCACCCCTCAATAATGAATTAATATTCAGTTTTGAGGCAAAAAAATAAATCCTCCCACCATAGACAAGAGTTAAACACTTCAAAGGGAGTTCACCCCTTTGTAATAGCAGCCAATAACCAGCCCTAAAAGTTCTCTCGCCTGCTCAGGACTCTCGTAATGCCGAGCAATCTCTAGCAGCCCTGCAACAAAATTGCTAGCTAATATGTGGGGTAGCAGCGCCGGATAAGGCCCCTTTTTATTCTTTATGAACTCACGCTCAATATGTGACTGCACAGAAGCAATTAAAGATTCTTTAGCACCCTCGTAAGCCGTGCCCTGACTTTTGTCAATCAAAATTACAAACTCTCGATGGTGACGAAGAATAGTCTCGATATACCCTGCGGCTACCTCTTTATATTTATCGAAGGGTGAACCTTTTTCAATGGCTTCTTCCTCATGTGCTATTGCCTCAAAATCAAGCGGCAGCGGTGAGATAACAGTTTGGAACAGCGCCTCTTTATTCTTAAAATAAGAATAAGCCAGCCCTGTCGAAACTCCAGCCCTACTCGCAATGTCAGCAAGGCGCGCCCTAGCGAAACCTTTGGCGAAAAAGACTTCAGAGGCAGCAGCAACCAAGCCGTCACGCACCTCTTCCTTCAACACCTGTGGCACATACACCTCCTGACAATCTTGAATCATCGTTCAGTATTATAAGGCACGCCTTACCTAACTTGTCAAGGCGTAATAGCCACCGACACAACCTCAACATTTACGAGCACCACAAATGGCGATCTGTGCTTTGAACTGGAACTCACTATCCAAAGCCGCATAAACCGACGCGAGGATGCGAAACTACCGCCACAACCCCGTCAAACACCCCGAAACACGCTACAGTGACGCGCCGAACAGCACCCTAACAAGCACAAACACCGCTAACACAACAAAAGACGCCCACCTCGATACTTTGTATCAAAATGAGCGTCCTAATGGTGGAGGTGGGGGGAACGAGCGCAAGCGCGCTTAGAGGTGCTCCGGCTAAAACGGCACACCAGTGCCGTTTTCACGCCTCCGCACTGTTGCGCGGTGGCTCACGCGGCTTACCGCCGCTGCCATCGCGCTACGGGGGTTCAATTCTCCGCTGCCCTCACCTTAAACGGCTAAACCCGCAGGTCTTTGACCTGCAGGTTTAGCCGCTCGTGGAGGTGGGGGGAATTGAACCCCCGTCCGATCGGGAATACTTGCTTCTTCTCCGGGTGCAGTCTGTATTAGATTCTCGACCCCATGCCGCCCACAGACCGGGCTACATCGGGCTAAAGTTACCTAAAAATCTCGAATCAACCTAAGTAACCCAGGCGATTCCAGTGGCTCTAAAAACGACGCCAGGATCCGCAGCTAGAGCAACTGCGGGCTGACGGAATCAGTTCCCTTGGGTTAAGCAGCCAAGGCGAAGGATTCAGTACTGTTACGTTCAGCACTTATTGTTTCGTATCCGTCGTTTACGAGATGAGGACACCTCCTCGACCCGCTTCTCTCAAGACACTACCGACCGTCGAAACCGATCACCCCCGCTATTCAGTTATCTCTGCCAAAGGCAAGTATCCCATTGTATCTCCAGCGCGGAATTCTGTCCATCGGTCGGCACACCCGGCGCATATATGCCGCCACGATTCTCTGTATGTGCACGAACGACCGATTTCATTTCCCAGAATTCTCCTATTGTCACTGGCAAAATGCCCCTATCTGCACATACACAATTTGCAATCAGGAAAAATTCTGCCTGAACACTCTAAAATCGGTCACTCGTGCAACCAACTCCACCAAGAAACCCCGGTCAGGCGGCGCCACCAGCGCGAAATGCCCCCAGTGCCGTCTGCATCAGCTAGGCTTTTACCATGAGTTCCGTCACCCGCCTGCACGCTGACCTCGTTGTTATCGGGGGTGGCGCTACCGGTGCGGGGGTGGCTCGCGATGCCGCAATGCGCGGCTACGATGTCATTCTGTTGGAACGAGCCGATATAGGGCAAGGAACGTCTGCCCGTTATCACGGACTACTGCACTCGGGTGGACGCTACGTCATCTCGGACCCCGAATCTGCGACTCAATGCGCCGATGAAAATGCTATTTTGCGACGTATCAATGCTGATGCGCTGGAAGACGTCGGTGGTATGTTCGTGCTGACCCCCGACGACCCCGAAGACTATGCAGACCGTTTCCTACCAGCCGCCCTCAAAGCAGGGGTAACCTGCGAAGAAATCCCACTCAACACCGCTTTTAAGATGGAACCGCGACTCAATCCACAGATTAAACGCGCTTTCCGGGTCAATGATGGCGCAGTTGACGGATGGAAACTCATCTGGGGAGCCCTGGAATCCGCCCGGGAATACGGGGCAAAAATTCTGCCGTACCATCGAGTCCAGACAATCGTCGTTAGAGACGGCGCAGTCTGCGCGGTGTCAGCACGAAACGAAAAGACCGGCGCGGAGGTTCACGTTGATTGTCGCTTCATAATTAACGCCGCCGGTCCCTGGGCTGGTCAGATTGCTAAACTGGCAGGTGCCGATAATATAGAAATTATACCCGGTCGGGGTATAATGATTGGTTTTAATCAACGCTTGGTACATCATGTCATCAACCGTTGTGCCCTCTCCGGTGACGGCGACATCTTGGTGCCAGCTCACCCAATCTGCATCATTGGCACCACCGACCAGCCGGCGGCTAAACCAGATTTCCTGGACATAAAGCCGGAAGAAGTCCAACAAATGCTCGACAAGGGTGAGCAGTTGGTTCCTGGTTTGCGTCAAGCTCGCGCCCTGCACGTCTGGGCAGGAGCTCGCCCGCTGCTGCGTGATAGTCGCGTCAGCGCTAATGACACTCGGCACATGACGCGGGGTATGGCTATCCTCGACCACCAGGAACGCGATGACATCCGCGGTTTCCTGACCATCGCGGGTGGCAAACTCACGACTTACCGCCTGATGGCGGAAAAAGTCGTCAACATTATGTGTCACCAACTGCACGATAATCGGGTCTGCACCACTGCCCAAGAACCAGTTCCCTCCGCCCAAGCGCGCCGCTTCAGTCACCTGTCTGACCGGCTGCAAGCCCGAGAGACAGACCGCCACGACGACCCCATTATTTGTGAATGCGAATTGGTAAACCAGCGGATGATTCTGGAGACCCTGGCTGAAAATCCTTTGGCTAACATCGACGATTTACGCCGCCATCTGCGCATCGGTATGGGACCTTGCCAAGGCAGTTTTTGCGGGGCACGCACCGCGGGCATTATCCACGATTTTCGCTTGCAGAATCTCCCAACACCGCCCACTTCTGCGGTGGCAACTCCCCCAGATTCTCCCACTTCCAATACCGTTATCCCTGCCGCTACCACCTGCCCCGCGGCACTGCGTGCCGACGTCAGCACCACCATGCTGAACCTGTTCCTGTCCAACCGCTTGGGAGGAATTACTCCTATTCTCTACGGAGCATTGGCGCGTGAAATGGCTCTGCAGAGATGGATTATGGGAACCTTAGACTTGGAGCATTTGCCCGGTCCCACCTCGGAGTCTAGTCGAGCCACTGGCGACCTGGCTTTGAATCACGGCACAGATCATGCCGAACCGACAGGAGGTGCCCGATGAAAATCGCAGTAATCGGTGCCGGCTTGGCAGGTTTAAGCGCCGCGCTAATGGCTCGAGAAAAGGGATACCAAGTTACGGTATACACTAAAGGTATCGGCGGAATGGCGCTTTCTGCTGGTACCGGTGACTTATTGGGTTACCTCCCTAATGCCCCCCACTCAATCGTTGACAACCCCTACCAAGCCGTTACGAATCTGCCAGACAACCATCCCTATCACCAAATCGGAACACCGCACTTGCGCGCCGGGATGGAGTGGTATCGTCAAGCCCTGCCCGATTTTTGGGCTGCTGCCAACACCGCGAATGCAAACACGTTCTTAGCTTCTGCCCTCGGTTCCGTCCGACCTACTTACTTGGTTCCCCAAACCTGCGCCGCGGGGGCGCTGCACGACCAGATGAAACTGCTGGTAGTAGGCTTGAAACAGTTCAAAGACTTTCCCGCAACTCTCATCGCAGACAACCTCAATCGTGCTGAGCGGTTCTCACTTTCCGCCCGCGCCGTGACCCTGGACTTCAGCGGTCGCGGAGATGAAGCCGATGTCACTGCCACAGACTATGCCCGAAACTTGGACATCGCTGACCTAGATCCGCAGCGAGCCGGTAAACTGCGTCAAAAATTTGCGACCCTGCTGAATAACACGGTCAAAAGCGGAGAAACAATCCTCATTCCTGCTCTGCTGGGATTGAACCCGCAAACTTTTCGCGAATTTCAAGCCCTGGTTCACGCGCCGGTCGCCGAAGTTCCCACCGTTCCACCGTCTATCTTGGGTCGGCGCGCCTACGACATCCTGGTAAACAGCTGTCGCGAGGCTCGGGTGGACATCCGCACCAACTGCGAGGTTTTGTCAGCAGCCAGTAAGAACGGTACTGTGTCCGCGCTGCGGGTCGCACGCGCCGGGGGCGTGGACGAAGTCAAAATTGACGCGGTTTTGGACGCAGCGGGTGGGCTGACGTCGGGCAACTTTGAGCGAGACTCACACTTAAATATCCAAGAAAAGGTCTTTAATCTTCCTGTATTCACCCCCGTTCCAGAGGCTACCGGCTACATCAATTCCATTCACCAAATTGACCGAATAAATCGCCAGGAGCTAGAGAGAATTCTGATGTCAGGAGTAGCGGTCGACGCCACGATGCGTCCCGTTGACGAATCCGGGCACCGACTTTACGAAAACGTGTTTTGCTTGGGAGAAATGCTAGGAGCCTGCGCTCCGTGGCGCGAGCTGTCCGGGGAAGGTCTCGCCTTAGGCAGTGCCTGGGCAGCTGTGCAAGCTTTGGCGTCCCCTGAGAGGAGCCATTCATGACGCACCACACTGCACTCGACTATGCCAAAGCGAACTTAGCGCGCACTTCTCTGGATCAGTGCCTGAAATGCACCATCTGCGAGACGCAATGCCCGGTCCTGCGGGTTACTCCGAACTTTTCCGGACCCAAGTTCGTGGGTCCGCAAGCGGAACGGTTCCGCAAGGGGCAGTCAGTGGATAAGTCCCTCGATTACTGTTCCGGCTGTTCCATCTGCACCACCGTCTGCCCACAGGGGGTGAAAATTGCCGAGCTCAACGCCCAGGCTCGTGCCGTCATGAAAGCTGATCACATGCCTGTACGCGACCGCCTGATTACCCAAACGGAACTGGAAGGCAAACTGCTAACCCCGCTGGCCCCCCTCGCGAACGCTGCACTAGGGAACCGCCCGATTCGCAAGCTTGTGCAAGCCCTCATTGGGGTTCATGCCGACGCACCCACCCCGGTCGCTCAATCCACCAGCTTCTTGACCTGGTGGAGGAAACATGAAAAGGCGGTCTATGGCGGCCCCTATGTCCCGCATCGTACCCAGTCAACCAGGTACCTGCCTGCTGAAGCCCGGTGGCATCGCGGTCCTATCGTGTTCTTCCATGGTTGCGCCGGAGCGTACTTTGAACTGTCAACTTCCATCGCGACAGTCGAGGTGTTGGAATACCTGGGTTATCGCGTCATCGTCCCGAAACAGGGTTGCTGCGGTCTGGCATCGCAGTCCAACGGACTGTTCAATGAGGCTTCACGCAGCGTCTTGCAGCTGGCACGCCAGCTGCAGCGCGTCGGGAAACACCTGCAAATTGTTTCTTCTTCCGGATCTTGCGCGGGAATGCTGCGCCACGAAGCCCGCGAAATCATGGGACTAAACGATGCCGTGTTACAAGACGTGGGCGCGCGCCTGTTTGAAACTTCCGAATTCATCGCGCACCTGATGGACGAGGGAGAATTCCCGGAAGCAGACTTGCGACCGCTGAATCTGACTCTGACCTATCACCAGCCCTGCCAAGTGAAATCCCAGGGCATCGGCAAACCTGCGATACGGATGCTGGAAACCATTCCCGGTGTACACGTGGTGGACTCTGGACAGCCCTGCTGCGGTATCGCCGGAACCTACGGTCTGAAAAAAGAAAAATTCGCCGTGGCGCAAGCCATCGGCAAGCCGTTATTTGCAAAAATTAAAGCCGTCAATCCCCACCTCGCGGCTTGCGACACCGAGACGTGCCGCTGGCAAATCCGGAAAGGCACCGGTGCCGAAGTCGTTCACCCCATCGAGATTCTCGCACGTGCACTGGGATTGCCGAGTCAGGGCGCAAGCGGTTCTCCCTGAATGCTCCCCCAAAACGCCTCAGTCTGACGAAAAAACAATATGAAAGGAAGACAACGATGTCTCAGAAAAAATATGTGATGGCGATTGACCAGGGCACGACTTCGTCTCGGGCCATTATTTTTGACCACTACGGTCGCATAGTTTCGGTCGGTCAGATGGAGCATGAACAGATTTTTCCATCTCCCGGTTGGGTCGAACACGATGCTTCCGAAATCTGGTTCAACGTGCGGGAAGTCGTGGGGCGTGCCCTGGCTAACGCCACGAAACAAACTGGAATGGAGCTCAACCACCACGACATCGCTGCCCTGGGCATCACGAACCAGCGCGAAACCACGATTGTGTGGGACAAAAACACCGGTCAGCCCATATATAACGCGATTGTGTGGCAGGATACTCGTTCCCAAGACCTGGTGGACCGGTTGGCAGCAAACGGTGGACCGGATCGGTGGCGTCCGATAGTGGGCGAAACCCTGTCCACCTATGCGTCTATCACGAAAATTATGTGGATTTTGGAAAATGTGCCCGAAGCGCGGGAGCGTGCCGAACGAGGCGAGTTGCTGTTCGGCAACCCGGACACCTGGGTCATCTGGAACATGACCGGAGGCATTAACGGCGGTCTGCACGTCACCGACGTGACCAACGCTTCGCGCACCATGCTGATGGACCTTCACACTTTGCATTGGCGCGAGGACATCTGCCAGGAGGCCGGGATTCCCTTGAGCATGTTGCCTGAGATTCGTTCCTCGTCAGAAGTTTACGGTCAGTGCCGTCAGGATGGTTTACTGGCAGGAGTGCCGGTCGCCGGAGATTTGGGGGATCAGCAGGCCGCGACCTTTGGTCAGGCATGTTTCGAACCAGGAATGGCAAAGAATACCTACGGCACCGGTTGTTTCATGCTGATGAATACCGGCACCACCCCGATGCCCTCGGAAAATGGCATGATCACCACGGTTTGCTACAAGATTGGCAACGAGCCGACCGTCTATGCGTTGGAGGGGTCCATCGCCGTGACCGGCTCGCTGATTCAATGGCTGCGCGACAATCTGAACATTATCGCGGCTTCCGATGACGTGGAAGATTTGGCTTCCTCCGTGAAAGACAACGGTGGAGTCTATTTCGTGCCGGCATTTTCCGGGCTGTTCGCGCCTTACTGGAAGGGCGATGCTCGCGGGACGATTGTTGGCATGACTCGCTATAACACGAAAGCACACTTGGCACGTGCCGCCCTGGAAGCCACCGCATTCCAGACCAGGGAAGTCTTGGACGCGATGGAGTCAGATTCTCAAGTGCGCCTCGGCGAGTTGCGTGTTGACGGCGGGATGACGGCAAACAACCTGCTGATGCAGTTTCAGTCCGATATTTTGGGCGTACCGGTGGTGTTGCCCACAGTCGCCGAAACAACGGCTCTCGGAGCAGCCTACGCCGCCGGTATCGCCGTCGGCTTTTGGAGTGGTACCGCGGACGTCACCAATAACTGGCAGGAACACTACCGGTGGAACCCCACTATGGACCCGACAGAACGAGACCGCACCCTGCGCTTGTGGAAGAAAGCCGTGACCCGGACTTTTGACTGGGTTGACGAGGACGCTCGGTAAACCTCGACGGCTACCGAAAGAATCGCTTACCAGTAGTAACGCTGGACGATGGCGTCCACGAAGTTGTCCACGGCTTCGCTCGTTGATTCCAGATACAGGTTGCCTTCTACCAGCGATATTTCCATGACATAGTAGGAGCCTTTGCCGTCTGCTACCAGGTCAACACGACCATAAAGTACTTGAGTATCGTGCTCTGAGGTATGCTTAATGTAGTCGTGGACATAACGGCGCACCCGTTCGCCCCATCCCCATTCTTCCTGACTGGGATAACGAGCGGTGACAATCTGTTCCGGTTCGGGACCATCGCAGGCGGCGTGCAACATAGCCGTCTTTTGTACGGTGTGAGAAATGACCCCGTTGTAGTACACCAGGGAGACTTCGCCTTGCGTATCGACTTGCTCCAAGTAGCGTTGAATCATCACACCCGAACCGCTCGCCAGCAGATCCATAGCATGTTCGATAGCTTCGCGTCGGGAATCGGCGGAAGTCGAAGTGTAGCGCCCCACCCCGCGCCCCCCGCTAGAGATGGTCGGCTTCACCACGAAGTCACCAAAGGCGGGGAAACGGGAGTGCACCTGGTGTTTAGTTAAGTTCTGTTCAGGTTCCAGCCAAATAGTCGGGATGATGGGCATTCCCAGCTTTTCCAGCTCACGCAGATAATGCTTATCTATGTTCCATTCCAGGATTTCGGGGCTGTTCAGCAACTTTGGCACGGAATGCGCCCACTTCAGGAATTCCTCATGGCAGTGCGAATAGTTCGGTGTCGAACGCAACACAGCGAAACGACCTTCTGACCAGTCCACGCTGGGGTCGTCCCAGTTGCGCAAGACGGGTTCGATACCGTGGTCACGCAAGGCATCGCACAAGTACTGGTCACCTTCCAGCCCGTGGGGAGTCTCGGAGCTCATTACCAAAATGACTTTATTGTCTGACATCGTTGTCCTTTCGATTTACATTCATTCTATCTGTAGTTTTGGTTGACGGGTCCCCTCCGGGCGGGACAATAACTGGACCGCGGCTCACCGCAACCCTTGCGGATGAGCCAAAGCCAGCTCGATGAGTTCGGTAACCAGGTCTGTGTAGGACAGCCCGACGTTCTCCCACATTCCCGGATATAGGGAATAGGGCGTCATGCCGGGCATAGTGTTGACTTCGTTGAGGATAATTTCCCCGGTATCAGGCACATAGAAAAAGTCCACTCGACTCAGCCCCTCGCCACCCAGAATCTGGAAAGCCTGGCGGGCGTAGCTCTGAATTTGCGCCGCAACCCCGGCGGGAATCTGGGCGGGAATCTGCAGCTGCACCGCCTCATTCGCGAAATACTTGGATTGGAAATCGTACATTCCAGGGGTGGAAACCATCACGACCTCCCCCGGTGGAGTGGTTCGGGGGGCTCCTCCGGCACGACCTTCCAACACGGCACACTCAATTTCACGAGCGCCCTGCACCGCGGCTTCCACGATAACTTTCGGGTCATGACGGCGTGCCGCGACGACCGCAGCCTCAAAGTCCTGCCACGAGTCCACCCTGGTGACCCCCAGGGAAGACCCGGCACGTGCCGGCTTCACAAAGACCGGCAAACCCCAAGACAAAATCGGGGTCGGGACTTCGTCCGCACGGTGACGCCAATCGAAATCGCTGATGACGTGGTAGCGCCCCACCGGAATTCCCCCGTGCTCCAAGAGGACTTTCGCACACCCCTTGTCCATACCGTTAGAGGAGGCTCCCACCCCGCACCCGGTATAGGGCACGCCAACCATCTCACACAGACCCTGAATGGTCCCGTCCTCCCCATAAGGTCCGTGCAACAGTGGCATCACCACGTCAATGCGCCCCAGGTCCTTAATGGGAGAGCTGGGGGTGCGGGAATCCCAAAAGAATAGATGCTGGTTTTGTGGCACCAGCGCCACAAAAGTCCCGTTATCCTCAATTTCAGCGCCCTGACCATCCTGCAGACGCAGCGAATCGGACTCATCGGGCATCAACACCCACGCTCCGGCCTTAGTGATTCCAATCGGTACCGGTTCAAAACGTGTGCGGTCGATATGGTCGAGTACTCCCGCTGCGGTGGCGCAAGAAATCGAGTGTTCCCCGCTGCGTCCGCCAAAAATAACCGCTACCCTGGTCTTTTGTTCGCCTTTACTCATGGGTAAAACTTTAGTCCTTTCAGTGGATTTTCTTGAATTTCTCTAGGCTGGCTCAGTGACGGTAGGCGTGGGAGCCGGTTTGGGGGCAAAGTTTTCCAGCCAGCCGTCCAATTTAGATTCCTGTTTGGGACACAGGGACATCGCCGCGGATTGCTCGACCCCGATCCAGAATTGCACCTGCGTTGCGGGCATCGGCAGCTTGTCGGAGTCAAAGCCGCTGTCACTTTCGGAAATAAACGCCAACACCTGGGTCGGATTCCAACCGGATTCCAGCTTTCCGCACGCCCGCCACCCCATTTTGGTGACCTCTTTGCGCAGTTCGGGTGGGAAACCGGGGTTCAGGAAAGTAATCTGTTTCCAATAGGTCTGTTCCCGAGCGGAAACATCGGCGGAGCGCTGCTCTGGATGGTTGCCATTGAGATGACCAAATTCCCACGCCAGCAGCAATCCGGCAGCAAAGAAAACGAAAGCCCCTATCATGGTTTTTTTCATTTTCCGGTCCCAGATAGCCTCGTCGGCGTCATCTTCGGAGTCTCGCAACACTCGCCCCCTTTCATCTCCGGGTGTTTAGCAAGGTCAGGTCTAACGCGATTTTTTCCCACTCTTAGCGCGATTTTTCTTACGTCCGTAGCGGTCGCCGTCAACCTTCATATCCCACACTTTCGCGGGAGGTTCTTCACCAGGTCGCAGACTCCGCAACAGTCCCGTCAGGTCTGCCATAATCCGCCGGGTCGCCTCAGTAACAGCCTCGGGCTCGTCATGTTTCCCGTAGAGGTCGCTCAAGTCGACGGGGGAACCTGCCACCAGCGACACCCGACCACGAGGTGGCCAGTGCAGTTTTCCATAAGGCGCCAAGGTCTTATGCGATCCCCACTGGGCGACGGGCACGACCGGGACGTGAGTTTCCAACGCCAAACGCGCCGCGCCGGTATGTCCTTTCATCGGCCACAGTTCGGGGTCACGAGTGAGGGTACCTTCCGGGAACATTCCCACGCACTCTCCCACTTTCAGGGCAGCTTTGGCGGCAATCAAGGAATCCGCCGCATGGGAGGTCTCCCGAAACACCGGAATCATCCGGGAATGTCGGGCACAAAAACCCACCACCGGCCAGTGCATCATTTCTTCTTTCACCAACATGCGCGGGGAATAGTGATTAGCCACCAAGAATTGCGCAAACGTGACCGAGTCGATTTCCGTAACATGGTTGGACACAGCGATGAAACCACCGCTCTCAGGCAGGTGTTCCACCCCCGCATAGTGCCGCTTCATCAGCGCTATCAGCGCTCCGCGCACCGGCAGCGAAGCCCAAAAATACACCCACCCCATCGCGGGACGACCCGCCCGGTTCAGCCGAAAAGGACGGGAAAACTGCGCGACCAGCCTGGTGCGGTCAGGACCAGAAAATTTCGTCATGAGTGCAGCTCCACCCGTGCGTCCAACGCCCTGAGCTTGTTCATAAAGTTTTCATAGCCACGATTGATGATGTCCACCCCGGAAACATTCGATACGCCCTGCGCCGCCAAAGCTGCAATCAGGTGCGAGAAACCGCCACGCAAATCCGGAACCTCGATATCTGTGCCATGCAACGGGGTCGGTCCCGAGATGACCGCGGAATGGTAAAAGTTCCGTGCGCCGAAACGACACTGCAGTCCGCCCAAGCACTCGCGATAGACCTGAATATGCGCCCCCATCCGACGCAGCGCTTCGGTGAAACCGAAACGATTTTCATACACTGTCTCGTGCACAATCGACAAACCCTGAGCCTGCGTCAGCGCCACCACCAGAGGCTGCTGCCAGTCAGTCATGAAACCGGGATGGACATTAGTTTCCAGCACAATCGATTTCAAATCGCCCCGGGTACCGTGACGGAACCGAATCGAATCCTCAGTAATGTCGAAATCCCCGCCAACCTTGCGGAACGTGTTGAGGAAGGTCATCATGTCAGCCTGGCGGGCACCCTTGACCGTGATGTCTCCCCCAGTCACCAGTGCCGCGGAGGCCCAGGAAGCCGCCTCAATCCGATCCGGCAGGGCGGTATGGGTAAATCCGCGCAGCTCATCAACTCCCTCGATGCGGATGACTCGATCGGTGTCCACGGAAATAATTGCGCCCATCTTTTGCAAGATAGCAACCAAATCCATAATTTCGGGCTCTACCGCTGCCCCGCGCAGCTCAGTGATGCCCCGTGCCCGCACCGCGGTTAGCAAGGTTTGTTCGGTAGCTCCCACGCTCGGGTAGGGCAACTCGACTTTCGTACCCTCCAACCCGTTGGGGGCGGAGAGGTGAATGCCATTAGGGAGTTTCTCTACTTCTGCCCCGAAAGCCCGCAACGTATTCAGATGAAAATCAATGGGCCGCCCGCCGATATTGCAGCCGCCCAGATTAGGAATAATCGCCTCGCCCAGCCGATGCAGCAGCGGTCCGCACAGCAAAATGGGGATACGCGACGAACCGGCGTGCCGGTCAATGTCATGCACAGAAGCCGCGACGACCTGGGCGGGATTCATCGTCAACACGCCCTCGGTCTTGTCAAAGTCGACGGCAACCCCGTGCAAGTTCAGCAGTTTCGTGACCACTTCAACGTCACGAATGTCCGGCACCGACGCCAGCTGGGATGTTTCCGGGGAAAGTAACGAGGCCACCATAGCTTTGGGGACCAGGTTCTTGGCTCCCCGCACGGTTATCTCGCCCTGCAGCGGTCGCCCGCCATTCACCTGCAAAACCGACATCGGCTTCCTTCCGTCAACTCAATAGGGTCCTCCTATTTTACCCCGTGACGCTCGCCCCCCGTGTTAGGGGCGCCGCGTCCGGCGCCTAGTTCACGGGGCGAGCAGACTGAACCGGCTGCGGCGGCAGGTGTTTCGCCGGCAGGGTCTGAGGTTTAAAGGACGGACGGCGCGCTTCATAGGCAGCGATGGCGTCCTCATCGCGCAGGGTCAGCGAAATATCGTCCAGACCTTCCATTAGACGCCAGCGCGTGTAATCATCAATAGCGAAACTGCAGGTGAAATCGCCGACGCTGGCGGTACGTGCCTCTAAATCTACGCAGACTTCCGCCCCCGGACGCGCTTGCAGAAGCTCCCAAAGCCGGTCGCAGTCATCCTGGCTGATGACCCCGGTCACCAAACCTTGTTTCCCGGCATTGCCGCGGAAAATATCAGCAAATTTCGGCGAGAGGATGACTTTGAAACCGTAATCGCGCAGCGCCCAGACCGCGTGCTCGCGGCTGGAGCCGGTGCCAAAGTCTTTTCCAGCCACGAGGACGGTTCCCGGTCGGTAAGCCTCTTGGTTCAGCACAAACTTCGGGTCTGTGCGCCAGGCGGCAAACAGCGCATCATCAAACCCGCTCTTTGTCACACGCTTCAAATAAACCGCCGGAATGATTTGGTCGGTGTCCACGTTCGTGACCTGCAGCGGAACTCCCACACCGGTATGCTTCGTAAACTTTTCCATTTGTTTCCCTCTTTTCCAGGCTGTTTCTATAGGTCGTTGGGGGCACTGAGCGTGCCACGAATCGCGGTAGCGGCAGCCACCAGCGGACTCACCAGGTGGGTGCGCCCGCCTTTGCCCTGCCGTCCCTCGAAGTTGCGGTTGGATGTCGAAGCTGAGCGCTCACCGGGTACGAGTTTGTCCGGGTTCATTGCCAAGCACATGGAACACCCCGCGTTACGCCACTCGGCACCGAAATCGCGGAAAATTTGATCCAGACCTTCCCGTTCTGCCTGCAGCCGCACTCGCGCCGACCCCGGCACCACCAGCACCCGCACGTCCGGGCTCTTGTGACGACCCTTCACGACCTCGGCAGCGGCACGCAAATCCTCCAAACGCCCGTTCGTGCACGAGCCGATAAATACCGTGTCCACTTTCACGTCACGCATTTTTGTGCCCGGCCGCAAATCCATGTATGCCAGGGCTTTCTCCGCAGTCAGGCGTGCGGTTTCATCACTTAGAGTGGCAGGGTCGGGCACTTCCCCGCTCAACGCTACCCCCATTCCGGGGTTCGTCCCCCAAGTCACAAACGGCTCCAGGGCGTCGGCATCAATCTCGATTTCCGCATCGTAGACCGCGTCGGCGTCGCTCGGCAGGGTTCGCCAGTACGCTACTGCAGCATCCCAGTCTGCTCCCGCGGGGGCGTGCGGGCGACCCTTCAGGTAGGCAAAAGTCGTGTCGTCCGGCGCAATCATGCCGGCACGCGCCCCGGCTTCGATAGACATATTGCAGATCGTCATCCGCGCTTCCATCGATAAATCCTCGATGGCGGAACCGCGGTATTCCAGGACGTAACCTTGCCCACCGTTTGTGCCAATCTTCGCAATAATCGCCAGTATCAGGTCTTTCGAGGTCACACCCGGTTTCAAATGCCCGGAAACATTGATTGCCATGGTCTTAAAAGGCGCTAGTGGCAAGGTTTGAGTCGCTAACACATGCTCGACTTCCGAGGTGCCGATTCCAAAAGCCAGCGCCCCAAAAGCCCCGTGGGTAGACGTATGCGAATCGCCGCAGACGATGGTCATTCCCGGCTGGGTCAGCCCCAGCTGCGGACCAACCACGTGGACGATGCCCTGGTCAGCGTCTCCCAGAGAGTGCAGGCGGATTCCGAACTCCGTGGCATTTTTCCGCAAGGTTTCAAGTTGCAGTGCGGAAGTCGGGTCGGCGATGGGACGGTCGATGTCTTGTGTCGGAGTGTTGTGATCCTCGGTCGCGAGCGTCAGTTCGGGGCGGCGCACCTTACGTCCGGCTTGGCGCAGCCCGTCAAATGCCTGCGGACTGGTCACTTCATGGCACAGCTGCAGGTCAATATAGAGCAAGTCTGGTGCTCCGTTTTCACCTTTTTTCACCACGTGGTCGCGCCATACTTTTTGTGCAAGCGTCTCACCCATTTTGCCTCTTTTCGTCGCGCAGCTCGAACCGTTCGCCCGTTGGGGACGGCGCGGGGGTTCCGCTGGTTTTCCTCTTGTTACCAATATGTACCCGGCATTACCAGCCAACTTGCATTTCACAATGTGAGATGGCAATATCAAGGTATGGACAAGTCTAGCGCAAATTCCGGAGTAGGGGTACTCGACAAAGCAGTACTGATTCTTTCAACGTTAGAGGCCGGTCCCGCGACCCTAGCGCAACTGGTAGACACTACGCATCTGGCGAGACCCACGATTTATCGACTGGCGGTCGCTTTGGAGCATCATCGCTTCTTGACCCGCGATATCCAAGGTCGCTTTACCCTGGGTCCCCGTCTAGCGGAACTGGCAGGAGCAGCCGGGGACGACAGACTGTTGAGCGTCGCCACACCGGTGCTGACTGCCCTACGGGACCACACTCACGAGTCTTGCCAACTGTATCGACGTCAAGGCGACCAACGAATTTGTGTGGCTGCCGCCGAACGCCCCATTGGTTTGCGCGACTCGATTCCGGTGGGAGCCACCCTCACTATGCAGGCTGGATCAGCTGCCCAAATCTTGCTCGCGTGGGAGGAACCGGAACGCCTGCACCGCGGACTGCGGGGAGCGGCGTTCAACGCCACTATGCTTTCAGAAGTGCGTCGGCGCGGCTGGGCACAATCGGTGGGAGAACGCGAACCAGGCGTCGCCTCCGTGTCCGCCCCGGTACGCGGTGCGACCGGTCGCGTGGTTGCTGCCGTGTCTGTCTCGGGACCTATCGAGCGCTTGGGACGCCAGCCCGGTCGTGCCCACGGCACCGCCGTTGTCGCCGCCGCCAACCGCTTGAGCGAATTCCTGCGCCGCGACGAGGAATAACCCGGTTAATCCACCCAAAATACATGTAGACGTCTTTGCAACACTGAATTATCTTCTGTCTATTCAAAGACGATACGCCTGCGCAGGTTTAATAGTTTCAATCAGTTTCCATGCTGCTGTGCCGGGAGTGGACGAAGGAGTTCTAACCAAAAAACTGCGCGATTTCCGCGCAGTTTTGGCAAACATCTATGCAGTTTGAGACCTCTTAAGAGGTGGTACCCCCAACCGGATTTGAACCGGTGTTACCGCCGTGAGAGGGCGATGTCCTAGGCCGCTAGACGATGGGGGCGCTGGGGTACCAGGATTCGAACCTAGACTGAGTGAACCAGAATCACTAGTGCTGCCGTTACACCATACCCCATAACACTCGATACAAAAAACTCTGACGAGCTTTCCGCACCGAGTGTCAAGGTTACCCTAATAGCTAGGCATTTGGCAAGTCGTCAGATTTGCCTTTCTTTTCATAGACCAACGACGAGATGCTGTCATACATTCCTTGCGAGGCTTCCACCAGTTCGTCCGAAGCGTGCTGGAGGGTTTCCACGCCCTTGCCGGCTTCCTGGGCAATCTGCTGGTACTGAGAAATGGTTTCCGCAATAGAAGCCGAACCAGTCGCTGCTTCCGCAACAGAACGGCTCATTTCGTTGGTCGTGGCAGTCTGTTCTTCCACGGCTGCTGCGATAGTGGTCTGGTAATTGTTGATCTGATTGATGATGTCAGAAATCTTTTCGATTGCTGCCACCGCTCCATCCGTATCCGCCTGAATAGCCGTAATCTTGGCGGTGATGTCATCGGTGGCTTTACCAGTTTCCTGAGCCAAATCCTTAACCTCACCCGCTACCACTGCAAAGCCTTTGCCGGCATCACCGGCACGTGCCGCCTCAATAGTGGCGTTCAAAGCCAGCAAGTTGGTCTGCTCAGCGATGGCAGTAATGGTGTTTACCACGTCCCCAATCTCACGTGAGGAGACCCCCAGCTTAGAAACTGTTTCACTGGTCCGCTGCGCCACTTCGGTAGCCTCTCCAGCCACCCTGGCAGCTTCGTTAGCGTTGGAAGAAATTTCTCGAATCGAGGCACCCATTTCTTCCGCACCGGCAGCCACAGTCTGAATGGACTGGGTCACATCCCCGGCAGCGCCAGCCACCACCTGAGTCTGGGCGATGACTTCCTCAGTTTCCTTGTGCCCCTCGTCGATACCGTCTCCGACTGCTTTCGCCACCGAATTGACCTTTTGAGCCGTCGCGGCGGCAGAACCGACAATCTGACGCAGATTTGCCAAACTCTCATTGAGCTTCATCGCTATGTCGCCGAGTTCATCATTCATCAGAATCTCGGCTTCATCCGTCATGTCGCCCTTAGACAGAGACTCGATAGAATCGCCGGTATTAGCCACGGTCTTACGCAAGATACGGCGCACAAATACCCCAATCAGCAGCGCAATAGTCAGCACCACCAGGTAAACGACTGCCATAATAATCAAAACAGCAGTCGCCATCGTCTCGGACTGTTCGTTAGCGTCATCCATCTTGGATTTCAAAGCGTTGACAATCTGCGGGACCAGGTCGTTGAGTTGATTAACCAAGTCCCGCGCATCAATAGCCGCGGCTTCTTCGCCCTTGCCCTGGTTGACCAGTTCGTTCATCTGGTTGGCCTTAGCTGTAAACTTCTTCGTCACATCTGTGGCCTGAGCCACCAGCGGCGCGATAGTCTGATCGTCAATCTTTGACATTTCCTCCATTCTCTGATTCGTCAGCTCCGTGAAGTGCTTAATGTCCTCGGTAGTCGCCTTCATCAAGCCCTCGCGCGCTTCGGGACTGATGGTCTGGGACGCGCCGATCTGTTTGAGCTCGCGTCCCGAGGCAATCAAACGCGTAATGTCATAGTGCAACGCTTGAGCTGACTCGACTTGAGCCTGTTCAGCTACAAAGGCTTGCGTGGAGTTGCCATAGAAGCGCACCCCCACCACGAAAATCAGCAGCATCACCAACAGACCAGCGACACCGGATGCACCGATGGCACCAATTTGGACTGCCAGAGGCAGTCGCGGCATTTTCTTTCCTTTGGCGTTAACCCGCGCTTTATCTGCTTTCTTAACCGCCGCATCACTCATTTTCTTTTCTCCAGTATTCGCGCTCACTGTACTTTCTAAATCCGTAGTCACAGTCGTCCTCCCTAGTACTTGAACTCATTGAGTCGGGTCACCAGGTCGTGTGACTCTGTAGCCAGTACGCCCATCTTTTGATCCACATCAGCGAACCGTTCCGCCAAATTGTTGGTGTTGCGTGCGATATCCGCAACATTTTCCGCGATGGTGGTGGAACCGTCAGCAGCCTCCGAAACCGACCGGCTCATTTCGTTGGTCGTAGCGGTCTGTTCCTCAACCGCCGCCGCAATAGTGGTCTGGTAATCATTGATGGAGGCGATGATGTTAGAGATTTCTTCGATGGCGGCTACCGCGGCCTGAGTATCTGTCTGAATCTGCTCGACCTTCACGGCGACTTCCTCAGTGGCTCGCCCCGTTTCTGCCGCCAAGTCCTTGACCTCGCTAGCGACCACGGCAAAGCCTCGTCCGGCGTCTCCCGCTCGTGCGGCCTCAATAGTGGCGTTCAGAGCCAGCAGGTTCGTCTGTTCCGCTACCGCCGTAATCGTCTCGATAACCTCACCAACCTCGCGGGAGGACTCCCCCAGCTTAGCCACGGTTTCATTCGTTTGCTGGGCGACTTCCGAGGCTTCCTTGGCGACTCCGGCAGCCGCGTTGGCGTTAGAAGAAATCTCTTTGATAGAGACGCTCATTTCCTCCGCACCGGCGGCTACGGTTTGAATGGAGCGAGAAACCTGCTCTGCCGCTGCCGCTCCGCTGTTGATGTAGTCAGTAGCCTTCTGAGTCGCAGCCACCGCGCCGCGCGAGCCTTCCCCAATGCCTTCGGTAATCTTGCCAACATTCTCAGCCGTCCCTATGGTTACGGTGAGGCTTTGACGCAAACCGCTCATAGCATCGTTGAAGTGGTCGCCCATATCGCCGACCTCATCGCTGCTGTAACGCTGCACCTCGGCTGTAAAGTCGCCTTGCGTCAGTTTTTCCATCCCCGCAGAAAGAGCGTGAACAGACTTAATCATAGGAGCTACCAGCATACGAACCAGCATGAATACTAACGCGGCCCCAATGGCGAGAATAATGATGGAAACAACGACGGTGGTGCTTTCGGTAGTCGCCTGCGCCCGCGCGGAAGCCTCACTTTCGGCTTCGTAAGTGTCCAACAGAGCGCGGGACTTGTCCGCAAAAGTGAAACCGTTTTCTTGCTGGAACTGCGCAAAAACGTGTGCAGCCTGCAGAGCTTTAGCTTTATTCCCAGATGCGTTTCCAGTGAATTCACCCCAAGCAGCGGTATAGTTTTCCACTGCGCCATGCATATCCGCAAGCAGGGCTTTTTGCTCACTACTAAAAGAGGCTTTTTCCATTTCGCTGAGACGATCATTAACTTTCCCCAGCAGTTCATTGACCTCGTTGATAGTATCGCCAGAGCCGCTCAAGTTATCAATCTTTCCGGACTGAAGCTGAGTGAGCAGCATAATGTCCTGGGACCGGAGGTTGGACCAGTTAATCCTGGCGTCTTCCACCATCTCTACTTCATCGAAACTAGCAACTTCGGTTTGGAATATCCCCCGATATGCCTGCAGAGATATAATCATGTAGATGAGCATCAGACCCAACAGCACTGCCGCGAGCAGCGCTATAATGTGGGTCTTCATCGAGACAGAAAGCTTCTTTGTTTTCACTTGTAACTCCTGATTATTCACATTTGTGTCAATCGGATAGTGCCAGACTATCGGAGTTAAGTATATTAAAATGTTAGTGAAAATTCGGGCTTTTTAGAGATTTACCAAGAAAAATCCCCATTGTGCGTGAAGCTAACTTAAGAAATCGGTAAATTTTTTGATTCTTCGCAGGGTTTCTTCATTCCCCAAAATACACATGGAATCAAAAACTGGAATAGATACGTTAGTCCCGGTTATTGCCACGAACAGCGGTGCGAAAGCCACGCGCGGCTTGACACCCAAGCCGTCAATGAGAGCCGTGTTCAAGACCTCGTGAATCGTCTCCGCATCAGCAAAGGCAGGTGCGCCGGCAGTTTCCAATGCCTGCGCGGCTGCCTGCAGAATCGCAACAGGCTCACCTTTCAGTTTAGCGACAGCCTTTTCGTCGTATTCCACATCATCCCGGAACAGGAATCCAATCAGTGCGGGAAGTTGGTCTAGCTGCTGGACACGGGTTTGCGCCAGGGGGGCTGCCTGATCCAGCACAGCACGCTGCTCCGAGGTCAGGGAATCATATTCTGCAGCGTCGACCACACCCGCTTCTGCCAAGAAAGGCACCGTCCGACGGGTGAAATCGTCAGCATCCAGCAGGCGAATGTGCTCGGCATTAATCGCGTTGCATTTCTTAATGTCAAAGCGCGCCGGATTCGGGTTGACCGCGCGGATGTCAAAAGCCTGAGCCATTTGTTCACGGCTGAAAATATCGTTGTCCGCAGCGTAAGACCAGCCCAGTAGCGCCAGATAGTTGACCAAGCCTTCGGGAATGATGCCGTGCTGTTTGTGCAGCAGCAGGTTCGATTCCGGGTCTCGCTTGGAAAGCTTCTTGTTGCCCTCCCCCATGACGTACGGCAAGTGCCCAAAATAAGGCATGAATTTCGCCACTCCGAGAGCATAAAGCGCCCGATAAAGCACAATTTGACGCGGCGTGGAAGACAGCAAATCCTCACCACGCAGGACGTGAGTAATCTCCATCAGCGCATCATCGATAGGGTTCACCAGGGTGTAAAGCGGCTCTCCATTGGCGCGCACAATGACGTAGTCAGGTACGGAGCCAGCCTTAAAGGTAATGTCGCCGCGCACCAGGTCAGTGAAGGTAATATCCTCGTCCGGCATCCGCAGTCGCAGCACAGGTTTACGACCTTCCTTGAGATAAGCCTCGCGCTGGGCAGCGGTAAGGTCGCGGTCGAAGCCGTCGTAGCCAAGCTTCGGGTCCTCACCACGTTCCCGGTGGCGTGCCTCCACTTCTTCGGGCGTCGAGAAAGATTCGTAAGCAAAGCCAGCCTCTAGCAGTTGACCAGCCACTTCGCGATATATATCCATACGCTCTGATTGACGGTAGGGACCATGCGGACCGCCCACGTTGACGCCTTCGTCCCAATCCAATCCCAGCCAGTCCAAGGATTCCAGAATCTGATTGAAGGATTCTTCGGAGTCTCGCGCCGAGTCGGTGTCCTCAATGCGGAACACGAAAGTTCCCCCCTGAGAACGCGCATAAGCCCAGTTGAACAGGCAGGTGCGCACCATGCCGACGTGGGGGGTGCCGGTCGGAGAAGGACAGAACCGCACGCGGGTCTTCGGTCCGTCCGCAGGCGGCACAGGGATTGCAGAGACTTCAGGCAAATCAGTATTCATCACAGAGTCAATCATATATCCCTGTGTCAATGCTTGTTTCAGAGCAACCCCAAATCGCGGTTCCGAGTAATTTTGACGGTTGCCGTTTGGTGACTTTCGAGGCATCTGTGGATTATAGGGTGGGATTTGGGCAGTAGCTGCCATTATTGGCAGCTACTGCCCAAATCCCACTGTTTATTTACGCTCAAGGCAAGTATCAGCCGCGTTCCGCGATTGATAAACTACCCTCATGCGAGTTATACGTTTTGATAAAGGCGACGATACCTACGGTTTTGGTGTGATGGAGGACGACTCCGATCGGATTACGGTTCTGGCGGAAAATCCCCTGTACAGTCCCGACAAAATCACTCCAACTGGTCAGATTCTGCAGTTAGAGGACGTGCGCCTGGTCGCCCCGGTCATTCCCGCCTCGAAAGTCGTGTGCGTGGGGAAAAACTACCTGGAACATATCCGCGAATTCGGCTCGGCTGTGCCTGATGCCCCGATTCTGTTCATCAAACCCAACACCTCGGTGATTGGTCCTGGCGCTCCTATCGTCCTGCCGAAGTGGTCCAACCACGTCGATCATGAAGTCGAGCTCGGTGTGGTCATCAAGCACGTCGCGAAAGACATTGACCCCAAGCACTGGAAAGACTATGTGTTTGGCTACACCATCGGTAATGACGTCTCCGCTCGCGACGCCCAGAAAGCCGACAAACAGTGGACCCGCGCCAAAGGCTTTGACACCGCTTGTCCGCTGGGACCCTGGATTACCGTGAACCCTGACCTCGACGTACAAAATCTGCGCATCCGCAGCGAAGTCGACGGCGAGGTCCGCCAAGACGACACGACTGCCAATATGATGCACCCGGTGGGCGAACTGGTGACGTATATTTCCCAAGCCATGACCCTGCTGCCCGGCGACGTTATCCTCACCGGCACCCCTGCCGGGGTCGGTCCGCTCACTGCGGGCTGCACTGTGACCTGCGAAATCGAGGGCTTGGGACAGCTGAGCAACCCGGTGCGCCGCTGATGGAGGCCCTCAATCAACTGCTGGATGACCTCGAGGATCGTGGCGCGCTCACGGACCCTGTCGAGGTCTTGCTCGCGTTTCAGGAATGGGCAGAGTCCACCGGTCGTCCCCTGTATCCTCACCAGCAGGAAGCTGCCGAGCGCCTGATTTTGGAGGATAAGCACCTCATCGCTCCCACACCCACCGGTTCAGGAAAGTCCCTGATTGGGGTGGCTGCGATTTTGTGGTCACTAGCCAGAGGCGGTGTTTCCTATTACACCGCACCTTTAAAAGCACTGGTCAGCGAGAAGTTTTTCGACCTGGTGGACCTGTTTGGTGCCGCTAACGTGGGTATGGTCACGGGCGATGGCTCAGTCAACGCCGATGCGCCAATTATTTGCGCCACAGCGGAAATCCTCGCGAATCAGGCGCTGCGCTGGGGAGACGACCTCAACGTCGATACCGTGGTGATGGACGAGTTTCACTACTATGCTGACCCGGAGCGGGGCTGGGCGTGGCAGGCTCCCCTGCTGACTCTGACGAAAACTCGGTTTGTGCTGATGAGCGCCACTTTGGGGGATACTTCGTGGTTTGCAAAGAATCTGCGGGAAGTCACCGGGCGCGAGGTCGCGGTTCTCGATTCTGCCAAACGCCCCGTGCCACTGGAGATGTCTTACGCGGCTGAGCCACTGGAAAAAATCCTGCAGGGGCTAGCTAATCAGGACCGGCTACCGGCTTACGTGGTGCACCCCAGTCAACGCGCCGCAGTGGAAGAAGCCGAGCGAATCGCCAGCCTGGATTTGCGCCTGGGACTGGATTCCGACACCGCCGCCCGGCTAAAAGACCAGGTGAACACCGTGCGGTTTCATTCCTCGTTTGGAAAGACATTAAAACCACTGCTGTTAAAAGGTATCGGAATCCACCACGCAGGAATGTTGCCCCGCTACCGCCGGCTCGTCGAAAAACTCGCTCAGGCCGGGCTCTTGCGCGTCATTTCAGGGACCGACACCCTCGGGGTCGGTATCAACGTCCCCATCCGCACTGTCGTCATGACCTCCCTGGTGAAGTTTGACGGAAACAAGGAGCGTCACCTGAATTCTCGTGAGTTCCACCAGATTGCCGGGCGGGCAGGTCGCGCCGGGTTTGACACCGTGGGATACGTGGTGGCACAAGCCCCGGAGTGGGAAATCGACAACGCTATCGCGCTCGCTCGAGCGGATGGGAATGCGAAACAACTTGAGAAAATCAAGAAAAAGAAAGCCCCGGAAGGTCGCACTTCCTGGACGGAAGGAACGTTCCACCGCTTGGCGGAATCGCAACCCGAGGCGATGGTGCCGCGGTGGAAAATCACGCACGCAATGGTGCTGAATACCCTGCAAAGACCCGGCGACCAGGCAGAAAACCTCAACGCTTTGGCGTACCGCAACCACAACGTGCTTCGCGCCACCGGACCCGCAAAGGACCGCAATCGTTTTGCAGACACGCTGCAGCACATCCTGGAATCCCTAGAGGATTCCGGGGTCATTTCTGAGAGACAGCCTGTGCACGGAGACAGCAGCGAATCAGGTTCTGGCTCCGCTGGCGGTGAGGGGCATCCGCAGCACGGAAACTGGACTTTAACCGCGGATTTACCCGAGACTTTCGCCCTGAATCAAGACTTGGCGCCGTTTGCTCTGGATTATTTGCAGGCGTTTACATGCCGCACAGGCTCCTCCAGCGCGGATACGCCCGCTGTCGAGAGTGCTTTCGGAGACACCCTCGATGTTATTTCCGTGGTGGAGTCCGTTTTGGACAACCCCAACGCTATCTTGCGCGCCCAGGAACGCGCCGCCAAAGACCGGGTATTTTCGGAACTGAAAGCAAGCGGGGCGGACTATGACGAACGGCAAGCTGCCTTGGAAAAGACGACTTACCCAAAGCCCTTATGCCAGGAACTTGAAGCCGCGTTTGCAACCTACGTGAAAGCGAACCCGTGGGCGCGCGGATATTTCATCTCCCCGAAATCCGTCATCCGCGAGATGGTAGAAACGGGCCAAACATTCCAAGCTTTTGAAACCAGCTTAAAGATTGAGTTTTCCGAAGGCGTACTGCTGCGCTACCTGTCAGACGCGTGGCGCGCGCTGACCCAAATCGTGCCCGAACCGTTGAAAACCGAACGGTTTATCGAAGTTCTCGATTGGCTCAATGATACTATCGACAGAGTCGACTCATCCCTGCTGGATGAATGGAAATTCTTGGAAAACCCGGAACTGCGCAAAACGGCAAATCTGGACGGGACTACCTCCGCCAGTGGGCAGGACGAAACCGAACGGGCTTTTGGCGAACGTCCCGACGGAACTTTTGACTACCGCCTCAACCCCGCCAAACTCGGCACAGAGCTGCACCGAGAACTGTTTCCCTGGCTGGATATGCTCGGTGGGGATGAGTTCGAGCGGCTCAGTGCAATGGAGACGAAACTGCGCTCAACTCAGGGTGGCGTGTCTCGACCACTGGCAGAAATTCCTCCGATTACCGAAGCTGGCTGGGATCGGCAGTTGGGAGCCTATTGGGATGCCCACGACTTCATGGAAACCGTCGGGGAAGCACGTCACCAGAGCAACTTCCGCATCATCACCCATCCCACCGAGGCTGACCTGCCCGCGGAGGCGAGCATTTCACCCAATGGTATCCCGGAAAATCTCTGGCTGGCAGAGTTAACCATCGTCGATGGAGAGGGCGACCGAGACTTTGGCTTTTACGCACTGGTAGATCCGGAGGCCTCCAACGAGGCATTTCATCCCATCTGGCTGCCGCTGGGACTGTGGGAACGACTCTGAACGACTACCGAACCCGGAACTAGCGCCGTGGTAATACCGAACTAGCGCTGGTTATCGTAATCGCTGAGCTGACCGATGCGCCGAGAGTGGCGTTCTTCATCGGAAAAGTCCGTAGTCAGGAACACTTCCACGAAACGTTCGCAGTCCTCAACCGAATGTTGGCGGGCGCCCAAGGAAATCACGTTGGCATTGTTATGCTGGCGGGCAAGACTCGCGATTTCTTCGTTCCACACCAGCGCCGCGCGGATACCTTTTACCTTGTTAGCAGCGATTTGTTCACCGTTGCCCGAGCCGCCCAACACGATACCCAAAGAGCCTTCGTCAGCTATCACGCCTTGGGCACAAGCAATGCAGAAGCCTGGGTAGTCGTCATCAGGGTCGTAGGCGGCAGGTCCGTGGTCAACAACTTCATAGCCGCGTTCCCGCAGCCAAGTAACCAGATGCTGCTTCAACTCGAATCCGGCGTGGTCGGTACCAATGTGTACGCGCATAGCTTTTCCTTTCGTGTCGAATCTGGCCCGCCTGGGCACAGCCAAGAACATTTATATCCTAGCGAGAATCTTTGGAGGCCACCTAAAACAGCTCAAATCACTGCCAAACCCCCTAATCGCCAAAGATTTCCCGCAATTCCGGGTAAAATCGTCCCTTGAAGTGTGTATGCGCAAAATCCGGCTCTGTTTGGAAAGCAGCCGGCTACGCTGCTGACAGTGAAGAATGGAAAGGACCGGCACATGAGCGAGGCTACCCCGCAATTGCTGACCAGTGAAGATATTTTTTCTGCCCAGTTCCCTGCAACAAAATTTCGTGATGGGTACGACCAGAATCAAATCGACGACTACCTTGATGAAGTAGTGCGTGTCCTTTCGTACTATGAAGCGTTAAATGCTTCTCCAGAAGCCGAGGTGGATTTGGCTTATATCACGGTCCGCGGTCGAGACGTGCGCGAGGTCGATTTCGACTACACCCGGATGCGCGTGGGATACGACCAAGATGCCGTGGACGACTACTTGGACCAGGTCGCAGCTACTTTGGAGGCTTACGAAAAACTCTACGGCATCCCCCCTTCAGACCAGCGTTACCAGGTGCTACAGGTGGATGGAGCAGCATTAGAGGCGGAAGCCGCCGAACAAGCCGCTGCCTCTGGCGAACTGCCCAGCAGCAGTGCGCCTAACGAAGATGCAGCTGTGACTCCTATTGAGATTGCGGCTGAAACTCCCCCGAGCCAACCCGCAGAGCAAACCGTTGCTAGCGCAGCCCCGCTCCCCGTGACCCCCGCTGCAACTCCGAGTGAGGACTTGGGGGTAAGTTCCTCTATCCTGGGTACTCCCACCGGGTCGATTCCCGTGACGCAGCCGGTTCCTTTCGAGCATGCAGTGCTAACTAATCACGAGGACGGGTCGCCGGCTGGTCATGATTTTGACGCCACCAGCACGGCGAGTTCCCCCCTGTTTCCTCCCCTCAACGCGGCGATGTCACCCCAGTCGCAAATGCCCGAGACTGGTACAAATGCGTCCCCGATCGAAAGCATCCCCGAACAGAATTTCGCCAGTGCCGCCCTGCCCGAAACGGAGACTCCGATAGCACCATCTGTCGCAGCCAGCGGAGAAACCGCTCCGGCAGTTCCCCTCCCTGAGCCTGACGATGAATGGGGTGAAGTTCCGCAGTATCCTGTAGACGCGCCGGAGCCACAGACCCCGGACGCAACCGCTGCGCAAACCTATTCTGAGCCCGGATACGACCCTTACCAGTCCTACGAATATGACGCTTACGACCAACCGATGAGCACGACCCCCGCTGAATATCAGGGCAGTTCCGAGCCATATCCGGAGGCTCCTGCCGAAGCTGGATACCCCTCGCCCTATGGCACGGCAACACCGGAAAGCTACGACTACCCGCCACAGGCGGAGGGAGAAAACCAGGCGTTCATTCCCGAAGACACCACGATGGTGATACCGGTCACTCCCGCTGCACCGGTTGATACTGCACCCCCTACCGAGGTCCCGTCTGAGTATGCGCAAGACTATGAACCGGGAGAATACCCGGAAGGAGACGAATCATCCTCGGAGGAGACCCCTGATTACGACTCGACCTTTGCTGTGGATCAAGAAGAACCCTACGACCTAGAAGAATCTCTGGACGATGATTATCCCGAGGAGATCACGCTGGACGATGCCCCGGATTTACCGGTAGAAACGACCGACGTTCAGGCTGATTCCACCGCTTTGCAAGAGGATTTTTATGCTCCTGCTACCCCGGAAGAAACGCCGGTCGCCCCCGTCGCGGCGGAACCTGCCGAATATTATGCCCCAGAATCTGTACCCGAGTCGATGTCTCAACCCTATGTTGAACAGCCGCAACCCCCTTATGCGACCCCGGAGTCACCCACGATTGACCCGTTAACTTATGCGACCCCGGAACAGCCTGCCACCGCGGACTCGTGGCAGACACCAAATCCCTACCAGGCAGAGGGCTTAACCCCGAGTGAGTGGGATGGGACCCCGCAACCGACGGCTTACGAGCAGCTCGATGAGCAACCCAGCGTGCAACCCACCGTGCAACCCGACTTGCAGCCTACCGAACAGTACGGCGTCCCGGACTTTTCGGCAAATGAACCAGCCTATGCCACTGCCGCTCCGGAAATGCCGGAGGAACTCGCGGTGGAACAGCCTGAGCCGACGAGTGAAACTCTCGATGCCCCGACAGAACTGTCTGAGCCTGTTGAAGCTGCCGAACCCGCCGAGCCTAGCTTTTCGACTTTCCAAATGCCCCAGCTCGAAGCCGTGGAACTGGGCAAGGACGAAGTCGCACCCGTGGAAGTTAACGATGCAGAGTTCGCCCCTGCTGATTACAGCACTCCAACAGAAACTCCGAAAGCCCCACTGACCGACGTGGTGGCTCCTCCGCTGCCGACCCCCGGAGTGGGGCTGGATTTGGGTCAGATTCGCGAAAAACTTGCCCCTGAACAGGCAGATTCTTCGGCGGAATCGGAACAAAAGCTGGCTGATGTGCCGGGTGTGTTGATGACTCCCACCCGCAGCGCTACGGACTTTCCGCCTACCGAGTCACCTACCGAGTCACCCGCCGCGGGAGCACTGACCGAACCGGAACCGACCGGGACTGTCACGGAACATCTTTCGGCGACGCGGCTAGAGGAACTGGCAGCGCAGAATGCTGCGTCGGTCCCTGAAACCGCAGCGGACATCCCCATGATTGATACCCAATCTGAGAATAATGAATCTACAAAGGGTCAACCGACACCGATTTTCCCTGATGATTCCAACCCGCGCCCCATGCTACAAGGCGAGGAGCCTCTGGCGGAAGTCGATCCGGACGGACGTTTCATCCCGCACTTCTTGGCTGGGTACCGCTCGAATTTGGACACATTCACTTCTGTGTATGGCTCCCTCGACGAGAGCGGTTCGCGGGTAAAACCGGCTTCTATTGCGAAACTCGAAGCCCAACAGCACCGTAAATCGATTACCACGGGATACCTGGTAACAGTAGCCACGTCGCGACCCCTAGGCGCGGATGATCAGGTCTTTGTGCGTCTCCCGGATGGACGCGAAGTCCCTGTAACCTCGGCGTCTTCGGACTTTGACGGTGTGCATTTGACCATTCCAAAAATTTGAGAGTTTGCCTATCTGATGTCTTACACCCCGAAACATTACAATCCCTATTACGATGCCGCCAGCGAGCAGCGGCGCCGAGTCCGGCGCGGCTTAGTGGCACTAGGGATAACCCTGCTGACCGGGGGTCTGGTAACGGGCGCGGTAGCCGTGACCGTTACCCAGCTGGCTCGTCAGCCTCAGGTGAGCGCCTCGCCAAGCCCTTCCCTCACCTCGCAACGCCCAGGGGATTCTGCGGGTTCAGACACTAATTCAGCAGGAACTAATCAACGCAGTTCCGATTCGACCTCCGCCCCAGGTGCAAGCCCGAGCGATTCTCCCGCACCCCAGACTCCTGATGGCGCCCAAGTCCAGGGCTGTGATGGCACGGTGCTGACGTCTCCCGCCGCCGGGCGACTCAGCAGCCAAGATTTGCGCGCGACATTCGAAAAAGTCGGTCGAGACACGGGCGCGACCATTTCTGTGGCTTGGTTTGACCCGACCAGCTCCAAGATTGAAACTGCCGGATCTGCACAAGCGTGGGTGGCATGGTCGACCTCGAAAGTTCCAGTTTCCGTGGCAGTCTCTCAGGCGGGGAAGGCGGGTGCTATGGCTGGTTCCATGTCAGCAGCTTTGCGTCACTCGGATAATGGTGCCGCCGAGGCACTGTGGAAATCTTTGGGCACAAACGATGCCGCTCGGGCTCAGGCCACCACGCAAGTTTTACGTCAAACCGGGGATAACTCGACCACGGTTCCTTCCACACGACTGCGTTCCGGGTTCACAGTTTTTGGGCAAACTCCCTGGACCACCGCATCCCAAGTAGGTTTCATGATGAAACTGCCCTGTTTAGCAGGTTCAGGTCCGGTTGTGTCCAATATGGGGCAAGTCAGTGGCGACCAGCGCTGGGGAATGGGTCGGCTACCCGGCGCGACCTTCAAAGGCGGTTGGGGACCGGGCGTCAGCGGAGGCTACCTGGTTCGCCAAATGGGATGGTACCAAAACAGTGAAGGCAAGCGGGTACCCCTGGCTATCGCCGCCCAAGCCGGCTCTTTTGAGGGCGGTATCGGCGTGTTGAACAAGCTCGTCGCCGCCGTAGGCTGAGCTACTGTTGGATATAAACCACCGCGTTCTTGCCGCCGGTGCAAACCACCACGCTGGCCTGGGAAAGCTGGCAGTTCATTTTGTATTCTACGTTGGTGACTGGGCTGTACGCATAGACGGCTCCCGTACCACTTGACCGGTATGCGTCCGCCACATTTTGCGCGAAATCGCAGCTGGTCACGTTGTTTACCGCGACAGTCGAGCCACACGTGGCGGTAGCGCCGCTGGGCGGCCAAGGAATCTGCCCCCCGCTCACATATTGGGTTTGGGTGGGTTGCTGCTGCACGGTTACGGTCGGCGCCGGGCTAACGGTAACAGTAGACGTTGGTTGGCTCTGTGGCTGTGCCGCATTAGTTTCAGCTCCAGACTTGTTGTGTCCTCCCAGAATTAGCACGACGAGGAATACTGCCAACGCCACGATGATAATTCCCAAACCGGCGGCAATACCGATTAAGACGGGGTTCGTTGAGGATTTTTGTGGCGTCGGGTACGCCATCGGCTGTTGAACGGGATATTGAGGAGGATTAGGGTACGTCATTGCTTTTCTCCTTCGGTATATCTCAGGAAAAATCGTACCACCTGAGTCCTCGCGAAATTGCCCTTTTACATACCGAGCCGAGCCAGCAGTCCTTTCACGTCACGAGCTGCGCCTTTATCGGCAGAGAGGGCGGTGGCTCCATAGAGCTTGAGAGCATCGGAGACTTTCCGATCCCGGTGAGGTTGCCACGGGTGCGGGCTTGCTTCCATCGCTGCGCGACGGCGCGCGATTTCATCGTCCGGCACGTCCAGGGTCAGTTCCTCTCGGTTCACGTCAATAATGATCTTGTCGCCGTCCTCTATCAGACCAATTAGCCCGCCCGCGGCCGCTTCGGGGGAAATGTGACCAATGGAAATCCCGGAAGTGCCGCCAGAGAATCGACCGTCGGTAATGAGCGCGCAGGTTTTGCCCAGCCCCCGACCTTTCAAAAAGGACGTAGGATAGAGCATTTCTTGCATTCCGGGACCACCCGCGGGACCTTCGTATCGAATCACGACCACGTCTCCGGGCTGCACGGTCTTGTCGAGGATTTTTTCTACCGCTTCTTCCTGGGATTCCATCACGATGGCGCGACCTTCGAAGTGGAACAGCTCCGGGTCGATACCTGCGGCTTTCACGATAGCACCGTCTGGAGCGAGGTTCCCGCGCAGCACCGTCAGCCCGCCTTTCGCTACGTAGGCGTGCGCCACGTCGCGGATACAGCCCGTAGCCGCATCCGTGTCCAACGTGTCAAAGCGCGCGGTGGCAGAAAACGCGTGGATAGTGCGCTGGTTACCAGGCGCGGCGTGGAACAATTCGAGGGCTTCCGCGCTGGGGGTGCCGCCGCGCACGTCCCAGTCTGCCAACCAGGTGGCAAGGTCTGGATAGCACACGGAGTGAACATTGTGTTGCAAGAGACCGGCGCGGTCGAGTTCGCCCAGTAGCGCCGGTACTCCGCCGGCCCGGTGGACGTCCTCCATGTGATAGTCGTTGTGATTAGGGGCAATCTTTGCCAAGGTCGGTACCGTGCGACCAATCTGGGCAATGTCTGCCAACGTGAAATCTAGTTCGGCTGCCTGGGCAGCTGCCAGCAGGTGCAGCACCGTGTTGGAGGAGCCGCCCATCGCCATATCCAGGCTCATCGCGTTGGCGAACGCCTCCTTAGTGGCAATGGACCGGGGCAGCACGGAGTCGTCCTCGTCTTCGTAATAGCGCTTCGCGAGTTGCACCACGAGCTGCCCAGCGCGGGCAAAGAGTCCCCGGCGCGCCACGTGAGTCGCGAGGGTGGAGCCGTTGCCCGGCTGCGCTAAGCCCAGCGCCTCGGTCAGGCAGTTCATCGAGTTTGCGGTAAACATTCCTGAGCAAGATCCGCAGGTCGGACACGAGATTTCTTCCACCCGGTGCAGTTCCGCATCGTCGATGTCGTCATTCGCGGTAGCGTTCATCACGGTAATCAGGCTCCCCCGACCTCCTCGTGACGGTCCGACGATGTCTTCCGCCGGGACGCCCTTGCCGGCTTCCATCGGACCACCCGAGACGAAGACGGTGGGAATATTGAGTTTTAGCGCCGCATTGAGCATTCCGGGGGTGATTTTATCGCAGTTAGAGATGCACACCAGGGCATCCGCGGTGTGCGCACGCACCATGTATTCCACTGAGTCAGTGATGATTTCGCGACTGGGCAAGGAATAAAGCATCCCCCCGTGACCCATCGCAATCCCGTCATCTATGGCGATGGTGTTGAATTCGCGCGGCACGCCACCAGCTTGGCGCACCGCTTCAGCTACGACCTTCGCAACCTCGCGCAGGTGAATATGACCGGGCACAAACTCAGTAAAGGAGTTCGCAATCGCGACAATCGGCTTGCCAAAATCGTCATCTTTCATGCCGGTAGCGCGCCACAGGGAGCGAGCGCCTGCCATGTTCCTCCCGGTAGTAGACGTTGCGCTGTTGAGTTTGCGAGTCATGGTGTCTCCTTAACGAGTTGCTTTAATACTCGGAGTTATTTTAATTATCCGGCGCGTATTCGGCGAAACCAGAGGGGTCTTTGCCCACATAGTGAGCACAATGCGAGAGAAATAATTATACAGATTCAGGTATAGTCGTGCCGCAAGGGTACGGAAACTCAGCTCCGCCCCTGATAAAATCTCACGTAGCAGCGCGATAGGACGTTAGAAACCCAGACGGTTCAACATTTTTGGATTGCGCTGCCATTCTTTAGCGGTCCGCACATGCAAATCTAAATACACGTGATGCCCCACCAAGGATTCAATTTGCGGACGAGCCTTTGTACCGATTTCTTTGAGCCGCGCACCCTTACGTCCGATGACGATGGCTTTTTGGCTGTCACGCTCCACAAACAGATTGACGTGAATCTTCCAGAATTCCCCATCCCCGGAGCGTCCGGGTTGCTTGATAATCTCCTCCACCTGCACCGCGAGAGAGTGAGGCAGTTCCTGGCTCAGGCTTTCCAACGCAGCTTCTCGAATCAGCTCGGAAATCATCGCGGTGTCGTCCTCATCGGTGACCTGGTCTCGGGGATACAGTGGCGGTGACAAGGGCAGGCGCTGCCCCAGCAAGTCAATCAGTGTTTGCACCTGGGTACCCTGGTGGGCTGAAATGGGCACGATTTCGGCGAAGTCGTGCAATTGTGAAACTGCCAATAGTTGTTCGGCAATCTGTTCTCGGGAGGCGGCGTCGGTTTTGGTGACGACAGCAATAGCGGGAAAATGCGCAGTTTTCAGTTGGGTTTCCACAATGCGCCGGTCGCCCGGACCGATAGGCTGGTCTGCAGGAACGCAAAAGACCGCGACATCGACTTCCGAAAAAGCGTCGTCCACCATGTCGTTCAGACGCTGTCCCAGCAGGGTGCGAGGTCGGTGAATGCCGGGGGTATCAACCAAAATCAGCTGAAAATCCGGGCGATGCACAATTCCGCGCGCCACTCGCCGCGTCGTCTCCGGACGGTCGGAAGTGATGGCAATCTTGCGCCCCACCATCGCGTTAATCAAAGTGGACTTGCCCACATTGGGTCGCCCAATCACCGCGGCGAAACCAGCACGGAAATCCTCGGGCCAATCTCGAGTGAAGAGACCCGAAGCTGCCAAATCAGATGTATCGTTGTCTCCCATGGTATCCATGGCATCCAAATCCGGGAAATTTATCTGATTCATGGTTTAAATCCTCTTGCCTTTCAAACTTTGGTTTTGGTAGCTATTCTTCATCCGGCGCTGGAGGGACGAGCCGAACGGAGATAGCTGAGACCTGGCGGCGGCGCCCTTCTGCCTCGACCGCACACAGTTCCAATCCCTCAACAGTGGCACTCGCCCCCACCAGTGGCACCACTCCGACGGCTTTGGTCAGCAGACCGCCCACGGTATCCACGTCTTCATCGTCAATCTCGGTGCCCAGCAAATCGTTGAGGTCGACCAGAGGCAGCCGCGCCGGGACAATCCAACTGCCGTCGGGCTGCAATTCGGGTTCCTTCTCTGCGTGGTCATGCTCGTCCGAGACTTCTCCAATGACTTCCTCGACCAGGTCTTCCAAAGTGACCAGACCCGCGATGAGACCATACTCATCCACCAGCACCGCCATGTGATAGCTGTTCTGCTGCATGTCACGCAGGGTGTCATCCACCAGGTTCATCTCGGGAATGAACTTGGCTTCGCGCATAGCCTGTTCCGCGGTCATCTGTCGAGCCGCCGAATCTGAGTTGACGCGACGCAATACATCTTTTAGGTATAGGATTCCGCGGATGTCATCCGCGTCTTCACCAATGACCGGCACTCGCGAATAGCTGGAACGCACAAACAACGTCAAAGCCTTGTCCAGGGTCTTTTCCGATTCAATCGTAACCATGTCTACTCGCGGTACCATGACTTCGCGCACCAAAGTGCGCCCCATCTCGAAAACAGACCAAATCATCTCTCGGTCCGCATCCTCGATGGTGTCCGGCTCTCCCATTTGATCCACCATTTCGCGCAGGTCTTCGGCGACTTCATCGCGAGCTTCCTGGTCGGTCTGGCTGGAAGGACCCCGCGCGATACTCAATAGCATCCCGAAGGGTTTCCCTGCATTCCATGCCGTCACCAGGAACGGCGCCAGGTAACGCACTGTCACGTTCGGATAGCGCCGCCCCAACCGATTCCAGGGCAGAGTCATCACCACCAGCAACAATGTCCCCACACCGACGACCAGAATCGCCACCAGCCACCAGCTAAGAGGCAGCTGTGACCCCAGCAACGCTCCGCATCCCACCGCCGCGGTCGTCACGAAAGCACGGCAAGCCCGCAAGGATGAGAGCACTACCCGGCGATTCTCCGCCAGCAGCTCTATTTCCCTAGAGTGCTTCGCGCCTTCTTCAGCTAAATCTTCCGCCGAGGCGATGCTGAGCCGCGACACGGCACCTTCTCCCAAGCTCAGTGGCATCGCCAGCCCGAAAGACACTGTCGCGATAAGTGTGAGCACCACCCCAGCTATGTAGGAAAACTGCATGAGTGCCCCTACCGATTCGCCAGAAAGTTCAACAGCAGCTTGCGTTGCAGGGTAAACATGGTTTTTTCTTCTTCCGGCTCGGCGTGATCGAATCCCAACAGGTGCAGCAATCCGTGAACCGTCAACAGCAACATTTCTTCAATAGGAGCGTGACCGGCGTCGCGGGCCTGTTCCGCGGCGACGTCAGGGCACAGCACAATGTCCCCCAGCACCCCGGCGGCACTGGGCACCCCCTCGCGCCCCGGTGTTAGCTCGTCCATCGGAAAGCTCAACACATCGGTGGGACCGGGCAAATCCATCCACTTGACGTGCAGGTCAGTCATGGTCTTAATATCTACAAACATAATGTTGACCTCAGCGGCGGGAGACACATAGAGCTGTTCCAGGCAATACGACACCAGGTCTACGAACTCACTCATCTCCAGTTCCCACGCGGTTTCGTTATTGATTTCCACACTCATGGTTATTTCCTTCCCAAGCCCTGTGGGCTGCGCAATACGGTTTGGCTTTCATAGGTGTCATAAGCGTTGATGATTTCCCCGACCAGCGAGTGACGCACCACGTCGGCTGCACTGAGGTAGCTAAACGCAATGTCAGGAACATCGCTGAGGATTTCGCTGACCTGTTTTAGACCGGAGAGCTGACGAGACGGCAGGTCTATCTGAGTGATGTCCCCGGTCACGACCATCTTGGAGCCGAAGCCCAGGCGGGTCAGGAACATCTTCATCTGTTCACTGGTCGTGTTTTGAGCTTCGTCAAGGATGATGAAACTGCCGTTCAAGGTGCGTCCGCGCATATACGCCAGGGCAGCGACTTCGATGGTGCCGTCGCTCATCATGCGACTAATGGTGCCCGTATCGAGCATTTCGCGCAGAGCATCATAGAGCGGGCGCAGGTAAGGATCGATTTTGTCAGTCAAGGTGCCGGGCAGGAACCCCAGGGTTTCCCCTGCCTCCACAGCCGGGCGGGTTAATATGAGTCGGGTCACTTCCCCTTCCAGCAGCGCTTTTACGGCGCGAGCCATTGCGAGGTAGGTTTTTCCTGTCCCTGCCGGTCCGATACCAAAAGTGATGGTGTGGGAGTTAATGTCGTTGACGTAGCGGGCTTGACCCTCCGTTTGCGGACGAATGACTTTTTCTCGGCTGACGAAAACCGCTCGGTACCGGGCGTCTGCAGCCCGTGCGGGCAGCTCCGAAAGTGCCGGAGCGAGCCGAGCGCGTTGATTAGTTTGAAAACCATAATCCGGTATAATTCGTTTTATATTGTTAGTCTTAGTGAACTGTGTCTGCACAGTCCGCACCGCCAGTTCCAGGTCCACGTCCGGACCTTGAATAAAAATCTCATTCCCGGCAACCCAAAAGTTAACCATGGGAAACTCGTCTTCCCATTTGTGCAGGTTGGCATCATTCACCCCGAGGACTTGAATCATCGGGATTTCCTCCGGAACTTCAACCGTGACTCGTTTCTGGACCATAGTCACCTACTCTCTGGCGGCGTTCCCCGCCAAGATCCCAGCTGGGATTGAATAACCGCCAGCGCCGCAGGTCCGGCGGAAGAACAGCGCAAAACAGTCGGTCCCAGCAGTGCTGGACGCGCCCCCGCTGCGGTGAAAGCCGTCAACTCCGGAGCGGTAATACCACCTTCTGGTCCCACAATGACCGCAATGTCCTCCGGGGTCTGACCTGCCCGTGCCAGAGGAATCAGCATTTGCGCCAGGTGCTCCGTGGCGAGCTCGTGTAGGACGAACACTGCGGTCCCGCCCTGCACCATCGCCTCGACTTCAGAAAAAATCGTGTTCGCAGCCGGTTTCACCGACTGAGTTTCTGCCCCCTGAGGTTCCGGCACAATGTCCCCGCCGCTTTCCAGGTACTCTGACACTTCTGCCAGCCTCGCCTGACGTGATTGTTTCATAGCAGAAACCGCCAGATTACGCCACTTTTCCCGACCTTTGGCACGCTTCGTGACGGTATCCCATCGGGAAACCGAGCGCGTAGCCCCCCAGGGGATGACTCGCCACGCACCCATCTCCACTGCGGATTCCAGCGCCTGTAAATCGCGTTTTTCCTTGGCTAATGCCTGAATCAGGGTGAGACGCAAGGGCGGCACGGGGTCTGCCACCGCATCCGCAAGCAGACGCAACCGCAACCTCGAATTCTGAGCCGCAACGACTTCTGCCCCAGCGCGCCAGCCCAACCCGTCGACCACATCGACGACCTCACCCAACCGCAGTCGCTTGACCGTAGCATGATGAGCCTCCGCGCCAACTATAGAAATTTCCTCCCCCTCGCGATAACCGCGCAAACCCGCAAATTCAGTGGCTGGTGATGTGCCCGCTTCCCCCGCGCTATCACCCGAAAACCAGAACGTTTGCCGGGTCATTTCCGACCCTTCCGGTGCACTCCGCCAGTGTTCCCGGAGGAGCTGTCGGCAGGAATCGGGGATTCCTCGCCACGCAACCGCGCCAGTTCGCTGAGCAGCTCACGCTGACGTTCATCCAGCCCGGTGGGGACCTCGATATTGAGGTGCACATACAAATCACCACGACCTTGGCGGTGCAGCCTACCGACCCCCAAGCCTTTCATAATGATGACCGACTCGGGCTGAGAACCAGCCTCGACAGTGATTTTCTTGGTCCCGTCCAGGGTCTCCAGGGAAAATTCCATGCCCAGTGCTGCTGCAGTCATGGGAATTCGTAAGGAAGTGTGCAGGTCGTCGCCACGGCGCTGCAGGACTTCGTGCGGCAGCTCGTGAATTTCCACGTACAAGTCGCCTGACGCACCCCCGGCAGGTCCCGCTTCGCCTTCACCAGAGAGACGAATCCGCGTGCCGTTTTCCACCCCGGTTGGAATTTCCACCTTAATGTTGCGCGTGGCGCGCACCCGTCCTTCCCCGGAGCAATCCGCACAAGGGCGTTCGATGATGGTGCCGTGACCTTTACAGGTTCCGCACGGGGCGGTAGTCATTACCTGCCCCAGGAAAGACCGCGCCATACGTTGCACAGAACCGGTCCCGCCACAGGTAGAACAGGTTTTAGGGCGGGTTCCCGTCGCGCAGCAGCTACCTTTGCAAGTCTTACATTTCACAAAGGTATTAATCTTAATTTCCCGCTCGGTGCCAAACGTGACGTCTTTCAGCTCCACGTCAATCGTGGTCAGGATGTCTTGCCCGCGCCCCCCGCGCGGTGTAGGTCCACTGGTGGACGAAGCGGCACTAAAGAACTCATTGAGGATGTCCGCAAATCCAAATCCGGCAGCGTTGGCTCCATTGAATCCACTGAATCCGCCCCCACCGAACCCGGAACCACCCAGGTCATATTGCTGGCGTTTCTCTGGGTTGCCCAACACATCGTAGGCAGCACTGACTTCTTTGAATTCTTCCTCGTGTTCAGGACCAGCCACGTCAGGGTGCAGTTTACGCGCTAGTTTGCGGTAGGCACTCTTAATTTCGTCCTGTGTAGCGTTACGGCTCACGCCGAGGGTTTCATAGTAGTCGCTCAAAGTTTTTCTTTCCTGCTTGTCTCTATTTTCGTCCGCTTCTCTCGGTTACTGGTCCGGATAGCTTTGGTTTACTGGTTTAAGATTCGTGACAGATACCTAGCTACTGCCCGTACCGAACTCATCGAGCTAGGATAGTCCATGCGAGTGGGTCCAATCACCCCCACGTGGGCTTGACCGGCTCCTGCTGGAGCGTAGCTGGAAGACACGATGGCGGTATCTTTCAACACCTCGTGACCAGATTCCTCACCGATAATCACGCTCACCGGTTCGGCTTCGCGCATCTCACCGAACAGTTTCAACAGCACGACCTGTTCTTCCAGGGCTTCAACCAAAGCGGTCAGGGTTTCGTTAAACGCACCTGAGCGCGACAGGTTCGCCATTCCTGCCATCACGATTCGCGTCTCTACCGCACCTTGCTCCAAGGCCGCCGCGATGTTTTGTGCCAAAATAGTAGCATTTTCTCGCAGGGCTTGATTGCCCACAGTAGCCAGCCATTCTTGCAAAGCAGCCTGTTGGGCAGGAATATCCGACTGTGCAAACACGGAGGTGAGCGGAGTGCCGATAGAACTGAGGTCTGCCTCGCTAACCTCGTGAGGAAGGTTCACCAGAATCTGATCCACCCGTCCCGTTTCGGAAATAATAATCGCCAATACTTTGCAGTCCGGTCCCGCCCCCAAACGCACCAGCTCCAAATGGCGCAGCCCGGAAGGATTGAACGCCGGAAACTCCACTACTGCCGTCTGGTGCGTCATCTGCGCCAAGAGGCGCACCGTACGCTCCATCACGTCCTCCAGTCCCACCGCGGAAGTAAAGAATTCGGTGATGGCTTTTCTCTCGGGTGCGGAAAGTGGTTTGATGGCCTCGATTTGATCCACAAAGTAGCGGTAGCCCTTGTCGGTGGGGATACGACCGGCAGAAGTGTGGGGCTGGCGAATCAGACCTTCTTCCTCCAGCTGCGCCATGTCGTTGCGGATAGTCGCGGCGGAAACTCCCAGTGAGTGCCGTTCTACCAGAGACTTCGAACCGACCGGTTCTTGGGTTTCAACGTAGTCAGAAACGATGGCTCGCAGCACTCCCAGACGCCGATCCGCCGCCTTGTCTGCCATCGTTCCTCCTGTTTCTCTCTGAGCTTGCCAGACAGTCGCCATGCTGACTCACGAGCCTTAGCACTCACAACCTCCGATTGCTAATCTTACCCCGCTTTGGCGCAAAACTCCCATCCCAGACCCCTGCCAACCGACCAAGCCCAGACTTTCCTGTGCCCGGTCCGACCTCACTAGTGCAAAGGAGAGACAGTCAACGGCCACGGCGATGTCCGCGGAGGCAGAACTCGTGCGAAAATGCCGCCGATGACGGCAGCGACAGCGAGCATAGTCAGCAAGATACCGGACACGGAGGTCGCTATGGAGGTGGCGTTAACCCCTGCTGTTAGGAACGGACCCAGCAGCGTTACCGTCATGACTGCACCAGCTTCAGAGCCGAGGACTGCACCCAGCAGCAAAGACAACACTGCCGCCCCCAACAGTAGCCAGATGATAGCAGAGCCGCTGGAGACAGCTTCGGCAGGGATGACGCCCGCGGTGTTAATGAGCTGAGCCATCCACAGGGCAGAAGCGGCGGTAGATGCCACGTAAGCGACATTCAAGACCGCCTGCAAGCCGGCATCTGCCAACCACTTATATCCACTGGTAGACAGCGCCATAACCATGACTACCACCCACACGATTCCCCCCAAATCTGCCAAACCAATCGGCGTGGAGAGAGTCAAAACGATGGAAATGAGAACCAGAAGGAAGGGAGACAACAGGATGAGGGCAGCGTGAGTCTTTGACGAACTGCGATGAACGGTGCCTTCCGCCGTCACTTCCGCGGTAGCTTTGGCAGTTTGTTTCCAAGATTCCCCGTCCGCGGAACGCATTTTTTTCATGGTCATTTGGCTGACCTGTGGCGCAGAGAGAATCGCGACCAGTCCCGCGAAAATCGCCAAAATTATCAGCAAAACCAGCATCAGTAACAGCAGGAAATGGTCATCGACTAACCCTGCTCCCGCTACTACCAGCAACAACGCTACGGTGGTCAGAGGCAGACCGTGAATCGAAACGGACCAGGCCTCCCGTCGCTGCCAGGTGACCTGGCGTCCCAGCAGAGTGTGCAGAGCGGACAAATACCGCTCCATCAGCCCGGATTCCACCATGATTCCGCCGATGATCATCCACAGGATGACCCCGGAAAAAGAATACAGATTAAACGCCCCCACCAGGGACCGCAGTCCCACTCCCGTTACTTGGTTACCGGTCATGAGCGCCAGATTTCCGAGCAATGCCGGCACCCCCAGGGCAAACATGATCGGTACTCGGATAGCCAGGAGCAGCACCGCTATCAGGACAGCTAAAACGACGATTACGGTTGCTGTCATTTCGCGCCGCCTTTCGCAGAGCCCGATTTGCGCGGGACGTTTCGACCCGTCGCCTGCACTCGAATGACTTTCGCTGTGTTGCTGGGCGTTTTGCCTCGCTTTGTGGGTTGAGACTTCTCGGTCTTTCCCCGGCGAGTCGCAGAAGGCCGGGGGGACGGTTTTTTGGTGGCGGGAGCCGGGGAGGGCGTGGGGTTCTCTGCTTTAAGTACCCGATATGCCCCGATAAAGGAACGCAGCGTGGTGTACAGCATCCCTATTCCGCCGATAAACACCGGTATGACCAGCACCGACATCGAGACACCGAGAGACTTTATTTCTTCGCTACTGACGCTGATGGTGGTGACAAACCCTACCACCGTAGCTAACAGAGCAAATAGCACTCCCATCGCCTCCCCAATCAGATTTTGCAGGGAGGTGCGTTCTTTTGGATCCCCCAGACGCGGTAAGCCCCACACCGTAAGCGCGACGAACAAACTCAGATAGGTGACCCATACCGCCAGGACTCCGCCCCACACTTCGACGGCAAAAAGCGAGATTTTGACAGGATCCGCAGCGGAACCTAACCAGGCTTGCGGCGACGGAAGCTGAAAACCGCCCCACCCGAGGACGGCGATACGGCTCGCTCCATGAAAAATGGAGATTACTGCCAGCACCGCGGACAGTAACATCACGACGAGTCCCGTGAGACGCAGCCACAGCGAACCCGGCACAGCGGAATCTTTCGCGGCTGCGCTCGAGACTGGTACGGTTGGCTGATTTTCACTCACCTTTCGAGTCTATCCGGAAAGCGGATGCCATTACTAGTATTTGAACCCAGTACTGGATTGTGGCGTAAACCAAGGAGGCGACAGCCTGAACGCTGCCGCGTCCGGTGGTGATTGAATTGTGCCAGTTTTATTTCTTTTCAGGGACAGGGTTCGCCTTACCGCTTAATGCTTTAGCCAGGGCATCCAAATCGGAAACTCCCAGCTGACTCATTACGGTCTTGAGAGAATCAGTGTCCTTAATCATGCCCCTGACGCGGTTCAAAGCATCTTGCTTCGCCTTTTCTTCCGCAGCCTTGGTTTGCGCTTCCAGGGCGGCTGATTCTGCCAGGGAGCCTTCCACGACCTTGGAGGCATCGTTGTTCAGTTTGGCACCATTCACCAGTTCAGCGACCTTCGGGCTAACCGCGGACGGACCGCCCACCACGATGGTCTTTTCCGAACCGTGACGGCGCAATGCCTGGTAGGACGGCTCCGGTAGTTCCTTGGCACGAGTCAAAATCAATGCCGCATTTTGATCAGCTGCCAATGCTCCGCCAGAAAGGGCATCGGGGAATGTCTCGCCGCTGACCAGTACCGCAGCCGTGCTACCAGGCTGCGACGCTGCCAGATTTGCCGCGGTTTCATAGCGGTCCCTGCCCATGATCGGTTTGATATTCACCGACATAGTCGTGGGCCAAGGGGTATTTTGCACCGCGCGCACTGCCGGTCCGCCGACCGCAGTAATCTGCAGCGGGCGGGTCTGACCCAACTCTGAGATATAGCTGTAGGTGGCAGGATCCAAGGTGTTGCCTTTGCTCAGCAGCATCAGCGAACCAGTGCGACCAGCTGCTGCCCCGGCGACTAATGCGTCCGGGAAGCCGACGCCATCGGCAATAAACAGGTTCAGCGGCTTGTGCGGGGCTGCCCCGATGAGAGGTTCCGTAGCACGGTTGACCGCCACTGCGGTGTTGAAACGGTCCGGTCCGGCAATACGGTGGATGTTTACCCCGGCATCGCGCAGTTCAAACTCGTCGTAAGGCGTCATCGGTACCTGACCGCCCACCAAGTACAGGTTCTTCTTGCCCGAAGCCTTAATTTGGTCCATAACTGCGGGCTCCAAGCCGGTCTTCCAAGTGGTCAACAGAATCGGCGCGTGCAACCCGGCAGCAAACGGCGTGGCAGACAAACCGTCAGCAGCCACATTCCCATCAACCAGGACGATGGAATCCCCAGGGAATTTACCGAGCTTCCACGCCGCAATCGCAGTCAGCACCCGGTTGCTACCCTCAGCACGCAGGGTATTCTTCGACAGGGCCTTGGCCAGGCGCTTTTCGTCCGCCTTAGCTTTCTTGTCCCGCTCCGCCTGGGCCTTCTTAGCTTCGTCCGCGACCTTCTTAGCGGCAGCCTCAGCGGCCTTCTTCTTGGCTTCCTCTTCCTTCTTCTTCTGAGCCTCGTACTTCTCCTTTTCCTTGGGGGACATGCCCGCAGTCGGGTCGTTCGGGTCGGGTTTGACAACTTTATCGTTGACTAACTTTCCGTAGGAGTTGAGATTTTTCATGTCCTCGGAGGACTTGATAATTTTATTCAGAATATCCGTCAGGTTAAAGAAGGCCTTATTGGTCTTGTCAAGCAGACGGTCCATATCCTGAGCCGTTAAGTTTGGATCAGCCAGTTCATCACGAACTTCGCGCAAATTTTTCTGGTCGCTCTCTGCACCGTTATAGGCCAGGTTTGCGTTGTTATAATCCTTGATTGCCTTCTCATAGCCTTGGTCATGCATCATCTTTTTGAAGCTTTCCGGCATAGCTTCATACATCTTTACCAAGTCGGAATGATATCCCTGCATCTGACCGTATTCATTGGAAATACGCTTCATCAAATCCGCCTGTTTCGCCAAGATGCCCTTGATTTCCTGACGCATAGCCTCACGGTCAGCATCATTAAGGGTCCCACCCTTCTTGAGCAGTTCCGTCATCCGATTCATATTCCAAATCTGATAACGTGCCTCCAACATAATTGGCACAGTTTCGTTGAGCGCCTTGTAGTAGGAATCGAGTTTGCGCGGTACTACTGATTCGGCGGCACCTTTGGTCAGGTAGGTGTTATAGGGGTTATTATCAAGAATAGTCTGATTAACTGGAACAGGCTTCTTTGGATACCCAGCATCACAGACAGTCTTTGACGTTACTGAATCAACATGGCAGTGAGCCGCATTGTCCGCTTTGAGAGCCACATTGTCTGCTTGCTTTTTCAGCTCCTTGAGGTAGTTGGTCATTGCTTGGGCGTATTTAGTCCGAAAGGCATCGTCTTCCTTCAGCCAATTATTCTGAGCAGTTTCCACCTTGTCACGCACTTCGTTAAGACCTGATTTAACGGCTCCCACCGCATCACTCACAACCGGATCGAGATGCTTGACTATTTGTTCCTTTATCTCAAGTTGTACCTTGTAGGCCTTAATCTTGCTATCTAGGTCTTCCTTGGCTTTTTTCTCCTCCTCAGCAGCAACTTTCCACGCGTCACGGTTCGCGGCATCCGCGGGATCCGCAGTATAAATCGCCTCAGCTTTCGCAGTAGTTGTCTTAGCCTTGTCGTAGGTAGTTTGGGCTTCGTTCTTGGCATTTTCAGCTTCGTCTATTTTACTCTGGACTGCAGCACGCTCTGTGTCATAAACCTTTTGGTCAGCTAAGGCGCGCTGGTACATAATCGACATGTCCAGAGGATTAGCACCATCAGCAGAGGTGCACATTGCCAACAATTCAGCCGGTTCTTTGGCGATATCCTTGATGTATTTAGGGTCTAGATACCCCGGAATTTCATAATTTGGAGCCAAAGTCGTAGGGGATTTGTAAAGCGATTGATTAATTTCGCCCGCGACGGTCGGATACGCACCAGCAAGCTTAGTGATGTACTCGTTGTGAGAAATGACCGAGTTCTTCGTATCAGACTGGTTCGTTTCAGCGTAGTGCTTAAAATCGTCTATCGGACCAGCTGGCGGCGGAGTCACTTGAGAACAGAGTGCATCCCGCAAATCTGTGTACTGCTTGACTAAATCTGCCTCACTGGACGCTTTAGCTTTCTTTTCCAGAACACGCTGCACGTGTTTACGATAAATCCAGTCCGAGACATTAGCTTCACCAGTGTCCATGAATACTGGAGCACCCTCCGTGGAATACCCCACCAAAAGACCTTGCAGCTTACCGTCTGCAGTGATGACCGGAGTACCCAGTTCTTTCACAGGGTCCTTGGATACGCGAGTCCCGTCAATCTTGAAGGCCGGGACAATATCATTCTTATCGCTAGCGCTGGGAATGTCGAGCCGAGGAATTGCCCCGGAGGTTTCCTGGAAATGTTCCCAGGTCATCGGGGACACCTCGTACTTGCCCGTGGCTCGGAAAGCAATCTGTTTGTCCTTCGTATTTATAGTGATGGCAGAAGCACCGGGAGCGGGTACGAAATCTGTGGTTTCCCAGCCCACCATGTTCACTCTGGTTCCGTCTTGCACGACTCCCGTAGCCTTTGTAACTGGCGAGATTCCCTGTACGTCCCGGTCAAGTTGCACAATGGAAAGCCCGTAAGTGGTTTGCGTCGGAGTCTCCACCCGGACAGAGAAATAAACCCGCTTATCCGCATCAGTCGTGCTTGTGGCATCTTTGCCGAATGTCACCCGGGCAGTTTTTGTAGCCAAATCTTCCATTTTGGTCTTAGCGCGGTTGAAGATATCTCCATACGGATCGTTAGAAAAGGAGAAACAGTCAGAGGAAGTCAACACCTCATTTTTGGATACCAACACACCGGTACAGGTCTTGTACTTTAAATCTTTCCCCCCTAGGGGCACTGCGATCTGAGCCACCGCTGCGCCATTTTTCCCCAAGTCACTGGTCTGCCAGTCTGGTCCACGCAGAGCGTTCGCCGGGGCGACGCCCGCAAAAGCTAAACCGAGCGCAAATAGACCCACGATGCCCGCGCGGCGCATTTTCTTCACAACGACGTGACCGTATGTTTCCACTTTTTCCTCCTCGAATACCATCCATGGATTCGCTCGCTGCACCCTCCGGATGATGACAGCATAGTATTCCGAATACTCAGGCGTTTAGTTCGGCTAGCTACCTTTAATTGTGAGACTTTTAGCATCATTTCAGCGAAACCTCGCACACATCCCAGCGATTTTCCATAATTGCAGGTCAGCACCTCAAAGCGCAGGTCATACGACTGCCAATGCGCAAATCTTTTCCTCGCTTTACTAAATCTTGACCACCATGTCCGAACAAATCCTGTCCGTTGCCCCACGCCCCACCAGGCGGGGCTTCGTTTCGCAGGACCACAAGAGGGACGACCACAACCCCATCCGCCCGGGTGTGCGCGACATTTCCGGTCCCACTCGACAGCGCTAATCCTGGTAGTGTCCTCGGCACTGCAGAATCTCTAAAGTATCTCCTCTAAGACGATAGACCAGCCGGTTTTTCTCATCTATACGCCGACTAAAACACCCTGACAGCTCTCCTTTGAGCGGCTCGGATTTTCCCAATCCAGAAATTGGATCCCGCTGGGTATCCTTCACCAACTTATTAATTCGGCGTAATGTCTTGCTGTCTTGGGTTTACCAATACAGGTAGTCCTCCCAAGCCCCTTCAAACCAAACGAGACGCACCTCACGCCTCGATCAGGTTGCGTTCCACGCCTTCACCGGCATCCAGCGCAGACTTTGCATCGCGCAGATTGCGCAGGTTCGACTCACTATAAAACGGGTCGGGACGTGAGACCTCGAACGGGATGCGGTTTTCCCCGGTCGCTTTCTTTGCGAAAATTGTAAATGCGGTGGTCATGTTCATTCCCAAGTCGCGGCAAAGTTCTTCCATCGCCGCTTTCAACTCCGTGTCCATCCGAATCGTCACATTTGCTGTAGCCATTGCACTCACCTCGCACACTATTATACAACTAACGCACCACTAATTCACTCATGAATCTGTGCCAAGTCTCAGCACCACGCGGGGCTTAGTTTCGCAGGGCCGCAAGGGGAACAACCATCACCCCATCCGCCCGGGTGTGCGCGACCTGGCTATACAGAGTTTTTCGCTAGTTTTATCCAGGGTTTTTCGCCGAACGCGGTAAGGACAAGTGGGCAACTGCACTACCCCAGACGCCATAAGACCAGGTAAACCGACCTCTGGCTCCCCTTGCACCGGGTACTTAACCCGAACTTCCCACTCAACATAACACTTGGGGAAGTTAAGTGGGAAGTAAGTGGGAAGTTTCACAGCGCGCTTTTGCCCCATGCGCTCCGCTCAACGCACCGAGAGGGTTCGATAGCGCTGTTTAGGGCTGCGCGCCGGTTCCATCGGTTCCACCAACCCTTCCTCAATCAGCTGATTGACTGCCCGCTGTACAGCAGTGCGACTTAGCCCCGTAGCCTGAACAATCTCGGTGGTGCTGCCAGTCGTGCGCGAACTCAAAATAGCGAGCACATGGTCCTTTGCACTCGCATAGGTCTCGGTCTTGGCAACATGACGCCGCTCAAAAATAATAGTGAAGCTGGTCAGACTCTCGCGAACTTTTGCTGGAGGCATCAGCGCATCAGCTAGGGACTGCTCGATGACGGCGAAACCCGTGCCGCGGTTCTCGGCTACCAATCCCCCATCGGGAGTTCTCACATTTTCCAAAAAAGTCGCCAACCACTGATTTCGAGTCGAACTCAGTCCATCTTTACCCAAGGAATCCACCGTAACACCCCCGAACAGACCACCCGGACTTGTGATTTCCAACCTGTCTACAAACATATTGACCTGCACCTGCGTCCCCCTCGCGGTCGGAGAGTAGTCCCGGTGCAACAAAGCGTTGACAATAGCTTCGCGCACCGCAACCAGGGGATAATCGGGCAGCTCCTTACGAAAAACGTCATTGATGAGCGCACCCGTGCGCATATTGGCACGCACTTTTCCGATAACCGCCTCCACTAATTCCGGAATAGAGCCCGTGAGATTAGCGCTTTCCAGCAAGCGTAAACCCTTGGTGACATCGCCTTTGGAAGTGCCCGGATACAGTCCAAAAGTCACATTGAGACGCGGGAAAAATTCCTGCGGATACTCCCCCATAGCCAGCAGCGCAGCCAACGACGGGTGACCGTCCTTGGCAACGTGCAGACGCGCATAGGCGGTTTCCGCACCTTGTGCAAAAGTCTTGGGACGCAAAGACTTTTGCCCCGTCAAGAAATCCCGTAACGCCACCGAGTCGAGGTCCTCGATGCCCGCAAGCTCCACATATTCGGTGTCCCACAGCGGTTGATGCTGTTCCTCTAACAGCCGGTCAACTTCATAGTTACGCATCATTTGGTCGGCATCACCGACCCGCAAATAACTGCCCCGATACACGCCTTTCTCAGTCACGTATGCGGGACGTTCACTAGCCAGCACCGGCTCGATGGTGGCGACCAACAACTGGATATTTTCAAAAGGGACGATGTCGACCTGCGGGCGCAGGCACGGGGTAATCTGCGAGCACCGATCGATTAGCGCGTTGCGGGCAGCCAGAGCATCGAATTTGTCTACGGGGGTAAAACCGTCCGCTTCGGAAAGTCCGAAAATCAGCAGCCCTCCACTCGCATTGGCGAAGGCGCTGAGGGTCTCTAAAACCGACTTGCCCACCCCGGTCTTGACTTCGACATTTTGTTGATCTGCTCCGATTAAACGCAACTGCGTGATGATTCTGGCGAGTTCTTCCGCGTCCATTTTTGCCCCTTTACGCCCGACACTTAACCCGAACTTCCCACTTAACATAACACTTGGGGAAGTTAAGTGGGAAGTAAGTGGGAAGTTCGACCGCAACAGTCGCGACGGTCACAGCTTGAACCTCTCTATGACACCCCTGCCAAGCGCTGAATTACCGTGTCAGCCAGCAGCCGTCCGCGCCGGGTCAGCACCGCCCGGCCCGTGTTGCTGGTCAGAGAGTCAGTTGCCGAACCATCCTGATGCAAAAGCCCGTCCTGGTGCGAAAGTCCGTCCACCTGCGAACACAGTCCGACCGATAGCGAACCGTCCTTTTGCGCCAACTCACGGTCCCCCGACGTGGCATCTTCGGGCAGCAATGCGCCGTCCAGCAAGCCCTCCTGAGCTAACTCGTGCGCCTCAGAAAGTAACGCTGCCTGGTCAACCCCGAATTCGCCGGCATATTCACCCAAATCCAGACCCTGCCGCAGACGCAAATTCAGCAGGAGTCTCTCCAGACGGGCGCTTTCCCCCGTGACGATTTCCCGACCGTCAACAGGTCGGTACCCCGCCTGCAGGGACTGCATCCACTTTGCGGGGTGGCGCAAGTTCCAAAAGCGCGTACTACCCAGGTGTGAGTGGGCGCCGGGACCGAAACCATACCAATCTTGGTCACGCCAATATGCCAGGTTGTGACGGCATTCGTGGCCCGGGCGCGCCCAGTTGGAAATCTCGTACCATTGCAAGCCTGCCGCGCTGAGCGTCTCATCAGCCAGCTCGTATTTATCTGCCTGGTCGTCGGGGTCCACCGGAGGGATGTCACCCTGCGCGAGGGCACGCCCCAGCGCGGTCCCCGGCTCGATAACTAAGGCGTAACAGGAAACGTGGTCCGCCCCAAGCTCCAGCGCCGCATCCAGCGAGGCCCGCCAATCCGCCAAGCTCTCTCCCGGCGTGCCATAAATGAGGTCCACGCTGACCTCCAAGCCCCGTGAATGTGCCGCCTGCACGCCTGCCACCAGGTGCTTTTGTTGATGCGTCCGATTCAAAGTCGCCAAGACAGCAGGAACCGCCGACTGCATCCCAAAAGACACCCGCGTAAAACCGCCTGCCGCCAGGGCTTCTAAATACTGCGGCGTCACCGTGTCGGGGTTTGCCTCGGTCGTTATCTCCGCGCCCGGCACCAGCCCGAAAGTTTCGCTCAGGCCGCGCAAGACTCGTACCAAATCAGTTGCCGGCAAGACTGTCGGGGTTCCCCCGCCGAAAAACACACTGGTCAGGGCGCGACTGTCTTGGCGACCGCCGCCCTTGTGACTGCCGTCCTGGCGACCAGCGCTGGCACCAGCGCCACCAGCACCGCCCTCGTGACCGCCACCCTTGTGCCCCCCGTCCGGGCACACCGCGACCGACACGGAACAATCCGGTGCGTACAAACCGATTTCACGGAGCAACGCCGCCGCGTAGCCCCCCACTCCGGGACCCAACGACAGATTCGAGTAAGTATTGAAATCGCAGTAGCCGCAACGCCGCAAGCAATAGGGCACATGCACGTAAGCGGAGAGCGTGCGCGGCGAACCCATCAGGCTTCGTCCGCCCCATACCACGGCTCACGCGGGACGAACCCGGACTCGACGGGCTTCTCCGTCTCGCTAACCCGTCCCAAACGTGCCGTCACTTGGAACGAAGCTGTCTGTTCACGTTCTGCCGCCGAACCGCGCGCCAGGCGCACCACGCACAAATCGTGCACACCGCGACCTTCACGAGCCGCCCGGCGTTCAAACGCCGTCACCACCCGACCGTCGAAACGTGGCGCAAACCCGCCGCGCTGACCTTGTGGATCGCTGACATCGGGACGCTGTCCACCATGCGGATTGGACAACCCGAGGGTGGACTCAACCACGTCACGCTGCTGCCAGGCGTAATCGTCCCAGTCAGTCGCCAGACGCCACCGTCCCCCATCCTCCAGCAGGTCAGCCACGATTGCCGCAAACTCCGGCGCCACCAGACGCCGCTTGTGATGGCGAGTCTTTGGCCACGGGTCGGCGAAAAATGTCCACATTTCGTGTACCGTCGCCTCACCGAGCAAAATAGGCAGGGCTTGCAGGGCGTCGACATCCACAACTTTCAGGTTGGGCAAGCCGTCATAGTTACGCACCGCCGAGGACACGATTTTTGCCACTCCCGGCAGCCACACTTCAAATCCCAAGTAATTGTTTTCCGGGTGCAGCGCGGCTGCGTGGGTGATTTGTTCGCCGTTACCGCAGCCGACCTCGACAATGAGAGGAGCCTCGCGACCAAATACGACGCGAGGATCCAAGCGTTCCCCTTCGGCTACCATCGTCGGTCCTGCCCCACGTTTCACATCCAGCAGGTAGGCGTCTTTGTACTTTTCAAAGGTCTTTTCCAGAGTTTGGCCCATGCGGTCCCCGCGCCGAGCAAAAGTTCTGACCCGCGGGAAAGGACGTTGACGGTCAGGCATTTCATCGTCACTGCCGGACGGGACGTCGGCTCGAAGCGTTTTGCCCATTATTTTTGCGTCTCCTCGTTGGATAGCGCGGCGATGAAGGCTTCTTGGGGAACCTCGACTCGCCCGATGGCTTTCATACGTTTCTTGCCGGCCTTTTGTTTTTCCAGCAGTTTGCGTTTCCGGCTGATGTCACCGCCATAGCACTTGGCAAGCATATCTTTACGCAGCGCCCGAATGTTTTCCCGAGCGATAATGCGGGTGCCGATAGCTGCCTGAATAGGCACCTCGAATTGTTGGCGCGGAATGAGTTTACGCAGTTTCGTCGCCATCGCCGTCCCATAACTGTAGGCATTGTCCTTGTGAACAATGGCAGAAAATGCGTCGACCTGTTCCCCGTTCAGCAAAATGTCCACCCGCACCAGGTCGGCAGGAGCCATCCCATCCAGGTGGTAGTCCAGCGAGGCGTAGCCTTTGGTACGGGACTTTAGCTGATCAAAGAAGTCGTAAACAATCTCGCCCAACGGTAGGGTGTAGTGCAGTTCCACCCGGTCCGAACTCAAGTACTCCATGTTCTTCATAGTGCCGCGTCGATCTTGGCACAGTTCCATGACCGGACCGACAAAGTCCGAGGGGGTCAGAATCGTCGCGGTTACTACTGGCTCGAGGACTTCCTTGACTTTGCCTTCGGGGAACTCAGAAGGGTTCATGACGTGAGTTTTACTGCCGTCCTCCGACACCACCACGTATTCCACATTCGGGGCGGTAGAAATCAGCACCAGGTCAAACTCGCGCTCCAGACGCTCGCGGATAATTTCGAGATGCAGCAAGCCCAAGAAACCGCAACGGAAACCTGACCCCAGGGCGGCTGATGATTCCGGTTCGAAAGTCAACGACGCATCGTTCAGCTTCAGCTTGTCCAGTGCGTCACGCAACACCGGGAAATCGGTCCCGTCAATCGGATACAGTCCCGAAAACACCATCGGCATCGGGTCGCGGTAGCCCGGCAAGGGCTCGTCGGCGCCCTTTTCCGCAGCAGTAACGGTATCGCCCACGCGAGATTGGCGCACGTCCTTTACCCCGGTAATGAGGTAACCGACTTCACCTGCCCCGATTCCTTTCGTAGGAATCGGTTCCGGGCTGATGACCCCGAGTTCCAGCAGCTCGTGGGTGGTGCCGGTGGACATCATGTTGATTTTTTGACGGGCTGTGAGTGAGCCGTCCATAACACGCACATAGGTCACGACCCCGCGATACGTGTCATAGACCGAATCAAAAATGAGTGCGCGGGTCGGGGCGTCGGGCTGTCCAGCGGGCGGCGGGACCTGGGAGACGATTTCGTCCAGCAGCGCCTGCACGCCTTCTCCGGTCTTGCCCGAGACTCGCAAGCAGTCCTCGGGCTGGCACCCGATGAGGTTCGCCAGTTCTTCGGCGTGCTTTTCCGGCATCGCGCCGGGCAGGTCGATTTTGTTGAGCACCGGGATAATGGTCAAGTCCCCTTCCAAGGCTAGGTAGAGGTTCGCCAGGGTTTGCGCCTCGATGCCTTGGGAGGCGTCCACCAGCAGCACCGCTCCTTCACAAGCCGCCAGGGAACGCGAGACTTCATAGGTAAAGTCCACGTGACCAGGGGTGTCAATCATATTTAGGGCATAGGCTTTGTCGCCCACCTGCCAGGGCATCCGCACGGCTTGGGATTTAATGGTGATACCGCGTTCGCGTTCAATGTCCATCCGATCCAAGTATTGGGCACGCATCTCGCGTTCCGAGACGACCCCAGTCAGTTGCAACATCCGATCCGCCAACGTCGACTTCCCGTGGTCGATGTGGGCAATAATCGAAAAGTTACGAATCAGGGACGGGTCGGTGGCGGCGGGCGCAATCGACTGTAACAGGGCATCACCAGGAATGGGCATGGATTTCCTTATCTTTCTCGCTAGACATTCCATTTTGTCATTTTTCCCCCGTTTGCCCAATCTATTTCCGGGGGACAATCATCACCGCTGCTAATTCCGCGCCGAGTGAGACAAACTGACGGACCAGAGGACCGCGCCCTCCCCTCCTGCTAATTTGCGAATGTGGCATAAATTGACGTAGGATATTACCTTGTGTGTCGCCAAAACCGGCGAAAATCAATACTTTTGAGGGAAGAAAATTGGCAAATATTAAGTCTCAGATAAAGCGGATTCGCACCAACGAAAAGGCGCGCCTGCGTAACCTGTCCGTGCGCTCCGAGCTAAAGACCCTGGTGCGCAAGACCCGCGAGGCTATTGAAGCTGGGGATAAAGCCGCAGCCGAAGCCAACTTGAAGGTGGCTACCCGTCACCTCGACGTGGCAGCTTCCAAGGGTGTCATCCACAAGAACCAGGCGGCTCAGCGTAAATCTAAGCTCGCCACCCGCGTTGCCGCCATGCAGTAACCGGTTTCTCTAAGCTATTTGAAAACGTCCACCTCGGTGGGCGTTTTCCTTTTGCCCACTGACCCTTTAACCCCAATGCACTTGCACGAACAACCGATTTCACTTTGCTCCGTGCCGATTCTGCGCAACTGAAATCGCTATAACCTGTAAGTTTAGTAAACCAGGTGTCAGCAAGGACGCGTATTCTGGGTTGAAATCGGTCGCTCGTGCAACCACTCCAAAAACCAAGCACCCAGCTGCACTGAAATTCAGAAAATTAATAAAAGCACGCTGACGGAAACCAGCCCCGCGCCAAAACCGGCATCCAATTCCCCAGGCAGGGGTCATTGATGTTCAGGAGCGGGCAACTGCAACGTAAAGGCTGCCGCTCAGCCTTGTTCATGGCAAACTACGTACACGGAAGAAGTGTTGCACTGTTTACGCGCTTTGGACACGAATCGCTCTTCGTTGGTAAATCCACCGCCAAGGGAAACCTTCTTGCCGATTTCCAAAACAGTTCCATCCGGCAGAGTTACAGATTTGTCTGAGATCTGGCTTCCTTTGGGCAATAAAGGCATTATCGCGGGAACCTCGTCATCCCCTGCGAGAACCAAACATCCTTGCTCATCAACCTGCAGTGTTCCAGTTACCAAAGCTTCCATACACATATCACTAGACATGTCATTCACGATGGTAAAGAAGTCCACAGTTGCGCTGGGAGACGGGCTTGCCGGCTGCGTTGTCGGGCTGGCCGTCGAGGCGTCATTTGCGGGCTGTGTGCCGGACCCACCGCAAGCCGACACACCAAATGCGAGAGCTGTCGCTGCAACTATCCCCGACGCACTATTGCGAATGAACGTGTTCATGATATCTCTCCTGGAGTCCGAATAACTGTTGAGAAAAAACCTAGCTTGCCGGCAATTTTATCAACGTGGATATTTGGTGTAAATGAATCAAATCCGCCGATTACAGCATCGCATGGTCGCCTCGACACCGATTTAATACCCTCTGGGTCACTACTTTTTCGCCCGTAGGTCCCCTGGTCTAAACTGGATACGTTGATTGTCGGAAAGAAGAGGAATAATGGCTGAAAACACCCCGGATACCCCAGACACCCCGCAGTACCGCTACACGGCTCAGATGGCAGGGAATTTGGAAGCAAAATGGCAACGGATTTGGGACGAGACAGGCGCTTTTAACGCTGATAACCCCAGCGGTCCCCTGGCTGGTGACCTGGCAAAACGCGAAAAATACTTCATTCTCGACATGTTCCCCTACCCTTCCGGCAAAGGTCTGCACGTGGGACACCCGCTGGGCTATATCGCCACCGACGTGGTCGCCCGCTACCAACGCGCCCAGGGCAAGAACGTGCTCTACACCATGGGTTACGACGCATTTGGTCTGCCCGCCGAACAGTACGCCCTGCAAACCGGCCAGCACCCGGCCATCACCACGCACGACAATATCGCCAACATGAGCAAACAGCTGGCACGCATTGGCTTGTCCCACGACCGGCGGCGTTCTTTCGCCACGACCGACCCGAACTATTTCAAGTGGACCCAGTGGATTTTCCTGCAAATTTTCAACTCTTGGTTTGACCCCGAAGCTCCGCGCCGCGACGGCTCCGGGAAGGGCGCGGCCCGGCCGATTACCACCCTTGTGAAGCAGTATGAGGACGGCACACGCCCCACCCCGGATGGACGGGCTTGGACCGAACTTTCCGCGGTGGAACAGGCAGAACTCATTGATGCCGAGCGTTTGGCTTACGTGGCATACGCGCCGGTGAACTGGGCACCGGGCTTGGGCACGGTGCTGGCTGATGAAGAAGTCACCGCCGAGGGACGTTCCGAACGTGGCAACTTCCCCGTGTTTAAGACGAAACTGCGCCAGTGGATGATGCGCATCACCCGCTATGCAGACCGTCTGGATGCCGACCTGACCACGATTGACTGGCCCGATAAGGTCCGCACCATGCAGCACAACTGGATTGGCAAGTCTTTCGGCGCCACCGTAAACTTCCAGGTCGAAGCCGGTCAAGGGCCGCAGCCGCAGACTTTGCAGGTCTTCACGACCCGGCCCGACACCCTGTTCGGCGCGACTTTCATGGTCATTTCCCCGGAACATCCGCTGGTGGGGACCGAGGACTGCGCGGACACGGAACTGCAGGTACCGGACGCTTGGCCGGAGGGGACCCGACCGGAGTGGACCGGCGGATACGCTACCCCGCGTGAAGCGGTGGCGGCATATCGGGCACAAGCCAGTGCCAAGAGCGACAGCGAACGGACTGCGGAAACCGACTTCACCGAAAAGACCGGCGTGTTTACCGGCATTTTCGGGACGAATCCGGTCAATAGTTCCCTGGTGCCGATTTTCGTGGCGGATTACGTGTTGATGGGGTACGGCACTGGCGCGATTATGGCTGTGCCCGCTCATGACGAGCGCGATCATGCCTTTGCTCAGAAGTTCAACCTGGACATTATCCAAACTATTTCCGGCCCGGAAGGTCTCGATGTGCAAGAGGAACCTTGGACCGGCGACGGCGTTATCGAGAACTCTGCCAACAGCGAAATCAGCCTGAACGGGCTGGGCAAGGCTGAGGCTATCGCGAAAATCAGCGACTGGCTGGCGAAAACCGAGCGGGGCGAAAAGACCGTGACCTACCGTCTGCGTGACTGGCTGTTTTCCCGGCAACGCTACTGGGGCGAGCCTTTCCCCGTAGTTTACGGCGCTGACGGTCGGGTTCACGCCCTGCCGGAAGAGATGCTGCCCCTGGAGCTGCCCGAAGTGTCGGACTTCCGGCCCCGGACTTTTGACCCTGATGACGCCCACTCCACCCCGGAGTCCCCGCTGGGGCGCGCTACGGACTGGATGACCGTCGAACTGGACCTGGGCGAAGGCAAGCAGACCTACACTCGTGACCAAAACACCATGCCGAACTGGGCGGGCTCGTGCTGGTACGAGCTGCGCTACACCGACCCGGACAACCCCACGGCTTTTGCCAGCACCGACAACGAAGCCTACTGGATGGGTCCGCGCCCCGCAGCGGGCAACCTCAGCGGCGGTACGGATTTGTACGTGGGCGGCGTGGAGCACGCGGTGCTGCACCTGCTGTACGCGCGTTTTTGGCACAAGGTCCTCTATGACTTGGGATATGTGTCCAGTTCAGAGCCGTTCCATCGCCTGTTTAACCAGGGCATGATTGAGGCTTACGCCTATACGGATTCGCGCGGGCAATACGTCCCGGCCGACGAAGTGGAGGGCAGCGAAGAGGACGGCTTTACCTGGCAGGGTCAGCCGGTCAACCGCGAGTTCGGCAAGATGGGCAAGTCGCTAAAGAACATAGTCACCCCTGATCAGATGTGCGCGGATTACGGCGCGGACACGTTCCGGGTTTACGAAATGTCGATGGGACCGCTGGATATGTCCCGCCCGTGGGACACTCGCGCGGTGGTCGGTTCCCAGCGTTTCCTGCAGCGACTGTGGCGCAATATCGTCGATGAAAACACCGGCACGCTCACCGTTACCGATGACGCCCCGGATTTGGCGACCGCGAAAGTGCTGGCTCGCACCATTCACGATGTCACCGTGGAGTATGACAATCTGCGCGTGAACACGGCTATCGCCAAGATGATTGTGCTGAATAATCACCTCACCGGTCTGCCGCAGGTGCCGCGTAAAGCCGCAGAAGCACTGGTCGTGATGGTCGCCCCCATCGCTCCGCACATTGCGGAGGAACTGTGGGAACGTTTGGGTCACCAGGGCGGAATTGCCCGTGCTACGTTCCCGGTCGTGACCGATGAGTCGCTGTTGGCTGCCGAGGAGGTCACTTGCGTGGTGCAGGTGGCGGGCAAGGTGCGCGCGAAAGTCTCGGTAGACCCCGAGATTTCCGAGGCGGATTTGCAGGCAAAAGTCCTGGCGGAACCGGCGGTGGTGAAGTTGCTGGACGGGCGCGAACCGAAACGGATTATCGTGCGTGCTCCGAAGCTCGTATCCTTGGTTTTTTAGGATTTGTCAGTACAAAAAAATCGCTAAATTACGGGATTTCAACGGTTTCGGGCTTGCAAAGTTAGGTATGCCTAACTTAGGCTATACCCATGAAGAGAATTAAAAACAAGCAAATTAAAGAAACCTTGACCGTAGCTGCGCTTTTGTGCCTGGGAGCCTCTCTCAGCGGGTGCGGCGGGACCCCCAGCTCCAGCTCGGATTCAGCCGCACCAGGAAAACCCCTGGTTCTCACCACATTTACCGTGTTGCAGGACATGGCTCAAAACGTTGCCGGAGACCATCTGGAAGTCCGCTCTATCACCAAACCTGGGGCGGAAATCCACGATTACCAACCCACGCCCTCGGACTTGAAGTCGGCGCAGAAAGCGAAACTGATTTTAAATAACGGGCTGGATTTGGAACGCTGGTTCACGAAGTTTACCGCCGATCTGGATGCCAAAAAGGTCAATGTTTCGCAGGGCGTAGAGCCCATTCCGATTACCGAAGGCGACTACAAGGGTAAGCCCAATCCCCACGCTTGGATGAGCCCGAAAAACGGCGCCCTCTACGTGAAGAATATGGCAAAAGCCTTCTGCGATTTAGATGCAAAGAACTGCTCCGAGTACCAGGAAAATGCCAAACAGTATGGCGCCAAGATTGAAAAAGTCGGCGAGGACATCACTTCCACACTTTCCCAGCTCGACCCGTCACAACGTACTTTGGTCAGCTGTGAGGGAGCATTCTCGTATCTGACTCGCGACTATAACCTCAACGAGAAATTCTTGTGGGGCGTAAATGCCGAAGGAGCCCTCACTCCCTCTCGCGTAGCGGAAGTGGAAGACTACGTGAAACAAAACCACGTTCCCGCAGTTTTCTGCGAGTCCACCGTGGGAGACAAAATGCGACCCGTTGTGGAAGCCACAGGGGCGAAATTTGGTGGGGAATTGTATGTTGATTCCTTGTCAGACGCAGATGGAGACGTTCCGACCTATCTGGACCTGTTGCGCTACGACGCAGATTTGATTACCCGAGGATTGACTCAGAAATGAGCGATGCTCTCGACAACCGCATAGAGCCAGGCGGGGCTGAAGCTGAGTCCAGCTCAAATTCAGCCCCGCCTATATTAGAAGTCTCAGATTTGCATGTTCGTTACGGAGCTAATGTGGCACTGGAGGGTGCCAGTTTAACCGTGTCGCGCGGTCAAATTTGTGGTCTGGTAGGGATGAACGGATCGGGAAAATCAACGCTGTTCAAATCCATCACCAACAGTGTTTCGTATCAAAAGGGCAGCATTAAAGTTGCCGGAATTGACGCGAACCAAGCCCGGAAACAACGGCTGATTGGTTATGTTGCCCAAAACGAGGAAATCGATTGGGACTTCCCGGTTAACGTAAACCAAGTCGTCATGATGGGGCGGTATGGATTTATGGGACCGACCCGTCGTCCCAAATCTGCAGACGTGGCAGCGGTGCAAGCCGCGTTAGAAATGGTTGAATTGCAAGATTTGCAACAGCGCCAAATTGGGGCGTTGAGCGGCGGTCAAAAGAAAAGGGTATTTATCGCCCGCGCGATTGCCCAAGGTGCCCCGCTCCTGCTCCTCGATGAACCGTTTGCCGGAGTAGACAAATATTCCGAAACCAATATCGTCGATTTGCTGCGCAAAATCTCGGCAAAAGGCACCACGGTGGTGGTTTCAACCCACGATTTGGCTTCTTTGGAAAAGCTCTGCGATGAAGTGGTTTTGCTGTATCGCCGCGTAGTTTATCAAGGTGATCCCGCTGGCGCCTTAGACCCGCAGAACCTCGCGAAAGCGTTTGGATTAAATCCCGCCGCGTCAGGAGGTGGACAGTGAATTTTTATGAAGCTTTCATCGAAATGTGGACGCAACAGTTTATGCTCCGCGGCATCATCGTCACCGGAGTCGCGGCGGCAGTTTGTGCCGTGTTGTCCTGCTGGCTGGTCTTAATTGGCTGGTCACTGTTAGGTGACGCCCTGTCCCACGCAATTCTTCCCGGAATCGTCGTGTCCTACCTTTTGGGAACGCCCTTCGCAATAGGCGCCCTCGTGGCAGCTTTGCTGGTGGTGGGATTGATTGGCGCAGTGCGGGGGCGCGGACGAGTCAAAGAAGACACCGCTATTGGGGTGGTATTCACGACAATGTTTGCCTCCGGTCTGGTCTTAATCAGCCTGTTCCCCAGTCACATTGATTTGCACCACATTTTGTTTGGCGACATGCTCGGCATTACCAGAGCCGATATGTGGCAGGTCTTGATATTGAGTCCGCTCGCTCTGGTGCTGTTGTTATACAAAAAACGGGATTTGGTGCTGTATGCCTTCGACAAGACTCACGCCCACGCTATCGGCATCTCTACAAGCTGGTTGGCGACTCTGTTGCTGGTAGCTCTGTCTTTGACAGTCGTGGTGGCGATGCAGGCAGTGGGCGCAATCCTCATCGTGGCACTGGTGATTACCCCTGGCGCAACCGCCCGGCTGCTCACAAACCGGTTCAACGCTATGTTATGGATAGCTCCCTTGCTTTCCGTATCCTGTGTCGTGCTGGGAGCTTATATTTCTTACTGGTTCGATACCGCGTCAGGAGCCACAGTCGTGCTGCTTGAAGGCGTATTGTTCCTGATCGTTTGGCTGGTGGATTTGCTTCGTCAACAGCGTCTGCAGCGCTATCATGGCGCGCAGTCTGCCGCCCCCGGTCCTGACCCGGAACCTCAACAGGTTGCTTCTTGAGGCACCCCTCTAGGGCAGGCCGAGGTAGCGCAACACTGCCTTGGCACTGCCCTTGTTGAGGTCACCCAGCTGCGCCAACTGACCCAGCCCTGACCCCAGGACAAACGTATCCCCGGTGGTGGCAGCTCCTTTCAATGGTGGCGCGATGCCTTCCCAAAGGAATTTCCCGTCGACCACCCCGTAACTCAGCAGTCCCCCGTTGCCCTCGGTAAACACGGCTTTTGTCGCGTCGGAGGTCAGCGGAGTCCCCGGAGCTTTCAGATTGATGGTGACGCCGTCCCCGGTGGTCCAAGTTTTGGCAGCGCAGCCGGGCCAGGACGCACAGGTTTCCCCGCGGTCCGCCAAAAAATACGTCCGATTGGGCATGAGGACAGGGATTTTCCCAGATTTTAGAGCTGCCATAGCACTGTCAGTGTCTAGCCGAAGTCCGGCGCGCAGTTGGGTGTGCAAGGCTTGTGCCGCCAGCGCGGGGCACTTGCCCTCCCCCACTATCGCACCGTCAGAACCGTAGACCTGCCAATCAATCTGCCCGTCGCCCTGCGGATATGCGGACGCGAAAAATCCGGCTTCCAGCATTGACATCTGTGCGGCAGTACCAAGTTTAGAGGTGTCCAGGGAACCGATTTTCGTATTGATAATCTGAGAATAGCTCCAAGTATTTTGCCGGTTAGACCCGTCTTGGTTCGAAGTCGTCACCCCCAGCAGGGTCACTGACCCCCGAGTTTGCACCGATAGGGGCTGGGCAGCCTGCGCATTCGGCACCATGAGCGGGAATTTTCCTTTCCAGGCAAAGTCTGGCGTGATGTAAACCGCTTGTGCCCCTGCCGAATTTCCCTCTCCAACCGCGATAGGAACCACCAGGAACTGGTCAAAAATTGCCCCCAACACGTGCTCGCCGGTCGCTAAATTCCAAATGTCATTAGGTAAATCCCCCACCGCAACATTGCCGCTAGGGTCAATCCGCACCACCTTTTTGGCTTTATCAGATTCACAGGTAATCGAGCTCTGCCACAGTTGTTTCAGGCAATAGTCCAGGGGCAGGTCATCGTAAGTTTTCGACCATTTGGCGGTGCCGGTGGTTTCGTCTATCAGCGCAATAGCCTGGGTTTGGGCTTTCCCATCAGTGCCCTTGACCAGCACCAGCTGTTCATTTTCTGCCAGTTTAGCCGTCACACCGGTAGCGGCATCCTGGGCAGCCAGAGAGTCTTGCGCATCCTGATAGCCCCACACTTGTGCCGTGCGCGGATCTTTCATTTTCGCGGGCATCGCCAGGGTCCAGGCTTCTTTCAGCGGCGCCACCGTGGTGATTTTTTTCACTTCCGCTTTGTTGCGAATCCGGGCGGTATCACCAAACCACTGCATCGTAGCGGTCACCAACACCACCACTGCCAGGACCAAAATAGCTGCGCCAATAATTCGTTCGACCAGGCGAGGCTGGCGCACCGCGGCCGCAGAATTACTTAAATCCGGTTTCTGTTTTCTCACTGCTTTAGTTTATCCCAGCGATAGCAACGAAAAACTACCTTTCGAGATGTTTTCCACAAGGGAAGGCAATTCCGGGTTTTCCACAGGTAAATCTTTTTGGAGTTTTCGCGCCGGCTGGTCGCGATTAGTTTCACAAGGGAGGGTCGCACAGTTCCCGGTGTGACGGAGGAGGCAGCCAGGATGCTAAATAAGTTTGGGCAAACAGACCGTGACCGACTCACGGCCGGGGTGTTTGAGCGAGCCAGAGCCGCGGGGGTGGGTTATCTGGACGACGCCGCGCCGGATTACCCCTCCGCGCGCCGCTCCACACCATCATCCGAATACAGCACGGAGGGGATGCCATCGGCTCGTGGCGCTCTGACGGGGCGTGCCGAAGACCTGGTGCACGGTTTTGAGAATAGCCTCCAGGTCAGACCCGTAGCACAGCGTGAACAGCGGTTACGCCTGGCTCCCAGCCCGCGGGTGGCGACCTTAATTGCAGTATTTATGCTGGTATGCGGGCTTTTAGTGGTGGGTTGGCAAGTCTTGGCCGCTCCCCCCGCGGCTCCGCCTGCCGGGGTGCTGTCCGGGGACGCCACGGGAAAACCGGATTCCAAAACAGGCAGTTCCGCCGGACCGGGGGCGGCGCTGGCAGCTGTGGAGAGAAAATCTGGAACAGCAGGGGTCCGAAAGGACGGTGGTGCTTCCTCACCGGGCGCTGCCCCGCATCTATATCTTCCTGGCGCAAACGGCGCCGAAGTGGTGGTTCACGTGGCAGGAGCGGTGAGCCGCCCGGGCGTGGTTCATCTGGCAGACCCGTCACGGGTAGCGGACGCTCTGGAAGTGGCGGGGGGAGCCTTGCCCGAAGGGGATTTGAGTACTCTGAATCTGGCTCGTCCCCTCACGGATGGGGAAATGATTTATGTGCCTCGACCTGGAGAGACTCCTCCGCCGAGCGTGGGTGGAAATGCGAACAGTGCCCCGGACGGAGGCACAAAATCAGCGGGAGGCGCAGGCGACAAGGTGAACTTGAACACCGCCGACCTGGGAACTCTGCAGACTCTGTCCGGTATCGGTCCCGCCCTGGCGCAACGTATTTTGGATTACCGCGAGTCTAACGGGCGTTTTGCTTCGGTGGATCAGCTCGACGAGGTTAGCGGTATCGGTCCGGCATTGATGTCGCGTCTGCGCGATCACGTGTGCGTGTGAGGATTCGCGATGACTGCGCCGAGTGAAACATCGCTGATTATCCGACGGTTGCGCACCGATCAGGACTACCGGGCTGCCCCGTTGGATTTACGGTTGGCGATTCCGGCAGTGAGCCTGTGGGGGGCGCTCTTAGTGGCAGGAAGTCGTGGAGAGTGCGTCGCCCTCGCGGTGAGCCTCGGATTTGCTCTGGTTGCGGTCATTTCAGCGGTTGCGTTGGGGCGGTTCAATCGTTCACAAGGGCGGGGAGGCAGTCGTCCCGACCACGCATCTGTCCGCGTGGGGACACGCGGCACCAACACCCCCACCCGCCGGCGTCATCGCCTGTTTCCGCGCGGCTCCGGGCTGGCTACACTGCTGATTACTGCCCTGGTGATTGCCATCGTTTTTGGCACCCTAACGCTGCGTTTAGAGCTGATCTCGCGTGATTACCTGGCGGTAATTGGTGCGCATCCAACCGCCCGCTTTGACATAAAAGCCCAGGTTATTTCCACTCCGAAACCGAGCTGGGGAGACAGCTACCGCGTTGACTTGAGAGCGACCCGTCTGACTTGGCACGGCTTTACTTACCCCACCCGCGCCCGGTTGCAGGTCAAAGGTGCCGGCTGGGACGAAGTCCCGCTCGGCTCATGGGTACGTCTGCGTACCGGTCTGGCTGGTCGGGACCTATCCACTCAATACTTGGGCTATGCGAAGTCTCCGACCACCCCCGAAGTTATCGGACCTCCCACCGGACGGTTTGTGTTTGTCAATGCGGTGCGCCAGCGTCTGCGCCAGGCTACGTCTGGTCTCTCAGAATCAACGGCGGGAATGATTATGGCGATGAGCTTGGGGCTAACTGTCGCCCAAGATCCCCTAGATCAGGAGTCTATGCAGGTGGCAGGATTATCGCACCTGACCGCTGTTTCTGGAATGCACCTCAGTGTCCTGTTGGCCCTGGCGCTGGGATTGACTGCCCGGAAACCTCGTGGCGTGCAAGTCGTGGCGGCGGCAGGGATTATGGGAACTTTCCTGACCATGTTGGAAGGCTCTGCCTCCGTCACTCGCGCGGCGGTCATGGGGGTGTTAACGCTGGTGGGGTTGGGGATAGCCCGCCCCTCCCGCGCGGTGTCCTCCCTGTCCGCGGCGATTATAGGAATGCTGCTGGTACAGCCGTTCCAAGCAACTTCCTGGGGTTTTGCCCTGTCCGTAGTGGCGACGGGCGCTATCGTGACCGGCGGACCTTACTTGTCTGCCTGGTGCGCTCGGTTTTTGCCGCGCCTGCTGGCGCTGCCACTGGCTGTTTCCCTGAGCGCGCAGCTGGCTTGTGCGCCGCTGATGTTGGTGATGCGCGGGAAACTGCAAGTTTATTCCCTACCCGCGAATCTCTTAACCGGAGCGGTGTCCTCCCTGGTGACCGTGGGCGGTTTGGGGCTGGTTGCCCTAGCGGCACTGGCGGGACTCCCGACCGGTCCGTGCGCTATTTGCGCCCTGCCGGTACGGTTATTGGAACAGGGGGCGGCGCATTTCACCGGGTGGGCTGCCGCATGGATTTCGGGCGTGGCGCGATTCTTTGCCAGTCGCCCCGGAGCGGAAGTTGATTGGTTAGAAAACCCGGTGGCAGGAGTGGGTGGACTGTTGATAGTGGCACTCAGTTTCGCGTGGGTGGCATCCCAACTGGCTCACGCACGCCGCTGGCGTATCGGCACACTGCCAAAACCATGGCTTCCAGGGCATATTCCGGATCCCGCGACGCCCCTTTCACAGCTTCGTCCGCGCGGGCTACTGCCAGGATGGCTAGCCCCAGCCGCTCGTCATCCCAGCGCGGTGCGACCGCACGGATTCCCTGAGCAATCCGTCCAAACAGGGGTTTAGGCGGGTCCACCAGGTCCATCGCCGCGATCGCGGGGGGCAGCGAGGGGGAAAGGGACGTCAGTATCTGGCGGATTTTCGTAGCCATCGCGGAGACAATCAATACCGGCGCCACCCCGGTCGCTAAAGCGTGACGTAACAGGCGCAGCGCTTCGCCAACATTGCCGGTCACCGCCGCATCAGCGACGTTAAACCCGGTCGCCTCCACCCGCCCTTGCAAATACTGATCGACTTCAGCCAGACTCAGCGGCTGAGACGGATCTCCCACCGTTTGCAGCAGCTGGGTGGTCACGGCGAGCAATTCCTCGAACTCGTCCCCCAGCGCCGCCACCAGAGCCGCTACCGCGTCCGGGTGGAGAGGACGCCCCAGCCGTCCCGCTTCAGCCTGGAGGAACTGTGCTTTTTCTTCCGGCCAGCGCAGTTCGTCACAGGCATACACCTTTGCGGCACCCTTTTTGCACAAGTCCAGGACCTTTTTCCCGTGATTTCCCCCCGCGTGCCACAGCACCAGCGAAGCGTCCGCCGTGGGCTTTGCCAAGTAAGTTTCTAAATCCTGGAGCAGCTCCGGGTTCGCTTGTTCCAGTCCGGGAATGATAATCAGCGGCATTCCTCCAAAGAGAGAAGGAGAAGTCAGTTGGCTCAGACGGGATGATTCATAAGTCCGGGGGTTGACCTCGGTGATTTCCGGGGGTTCCATCGCCCCGGCTCTCTCTGCCGCGTCCAGGGCCGCCGCACGCAAGCTGGCTATGGCACGCTGCGCGAAAACCCGTTGTTTTCCCAGCAGCAATACCACCGGAGCCAAAGCTGCACGCGACCAGGGTTCAAAAGCCGACTTGGAGCCTCTCGGAGCGTTTTTCTTTGTTGCCACGCTTTAACTCTACATGCCCCCTCGGAGACAAAATTCCCCTACTATAAAAGCGGGACGACGCCGGGAAGTCTCTCCGGTCCCACCCGATGCGCCCGTTCCGCGGAAAAACTGCCCGACCGGACTTTTGCAAGCGAAAGGAAAACTTGATGGCCAGCGTATTTACAAAAATTATCAACGGTGAAATCCCCGGCAATTTTGTCTGGCAAGATGAACAATGTGTCGTGTTCGCCACCATTGAACCGCGCAGTGACGGTCACATGCTGGTGGTGCCGCGGGAGGAAGTCGACAACTACCTAGATGCCGACCCGGATTTGATCGCGCATCTGTCCCAAGTTGCGCAAATTATCGGGCAAGCCGGACGCGATGCGTTTAACGTGTCACGAGCCTTGATAGTCGTCGCCGGTTTTGATGTCCCCCACCTGCATATTCATGTGATTCCGACCGATTCTATGCAAGTACTCAATCCCGATGCCAAAGCGGCGGGAGTGGCGGATGGCATCAAAGCCAGCTGTGAAAAACTGCGCAGCGCCCTGGTGGAAATGGGTTATAGCGCCAATGTTCCCGCATCTTTGGAGTCCCTGGGATAACCGTGTCGCGCCGAGCGGCGCGTTAGTTCCGTCGCGCAGATTCCTAAAATCGCCGCAAATAAGCAGGTAAAAGCCAGTTCGCCAGATTTGCCTCCACGAATCTTAAGAATTGTGGCTCGTTCAATTTGTGAATCTTCCCTCGGAGCGTTAACATTGTTAACCGCGCCTGAAGCGCATGCACCACTAGCTCAATTGGCAGAGCAACTGACTCTTAATCAGTGGGTTCAGGGTTCGAGTCCCTGGTGGTGTACCACTCAGAACATCGCGATTTCAACAATTTCTCTCGCTAGTTTCCGATATTTTACCCCGCTCAATCGCGCGCAGATTAAAGATTAAGCGCGACCTCTCCCTCGTGCCCCCTCGCGGATTCCCGGCGCAATCAGCCAGCCTTCCCCGCCAGCTTTGAGAGTTCAGTTCCGCACCTCCGGCTGGACTAAAAGCCAAGTTTAACTGCGGCAGCTGATGAGATGCCCCAGCCCGGCTTACGAACAAGCCTAAAAACCCCGGTGGGCGCGGGATGGAAATCCCGCGCCCACCGCCAAGCCTCAAGAATCAGTCGATTTTGGTGACCTGGTTGAAGTTCAACTCCACCGGAGTCTCGCGCTCGAAAATAGTGACCAGCACGGTCAGCTTCTGAGTTTCGGCGTTGACCTCGGCAATCGTCGCGGAGAGCGTCTCGAACGGACCGGAGGTAATAGTAACCGACTGACCCACCTCGAAATCCGCCGCCACCGGGGCAGTCCGCTGCGTCGCTTGTGAAATCTCGACCTGACCGTCTTCCACCGCCACTTTCGCGGCTTCCTTGGCGGTCGGAGCCAGCATATTGACCACTTCCGTAAGCGTCAACGGCAGCGGATCTTGCTGGTTACCGACGAAACCGGTCACAGCCGGGGTGTCCTTAACCAAACGCCAGGAGTTCTCATCCATGTCCATACGCACCAGAACGTATCCGGGGATGCGCGGACGCTGCACCACCTTGCGACTCTTGGGCTTAACCTCGACGTGTTCCTCCATCGGAATCTCGACCTGGTAGACGTAATCTTCCATGCCGGGATTATTTGCCACGCGCTGTTCGATGTTCTGTTTCACACGCTTCTCATAGGAAGAGTACGTGTGTACCACGTACCACCGGCCTGGCAGGGCGCGCAGCTCGACTTCGAGGGCCTGTTTCGGGTCGAGTTCTTCCGTCTCGGTGTCCGCAGTATCCGCGGCGTCCTCGATGATTTCACCAGTTTCCGGGTCCACATTGGCGGGAACTTCCTCCAAAGCGTCCTCGGCGGGCTGAGTGTCCTCAACCGGCTGGCTAGGTTCCGGCTGGGCTTCCTCAGCCACAGCGGCGTTTTCTTGCAATTCATTTTCGTCTGACATTCTGTATTCCTCGTGGGGTAACGATGTTGAAAAGACCAAACTGGTCTAGCTAAAGATGACGTCGGTGAGGGCTCCGAAACCCAGATCCATCAACCCGACCGCGGTCATGATAATGGCCACAAATACAATCACGACCAAGAAGTAGCGCCACAGTTCTTCGCTGGTGGGATAGACGACCTTTTTCATCTCATCCACGACTTGGCGGAAAAACTGCACGATACGTGCAAAAAAGCCAAGATCTTGCTCAGCGCTAGGGGTCGGCTCGGCTTTTTTCGCCGGCTGAATGGCACCCTCGGTTTCTGCCATTATGTGTTCCTCCTGTAGGCAATTTTTCCCCGCCCAGGGCACACTTCACCCTAAGCAAATTAACGGGGGGATGAGTCAAATTATAGTCGAAAACCCTGCCTAAAGCTAATCGTCCGGGGCTCACCGACCAGACTCGATTGCTCAACATGGTCGATTTCAGCTACTGGCAGGGAAGACAGGACTCGAACCTGCAACCTACGGTTTTGGAGACCGTTGCGCTACCAATTGCGCCACTTCCCTAGGTTGAATCTCGCTTTCACACCGTCAGGTGGAAACGAAAAACACAGCGTCCTCAATGATAGGGCAAAGCCCCCCTAACTTTCAAGCGCACCCACACTGAACCGAACCAAACCAAGTCAAACCCAAAATTAAACCGGGGGCAACGCACTAATGCGCCACCCCCGGTGAAATCCAAAAAACCTACTTCACTTTTGCCAACAAATCCTGCACCCGGCTGACCCCTTCGACCAGGTCAGCGTCGGAAAGGGCATAGGACATGCGGATGAACCCGCTGGGACCGAAGGCTTCGCCGGGAACCACCGCGACCTCAGCCTTGTCCAAAATCATGGCTGCCAACTGGGAAGAGGACTCGATACGCTCCCCGTCCAAGCTGCGTCCAAACAAGCCCGTCACATCGGGATACACATAGAACGCGCCACGCGGCACGGGTACCTGCAAGCCGTCAATCTCGCTCAGCATCCGCACGATGGTCTGACGGCGCTGGTCAAAGGCTTGACGCATCTGTTCCACCGCATCCATCGGACCGGTCAATGCCGCAATGGCAGCCCGCTGGGCGATGTTGCACACGTTGGAAGTCAGGTGGGATTGGAAGTTAGTGGCAGCCTTGATGACGTCGGTCGGACCGTTCATCCAGCCCAGACGCCACCCGGTCATGGCGTAAGACTTCGCCACGCCGTTGACGATTACGCAGGTGTCTGCCAGTTCCGGAACCAGCTTCAGGATGTGGGCGGGCTGAGCACCGTCATACAGCAGGTGTTCGTAAATCTCATCACTAATGACCCACACGCCCTTTTCCACAGCCCACTGACCGATAGCGGTCAGTTCCTCGGGGGTATAGACCGCACCGGTCGGGTTAGAGGGGGAACAAATCAGCAGGACCTTGGTCCGCTCCGTGCGTTTCGCCTCCAAGTCCTCGGGCGTGACTTTGTAGTCCCGATCAGCACCGGCAAAGACTTCCACCGGAACGCCTCCAGCCAGGCGAATTGCTTCGGGATAGGTGGTCCAATAGGGTGCCGGCAGCAACACTTCATCGCCGGGGTCGACGGTGGCGGCAAAAGCCTGGAACACGGACTGTTTCCCACCGTTGGTGACGATGACGTTATTCGGGTCAATTTCGTAGCCGGAGTCGCGTAAGGTCTTGGCAGCGATAGCTTCGCGGGTAGCCAGCATCCCTTTACCTTGAGTGTAGTAGTGGTTGGCGGGGTCTTTACACGCCGCCACGGCAGCTTCCACAATGTAATCGGGAGTCGGGAAATCCGGTTCACCAGCGCCGAAGCCGATGACAGGCTTTCCGGCAGCTTTTAGTTCTTTAGCTTTACTATCGACAGCGAGGGTCGCGGACGGGGCAATGGCGGCAAGGCGCGCAGAAACACGATTTTTACTCATGACCCCATTCTTGCACTTTTCATCAGGGCGACGCACCCTCTCGTCGCGCCGGGCAGGTCGGGTGGCGGGAAACGCGCGCCCGGAATAACCCTATTTCCGCAGTTCCGGGCAGGATTCTAAATCCTGTTTTACCGACCGGGCGGTCCTGACGTAATAGAGCACCGCCGCTGCCACCATCACGAGGCTGACCACGATGGAGGGATAGTCTCGATGCGCCGTGAGGGCAATCACAATCAGCGTGACCGCTGCCACCACCGTGAACCCCAGCACCACGCGTGCCAGGAAAATGACACGTTCGTATTCTTCACGAGTGCTGTGGGGTCTGCCTTGCGAGTTACAGGCAGCGTCTGCGCCTACCTCGCTGTCTGTCGACTGACCGTCGGGCAGTCCACCGGTTCCTGCTAAAGGTTCATTCATGGCTTTAGCCTATCAAAGCCGATGAACAGAATCGGAACGAAAGCTCCCCCTGTTCCCGCTGTTTCCACAGGTTATCCACAAGGGGTGGGGACGGGTTAGTGCTTTTGGTGCGGAAAACCGCCAGCGGCTCTGCTTCACCGTGACCCCTCCCTTAACACCACCCTGAACTGCGGCTTTGTAATGCTTTACCTGAGATTACGCCATTTTTTCGCCCCCCCTTATCAACCTGGACTTTACCTGCACATTTCCACCGTAGACTCACTAATCCACAGTTTTTCCACAAGCCGTGTGCATAACTCGTTCGCCCTAGGCAGCGGCTCGACGCAGGGTGCTCTGGCGCATCCGACTCAGCGCCCCGGCGACATCTCCCAAGTCCGGTTCAAACAAGTCTGCGTACACATCGAGGGTCAGCGAAGCTGACGAATGTCCCAACATCCGCTGCACCGATTTCACATTCGCGCCTGCCGAGACTGCCAAAGTGGCGGCAGTGTGACGCAGGTCGTGTATGTGCAATCCGGCTTGTCCGACCGCCAAGGCTGCCATGTCGAAGTGTAAGCGCAGGTTAGAGGCTCGCAGCGGGGTGCCATGTTTGGTAGCAAAGAGAAAGTCGTCACCCCCGCGGGTCGCCCTGGTCAACACCCGCAAGTCCCGCCGCAAGAAATCCGGAATCGGCACGACTCTGGTGCGACCGTTCTTGGGAGTGCCAAACACCTGCCGCCCCGACACCTCCGACACTGCCCGCTCGATTCGCATAATGCGCCGATCTAAATCGAGGGCAGCGGGGGTCAGCGCCAGGGCTTCCCCGATACGCAAACCGGTGTAGCCCAGCAAGCGCACCAGAATCTCCAGCTGGTTGCCATCCCGTGCGGGAGTCTGTCCACCGCGCACCCTACCCAGCGACGCCAAACCGGTGTCAATCGCCCCGGCCCGAGACTTGCGACGTGTCAGGTACCCGGCACGCCCTTTCTTGCGCAAGAACACCACGTTTTGTCCCCACCCGACGGGCAGACTGACCCCAGCGAGATCGCGGGTCAAACGCCACCACCCAATCTCTAGCGCCAGAGATTCCAGCTGCAACACGCTCAAGTACCGATGGCGTCCGGTACGGCACACTGTCGGCAACGGCACTCCGGCTGCCACGTTGCTTTCTATCTCCCCCAAACGGTTCGCCAACGCCAACACCTGCCCCACGATTTGATACGCCTGGCGCACCCCGGTGGGGCTGACTCCCTGTTCCGCAAGCGTTGCGACCCAAGAAACGACCTGCAGATAGCTGACCTGTTTCGGGGACAGTTCCCCAAATTCCAGATTGACCATGTTTAGCATCGACCGATAGCAAGCCCTGGTGGTCGGCTTTAAATCGACCCGGCTCTCTAACCAAATCCGACCAAAATCGGAGAAAGTCTGCGGTTCCAGGTGCGAGCGCGAGTCGGTGATTAGCTGATTTTCCATTGTTTTTCCTTTCAAATAGGCATCTTCCCGAGGTGTCGGGACCGGCGAGTGCCAGCTCAATGGGAAACGGTAGAATGTGAGGTCATTGAGGAGGAAAAACTTGGCAAAAATTTTAGTGGGACTATCCGGCGGCGTGGATTCGGCAGTGGCAACCGCGCGCCTGCAGGCTGCCGGTCACGAGGTTTCGGGATTCTTTATGCAATTGGAGTCTCCCTCCCGCCCGTGGTCGCGACCAGTCACCTCCGCCGAGCCGGTGGACGCCCTGGCTGACGCGCATCGAGTCGCGGATTTCCTGGGGGTCGAGCTGCAGGTGTGGGACTTGGCAGAGCGTTTCAACCGGGTCGTGATGGATTCGTTCGTGCAAGCCTATCGTGACGGTCTGACCCCGAACCCCTGCGTGCATTGCAACCGTTTCATCAAGTTCGGCTATGTCATCGAACGCGCTCGCCGGGAGGGCTTCGATTATGTCGCGACGGGTCACTATGCCCGGCTGTGGCGTCCCGGTCAAGCAGGCTTGATTCCGGTGGGAGTCCCCCCGACCGTCACGGAGGGAGCGTTCCCGGACTTCGCCCTGCTGCGCGGGTCAGCGATAGGTAAGGATCAAAGTTACGTTTTGGCAGGGGCACGAGCGGAGGCGCTGGCGCGAGCCGTGTTCCCGCTGGGGGACGTGACGGACAAAGCCGCCACTCGGGCAGAAGCGGAGGCACTGGGAATCCCGGTGGCGGGCAAGCGCGATTCTTTCGATATCTGTTTCATTCCCGACGGAGACACACGTGGCTTTTTGCGTGGCTGTATCGGGGCAGCCCTCGGTCAGATTGTGGATGAGGACGGGGCGGTGGTCGGCTCTCATGATGGCGCGTTCCAATACACGGTCGGACAGCGTCGCGGCCTGCACATTCCCCGCCCTCACCAGGACGGTGCCCCCCGTTACGTGGTAGGCACGGATGCGGAAACGAACACGGTGTTCGTGGCTCCCCGTCAAGCACTGACAGTCACGGAAATTCAAGCCGGTCCCGCAGTGAACTGGTTGACAGACCCCACCAGACTGGGGCTCGGCGCAACTGGTGAGGGCAAGTTGGACCCGGTCGGGTTGACTATCCAGTTCCGCGCCCACGGACAGCCCGTCACACCCCAAGCCGTGCATCTGGAATCCGGCACGGACGGAACCAAACTGCAGGTGGCGCTGCCGCCCACCGCCGGAGTCACCGGAGTGGCACCGGGACAGTCTCTGGTGCTCTACCAAGACAGTCCCCAGGGGGACCGAGTCATCGCCCAGGCGACCATCACCGCTACGGATTGCGGACCGGACTTGTGACCTCGGAAATCATTTACGAAAAACTCCAGTGCCTGAAATCGGGCGACCGTGGGGAATTCCGGACCTGAAAAAGCCCGATTTACCAGCCACAAGTTAGGCAAAGCTGATAAAATCCGGCAGGTGAAGCGTTTTCCCGGTAGTCTCGACTCTATGACTGTCCAAGAGAAAGGGACGACGCCGACATTTGCCCCAACTGACGTGATTGCGGAGGAACCGAAACTCGACCCGCATCATTTGGGGCCCACGATTACCCAATCCGGGGTCGCCTTTTCCGTCTATGCCCACCAAGCCACAGCGGTAGAGCTATGCCTGTTCGACGCTCCCGACGAACACGGGCACTACCAGTCCGAACGGCGGATTCGGCTGCGCGGACCATTCCGTGGGATTTGGCACGGCAACATTCGCGGTGTGCGCCCCGGTCAAGTGTACGGGTATCGGGCATACGGACCGTGGGATCCCGACGCGGGATTGTTTTTTAACCCGCAAAAGGTCCTGCTCGACCCTTATGCAAAAGCGATTACGCGGACCCCTATTCTCAGCCCGCAGCTCTACGCCCACCAGGTCGATGCCGAGCTGAAGCCTGTAACCCATGAGCTGACTATGGATTCGCTTGATTCCGCGGATTACAACGCGCTCTCAGTCGTAGTAAACACGCATTCTTTCCCGGTGGCGGACCACCCGCGCACCCCGTGGCCGCGCACCGTCATTTACGAAGCGCATGTCAAAGGTTTGACCCGGCAATTGCCCGGAATTCCCCCCGAGCTGCAGGGCACCTATGCCGGTTTAGCAAACCCCGTCACCATTGATTACCTGAAAAACTTGGGCGTGACCGCGATTGAGCTACTGCCGATTCACGCGAAGATGCCCGAACCGTTCCTGGCGGAACGTAACCTGACTAACTATTGGGGCTACTCAACTTTGAGCTATTTTGCGCCCGAGCCGACCTACGCGACCGAAGCTGCCCAGCGGCAAGGTCCGCAAGCCGTGTTGGACGAGGTCCGTGGCATGGTCTCGTTGCTGCACCAAGCCGGTATTGAAGTCCTGTTGGACGTGGTTTATAACCACACCGCTGAGGGCGGTACCCTGGGTCCCTCCCTCAGCTTGCGCGGTCTGGATTCGCAAGCTTACTACATCTGGAATCACTGCTACCCCAACGAAATGGTGGACTTTACCGGCTGCGGTAACACGGTTGATTTCACGTCCAACCGGGCGGTGGCACTGTTGCTGGATTCGCTACGGTATTGGGCTGGAGAAGTCGGGGTGGACGGTTTCCGTTTCGATTTGGGGGTCACGTTGGGACGCAACCGCGAGCAGTATGCCCTGCGCCACCCCTCTTTTGTCGGCATGGCGACCGACCCGGTCCTGGCGGGCTGCAAACTCATTGCCGAACCGTGGGACATGGGACCGAACGGGTGGCAGACCGGCAATTTCCCTACGCCTTTTGCGGACTGGAACGACCGCTACCGCGACGGTATCAGGGGATTTTGGCTCACCGACGCGGCAGCGTTAGCGCAGGAGCGTCACGCGCACGGTCCGCACGAGCTCGCTACTCGCGTCTCCGGGTCGGCTGACCTCTACGGTTCCAACATCACTGAATACAACCGCGGACCGGGAGCTTCCATCAACTTCATCGCCGCCCACGACGGCTTCACGATGGCAGACCTGGTGACTTTTGACCACAAACACAACGAAGCCAATCTGGAAGGCAACCGGGACGGGACAAACAACAATAACTCGTGGAATCACGGTCACGAAGGTCATGTTCTCAGAGGTAAAGAACTCGGGGATCTACTCTCGCTCGAAACAGCGACACCAGACGACCCCACCCCGCAATCCGGGGAAGGTCTCTCCCCCCGGTTCAGCCGGATGGATCCCACGACCCCGTTCCAGGGGGATCCCCTGGAACGATCCGAGACGGTCGAAATCGCGACCAGCCGGCTAAAGACCTTACGAAACTTGTGGGGAACCCTGGCAATCAGTTCCGGGACACCCATGATTTTGGCAGGGGACGAGTTTGGGAACTCGCAGAACGGCAACAATAACGCCTACTGTCAGGATGGGTCGATTTCCTGGTTGGATTGGCATTGGCAGCCTTGGCAAAAGGGATTGTTCGAAACTGCCCGCTACCTGCTACGTTTACGTGCTGAGCACCCGGTCATGCGTCCCGATGAGTTCGCCTCCGGGATGCCTCAAGACGGGGATAAACTCCAGGATCTGTCTTGGTACAACCGCGAAGGCGAACCTTTAACCCCCGGCGCCTGGCACGATCCGAGTAACCGCGTGCTCCAGATGTTGCGTTCCGGTGCCCCTTGGGATGACGTAGATTTGCTGGTCATGATTAACGGAACCAGGGATGAAGTCCAGATTAATCCCCCGCGGGCGCGTTCCCGCGTGTTTAGGCTGGTATGGGATTCCACCTGGCCCGATCCGAGTGCTCGCGAGGGCAACGCTGCGGAAAAGCTGCAGTTGTTGACCGGTTTGAACTCTGCGGTGCCTTCACCGCAGTCTCGCGACACGAATGACCCGGTCGCGCTGTTTGCCGAGGAGGTCGGAGTCACCCCCGGGTCCGGGATTCGTCTGGCAGAAGTCATTTCTGAGCTGCCCGTGACGGTACGCGGGATGAAGTCCCAAATGGAGCCGTTCTCGATGCGGATTTTCTTTGCGGAAGTGCCGGATAACCCCTCCGGGAACGAAAAAATCGATTTGCTCAACACCCTGCGCAAAGTCCAAAAGCGCTAAGGCGACGCCCCGCCCTTGTGAACGCGACTACTCGTCTAACAGATAGTCGCGACGCCCCAGCCTTTGCGGCGTCGCTTTCGCCAGCGAGGACGGGTAGGGTTTGTTTTCCCCTGCTGCCCCCGGACGCCCTTTGAACTCGCCGGCGCGGAAAGAATCCTCCCCGACTTCATATGCCCATTCCAGCAGCATGTCAGTAGTTTCTTCGACCAGCTCACCGCGGGTTTCCGGGCTGACCGACGCGCCTTGATGATCCAGATTGATAATCCACAGGGCGCGCTCTACCATGCGGTCTGCCACGGCCTGAGCATGGTCGCGACGCCGAATCAAGTCCTCTGGCTTCTTGTGATCGTCTTGCGTTTCCATCAAACCCCGTAGTTCATTCCCATAGCGACTTTCATTTCGCGCAGCACGTCGTTGGCTTCATCACGGACTTTTTCGTTGCCGCGCGCCAGCACACTCCACAAGTATCCTTCGTCGCGCATCAGCTCGGCGCGACGTTGACGCAGCGGGCGCAAGTGTTCGTTCAGCGCCTCCGTAACCAGGGCTTTCAGCGCCCCACCGCCACCGGCACCAATCTCCGCGGCGATGTCCTCGGGAGCCTGCCCGGTACACAGCGAAGCAATGAGCAACAGGTTTGACACTTCCGGACGCTGGACAGGATCGAAAGTAATCTGGCGATCAGAATCAGTCACGGCTTTTTTCAGGACTTTCGCGGTGTCGTCCTCGCTGGCACGCAACTCCACCGTATTGTGCCGGGACTTACTCATCTTTTGACCGTCAGTGCCCAGAATCATCGCGCCCTGACCCAATAGTCCCTGCGGCAGGGGCAGCACGCCATGCCCGGTCTTTTTACCGGTCTGTGGGTCGCGTTGCGGATAACGTTTGTTGAACCGTTTGGCGAGCACCCGCGCTTGTTCCAAGTGCGGCAGCTGGTCCTGCCCCACCGGCACCAGGTTCGCCTTGGCGCACAGGATGTCCGCCGCCTGATGTACCGGGTAAGTCAGCAACAGCCCAGACATGGGACGCGCGGCGGCTTCCAACTCGGCTTTTACGGTCGGGTTACGGTGCAGTTCCGCCTCAGTAACCAGGGACAGGAAAATGACCAGCATTTCGTGAATGGCAGGAATCTGAGAATGGCAGAAAATCGTGGATTTTTCGGGGTCAATCCCCGCCGCCAGGTAATCTGCCACCAGGTTTAACACGTATTCACGCACGTTGCCGAGGTTGTCCCGGTCAGTAATGACCTGGTAATCCGCGATGAGTACGGTGGTGTCAATGCCAAGGTTTTGCAGGTCCACCCTGGTTTTCAAGGTGCCAAAATAGTGCCCGATGTGCAGGAATCCGGTGGGTCGATCCCCGGTCAGGATGCGGTACTTTCCGACATTTCCCGCCGCGATGTCAGCTGCAATCGCTTTCGAGGTTTCCTGAGCCGCCTTCAAGGTAGCGCGTACTTCCGTCTCGCTGGGCACCTTATTTTCATCCTTAGTCATTTCTTCACTCACCGTTTAAGTCTAACCCACTAACCACGAAAGGCATTTTCAAAAATCCCGGCATGTTACAGTTAATGGTGTCTGTAAGAATCCCCACTTTTGAAACGTATTAGGGGTGTAAGGACTTCACCATCCCATGCGAGATGCAGAAGTAATAAATAGGATGAGTACGGAATTCATCCACCCAACAAGTTAGGAAACACAATTATGAAGAAGTCTGTTTTGACTTTCGGGGCGGCTGCAGCTGCCCTGGCTATGACCGTGCCGATGAGCGCGGTTGCGGCAACCGATTCCGACCGTTACGCTGGCGCAGACCGTTACAACACCGCGATTTCGGTGGCCAGCGCTTTTGGCACCTCCGACGTGGTTTATCTGTCTCGTGGCGACTCCCAAGCCGACGCAGTCGCCGGCGGCAAACTGCCCAGCGGTCCCCTTTTGCTGGTCAACGACTCCCCCAGCGCGCAAAAGAACGTTGCCGAAGCCATCACTAAGTTAAAGGCCACTAAAGTTGTGGTGCTGGGTGGCACTGGCGCGGTTAGCGACGCCACGGTAAAGGCAGTTGCTGGGAAAGCCACCGTGACCCGAATTGCGGGCGCGGACCGGTTTGGGACAGCAGCTGAGATTTCCAAGAACCTGTTCCCCGAGGGCAAGACCAGCGCCAAAGTTTACTTGGCTAACGGCATCACCTTGGTCGATGCCCTGGTTGGTGGCACCATGACCGATGGTGCCCCGGTTCTGTTGACCAACGGCTCCGGCACTTTGCCTGCCGCAACCCTGAATGAAATCAAGCGCTTGAAGCCCTCCGAGGTTGTCGCTTTGGGCGGCGAAGGCGCGGTTCTGCCCGCCGAATTGAACGCGGCAGCGACTGCTAACGGTGCTGGTGGCGGCTCTGGGATGACCAAAGATCAAGCGAAAGCTAAGCTCCAAGCTAATCTAGATAAAGCAGCTCGTGAAGCCGATATGAAACTCGATGGCTGGTACACCCTGGCTGACGGTAAGACCGCGAAAGACTTCGTGAAATCCAATGTCAATAATAGTGGTGTCGAAAAAACTATCGAACTCACTGCACCCCGTGTTCTTAAGAGCGAGGTAAAAACGGCAGGCAATGACAAAATTCTGAAGTCTGACACCAAGACGGGTGCAGTTGCCCCCGCCGATGCTCCAGCCCAGCAGACTGAAAAAGATGCTAAGGGCAAGCTGGTGGCGACCTATGTCGGTATCAAGAACGTCAAGACAAAAGAGGACTTGAAGAAAGATTTCGATACTGCCAAGGCTGCTTACGAAGCCGATAAGACCAATAATGCAAAGAAGGAAGCTTATGATAAAGCTCAGGCTGCCTACGATGCCGCCCCTCTCCAAGCAGAGAAAGATGTTTTGGTCGCTCAGGCTAAATTGGAAAAGAAAAAGGCAGATGACGCAAAGACTGCCGGTCCGACCGATGCCGCCATCCAGGCTTACTTGGGTGGAGCGGGAGCCAAGGCTTCTCGCATCGCCGGGGCGGATCGCTACCTGACCGCTCTCGAGATTGCCAAGACGCAGTACCCGAACGGCACTAACGCCAAGGCTCTGTACTTTGCTAACGGCATGGCTTCGGCAGATGCCACCGTCGCTGGTTTCATCGATAATAAGGCTGAACTGGCCGGTCCGGTTCTGCTGATACAAAAAGACTCTGCCTCCGCGGAGGTAACCGCTTTTGCCAAGGCGGCTCGCACGGCAAATGCGGCGCTGGCTGGTAAATTCAAGGCTTTGGGTGGCGTAGGCGTAATCTCTGATTCCCTGGTTGACCAGTTCAAAGACTTGCTGAAGTAAGTTCTTCGGGCTTTTTTTGGGGGGGGCGGCTACGGCCGCCCCCTTCGCTTATCCGCATCCATTTCGCGCCCGGTCCCACCCAAAGCTCCCCGCACCCCACGGAGACGCACACCACACTTGTGCCCCTCGCAGAACCCGCGTGCGCTTGTGACCTCGCTCATGAGACACGAAAAACCGGCGTCACCATAACGGCGACGCCGGGAAGCTTGTGAAAAAGCCCTTAGCGGGTTTCCTTATGCGACGTGGACTTCCGGCAACGCGGGCAGTACTTGTTCAGCTCCAAGCGATCCGGGGTGTTGCGCCGGTTCTTCTTGGTGATGTAGTTGCGCTCCTTGCACTCAGAGCACGCCAACGTAATCTTCGGGCGAATGTCTTTCGATTTTGCAGCCACTGTTTTACTTCTTTCTAATCGCTTATCCCCTGCGGTTATCCGGTTCGGGTTCGTAGCGGGGGAGGGATTCGAACCCTCGACCTCACGATTATGAGTCGTGCGCTCTCACCAACTGAGCTACCCCGCCTCGCTGCTCAGCGGCGCGAACCGTCAAGCGTGAAGCGAGCCCCGGCAGAGAATCGAACTCTGGACCTTCTCCTTACCATGGAGACGCTCTGCCGACTGAGCTACCGGGGCAACGAAAGTTTAGTTTACAGGATTCTGGCGCTCGTGACAAACTGAGCTCAACGCGCAGCTCTATACGTTTTTCCGTGAGGTTTTCGGCTGGTTCTTTCACCGGTCCGTTTAGTTTCGCGCGCAGCAGGGAATTGTGGGGGTTTCAGCGTTTTTGTACCGGTTTCAGGCGTGGGGTGAGTGCTGGGATTTTTTGGGCGTCACGCCCCGACGAAAGTTGGCGAACGGGATTGGCGGGGCAAAGTCGGCGAACGGGATTGGTGTGGCAAAGTTTGCGAGCGGGATTGCCAACTCCCCAGTCTGGTCCCATTTCCGCGCCGTACCGGCACACCAGGACCAGTGTGCAGACATAAAAGTTAGAATAACCCTCATGAAGCAAGAACCCGACGACGGGACGACCCTGAACGACTGCGCTGGTCGACCCACCACCTCCACCCTGGTGCTGCTGATAGTGCTGACGTTCATCGCTATGGCAGCGAGCGCGGAACTGGTGCTGTCCGAAATTCAGACGCTGAAACACCCCGCGGAGCATCTCGGATGCGATCTGAACCCGCTGATTGGCTGTTCGGCTTCGCTCACGACCTGGCAGGCTCACCTATTGTTTGGCATCCCGAACGCGCTGGTCGGAGTCGGGTTATTCGCTGGTTTGGCAGGTGTGTTCCTGGCTTGGTGCAGCGGGCAGATACCGCGCTGGCTGGGGGTGCTGATTGAAGCGGGGCTGACCGGAGGAATGGTGCTGATTGCGTTTTTCCTGCATCAATCCATTTTCGAGTTCACGAAACTGTGCCCGTTCTGTTTTATCGTCTGGACCTGCACGATTATCTTGTGGGTGCAGCTTGGGGCGGCACTGATGCGGCTCGGCTGGTTGTTTCCCGGCACCGGGTTTGCCCGGATTTGGACGGCGCAGCGTTGGCTTATTACCGCGATTATCTTGCTTTTGATAGTCTTGGTCGTAGCAGTGACGCTATCAGACAAACTTGTTTACTTATTCTGACCGAAAGGCGAATGCGGTGCGGAGAGAACTGACCGACGATGAGGAACAATTTTTAGAGACTATCCGCACGATGCTTTTGGCTCGACCGCGCGCCCACGCCGATGCCAGTCGCGAAAACATGCACTGCTTGGCGCGTTTGGCCCAGGCTTTTCTGGCGTCGCCAACGTCGCTCAATAACCTGGTGGGACCCGTCTGCCGGACCGGTAATGTTTGTGACTGGCTGGGCGTGTCTCGCCAAGCGATTATGAAAGCCGTGCGGGACGGGCGTTTGCTGGGATTTCGGACTTTGGATCGGAAGTGGGTTTACCCGGCTTGGCAGTTTTCCTCCGCCCAGGCTTACGCGAACTGTGTGCGGATGTTACCGCCCGTAGTGGATATTTTGGGTTCGCGAGGTTTGAATGATTTTGACCGCGCCAAGTGGTGTTTTACGCCGAATGCGCTGTTGGCGAAGGCGGCAGCAGGTTCGGATCAGCCCGGTCCGCAATCTGAATGGCCTTCTCCCGAGGGGTGGATTCGCAATGCAAAACCGCTGGAGGATTTGATTCTGGCTGCCAAGAAAGCAACCCCGGCTCCCCCGGATTCTCCCCAGGCGCTGCCGACACCGCGGCTGTCGGACATCGCGCTCGCAGATTTAGCTTGAAATCCGCTACACTATAGTGGCGCCAGGGCGAGTGGCGGAATTGGTAGACGCGCAGGATTTAGGTTCCTGTGTCTTTGACGTGGGGGTTCGAGTCCCCTCTCGCCCACTTTTGTTT
>NZ_GL385912.1:765630-776685 GCF_000146285.1 Mobiluncus curtisii subsp. curtisii ATCC 35241
CTCTGGGACACCACCTCCCTCTCTCGTGAGCGCCCCGCACCAAAACAAGCAAACAAAACCAAGCCAATGGTGGCGAAAATTTGAGCATACCTGCCCGGGGTGTGAATATAGGGTGGTATTTGGGCAGTAGCTGCCATTATTGGCAGCTACTGCCCAAATACCACCCTATAAATCCACGCACACCCTGATACCTGCCAATTATCCTCGGGAAATGGCGCTTCCATAGCAGGTAAGAGGGACTTCGCCACCGAACAAATACCCGCAGTAAATTGCTTACCTGAGGGCAGCTTTTTCCTGAGCCTTGAACTGATTGAATCGGGGCAGGAATTTATCCCAATCGATAGCGTGTCCATCCAGCTCAGGACCGTCAATACAGGCGTGTTTCCGCACCAGCTTGCCAGTTTCGGGGTCGACAAAAGGCACCATGCAGGCTCCGCACATCCCGGTCGCGTCAACCATAATCGAGTTCAGCGACGCCACGGTAGGCACGCCATACTTCCCCGTCAACAGACAGACAAACTTCATCATGATAGGCGGTCCGATAGTGGTGATTTCCGCAATCTGGCGCCCATCGCTGCGACCGTCCCGCAGCATTTCTTCCAGCGGCAACGTCACCACACCCTGACGCCCAAACGACCCATCGTCCGAGGTCAACACCACATCCAGCAAATCCGGATACTGACGACGCAGCACTTCAACACGCTCCGGGCTGACCCCGGCCGGATCCCCATACGGGTCGGTCCAGAACAGCAAGTCGCGATTGCGCGCCCCCAGCACCAGGGTCACGTGATTGCCCAGCTCCAAGTGTTTACGGACAATCGGATAGGCGGGCGCTAACCCAACTCCACCAGCCACAAAACACACACTTTGGGTGGCAGAGTCGAATTGTTCCATCTTTGACGCCAAGCCCAGCGGTCCGGCAATCCCGTAAAACGCCTGACCAACTTCCATCGCGCACATAATCTGGGTCGATTTGCCCACCGCTTGCACCACGATGGAAATCCAGCCCTGTTCCCGGTCGAAATCGGCAACGGTCAGGGGAATCAGCTCGCCTTTCTCGTGGGTCATGAACCGGGCAAACTGTCCGGGCTGCACCGCACGGGCGACCGCCGGGGCGTGCAGTTTCATTTCCCAAGTCCGTTCCGACAGTTGGCGTTTTTCCAAGATTCGATAGGCCGAGGCGGCGCTTTGCGTGTATTCCCAAGCGCGTTGCACCCGCTGGCGGACTTCCTCCGGTTCCAATTTGGTCGCCAAATCCCCCATCTGGCGGGCGGCGGCTTGGCCATCTCCGGCTGCCTTAATCGCGGTAGACCCGCCGCGAGAAGCGTCTCCGCCGGAGTAAATCCCCTCCAGATTGGTGGCTTGCGAGGGGGTTTCTGCCGCCCTATCAGCCCCATCAGCCCCGCCAGCCGTACCTGCGCCAGCGCTGCCAGCCTCACCGCCAGTGGCATCTTTACCGACCTTGATGACACCCCACTGCTGCACCGCTAGGTCGGGCTGGGAATCGCGGATAATCGGGTTGGAACTGTTGCCCAGCGCCATAATCACCAGGTCAGCGTCCATTTCCAGGATTTCCCCGGTCGGCTGGGGCCGGCGCCGCCCGGACTCGTCAGGCTCCCCCAGCTCCATCACCCCTACGCTGGCTCCGCAAACATGGTGGTTTTCATCCTCATGAAACTCAGTGGGCGAGCGCAGCTCAGCCACCACAATACCCTCTTCCAAAGCGTGATGCAGTTCCTCCACGCGAGCCGGCATTTCCGCCTTGGTCCGCCGGTACACAATCGTGACGTGACCGCCCAAGCGCCGGGCGGTGCGTGCCGCGTCCATCGCCGTGTTTCCTCCGCCAATCACCAGGATTTCTTTCCCCGCGACTTCGGGCAGGGGCGTGTCATAGTCGGGCAGGTTGCCGTGCATCAGGTTTACGCGGGTCAGGAACTCATTGGCGCTCATGACCCCGTTGAGGTGCTCGCCGGGCACGTTCATGAACTTTGGCAGCCCCGCGCCGGTACCGACGAAAATGCGCCAAAAACCCGCTGCTTTCAGGTCATCTAAGGTCGCGGTCTTGCCCACCACGAAGTTCGTCACGAAACGCCCGCCCAGCAGGCGAATCTTGTCCACTACGTCGTCGACCAGCTCGTTAGGCAAGCGGAACTCGGGAATCCCGTATTTCAACACCCCGCCCAGGGTATGAAACGCTTCGAACACGGTGACCGGGAAACCCTGGTTCGCCAGCAAGAACGCGTTAATCAATCCGGAGGGACCCGAGCCGACGATGGCAATCGGGGGCTTTTCCGCGGTCTGCCACGGGTCGGGGCGCCCTTCGAAACGTTTGAGAATCGCTTCGTTGCCGTGCACAATTTTTTCCCGCTGGGGCAAAAACCATTCCAACTGACCAATCTCTATGGGACGCGCCTTGTGCACACACACCCCTTGACATTGCAGCTCCTGGGGACATACCCGCCCGGTCACGTTCGGCAGCGGGTTTGACTCTTCCACAACACGCAGTGCCCGGTCAAAATCGCCCTCTGCAATAGCCTGCATCACGTCTGGGACGTGAATCTGCACCGGGCAGCCCCCGACTTTGCGCCCCTGCAAGAAAGCGCCCAGTTCACAGGGGCGATCCGCGCAGTGTTTATCCCGCATGGATTCCAGCCACACAAACAGGTCGACTTCCCGCTGGGTATAGCCCTGGGTCAAATATCCCAAATACCCTTGCGTGACCAGGTCAAAGTCATGTACCCGCTGGGACGCCGGGCGCACGTAAGGGGCGACGTGACTGGCAGCGGGCCAGTTGTCGCTCAGCCCCGCAAACATCGGGTAGCGCTCGGACAACCAGGTGTCAATCGCGCGAATAAACACGCGTTTCTTGCCCAGCGGCAAGTTCCACAGGAAACGCATCATGATGCGTCCCACTGTGTCCTCGCGTTCCAGCAGTTCCCAAATTTTGCGGGTCAGCGCCTCGGGCAGCTCTCCAGTGTCAAAAGCCGCGTGCAGCTGCGCTAAGCCTTCAGCCACAAACATGGCTTGAAACAGTTTCGGGTCGGCGTTAAACCGGCGTTCCAAAATGTTGAGTTGCACCGTGTTCATCGTGTCAAGCATCGGTTTCCCCTCCCCCGGTCACGAGATGATTTCCGCGTCACAGTTCGCGACGACTTTCGCAATGCGGGCGCGCAACTCGTCGGTCACTTTCACGTTTTCCAGCGAGCCGGGGATCAGCCGCGCCACCGGAGTGGGCTTGCCGTCAATGATTTCCGTAGAAGCCTCGAAATACTCGGGAATCTCTTGATAGCAAGTCTTGCAGTCCGTGCATTGGGCTATTTTCTCTAGCTCGTAGCGAAAGGGAGTACCGGAACCTGCGGGCGCGGAACCGCTCACTTCAGTCCCGGAGGCGCCGCCGGTCGAGCTGGCTCCCCCACCGAATCCACCCAAGAACGGTAGTGGCGTCGTGGTGGTGCCGGTCGCGGCGACTTCTGCCATCGCTTTCGCCATGAGTTCAATCATTTCTTCTTGCGACTTCGCGGCGGCGTCACGAGTTTCGGTCAACTTCTTTTCCAGGTCAGCTTGGGCTTTCCGGGCCGCAGCCAGGTCTTGCCCGGCCAGGTATTGCAGGAAAGTCCAGTATTCCCGGCACTGCTCGGTCAGCTTCACGATGGAGGGCGACACCTGGATTTTCACCAGATTCCCCTCCGCGCCAGTCGTATAGATAAACGGAGTGGCGGTTTCCCGCGCGGTCGCGTCCATTTCTATATATTCCGCCACCAGGGTCGGGTTTTCGGCATTGTCCGGCAGTGGTTTGAAGTGTTTCTTAAACCGCAGCTCAGAGTAGGCAAAATCTGCTGGCGTGTACGGCAGGTCCATCAGCTGGGTTTTTCCGTCCGCATCGTGGTAGCTGAGTTTGTAGTGTGACCAGAGCTTCTTTACATCCGGGTTGCCGTCGATGATGAAACGGTCACTGAACTCGGCGTGTGCCGGTTCGTGAACAAACAGCGGGCTGACACGTGATTTCACCGCCATCCGACTGTGTTCACTGGCCATGTCGTCCCCGATTCCGTGTTCGGGCTGGCAGGGGGTGTACACGTCTATCAGCGCCGGGTAGTCGACTTGCGCCAGCGCGCGAGACACGTTCTTTAGGAAGTGCCCCTGGTAAGCCGTGGAGGTAGACACCACCAGGACGTTGGGGTGCATCGCTGCCAACAGACCCAGCTCTTTGCGCTGCTCAGATTTACCTTTCAAATATTTGCCGTAGCGGGACAGGTCCGCATCTTGCCCCTCCAGTGAAGCCGTGGACGCCTGACCGCCCGTGTTGGAATAGGCTCCCGTGTTCAACACCAGCATCTTTATGGGGGTTCCGGATGCCATGATGCGGCTCATCGCCCCAAAGCCAATGTCATAAGACGCCCCATCGCCACCGATGGTCATCACCGCCGGCATCAACGCGAGTTCCTCGTCCGTAAAGTGTTTCCATTCCGGAGCATCGCTGGGAATCGCCGCGCCGGTCGCGCCCGCGAGGATGGCACGGGCTTGACGCAGCGCTAACACGTCCATCGACAAATCGGCTGCCAAGCCCTCGTAAATACCCTTCGCCAGGGGTTGGGCATCTTGGAACAGCCCGTTGACCCAAGGCTGCTGGTAAGGGTTAAACGGTGCGGTCGAAGCATAAACCGAGGAACACCCGGTCGAGTTCGCCACTACCGCGGCCGCCGGACCCCGCCCGCCTGCCGTTCCTTCGTAACGGTACAGACGCTGCTCCAGACGCGCACGCACCTGATCAATCAGCTCGCCCAGCGCCGTGTCGGTGACAGCGTGACGCTTTTCTTCCAACGCTGCTACCAATTCCTCAAGTTCCTGACGGTGACGCAACACTCTGCCATTGTTGATGTCGTTAGCCAAAGCCATGGTTTGACGCACGGCAGTGACTTCGCCACATCCACGGCACGCCCCGTGCCCGCCAATAGTCGCGTAATAGTTGTCGCGGTTCAGGAAAATCCGCTTCATGTCGAGGCTGGGCCCACCGTTCGGGTCGCTGAATTCGCTCGGCGAGTTCGGCAGTTTTGTCAGGAACGCAAAACGCTGCTGCGCCGTGTCCAGCACCTCGTCGTCTTGGTCGGTACCAATCAGGGCGTGCGGACCACACACCGCCACGCATTCCAGACAGCCGGTACACTTCCACGGGTCGACAGTCGCGCTGAACAGGACTCCCGCACCGGGTTGGCGTTTTTCAGTGGAGTCAAAGAACGGTCGGGTGCGTGCCACTGGGAAAGTTCGTAACGTGTCTGCCACCGCCGCTACCGCCGCGGGGTCGGCATTTTGTGAGGTCGCCACCTCGGTAAAGACATCCGCGATTGCCGGACGCGCCTTCGTGTCCAACAGTGCCTGGCGCATCGCCCCGGCAATCGCCTCCACCTGCGATTGCAGGCTCGCGCCGGATTCACCGGTCTGTTCTATAGCAGTCTCCAGCAGGGTGTCGATAGTGAACACCGTGTTTGGAATCGCCCCATCCGGGCACGCCAGAGCACATTCCATACAGCCGGTACACACGCTCGGGTCGAACACCGGGATGGTGCGACGGAACAGACCCTTGTCCTTTTCTGCCGAGGATGCCGGGGGCAAGAAATAGCCAGTACCGGGATAAACCGGGGCTTCGCTGATGGTTCCCTGCGCAAAGGGTTCCGCCACGACCCGCCGGAAATAATCCCGATCGAACAACCCGGCGGTCAACGCACAGCCACTGGCGCCACGCTGGCACATTGTGGCTGACAGGGAGGCGTTCAAAGCCGGACGGGAATGCCCGGATCCCGCCGTCGCACCTGCCGACCCGCCCTCCGAATCAGCGTCGAGCTGTTCCCAATCGACCTTTTGCGTCGCGCTCGCCCCGTCCTGGACCACAGCCATATTTGCTTCTACAATCGCCGGACCTTTCGCCCCGAACTTGTGCTCGATTTGTTCGCGAATCTTTGCCAGCATGTCCGCTTCGCTGGCCCCGGAAGCAATCCGGTCCACTTTGGTGGCGATAGCCCCGATGAAAGCCACACCCATCATGCGGGTTTGCAAGCCCGGATTGGGGGCGTGCTTCAGCGCGACCCCAAAAGCGTCGAGGATAAACAGGTTGATGTGCCGATCCCGAATGATTTGTTTCGCCCGGCGCGGCAGGCTCGCCCACAGCTCGGCGGGAGTTTTGTCAGATTGCAGGATAAACGTCCCGCCCTCCGCCAAGCCTTTCAGCGGGTTCGTGTGCGCAAACACCATGTGGTCCGGGCTGACCACAATCTCTACGTCCTCCAGCTCGGCGTTCGTAATCCTGATAGTTTCCGGGCTCAACGTGATGTAGTAGTTCGTGGCAGCCCCCGATTTTTCCGAACCGTACTTCGGGGCAGCTTTGCTGTGCAAGTGCAGCATTTCTGCCAAAATGTCTGCCAACAGTTTCCCGGTCGCAATTGTGCCGTAGCCCCCCACCGAGTGGAACCGAATCCGCATCGCTTCCTTAGGCAGCAGGTCTTTCGGGTTTTCTTCCAGGTGAAGTGCCATTTTGGTAGTTTCCGGGTAGGCTTCACGCAGCCGGTCCTGCATCGCTTTTTGTTCCCCGGTCGCGTCATCGTCAAAGAACGTCGAGCCGATATAGAATTCAGGAGCCAAGTCACCAGCCTGCATCGCTTTGAACGTGGCGATGAGGTGACGCGGCTGGACATCGTGACCGCCCAAGCCAAAGAACCCGGTGGACAACTGGGGCATTCCCCCAGTCTCTACCGCCGGAATATCCGGGTAGCGCGCAGGCAGATTGCGCTGCACCGCCGCCGCATTTTGCCCGGCTTTCACCAGCGCGCTGTTGACGAACTTGGTCAACGCCGCCTGGTCGGAACGCTCCAACACCGTCACGGCTTTCGCGCCCTTGAGAGCCGCCACCAAGTCAGCCTCCGGGAACGGCTGCAACATGACAATCTGGACCAGACCGACCTTGAGACCCCGACTGCGCAAGTACGGCAGCACCGCCCGCACGTCCTCGCAAATCGAGCCGACCCCAACCATGATAAAGTCAGCGTCTTCACAGTTAAAGGTTTTCACCGGGGCGTAATCGCTGCCTGTCAGAGCGTTATACTCGTCCATCGCCTGACGCACCAGCCGCGGCACATCCGCAACAAAGTGGGTGTGGTGATCAGCCACCCCGGCTTGGAAATCCGGCTGGTTTTGCACCGGTCCGGTCAAGCCCGGATTGTCAATATCCACCAGGGATGGGATCAGTTTACGGGTACCTCGCGCCGGCGCATTGACCCACTGGCGACGCCACTTGGCGACTTCCGCCGCGGGCAGATGCCCCGCGATTTCCCGATCAAACAGCTCTCCGCAACTATCGTTTTCGATGGCGTCAGCATTATCAACAGACTGGAGGAACGACCGCAGCGCCTCGAGGGAGGCGGGCGCCAGCACCGACCTTTTGCTCTCCAGGAACTGACCAAACTGGAAAGCCCGCCCTTTGGCACCAAACAAAATTTCCTGAGCGGCGGTGGGGCAGGGAATGTATCCCTTGGGATCGCCCAAGTATTCCTTTACCAGTTCGGCTTCCGGCAGACGCGCTTCGCTCATCATGTGGGAAGTCGCGAAACCATCCATGCAGTTCGCCACCGGAATCAAGGACAGCGACGAGGCACGGTAAGAAATCAGAGCCAGATTCGCGGCCTCCTCCGGGTTCACTCCAAACAGGACCGTGTAACCGGCTGGGAGCAGGGCATATACGTCATCATGACCACCCATCACGTTCAGCGAGTGGCGGGACACCACGCGCGCCGCAACCTGCAGCACAAAACCGCCGATGCGCTTGCCGACAGTGACATAGTGAGACTCCAAACCATAGAGAATCCCCTGCGAGCTGGAGGCATTTGAGATGAACTTGCCGCCGGTCAGCGCCGCGCCCATCGCCCCAGACTGAGCGGAATGCTCCCCCTCCGGCTCAAAGAAGAAGGGGTGCTGTCCCCACACGTTCTTTTGACCCGCCGCTACTGCGGCTTCGAACGTTTCCGAGATTTCCGTCGAAGGCGTGATGGGATACCCGATGACTCCTCCACACACCATGTTCATTACGCGGGCAACCGCACCGTTGCCGTTGATCACTTCCACTTTGCCGGGATACTTTGGCTGGTCTACCATTACAAATTCCTCTCGACGGGGTATTTTGGGATTGCGTGGCCGTGGCCCAGTGATTCGCATCCTACCCTGATTTTAGTAACGTCTCTTTGCCCACGCGAGGGCTCCGCGCGAGAGGCGATTTACCCGCTACCCTGGAACTGTTCGGAATTCAAGGGTTCGCGCGGTTTGGCATTTAGGAAAGGTAGGGAATCAAGTATTTGACGAGGAACTCGGTTGAGGTACTTTCGGTGACGACATCGCCGGGAATTTCCTGAGGTTTGTCTTTCCCAATAGCCCAAGTCGCCCGCCAGTGGATTCGGCAGTTAATCGTGTAGCTGCCAACACGTTGATATTTATGAGTAACTGTCCCCTCTGGCCAGGGCGCTCCCGCATTCGCGCCGGAATCCGTGGTGTTGCCGTCACCCCATTTCCATTCAAACCGTATTGGGACGGCGATGATGGTCAAAGTCTGCGATGCCACTGTTTTTACGAACTTTTGCGGCTTCGCGTCCGCCCAGACATACACGTCTTTATTCACCGCTACGTGACCTTTAGCGGGATTCATAAACAATTTGGGAGACTCAACTTTGACTTTCAGTGCTTCGCGAAGTTCCCGGTTCCAGTCATAGGAATTTTGGATGGAAACACCGTTTGTCGACTTTTTCTGACCTTTCGACCCGCCGGAGCCCTTCGCGGCGGAATTTGCCGAGGTCGAGTTGTAGCCGAAAGACTGGGAGCGAGAATCGGAAAAAGTTCCGCTGATGACCCCCTGAATCACATTACCCATTCCGCTGAAGTCCCCAACGATGGCGTTCGCCACGCCGACCCCCGCGCCTGAAAGCGCAAATAAAGTCGCGATGGCTGCGGTAAACATCCGGGCACGTCGGGGAAAACTCACATTTTCAAGCTACCGTGAAGGTAGCGCACTGACCAAACCCGCGCCAGCCGGTCGGGGACCCGCCGTCCTGGGATTTCACGCAAATGCACAGGTCTGACCTGCGATTTGCCAAGTCTTTTGCCAGCATTCATTAATCATTGGATTTATAAGGTGGAATATGGGCAGTAGCTGCCATTATTGGCAGCTACTGCCCATATTCCACTGTTTATCCACAAGAACAGCGAAACCGGGGTTTTCCACAGGTAATCTGAATCGGCATTGATTTTGTTTCGGGCTGTGTCGCAAGGTGGGGTTATGGAAACGATAAACTGTGGCGTGTACACAGTAAAACAGCTGCTCACGGAGTACTCCACGCGCGACATTGCGGCTTTGGTTGAGGCTGGCAACCTGGTGCGAATTATGCGTGGCTGGTACGCGGGATCGGAAGCGGACCCGGATGTCATCCGCGCGCTGAAGCACGGAGGCAGGTTGGGTTGCCTGTCCGGGTGCGTAAAGTATGGACTCTGGGTTCCCCGCCAAACCAACACGCACGTAATCTTGCCGGAAAATGTTCCCCTGCCCGCTGCGAGATTTGTCGAATTCCACCGCTGTATCGCGACCCAACACACCCCCGTTTTCGGCTTGGAAGATTGCCTGTACCAAGCCATGCGCCATCATGATGCCGAGACGGGGCTGATCGTGCTGGAATCGGCGTTGCAGGCAGGATGCATCGGTTACGGCCAAGCAAAACATCTGGCAACGCGGGTGCAAAAGAAAAAAATGGCAACGTACCGGTTCCTGAACCGAGGGGCACAATCCGGTAGTGAAACCAGGGTCAGGTTATTTTTCCAGCGCCGCGGGGTCAGCGTGCGTACCCAGCATCGGACTGCACCCGGATGGGCGGACCTGCTGGTCGGCAACTCGTGGATAGTGGAATGCGATGGGAGGGAGTTTCATGACAATCCCCGCGCTTTTGAGATTGACCGCGAGCGGGATTTATCGAACGCCACCGCTGGATATCTGACTACCCGGCTGAGTTACCGCCAGATCTGGCACGACTGGGAGCGCACCACCCAGAGATTGAGCAATATTTTGCAAAAACGCCGACACCGCATCGCACCCCGAGTGTGACGAGATCCCCGGTTGGAGATATCCCAAGTAGGAAGTACTTATGATTGAAAGGACTCAGTTTGAAAACAACCGGTTTAAAAGCATCCCGGATTTGAAAACACCGGGTAGGAAGCCCCCGGGTAGGAAAGTGCCCCAGATTTAAAAACACCACAGGTTTGAAAGCACCCAGACGAAAAGGTATTACGAGTTTTTAGGCACTCGGCGGTTTTACGGGCGGGCTTGTCGGTGAACTGTCAACTATTGCCGAAGATTTGTCGGCAGTCGGCTGTCGATGTCGCAGAGGCTCCCGTCCAGACTCCAGATGTTCAAAATTGATGGTAGCCAGAAAACCGAACTGCGGAACTCCGCGTGTTTGATAGCGGATATTAGATAACAACTGCCGGGATTTTCCATGCCTGCGCCTGAATCCGGGTGCTGCGCCGTTGGCATCTGAGATTATGAGGTGGAATATGGGCAGTAGCTGCCAATAATGGCAGCTACTGCCTTATTTTCACCTTATATTCACATCCTTCATTGGTCACTGCCGAAGTTTTGCCCCCCAGCAGGACCGAATCGATCCGACATCCGAGGCGATTTCATCGCCAAAAATCCCTGCCAAATAGCTCCGAACTGGGGATTTGCCATACATAACAGCGGAGTTGACGATGCTCCGGCGATTTTCGCCCCGTTCTGATTCACCGTCCCGGCTCGCTGCGCTTTAAACCCACGACGTTTTTCTGTGGTCACGCGCCCCCATCCCACAAGCCGTGTTCAGATACCCAACCCCATCGCCACAGCAGCCCGAAGGAATCAACTCTAGGTCTCTCAAAGACCAAATCGGCTCCGAGTAGAATTGTTTTCGTCGCCACCAAAACGTCCCGCAATCGTTGAATCTGCGCGGTTTTTCAATACACTCCGGCGACCTTTTCAATTCATCTGAGCAAAATTCC
>NZ_GL385912.1:778582-782394 GCF_000146285.1 Mobiluncus curtisii subsp. curtisii ATCC 35241
CGACCAGCCCGGCAAAGAGTTTTTACAGGCATCGAATCATTGGGGTTAGATGCTTGGACGCGCTAGTCTGTTTGCCGGTGTGGCTCTGCATGTTCGGCTCTACGCGCTGCTCTGCATGTTCGGCTCTACGCGCTGCTCTGCATTAGGTCCCGCACGCTCAAATCTGCCTGGTCTGTTCAGCAGGTCTGTTTGTAAGGGGGTTGTTCCCGGTTCGTTTTTATGGGTTTGGCAGGGAGTTTCCGGTGTTACGGTGCGAAAGACATCAGGTTGGTGACCCAGTCAGTGAAGTGGGGGCACTCGTCCATTACTGCCTCTATACGGGCATGGTCGAACACTTCTTTCGTATCCGGTACTTTACTATAGGGAACCGGACTGCTTTCTTTTAGCTGGATAATTCGTTTAGACGGAGCGGTTTGAGGTGAATCGTTGATTTCTTCTACCCCGACGGACGAGTCTCTCCAACCAGCCATCTGGCGAATCTCGGCGTTGCTAAACACTGTTGATTGTCCGTGCAAGGCTGCGGCAATAACCAGGGATTCAAATTCATGCTTGACTACGAAAGGCAGCCATTTTCCCGGTTGTTCCCGGTTCCTGTAGCATTCGAGCAGTTTGTCCTCAATGTCCTCGCATCGGGGATTGACTAACCCTGCTTTCCTCATGAAATCTTGCGGAAAACCGTAGTAGTCAATCATCGTTGACACTCCCTGCCATTGCGGCTGGCCCAACAGCATCCTAATCAAAGAGTCATAGCCTGTTCCCGCCCTGGAATACCAGCCACCACCCCAAAAACGAGCTTTCCCGTTGGCGGCAACACCGACGCGAGATTCCGCCCATCACTGTGAAGCCTTAGATTATCGGCAACATCACAACTCTGTAACACGGGCGACCGGGAGGAAGAATCATCAAAATGAAAAACCATACAACCCGTGAGAATACGCCGAATATTCTCCTGTACCCCAGTCCTTGAGCCGCGATCATCCGCATCTGAAAGCACCGAACGATGCGCCAATGGTAGCCAACCATGATTGCCTTGGAAATCGTCATAGAAAGAGGTGGTGTACTTAGCCTGGTTATGGAAGAAAAGCCGCTCTCGCACCAAGGCAGTATCTCCAGTACCGCGACTAAACTGAACATCATACCCATTTGTAAGCTGTTCGTTTATCCGGTAATCAACATCAATCGCAAAACACCGTGAATCACCCCCCCCGCCTTGCTCCGCCGAGTCAAAATCAGCTACCGGGCTACCCTGGAAAAAGTGTTCACTAAACCCGCCACCGCGCATGATTTCATCCTGGAACGTGTCATCAACCAGACGTGAAAGCAGCTCTATCCCTCTGAGCAAGTTCGTCTTTCCCGCACCGTTGGGACCAATCGACAACGTCACCGGAGTGACCAATTCCAAAGTAGTGTCTCTAATGGAAAGCAGATTTCTGATTCTAAAAGAACGAACCGCCATACGATACATTCTAACCGCTCCACCAGCGCAAATTCTCCCCCCAAACCAGGGGAATTCGTTACACTCCGCCATACCCGCAACAGCCCCGGAACACGTCTGACCCCGGTAGTTATCTACCGGGGCCAGACTTTTATGAAGTTATGGGAGACTTGATAGTCTCAACCCAATCACCGACTAAGCAGCAGTTGCCGTGAACTCCTTGGAAGCCGGGGTCTTGGGACCCGCCGCGCCATCCTCGTCATAGGTAACCTTAACCTTAATCGTGTCGCCATTAGCAGCAGTACCAGTCACGGTACCGTTAGCTGCCGTGTCAGCAGAGAAACCGGTAATACCCGTGCTAGTAACCTTTTCCCACTTGTAGGTGAGAGTTGCCGGAGAAGACACAGCACCTGACGGGGTGGTGCAAGTTACGCTGTATGCCTTGCTGGTAGTCGCCAAGGTAGCGTTGCAGACAGGCGTTGCTGAAGCTGCAGGAGCCGCGGGGGCGGCTTCCGGCTGGTCCTTGAGACCTTCAGCGAAGGACTTCACGGCAGCTTTCAGGGTATCGTCAGACACGGCGTTGGTACCACCAATGGTGTAGCCTTCCTTCATGGTGTGACCCTGGGTCATGCCCAAACGCTTGAACTCAGCCAAGACGTTGTCGCTCGGGGTGCCGGTAGAAGGCAGCAGCAAAATCGGGCCCTTTTCGAGCTGACCTGCGACCATGGCATCAACAATGTTAGCGTCGTTACCGGAAGCAACGTAAACGCGACCTTGACCGCTCAACTGACCGTTATTCTTGCCGTCCGGACCAGCGGTCAGGTAGTAAGACAGCAAAGCAGCGGTCTCGTACCGGTCAGCACCCGCCAAACGGTTATGCGTCCCAGTGGAAGTAATCACCTTTGGCAGTGGACCTGCATTGTAGGCGTTCACGGCATCCTTCAAGGCCTTGTAGCACTTGTTAGCTTGAGCCTTCACCTCAGCGGCCTTCTTCGGGGCAGCGATACCCATAGCAGCAGCAGAAACCGGAGAAGACGGAGCATTCGTATCGAAGGAGGCGAAATTAGCAGCCTCGTAGCCTACAGCATCAGCATAGGTAAACTGCTCAGCACCAATCTTCAACAGATTATCCTTAGACTCAGCAATCTGCTGAGCCTTCTTATCAGCAGCCGCGAAGTCATAACCAGTCACCACATCACCGGTCGTGGTGAACCCACCAAGGGTCACGCTACCATTACCGTTAACCACAAGCTTCTGAGCATCAAAACCATAGTAAGCCTTGAACGCGCTCAAGAAACCAGACTGACCAGCAGCAACATTCGCCGGAGCTGCACCCTGTGCACCAACAAGTGCGTCCAGAGCATCGTTCATGGCTTTCTTGAGCTTGTTGACGGTATTCGCCTCAGAGCCATCTGCCTTGCCCATAATCTTCGCCAGGTTAGCAGCTACCTCACTGTTAGCGTTCTTCCAGCCCTTGAAAGCCTTATCTTTCTTGGCATCTGCAATCTCATCCTTGATGTTAATATCATTCTCATTAGCAGAAGTACCAGCAACGGCGGCCTTGCCCAAGCCGAAATACTTGTTGTTTGGCACGTCGAGAACGTCCTTATCCATATGCTGCCAAGCACCCTGACCGTAGTACTTAGCGGCAGCGGTCTGAACATCAGCCTTCAAAGAATCAATAGTAGTGTTGTACTTCCAAGGATTGATTTCTTCCTTACCACCGGTTACTTTGTTCACCTGGTCATCAGACAAAGCCCCGGTACCACCCAGAACAATGACACCCTTGCCATCAAGATTCTTCTGATAGTAATCAACAGTGCCCTGAGGAACATCACCAGTAGGAGGAACCAGGATAATCGGACCATCAGTAACCGCGCCAGCAGTCAAAGCGTCAACAACAACATTGCCCTGAGCGAAGTAGTTATGATCCCAGTTGGCACCAGGGGCATCCTTGGCCTTCTTAATGATTTCGATATTCGTGGCGTAACGATCTGCCCCACCCAAACGAGAAATCGTAGGGACACCGTTATCGTAGCCAGCGACGACGTTATCAATCCAAGCATTCGGAACCACGCTGGTACCACCAACAGCGGTGAACTCCTGTACGTTCTGACCAATCAGCTTCTTGATTTGATGACCGACAACAATCTGTCCAGCCTTATCAGCCGGAACCAACACGACCACACCATCATTCAAGATACCTGACGATGCCGCATCCACCATAGCCTTGTAATTAACCAGATAGACCTTGCGTGCCTTAGCCGCATCGTCCTTGGCAGCCTTCATCGCAACCTTCAAAGAGGTCTCCACACGTTCCGCACCAGCAACACGATCAAAAGACTGTCCACCAGGCAACACAATCTTGTCACCAGGA
>NZ_GL385912.1:785270-1125443 GCF_000146285.1 Mobiluncus curtisii subsp. curtisii ATCC 35241
TGACCAGCCCGGCAAAGAGTTTTTACAGCCCTAGACGACCGGAAAAGCTAAATACGTGGTAGCGGGTGACCCAGCCAGACCACTGTTTTATTGGTCATGCGCGTGTGCGGGCTGTTCACGGGTCAAGGCGCGGTTCTACAAACAACTGTGCCCCAGGACCGTGAGGTCCCGGAGCACAGCGTTTATCTAGTTTTCAGTCAGTATTCAGAACGAATCCTGGTTTGAGACTACTTGACCTCGGTCCAAGTGGAGTAGGTCTCGGTAATGACCTCGCCAGAAGAGTTCTTAGCGGTAACCTTCACACGGACATAGGAAGTCGGGCTAGGAACAGCAGCGAAGATAATCTTGACCTTGCCATCCTGGTCTACAGTAGTGGTAGCAGACTGCACGGTAGCACCACCCAAAGTGCTGGTAGCAGCCAGCAAATCACCGGTGCCGGCATTGCCGGTACGACCGTACCACTCGATGCTCAGGGTAGAACCGTTAGGCATATCCTTCGTGGTGACAGCAATCTCAGCTACCTTGGTGGCAGATGTATCCCAGGTTCCGAAAGAAACCTTGCCGGAAGCAGCGGTGGCCGGGGCGAGCTTCTCCAGCTCGGCAGCACCGTTCTCGTCAGAGATAACACCAGTACCACCAATGAAAGTCACGTTCTTACGCACGTAATCCACGGCCTTGTCCCAAGCCAGAGCCTGCTCACCAGTCACGGAAGGAACAGAATCCTTGTTGACCAACAACACCGGGCCAGGACGTTTCGAGTTATCAATGTAACCAGCGACAGCCGCGTCAGCGAAAGACATGCCGTTAGCAAAGTAGATACGAGTCGGATCAGACTTTTCGCCCTTCTCACCATAAACGTGATTAGCAATCTTTACAGCAGTCTCGAAACGATCCGCACCACCAAGACGATTCACGTTGTAGTTCACAGCGCCACCATGAATCAGCTTGTCCAGAGCCTCAGAAGCCTTAGTCTTAGCCTTAATCGCAGCAGTATTAGCCTTACCAGCAGCAGCCGCATCAGCCTGCAACTTAGCAACCTGAGCCTTCAAAGCAGAATCCAACACTTTAGTCTGACCAGCGATGTCGGTCTTCAAATTAGCAGGATCCAAACCGATAGAAGTCACGAACTCCATACCAGTAGTCTTAGCAGTCACATCCGGGAACACATTCTGAACATCAGTCAAAGTAGGAACAGAACCCAAGCCCTTCTTGCCGTTAGTACCGTCGTTGATGACCTCATCCAACAAAGCATCAGCACTAGCGTTGATAATACCGGTAGCGGCGACCAGCTTGCCCTTCAAGGTGCCAGCTGTGACGTCAGTCTTAGCGTCATCAGCGACCTCCTGAGCGGCCGCGACAGCCTTGGTGGTACCCAGGTAGGCGGTGGCTTCAGCGCCGGACTCGAGCTTCTCCGTCGGGGAAGCATCAGCAATCGCGTTAGCGTAAGTCTCTTTCGTCGCCTGACCATTAGCATCATTCTTCAAATACCATGATTTGCCATTGACGTTGGGGTTGGCGGCTAGGGCAGCGTCGACCTTCGGCCAGGTCGCAGCAATCTTAGCTTTCGTAGTGGGGGTAGCACTGAGAGCGTCAGTGAACTGGTCCTGGGTTGCGCCGTTGACCTTGACCCAGCCATTCACAGCCAAATCAGCCTTAGCGGAAGCCTCGACAGCAGCCTTGTTATCCTCCAAGAAAGAATCAATCAGAATGGTCTGAGACACAGCCGCACTCTTCAAGACCGCATCAGACACAGCACCAGTACCACCCAAAGCGTACAGGGAAGCGCCACCACCAATCTTGTTCAAAGCCTTAGCAGTAGCAGCCGGCAGTTTGTCAGCACCATCAGTCAGCAAAATCACACCATCTTTCAGCTGACCGCCAACCAAGGCATCAACCAAAGTCTGGCCATTAGCCAAGTACACACGATTCACCGACACGCCCTGCTTCTTAGCAGCCTCCGCAATCTTAGCGGCAGTCTCGAAACGATCCGCACCAGCGATACGCTCAGTCGTGGCGGTACCAGCCACAGCCTTCAAAGCCTCATCAGACACGGCACCGGTACCACCCAAAGCGATAACCTTGCCAGCATTGAGCTTCTTAATCGCGTCAGCAACCTTAGACTGCACTGCCTTATCGCCGTTCACCAGCAACATCGGGCCATTCTTCAACACGCCACCAGCGATAGCATCCACCAAGGAAGCACCGTTAGAAACGTAAACCGTAGCAGCGGACGGATTCTCACCATTCTTGTCAGCCCAGCCCTTCAAGGCAACCTGAATAGCGGTATCGTAACGATCCGGACCCGCCCAACGATTAGCCGAAATATCAGCCGGAGCAGCCATCGCGGGAGCGACGCCCATGCCAGCAACCAGCGCCAACGAAGCAGCACCAATCACAAACTTCTTCTTCAAATTCATCTTCAAATAAACCCTTCTTCTGGGTAATAAAGGGTGGAATTTTTTAAACCACCCAGGTGATCCAGGACGGAAGCACCCAGGAAAAGTTTACACCACCCAAGTGTTCTGTCAATACTGCGAAAGACCCAGAGTCGCGAATTCTCGCGGTTTATAGGACCTCACGCTTCCGAGGACTTCCCCGGAACCAAGGAACCCAGCGCACCCCGTGGCTATCAGCTTAAAGGGACACAGGAACCTTGCTAACAACCTCTATATGTAAAGGCTCGAGACATTCTTACACAACACCGAGAAATATAGGTGTGATTTAGGTCACAGCTAGACCTAGAGCGGTTGTCTCTCCGACACGAACGACCGATTTCAACGCACTCCCACCCAGAACCTCGGGCAGCAAATGACCATTACCTGCGGCTTTACCGACAGCCCGGCGTACAATCACCCGTTTTCCCCGGCGAAATCGGTCGTTCATGCACCGCACCGGACCAGATAGCGCTGTATCGGGTCTAAGAATCGACCGCTTATCACATCGTTATACGTAAAACGCATGGTGTCGAAACCACGCAGCAACGCTTCACGAGATCGAGCGCGATCCTTATCAAACTCAGCACGACCGCAGTGATATTCATAGCCATCAAATTCCACGATGAGATTACCGATTAAAAAATCCACCTCACCTATACCTTTTAAAGTCACCCCGGTTTTAACTTCCGCGTAGAGCTGCTCTCGGAGCTGTAAACGCCCCACAGTTTCCAGTGGCGACCGGGCTGCCGCATCGCAATCCTCTAGGGCTGCCTGAATCGCTGAGCGGCGAAGGTGAGCGACGGCATTATCCAGTATTTCTCGATTTACCAGGCGTTTGTTTAAAACTGAATCCAGTATCACCACTCTCTCCATGTGGGTGTGCACACACTGCAAGGCTCGAAGAGTCGCGTTCAGCGGGCTGGCTAAATACGGACTGGAATAGCAATCATCTGCGTAAGCATAACCTTGACAGCCTCCTGGGAAGGTCTGCCGGAATCCACTTTTCGCGGAATGCAACCATTTCTCGCGATGCAACAGGAACTTGCCGGAATGGCGACTGTGATAGTCCTTGCTCACCGCCAAGTGAATACGTTCGGGGTTCTTCCAAAGAGCTACCCCCATCATCTCTAATGCGCTCACACAAGTCAGACAGCCTCGGTGAACGAAGGCAGCGACCACCCGAGAATCAACAGAGGGTAGAAATAGTGTGCTGCGTCCTTGACGCAATACCAGTTCCGACTCTAAGGCACGTCTGACTTTCTGCCTGCTGGTGGCTTTGATTGCTGCTCCCATAGTGGCTACCCCACCCTGGTCTTCCAGATACTCCTGCACAGTGTCATTCATGCATTTGATGATGTTATACATCTTTAGCTTATGCAAGCTTTGATTTGTCACTTGTGGATAACTCGTATTTTGGACAGATTATTGCTTGCACGAACGACCGATTTCAACGCACCCCCGACCAGAACTTCGAGTAGCAAATGACCATCACCTGCGGCTTTACCTACACCCCGGCGTACATACACCCGAATTCCCCGGCGAAATCGGTCACTCGTGCACCTGCCTCATTGACTATGGCGCAAAATCCCAGGAGCGCCCTCTGGGGCGCGCGCTGCAACGCCCCTAACGCGGGCGGTACGGGTTGTCCTCGGCGGGGCGCAAAATCACGACACCCAGCGGGGGAATCCGCAAAGATACCGAGCAGGGGCGGTTATTCCACGGAATCTCCTCAGCGGTGACCTGACCCAGGTTACCCACGCCGGAGCCGCCGTAAACTTCAGCGTCCGTGTTTAGCACCTCGTCCCACTGACCAGCGAACGGCAGTCCGACCCGGAACGGATCATGAGGATTGCCACTAAAGTTCGCCACCACTGCCAGCAAGTGACCCGATTCAATCCCTAAAGGATCCGATTCCGCCACGGACCGGCGCAGATACGTAATCAAGTTATGGTCAGCATCGCTGGGCTCAATCCACTCAAACCCGCGATAGTCATCACACCACAGCGCCGGGTTGGACGCATACAGGTGGTTCAAATCGGTGACCAGTTGACGAATCCCCTGATGCTCGGGAATGTCCAGGTGCCACCAATCCAAGGATGCCCCCGAATTCCATTCCGCGCCCTGACCAAACTCGGAGCCCATGAAGATGAGCTGCTTGCCCGGATGCGTCCACTGGTAAGCAAATAGCAGGCGCAATCCTGCCAACTGGCGCCAATAATCGCCGGGCATCTTGGACAGCAACGAGCCTTTGCCGTGCACGACCTCATCGTGGGACAGCGGCAGCACAAAGTTCTCTGAAAAGGCGTAGACCAGGCTAAACGTCAGCTCGTTGTGATGCCACTTGCGGTTGACCGGGTCCTCTGCCAAGTAGCGCAAGGTGTCATTCATCCAGCCCATGTTCCACTTGAAACCAAAACCCAGCCCCCCCTCGGAAGTCGGTTGGGTGACGCCGGGCCAGGCGGTCGATTCTTCGGCAATCATGACCGTGCCGGGGCAGACCCGGTAGCAGGTCGCGGTGACTTCTTGCAGCAGGGCGATAGCCTCGAGGTTTTCCCGTCCACCGTACTGGTTCGGGTGCCACTGACCTTCTTTACGGGAATAATCCAGATAGAGCATCGACGCCACCGCGTCCACCCGCAGACCGTCAATGTGGAACTCTTCCATCCAGTACAGGGCGTTAGCGACCAGGAAGTTCTTCACTTCACGCCGACCGTAGTTGAATACCAATGTCCCCCAGTCCGGGTGCTGACCGCGCTGCGGATCGGGGTCCTCGTACAGAGCCGTGCCATCGAACCCCGCCAGCGCCCAGTCATCCTTGGGGAAATGCGCCGGAACCCAGTCCAAAATCACCCCAATCCCGTTTTGGTGCAACGCATCCACCAGGTAACGGAAGTCGTCAGGCGTCCCAAACCGGGCGGTCGGAGCATAGTATGACGTGCATTGATACCCCCAAGACGGCCCGTAGGGGTGTTCCGCCACGGGCATGAACTCCACGTGGGTGAAACCCATTTCCTTAACGTAAGGCACCAGGTGTTCCGCCAGGTCACGGTAGCCATAGCCTTCTCTCCACGAGCCGATATGGCATTCGTAGATGCTCATAGGCTGGGTATGAATCGGATGGGTGTCCACGTTCGTGGCGCGCTGTTCCATCCACTCCGCATCGTTCCAAGTGTGGAACTGGTCAGTGACCACCGAGGCGGTGGCGGGAGGAATCTCCGTAGCGCGCGCCATCGGGTCAGCCTTTTGACGCCAGTTCCCGTCGGGACCTTTAATGTCGTACTTGTAGCGCGCGCCTATCTCGACACCGGGAATGAACAGCTCCCATACCCCGGATGCCCCGAGGCTGCGCATCGCGCACCCCGACCCGTCCCAAAAGTTGAAGTCCCCCACGACCTTTACGGCTTGTGCGTTCGGCGCCCACACCGCGAAAGCCACGCCTTTCACGACCCCCAGCGGACCCTGGTACTCCTTTAAATGAGCACCCAAAACGTCCCACAGACGCTCGTGACGCCCTTCTGAAATCAGGTAAGTGTCCATTTCACCCAAGGTCGGCAGGAAACGGTAGGGGTCGTCCCCCAAGACTTCCTGATCACCGTAGGTGACTTTCACCCGGTAGTCCTCGACTTCGGCGTGCGGGATGACTGCCACCCACACCCCGTCCTGTTCATGTTCCGCGGGGAAGTCACCGTGTTCGGTGACGATGGTGACGCTTTGCGCCATGTGACGCACGGTGCGGATGGTGACATCCTCGCCGTCCGAGTGTGGTCCCAGCACCGAGTGCGGAGAGTAGTAGTTCGCGTAGGCGACCTGGTTCAAAAGTTCCGGGGAAACGGTGATTTTAGCCATGAGGTAATTCTGTCACATTTTGCTGTGCTAGTGTTTGGGTTCACTGTGGAATGGGGCTGAAACTGAAAATATGACCGGGACCGGTAGAGGGATTGAGCTGCACAAAATTATCCGTCCCCCAGGTATATTCACCGCCAGTCAGCTCATCATGCACCACAAACAAGCGTTGCCCCTCACCGGGCGCGGCGACCTCCGGGAACTCCTCCGGGCGCAACCCTAGTGACGGCAAATCCAGGTGCACCCAGCCGGACTGAGTGTGATGCGGATCCAGGTTCACGACGACCAGCACCGTGTCCGCCCGACCGGTCGGGGAATGCGCCGCGTCAATATGCTTGGAAAAAGCAATGATGGCGTCGTTCTCGATAGCGTGGAACTTGATGTTACGCAGCTGCAACAGTGCGGGATGCGCGGAGCGAGCCGCGTTCAAGGTGCGCAACAGGGAGGCGATGCCGTACTTGTCACGCGCCGCCCAGTCATAGACTTTCACCTCATATTTCGGGTTGTCGATGGATTCCTCGACGCCCGGACGCTGCACATGCTCGCAAAACTCGTAGCTGCCCCCGAGGATTCCCCAGGTCGGAGCGGCGGTGGCAGCCAGCAGCGCACGCGCTTTAAACGCTCCCACCCCAGCCGTCATATAGTCGGTCAAAATGTCCGGGGTCATGGGGAACAGCGCCGGGCGCAGCACGTGCGCCGTTTCATAAGCCAGTTCCTCGAAGTACTCGGTCAGCTCCGCCTTTGTGTTGCGCCACGTAAAGTACGTGTAAGACAGGTGGAACCCCGCTTTTGCCAGCCCGCGCATCATCGCCGGAGCGGTGAACGCCTCCGCGAGCATCACCACTTCGGGGTGGGTTTGGTGCAAGTCAGCCGCCAAGCGCTGCCAGAACCGCACCGGCTTAGTGTGTGGATTATCCATGCGGAAAATCGTGACCCCATGGTCAATCCAAAACTCGATTACCCGCCGGATTTCGGCATACAGCCCGTCCGGGTCATTATCAAAGTTCAGCGGATAAATGTCTTGGTATTTCTTGGGGGGATTTTCGGCGTAAGCAATCGAGCCGTCAGCCCGAGCCGAAAACCATTCGGGGTGAGCCTTTACCCACGGGTGGTCCGGAGAGCACTGCAGGGCAAAATCCAGCGCAACCTCCAGGTGGTTGCGCTGCGCCTCCGCGACAAACTCGTCAAACGCCGCAATTCCGCCCAAAGCCGGGTCGACCGCATCATGGCCCCCATGCTCGTTACCAATCGCCCACGGCGAGCCGGGATCGTGAGGTCCTGCCACCAGGGCGTTGTTGCGTCCCTTACGGAAAGCGTGCCCAATCGGGTGGATGGGCGTGAGATAGATAACATCAAAACCGTCGGCAGCCACCTCGGGCAAGATTTCCGCTGCCGTGCGCAAGGTCCCCGGCACAATTCGACCATCCGACCCGTAATATGCCCCGATGGAGCGCGGGAAGATTTCGTACCACGCTCCTGCCACGGAACGTGCCCGGTCCACCCGCAGCGGGCACAGTTTCGTGCGCGTCGCCAAATCCCGCAGCGGATTCTCTGCAAAAATGTTCGCGACCAGCTCGTTTGTGGCAGCCGAGAGACGCACCTGGGGGCGACGCTTTTGCTCACGCAAGCCCGCAATCGCGCCTTGCAGCACTGCCACGTCAGCCGGGGGCAGTGGTTCAGCGGGAGACGCGGTGTCACGAGCCGAACCGTGGGCGGGTTTCGCTTCGCCGGCAATCGCGCGTTCCAGCAGGCGGGCGCCTTCCTCCAGGGTCAGCTCCACGTCAATGCCCGCCGGAATTTTCACATTGGCGTCATGCACCCAGGTTCCATAAGCGTCAATCCACGACTCGACCGCGAAAGCGTAACGTCCCACGGTGTCGGGCTGGAGCCAAGCTTCAAATTGGTTTTCACCAGCGCCGATTTCATACATACGAGCGCGATCCACGATTTCCCAAGCGGTTGGGTCGTCCGGGTCAGGAGCGCCCGCGGGGCTGCCCGCCGGCGCATAAAGGTCATAGCCCTCTTCGCCGCGGCGTTTCGGATCAACGGGGCGCAACAGTACCGCGTCGGCGCCAAAGAGGGAATGCCCGTCTACAAACACGGTGGCGTGGACCGGGAACAGCTCACCGACCGCGGCTTTTGCCGGGAACAGCCCGTCCTCTACGGTGGGACGCAGCTCAGTGACGCTGATACGGTTTAGTTCCGCGTCAGCAGGCAGGTGGTAAAGGTTTGCGGAGGGTGCCGGAACCGCCGGGGTCGGGGTTGCGGTTTTTGCCGCAGTGGATTTTTCAGCGGTGGACTTTGCCGCCGCGGATTTTGCCGTCGCAGTCGGGGTTGATTTTGTGTTACGTCCCGCGGATTTTGCTGCCGGCTTGGCAGTGGTGGGGCGAGATTTGCGGGCGGCAGCCGGTTTACTGGGCTGGCTGGACGGGGGCTTTGCCGACGGCTTCGTCGACGGACGAGTGTTAGAAGTGGAATGGCGCCCCGGTTTCTTGGCGTCAGAATTGCCCGCAGAATTCGTCGTCTCGCTCACATCTGAAATTCTAAAGCAAAACCTGGGAAATTATGGTCGCTCCAGCAGGGGTACACGCGGCTTCCGGAAAGCCGGAGGCAGCGTCGATGCCCAACCAGCACACCCCCGCCGCGAGAAACTGAGACCACCCGGAAACCCGGCGCAACGCCCTTGTGAACCTAAACAGCAGCCCCCACGAAATGACCGACTCCGCCGGTGACAATCATCGCCAGGGCACCCCCGACCATGACCCGAATCACCGCCCGCAGCCGCGGAGCCTCGCCGCGCCATGCCGAAAGCCAGCCGACCAGCGCTAATGCCAGCATCACCAGGATGAAGGTGGCTTCGATTTTCCACGGACCATTGAGCAACAGAATCGCCAGTAGTGGTACCAGCGCGCCGACCATAAAGGAAACCGCCGAGGAAAAAGCCGCCGCCCAGGGCGAAGTGAATTCCTCAGAACTCAAGCCGTAATGGGCTTGGACGTGAGCCTCGACCGGATCGTGGGCAGAATACTCCTGAGCGACCAGGGTTGCGGTGGCGCGGGATAAACCCTTTTCGATGTAGTTTTCCACCAGACCCTGAAATTCCCGGTCCGGGTCCTGGGCAATCAGACGGCGTTCCTTTGCCACCACGGCTTTTTCCGTGTCGCGCTGGGTGGACACCGAGACGTATTCGCCTGCCGCCATCGACAATGCCCCCGCGACCACCGCCGCAATGCCAGCAGTCGCAATCGCCATCGTGTTTTCCGGGTTCGCTGCCGCCACACCCACGACCACGCCCGCGGTCGAGATAATACCGTCATTAGCTCCCAAGACTGCAGCTCGCAGCCGATTGAGACGCGAGGAAGTCACTGCCGACTGGTCGTGTTTTTCATCCACTTCGCACGACTGTTCGCTACGTTTGTGCGCCAAATGATTACTCATGATGCGTCACCCCCGTATCTCCGTCCAGTACTGTTTATCCGATTTCAAATTACGGGGGTTTTGGCGTTATTTCAACGAACCTAAGGCTTTCCTTGGTTAGGTGGGGCTACGCCGGGAGGGGTGGCACGCGGGGATTGGAGCGCCTGGTGAGGCGAGCAGAGCCAGGAGACAGCGCGAACAAATACGAGCACGGCGAGCGTGGCGGGCAAGGCGAGCAAGGCGAACGGGACGAACGTGGCGAACAAGGCGAACGGGACGGGCGGGACGATAACGTCAAGGGCGGAACCTCACTTGTGAAAAAATCTGGCGTTTCGAAGCGCATTTGCGGAAATCCAGCCAGCTGGAGTCAATACCCGGACAGTTTTAAGCGCTCCGCGATTTTCCCCGCTTGGACTTGATACCGTCGAGGCTTAACGGGTTAAATATCAACTAGACTGACTTGATTGATTGGTCACGCGGTCCGATTTAGGAAAGATGAGGCACAGACATGAACGTTCCCGCAGAACTGCACGATATTCCCGCTGGTCAAGATGGCGAAGCTGGTTCGGGCGGTTCCGGCACGCCGCAAACAATTCCGGGGCCGCTGGTGCGTGATGTCACTGATGAAACATTTTCCCAGCTGCTAGAGCTTTCCAAGACAGTTCCGTTCCTTTTGGACATGTGGGCGCCCTGGTGCGCTCCGTGCCGTCAGCTGGGACCCATTCTGGAAAAGGCGGTACAGCAGGCAGGCGGGCGCGTCGCTTTGGCAAAGGTCAACGTTGACGAAAGCCCCGCCATTGGTCAGGCATTCCGGGTGCAGAGCATTCCCGCCGTATTCTTGCTGATGAACGGGCAGCCCGCACCGTTGTTTAACGGCGCCTTGCCCGCTTCGTCCGTGCAGGAAGTCATCAACAAGGTCATTGCGTTGGCGCAAAAGGAAGGTGTCACGGGTCGCGTTGAGATTGACGGAGCCGAGACGGCTGGGCAAGCCGGCGCCAACGGAGTCACCGGGACTGCCACCCCGGCTCCGGACGCGCCGTCCGCGATGCCTGAGGAAATTGAAACCGCGCTGAAACTTCAAGCCCAGGGCGACTATGACCAGGCGATCGAGACGTTAGAGACTTATTTGAAAGCCAACCCCGGTGAATCTAGCAAGGTGAATCCGCTGCTGGCAAAAGTGCGGTTGCAAGCCCGCTCGGCAGAAGCCAAGCCTGCCACCGAGACAGCTGGTTCGACCGCAACCGGCGAAGTAGCAGCACAGCTTGAAGCCGCGGATGCCCAGATGAATGCGGGAGATGCCGCCGGGGCACTGTCCCGCTTGCTCGCAGTCGTGGCAGAAACCAGCGGCGAAGATCGCGACGCGGCACGAGCGCGATTGGTCGAGTACTTCGCGATTCTGGGCGATAATCCGCTGGTCCCGCAGATACGTTCGAAGCTGGCTACTTTGCTTTACTAGCCTTTTTTGCCGCGGGCTTGGCAGCAGCAGTCTTTCGCGAAGTTCGGCTCGCGGGCTTAGCAGCTGACTTAGCGGCAGGTTTCCGAGCAGGTTTAGTCGCTGGCTTAGCCGCCGGTTTGGCTGCGGGTTTAGCCGCAGATTTCCTGGTGTGAGACGTTTTTCCGGATGACCCGCTAGCTGCGGCAATAGCATTCGTGACCTCTGCCGACATAGTGCGCAAGCCCCGGGAAAGCGCTCCGGCATCATCAAAACCTGCTGCCAGCGTGAGCGTACCTTCCACCCCGGACAAGGTGCGTTCCGACAGTGAAGCCGCCAAGCCACGATCCACACCGAGGCTGAGCAGCGCTTTCGTCAGCGCGGCACGCCATGTGTTGAAATGCGCCTGCACTTCCGGCGCAAAATCACGAGCAGCAGCGTCATGAACAAGTTTGCCCCAAATGCTCTGTTTCTCGCCGTGGTCAAAAAACGCCAAGATTCCGGTGAACATCCCGGTGACATCCCCCGCTTCTAGCGGTGCCACCACGGCGGCTTGAAAGTCATGTTCCACTGCCACCAGGACTTCCCGCATCATCTGTGCTTTACCATCAGGAAACAGGTGATAGAGCGAGCCGCGTCCCAATCCGGTCGTTGCTGAAATCTCTGCCATGCCCGCACCGGTATAACCTCGCGCCTGAAACAGAGCCGCCAGTTTTCCTACTATCTCCACGCGATTTGGTTTCCCCACCGCCGGTCCTTTCCGTGAGCCAATCTATCTAATCGACAGTATGGCGAATTTTTGACCGTTCGTTCCATTGACGCGCCGGCTTGCCCAGTTTTCGCGAAAAATCCCTCGGCATCGGGGGTGTGCGGAGATTATAAGGTGGTATTTGGGCAGTAGCTGCCATTATTGGCAGCTACTGCCCTATTTTCACCTTATATTCACACCCCAGCGAGTATCCCCCAACAAACAGCGACTCGAACGCCCGCAGGCATAGAAAAGCCCGGTCGGCTGGGTTTCCCCAGCCGACCGGGCAAAATGCGGTCAATCTCGCAAGTTTAGTTACCGAAATAGAAGTGCGTCTCCGGATTATCGGCGGCGCGCTCCGCATTGGTCACCAGACCCAGCTCGGTGTAGCCCGCCATCAAGGGATGGGTCGGCACCACACGAACCTGGTATCCCAGCGGACCGGCATTGTTCAATCGAGTCTCCAGGCGGTAAGAAACCACACCGTTTTCAGCATGTTCTGCCTGCATCGCCAAGACCTCAAAACCGGACAGGTCATCGTTAGATGTCACACGCCCCAGCAACAACTGCACCTCCACGTCTTCAGGATGCAGATGCCCCAGTTGCACGTCAGCAAAGAACGAGGCGCTGTCCCCCACGGTGGCGACATCGCCGACCTTGGCGTCAACGTGTTTCACCGCGACCTGGTTCCAGCCCGAACGCACCCGCGCCTTGTAGGCTGCCAAATCGCGAGCTGCCTGGTGACCCGTGCCGTTCAGCACTCGACTGGACGCAGCAACCGGAGTGTAGAGGTTTTCCACATACTCGCTGACCATTCGCTGCGCCTGTACGCGCGGTCCCAAAGTCGCCAACGTGTGACGTATCATTTCCATCCAGTTGCGCGGAATCCCGTTTTCGTCTCGATCGTAGAAGCGCGGGGCGACCGTGTTCTCAATGAGGTTGTACAGACCTTCGGCCTCGATAGCGTCACGGCGCTCCGGGTCATCGACTCCGTCAGCAGTGGGGATGGCCCAGCCATTGCGACCGTCATACATTTCGTCCCACCAGCCGTCCAAGATGGACAGGTTCAAAGCACCGTTGATAGCGCACTTCATGCCGGAAGTCCCGGAGGCTTCCAGCGGGCGCAGCGGATTGTTGAGCCACACGTCCACGCCGGGCATCAGGGTTTGTGCCATGTCCATGTCATAGTTGGGCAGGAAAGCGATGCGGTCACGCACGTCGTACTGGTCAGCGAAAGCCACCAGACGCTGAATCAAGCTGACGCCCTGTTCGTCGTCCGGGTGGGATTTCCCTGCCACGATGATCTGTACCGGGCACTCTTTATTCGTCAAAATGGACGCCAAGCGTTCCGGATTGTTAATCATCAACGTCAGACGCTTGTAAGTCGGTACGCGACGAGCAAAACCAATGGTCAAGACGTCAGGATCGAGAATTCGGTTCGTCCAATCCAGCTCAGCAGGGGATGCCCCGCGTTCCAGCCAAGACTCACGCACCCGCCGACGCGCATCCAGCACCAGCTGTTCACGCAGTTCACGGCGCAAATTCCAGAGTTCCTCATCGCTGACGCCGCCTTCCTCCGGAGGACGCGCCCAGCGGTAGGTATTGACGTGTTCGCCGGGTTCCTGGTGCTTGCGCGCCAGCTGCGCCAAGCGACCATCGGTCCAGGTCGGACCGTGTACCCCGTTGGTGATAGAGGTGATGGGCACCTCTGAAACATCAAAACCGGGCCACAGCTGGTGGAACATGCTGCGTGAGACTTTGCCGTGCAGCTGCGCGACACCGTTTGCCATGCGCGCCATACGCAAGCCCAAAACCGCCATATTGAACACGTTGGGATCCCCGCCCTCGTACGTTTCCGCACCCAGAGCCAGCAGCTGATCGGTGGTCACGCCGGGAATCTCAATCGGCGCCAAGTAGCGTTGTACCAGGGACCGGTCAAAACGGTCGATACCGGCAGGAACCGGCGTATGGGTGGTGAACAGTGTGCCGGAACGTACCCCTTCAATAGCCGTGCCGAAATCGAGATGTTCCTCGCCGGTCATCAGCTCGCGGATACGTTCCACCGCCATGAATCCGGCGTGACCTTCGTTGCAGTGATACACCTCGGGAGTCGGCGCGCCGGTCAAACGGCTGTAGGTGCGCAGGGCTTTCACGCCACCCACGCCCAGCAGCAGTTCCTGTTCCATGCGGTGATCTTTCGACCCGCCATACAGACGGTCTGTAACCAGGCGGGCAGCCTCGTCATTCTTGACCACGTCAGAGTCCATCATCAGCAGGGCGATACGACCCACTTTCGCGACCCACACTTGTGCATACAAAGTACGGTGATCGGGCAGAGGCACGTCCACCAGCGCGGGGGTGCCGTCGTTTTCACGTAGCAGAGTCAGCGGCATGTTATCCGGGTCAATAACCGGGTAGGATTCACGCTGCCAGCCTTCGCGAGTCAGGGACTGGCGGAAGTAGCCCGCCTGGTACAGCAGACCCACGCCGATAATCGGGACGCCCAAGTCAGAAGCAGACTTCAAATGGTCGCCTGCCAGGATCCCCAGACCGCCGGAATACTGAGGCAACACAGCCGTTACCCCGAACTCGGCTGAGAAATACCCAATCGCGCTGGGCTTGTCAGCATTGTTGAACTCGGACTGGAACCATTGCGGCTTTTCCAGGTAATCACTCAAGTCGCGTTCCAATTCCGCGGCTCGGTTTACAACGTCCGGGTTTGCGGATAATTCGTCCAGCTTTTGCACTGAAATCGAACCAAGGAAAGCCGCCGGATCGTGACCGACTTCCTCCCAGACTTGCGGATCTAAGGACGCGAAGAAATCGCGGGAAGGCCGGTTCCAAGACCAGCGCAGATTTTGAGCCAAATTTCCAATTGGCTTCAAATTTTCGGGAAGAACGGATCGGACAGTAAATCTTCGTATAGCTTTCACAGTCCAATTCTACTGTGGGAGTCACCTATTTGCGAAAATCTTAACTCAAAATATAGTTTTGGCGACCCCTAAGGGCCGCCAAAACTTGGGGGTGTCATGAAAAAAGATTATTCGCTGGCTTCTTCCGGCAGAGCGTAAGCGTCCACGTCGGCGGGCAACTCGACCGGTTCGCGCGTCTCTTCTTCCTCTTCCAGAGCCTGCAAGCCAGAGATGGCATCGGCGGCGCGAGACCCCAACAGACCACGCATTTCGTCGAGGTAGGCGGCCACAGATTCGCGCTGACGTTCCAGCTTTTCGACCGTGCGCTGCGCGGCGGCACGCTCGGCTTGGGCTTCGGCACGAGCCGCTTCGCGCAACTGCTGCGCTTCGACTTCCGCGGCCGAGATGGTCGCTTCGGCAGTGCGGCGGGCGTCCTCTTGACGGCGACGCACCACAGCATCGGTATCGGTCAGCAGGCGCTCGGCACGCTGCAACGTCTCACCGAGGTGCTTCTCAGCGTCAGCAACCTGAGCCTTCGCGGTGGCGACCATCGCGGAGGTTTCGGCACGAGCCTGTTCGTGAGCCTGTGCATCGGCTTCACGAGCGGCGGCACGAGCGGAGGCAATCTCAGTTTCGGTGTCTTGACGAGCCTGTTCGGACTCGGCGCGCAGACGCTCGGCTTCGGCACGAGCGTTAGAGATAATCTTGTCGGCTTCGGCGCGGGTTTCCGCGAGCAGCTTTTCTGCCATCTGCTGAGCCTGTTCACGCACCTGGGTGGCTTCAGCAGTAGCGGTCTCGCGCAGCTCTTGAATCTCCGTCGCGGCTTCGTTGCGCAGGGCGGTGGTTTCCTGTTCAGCCTTTACCCGAGCCTCGACGTAATCTTTTTCGGCCTGGGCGCGCTGCAACTCGGTTTCACGGTCAGCCGTGGCCCGCAGGTCGTTGACCTGGGTGTTCACCTCGGCGCGCAAGGAGGCGGCTTCACGTTCCGCCGCGGCGACCAGTTCATCAGCGCGGTGCTGGGCGTTGGTAAGCACGGTTTCCGCTTCGGTTTCTGCCTGGGTGGTGCGTTCCTCAGCTTCACGGCGAGCCTCAGCCAGCATCGAAGCCGCTTCGGCTTCGGCGCGCTGGGTCAGGCGCTGCGTGTTAGAGCGGGTCTTTTCCAACAGGGATTCCGCGTCAGCATTCGCCTTATTGATGACGGTAGTGGACTGTTCCTCAGCCGACCGCAGCAGTTGTTCGATGCGCTCACCCAGACCGGTATAGCTGGACTTGTCGCTTTCCTTTAGACGACGCTGAGCTTCACCCAAATCCCCAGCCAGGGTGGCGTTACGCGCGTCGAGGGTTTCGACCTCACGGCGAGCCTCAGCCAAAGCCGTCATTAAAGTTTGAATCTGCAGGTCAACCTGAACGCGGTCGTATCCGCGCATCACGATTGGAAAATCTGTCTGCTCTTCGGTCACTTGTGAGTCCTCCTAAAGACGTCAACCAACGGGCAAATTAACCTGCCCCGCCAAACTTAGTATAACGATACCCTAAGTCTATAACGAAACAACCCCTGATTAACTATTTACACGAACCTTTATGACATGGCTAAGTCGCTGTGCGTCGCCATTCTCGGTAAAGTTAAATGGTAGCCCGGTTTCAAATTTTTCGAGGAGACTCATGTCATCGAATCGCACTGCCCGTTATCTCAGCATTGCCCTGCTGTTTCTCTCGCTTTTGGTGGCTTTCGCCGGGATCTCTCGCCTGACTTTCCTGCGCCCCAGCGCGAATGTGGCGTTTCAGAGTGAACCGACTCGGGCAGCAGTCGTCCTGACGGGGAAAAATTTGCTGGAATCTACGGGAGATAAAGTCACGATTCGTGCCACCGGTCCCGCAAAACAAGAAGTCTTTTTAGGAATCGCCCTGACTGCCGACGCCCAGGCTTTCGCCAAGTCCGTCGACCACTTAGAACTCACCGATTTCAAAGCCGATAACCAACTGGCTTCCCGAAGCATTAAAGCGAAAAAAACTGATTCTGCTCCTGGCGAACAAACTTTGCCCGATGGCTTTCAACAATTAGCTACCCCCGCACAAAGCGACACCGCAGACCTAACATCCTTAGACATTTGGAAACAAAGCGCTCGCGGCACCGGGAAAGCCTCCCTGACCTGGCAGCTCAGCGATAACCGCTGGAGCGCGGTGGCTTTTTTGGTGAATCCTCCTGACAAACCAGACAAATCCGACAAATCTAGCAAAGCTGCCCACACCCCCAAAGCGGCAGGACCGCAGCTGGAGCTGAAGTGGAAACTGAAGCACGAACCCTCCAGTTTCTGGGGAATTCTGCTGGTCATTGTGGGAATTATCGGCGCGGGAGCCATCGGAACTTTCCTGACGCTGCTGGTGCTGTCCGAACGACGTTCGCGCGCCAAACGCTTAGATACTTTGGAAAAGGATCAGGCACGCCAGATTGCCAGTCAGGTCACTTCCGCGGTCACCGGCGACGCCCCCACAGATACCGGCGTGATTCCGGCAGTCCATCCCACCCGGCGTTCCCTGCGGATGGCGGAAGAAGCCGAAAATCGAACTCGGCGTGCCAAAAAAACGCGGCGTCGCGCGGAAAAAGAGGAACCGAAAGACGCCGAGACGGAGGACACTCATGAAGAATAAACTGACCGCCCTGCTGACCGCTGGTGCAACCGCGCTCGCCCTGACCGCTTGTTCCTACACCCCCACCCTGGTGACCTCCCCGAAAGCCGGCAATGAGCCGCCCGCCTTGGACCAGCAGCGCATCACAAAAATCACCACGGAGGCAAACGCCGCCGCCACCGCCGCAGACGGCGCAAAAGACCAACAGCAACTCACCAGCCGCTTCGTCAACCCGGCTCTGCGGATGCGCAACGGGGAATACATGATGACCAACGCGACCCGCGGCGCGAACCTGGGGTCACTCCCCCTGGCAAATCCCCAGGTCGCAGTGGTGCAGCAGGATTCAGACTGGCCGCGTTACGCCTTTACAGTTTCGCCCTCAGCGGAGGGACAGCCCCTGTACGTGTTCGGTCTGGTCCAATCCTCACCGCGCACTAACTACGCCGTGTGGGGCTACACAAAGCTGTTTCCCAAAGCGAGTTTCCCCGCGACATTCAAGCCTGAAGTCGGCTCGCCACGCCCCGCGGCGAAATCCAAAGATTTTGCGATGGCGCCCGGAACCTTGGCGCGGACTTACGCCGGCTACCTGAACGACCCCAACAGCACCAAAGACGTTTTTGACACCGAAAATGATTCTTTCGCGGCAACTTTCGCCAAACGACGCGCGGACTATGCCACTATCTCTCAGCAAAACCGCGGTTTGGAATTCAGCATGGCCGCCCGACCTGCCACCGACGGATTCATCTCGCTGGGCACCACGGACGGTGGAGCCCTGGTCATGGCAACTCTCAACTACGACTTGACCATGAAATCCCCACGGAAACTCCAGCTTTCTGCCCTAGCTCAGGCCTACACCGGAAAAACGACCGCTGCTTCGACCCTAACTGAGACGCACACGGTGGTGGCGCTGTTTAACCTGCCAAACAAAGCCAGCCAGAACCAGAAAGTTACGGTCTTGGGCGCCTCCGATGCCGTCACGGCGATGACCGCGGACTAAGGCGTCGCGCTAGCCTTTCAGGGTAGGTTCCCAAGCAGCCTTCACCAGGGCGTTCGTTCACAAGGGCGGTGCCGCGGGCGGGTGCGTTTGGGGACGGTTTACATGCACTGGGGATAGAGCGCCATCAAACGACGTGAGACGGCGCCAGGATTTTCAATCGGCACCAGGTGTGAAGTCTCGTGGACTTCGACGACTTCCGTGCGGGCAGCCTGTGCCGTCGCGGCGGCGCACTCCGGGGAAATGACCGGGTCTTCCTCGCCGCGCATGACCAAGACCGGCTTGTCAAAACTTTCCAACAGCGCAATCCGATCCGGACGGGCCGCCATCGCCCGCTGTGCCCAAGAAATTCCCTCGTTAGAGGCTTCCTCAGACCACTGCACTGCCTGGGAGATGACTTCGGGACGCGACCGGCGAGTCGAAGCGGTGAACTGAGATTCAATCTGGGGGGTCAGCAGGCTCGCGCGGTCCCCTGCCAGCATGGTGATGAGGTTTTCAAAACGATCGGCTTTTTCACTGACTGTATCCGCGTCTGCCCGCGTACCAATCAGACCCAGACCAGCCACCACGTCAGGGTGGCGCTCCAAAATTGCCAAAGCCACACAGCCCCCCAGCGAATTGCCCACCGGAATGATGCGCTCGATGCCGAACTTGCCCAAGTTTGCCACGATTTCATCCGCAAATACATCCAGCGAGGGGGTGTCCATCATCGGAGGAGTTTGACCAAATCCGGGCGCGTCCACCATCAGCAGCGGCACCCCACCCAAACGATCCGCAGTCGGCAGCCACATCTGGTGATCCATCGGGAAAGCGTGCAGCAGCACCACCGTCGGACCAATCGGTCCGGGGATAATGTCGCGGGCAATCATGTTCAACATGGTTTTATCTTAAAGGATTTCCTCTGATACCGGGTAAACCCGAATGGTTTTGCCCCACCTGCCAACTCCGCCAACAGCAACCCACCGGCACTCACCGGAGTCGCTCCCGCTGGCGACAGACAGGACACGGGGTCACATATTACTTTGAAACAACGCAAAAATGCGATAATCGGAACATGAGTGAACCTTTTGCAGTACGCGGACGCATCGTCACGCCGTCTTCCATAATTGTTGATGGAGCCGTCATCGTCGACGGGGAATCTATAGTGTGGATGGGAGAAGCGCCCCAGGCGCAAGCAGCAGGTTACGGTGCTGAGGTGGTGGCAGCGCCTTCCCCAACAGACGGACGCTACATATTGCCCGGACTGGTCGATACGCACTGCCACGGAGGTGGCGGCAGCGCCTTTCCTACTGCCACCACGGTCGAAGCCATGATGACTGCCGTGTGGGAACATCGGGTTCACGGCACCACCACCCTGGTTGGTTCACTCTCTACGGCCTCCCCGGAAGACCTGCGTCGCCAGGGACAGATGCTGGCAGACCTGTGTGACGCCGGGGAACTGGACGGAATCCACTTTGAAGGTCCGTTCCTCGCCTCGGGACGGCTGGGCGTGACCGGGATGTTGCCCGGAGACTCCCCCGCCGATGCCATTCCGGGGGAAGGGCTCACCGCCCAGGAACGCGAGGACCGGGCTCGTGCCGTCCTCGGTTCGCAAGATTTCGCGCAAGTACAGCCACCAAACCCCGCGCTGACCCGTGAGCTGATGATTACCACCCGCGGACACACGGTGTCGATGACGCTGGCACCCGAAGGCAAACGCGCCATCGGTTCCGGCTCAGTGGCAGAAGTTTTAATCGAAAATGGGGCGGTCCCCGCTTTTGGACACACGGTCGCCTCGGCTGAGTTTATCCGCGGGGCTGCGGCGTGGACCCGAGAAAAGCTGGGGCTGACTCCCGCGGAAAAACTGCGCTGTCCTCGCTACGTAGTCACGCACTTCTTTAATGGGATGCAGCCTTTCCATCATCGCCATCCCGGTCCGGTGTTGGAGCTGCTGGCAGATGCCGCCGGAGGGGGCTGCATTCTGGAGCTGATTGCGGACGGGCAACACGTCGATCCCAGCGCCGTACGCAATGTGTTTGAGCTGGTCGGACGCGATTCGGTGGTGTTTGTCAGCAACGCTACCGCCGACACCGGCATGCCCTTTAGCGAACCAGACTCCGCCGAGGGCGAGCCCAACCTGCACTTGGTAGACATCGTGCGCCGGGCGTGGAAAGGCGCGGGAATCCCGCTGACCGACGCGGTGTACTGTGCTTCCGTGCAGGGAGCCCGCATTTTGGGACAGACCAACATCGGTGAAATTACCCCTGGTAAACGCGCGGATTTGCTGGTCACGGACGAGAACCTCTATCCGCTGGCAGTGTATCGTCGCGGCGCACTGGTGGCTTCCGTACCAAAGAACTAATCGGATCAGCAGTGCCCAGTCAGCGAAAATCCAAACGTCGCGGTCAGCCCTATCGTCCCTTGGACATGCAGCGTCTCGCCAGTGTCCCCCGAGTCGTGACGCGTGCCGGGCAGGAATACCACGTCCAGCGTCTCAGTGGCAGTGCCGGTCAGAAGTCATACGTCTGCCCCGGTTGTGGGCACCCGGTCGACGCCACTAGTCCGCACATTGTGGCGTGGCCGCTGACCGCTCCTTTTGGGGTGGACACGGGTGTGGGGGCGCGCCGCCACTGGCACACTTACTGTTGGGGCTCCGGCACCACCGGGGGATATTGAAGCCCCCGTGGCGCCGACACTCCGGTCAGGCTCGTGCAATCACGTCGTCCTCTGGCACAAGTGGGGGGCGTCGCGAATTGCGGGAATCTTTCGGGGGGCGGCAGCATCAGAGGCAGGTTCCCCAAGGTTTAAAACAGCCGATTCTCGGCATCAAAATCCAAGCCGCGCATGTCATCGTAATCCAGCAAGACGCAGCGAATCCCCCGGTCTGTAGCCAGCGTACGCGCCTGAGGTTTAATCTCTTGGGCAGCAAAAATCCCGGTAATTCCCTCCAGGTCAGCCTGTCGCCCCAGCAAATCCAGGTAGCGAGTCAACTGTTCCACCCCATCAATTTCGCCGCGACGTTTCACCTCTACCGCCACCGGACGCCCTTGTGCATCACGAACCAGCAGGTCAACCGGACCAATAGGAGTCGGCCATTCCCGGCGCACCAAAGTCCAGCCCTCGCCCAACCGCACCGCGACCTGTTCTGCCAGCAGCTTTTGCAGATGCGCCTCGACCCCGTCCTTTTCCAGCCCCGGATCGACCCCCAAATCGCAGACGATGTCTTGATACACCGTCGAGATATTAATCAGCAGGGCGTCCGCGGATTTGGCTTGCACCCGCCACGTCTGCGGACCCTGCGGGGAATCGGGGTCTTCCAGCTCAATGTGCAGCTGGCAGGGTGGACTCATCCAATTCAGGGGCTTGTAAGAACCGCCGTCGCTGTGAATCAACACAGAACCGTCGGCTTTGACCATCAACAGGCGTTTCGCCGCTGCCAAATGCGCGTCCAAACGCCCCGAGTAATTGACTTCACAATCCGCTATGACCAGGCGCATACAGCAAGCCTAACCGAAGCGCGCGAACCAGGAAACTCAGTAAACCATCTGGGTGCGCGGCGGAGCAGATTCTTTCCAGCTAACCAAGCCGGAATAATCATGTTCATTCATCGCCAGCCAAAAATCGTCCGGCTCGGAAAATCCCTGACGCGGCGCGCGGCAATGCAAAATAGCCAGGGCAAAGTCTGACCCCGGCTCTGTGTCTATCGCTGCTTCTAAAATCTCAAAATCCGCGCGTTCCCAACGGCGATTTGAGCCCCAACGCAGGGAAATAACCCGATACCACTTCAGGAAATCCTCGGAATAATGGCACACCCCAGCCCGCCACGGATCACCGGCATGAGCCCGCCACGCCACATTAAAAGAGCCATTATTTTGAGCTTTAAAACGCAAGCGCGCCAGGAAATAAATCGCCAGCGCGCATATCAGGAACAGCATCAGGAGCAGTCCAGTCAGCATAAAACTGGTCGACATACCCATGAGCTCCTCCTCACATTAAGTGCCAAAACATCCAAACCTAATCAGGTCAATTTGCAAATGGCGGGCGTCTCGAAAGACGAACCCGCCACTGCCATCTCCGAGAAATCCCCGGAGAAAGCGAATAGCCTTATGGGACATCATATCCCAATCAGACTCATTCGTGTAAGTTGTGCATTATCCTGCCATTGCAGGGGTCGATTCCGCAGAGCTGTCAGCCAAGTTGCGTTCCAGCACCACGGTTACGGTGTCATTATCCACCGAGGCAAACCCAGCTTCGACCGGGAATTCATGCGAACCCGCTTTTCCGGTCGAGCCCGGTGCGTCCACGCGTACCTGACCTGCCCGCAGCACGACCAACAGCGGCTGGTGACCTGGCAAAACCCCCAGGTCACCGTCTGCGGCAGGCATGATGACCTGGGACGCTTCTCCCTGATACAGGGTGCGCGAGCGGTCTACCACCGCCACTTTCAGCGTGTCTGCCATGGTTTATCACATATCCTTTTGCAGTTTCGCCCAGGCCGCTTCGAGATCCTCGATGCCACCAATGTTAAAGAACGCCTGTTCCGGAATATGGTCATACTTGCCTTCGCAAATCCGCTTGAACGCCTCGATGGTCTCGCTCATCGGCACGGTCGAGCCGGGCACGCCGGTGAACTTTTCTGCCATGTAGGTGTTCTGGGACAAGAACTGCTCGATGCGTCGTGCGCGCGCCACAGTGACCTTGTCCTCTTCGGAGAGTTCGTCCACACCGAGGATAGCGATAATGTCTTGCAGTTCCTTGTTCTTTTGCAGAATCTGTTTGACCTGGGTCGCGACCTCGTAGTGTTCCTTGCCGACATAGCGCGGATCAAGGATACGCGAGGTCGACGCCAGCGGGTCCACCGCCGGGTACAGACCACGCGACGCGATGTCACGAGACAGGTTCGTGGTCGCGTCCAGGTGCGCGAACGTGGTCGCCGGGGCCGGGTCGGTGTAGTCGTCAGCCGGCACGTAGATGGCCTGCAGCGAGGTAATCGAGTGACCTCCCGCAGAGGTAATGCGCTCTTGGAGCTGACCCATTTCGTCTGCCAGGTTCGGCTGGTAGCCCACGGCGGAAGGCATCCGACCCAGCAGAGTAGATACCTCGGAACCGGCCTGGGTGAAACGGAAAATGTTGTCGATAAACAGCAGCACGTCCTGGTTTTGCACGTCACGGAAGTACTCCGCCATCGTCAAGCCAGACAGTGCCACGCGCAGACGCGTCCCCGGCGGCTCGTCCATCTGACCGAACACCATCGCGGTCTTGTCCAAGACGCCCGCGTCAGCCATCTCGTGAATCAAGTCGTTACCCTCACGAGTACGCTCGCCCACGCCGGCGAACACGGACACACCGCCGTGATCCTGAGCCACACGCTGAATCATCTCTTGAATCAACACGGTCTTGCCCACGCCAGCGCCACCGAACAGACCAATCTTGCCACCCTGCACGTATGGGGTCAGCAGGTCGATTACCTTAATGCCGGTCTCGAACATTTGAGTCTTGGACTCCAACTTGTCGAAAGCCGGAGGGGTGCGGTGGATGGACCAGCGATCCTTGACCTCCAGGGTTTCGCCTTCTTTCAGGTTCAAGCATTCGCCAATCACGTTAAAGACGTGCCCCTTGGTGATGTCGCCCACCGGCACCGAAATCGGAGCGCCGGTATCCACGACCTTGGCTCCACGCACCAAACCGTCAGTAGGCTTCAGGGCGATGGAGCGGACGATGTTATCGCCCAAGTGCTGAGCCACCTCCATCGTCATGGTCTGGGTCTGTCCAGCTTCGGTGCTGCCCATGCCCGTGTACTCCACAGTCAAAGCGTTGTACATCTCAGGCAGTTGATCCGGGGGGAACTCCACGTCCACGACCGGGCCAATAACCCGGGAGATACGACCGGTTCCTGGGGTTTTCTCACTCATTTTCGTTTCCTCTAATCGGCGTTTGGTAATCGGTTATTTCTTAGAATCTTGGAGCGCATCAGCACCGGACACAATTTCCGTAATCTCGGTGGTGATGTCGGCCTGACGGGCCTTGTTCATGTCCAAAGTCAAGGTGTTAATCAGGTTGGATGCGTTATCGGTCGCGGCGTGCATAGCGTTTTGACGGCTGGCAAGCTCAGCAGCAGCAGCGTGCAGCAAGGCGGTACGAATCCGCGATTCTACATACAGCGGCATGACCGTCTCGAGGACTTCCTCGGCGCTGGGCTCAAAGTCATACAGGGGCATGACGGATTTGTCGGTCCCCTCGCCCAACCCCATGCCATCAATCTGGATAGCTTCGTCGGGGTCGATGACCTTAATCGGCAGCATCTTGCGCACCTGAGGCACTTGGGAAACCATCGAACGGAACTTGGTGTACACCATGTACAGCTCGGACACGCCACCCGCCTCGGGCGACTTGAGGAACGCCGCCAGAAGCGTCTTGGCGATTTCCATCGTCCGTTCCTCCGTCGGCTTGTCCGAGTCCCCGGTCCATGCCCGGCGCACTTCCATGCCACGGAAGTTGAAGTAGGACAAGCCGCGGCGACCCGAGACATAGATCACCGGGTCTTTGCCTTCCTCACGCAAACGCTCCAACAGGCGCTCCGTCTCCCGCAGGATAGACGCGGAATAAGCCCCTGCCATGCCACGGTCGGAAGTGACCGCTAGAACTGCCACCCGATTGGTGTCGGTGCGTTCGGTAATCAGCGGATGATCGAGTTTGGCGTGGGCAGACACCGCCGCGACTGCTGCTGCGATAGCCGAGTCATAAGTGGTAATTGATTCCGCCCCGGCACGAGCCTTGCCGACACGGGAGGCGGCAATCATCTCCATAGCCCGGAAAATCTTTTGCAGAGTCTCAGTAGACCTGATTCTCTGCTTGAGAGCCCTTTGCGAACCTGACACTTTGCCCTTCCCTTACGTTCTGTTCGGTTACTTCGTTGCTAATCTAGTTGCTCCCGTAGGAACATCCCTATTAGCGCTTGGCAACTATCTGTTCCTCGGATTGCTCTGCCTCAGCATCGCCTGCAGCGGCATCCAAGTCCGCCTGGGGAACCAGGTCGTAAGACTTGCGGAAATCCTTGACGGCAGTTTCCAAACGCGCCACCAGTTCATCCGGCCACGCACCCTTTTCCCGAATTTCAGCCAGGATGGTGCCTTCGTTACGCAGGTAATCCAACCAGTCCTTTTCGAACTGAAGCACCTTGTCGGTAGCGATGTCGTCCAGGTAACCGTTGGTGCCCGCCCAGATAGAGCAGACCTGTTCCTCGACGGGATAAGGCGTGTACTGGGGCTGCTTGAGCAGCTCCATCAGCCGCTCACCGCGGGTCAGCTGCTTGCGAGTCGTGGCGTCCAAGTCAGAAGCCAGCATGGCGAAAGCCGCCATCGAACGGTACTGCGCCAAGGTCAGCTTCAAGGTACCAGCGACCTTTTTCATAGCCTTAATCTGGGCGTCGCCACCCACACGGGACACCGAGATACCTACGTCCACCGCTGGACGCTGGTTCGCGTTGAACAGGTCGGACTGGAGGAAAATCTGACCGTCGGTGATGGAAATCACGTTGGTCGGAATGTAAGCGGACACGTCGTTCGCCTTCGTTTCGATAATCGGCAGACCGGTCATCGAACCGCCACCCAACTCGTCGGACAGCTTCGCACAGCGTTCCAGCAAACGAGAGTGCAAGTAGAACACGTCACCGGGGTAAGCCTCGCGCCCCGGCGGACGGCGCAGCAACAGCGACACCGCACGGTAGGCCTCAGCTTGCTTGGACAGGTCATCAAACACAATCAACACGTGCTTGCCCTGGTACATCCAATGCTGACCGATAGCCGAACCGGTGTAGGGAGCCAGGTACTTGAAACCTGCCGCATCCGAAGCGGGAGATGCCACGATGGTGGTGTACTCCATCGCCCCAGCGTCTTCCAGCGCGCCCTTGACAGAAGCAATCGTGGAGCCTTTTTGACCGACCGCCACGTAGATGCAACGCACCTGCTTGTTGGGGTCGCCCGACTTCCAGTTATCGCGCTGGTTCAAAATCGTGTCGATGGCGATGGCGGTCTTGCCGGTCTGGCGGTCGCCAATAATCAACTCACGCTGCCCACGCCCAATCGGAATCATGGAGTCGATGGCTTTCAGACCGGTCTGGAGCGGCTCAAACACGGAACGGCGCATCATCACGCCGGGAGCCTGCAATTCCAGCGCACGGCGCTCACCCAAGTCCTTGATTTCACCCAGACCATCAATCGGGTTGCCCAGCGGGTCAACCACGCGACCCAGGTAACCATCACCCACCGGCACGGAGAGCACGTCACCCGTACGGTAGACTTCTTGACCTTCCTCAATCCCCGTGAAATCACCCAGGACGATAGCGCCAATCTCGCGTTCGTCCAGGTTCATTGCCAGACCCAGGGTGCCGTCTTGGAAGCGCAGCAGCTCGTTGGCCATAGTGCCGGGCAAGCCCTCGATGTGGGCAATGCCGTCAGCAGTTTCGGTCACGTAGCCGATTTCCTCCGCAGTTGCGGCAGATGGTTCATACGCATCCACAAACTTGTCCAGGGCGTTCTTAATGTCCTGGGGACTTATTGATAGCTCAGCCATCAGCATTCCTTCTGTTGTCGTTCCATAGGGCGTAGCCCTATCGGTCATATTTTCGTTTCGTTCTAGCTTGCCAGCTTGCGCCGGAACTGCTCGGCGCGAGACTTGACCGCGCCATCCATCACCGTGTCACCCTGCACAATCTTGATGCCACCCACCAGCTTCGGGTCTACCACTACGTTGACCTCGACCTGTTCGCCGGTACGAGTGGACAGCAACTGAATGAGCCGGGACTTTTGGGTGTCGCTCAACGGCGTAGCGGTGTAAACCGTCGCTATCCCCCGCTGCCGCAACCGCGCTGCCGAATCCAGCAAAGCCCGCAGGTCAGCAGTGAGCCGACCGGGAGCCGCTTTGGCAATCACCGCGTTTACCAGGCGTAATGCCAGAGGCTTGACCCCCTCACCGACCAGAGAGTTGAAAGTCTCCAGACGCTGATCCAGGGAAGCGCGATGATTGTCAGTCAAGAAGTTACGCAAATCACGGTTCTGGGATACCACCTGGCTCATCGCAAAGATGTCGCGTTCGACATCTTCAAGCTGACCATCATCCTGGGCAGTTTTCAGCAACACGTGGTTTGCCAGCAACCGGCAGGCCTCTTGCAAGTCAAGCTCGCTGGACCAGCGTCCAGCAGCGAGTGCCAGCACTCCTTCCAGAGCCGGGTCCGAAAGTTTCGAACCCAAGATGGTGCGAGCCAGTTCTTGCTTGTCAGCAGCGGTACGCGCCGGGTCAGACAGGTTACGTACCAGGCGGATATTGTTTTCCAGCAGTTCAGACAGGGCAAAGTATTCCTCGGCGACCGCGGGACCAGTCTTGGTCGTGGCTTTTCCCAAGGTCTTATCGACAGCCATGACCATAGCGGCCAAGGTCCTTACCGACGAGGCTCTCATTGACTTCCCTTACTTTCTCTATCTTTAAGCCACCGGCTGAGCTTCGAGTTCGTCGAGGAAACGATCCACGACGCGAGAGCTCAGGGCTTCATCCTTCAGCTGTTCGCCCACAATCTTTTCCGCGAGCTGGGTAGCCAAATCGCCCACATCCTGACGCAGGGAGGCTTCCGCTGCCGCCCGCTCAGCAGCAATCTGGCGCTGAGCTTGCTCGATGATGCGCTTGGCTTCTTGATCAGCACGTTCCGTAGCACGGGACACGATGTCCTCCGCTTGCGCATTGGCTTTGTTGCGAATCTGGGCGGCTTCTTCCTTTGCGTCACGCAGTTCGGATTCAATCCGCTGCGCCGCAGCTGCCGAGTCCGCCTGTGCCTTTGCCGTAGCGTCCAAACCCTCTTGGAGCTTGTCAGCGCGTTCCTGCACCAGCCCGTCGTACTTCGGCAGAGCGACCTTCACAACCACCACCAAGATGACCAGGAAGATAATTGCCGACCAAACGATGTCGTAAGTCTCTGGCAGCATAGGGTTCGGGGTATCGCCCGCCTTAGCTACTAGTGATACCAAAGTGCCTAACATACGTGCTCCTTACCGGAACAGGAAGCCCGTTACCAAACCAATCAAAGCCAAGGCTTCGACGAAGGCGATACCGATGAACATGTTAGTGGTGAGCTTTCCGGACAGTTCCGGCTGGCGGGCAATAGCGTCCTGAGTGTGACCAATCAGAATGCCCAAGCCAATGCCAGGTCCAATGGCGGCCAGACCATAGCCGATGGTTGCGAGAACAAGTGCACTTCCAGTCATGTTTTCTTTCCTTATTTGTTGTTATTCTCATGCCGGTTGGCGTGAGAAGCCTATTGTTTTTCTAATGTGCGTGTACGGAGAGGTTCACATACACCGCGGTCAGAATCGCGAAAATGTACGCCTGTAGGAAAGCCACCAGGATTTCAAACAGGGTAAACGCGAAAGCTGCCGCAAAAGTCAGAATCCCTATCGGGGATAGCGCCGAGAGATGCGCAAAGAGGAAATAGTTCGTGGCGCTCAGAGTCAAAGCTAGCAAGAAGTGACCGGCAATCATGTTTGCCAACAAACGGACGAACAGAGTAAACGGGCGAATGATAAAGGTGGAAATCGCCTCAATTGGGGTCAGCAGGAGATACAGCGGCCACGGTACGCCCGGCGGGAATAGCGAGGACTTAAAGAAATGACCCACACCGGTCTCGCGAATTCCGGCATAAATGAAAACAAACCAGGCAAACACTGCCAACAGCAGCGGAAAGCCCGGTTTTGCGGAACCCGCCAGGTTAAAGCCAGGAATAATACCCGAAATGTTCATGAACAGCACCGAGAAGAATACGGTCGTGATAATCGGGGTGTATTTACGCCCGATTTCCTTACCGATGACTTCCTCAGCAATGCTCTCTTGGCAGAATTTAAAGCCAAACTCCAGCATGTACTGGGCACGTCCCGGAATGAGCTTGGCTCGCGTGGCATACAGCACCAGGCACAACACCAGCAGCAGGGTCATGATGAGACGAATCATCATGACGCGGTCAATAGTAAAAGGCGTTCCGGCGAAAGCAACTACCGGGGGGAACAAGTCCATAATGGTGGGGGCATGGAACGAGTCATCTGTAGTGGGAACCAAATTCGGCACCAATGCCGACATGAGCGTCAACTGCACTCCCATTGTTCTCCTTTGAGTCCTAATTCACGAGTTCGCCTAATAACGTTACCACGAAAATCAGCCGTGATTAACCCACCTCTTAACAAGATGTGGCGAAAAACACACTTTTGTTCTATCGAGATGGGTTTTCCTCGACCGTTTCAGATTGTGACGAGGTCACGACCGAGTCCAACAGGGGCACCCGCGCTTTGGTCAGCGCCACCGGGAAGACGATGGCTTGCACCAAAATCATTGCTAGCAGGGTGAAAAAGATGGTTTCAGCATCCAGCCCCGGCAATTTCCGCGCCACCCCCACAGCCACCAAAATGACAACTACTTTTAAGACGAAATCTCCGCCCATGCCTGCCATCATCAAGTCGGGATGATTCAGCGTAAACAGGTGTGTGGCAAACGTCACCGCCACCAGACCCGCGCCTACGACGGCACATAAACCAATGGAACGCAGCCCCGCCGCCCCCACCAGCCGCGCGGCTAAGCCCGCCGCGACCAGCAACACTGCCACCACCGCTAGGGAAATCGCAAGCAATGAAAACTTCACTGCCCGGCGCGTTCCCGCCCCCACCGAAGCCGCGTGAAAAGCGTCCGTTGGTACTGACAAAGGAGTCGTTTCGTTCACGACTTTACGCTATCAGAAAGGGCGGAGTCATGGTACAGGGCGTGTTCCGGACCGTGGGGCTGACGATATTTCGGGTTGAACCAGCGGTGTACGCCTTCGCGCCAAGCGGGCAGAATCTCAATTGTCGCCACCATCGACAGCAAGGACGCCACCAACATGACCACCAACACGTAGCGCATCCGGAGCAGAGTCAGAGACGCTGCCCCCAGGGAAAACACTGCCGTCCACAGATACATGACCAGCACGGCGCGCACTCGCGAGCGCCCGGCGTGGGAGAGGCGATGGTGCAGGTGACCAGCATCGGCTTGGAAGGGCGACTGGTGATGATACAGCCGCCGTATCACTGCGGTGACCATATCAATTATCGGGATTGCCAACACTGCCAGGGGCAAAACTATGGGCAGGAAGGACGGAAAAGCCTGGCGGAAATAAACTACTGCCGGGTCAATCTGACCGGTGACAATGATGGCAGAAGCCACGGTCAGTAAGCCCAGCAGCATCGCGCCGGTATCGCCCATAAATATGGAGGCGGGGGAAAAGTTGTGCGCCAAAAATCCCAGGCAGATTCCTGCCAGCGCCGCTGCCACCGTCGAAGCCAAAGAGGCATACGACGCAGCACCGAGCGTGCGCGTCAAAGTATAGGAATAGATGAACAAGCCGGTGGCGCTAATTGCCATCATGCCGGAGGCTAAGCCGTCCAAGCCATCTACGAAGTTCACTGCGTTGATTGCAGCCACCACTACCAGCACTGTGACCAGCAGAGACAATCGGGACGAACCAATCGTCAAGCCAAAAATCGGGAAAGACGTCAGCTGGATGCCCAACCAGGACATCAATCCTGCCACCAGGATTTGCCCTGCCAGCTTCGTGTACCAATCCAAATCCCAGATGTCGTCGATGACACCCAAAATCACAATCAGGACGACTCCCACTGCCAAACCTTTGATGTTATGAAAGCTAGCTGCGTCTGCCAAGAATGGAGTATGCGAAGCGATAGCTAACGCCGTGAGGAAACCCGCGCCCATGGCTACACCGCCCAGACGCGGGGTGGGAAATTCGTGGACGTCACGTTCCCGCACCGGCGCTAAAGTCCCGGTAGCCAGGGCAAACTGGCGTACCAGCGGAACCGTCAGGTACGTCACCGCGACCGCAACCAGGAATATCAACAGGTAAAACTTCATACGGGCTTTAGTTTAGCGGGTTAGTGGCGCGGGATTCGTGTTTGTTTTAAATAAAAGGTGGGATATGGGCTGCAGCTGCCATTATTGGCAGCTACTGCCCATATCCCACTATATAAACGCAGGGGAGCCATCAGACCAGGGCGGCGAGGATGTCAGACAGCGGAATATCGCCCTGACGCAGCAAGCGCGGGGAATCCTGTGTCAAACGGACAATGGTGGATGGATGCCCAGAGGGAGACACGCCAGCATCCACGTAAACGCTGACCCGTTCCCCAAAATAGTTCGTGGCGGCGGCAATATCGGTAGCGGGAGGTCGCGTATGCAGGTTGGCAGACGTAACCGCCAGCGGACCGGTATAACGCAGTATTTCGAGGGCACGAGGGTGGTCGGGCTGGCGCAACGCAATCGTCCCGTGAGTCTGACCCAGGTCCCAGCCCAAAGCTGGGTTGGCAGTCACGATTATGGTCAAAGCACCGGGCCAAAAGCGCTCTGCGAGCAAGCGGGCGGCGCGCCGCTGACTCGCGCTAGCCTGCGGTTCCGGCGCCATTAAATCCTCCAGTGCTGCCGGACCGGAAACCAACACCGGCGGAGGAAAATCCTCGCCCCGACCTTTGGCATTTTGCAAACGCGACACCGCCACGGGCGCGAACGGCACCGAAGCTATTCCATAAACCGTATCGGTCGGCATGACCAGCAGCTCGTCACGTTTCACCGCTGCGTCAATCACTGCCAAGTCAGTCTGGGTAATGGGACCGGTCAGAGCATCAATTATTTTCATAGAGCCGATTTTAGTCCCCCGGTCGACCAAGCTGACACCACCGGAACAGACACTCCCACCACCCTTGTGACCGAGGCACCAAAACAAATACCCGGAGCAGCTCCGCAGTAGCGCGCAATAAGCCAAAGCGCCCGAAGCGCTAACCTATTGCGCTGTCACCCCACGTGCTCAGCAATCGGCTATTCCGGGCGGTTGAGCCATTTGGTTAACTCCGTTGCCCGCGCCGACTCCAGGGCTGAGAGATAGGGCACCGGATCAATGCCCGCCAACTCTACGTAATCAGTCAACATGGTGCGCACCACGTCTTGCAGCTCCTCGGGTTTCCACGGTTTCGCCACGTACTGATCGAGCCCAGCTTCGTTCACCGCGCGCACGGTGTCAGCCAGGTCAGCCTGACCGGTCACCAGGACTTTGCGAGTCAACTGGGTGCGTTCGTCAGACATCATCTGGCCCATGAACTCGATACCGGTCGTGCCGGGCAACCGATGATCGCACAGCGCCAACGCCAGGGCATCACCATCGTCAGAGATTTCGTCGATAACCTCCCAGGCATCGGGCACATCCTCCGCCGGCTCAATGCGTAAAGTGTCCGCAAATCCCAGCAGGTCACGAGTCACGGCGGCACGAACTTCCGGTTCGTCTTCAAGAATTAGGATGGCGAGTTTCATGGTTTCTCCTTCATTGGGGATGCTCCTATTCTTTCATCCCGTCGTGAAGTTTGGACAAATTTGCCCTAAACGTCAGAAAACGAGCACTGACGAGCCACGCAAACCTGCCCGACTTGGCTGGTGAATCTAAAGCGAGACGGGAGTCCCCGCGATTGGCAATTCCACGGTGGCCAGGGTGCCCCTCGTGTGGGAGACGTTTTCCAGGCGGATGGTCCCGCCGTGATTTTCCACAATCGAGCGGCACAACCCCAGACCGATGCCCATTCCAAACCGCACTTCGCCGCCCTTGGTGGAAAAATGCGGCTCAAAAATGTGTTCGATGACGTCAGCCGCGATACCCGATCCGGTGTCGCGGAAGGTCACGACGATTTGGTCGCCGCGGGCTCTGGTCGCGATGGTCAGCTGACCAATCATTCCCGCCAGTTCGTCTCGATTGGTGGGGCGCTTGCCGACCGCGTCGCTGGCGGCTGAAGCCTCGCCGGACATGGCCTCTACCGCGTTCGTAATCAGGTTCGTCCACACTTCGTCGAGCTGACCGGGATGGCAAGAAATCCGCGGCAGGTCGCCATAGTCCACGCTGAGGTCGATTTTGTCTAAGCGATGCGACAACAGGCGCAGCGTGTCCTGCAGCCCGGAGTTGATGTCGACGTTTTGTACCGGATCCCCATCGGGACGGGCATAAGAGCGCAGCGAGGCGACCAGGTCAATGATGCGTCCCGAGGCGGTACGCAGGTTGCGCAGACTGGTGCCGATGGCAGCCGCTTGTTCCAAAGCTCCCAGATCCGCGTCCGGGTCGGCCTGCAGGTCTCTGGCGAGGTTGCGCGCCAAGTCGGTGCTGTAGACTCCCGCCACGGACAGGCGTTCCACCAGGCTCGCGTCTCCGAGGATTGCCAACAGCTCGCGTTTTCGCGCCCGCGTTTCCTTGGTGGACAAGAACGGGGCATCCTCCGCATTTTCCAGGGACTCCAGAGCCAAGTCGCGCCAAGTCGAGTCCGGGCAGGTCGACAGCAACATGCGTATATCCTCATGAATGTAATCTGCGGCGCGGCGAATCGCTGCCACCGGATTATTGAGTTCGTGCGCCACTCCCGCCGCCAACTCGCCCAGTGAGGCAAACCGGGCTTGGGCAGCCATTTCCTCCCTGGTTTCGCGGAGTATTTCCAGGGCTTTTGCCAAATTTGCCCGCTGCACTGCCAGTTGGTCTGCCAGCACTGCCGACTCAATGTGGAGGTTTTCTGCCCGCCGCAACCGGCGGTCATAAGTGCGCATAAACAGGGCTGCCACCAGCAGCGACACTCGTGAGTCCCCAGCGATAATCATGTTCATTTCATCGAGAGTCAGTTCGATTCCCACGACTTCTTCGGTCACCACGGCGGTAAAGAACGCGCCGATTTCTTCCCCGGAGGATAGCATCCCGATGATACGTCCGGTCGAAGCGTGGTGCATCAGTAAGTCCCCGCTCGCCGAGGAACGTTCCAGCGCGATACTGCCCGATAGCGCCAGGATAATGCTGCGAACTGGCTGACCTTCCTCAGTCAGATGCGCCCCCACCGGGAACGTAATCCGCTCCTGGGGTCCCAAGATAGTCTCGGCACGACGCACAATCTCGGCGATGATTTCTTCATCGTCCTGTTCGAGGTCAAACACAAAGCGTCTTTCGTACATGCCACTATCATGCCGGAATTTTTCCCGCACACAGGTAGGTTTACGAGCCGAGGATTGTTTTGGATCAGGTCGACGAGACTCCGACTACTCGTAACGCAGCGCCTCGATAGGGTCGAGTTTGGCAGCTTTGGACGCTGGATAGTAACCGAAGAAAATCCCGATACCAAGCGAGAACGCCAGCGAGAACAGCACTCCACCCAGGGGTGGAATCGCGGGATTACCCATCGCGTTAGCTCCCAAATATCCCGCGAGACCACCAAACGCCACTCCGAGAAGACCTCCCAACAGACACACCATCATGGCTTCAACCAGGAACTGTAGCCGGATATTCCACTGGGTCGCCCCCAGGGCTTTGCGAATGCCTATCTCCCTGGTACGTTCAGTGACCGACACCAGCATGATGTTCATCACCCCAATACCGCCGACCAGCAAACTCAGACCCGCAATCACCGACAGCCCCATAGCGATAGTGGAAAAGACGTTCTTAACCTGGTCCATCATTGAATCCATAGAATCAATTTGCACTCCATACTCGGAGTCAGCCCAGGTTTTATCCAAGAACTCCTGCAAATCGTGTTTCAAAGCCTTCGCATCAGTACCGGGAACCGGGCGCACGGTCGCCCAGTTAAAACCGGGTTCTTTGGTGCCGGTAACTTCCTCTTCCAGGGTGTAGGGGATATAAAAGGTCGTTCCACTCGACCCTCCGCCCCCGCCGAGGAGGGCAGCGGCAGCCCCTTTCATTTGTACCTGCCGGACGACCCCGATGACTTGGAAAGTCGTTTGGGACTCGTCGCTGTCGAACTCGAAACTCTGACCCACGGCGTTTTGCGCCGCTCCCCCGAACAGTTTTTTCGCTATTTCGTCAGTGACGACTGCCACCGTGTCCGCACTGTCCACTTCGCTGTCTTCAAAACCGCGACCGGCGACCAGTTCCATGTTTGACCCGATGAGGAAATCTTGGTTGGTGGTTTGCACATCCGCGTCCACGTCTCCGCCTGTGCCCGTAGCGGTGCCGTAGCCACCCGCCCCTTGCACGCTGATACCTTTGATTTGGTCGGAAAACTCCTCACGGATCTGGTCCAGGATTTCCGGAGTCAGATATTGGTCGTCGCCGTCGCTATCCGCACCAGCCGAGCTGGTACCGTCATTCCCGGACATGTCCTCATCCTCTTCATCAGGCTCTGCGGGCATGCTGCCGTCATCTTCCGTACCAGGCGAATCTTCGTGAGATTTATTCTTGGCGATGTTTTCTTTGGTATCCACCGAGAGGTACATATCCTGCCCTCCCAGAGAACCCAACGAGTCCGTCACCGCGCTGGTCACCCCGCGAGAGATAGTGAGAATCGCCACCACGGAAGCAATCCCGATGATGATACCCAGCAGAGTCAGAATGGCTCGCATCTTGTTCGCCCACAGTCCCGCCAGGGCCAGGCGCACGTTTTCTCCGAAAGTCATTGAGCGCCTCCTTTGGTCGACACACCCTCGCCCAGCACGCCGTCCACCATGGTAAAGATGCGCTGAGTTTGCTCGGCAAGCTCGGGGTTGTGGGTAATCAACACGATGGTTTTACCCTGCTCGCGGTGCAGCCGGTGGAACAGGTCCATGACCATCAAACCTGTGGCGGTGTCCAAAGCACCGGTCGGCTCATCTGCCAAAATAATGTCCGGGTCATTGGCCATCGCGCGCGCAATCGCCACCCGCTGCTTTTGCCCGCCGGACAACTCGCTGGGCTGATGGTGAATCCGTTCGCTCATGCCGACCAGTTCCAACAGTTTCAGCGCCCGTTCACGCCGCTGAGCACGCCCTACTCCGGCATACATCATGGGCAGTTCTACGTTCTTTAACGCATCGGTACGTCCCACCAGGTTAAAGTTTTGAAACACGAACCCGATGGAAAGCGAGCGTATCAACGCGGCTTCGTTATCGTCAGCTTCGGAAATATCCACGTCTCCCAACAGGTAACGGCCCGAAGTGGGTCGATCCAGCAGTCCGATAATGTTCATCAGGGTGGACTTGCCCGAACCGGAGGACCCCACGATGGACACAAACTCTCCCGGATAAATTGCCAGGTTTACACCCTTCAACACAGTTAGCTCGTGGTCGGTACCCAGAAAGAACCCCTTGTAAATGTCGCTCAACTGGATGACCGGCTGCGGTGCTACCGCCCCCGACTGACCGCCACCCTGCGGAGCGAGCGCGGGAGGGGACGCTGGTGCAATAACCTGACCCTCAGCATGACCTACCGGCAGGCTCATCATCCCATCGCTCCATCTGTCTGCTCCATTGTCTGTGGAGTGTCGACATAGTGACCAGTCTCTCCAATCAAGTCGAGATAGTTCATGGCGTTATCCAGCACGGATGTGCCGTCTTTGATGCCTTTACCCTTGATCGCTGCCATGCCGTTGCCTTCCACCAGGACTTCCACCTGGACTTCACGAATCTTCGGCTGTTCCGAGTCAGGGTTTTCGACCACCAGCACAGACTTTGGACCATCATCAGCAGACATCCCCGGTCCCGTCATTCCTCCGGAAACGGAACCCTCGGGAGAGTGCGAGTCCTGACCGTCTACCGGGGTGGCAGAATCAATGAGGGCACCTTTTGGCACGGTCAAAGCGTTCTTTTGCCCGGCGATAATCGCCTTAACCTTGGCAGTAGAACCCAGGCGCAAGCCCTGTAAATCGCCCGTCACCGTAATCTGCACCGGGAACATAACCGAGGTATTTCCACTCCCGCTCCCGCTGTTAACACCCTGGTCAGCACCCGGACCGGACGGCGCAGCGGTCTGGTCGACGGCTGCCGGAGAGATAAATGCCACGGTCCCCGTGAATTCCTTGTCTCCGGTGGCGGGGGTGGTAAAAGTGACCTGGTTACCCACGTTGAGCTTGGCGACCCCAGATTCTTTAATCTGGGTTTCAATGACCATATTTTGATCGTCTTCCACCGTCATCAGGGAGCCTTCCGGCGCGGCACCGACCTTGGCAGTTACGGAGGTCACAATGCCTGCCATCGGGGACGTCACGTGCGCCGAGCTAATGTCTGCCCGCAGCTTTTGGATGGCGCTCTGACCTTCTGCCATACCCGAGCCGGCAGTGGCTTGTGCCGCCCGCAATGCCCGCAGATTTGAGTTCACTTCCTGGGCGGCATGGATTTTGGCAGAGTCCAGGGCGACTTTGGCGTCAGAGACGCCGGTTTGCGCCTTGGCTACCGCATCGCCCGCATCGGCGATTTGGGAGTCAATCTGGCGCAGCGCAGCGCGGAATTGGCGCCGTGCCATGCCCAAGTTTTCGCTAGCGTGATTGGCGGCTTGCTTGGCTTGAGCCTGCTGGGACCACGCGTTCTTGACAGCTTTCTCGGTAGCATCGGCGTTTTGATCCTTAGCGTTGACCTCCGACATCAGTTCAGCGATGCGTTGCTTGGTCGCCTCGATTAGCTCGGCGAGCTTATTCGGATCAGCTTTCAGTGTCGGGTCCTTCTTAATTCGCTCTAGTTCTTTCCTCGCCAGTGCTAAATCGTCCTTAGCGGAGTCCCTTTCAATAGCCGCAATATCGCGCTGTGTTTTCGCATCTGCCACCGCGGCTCCCGCCCGGTTCGCTTCCATTCTGGCGTTTTCAGCTTCTTGATTGGCAGAACGCAAAGCATTTTCCTGGTCCAGCAAAGCTTGCAGAGTGCGGTTATCCTTTTCCTGCTTCATCTGGTCATAAGCGCGGGATGCTTTCACATATTCGTTCTGCGCTTCGTGCAGGGCGGTCTGTGCCCCGCGAATATCCTGGTTCAAGCCCTGATCCAAGGCACTTTTGGCGTTTTGGTAATTTTGCGCAGCCTCATCAATGCTGTTTTGCTGGGTGACGCGACTCTCGTTCAGCTGGGACTGCTGACTGGACAGCTGGGACATGGCCTCAGAGCTGTCCAGCTGCGCTAAAAACTGCCCCCGGCTCACGCGATCCCCTGGCTTTACGTTCAGTGTCTGCACTTTCGAGTTCAACGACGAAAACAGGGTCATGCTCTTGGCGCTTTTCAGCGTGCCGGTCATGCTGAGGCTCTTGGTCACGTCGTCTTTCGTAACGGTAGCGACGTCCCCGCGATAAACGGCAGTCGGGTCGTACTTGGGCGCCCCTATCCCCAGCAACGGCGGAACGACCAGCCCGGCGACAACCAAGACTGCCACCACGCTCACCCCGATAATGATTTTCTTTTTCTTGCTCGATTTTTTCTTGCCGAATTTCAGCTTTTTCTTGTCCTTGAGCAGGGATTTCGAGGACTTTGCCGAACCCTCTCCCGCCACGGCAGTGACAGAGGTGACAGTCGGGTCATCGACGGGAGTGATCACAGGTTCGTCGCTCACAATAACTCCTTATTATCAAAAACGCTTTTGAAAAACTATAAACTCCGGGGGACGATTTCGTCCTGTCAAAAGCGTCGTTACCAGGAAAATCAGTCCGAAGTAGGAGACTTTACCAGTGCCCGGATACGCCGCTCTCAACCCTCAGGAGGAGACAGTCCCAGATTATCCCGGCTCCCCGTCAGCTTGCAATCAGGGATATCCCTGATTTAACCCTGACCAGCCCTCAGCCTTCACGCCATAGCTTGCAAGAAACGAGGGCGTCCTGCCAGGTCACACCGGGTTTGCGCGCCCCTGAGTCCGAGTGCTTCGGCAGCTTTCACCAAGGCTTCACCTTGCGACTCGGCGTGTTCCATCACGATGGTGGCTCCCGGCAGTGCGACCGCGGCGGCGGCAGCCAAAAATGCCCGCGGGCGTTCCAAACCGTCAGTGCCCCCGCCATAGAGTGCCAACTGCGGGTCTTGGGCGGCTTCGGGTTGCGTGACCGGGTCGACCACGTAGGGCGGGTTAGTGGCGATAACGTGGAATTGTGGTGGGATTTCGGCACACACAAGGGCGTTGCGCAGCGTTTGCGGGTCGGTAGCGTCAGCGTGTAGGACTCGCGCCGCCACTCCGGTAAACCGGGCGTTTTCCGCCGTCAATTCCACCGCCGCTTCTGACACATCCACGCTGGTCAGCACCGACTGGGGGACCTCGGAAGCAATAGACAATCCCAGAGCCCCCGAACCGCAGCCGAGGTCCAGCACCCGCGGAGCGACCCCTTGCCGCACCCAATCCGCCGCCGCGTCGATGGCCCCTTGTGCGACCCACTCCGTCTCGGGACGCACCACAAACACTCCGGGGCGGGCGCGCAGAGTCAGGTGGCGAAAGTACATTATCCCCATAACGTGCTGCAACGGGACTCTGGTGGCGCGCTGTCCGACCAGCTCAAAGAACCGTTGCCAGGTAGCCCCGTCCAGGCGCTCGCCGTAGCCGGGTCGGTGACCCAAGACGTGCTCCAGCAGTAGGCGCGCTTCACCGGGAGCATTGTTGATTCCGGCCTCGCTCAACACGAAAGCCGCGTCATTGAGCGCCGACCGCGCTGCCGCTTGCTGGGGTATCTGCATCGAATTCCTTCCGCCGTCTGGGAAATACACACCTATGCGGCGAATCCACGGGCGTCAAACCTGCTGTTTCGCCTGGATTGCCAGGTCTGACAGACCGGCGCTATGGGGAGGTTTGAGCCGGGGTGGTTAGTGGGCGGACTTGCCCACTGCCGCCAGGCGGGCGGCTTCGTCGGCATCAATAGCGGATTGGATGACCGGAGCCAGGTCGCCGTTGAGCACCTGGTCCAGGTTGTAAGCCTTGTAGCCGGTGCGGTGGTCAGCGATGCGGTTTTCCGGGAAGTTGTAGGTGCGGATTCGCTCGGAGCGGTCCACGGTGCGGACCTGGGAGGCGCGCGCCTCAGCCGCTTCAGCCTCGCGCTTCTCTGCCTCCAACTGCATCAGGCGGGAACGCAGCACCCGCATCCCCGCTTCTTTGTTTTGCAGCTGGGACTTTTCGTTTTGCATCGACACCACGATTCCGGTGGGCAGGTGGGTGATGCGCACCGCCGAGTCGGTGGTGTTCACGGACTGACCCCCCGGTCCTGAGGAACGGTACACGTCAATGCGCAGGTCATTAGGGTCAATCTCGATGTCTCCGGTTTCCTCAGCCTCCGGCATGACCAGCACGCCTGCTGCCGAAGTGTGGATGCGCCCCTGGGACTCGGTGACCGGCACGCGCTGGACCCGGTGCACCCCGCCCTCGTACTTCAGGTGTGCCCACACGCCTTCCTCCGGGGAGGGGTTGCCTTTCGCTTTGAACGCAATCGAAGCGTCTTTGACTCCACCAAGGTCGGATTCAGTCAAGCCCAGCACCTGTACCGCCCAGCCCATCTTTTCGGCGTAATGCTGGTACATCCGCATCAAATCACCAGCAAACAGGGCAGATTCCTCGCCGCCCTCACCGGCTTTGATTTCCATAATCACGTCACGGGCATCGTCAGGATCCCGCGGGGTCAGAGCCTCAATCAAATCAGCGTTGGCTTGCTCAAAAGCGGCTTCAAGACCGGGGATTTCCGCCGCAAAGTCCGGGTCCTCGCCTGCCATTTCGCGCCCGGCTTCCAAGTCGTCACGCGCCTGCAACCAGCTCTGCACCACGGTGTTGACACGGCTCAGTTCCGCGTAACGGCGACCGACCTTGCGGGCATGAGCCTGGTTGGAGTGCAGGTCCGGGTCGCTCATCTGCACCTCAAGCTGGTGATACTCCTCCAGCAGGGCTTCCACACCGGCAAATTCTTCAGGAAAGTCGCTCATTTCGGACCTTTCAGTTCGCTTTCAAAATCGAGGTGAGTACGGGGAAAATACCAGGGAAGTCCCTGGCAAATAAAAGACACCGGTCGGTAAAATGTACCGACCGGTGTCAAAGTTTTGCTATTCCGCTGCAGCGGCAGAAGCCTTTGCGGCGTCTTTCTTAGCTTTATCTGCAGCTTTCTTCTTGGCATCGTTAAACTTGGCGTAGCGAGCCTCGAAGCGAGCCACACGACCACCGGTGTCAAGAATCTTTTGCTTGCCGGTATAGAACGGGTGGCAAGCCGAGCACACATCCACACGCATCTGACCGGAAGTCAGGGTGGAGTGAGTGGTAAAGCTGTTTCCGCAGGTGCAGGTGACCTCGGTCAATACGTATTCGGGGTGGATTCCCTGTTTCATGATTACTCCTTGGGTATAAAGGCTCCGGGTCCCGCGGCGGAGGCTTAGGGTGAACCGGAAAAACCAAGGGTCTATTATGCCACAATCCACAAAGTCACACCAACTAGCGCTACCGAGACTGTGCAGCAACACCCGCTGGTTAGCCAGAATCCCTAGATAGCGTCGTTGACCGTAATTGCAGGAACACGTCGGACAGTAAGCCAATAGTGAGCCATTTGGGTCAGGAAAACCACGACAGCAAGCAGTGTGATTACCCATCCAGTGAACATCTCTAGGTTTGTCCCTGCCGAACAGAGAAGGCAAATGAATCCGATCCATTTGCCCAGTTGATCACGAAAACGCACTAACATCACCAGTAGCAGGACAAAAGCTGCCAATAAACTGCTGAGAGTAACTACTGTAGCCGGTAGAAACTCTATGTCAGGACGTATTTGAAAATGTGTCAGCATGATTCCGCAAGCAATCAGATAAAGTCCTACCATTGCCGTGAGTACAAATACCGGAACTGCACCCCGAAAGGGTGAAGACGGAACACGCCACGCAAAGGGCAAAACCAAAAGTATTCCTAGCAAATACACTAGGGAAACCCCTGAATGTGCGAAAACTGAGGGCAGTGAAGCGTTCGAGAAGAACGGGGTGGGAATGACACTGCAAACGATTAGCGCCAATCCAACCAGAGCAAAAGCAGTCCTAGCGCGCATAATGACTCGTTTCTGCGTGTACCGTATCAACTATGCAGCCTCGCAAATCATGCGAAAAACCAGCTGAATAACTGCCGTTGGGATTAGAAGTAGCCGAATTGCTCATGTTGTAGGTTTTACCCCTGCAGGTAACAAAGTCAGTTTTAAAATCCGCGACTGCACTAATTCGCGCGTTCCTACCAACAGTGTCTCCAATCGAGGTAAAACGTGCATTATTCACAACATGGTTCCAGGATAATGGCGCGGTTGCGTTGGCGTATCCGGGAGCACTGAAATAACTCATACTCCCGTTCCAGCACATCAAGCTGTTCATTTTCAGACTTGAAATAACTAAGCCAACGGGATCCTTCAAATAATGGTTGGTGTAGAGCGTCTTACACTGGTAGCCCGACCGGGTACTGCTGGTCAGCTGCGTCTTAGCGGGTAGGTTTTCAAAGCTGCTGGTAAAGTTCGAAACCCTGCAAGAAGCATCAATATCATATGCGAGCTTTACGACTCTGTCATTTCTATCGTTTCGAACCACCTCATTGACACGGAAAGACTCGCAATTACCCTCGTTCCAAATTTTCAGAGTTGCTCCTGTGAGGGAATCCGTGACCTCGCGGTACTCAGCGGCTTGTGCTGGCAAAGTGGCTGCTAAGCCCAAAGCTAAAATGCTCACCACTCCATAAATCAGGGATTTCATAAAATTTCCCCCTAAACGTTGAATGGCTTAAAAACGCGCTGAACGAGACACGCCGCCGACCTCCTGCGCTATTTCATTGTAGCGCGATTCTCCGTTGAAAACTAGGGTTAATTATTTGATTAAGTATGCCCAGCGACCATCCACTTACAGTCAGTCAGATGACAGACTGTAAGTGATCCCAGTGAAATAAATAGCGCAGATCATCCACTTGAAACGTCAAAGTGCTCAGACAATCATTCACTTGGGGAACAACAGGTTTCAGCTATGATTAACGAGGATGGAGAGGTGGCAATGACAGCAGACAATTTGAACCCCACTTTAGAGATTCGTGGTGTTGTCAAGCAAAAACGTCGCTGGCCTGTGATTACCAGCATCACCGTGGGGGTTCTCGCCCTTGCCCTGGCAGGTGGCAGCTGGGCGTATGCCACGCACTATGCAAACTTGGTCCTGCCCCACACGATGCTGGGAAAGCATGATGTCGGAGGCCAGACCCCCAACGCATTGAAACGTAGCTTGACCGACAACTGCCAAAATCTGCGCGTCACCTTTAGCGGAGACATTCCCCAAAAATCCTTGAGTCTGGGACAGATGGGTTTGGACTGCGACGTTCCCGGCACCGCCGCTGTCGTGATGAAAGCCAACCACAACCTGGGCGAAGTCTTGGCGTCCACCGTCAAAGAACGCCAGGTCACCCCCCTTTTCACCCTTGATAAAGTCGTCGCCACCCAGGCCGCTCGTGCCCTGACCGCTGGACGACCCGACACCGTCGCTGACCCGCATCTGGGATTTAACAGTGAACGCGGCACTTTTGAGGTGCAGGCGGGCAGCGCTGGGCAAGGCGTCGACCCGAAAATCGTCATCGCCGCCGCTCAAAAAACCTGGAAGACCCAGATGAAACAAACCCTCAAGGTGAAACTGACCAAAGTTTCCCCCATCGCCCCGGATGCACAGCTGAAAACTTGGGCAAAGACCGGAAACGAACTGATTGCCCCGAAAGTAAACCTGATTGGTCGCAAAGTCGGGCATGTCATTCCCCCGGCAGACAAAGCCCAATGGGTCGAAGTCACCGAGAACGGACCGGTCATCAGCGAAAAGAAAGTGCTGGATTGGCTAAAAACGTTTACCGACGAAAAAATCGACGTGAACCATGGTCCCGGCGAACGCACCATGACGAAAGATGGCTACCTGTTGACCCTGACCAAAATGGCTCTGGACTCCAAGAAAGTCTCGAACAATGAGACCATCGCCGCCGAAATCACCGCCGCCCTGAAAGCCGGACAAAACTATCGCGGCGTTTTTGAAATGGCAGTCCAGGAAGGCAAATTTCACGACACGGTCGTGGACGAAAACCTGCCCCGCCCGCCCTACAAAGCCAAGCCGGGGGAAAAGTTCATCAGTATCGACCTGACCAACCACACCGTAGCGGCTTGGGAAGGCGACAAAGTTGTGTGGGGACCCGTCGAAGCAGTCCACGGATCGCTGCCATCCCCGACCTATCCCGGAATTTTTCACGTCCAAACCAAACTGGTGAACGCCCACATGAAAAACGATAACGCCTGGGACGGCGCTTATGACACGTGGAGCCCCTGGACCATGTATTATCACGGCGACTACGCCGTACACGGCACCAATACTCGCTGGAATTGGGTGCAGACGAACTACGGTGGGTCACACGGCTGCGTAAACTTAAAGCCCGCCAATGCCAAAGAGCTGTTCAACTGGGCTCGAGTGGGAACTCCGGTGGTCATCCACAGGGCTGGGGTCCTCTAGGTATTCGAAAGGTTCCATGGATGCCCTTCCCGTATCATCCGACGCATTTGACGCCGCAGCATCGGCGTGGGTCGCTCACATCCCACCCCGGCTCACTCGCGCTCGGGGCAGCGTTGCTGCTGGTGTTCGGAGCGAGCTGGCTGACATTTAGCCACCCGCCGGTGTGGAGCCCGGAGCAGTCTGCCCAAATCAGCGCTGCGCGCCAGGCAGCATGTCAGCGCAGCGTCACTTTGCGTCTGGGGAGCAAAAGCTTTTTAGCTAAGCCCGACCAGGTTTGCTCCTGGCTGCAGCCGGTACCGCAACCCACCAAACAGCTCAGTCCTCAGCCGCTGCCCAAGCCCCAGTTCAACGTCAACGCGATTACTCAATGGGTACACTCCTGCACCTCCCAAGTCGAAAAAACCGCCGTAAACGGAAAACGACAGGTGGACAGTGCGGGTCGCCTGGTGAGCCTGCTGAAAGATCCGGTCAATGGGGCGACGGTAGACCACCCGAACAGCCTGGTTACCCAGATTAAAACAGCCCTGCACAGCAGCACCGGCAACGTGAAAGTCGCCGGAAAGCTGTCTCCCCGCCACGCCGGTTTCGATGACACCGTGGTGGCAGATCCGCCGCTGACCTACCACCCCCAACCCAATGAGAAATGGGTTGACGTCAACCTGACCACCCACACTTTGGCAGCCTACGAAGGCGATAAGCTGGTCATGGGACCAGTCCCGGTCGTTCACGGACACCGGCTCGCCCCCACCGTGCAGGGCGTGTTCAAGATTTATTCACGAGTTCCGTTCCAAGACATGACCGGGATCGGGTTTGACGGACCGTATTCCGAGCCGGCGAACTATATCCAGTATTTTCACAAGGGGTTCGCCCTCCACCCCGCACCGTGGCGCACCAGTTTCGTCTATACTCCCGATACCGGTTCGCACGGCTGCGTCAATATGCGTCCCGACGATGCCAAGTGGATGTGGGATTGGGCGGACACCAACACCACGGTGGTGACGCACCCGTAAGTCCGCCGGTCCGCTACGCGACGTAACCAGCAGCTGATTCGTCCAAATCCCCAGTCAAACCGGCGCGCTGCGCGCGTCGACCGAAAACCACAATCCACGCCACGAGGACCGCATAAACCACCAATGCCACCGCTATCTTTACCGGTGTCAACAATGCAGACGGCGTCAAGAACGCTTCTTCTAGCCCCGAAATCCCCAGCAGGATAATCAGCCCGGCTGCCACCGGTCCGAACTGGCGACCTGCCCGCGCCAAGGACACCATGCGTGGATCCTCACCGGGCACAAACAACGCCCAAAACAGCCGCAGCGCCGCGGCGCAAGACAACACGATACAAGACAGTTCCAGCAACCCGTGAGGGGTGATAAGCCCGAAGAAAATCCCCAAATCACCGTACTTTGCCATGATGGCTCCTGCCACCCCCACATTGGCGAAGTTCATCAACAACTGGTAGACCGGATAGGCACCGGTAAAGAACATAGCCACCATCATCACGGCAATCGTCGCGTTATTGGTCCACACTTGGGCAGCAAAATCCGGGGCAGGATAGTTTGAATAATAGGCTTTGAAAGAATCTTCGGCATATTGGCGCATCTCAATCTCGGTTTGCTGCGCCAGCAGAATCTCGGGATGGGTATAGATCCAAAAGCCCGTAAACACCGCGGTAATCAGCGATAACGCCAGCAGCGCCAGGAAAACCGGTCCAATTCGATACAGCGCCAGGGGCAGAGTCACGGTAAAGAACCCGCCCACGGACTCCCGAAACGTCCGGCGCGTCCCCCCGATACGCCCTCGTGCCGTGGACACCAGATTCGTCAAATCCAACACGACATCCGGGTCAGTCGGTACGGAAGTGATAGTCGCCAAATCCGCACTAGCGCGGTGATATAGCCCCATCAGTTCGTCGATTTCTGCCCCGCTCAGACGGGGTTTGCGGTTTAACGCCGCCAGGCGTTTCCAGTCCTCAGTCCGCCCTGCGGTATACGCATCGATGTCCATGCTGCTAATTTATACTCAATGGAACAATTTAGCGGAACGAAAATCCGACCCGACGTGGTCATCACCGGTGAAGCCATCGCCCTGCTGGTGCAGCCGGCGTCACTATTTTTGCGCGTCGCGGCAGCTATTGTCGATGCCATCGTCGTGATTTTAGGGATGATTATTACTTACGAAATCCTGTTCCTGATTATGGAGCTGCGCGGTGACGGCGACGAGATTCCATTTTTTTCCAACGAGGCACAAGTCGCCGCGTTCATCTCGATAGTCACGGCGGTATGGCTGTTTTTGGTGCCGATGCTGGTTGAGACGCTGACCCGCGGCAAATCGCTGGGACGTTTCATCGTGGGGACGCGCATAGTTCGTGATGACGGAGGTCCCATCACTTTGCGCCATGCTTTCGTGCGCACCCTGATTGGCTTGGGCGAGCTATGGATGACGATGGGTGCCGGGGCGATTATTGCGGCATGGACGAACCGGAGAGGCAAACGCATCGGGGATATTTTCGCCGGAACTTACGCCGTTTCCGAGGCGTCCGGAGTGACCCGTAGACCGCTGCTGATGGCTCCGGAGCTGGCAGATTGGGCAGGGGACGCCAACGTCGGAGAGCTTGACGGGGTCACCACCGTAGCAGCACGCCGGTTTTTGCAAAGCGCCACCAAGATGGACCCAATCCACCGTCAGCGCACCGCCCAAGCGCTCGCCACCGCCCTGGTGAACAGGGTGTATCCACCACCGCCCCCCGGAACTGACCCAGAGCGCTTCATCGCCGCGGTCCTGGTGCTGCGCCGGGACGCCGAGTATCGCACGAACGCTGCGATTCAGGCACGTTTGGAACAGAGACTTTCCGCGGTGTCTGGCTCGCGATACGGGATTTAGCGTCTCGCCCTCGCTTTTAAACCACTGCTCAGCTGGTGAGATGGACATAGATTTGGCTGGACACAGCCAGGTCGGGAATCGGCTCTAGGGCATCAATCCCATCACCGTCACCCAAGTTCGTGGTGACCAGCTGGGTTACATACAAATCCGGGGCTTCTACCAGCTGCGGAGTTTCTTCCTTGAGGGGCATCACCGCCGTGGTCATCGCGTTGACGACATGGGTGGTTTCCGCAATCCGATATTCCTGAGGTTTGTTGGTGAGATTTGTGACCAGCAGCTGCCGCTGGGTTGCGGCGGGTCCCATCACCACTCCTCCGCCGGTAGACAGCGCGGGCAGCCACGCCACATCGCGCACAAATTTGTCCGGGTCCGTGGGAGAAACCGAGCCTTGCCGATAGATGACCGCTCCTGCCACCACGGGCTGAGTGGCGTTGACAACCACCGCATAGTTGCCCGGCTGCAAGCCACCCAGCGTGAAATCCAGCACCGCGCCGGGATCCAAATCCAGGTCTTTGCCTCCCGGCAGCGGGAAACGACCGTTTTCGTTGACGACTTCAATGCTGGCTCGTGCCGTATCCGCACCAGGATTTAACAGGCGCACCGCGCCAAGACTCCCGTCCATCGCCACGCCCGGAATGACCTGGGTGGTGTGCGGCAGGGTCGAGGCGTGTACCAGGGAGACTCCCCCCGCCGTCAAGCCCAGCAAACTGTGCGTCTGCAGTGAAGACGCCAGACCGGCTCCGTTTGCGGTGACTCGCACCACCAGACGCTGGCTCCCTCCCACCTGGGATTCCAGGGGAATGGCTTGCAGCTGATGTGCAGGCACGTTGATTTTGTCCCCGCGGGGAAAATCGAGTTTCCCGGTGTCTCCCCAGACTTCGACCTTGGCATCCACCGGATTGGCGGAGGGGTTCATCAGCTGCAACACGCTCGATTCCCCGACCTCGCTCGAACCGCCGACCAGCCAGGATTCCAACTGTGCCGGTTGACAGGACGCACTGGCCAAACCACGATAGTCACCCGAAGACACCGACTGTTCGATGTCAGCCGCCGCCAGGGCAACTTTGCCATCCCACGGTTGCGCCGTGAGGAAACCGCTGACCGGAGTGGAAAAACTGCCGTACAGCATCGCCGATTTCGGGGTCAGCACGAGGTCGTTGCGGGGATTCTCCGGGGGCGGGGCGACTTCTTCGGGGTCATTTTTTGAGGCGTGCGCGGTCCCGGCATGATGCGACTTAGTTTGGTTCGGGGTCGTTTCTGCCGGAGTCGGAGTGGCGGGCTGCGGGGCGCGTCCCAGCGAGCCCAGGGGCTGGTAGACAGCCTTTTCCGGAACCCTATCAGTGCGAGCCAAAACGGTGGAGGTCATCGACCCCGCGATTTTGGGCGGGGTCAACGGCTTGCCCTCCCCATCGACCGCTGCCGGATTCACCGTAGGCGGCACCTGAGGACAAGCCAAGGTAATCTGACCGGGAGGAACCGGGACCGGCTCGCCATAGTGCGGCTTCTGAGCAGCTGCCGGTCGAGTCAAACCAATGGCGACCACCAGCCCGGCCACGGTCACGACCAGCAGGGTGGCGAGGAACCAACGTACCCGCTCCCACCGGCTGACCGTCGCGTAACGGGAGTCCGCCGATTTCACTTCTGGGGACTCCGCCTCTGGCAGCGTATCCTCAACCGTTTCGAGTTTCACAATCTCACCTCCGACACCCGACGCAGCGGTAGGGCTGCTGCCAGGGCAATCAGCAGGGACACCAGCAGCACCGCACCCCACAGCTGGTGGGGAAGATAAGCGTAGGTGATGGTCACGGTGCCGGAGCTGGGGGGCAGCTGATAGAGCGCATTCCACTGACCCGTTTCTACCGGGTCGATAATTTTGCCGTTAAACCGCACGGTAAAGCTGCTATCAGCACGTTCGCTCAACGCCAGCAGGCGTCCCGCCGGTCCCTCCGGGACACGAGCTTTCCCGCCACGCACGTTGAGAGCCTGCGCCTTGACTTCACCAGTCGGCCAGGACGGGTGTCCCCCCTTCCACTGGGCAGGAGCAATCCGAGCCAGGCTCGCCGTGGCGGAATCAGCCAGACGCCACACCGTGCCAGCCTCCGTGGTGGTAATCCGTTCCAGTGGCGCTGCCGAATCCAACGTGTTGACCAGGGCAGTGGTCGCGGCATCACGACTGGGGGGCACGATAATGAAGTTCACGTTCAACTGGGCGAGCTGTTCGCCCAGCTTCGGAGTGGAACCCCCCAGCACCGCTGCCACCGTGGTCTGTAGCACCGCGTCAGCCGCATCGGGGGTACGGGACCCGGTCACGTTACGGTAATTTTTTAGTTTCAGATAGGGGGAAGCTTCAAAAGTCGTGTCTCGCCAGTCCCGCCACAGACTCGCCGTCACCAGGGTGGATTGGTGCGGGGCGCTGGCGACCTCCAGGTTCAGCGCCCGCAGGTGGCGCGGGGAAGACTGCCCTTGCGCGACCGTAGCGGGAAGGCTCGCCTCCCGGAACGTTTTCAGGGCGTTAAAGCCGGAATCGGCAGGAGCCGCAAACTGGTTTACCAACACCGGGGTGGCACCCAAGACCGGAATCAACAGCGCGGCTGCCACCACGGCTTTAGCGCTGCGATTGCTCCAGTTGGCAATCTCTACCGGCATTGTCAGCTCGAGACGCCCCATCGAGAACAGGGCGGACGTAATCAATCCCGCGTGAAACACCGCCAGCCCCGGTCCGCCCCACGCGCATACGGCGTCAGCTCCCGAAACGGAAACCGGGGTGGAACTCGCCAGCCACGCCGTCACCACGCCCCCCAGCGCAAACAGCAGACTCCAGTGCGCCCCGGTGGAACGACCCGGAATAATCACCCCCACCACCACGGTGAGCAGCAACAACCCCATGGGCAGGAAAGCGAGAATTTGCCAGCCCGGCAGGGCAATGGGCAGGGCTGTCGCCGCCACATCAAGCGGCCACGCCGTGAGCAAATCCCACCAGTTCGGCATAGAGACGGGCAGCGGCACCGACAGACTGGACAGCCACAGCGACCATTGGGCAGGCGAACTCACCGTGCGCATCGCTGTGGGCAAAGCCAGCAGCACCGCGGGAGACAACACGATCAGAGCATGAACGGCTTTCAGCCGTAAACGGGCAGGAATGCGGCTAAAAGTAGAAGCTCTCGTCTCCGCTTGCGCACCGACATAAAGCGGGTTAGCGACTCCTTTCAGCATCGCCAGCCCCACCAGCAGCACCACGGGAATGACCATAATCACGGACGCACTCACTGTCAGGAACCCGGTGAGGGCAGCAATACCAACCTGAATAATCGCGGCAGAATGCACGCTGACGGTGACCGGTTCGATTTCTCCCATCACGGTGCGAGTCACGGGCATCCCCGTGCCCCGCGCTAGTGAACCAACGAAAAGGGGCACGCTCACTGCCAAAATCCACACCGGCAACTGCCCCAGACCCATACTGACCAGCAGGTTCGGACTGAGAATCCAGGACAAGGCAGCGAGGGCACGCAACGTGCGAGAGTCCGTGAGGACTCCGCTAGCCCACCACGCGCTCAGCCAGGCGAGAGGCAGGGTCGCAAACAACAGGACTGCCAGCACCACCGCCCCTTTTATTCCGACCAGACCGGCAACCTGTCCCAGGCTCGCCACTTCCAGCCCTAGGGGATCCGTTGCCCCGACTGTTGAGCCATAGCCCAAACCGGCAGGAATCCACCCGGAAATCAGGTCATTCCAAAAGTCCCGGTTGCTGGCCGGCAGGTTCGCCAATGCTCCCCCAGACACGCCGCCGATGGCAAAGCGCCAGCCCACCAGTGCTACCAGAATCAGAGCGGCAGCGACGCTCCACACGAGGGTGCGATCCAAGGATTTTTCGGTATAAAAATTACGTCGTGCGACCCCGTCCGGAATCTGGGGACGGCGCTGATCCTTCGCGACGCGCCGGGCAGTCGTTTTGGCTTGGCGGATTTGGGACGACTTCGCTTGGAGGGGTCGCAGGGTGCGGGGGCTAATCTTGCTTTGTCGTGCCCGTCGCAATCGGGATTGCCACGCTGCAAAAGGTCGGAACACCGTTACCAGGGTGGATTTTAGTTCTCCTGCCGCCAGTTTTGGCTCTTTCGTGATGATTCGCCAGAGCACCCGCAGTGCGCCGAGTACCAAAACTGCCAGGGGGAGGAAGATAAACTGCCACCAGGGCGCTGCCACCATCCAGTTGTGCAGCTGGGCGGTGCGCCGGGCAGCAAAGGAACGCTTCGGATTCGGTTCCAGCTTGCCGTTGGCATCCGCATCGCGCCCGGTGGGGTCAAAGCTGCGGGCAGAACGCGCGGGACGTCCTCCATCGGGACCGCGCAGCCCAAAGTAGCCTGCCATCTTGTGATAAACCACGGCGTGCGGCGCCACCATGACCCGATACCCCGCCAGGCGAACCCGCCGGGAAAACTCCAGACCATCACCGAAAGGTCCTAAGTGCGGGTCGAAACCGTCCAGACGGCGAAATGTGTCCCAGTCCACCAGCATTCCCGCCGTGCCCACTGCCAGCACGTCTCCGCGACCGTCGTATTGACCCTGATCGACTTCGCCGGTGTCCATTTCTTGCAGACGGCGCCCGGAGCGAGTCGCGTGGATGCCGACCTCGACGATTTGATTGGCTTTGTCCCACAGTCGCTGTTTCGCCCCCACCACTTTGATGGCAGAGTCAGATTCCAGGACTTTCAGCTGTTCAGCCAGGCAGGTGGGAGCGGGGGCGGAGTCATCGTGCAAAATCCACAGGGCGTGGGGTTGTCCCGGCGGGGGCGTCGGAAAATCGGGTTGCGCGGTAGCTTGCCGCAGCGCTTCGCCCAAGTTGGGGACTCCCGGCGTTTTCAGGACTTTTGTGCCGGAACGATGCGCGACCCCGGAGCTGGAAACGTCGATGACGAACACGTCGCGCGGCGCCAAGGTTTGTCGCGAAACCGCCAAAAGGGTCGCTGCCAAATAGGGCGTCTCCCCAGAAGTGACGATAAGGGCGGTAACTGCAGTGCGCACAGAGTTAAGGATATTACTTCCCTATTGGAGTCAGGACACGCGACGCTTCAAACGACGGCGTTCCCGCTCAGACAAGCCACCCCAGATCCCAAAGCGCTCGTCGTTTTCCAGCGCATATTGCAGGCATTCAGCCTTTACTGGGCAGCAGGAGCAGACGTTCTTCGCTTCCCGTGTCGAACCGCCCTTTTCCGGGAAAAAGGCTTCTGGATCGGTTTGAGCACACAGCGCCTGAGCTTGCCAAGCGAGTGGTCCGTTGAGAATTTCGTCAATCTCTGGGGCTGTATCAGCGAAATCGAGATCGCCTTCACCAAACAGATTCCACAAGGACCCTTCACCTCATTCGCTCGGACAACTTCTGTAGACTCGGCACCGCGTCTCAGAGGGGCCAAGAACCGTTACCTCTAAGTTACACGCGTGTGATTCCAGAGTTCAAGTGGGTTCAGGCTCAGAGTTTGGCTCCAGCACGCGAAAATCCACCAACCGCACAGCTTGAGCGCAAATGTGAGATATATCACATACGCTCGACACGCCCCTGGAACGTTTGCCACAAAAGCAGGTTTGAGAATAATTACCTACTCGTCTCAAGGAATATCGGTCTGGAGCACTACCCCAGTTCCAGCAGCATAGACCGGAACCTTATCTGCCCGGACAAACACAACCTCTCCCGGGTGCAACACCAGACCGGCAGTCGCCCCATCACGCATGGTCGGAGTACCTTCCAAACACAGAATCAGGCGCCCCCCGTGACCGGGCAACGCCAATTCCCGCCCGTCCAGGCGGGTCACCGAAAACTCGAAATCATCCACCGGAGCATAGAACACCTGAGTCGACTCCGTCACCCACTCGGGAGCGATGCGCACCGGCGGGGCAGCGACATAATCCAGACAGTTCAACAGCTCCTGACAATCCACGTGCTTTTCAGTCAGCCCTGCCCGCAACACATTGTCCGAACTGGCCATCACTTCCACCCCCAGCCCGGACAGATAGGCGTGAATCCCACCGGGGGGCGTAAACAGCACCTCTCCCGGTCGCAACGTCACCGGGTTCAGCATCGCTGCCACGATTGCCCCCGCATCCCCCGGATAGGAACGTGCCAAACCCATCACGGTCCGGTCCACGCGCACGGACGGCGAGGTTCCCGCCTGCAGACGATCCGTCATCGCCGCCACCGTGGCCTCGACCTGCGCCGCTTGTGGGGTCGTATGGGGAGACAAGAGTCGATCCACCACCGTGCGGATGCCTTGGGGGGACGTATTGACCCGCAGCATGGACACGATTTGCACCGCTAGCTCGGTGTCTAAGTCAGCAAAAATCTCGATAATGCGCCGAGGTGCCCGAAACCCTGCCAGCGCCTCGAACTTCGTAATCGCATAGATGAGTTCGGGTTTATAGTTGGGGTCTTTGTACAGCCGCTGCGGAGAATCCAGCGGGATTCCCGCCAAATCCTCAGCTTTGTAGCGTGCCTCGGCACGGGATTTGTCCGGATGGACCTGCAGGGACAACGGGCGTTTCGGGGCGATGAACTTCATCAGGTAGGGCAGGCGCGGTCCGAAACGCTCCACCACCGAAGCCCCCAACGTACCGACCGGATCAGCCGCAATCCAGTCCTCCAGGGTCAAAGGGTCCTCCTCTACCTGACCGGACTCATCAAGCAAAACCGAAGGCGATAGCTGGTGAGCACCGAACCACACTTCTGCCAGCGTCTGACCGGGCGTACCAATGCCAAAGCGCTCCTGAATAGCACTATCTGACCCCCAAGCGTAGCGTTTCTCAATCCCTCCGATGCGTTCCACGGTGTTTCCCCTTTCACTGGTCTGGGATTAATTTTAGGGAGGTTTTCGCCGTTCATAAGTCATTTCGGGAGGCTTTTGGTTGATAGGCTTAGTTTCATGCGTGGAATTATTTTGGCCGGCGGATCCGGCACTCGTTTGCATCCCATCACTCTGGGCACTTCGAAACAGCTGGTGCCGGTCTATGACAAGCCGATGGTGTATTACCCTTTGACGACTTTGATTCTGGCAGGAATTCAAGACGTCCTGGTCATTACCACCCCGCACGATGCCCCGTCTTTCCATCGTCTGCTCGGTGACGGTTCTCAGTTTGGGATTCACCTGGAATATCAGGTGCAAGAGGTGCCCAATGGGCTGGCTCAAGCGTTCGTGTTGGGGGCGGATTTCATCGGTTCGCAAGAAGCCGCCCTGGTGCTGGGGGACAACATTTTCTATGGTCCGGGCATGGGCGACCAGCTGCAACGCTTCAAGGGGATTGACGGCGGGGCTGTATTTGCCTACCACGTCCACAACCCCAAGGCTTACGGGGTGGTGGAGTTCGACGAAAACTTCCGCGCGATTTCTATTGAAGAAAAACCCGCGCAGCCCAAGTCAAACTATGCGGTGCCGGGGCTGTATTTCTATGACAACGACGTGGTGGAGATCGCTCGGAACCTACAGCCCAGCGCCCGCGGGGAATACGAGATTACAGACGTCAATAGGGTGTACCTCGAAGCCGGAAAACTGCAGGTCGAGGTCCTGCCGCGCGGCACGGCTTGGCTGGACACCGGGACTTTTGACTCCCTGGCGGACGCAACCGCATTCGTGCGAACCGTGGAAAAGCGGCAAGACCTGAAAGTGGGCTGTCCCGAAGAAGCCGCATGGCGCCGCGGATTTTTGAGCGACGCGGAGCTGGTCAAACGCGCCGAGCCGCTGCGGAAATCCGGCTACGGGGATTACCTGCTGGGGCTGCTGGAGGCATAGTGCCCCCGCGTTGACGCCCCGCAACGCGGGGTTCAATCCAAGTAATCAGCCAAAATCTCTTTAGCTGCTACTTCCCAGCGTTCCTCCCAGGGACCGATTGGCTCCAATCCCAGGTCACGGATAGTTTTGTGCGCCAAAACGGAGAAAGCCGGGCGCGGGGCCGGGCGCGGGAAATCAGCGGTGGTGACCGGCGCGACCATCGACGGATCCTTGCCCAGGGAACGTACGATAGCCTGCGTGAAACCATGCCAGTTCGTCTTGCCCTGAGCTGTCCCGTGATAAATTCCGCTGGGCGCTTTCGCTGAAATCAGGCGCCAAATCAAATCTGCGAGGTCACGAGTCCAGGTCGGTTGGCCATACTGATCTGCCACCACTGTCAGTCGGTCATGTTCCCCCGCTAAACGCGCCATCGTCTTGGGGAAACAATTGCCCTTGGCGCCATACAGCCAGGCAGTACGCACAATCAGGTAATCCTCGCTGAGGGAACGCAGCGCCCATTCTCCCGCCAGCTTGGTCCGTCCATAGGCTCCTGCCGGTTTCGGTAGAGCGTACTCTTCGCAAGGCGTCTCTCGGTCTGCCGGTTCATCAAACACATAGTCGGTAGAAATATGCACCAGGCGTGCCCCGATTTCCCGGCACTGCGCCGCCAGATACTGCACCGCGGTCGCGTTGATATCAAAGGCCGCGCGTTCTTGTTCCTCAGCCTTATCAACCGCGGTAAAAGCGGCGGTGTTAACCACCACGTCAGCCTCCACCACGTGTTCTTTGACGGAAGACTGCACCGTCAAGTCGATTTCCGGACGGTCATAAGTGCGCACGTCCTCCCCCTGGGATTGCAACATCTCGACCAAATCCTGACCGAGCATTCCGTTTGCTCCCACAACTATCCACCGCATTTTGTTTCCCTTCCATTGATTCGCCTGAGTATCAGGACTGTTTTGGGACGCTTTCGCGAGCCAAACCTACCGGGTCTTGTTCCGTGTTCATCATACCCGGCTTTTTCGGCGGGCTTTTATAATGGTAGAGATGAGTACCCAGATTTGGCGCCGCGACCTCACCCCGCTCCCTTCCCACCCGACCTTGGGGGTGGCCATGACGACCTGTAACGGTTCCCGTTTTGTCGCCACGCAGGTACGCTCCATTTTGAATCAAAAACTTCCTATCGACGAGCTCACCATCGGGGACGACGATTCTGGTGACAACACCGTAGAGATTGTGCAGAGCCTGGTGGATGATTTTAATCGTCAACATCCCGCCCATCCGATTCGTCTCAACTGGCGCTTACACCGTCCCCGGATAGGAATTCGCGACAACTTTTCTGACGCAATCAGTGCCACCACGACTGATGTCGTGTTTCTCTCCGATCAGGACGATGAATGGGGTCCCGAAAAGACCACGGTACTAACCGCCGCTTTGCGCGACGCGGAGCTGGTGCATTCCGATGCGGTCTTGACCGGCTCCGACGGACGACCCCTGGGGAATCCGCAACGTCCCAAGACCCTGTTGCACGAACTAAAAGCCTCGCCGTCAGAACTGCAGCACTTGACCGAGGGAGATGCGTTTTCCGTACTTTTGAAACGTAATCTCATCACCGGGGCAACGGTGGCGCTGCGGGGAGAATTCGCCCGCGAAAATATGCCGACCCCACCGGGGCTGCTGCATGATGAATGGTTGGCAATGATGGCGGCATTAGACGGACGGTTACGCCTGGTGCAGACTTCTGTGCAACGCCCACTAACGTACTACCGCCAACACGGAGGGAACGCAGTCGGGGCTCGCAAGATTACCTTGCGAGACCGTTGGAAACAGCTCACCGCGGGAAATGAATCGGATAACCAGCGTCGACTGACCCGCGCGTGTTCCTTGGCTCAAGCTGCCGACACACGTCAGCTGGGCACGCCCTCGCAACGCCACGACCTGGTGAAAGCATTGGCGCACCAACAAAGCCGCAGTGACCTGCCCCACCATCGGTTAGCCCGGATTCCCGGCATCACTGCTGAAGCCATCCGGGGCAACTACAGCCGGTACTCTCGCGGCTGGCTAACCATGATTCGCGACCTGCTCTCTGCCTAGACGCCCCAGCGCGAAGCGAAGCAACAAAGCAGAGAGAAGGTATCCCAGCAGCGAAGCCGCCACGAAACCGGCAGTGCCTCGAGAAAGCGCCACACCGGGAGTCACCCACAGTGCCGCTACGGTTCCAGCCAAGGTCACTGCCCAGGTCAGCACGGCATAGAGATATTTTTGTAATGAAACAAAAACTGCGGCTTGGAGCAAAGCTGCCCCCAAGACCACCGTCGCCGCGAGGATGACCGCCACCAGCCAGCCGGGAGCCACGTAAGCGGGACCGAACAACAGGGCTACTGCCCACGGACCCAACCACCAGCCCAGAGCAAAACTTGTGAGGGCTACCGACACGGTCGCGAAAAAGACCTTTCCCAGCAGGGTATAGAGTTCTGCAGCGCGCCCCGCCGCGAGTATCCGGGTAGTTTCAGGAATTACCAGCGCTTGGATCGGGGACAGCAGCACCAGCGGGATACGGCACAGCGTCACCACTGCAAAAAATACGGCAAGACCGCGTGAGCTGCCTAGTAAGCCGGTCACCAAAGCCGGGTACCCGGTCAAAATAGCAGCCAAAAGGGCGTTTGCCGCCCCCAATGTCAGCACCCGTCCCGCTACGGTCCGCCACGGTTCTCGTGAGTCTGGGGCAAATGGATGCACCCGTAAGCGCCCCAGAGCCACTATCCAACCATAGGAGCCCAAGGCGGTCGCGACTAATGCCCACAGCAGAGAAGGGGCGGTCAGCCAAATCACGAAAGGCAACAGTCCCAGCAGGCGCAGCACCGGTTCAGCCACCAATATCACCGCGTAGATGCCTTCCCTCCGACTCCCCAAAGCCAGACCTCGCATCGAAAATTGCGCCACAAAACCTAGATAAGCAAAAGCCAACACCGCCAGCGTAATCCAGTGAAAAGAACTGGTGCGAGACTCCGAAGTATCACTCCCAAACAAAACCGCCCCTCCGGGGGTGACCCCGACAAGCAGCAACACCATCCAAGCAAATCCGAGAGCCACGAAGTTGAGCTGCCATATCGAAACCGGAGGGTTCTGCCCGCGAGAGTGGGCTAGGGCGGTCTGACGCGCAGTTTCCTGTTCTACCAGGGATAGCGCCGACCCCCCGGCGAAAAGGACTCCCCACAAAGCGATAAACGCAGCGTTTTCATCAGGAGGAAGCCACCGTGCCACCCATGCCAACAGCAAGATTCCGAGCAGGCTGGCTGCTATCAGCGCCACCCCAATTATTCCCACTCGTTTCACGGTTATTCTCCCTGCGAAACCGTGGGGTCGAAGGATTGCGGTGAAAATGCAGCGGTTTCCTCGGGGCGCGATTGTTTTCGGTAGCCGGCACGGCATCCCAATGCCAAACCCCTCAAAAATCCGCTTCCGAAAATGATTCCGAACGGGAGAGTCAAAGCACCCACCGCACAGGCTTCGCCCTTGGTTCCCCCACAAGCCTTCACGGCACCTCCCGCCGCGGCACTACCAGCTAATGCCAGCCCTGCCACCACACGAGGATGCCAGTGCATCAGCGCAAATCCAGCCAGGGCAGCACTTCCCGCCCCCGCAAGGATTCCCAGTAAGCCAAACCAAGGCACACTCCCCAAATAAGAATCCACAAAAGTGGTGCCGCGGTAAAAGCATTGCTTCGACCACTTTCGGGGTGTGTCTTTGCCGAAATAATCACAGCTCACTGCCGGATCGAGACTGATACCCGGCACAGCGGCCAAGGAACGCAGTAAACCGGTGTCATCCGAAACAAGTTTGGGGTTGTCAAAGCTGGAGGAGAATTCCCCAACCGCTGCTAAGAGCCGTTCCCGCGGCGCAAAGAAAGCACCGGTGCCTTTGGGATAACTATTAAAGTTTGCGGAATTGATAGTGACGGGACGGGGGTTCTTCCAGTATTGCCGCCACCAGACCTTTGTCAGTCCAGACCAAAACGCTGCCCAAGGACTGGTGGTGTTAGCCAGCTGAACATGAAAATTCCAGACCTCCCGAACCTGATGAGAGGCTTCACTGGCGAGCAGTTCCTGTCTGAGTCGGCGCAGCGCATCCGCGGCAAGGTTCACTCGGGCATCAAGGAGCAGGACATAACGGGTTCGCGCCGCGGCAAGCCCCCGGGAACGCGCCAAGAAACGCCCACTGTTTGGTTGACGCAGCAAGAAAATCTCGCCCTGCTGCGCCAAGACATCGAGTTTGGCAGCATCCGCCGGACCGGATCCGTCATCAACCACGATGAGACGAGTTTTAATCCCCGCGTGGGCAGCAGCAATTTGCAGATGAGCGGCTGCATCGGAAACATGGTCGCCTTCGTTAAATACCGGCATAACTACGTCTAGCTCAGTAAAGTCAGGCATGGGATACCTCAAGTTCACCAGAGTTTGTTTCGGTAAGAGTGTCCCGGTGCGCGGGCGAAACGTGAACCAACCACAAGGTAGCGAAAACCGCGAAGATAAAGGTCAGCGCGCCGATAATCCAGGTCTGGAGAGGTAGCGGGGCGGGAAAATCCCACCACCATGAGATTTTACTATTGAGATTCACTCCACCTTTCCAGGTTTCGCCGCGAACGTAACGTCCTACCACCGCAAAGAGGGATTGCAGATTTGCCCAGCACATAAAGAGCAGCACAAAAATTTCATAGCGCAGAGTACTGGTCACGAATTTGTGGGCAGGTTGGTCCGGCTCCGCGCAGACCGGCGGTAACAGCCAAATCACCATCACGATGACCAGCAGCGGAAGCATGTATCGGGGCTGGTAGCGGTTGATGTCGACGTAGTTTTGCAAAAACATCACCACGAAAGGTACTCCCAACAATGCACCCAAACTGAAAAAGATGCCCCAGAATTTTCGTGCCGTGAACGTGGACAAGCCCAGAGAAATCAGCACTCCCACCGCGATGGCAGAAGCAAAAACTCCTTCTGGGCGCAGGTTGACGTCAAACCATCCCGGCCCCCATCCGGCACCCCACAAACCGAAAAAGAATCGGGGCAGCGACATGGTCAAACCAAACAATTTCCCCAAAAGACCAGGCATTTCGCGATCATTATCGCCGGAATCGCTCAGGGCTTCGTTCTGTCCGGAGGTTGCGGTGACTATCAGACCGAGCACCGAAGCAATGGTTGAAAAGATTAGCAGCCAACGGCGGCGTGGGCAGCGCGGAATCAGCATCCAGATGCTCAACGACACAACAAAAATATAAAACGCGGCATCAGCGCGCGACGCCATTGCCATCAGGCACCCCAGGGCAGAAAGCACCACTAAGACTATTTGCCGCCACCGCAGCGACACGGGAAGACGCGCGGGCGTTGTGGCGGGAAAAACTTCGCGGCGCGGCTCGCTGAATGCCGCGGCGTGAAGCCCCAGCCCGAATCCCGCGACTCCTATCAGAGCCCAGGAGGAGGGATTATTTGAGGCGATTAAATAAATCCCCATCGGGACCCACGACCCCACCAAAGCAAGGAAATACCACGGTCGGAATCGCGGTGGAGCCAGTAACAATATGGCCCCGAGCAGCAGCACCGCCAAAGCCACGTTGCACATCCGCATTGCCACCACGGAAACCTCCACGTTTTTTCCCACCAGGAGATGCTGTAGCTGGTAGTAACCCCAGGGATAGTCGCCACGATCAACACGATTGGTAAATGCCGTCTCGCCGTCAAAGTCTTCGCTGCAAGCCGCTGAAACCTTTGACTTCGTCACAAAACAGGTCAACTGGGTGAAACGGGCGGGAACCTTCACCGCGGGTTTGCCGTCGATGGTCTTTGTGGCACATCCGGAACTTTCCACCGGTCGTGGACACCAGATACTAGCGAGGTGATAATCGTCGTCCGGAGAACCTCCCGGCGGGGAGGCTAATGACCAAGCGAAACCGGTGAGCAGAAACCCTCCCACGGCTATCAACACCAGCACCGCGCGCAGCCACAGTGGAGCCGCAACAGCCCAGTGTCCGATTTGGGCAAACTTTCTCCGCATGCCCCCTATGGGTTTTTCGGTAGCGGGGGTGGCACCAATCTGTACTGTTCCAGAACATGTTGGCGCCGGCTCGACACGGTCGGCGGGGAGGTTCGATTCGCTCATGCTTTCTCCGTCAGGGTGTCCGCGATGATTCGCGATGGATGATAAGCCTCCACCAGTGAATCAAACTGATATTCTCTCCAATGAGTTAGGAAATCATCCAAAATTGTTAAATCCATCTTGGTCAACACCACATTACGACCTAAGCCTTGTTGCCTTTCGGTGTGCGCCCGGTGCACCGCGGTCGGAACTCCCAGTACCGCGCATTCTTCTTGCAGTCCGCCGGAATCCGTGATGACTAAAGCTGCGCGGGTCAAAATCGCCATGAAGTTTATGTAGCGTTCTTTCTCTAAAACTGTGATGTTACCGTTCAAGATAGAGGTCAGACCATATTTCTTAAGCAGCACCCGTTCGGATTGTCCCAGCATCAGCACCACGGGCATATCCTCCGCGAGACGCTCGACTCTGCGCAATATCGTCGTATAGTCGTTCTGATTTTGCACCAGTTCGAAACGATGCAGGGTAACGAGTGCAAAATGTTCAGGTAAATCTTGCCGCGGGGTGGTGTGATTAATCGCGTAACGCAACGCATCAACTACCGTATTTGCTTTCGTCACGATAATCCGCGATCCCCGCGTCACAGAACTCGCGAGGTTATCCCTTTCCAGCTCTGTAGGGGCGAAATGCAGCTGCGCTAAGCGACCAACGATACGCCGGTTAATTTCTTCTGGGAAAGGATTAAACAAGGCTCCGCTGCGCAGCCCCGCTTCTACATGAGCGACCCGGCAACCCCACAGTCGTCCCATTAGCGCGCCGATAACAGTCGTGAAGGTATCACCATGTACCACCACAATCCCTCGGTCACACCGCCTGCGAAATTCCGGAAAGAAACGCACAAAAGTCCCAGCAATGCGGGCTAACCACGGGATGACTTGACCGGTCCTCGCCACGGTTTGACGATGCGAGGACGGCACAAAGTGCGCGTCTTCCGGAGGCAGTCCAAAGTCTTGCAGGACCTCGGAGGCGCCTTCGACATGCTGGTCAGTGGCCCACAGTTGGTATTCCACCCCTCGTTCCCGCAGTTCACGCAAGATGGGGGCGATTTTTATGTATTCGGCGGTAGTACCTGCAATAAAAGTAATCATTGTGATTTGTTCTCCTTTGCGTCCTCATCCGGAGCGAAATCGGTCGCATCAGCCCCTGCTCGCGGATGTCTGGTAACGCCGGTTTTCCGTTCCAAGACTTCAATCCGCTGTTTTAATAAAGCAACTTCTTCCACCAGATGCCTTTTTTCGGCGTCACTGCGGCTCAAATCCACCGAAAACTGTAAAGTCATCAGCAGTAAAACGACCCCAGAGAGGAAAAACCCCAAGTTCAGGGGCACTACCACACCGAGACTCTTTGCCACCCACGTCAAGACACCGGGGAAAATGGACACAACCAATACCGCTACGCCAACCAAAAACCACCATACGGAATATTTTTCTTTCATCCCCGAATTGCGCAGCGCCAAGATAATCATCAGGAACACCAGGAGAGAAAAAACCACCCCGATTAGGTACGTGCCACCCATCATCACTTTCCTCCCTTTCGCCGGGACAATGCTACCAACAATGCCAAACCAGCCCGGAGCAGGTACACCGCGGAAGCTACCGGACTGTGGGAAGGCTCTCCCCCCAGGCGCGGGCGCATCTCCACCGGCACTTGCATGATGCGCAGTCCCGCTTTTGCCGCAATAACCAGAGCTTCGATGGTGTCCCCGAGATACTGGGCGGGGAGTTCCCGCGCAAAGAGTTCCATGCCCCGGCGATTGACCAGTTTAAATCCTGAAGTCGTATCCGTGAGTTTTGTCCCGCACACCCGGGAGAGCACTATTGCTAACAGACGCATCGCTAAACGCCGGGGTCCGCGTGCCTGATAGTCTCCGCGACCGGCAAAACGAGCGCCGATGACGATGTCAGCGCCCTGTTCTTGACAGGCTGTCAACAGGTTTTCCACATACAGTGGATCGTGCTGTCCATCGCCATCAATCTGAATCGCATAATCATAGTCATGTTCCACCGCGTAACGATAACCGGCTCGCATCGCTCCGCCAACCCCCAGATTTAAGGGCAAATCGAGCAGCTCCACCGGTGGACCATAATTGCGTACTATGCCGGGAGTGGCATCTGTGGAGCCATCATTGACCACCAAAATGTCGGCGCCCAAATCTGCCGCTACCACTTGGTCCAAGACCACCGGCAAGGTCACCGATTCATTCCAGGCAGGAATGATAATCAGGGTTCTCGCGGCTTGCAGCCCTGTCCCGGTTTGCTGCTCATCTGCATTTGCGTCCAAGGGTGCTCTCAGTCATTTTGTACGGAGTGTTCAATGACCTTGCTGAGCATATTTGGCCTCAGTTTCGGCCTTGGCTCCTCGCCACCAGTCCTCGTGGGTGGTGTACCACTCGATGGTGTCGCGCAACCCCTCATCGAACGAGGTGAACCGCGGGGTCCAGCCAGTTTCCTCGCACAGCTTCGTGTTGTCAATCGCGTAGCGTCGATCGTGACCGGGACGGTCCTTCACATGGTCAAAATCATCCTCGGGGAATCCCATCATGCGGTTCAGGGCTTGCACGACTTCCAGGTTGTTCTTTTCACCATTAGCACCAATCAGGTAGGTTTCACCCAACCGACCTTGGTTAATAATCGCCCACACGGCAGTATTGTGATCCAACACGTGAATCCAATCCCGGACATTCAACCCATCTCCATACAGGCGCGGGCGCACCCCGTCGATACGGTTCGTAATCATGCGCGGAATGAACTTTTCCACATGCTGATAGGGTCCATAGTTGTTTGAGCAGTTTGAAATGGTCGCCTCCACCCCGAACGAACGCACCCAGGCACGCACCAACATGTCGGACCCCGCTTTTGAAGCTGAGTAGGGTGAGGACGGCAGGTAGGGAGTTTCCGGCGTGAACTTGTGGGGGTCGTCTAGCGCCAGGTCGCCATAGACTTCATCGGTCGAGATGTGGTGCAGGCGCACGTGGTGGCGTCGGCAGGCTTCGAGAATGTGGAAGGTACCCACCAGGTTGGAGTAAATAAACGGCGAGGGATCCACCAGCGAGTTGTCGTTGTGGGACTCGGCAGCAAAGTGAACCACCAGGTCAGCATCCTTCACAAGGGAGTCCACCAGGTCACGGTCGGCCAGGTCACCGACCACCAGGTTCACTCGGTCCAGTCCTTCAATGGAGGCAGGATTGCCGGCATAGCCCAGCTTATCCAGCACCGTCACGGTGGCATCCGGGTAATCCTCTACAGTAGTGTGGACAAAGTTAGCGCCAATAAAACCGGCTCCGCCGGTGACTAAAACATGCATTCTCAGTTCCTTCTTTCGTCTCTCTACGTTTCTCAGCCTACCGTGGTACTGGAGAGATTTTAACCACTCTCGCCGCTGTTATTCCGTTCTGAGGTCCTTTTCAGCGCTTTCCGGCTGGTTTTGTCTCGATTCTCGCAAAATGATTACTGCCCAGATTCCAAAGGTTAGCACTTCCATGACCAACCAGAAATGGGGACCCGGCACTCCCTTCCACCACCAGGTCGATTCCCCCGGGAGGTACTGCGTGCCACGCCAATAGCGCATCGCCACCGCATAGAGCGCGACAGACGCAGACACGGTCGTCCCCAATCCGATTACCCACCGCTGCACAGAAACCATCAGGGCAGAGCGATTGAACGGATAAAGCCACACCCCCACAATTAGTGTGAGCAAAGGCAACAGGTACCGCGGTTGAACATAAACACCGACGGTAGCGTGTTTTTCAAACAACAAGAGTAACGGCATCGCCACATAAAACAGCAGCAATACCAACGCAATCAGGTTAGTTCGCCGCGACGCCTGACACAGCGCTAAAAATAGCACCCCGGAACAGACAGCGAAACCCAAGAACGGCACCACTCGAGGCAGGTCGATTTCCAGAGCACCCAGAGGCCACAGCCCGAAAACGCCCAGGAAATAATCTGGGATGTTGAGCAGATTCATGAAGATATCGTGACGGCTCTGTCTCTCCGCTGCATCGCGTCCCAATACCGCCGCAAAAAAATCCCCCAGCACGGTTGAGTGCAGGAAACGAGCGGACACGGCAATAATCACCAGCAAAAACACCACCAGGGAAACCGCCACCCCGCTGATGGTGCCTGCCCCCCGGAATCGGCGACGTAACGCCGAAAAATCCAATCCCCAAGCTAATGCCGCAAGGAGAGCCAAACCACAAAAGACGACGGAGTCCCAGCGGGCCCCAGAACCGTACATAAAAGACACCACCGCCAGAATCACCAAACCTGCCCGGCGCTTCACACTCGCTGAGTCCCGTTCCATAGCTCCGCAAATCGCAAAGAATACCAATACCGGAGCCAGCGTCGCCCAGGAACTGGGGTTGAGGGAAGACAGCAGGGACAATCCCAAGGGAACTTGGGTGACCAAAACGGTCAGCCACAGGTTACGGCGCCGGTTCCTCCCCAAAAGACCAGCAACCGCTCCGGTCAGTACCGCTGCCAAGGCTGCATTGACCAGGCGGGTCAACATGGTGGTCAAGACGAGGTTTTTCCCGGCATACAAGCTGTGGAATCTGTAATAAAACGACGGATAGGCACCCTCGGAATTCCAACGCTTCGTCCGGTGCATCTCAGCGTTGCCGGATTTCAGTGCAGACTCGACGCAGGCTGCAGAATCGGTGGGTGTTTTAATGTAGCAGTTCACCGCTTCAGTATTCGTGGGCACTTCCACAATGCGCGCATCGGTCGCGGAGTGACGGCAGATTCCCCCACGGTTCTGCGCAGAACACAGGATGGAATTCAAGTGAAAGTCTGCATCGGGCGTGCCTCCCACCGGAGCAGCCACCGCCCACGGCACCAGAATCAGGAAAAACAGCAGCGGTAGAATTAGCAATTCGCCCCAGCACCGCCACCGCACAGACTGCGCAAACTGCGCAAACCGCGCCGCGGGATGGGAAACTTCGGACCTCAAAGTGTCTCCTTAAATGCGGTAAAGATAGCTTATTCATTGTAAGGGAAAGCTGCAGCAGGATGGGGCTTACGGTCAATCGAGTCCGCCAGGTACCGCAAGTTAATCAACATTCAGAGATTTTTTGGTGTCGGCTGGCGCGATTAGGGGTAAAAAGCAGTGGTGGGGACTTTGCAGTCCCCACCACAGACAGTTGCGATTAGTTGCAATCGTAAATACGCGGATCTCGCGGTACGTACGGATTGCTTCCTAAACCGGGAACTTGCCAGCCGGTGCAGCGCGCCCCGAACACTTGATCGTTGCCCAGCTGACCGTCGGGATTGTAGCCCCAGCACCGCGCGCCACCGTCACCGGTAATGGCGCAGGCGTGCGCCCACCCTACTGAAATGGCTTTCACATGGGTGTCTATCGAGCCTACGATACCAATCCGCACCGAAGAGTCATCGTTATCTTTAGCTGACTGACTCCTGCCGACCTGACCCGCATCGTTGAGCCCCCAGCAATAGACTCTGGAATTCGGCCCAATAGCACATGAGCTGTTACGTCCCAAGCTAAACCCTTTGATACTGCCCCAACCGGAAGCGGTATAAGACTGCGCGTGACGATGCACCGGGAATTGTCCATTTGTCGGTGCCATCGTCGCCGGATTAATGTCTTCAAAGAACTGCTCGCGAGAGTTGTATCCCCAGCAATGCATGGAATTCCCCATTTTGGCGCAAGCATAGTACGACCCGGTTTCCAGTTCAGTCGCCCCGTGTACCGAGGTCACCTGTCGAGGGGTCAGTGAATCTGCATAGGAGACGTTGGCTAGCCAGGGATAGCCTTTCCCAGCCACCTGGTTATTCGTGCCCTGACCCCAGTCATGACGGAACGTCCCCCAACAGTACACGTCACCATTGTTGGTCAGCGCACAAGAATAGGTTTCTCCAGTCACGACTTTCTTTGCAGCTTGAGGTATTCCAGAAACCGCTAGAGGCGTGGGTGATGAGGTCTTGTTGCCATTACCCAGCTGACCCCACTTATTGTCGCCCCAGCAATAGACCGTGCCGTTCGCGACTGCGCAGGAATGTCCCGTCCCGGTGGGAATCCAGTCCGCCCTGTCTTTACGGATAGACCAAGGACCATTGGTTTCTCCCGCCGCGGCAATGGAGGTCACTCCCGTGAGCGACGGCACCAGAGCGGGGGTGGTCCGGGAGTTGGTGTCCCCTTGTCCCAGTTGACCGGTAACGTTGGACCCCCAGCAGAAGGCATGACCGGCGGCATCATAGGCACAGCTGTGGGTCAGACCCGAAGAAACTTCCGCCACATTGGTCAATGTCGACACCAGAGCCGGTTTGCCCACGTTCGCATTGTGACCGGTAAAGGAGTGATACGTTTCCGGCAGCGGATCGGTGGCTAGGTTAAAGCCATAATTCGGCGAGGCGTTGCCAATTCCAATCTGACCGAAACGGTTTGAACCCCAGCAGTACAGGTTTCCTGATTCGGCAACGGCGCAGGTGTGGTCACCGCCCGCACTAATCTGGCGCAGTTTCTTGGGATCGCCTTGTCCGGTCGCAGGTTTGCTGTCAGGTTTAGCCCGCCCCTCTGCCAGACGTTTTGCGTCTTGCAAAGCTGCTGTCGGCACGGAGCCTTCTCCGCCCAATGCCACGATTTGCTGGGGTCGAGTGCTAGATAGATACTGAGCGACAGCTTGCGGAATGGTATTGCTGTGCGCCACCAGCAGCACCGGACCATCGGTGAGGCATCCTGCCACGACCGCATCCGCGAAAATATCCCCACGGGTCAGGTAAACCCGAGAGACCTGATTGGGATTACTGACCTTCGCGATTTCTACAGAAGTGGCGTAACGATTATTTCCTTGCAATGCCGAAACTATCCCGTAGTGAGAGTTTTGGAAGTTGTTAAACGTGGCAGCTCCGCCCAAACGCACCGGGCTACCGCCCAAACGCTCAATTTCTGCCTTTACCGCCTTGGCATCAGCGCCGTCGGTACGGGGAGCTAGAAGAATTGCGGCTCCGGGAACGGTTCCTCCCGCTACTGCATCCGGAGAGCCGGTCCCGTCAGGTCCTAACCCGTCTGCCAAGAGAACTTTACTGGGCTTCGCGGCGGGGAAGGCTCGTTTAGTAATTTCTATAGCTGTCAAGAAGCGGGTTTTGCCGGCTAGTCTCTCGGTCTTTCGACCTTGCGCGGCGGAATCCAGCACTGCTTTCGAGATTGAGCCTTCGCCGCCCAAAGCCACGACGCTCTCAGGGTTCATGCGCGCTACCGCTTGACGAACCTCCACCGGGGCAGTGCCTGATCTCGGAACCAGCAGTGTCGGACCGTCCGTTAATGCTCCGGCGGCGAGGGCATCTGCAAAGACATCCTGACGTGCCAAATACACGTGCTTGGCAGTGCTTGGGAAGCAATGCAAGCCCACGTTAACTGCGGTACTGATTCGGTTAGCTCCAGCGATTCGTTCGGTGACGCTATTGGCAGCCCAAGCCGGAGCAGCTAGTGCTGCCGCGCAGGCAAATGCGCTGAAATAGACGACAACGTCCCGCAACTTTCTCATATTTCCTCCAGAAATTAAGATTGAGGGTTCTGATTTGATTTAAATCGCATTCTAAAGTAGTCCTGCATACACAGAGGGCGGTTTGATAAAACTCAGATATTTTTCAAGAAGACCTCAGGAGGGATGTCTAATCAGACTTTTGCCAGCAGCTAAGCGTTTCCGATATACTTTCTCGATGTCTCATTTCAAGGCATCTCGATGGCTTTTGGAGGATTGCTAAGCATGAGCTCAGGCAAGACCGAGTTTAACGATGTCCGCGACACTAATCTGATTTCTCGCCGCTGGAACCTTATTAGAGCTTTTGGGACACGCGATTTGAAAGCGCGCTACAAGGGATCTTTTCTGGGCTGGGCGTGGTCTTTGCTGGTTCCTTTAGCCACGCTAGGCATCTACACAGTGGTGTTTAGTGTGATTTTTCGTGGCGCTCCTCCGCCAATGGGAAATGGTCAAACTATTTTCGTTCTCTGGCTGTTTGCGGGTCTGACCACGTGGACATTTTTTTCATCATCGATAAACGGAGGCATGGCAGCTCTGACCAGCTCCGGCGGAATGCTCCAAAAAGTGTATTTCCCCGCTTATGCCCCCGTCATGGGAGCGGGCTTAGCTGTCGGCGTGCAGTCGCTGATAGAAATCGGGATTTATGTCCTGGTGATGATTGTCCTGGGAAATATGAGTTGGACCTGGCTGTTGGTGCCGCTATGGATGATATTGTTCATCGCGGCCTGCCAAGCCTTCGCGGTGATTGTTGCGGTGCTCAACATTTACTATCGTGATTTGGCTCACCTCATCGCTATTGCTTTGCAGTTGCTGTTTTACGCGACGCCGATTATCTATCCCCTCTCCATGGTCAATGCCTCCTGGAAAGGGATCAGCTTAGCGTTCATAATCAAGCTGAATCCCCTCACCGAGTACATCGAGCTGTATCGTAATCTGGTTTACTCGTTGAATCCGGGTTCCCTCGGTCAGTGGGCGGTCTGCGTCGGTACTGCCATCGTGATGATGCTGCTAGCGTGGTGGGTATTAAGCAGAAAAGGTCGCGATCTGGGAGAGAGAATTTGAGCGATATTGCGGTTTCAGTAGAACACGTCACGAAAGAATTCGTCCTCCAAAACGAACGTCGTGATTCCCTCAAGGAACGCCTGGTAAAGGGGCGGTCTAAAGGCGGGAAAACTTTCCGAGCGTTAGATGATGTTTCTTTCCAGATTCCCAAAGGCTCGACTTTCGGACTGATAGGGCACAACGGTTCAGGCAAATCCACCATGCTCAAGTTGCTGGCAGGCGTGTATCGTCCCACCTCTGGAAGCGTCATGGTCAACGGGAAAGTGTCGGCTTTGCTGGAGCTGGGAGCGGGCTTTCACGGAGACTTGACGGGGCGTGAAAATATCTTTCTCAACGGCGCGATTCTGGGCTTAACCCATAAAGAAATCGAACACTCGATTGACGAAATCATCGAGTTTGCGGACATTGGTCAATTTATTGACGAGCCGGTAAAGGTCTATTCTTCCGGAATGTATGTCCGGCTCGGATTCGCCGTGGCGGTGACTTTAGATCCCCAAATCCTGATTGTGGATGAAATCATTGCGGTTGGGGACGAAGAATTCCAACGTAAATGCTTTGACCATTTGTATCAGCTTCGCAAGAAGGGCTGCACCATAGCTTTCGTTACCCATTCTTTGGGCTTGGCTCAGGATTTGTGCGACGAAGCAATCTGGCTCGATCACGGTAAGACTCAAAAATTAGGTAAGACCAGAGAAGTCATTGACAGCTATCTCAACGCGGTCAATTCTGCGGAAGCTGAAAAAGCCTCCGCGCAGAAACAGGACGTTTTAGCTCCCGTTCCACGCCAAGGATCCGGCGAAGTACGGATGTCCAAAGTCGAAATTATTGACGAAGCCGGGAAATCAGTGCCTTTTGCGGTGTTTGGCAAACCGCTAACGCTGCGGATTTGGGCTCATGCGGTAGAACCGGTCTCCGACGTGGAGGTCGGTCTGGCTTTCGTCCACCAAGATGGGATGACCTTGGCAGGACCAAATTCGGGAATGCAAAAGGTGAAGTATTCTTTCCCAATCGGTGATTCTTTCGTAGATTTTCACTGGTCGTCGCTGATGATTCAACCCGGCACCTACGGCGTATCCACTTCCTTTATTGATTCTGGACATCCCTATGATTATTCCGACCGGGAGTTCGACATCACTATCCGCAGCGAAAGCGCCATCCCCGATCCGGGTCTGGTTCGCCTCAACGGACAGTGGAGCCGCGAGATTAACGATTCTTTAGCCGGAAAGGATGCAGAGTCATGAATGATTCCGAGAACCCAGATTTGCGCGAAGAAAACAGGCTGCTGCGCGTGGCACTCGAACAGACAAAGCTAGATTTGGCGCGTGCCGGCGAGCAGGTTGAAAAACTCCAAGATGAACTGCAGCACCAGCGGATGTTCGCAGCCACAGCGATTGGTCAAGTGCAAGAAATGCGGGCTTCAAAATCCTGGCGCATCACCGCACCGCTGCGAGCTTTATCTCGTAAATCCCACGGAGCGAAGCAGCGAAAGCAAGATTCGGGACCAACTATTGTGCAATCCGGTAGAGACCAAATCACCGTGGAACGCGGAGACGAAACAGCCTTGACGACTGCCGAAAAAGTTGCGTTGGTCGCCTCTTGGAGTAAAGAGTGCACGGCGAGCAAGTCCGTTTCTGTCTATCTTCAAGAACTCGCGAAAAACGGCTACGCAACCGTCCTGATTTCTACTTGCGAAGCTCCCGGAAAATTGCAGTTCCCCCACGGAATTCCGCAGCAAACGATAGTGTTGCGTCGCCCCAATGTGGGATACGATTTCGGCTCGTGGGCGCTAGCGCTGGATCGCTACCCACAAGTGCGTCAGGCTGCGCACGTCTTGATTACGAACGATTCCATGATTGGACCTTTCGAGTCACTCCAAGATTTACTACGCCTGACCGAAGAGCCCGGACCTGACGTCACTGCCGCAACGCTTTCCTACCAGGTCAGCGGTCATTTCCAATCTTTCTTCGTGTGTTTTCACAATGGTATTTTAGATGCTGAGCCGTGGCGACGCTTTTTTGATTCCATCCAGGAAAAGAGCGACAAGATGAGCGTGGTGCTCTCTTACGAGTTGGGGATGCATGACGTTTGTGTCAAAAATGGTTTTTCCCATAAGGAACTGTTCCTTCCCACCGACTTGAACTCCGGAGGTGGCAACCCCACCTTAGTGTCGTGGTCAGCTTTGGTAGAGAAAGGTTTTCCTTTTATCAAGCGGACGATTTATACAGATCCGTCAACTGCCCCCGGTGGAGAATCCCTCAAGGAATTCGTACATTACCGTTACAACGAGGATTTAGAAGATTGGGTTTGAGATTCGCCGCCGATAACCTTTGGTAACCATCTCGAAAGCGAAACTACCGGAACAGAAAGAAGTCTAGAGTGCGTTTAAAGTTTCCCACCCCCGCTAGAGTTCGTCGAACCTTGGCACGCTACCGGCAGGCTGCACGGGTACGCGTATATAACGCCATGGAGGACGGGCGACTCAGCCAACTCTGGAACAAAAAACACGCCCCGGTCGACTATTTAGACTGGGTAGCACGTGGCGCAGGACGACGCGATTCTGGGCACCCGGATGCCTGGCGGGTGGACTCACAGTTCGATTTTGAGACTGACTGCCGCCTGGCGGTAGTCATGCATGTCTACTATCCAGACTTGGTCACAGAAATCGTGCAACGACTGAGTAATATCCCCGTCGAGTTTGACATGTTTATCACCAATGCCAGCGGCGCGGATTTACCGCTGCTCCCCCAGCAGATTCACGAACGTCTGCCCCTGTTAAAACACCTGGTAGTGGTCCCGGTCGAGAATCATGGTCGGGATATTTTCCCACTGGTTCAGCTGGTAAATTTCGGGGCTTTGGATCCCTACCAGTTAATTTTGAAAGTCCACACCAAGAAATCCGCTTGGCGGGAGAACCACCCCGATCTGGAAGGTTCCGGAGCCCAGTGGAAGGACGAATTCTTAGACGCACTGCTGGGAAGCAAAGATTCCGTAGAAAAAATCATGAGCGCATTTGGCGCTGACCCCTGGCTGGGATTGGTGACCGCTCCCGGTAACATCGTGGGACCCCAATTTTGGGGCGGAGATCAGGCACTGACTGCCGAGCTGCTGCGCCGGCTGGAAATGCAGTTGAAGCCTTCTAAACTCAAATTTGCCGCCGGTTCAATGTACTGGGTCCGTGGCTTCGTGATTCAAGGATTACGGTCATTGGGTCTTTCTGCCACAGATTTCGAGACAGAGGCAGGGCAGATTGACGCCACGACCGCTCACGCCCTGGAGAGAGCTATCGGAATTCTCACGACCGAGGCCGGATTGAAACTGCGCGAGACTAACCAGCTCGCTCTCCCGATGGATAAATCCGGTAACGACCACGTGGTCCCAGGCACTGACCACTATCTTGAGCAATCTTGGCAGCGGTTCAACCCGACCTCACAGATTCAGCCCATTGCTCGGTTTATCCCGTTTTATCTGCCACAATTCCACCCCACTATCGAGAATAACCGCTGGTGGGGAGCCGGTTTCACGGAATGGACGAACGTCACCGCTGCCAAACCCGTTTATCAAGGTCACGACCAGCCAAAATTGCCTTCTGATTTGGGATTTTACGATCTCAGATTGGACGAGGTTCGAATCGCTCAGGCAGAGCTGGCCGCCCGCCACGGAATCAACGGTTTCATGTATTACTACTATTGGTTCGCTGGCAAACGCTTGCTAAATCTGCCGGTGGAACGCCTGCACAGCGCCGACCCCGCAACGGTCAATATGCCCTTCTGCCTCATGTGGGCCAACGAAAACTGGACCCGCAGTTGGGACGGACGCAACAAAGATATTCTGATTGGACAACGTTACGATGACGTTCCAGCCGAAAAATTTATTGACGATGTGGTGGAGTTCCTGCGCGATTCACGCTACATGCGCGTCGCAGGCAAAGCCATCCTAGCTATCTACCGTCCCGCCCAAATTCCTAACTTTACCGACGTGGTGAAGCACTGGCGGGAACGTGCTCGTGAGCTCGGCATCGGCGAACTGTGGTTATTGAGTGTGGACGTAGCTACCGAGTTCGATGGATTGGGAGCCTCCGTGTCCGAACTCGGTCTGGACGGTTCTCTAGGTTTTCCTCCACACAACCTGCCCTGGGAGGGAGCACCCGCCGGAAGCGTGAAAATGCGCCGGAAAATGCGCGGTTCGGTGCTGTCCTACCCCGCATTGGTTCAGGTAGCAACCGAAAAATTACGCCGCCTGCCCAGGGAATTATCCCCCGGAGTTATGGTTAACTTTGATAACACCGCCAGACGCCAATGGAAACCCGATGTCTGGTATGGTGCCAATCCTTATTTGTTCCGCCGCTGGCTAGCTGCTGCAGCACGCTCTGTACTGGATCGACCAGCACCGGAACGCATCGTGTTTATCAATGCTTGGAATGAGTGGGCAGAAGGCGCGATTCTCGAGCCCACCCAAAGGTTCGGTAAGACCTATCTACAAGCAGTTCGCGACGTCGCCTTCGGGTAACCACCGCGAGGGGCAACTCGACCTAAATCGTGAGCAACCAGCCCACCGGGTCGACCACGCTCTGTCCGCGAACGCCGGCTAGGTGTAGAGACTCGATTGACCAGCCTAGCGCCCCAGCGACGCCACGTAGTCCAAAGTCGCCTGATAGTCCGGCAGCAGGTCCTGTTCACGAGCCTCGACCAGGCTCGGCGCGGCGGTGTCCTTTTCCGAAAGAATGACCTCCAGCGGTCGACCCGCCAAGTCGTGGTCGGGCCACTTGAGCGCCACCTCGGGATCGACCGGGGAAACCCCGTGTTCGCGCCCTGGATTGTAGCCCTCCGAACACAGGTAAACCACGGTGGAGTCATCCTCCAACGCGACGAAACAGTGCCCCAAGCCTTCTGAAAGATAGATAGCCCGGCGATGCTCACCCTCCAGCAGTACCGAGTCCCACTGACCAAAAGTGGGGGAACCCACGCGAATATCGACCGCAAAATCCAACACGGCACCGCGCGGACACATCACATATTTAGCCTGGCTGGGCGGCACTTCCGCGAAATGAATCCCGCGCACCACCCCGGCTTTGGAAATGGAACAGTTCGCCTGCACCAGGTTCAGCGGATGCCCCACGACCTCGGCAAACTCACCCATCTTGTACATTTCCATGAACGCCCCGCGCTCATCGGGGAACTGTTTAGGGGTAATCTCCCAAGCGCCAGCAATTTTTAGTTCGCGGTATTCCATCGCGTATTTCCTCCCTGTTCCGTGGCTGTTTCAGCCATCAATAGTTTAGTGGGTTTTTCCTCACGTGCAGAGCGAGGTCGGTCGGTCAGCGGGCAAATCCGCTGGCTGCCATCGTTTCGGCGTAGACCTCGTCGTATTCCGCAGCGATTGCGGACGGCGAATAGCGGTCCCCTTCCGTTTCGGCAATCTCGCGGGGTTCTATCGCGGCGGTCGCCGCCTGCAACTCCTGGCACGCCTGGGCCCAAACCTTCGAGTTCTTTTCCGACACGATGCGCACGAACCGCTCGGTATCCGCGCCAATCCACTGCAAATCGCGGGCGCCTTCGCCCAGCACCAGGGGGCGACCCGCCAGGAGCGCCTGGAGGGCAGGCACGTAAAAGTTTTCTTCCTTGGTGGGACCAATGAACAAATCCGCAGCGTTGAGGGCTGCCGTCACGCCGACCTCGGCAGCAGAGACGAAACGCACATACTCCTCGAGTTTCAGTTCTTTAATCTTTTCCTGGCTCCGAATCTTCGCGACGCCTTCACCGACCCAGGTCAGGGTCGCGTCCACCCCGGCGGCGCGCAGCGTTTTCACGGTGCGAATCGCCACTTCTGGCTGATGTTTCGCGTTGACCGCACCGACCGAAACCAAGCGCAGCTGACCTGCCACGCGCGGACGTGGGGCAAACTCACTATTAGCAGGAGCGGGGCTTGGCACCCCTGCCAGCTGCGGCACCGGGGGATAGAGCGGGGAAGGCACGATATAGGGCACCGCGGCGGTATAGGAGGCGAAGCGTCGGGCAGCAATATTCTCGAGCATTTTCACTGCCGGGGCGGTCAATCCGTCAGGTCGCAGCAAGATTTCCTCCACCGGCAAGACTTCCTGAGGCCAATCCATCGGGCTGGTCAGCTGCCACGGCTCGGTATGCACCCAGGCACAAGCCAGCTGTTCGTTCTCCCGCTCGGGCAACCCAAACGGAATCAGGGAACGCTGGTTCATGGTGTGAATAATGTCGAAACCGGGAGCTAGGGCGTACACAATCTGAGCAGCCCGTTCGAAGTCCTCCGGGGCACGCATTGTGTTCGGAAAGCCCCGCACATCCACGTTGGCGTCGGCGTAGTGGCTTTCCTCACCACCAGCCGCTTCGGAACGCAAATGCACCACCGTCACCTGGTGATTCATCCCGATAGCCTGGGCATTCATACGCACGAACACGCCGGAATTGGGTGATTCAATCGTGGGATATTCCGTAGTAACAATGGCAACCTTCATACTGTCCATTATGTCTCAATAGTGCGGTCAGGTTGCTGATTCTGGTTGATGGACTTGTATCGACTGCACCAGGGCGGGGGCACGGATTCGTTCAGCGCACGTGTCCGGGACAGGTGTCATAGTTGACACGGTACAGACGCTGACCGGTGAATTCGCCGCTCCTGGTGCCCACCGTGTTTTCCGCGATTTTTTGCAGCATTTGCGAGGGCGGACGAAAGATAGCGTTCGGTTCATTCCAAAACCAAATGTAGATGCCGTACCGCGAGCCAGCCGCCTGGGTGTCGTTGTCCGAGTAGTAGTGCGTCACCCCTTGTGCTTTCAGATAGTCACATGTTTTGGCGGAAATCTGACCGTCATAGAGGTCTTTCGTAACCGCTAGGGCTCGTCCCGTGGGATAGTTCAAAGCGGGACGCGCCACATGGACCCCACCCAAAATCCACCAAAACGGGGTGCCAATCTGCGGAGCACCCCAAATGACGGCATCGCGGGGCAAAGTCGGAGCCACCCGCTCAATAAACGCCTGTTCGGAAGCGGTGACCATCGTGCCGCGGACGATCACCGCCGGATCGTAGGAACCGTCAATCACCGTGAGACGTCCCCCCAAGGTGCCTCCGCACCCGCTAAGCAACACCACCGCAGCTAGTGCCCACGAAAACCACCGGTAGCTCCGCGGGCGAGCCCGCTCACGTGACCAGCCGACCAGCCGTTCCAAGCCGCGGGACAGGGCCAGTGACCCCAGTGGATAGACACACATCAACACCAGCGGGGCAATCCGACCGGACTGCAGGTACCAGGGTGCGGTGAGGAAGTATCCCGGCCACACCGGACCGGCTGCCAACAGGAAAAACGCTACGCTCATGACCAGCCCGCCTACCAGCCACAACAAACGACGCTGACGCACTAGCCAGACGCTAGCCACCACCGCTGCCACCGTATAAATCGCGCCTCCCAGCCCGAACCCCACAAAGAACGGTCCTTTCGGATAGTCCATCAGCAAACGCCAGGTCAGGTCCCAAGTGTGGTTGTGCGAGTTGGCAAATTTCGACATGGAAACCAGTCGGGGCACCAGCGCCAGCCAAAACCCGCCCCCCAGCAACACTGCAACCGAGAGGGGCACAAACAGTTTTACCCCTCGTGACACCTGCCAGCCGCGCCACCTGCGCCACCCCAGCACCAGCACCGGCACGAACATCAGCAGCACCAGATTGAACACTGCTGCCGGGTGGGTGCAGCCCAGACCTGCCAGCCCCACCAGCCACCCCAGGCTCATCCACGGGGCAAGCTGGGAGGACAGCAGGTTGCGGCGGAAGTTTTCGCGGACTTTTCGCGTGAGTCGCCGTACCGTTGACGGGGCAGAAGGTGCCCGACCGGGCGTGTCCGGGGACGTCCCGGCAGTCTCGTGGCGGGGATATTTCACCGGGGTGGGACGCAACCGATAGATGGCGACGGCAAAAATCACCATGCCTGGGGTCGCCAGGAGCGAGAAGGTGTAGGGCGGGGTCGCCAGGTTCGCCACATAGTTGGCGGTTAGGGTCGAGCTGGTGGCAGTACCCAAGGCAGTTAGAGCCGCGATGGTGCGGCTCGCCGCACCCGCACCTTTCCAAGCAGTCAGCGTCAAGAGGGCAAACAGCCCCAGCAGGGCAGGCCACAGCACCAACACCGCCGTCATGGCACCCACGTAAGCCTGTAGCGGGGAACCGGGTAGCAGCGCCACCAGGTTGTGAAAGATATTGGGATAATATGCCCCGACCCCTTCGTTCATAGGGGCTAACGTGATCCAGGGACTAGCCGATGCAAGCTCGCGCGTATAGCGAATTCCGGACAGGTGAAACACCACGTCCCAGGTTTGGGGAATCCGGGTCGCGACGCGAGTCGACACCAGATAAGGCAATGCCGACAGTACGGCACAGCCGGCAAACACCGCCCACAATCCCCCGGAAACGCCACTGGAAGGAACCCGGGGCCACGCCGCTCGTGACCCCGGACGCAGTGTCCACAGCCGACCCACCACGAAAGGCAGACAAATCACTCCCAGCAGGGGCAACGCCAGCCACGCCCGCCACGGCAACTGCAGCCCGATAGCAATCCAGGTCGCTCCTGCCCACATGCCCAAACTCACCGCCGGGGCGGCTACGACGCGCAGAGCTCCGTGAATCCCTAAACCCCACAGCACTGTCAGCCCCGGCACCAGCAGATAAACCAGGGCTACCAGCGTCGCACCAGTCAGCAACAGGGAGTTAATCAACGTCAGCGATTCCTTTCGGAGGATAATTTAATTCTAGCTGAGAGCGAGTCTCGAAGCTTTGCCAAGATTCTGAAAAGGTCCCTGACGACGACTATGATTTAGGGGACGAAAGGGAAGGCATATGGTTGCAAAAACGGTACAGGTCGTCGGATTGGGGTATATCGGACTGCCAACAGCGGTGGCTTTGGCAGGAGCCGGCATCACCATCAAAGGCATGGACGTGAATCCCACCCATGTGGATTCAGTCAACGCCGGAAAAGTACCGTTTTTAGAGCCCGGCTTGGATGAAGCCCTGCAAAAGGTTCATGCGCAGGGCTTGATTTCGGCTTCCACTCACGCCAGCGCGGCTGAGGCTTATATCGTTTCCGTGCCCACGCCTTTTAAAGGCAATCACGAAGCAGATTTAACTTATGTGATGGCGGCTGCCGACGAGATTTCTCCCTACGTGTCCAAGGGTGTTCTGGTCATTTTGGAATCGACGTCCCCGCCGGGAACGACCGAGGCTATGGCGGATCGGATTACCGCGAACCGACCGGAGCTGCGCGGTCAGCTGCTGTTTGCGCATGCCCCTGAGCGGGTGCTGCCGGGTCGGATTATGGTGGAGATTTTTGATAACGATCGCATTGTGGGTGGTTTGACTCCCGAAGCCGGAGACGCGGCACGGGAACTGTACGCCACGTTCTGCCGCGGTCAGATACGGGTCACCGACGCGAAAACAGCCGAGATGTCGAAGCTGGCGGAAAACTCTTTCCGGGACGTGAACATTGCTTACGCCAACGAGTTGGCCAAGATTTGTGAACGTCTAGGCATCGATGTGTGGGAACTCATCGAGCTGGCTAATCTGCATCCGCGGGTCAATATCCTCCGGCCCGGTCCCGGTGTGGGCGGGCATTGCATCGCGGTCGACCCGTGGTTTATCGTTGACGCGGCTCCCGAACTGGCGCGCCTCATCCGTACCGCCCGCGAGGTAAACGACTCACGTCCCGACGACGTCATTACCCAGGTTCGTTCCACTTTAGCCACGCTGCGAGGGAAAACCGACGAGCCGGTGAAAATTGCGGCTCTCGGCTTAGCCTTCAAACCCGATGTGGACGATTTGCGCACGTCTCCGGCAATTACTGTCGCGGCGAAACTTGCGGAACTTCCGGGCGTTACCGTCTTGGTCGCGGAACCCAACGTCTCGACCCTGCCTACCGCATTGAGCGATAAGCCCAACCTGAAACTGGTAGACCTGAACCAGGCTTTACGTGAAGCCGACCTGGTGGTTGGCTTGGTCGCGCACAAACAATTCAAGGCACTCGACCCAGCTGCAGTTACTCAGCCCGTGATTGATACCTGCGGAATTTGGCGCTAGCAGCGACGTGTCACCGCTACGTCAACGCGTCCACCGCACCCGTCACGGACGCCCTTGGGCAATGACCGCCTTTCTGCCCCTCACTTTTGTCTAAAATGGAACCGTGAGTAAACCGTGCGTATTGGTAATTTATGGCACCCGGCCGGAAGCCATCAAAGTCGCTCCCGTGGTGTTAGCTTTACAGGACTCTCAGCTGGATGTTAAAACCCTGACCACGGGGCAGCATCCCGAAATGGTTGCCCAGGTCAACAGCATTTTTGGGATTACCCCTGACTTTGCAATCGACGTGATGCGTCCCGGACAATCGCTCAATATGCTGGCTGCCCGAGTGCTGCAAGGCTTGGACACGAAATTGGCAGAAATCCGGCCCGACGCCATCATGGTAGAGGGGGACACGACCACGGTAATGGCGGCTGCCCTGGCTGCTTTCAACCTGCATATCCCGGTGGTGCATTTGGAGGCCGGGCTGCGTTCGGGCAACATCAACCTGCCCTTCCCGGAGGAGGCTAATCGCCGCCTGGCGGGGCAAGTCGCGGCGCTACACCTAGCGCCCACCCCGAAATCCCGGGACAACCTGCTGCGCGAAAACGTCGATCCCCGCCTGATTGCCGTCACCGGTAACAGCGTCATCGATGCCCTGCACTACGTGGTCGATACGGGTCAAGCTGGCGAGGGATTGTCCCCCGAGTTTGACGCCGCCTTGACACGTCCCGGACTGAAAGTACTGGTCACCGCGCACCGACGGGAGTCTTGGGGACAACCGCTACGCGAGATGGCTCGTGCGCTCGCGCAGTCCGCCACCGACCATCCGGAAGTACATTTCCTGCTGCCTGCCCACGCCAACCCCGCTGTGCGCGAAGTGCTGACCGAGATTTTGGGCAGCATTCCCAACGTGACCATTGGCGACCCTCAACCTTACGCCGCGTTCTGCGGACTGTTAAAGGGCTGCGACCTGGTGCTGACCGATTCCGGCGGGATTCAAGAGGAGGCTCCGGCGCTGGGCAAACCGGTTCTGGTGATGCGCGACACGACCGAACGTCCCGAAGCCATCGCCGCGGGAACCGCCCGCCTGGTGGGGACCACTTATGAGTCCGTCCACTCTGCTCTGGAAGGAATGCTGATTTCTCCAGAAGCCCGCGAGGTGATGGCCCACGCCGTGAATCCTTACGGGGACGGTCGCTCCGCCGCGCGGGTAGTGGCAGCTCTTGAACAGCTGCTGGGGGTCGGAACACGTCTCCCGGACTTCGAAGCCTGAGAATCCAACGATAGAATACCCCTGTGGCTAAATTGAAGATGCTGATTGTGTCCTACTCCCGACTGGTGTCTGACGCGCGGATTTTGAAACAAATTAACCTGTTCAAAGACGCTTACGAGCTGACCACCTGCGGCTACGGACCTGCCCCGGAAGGTGTGGCTCAGCATTATGAAATCCCCGGTGAAGGCACGTATTGGCAGCGCAACCGGCTGGCCACCATCTTGCACCTGTACACCTGGGCATATTGGTCCTCCCCAGCCTCCGCGTGGTGTCGACGCAACCTGCCACAGGGATATTTCGATGTGACTTTCGCGGACGATATTGATTCCATCGGGGTGGGGCTGTGGACGAAACCAAAACTTGGTATCCATGCTGACCTGCACGAATACTCGCCGCGGGAAAAGGAAGACGTCCCCAGGTGGCGAATGTTTGTGAAGCCCTACATGGAATGGCAGGTGCGTCATTTTGTGAAACGGGCTGACTCGTGTTCCACCACGGCTACGTTCTTTGCCTCTGAATATGAAAAAAACTTTGGCATTACACCGACGTTGGTCGTCAATGCCACCCCGTTCCATGATTTGCAGCCCACCGAGACTCCTGAAAACGATCCGATACGTTTAGTTCACGCCGGGACTTGCCGACCGGACCGCTTTGCGGAAGTCATGATTGATGCGGTTGCTAGTTTGCAAGATAGATATACCTTGGATCTGTATCTGGTCAACAACAACTCCAGCTACTTTACGCAGTTAAGCGAGAAATGCCGCGAGATACCCAACGTAAATCTGTATCCCGGCGTGCCTTACGATAAACTCATCGACACGTTGCACCGCTACGACCTCGGTTTTCACAACCTTCCCCCGGTGAACTTCAATAACCGTTACGCTTTGCCGAACAAGTTTTTTGACTTCATCCAGGCACGTATCGGAATGGTCATCGGTCCGACCCCGGAAATGGTCTCCCGCCTCGATGAGTACCAGCTGGGTCGGGTCGCCGCTGATTTCACGACAGAAGCGTTACGGGAGGCACTGGACAAAACCACTCCCGCAGAAGTCGCAGCGTGGAAACAAAATGCCCACCGCCACGCCCATGAACTGTCTAGTGAAAATGTCGTGGGGCTGTGGAAAGACGCTGTTGACCGCATCGTGGCAGCAAAGGGTTAACCCGGACGGAAATTAGCTGATGGACACCAACAATCGTCTGCGAGCTTGGCTGCGGAAACAAGCCGAGGCGCATCCCGTTTTGTCCAATATCAGCATCTTGGCGACGGGAACTGCCGCCAGCCAAGCCGTTGCCATCATTGTTTCGATATTCACTGCCAGAATTTTCACCCCGGAAGCATTCGGAGAATTTGCGCTCTTTTCCTCCATTTCCAGTATCTTCGTGGTCATCGCCACCCTACGTTATGACGTGGCAATCGTGCTGCCGGATACGGATGACGAAGCTCGCCAACTGGCCCGTCTCGCCACCCGCGCGAACCTGGTCGTATCGGTTTTAGCGACAATCCTGGCTTTTGTCACGCGACCAGTCGTGTTACAGGTGTGGGGTTCAGAAACATTGGCCACCTGGCTGCCGCTGGTGGGACTGGCGATTTTTTGTTCCGCCCAAGTCGCGATTTGGCAGTATTGGTACAACCGCCAGCGACAGTACCGCGTCATCGCGCTGAATCGCTTTGAGTCTGGCGTGGGTTCGTCTCTGGGACAGCTGGGATTTGGACTCGGAGGTATGCGCAGTTTCCTGGGGCTGATTTTCGGGAACTTCATTGGCTTGCTGTGGGCGCTGTTCAATCTGGGGCGCCAATCGGGAACCGTCTGGCATCCCGTGGCCCCCGATACCCCCCGGATGCGCGACATGGCACGCAAATACCGCAAAATGCCCCTGCTGAACCTCCCCAATGCGCTGGTGGATGCGGTGCGAACCAACGGTATTCAGATGTTGATTGGGGTCGCGGCGCTCGGTTCACTGGGCCAGTTTAACTTGGCTTGGCGAGTCCTGCAGGCCCCGATTGCCCTGTTGAACGGGGCGATCTCTCAGGTGTTCCTGGAACGCATGGCACGAGTGCAGCCGGGACAGCTGACCGGACTGGTGCGGGCGGTGATGAAACGCGCCTTCCTGTTCGGGGTGGGTCCTTTCGTACTGCTGTGGGTTGTGGCGCCGTGGCTGCTCCCCTTCGTGTTTGGTCCCCAGTGGGTGGAAGCTGGCTTGATTACCCGCGCATTGGTGCCATGGTTGGCGGTAAACTTGATAACTTCCCCGATTTCTGGGGTGTTCGTGGTGACCGGGCGGCAGGCCTGGATTTTATTGCACGCCATCTTGTTTACCGCGATTCCCCTGGGTTGGCTGGCGTTTTCCCCGCTGGATTTCCTGTCAACCCTGCAGATTTTGAGCCTGATGATGGCAGTGATGCTGCTGATTTTGCTGGTATTGGCGGACCTTGCCGCCCAAGCCTGGGACCGGAATAGTGGAGCAAAGGAGACCAAAAACAGTGACCAAGAATGATACCACCGTAGTTATCGCCTGCCACGACCCCAACCGCCCGATTCGACGCGCGGTCGCTTCAGTGTTACGTTCCAGCGGAGTAAATGTGCTGGTCGTAGCCCATAATACGGATTCAGAAGGGATGCGCACCGCCTTGGGCCCGCTGGCCTCCCGGGTGCGTGTGGAGCCGTTTACGGATGGTATCCCCTCCCCGGCGGGGCCATTCAATCACGGGTTAGCCATCGCAGACACCCGCTTCGTGTCAATCATGGGTTCCGACGATGTCCTGGAAACGGGGGCAGTCGATTATTGGCGTGCGCTGGCGAAACGTTGGGACGCTGCTATGGTGTTGACGCGACTGCACCGCGGAAAAGCCCGCCGTCCGATTCATGCCCCCGCAGTTCGCCCTTGGCTCTACGGGATAGCAGACTTTGCCAAAGATCGGCTCTATTATCGTTCCGCCCCGTTGGGGTTAATGCGTCGCGAACGCCTGGAGGAACTGGGACTACACATGACTCCTGACTTTCCGGTGGGTGAAGATATTGCTTTTTCGATGCGACTCTATTCTTCGTCTCCAGTGGTGGTGCAGCGTCGCGGACCCGGCTACCTGGTCGGCGAAGACGCGAAAACGCGGGTCACCACTACGTCTCGACCGGTAGATGTGGAGCTGCAACACATCACTGATTTGTTGTCTCGGTCTTGGGTGGCAGATTGGAGTGCAGAAATGCGCGCCGGGGTGGCAATCAAGACTCTGCGGATTCACGTTTTTGGACTGTTACTGAACCGAGAAATGGATTTTTGGACACCCGCCCAACGTGTCTCTCTGGCGGCGATTGCCCAATCTTTGTGCGATTTTGCCCCCGGTTGTGAGCGGGCTTTCTCACGAGCTGACACGGCTTTGTTGCATGCCATCTTAAACCCACAATCCCCCAATGAACAGCTGCTCCAGTTAGCTCAGGCTCGGAGTCGGTTCTTTACGCCCGCAGCCCTCGTTCCGGCGTATGCACAAGGGTGGTGCCACCGGGAGGGACCACTCCGTTTTGACGTGGCTAGTTTCCTGGTGCGCTAACTTTAGCTCGACGCAAACTAAGGGCACCACGCGACCTGACGCCCCGACCTTGTGCGGTCTACCAGCCCCGCCAGGAAGGCAGCCGCTCCAAAAGTGCGGGGTCCCCCGCCACGGCGGCCTCATAAACTTTCCGGTAGGACTCCCCGACGGTTTGGCTGGAAAAGGCTGCGCCGATACTGGCGGCAATAGTCTCGGCTCCAGGCGCGTCATCGGGGGTGGCAGTCAACAGTTCCGTCACCGCGTCCGCGTAGGCGGTCACGTCATGGGTGGCGATAGCCCGCCCCACAAAGTCGCGCATATACTCAGGGTGACCCCCTGCCGTGCCGACCACCACGGGACGACCGTTCAGTATCGCTTCGGCGCAAGACACAAAGAAATTATCGCCGTGAGTGGGACCAATAAACAGGTCTGCTGCCTGGAGTTCCGCCGAAACTCCGCCCTCCCCGGTATAGGGCAAAGGTCCGGTCAGTCGTAAAGGCAGACCGTGATTGGTCGCATAGTCACGCGCGGCTTCTTCCAAAGGTCCCTGACCCACCCAAGTCAGTTCCGCCCGACGCCCTCTGTGGCACAGTTCCTCCACGACTTGTAGCGCAAAAATAGGATCCTTGCGTTCCACCAGTCCCCCGACTGAAATCAGACGCCAGGGCTCTGGGGCAGGTAGTTTCCGCGGGGTAAGGTCAGGCACCGGCTCTACGACGCAGGGCACTTCTACCGTGGGGCGATGCCGATATTGGCGGATAGGCTGGGACAGATAGGGGCAAACGGTAGTGACAATGTCCGGAAGTTTCTCCAGCCGAAAAATGACTTTTCGAGCCTGTCGTAGCAGTGGGGTCAGTGAGTCAGGGTTCGTCAGCCCGGACCAGTGCTCAGTGTGTACCCACGGCACCTGAGGGCGCGCCAAAGCTGTAGGCAACAGGGTGGACATCGCCATCGAGTGAATCACGTCGGCGTCCCCCACGGAACTGCGCAGGTGACGTGAGGCTGACACTGCCGAAAGCGGGTTGAGTGGCTGGAACGCGATTCGCAGCCCCGCGATGCCTTCGTATTGGAAACGTTGCGGGGAACCTCGGTGATCCGCGTCCAAATGAACGACTCGCACTTGGTTCCCGGCAGCGGCAATCGCATGTAAATCCTTCACCACAAAAGCACCGCTGGAGGGACGCTTCTGATGAGGAAACCAGGTAGTTACAGCCAAAACACGCACCTGACCAGTCTACACTGACCCAGACTCACGGTGATATCTAAGTATCGAGCGCCGACTGGCTTTTCCCCCTAAAATAGGGGTATGAGCAGCGCTGATTCCCCTCGAGTCCTGCACTTCAATGATTGTGCTAACGTCGGGCAGTCCCTGGTCCGCGCTGCCCGGCAGCAGGGTTGGGATTGGGATTATCTGTCGCCCGCCTTGGTGCGTCCCCAGGTCAATCCCGGATCCGGTCTGTCACGACTGGCTTGGACCCCATATTTCTTCCGTCGCTGGTCCCACCTGCGACGAACGGATGTGGTGCACGTTCACTACGCCACTTCGGTACCGCTGATTCACCAGTCTCCCCTTCCGCAGCGTCCTTACTTTCTGCACCTGCACGGGAGTGACATTCGTCGCCGCTGGAAAGAAGCACCGTACCATGACCAGGTACAGCGTGCCATCGACGAAGCTCAGGCAGTTTTTTACACAAACCTGGACACCATCGAAGAAGCCACCACCGCACGTGGCGACGCGGAATATATGCCGGCTTTCGTCCAGACTGAGTTCCTGCCGAAGTGGCAGCTAGAGCACAATGCCCCGAAAATTATTTTCACCTCGCGCTGGGATGACGACAAAGGCATTGCAGAACAACTACAATTCGTGAGCGAACTGCGACGGGCTTTCCCCCAGATTCCCTTGGAAGGCTTGGATTGGGGCTACGGCGCCGCAGCGGCGAAGTCTCTGGGCGTGAAGCTGCAACCAAAAATGAAACATGCGGATTACTTGCAGTGGCTTGCCGGCGGGACCCTCGCTATCGGTCAAGCCAACCGCATTCTCGCTGTCTCTGAATTTGAGGCTATGGCTATCGGTTTGCCCTTGGCGGCGCTCGGTTCCCGGATTCCTCGCCCGGATGACGGCAGCACCCCTCCCGTTATCGAAGGAGACATGGAAACCGTTATGGCAGGAATTGCTCAGGCATTGCCAGATCCTCCGGCAATGGCTGCCGCTCTGGGGGGCAAAGACTGGGTGTATAGTCACCACCAGGCTTCGCCTTATGCTGTTCGCTTGGAGAAACTCTACCGCGACGCTATCTGAACTGACGCAGTCTGTACCAGAAACAAACAGGTTCGATTCTTTAAGCGTCAGTCGCCAGTTTGGCGCCAGCAAAAGCCGTGGTCGCGTCGCTGTCCGCGCTGGCACCACCGCCAACCCGCAGGTAGCGCGCGGTGGGGAAACGCGAAGGCGTGAGAATGCCGCGACCGTCAAAAATCACTTTCGCCCCGGGCAAGTCCGACTCGGACAGTTCCCGGTATTGGGCGTGATCAGCCTGCAGGATGGCGGCTTCGACCGGCTCGCCCAGGTGATAAGGCTCCCAGCCAAAGCCACGCAGCTCCTCGTCACTAAACATCGGGTCGTGCACCACCACGTGCGCCCCGCGCCGCGAAAGCTCCGCGACAGTGGTAAACACGCCGGAAAACGCGGTTTCTTTGACGCCGCCGCGATACGCCGCCCCCAGCACCACCACGGTTGCCCCGGACAGCGCCGTGCCCTGCTCAGCGAGGGCTTGTGCGAGACGTTCCACCACGTAACCCGGCATTTCCGAGTTTGCCACCCGGGCGGAACGCACCACGGTTGCGTCAGGGTCAGTCGAGAGATACAGGCGGGGATAGACCGGGATGCAGTGCCCACCCACAGCGATGCCGGGACGGTGAATGTGGGAATACGGCTGAGAGTTACAGGCGTTAATGACTTTCATCACGTCGATCCCGGCGCTATCAGCGAAACGCGCGAACTGGTTAGCCAGCCCGATGTTCACATCCCGATAGGTTGTTTCGGCCAGTTTCGCCATTTCGGCAGCTTCGGCGCTGCCCATATCCCACACGCCGTTGGGCTGAGGCAGGTCGGGGCGCTGGTCAAAATCCAACACCGCGCGATAGAACTCGAGACCGCGCCGAGTCCCTTCCGCGCTCAGCCCGCCCACCAATTTCGGGTAGCGACGCAGGTCAGCATACACTCTCCCGGTCAACACGCGTTCGGGGGAGAACACCATCCAAAAGTCCTGGCTCTCTCGCAGACCGGAGAGTTTTTCGAGCATCGGCTGGAAACGGCGCCGAGTCGTGCCCACCGGCAGGGTCGTTTCATAGCTGACCAGCGTGCCGGCGGTGAGATTTTCTCCAACGGAAGTCGTGGCGGCGTCCATAATCGCGAGGTCTGGCTCCCAGGTCTGGTCATTGACGAACAGTGGCACCACGATTACGACCGCGTCCGCGCCGGGAATTGCCTCAGCATAGTCCGTGGTGGCGTGCAGCTGCCCGGTCGGAACCAGCTTTGTCAGGTAATCACCCAGGTGAGCCTCACCCGGAAACGGCTCCACCCCACTGTTGATGGACTCAACCGTGCGCGGATTGATGTCTACCCCCACGACCTGATGACCCTTTGACGCGTATTGCGTCGCCAGCGGCAGACCAATCTTTCCCATTCCCACAACAGCGATTTTCACGGCGTTTCCTTTCCTTCGCGACACTTTCGCGATGTCTTCTGGGCGTCTGGGCGTGAACTTGGCGCCATCCGTCCACGGTTGATTTTACGCTAGACGAGTCCCCCGGCGGGCAAGAGTTCCTGCGCCGTGACCGGCAACCGAGCTGACAAACCGGGTCAAGGACGCAAATTAGCTCTGCGCAGCGTGCTCCCGCAGGACCTTCACGACCTCTTGCGCTGCGGCACCGGTTCCGTAGGGGGTGGCGGTGGTTGGCTCCGGCAGAGGTCGGGTTGCCGACTGGACCAGGGAAGATGGCTCCGCCAGTTCATTCCAACCCAGCTCAACCGTCTCTACCCACTCAGTTTGAGGTCGCACCGTGGTGGCAGGAACCCGCAGCAAGAACGCTTCCTTTTGCAGTCCGCCGGAATCCGTGACAATGTGGCGGGCTTGCAACGCTGCCGCTACCAGCTGCGGATATGCCAGCGGTTCGTGCAAGTGAATGGCTCCACGGGTCAGGTTCACGCCCGCCGCCTCCGCTTTGGCGCGCAAGCGTGGGTGGGCTAGCAGCACGACGGGGAACGGTAGGTCTGCGAGAGCCGCCACCACGGTCTCGAGACGGCTCGAATCGTCAGTATTTTCGGCTCGGTGAATGGTGGCAAGGGCGTATTGAGAGGGCGCCAAGCCGAGTTCGGCGGGAATCGGGTTCGCAATCTGCCCGGATTGCACCCGGTCGCGGATGGTGAACAACACGTCAGTCATCACGTCTCCCACCAGGACCGAGCGATTCTGCAAACCTTCCTCTGCCAGGTGGCGCATCGCGACCTGGGTGGGTGCCAGCAGTAAATCCGCGGCGTGGTCGGTTAGCACCCGGTTGATTTCTTCGGGCATGTCCCGGTTAAAGGAACGCAGCCCGGCCTCCAGGTGTGCGACCCGCTGGTGAATCTTTACCGCCGCTAATGCCCCCGCCAGTGTCGAGTTTGTGTCCCCGTAAACCAGCACCCAGTCCGGCTTGGCATCGGCAATGACCGGTTCCAACTCGACCAGCATTCGCCCGGTTTGCACCCCGTGACTGGCACTGCCCACGTTGAGATGTACGTCGGGACGCGGAATCTCCAGGTCTTGAAAAAACACTTCGGACAGCATCGGGTCGTAGTGCTGTCCGGTATGGACAATCAGGTGTTCCACTGCAGTCTGGGCACACGCCCTCGCAATCGGTGCCAGTTTCACAAACTGGGGGCGCGCCCCCACAATCGACATGATTTTCACGTCTCTAACTTACCAATCCCGGAGCATCTGTACCTAGGCATGACCCGCTGGCACCCCACGGACCTGACGCCGGAATCTAGTGACGTATCCGCGCCAAAACCACCCGTGCCGCGTTCTGACCGGTCAAACGCAACGAACGGTGCTCCTGCACCCATTTTCGCGTCTCACCAGACCGCAACCGCCCCTCTAGAACGCTGGTCAATGCCATTTTCAAAACGTCGGGGTCATAAGGCAGAGCCAAACCTAACTGGTTTTCGGTGATGTCCGCGGCGGCTGGACCCGCGCCGACGTAAATTACCGGAGTCCCGCAAGCCAGCCCTGCCAGCACCTTGGTCGGGTAGGCAAAATCGTAGCCCTGTCCAGGTTTGATACTGACCAGGCAAGCTCGCGCCTGACGCTGCCACGCCGCGGCCTGTTCCGCAGACACTTGATCAAACAGAATCCGACCCGGTTCTAGACGCGCGGCAATCTCGTGCATAGTAGCGAAAGAACTGCCCTGCCCCAGGAACAGCAGGCGGGCGCGGGGAAACTTCGGGGCAATTTCTGCAAACACCTCGGCAAAAATTTCTGCCCCCTGCCATTCCGAGGCAGTGCCGGCATAAACCAGCCAATCCGTCTGTGCGACCTCATCCGCGCTCAACCCAGCCACTGGCAGCGGGTCAGGACCTAGCTCGGTGAACACCTCGGTATCAATCCCATTTTCCACCACTGCCACCCGCCGGGCTCCCAGCTCCTGACAACGCGCTGCCACCTGGTCAGACACGGCGATGACCGTGGCGGCTCCACGCAGGGCGAAACGTTCCACCACCCGCAACGCCCGCACCACCCAGCCCGGAGCGCTCGTCTGCGCCGCATCTGACCAAATATCAGCCGCGTAATAGACGTAAGGACGGCGTTTCAAAGCTGCCAAAACTCGCAGCATCGCCCCCGTGGTCGGCGGCGGCTCGCTGACATAAACCCTGGGGCTAGGGGCGCAAAAGAGCCGGAAAAACGCGGGAATATCAAAACTCATATAGGGCAGGTAGCCGCGGATATACCCGGTTTCGTCGCGTTTAGCCTGGACTCGTTGGACGTGCAACAGGTCCCCCACGTCGGTTTGCGTTTCGACTTGCGCCCGCGCATCTCGGTCAGTGCCGGGGGCAGGAATAGTGGTCAGCACGCTTACGGCGGCACGTTGTTCTAGCAGGGCTTTCACCAGGGCTTCGAGCCGGAACGACGCCGCGGCCGGCTCCGGAGCAAAAATCCGGGACACCACGGTGACATCAGGACGTAGGCACATAGCTCTATTCTTTCCCAGTTTTGCGTTCATAAGGGCGGATTGGTTGCATTTTTCGGTTTGTCAGGGAGCTGGTCGGGCGTGAACCGAACTTGTTTCGCTCTGCCAGCCGTGGCACAGCGAAACATTTTGCAGATTTCTGACGGTGGGCAGTAGCGCCGCGACACGTTCGGCTCGCAGCTCTACAAGTCGACCGTTTGCCCCGTGTCTCGTGACTGGACCATCGCCTCCAATACCCTAAGGGTCTGCAGCGCGTCCGTGAGCGGCACGATTCGGCTGGAGTCCCCGTTCAGGGCAGCCACAAAATTCTCATGCTCGACCCGCAACGGTTCGCGCTGATCCAAGGCATATTGGGTTACTTCCCCCACACTGACCCCGCGAACGTTCGCCACCTGGTCCCATTCCACAGCCTTGGTGCCATTCTCATAGAACGTCAAAGTAGAGTTCATCGTGTCCGCGACCAGCGCGCCCTTTTCACCGGTCACGGTGGTCAGGCGCTCCTTGAAAGGACTGAACCAGTTAACGATGTGGTTCACCAGCACCCCGTTTTCCAGCACCCCGGTGGCAACCAGCAGGTCTTCATGTTCGCGGCCGGATTTACGAGCTGTCCGGGCAGACACGGATTGATAGCGAGCACCGGCAATCCACGCGGTCAAATCCACGTCATGGGTAGCCAGGTCCTTAATGACCCCCACGTCTGAAATTCGGGCAGGGAACGGACCTTGGCGTCGCGTGGCAATCTGGAACACTTCCCCGAGTTCGCCGGCAGCAACCCGCTTTTGCAGTTCGATTAACGCCGGGTTGCAGCGCTCAACATAACCGGCAGCACCCACCAGATTGGCTTGCTGGAAAGCGCCCACGATTTGCTCGCCTTCCTCGACCGTACGAGCCAGGGGCTTTTCGATGAGGGCCGGGACACCCGCGGCAGCCAGCTGCAACGCCACCTCCAGGTGAAAAGCCGTGGGCACCGCGACGACCGCTGCCTCGATACCGGCACCAATCAAAGCGGTCACGTCAGGCAGGACCTCAAGCTCTCCTGCCACACCGAACTTGTCCCCTGCCGGATCCGCCACGGCAACCAGGGTTTCGCCAGGGGTCTCACGGACGTTGCGGACATGGTGGCGACCCATACTCCCGATTCCGATTACTCCAACACGTATTTCCTTCATAACTTTCCTATCTGCTTTGAGTTCCGGCTAAAACGGTCCCCCGGACCGTTTCTAAACGCCTCCACACCACCACGCGGCGCCCCCATGCTAACGCACCGGCACCACGCCCCTACTCCCGATTCCGATTACACCAACACGTATTTCCTTCATAACTTCCCTATCTGCTTCGAGTTCCGGCTAAAACGGTCCCCCGGACCGTTTCTAAACGCCTCCACACCACCACGCGGCGCCCCCATGCTAACGCACCGGCGCCACGCTGTTGTTATCTAGGCACCGGCTTTCACCAGGGCGTTGACGGCGGTCACGATGCGCTCCAGATCCTCCTGATCCAGGGAAGGGTGTACCGGCAGAGACACGACTTCGCGGGCCGCCGCTTCGGTCTGGGGCAGGTCCAAGCCCGGCGCAAAGTGGCACAGGGACGGCAACCGGTGATTGGGAATCGGGTAGTACACACCGGAACCAATCTGGTACTCCTCGCGCAAAGCCTGGACAAACCCATCGCGATCGGCCTTGACCCGAATCGTGTACTGGTGGAACACGTGAGACGCTTCTGGAGCAATCGCCGGGACGGTCACCCCCTGCAGGTTCGCACTTAAGAAAGCGGCATTTTCCTGGCGTTTCGCCGTCCAACCCGCGACCTTTTTCAGCTGCTCACGTCCGATTGCGGCGTGAATGTTCGTCATGCGCAGGTTAAAGCCAATAACTTCGTTCTGGTACTGCTTTTCCATGCCCTGATTGCGGTACAGACGACATTTACGGGCATGTTCAGAGGATTCAGAAGTAATCATGCCACCTTCACCGGAGGTCATGTTCTTGGTGGGGTACATCGAAAACGCCCCGAAGGTCCCAAATGTCCCCACCTGTTGACCATTCCAGGTGGCTCCGTGAGCCTGGCAGGCATCCTCAAAAATCATGAGGTCGTGTTCGCGGGCAATCCGACCCAGCTCGGTCATATTAGCCGGGTGTCCATAGAGGTGTACCGGCAAAATCGCCTTAGTGTTCGGTGTAACTGCCGCTTCAACCGCTGCGGGGTCGAGACAGAAGTGTTCCGCTTCAATGTCAGCGAACACGGGCTTTGCCCCGGTCAGCGCCACCGAATTCGCCGTAGCGGCAAAGGTAAAGGACGGCACGATAACTTCGTCGCCCGCCCCGATTCCCGCCGCCAGCAGCCCACACAGCAGGGCGGAGGTTCCGGCGTTGACCGCCACCGTTTCGCGCCCCGCTCCCAGCTGGGAGGCGAAAACATGCTCGAACTCGGCCACGACGCTGCCCTGAGCCAGCATCCCGGTGCGCAGTACCGCATCCACTGCTTCGCGTTCTTCCGCGCCGATAATCGGCTTCGCGGCGGGGATGAATTCTTTACTCATATTGTCTCCTTGCTTGTGTTTCTCAGCCGTACTTAGGCTTGGTCCAAAGTCAGTATTCCGTCGGTTTCGGTATAGGTCTGTCCGGTGACGGGGCACTGCCAGCGCCCGGTCTTGCCCGCCACTGGTTGCAGGCGCACCCCAGCGCGTCCCACCCAGCCAATCTGGCGAGCCGGAACGCCGACCACCAGGGCGTAATCAGGGACGTCGCGGCTGACCACCGCGCCGGAACCGACTGTCGCCCACTGCCCCACGGTAACCGGGGCGATGCACACTGCCCGAGCCCCGATGGCGCAGCCGTGACGCAATGTCACCCCCACGGCTTCCCAATCCGTTGCGGATTTCAAAGTACCGTCTGGGTTGATGGCTCGGGGCCACTGGTCATTGGTCAAAACCGCGGCCGGTCCAACGAACACGCCGTCTTCCAGCATGGCTGGTTCATAGACCAAGGCATAGTTTTGAATTTTGCAGTTCGCGCCGACTTTCACGCCGGCATCAATGTAGGCTCCGCGTCCCACAATGCAGTTTTCCCCCAGCACCGCGTCTTCGCGGACCTGGGCGTAATCCCAAATCGAGCAGTCGGCACCGATTGAGGCCGACGGCGCGATTTGGGCGGTTTCAACGATACGACCCATAGCTGCCTTTCCGAGCAAATCAAACTCTTCCATCTTATCCCAACCGGGTCTTACGGAACCCGACGGAATGCGGTAAATCTCAGACCTCCCCGGTTTCACAGACCTCGACTCCGCCGATAGTTCGGGCGCAAAGAAACGGGGGCTCGGGATTATTCCCGAGCCCCCGCCAGTCAGAACTTATTTGGAACCGGCAGGCGCAGCCGGAGCCGGGATAGTGTCCAGGGTCATGAAAACTTGTTTCATTTGCTCCGCAGACACCGCGCCCGGACCACCCAAAGCGGTGGCAGCCCGCGCCTGGAGACGCACAATCTCAGCGGAAGTGGCTCCATCCAGAGAATTCCCCAGCGCGTTGGGCAACAGCAGAATCGGTCCGTCGCTGAGCACTCCTCCAGCTACGGCATCGACAGGGTTAGTGCCCGAAGCGAGATAGACATGTGCTGACCCATTGGGGAACTGATACTTGCTTATTTCACGAGCGGTCTGGTAACGGTCAGCCCCAAAAACCCGCTCGCTGGCTCGCTCGCCGGCAGCTTGCGACAAAACCGCGTCGGACACTGCGCCCGGACCACCCAAAGCCACTACTTTCGCCGGTTTAATCGCCGCAATCGTTTGGGTCACAACCGCCGGCAACTTGCCGTTGGTAGGAACCAAGATGACCGGCCCGGCAGTCAGTGAACCGGCAGCCAGCGCATCTACCCCTCGTGACATTTCCGCCAAGAAAACGGCACTGGCAGGTCGGGTTTCCGCAGCGTGACGAGCAATGAGGGCAGAAGTCTCCACCCGGTCGCGACCCCCGATTCGGTCAGTATCCACTCCTGCTGCCACAGTATTCAGCACCGCGTCACTGACCGCGCCGGTACCTCCCAAAGCGACCACCTTGGTAGCTTTCGCTTCTTTCACGTATTTCGCGACCGCGGCTTGGGCATCCCGCTTGTTCAGCACCAGCACAATCGGACCATCCGTGAGTGACCCTCCTGCCAGCGCGTCAGCGGTGTTCACCCCGTTGGCTACGTAAACCGTGCGCGCCCCCTGCGGGAAGGCATAACGTGCGATGGACAGGGCAGTCCCCACCCGGTCTGGTCCTGCCAAAAGCGTGGGGATACCCATGCCGGCTTGATTTCGCTGCGCTTGGCTGAGGCCGGGGGGAACGATGGGGTTTCCTGGCTCAGAAACGTAGTACGCCACCATTTGTCGCAGCGTAGGCAAGAATGCGTAGAAGGCGTTGCCCGGACAGGCGGTAGCCCCGACGTCACGGTGCCCGGAAACTACCGGAGCCAGAAAATCGTGTCCGTCTTTACGGATGTTGGTTCGCAGATTCAACGGATTCAAACCGGTGGGACGCAACTTGTAAGCCACGACGCGCGCCACCGTATCTACAGCCGCGTCCGAGGGGCGGTATTCCATGTAGTTGCCCAGCACGGAAATCCCGAAAGTCGTGCTGTTTACACCATAGGCGTGCCCGCCGACGATGTTGGAGGACCAGAAGTCACCCGCACGCCCTTGCCAAGCGCGACCAAAGTTATCCACCAGCACGTTGTAGCCGATGTCACCCCACTTCAGACTGATGGCGTGATAACGATAAATGGAACGCAGGATAGCCGGAACGTCACCGGGGGAATAGTTATTTCCCGTGGCGGTATGGTGCACTACTGCTCCGCGGACCGCGCCTGCCCGGAGTCTCCATCCCATCCAAGACTCGTTCGCTCCCCAGTCGGCTCGGGAATAAACCGTGGCGGGACGTCCCGTTGCGGGGACATTGGTCCAAGCGTTTCGCGCCGGGTCGGGAGGAATGACCTGTTTACCAGCATCATTAGTTTTGTTGGGCTTTTCCTTGCCCCCATCGGGACCGGTGGCGATGCCAGGTTTCACTCCGGCAGACACAAATGCGTTCGTGTCTCCCGTTTCCACGGTCGCATAAGCGTGGTCCTCGGCTCTGGTTTGGGAATCAATCACTTCTACGGTGGGCTGCAGTTTCGCCCCCCGCGGGACTACCACCGCGATTTGCGCTTTCGCGACGTTGGTCAAAATCCAGGGTTCCGTCACGTTCAGCTTGTCGTCTTTCGTGGAATCGAATTCGTCGCCGATGGTTTGCCACTCGCTCCAGGTTCCGGCTTGCAGATAACGCCCCATTACCACCAGGGGCTGCGGACCGCGAGGTGACCACCGGGCTGCTATCAGCGCCACGGGTGCCTGCACTTTCACAGTGGAGACGAGTTTGTCTGTCGGGCCAGTGTTGGCAGCAACCTCGTGGTGCGAGGACCGGAGCATACCCCGACTGTCAAACAAAGGTACCTCGCCTCGCTGGGAGGCTTGGAAAGCTGCCGTTTTCTGGTTTAGCTCCGAGTCACCCAGAGTGTCCAGAGTTGCGTGGCTCGCAAAATTAGAGCTGACTTTATCGGTGATACCGCTGTCCCGTTCCGCTGCCACTGCCACCGCTGCCGGACTCGCCAACAGACTCAATACTACTAAAGACCACATGATGCCGCGTTTGCGCATAAGTTCCTCCCATCGGTGCTGCAATTTAGCATGACTATTTTAATCATCTCTGTCCAGAGATTTTTACAAAAAATCCAAAATTATCTCACGGTTTGATATGCTTTGATGCTTAATTTTCACACCAGCAACAATAGTAACGCAGCTGCAGCTATCCACCGCAGCTCTCTCGGTTCCAAAATACGCTTTCACTGATTTCATCCTCAAATGACACAATATAAAGGTGCACGAAACAGGGAAGGACAACAGCCAAGCTGTGCCGCAGCCATCACCAAACCAGCCTGCGGCTCAAGAGGTCGCTTTAGTGATACCCATCTATAACGAGGGTCCCGTCATCACCGAGGTCTTGCAGGAAGCCCGACAGACTTTCCCGCACCTCATTTGTGTCGATGACGGTTCCACCGACAATTCCGCTGCCCTGGCTCGCGCCGCTGGCGCCACGGTCCTGACTCACGCTATCAACCTCGGTCAAGGGGCCGCCCTACAGACCGGAATCACTTACTATTTGCAAGCCACTGACCTCCCCTATGTCGCCACCTTCGACGCCGACGGTCAGCACCTCACTTCTGACGTCACCGAAATGTGGCAGCGCGCCAAAGCGGAGGACTTAGACATCATTTTTGGCTCCCGTTTCCTCTCTGACGTGCAAGAAATGGGACGAATCAAACGCATCGTCTTAAAAACCGCTGCCTGGGCTACCGCTCGCACGACCCACATGAACCTGACCGACGCACACAACGGGTTGCGGCTGCTCTCGCGCCGGGCTGCCAGCACCCTAAACCTGAAACAAAACCGCATGGCCCACGCTTCTGAAATCGTGGCACAACTGGGTAAAAGCGGGCTGCCGTGGGCGGAAATGCCAGTCCACATCCGCTACACCGACTATTCCAAAGCCAAGGGGCAGTCCCTGTGGAACTCAATAAACATCGTCATGGATTTGCTGATGGGGGTGCGTTAACGTGGACGTTTTCACAAGTGTGGCCGGGCTGGTTCCCGTCTCGGTTCCGACATTGCTGGCTGGAGTCGCCGCCGGTCAGTGGGGTATCAAGGTCGTCCTGCTCCTAGTGGTTGGGGTGGGGCTGGTTTACGTGTCTCGGCTGCAAGGCGCCCGCGACCTGGCAATGCGACGTATCTTGGCACTGCTGTTCGCGATTTTGGCAGCCGTGGCAATCATCTATCCGCCAGTGATTTCCGCAGTCGCTACGTTCCTCGGTGTCGGCAGAGGTACCGATTTACTGCTGTATCTGCTGGTCATAGTGGTGTTGGCAACCTGGCTGGTGCAGTGGCGTTACAACATCGCGGTGCAGGCGCGCCTGACTGAACTGACTCGGGCGTTGGCCCTGTCCGAGGCCCGTCACAACGACTCTAATGACGAGCCAAAACCCAATACCGCAGCCGCAGACCCCAGCTAATCAATCTCAGCAACGGCAACACAGAGGGACGACCCGCATAGAGCCGATTTAAGAAAATCCGCGCCGAATCGTGATGAGCCCGCAAGGCACGCAGGTTGCGTTTCGCTCCTGCCCCCAGCGTCTTGTCCCCTGTCGTGGCGCCCTGCTCGTGTATTGCTACGGCGTTGCCCACAAACAGCGCCCCGCGTCCCAGGAAACGCCGCGCCCGCCAAGCCAAGTCCATGTCCTCAAAGTACATAAAGTATGCCGGGTCAAAGCCACCCAGTTGTTCCCAATCCGCGCGGCGCAGCAGGATACACGCCCCACTCAGCCAATCAACCGCGACCGAGTCCGTCCCGCGCCAAGATGATCCCCAATACCGGCGAGTCCACGGGTTTCCCGGCCACACTCGTCCCAGCAGCGCGTGGCCAATCCCTATAGAAATATAGGGAAAAGACCGACCGGTCGGATAGCGCGTGCCGGTTTCGTCCACCAGCGCCGGACCGATTAGGGCAGCCTCGGGATGGGCTGCAGCAGCGGCAATCAGGGCATCCACAGCGCCGGGGGTCAGGCGCAAATCTGGGTTGGCGAACACCAGCCACGGCTCCGTTCCTCCGAAGTCAGAACCAAAATTGCTGCCTGCCCCGAATCCCGGATTGTTAGGCAAGGAACGGTATTCCGCCCCGAATTCTTGGCAAGCTGCCACCACCGCGGGGTCGGGAGCCTCTGAGTTATCCACCACGACGGCGTGAATCGACCGGGAAGATGCTGTCGCTAAGCTCTGCAGCAGCCCGCGAATTCCCTCCCCGCAGTGATAAGCGACCGTGACCAAGCGAATAGCCGAGTCACTGTCGCCAAATGCCGGAGTCGGGTTGGGGGGGGTGGCGGACACACTCGACACGTACTTTCCTTCCCGGGCGCACAAAATCTAGAAAAATCATCGGGTCTGGCACAGCCGTACCAGGAAATACCCGACACTTAAGTCTACAATGGCTTGGTGTCATCAAAGCACCACCCTATTGCCACGCACGCTGCCGCTCTGACCCGCCCGCGGCGGGGACTGCGCATTTTCAGCCTGGTGTTCATGTTCTTGGCAGTTTTTAGCCTGAGTTTCGCGGGCATGGTCAACGCAGATATTTCTTCTTGGACCAAAAAAGCCAACGTAAATAAATTTCTGGACCAGAATCGTCACGAAAAGAAAAATCCACGGGACAATTTCGCCAACCGTGACTTGAACGTGATGGTAATCGGGTCTGATCATCGAGCCCAGAAAGATTACGACGAAAACGGCAGGCTGGTTACCGGAATGCGTTCCGATACCACTATGGTGGCACATATTAGCGCGGATCGCACCCGGGTAGAGGTCATGTCGATTCCGCGTGACCTGATGGTAAAGCGACCGGCTTGTCTGCGCGCTGACGGAAAGACTGAACCCGCCAGCCCAGGTTATGTCCAGTTCAACTCCATTTTTGCGCTGCTGGGACAGGAAGAAGACGTAGCTGCCGCTACTGCCTGCACCATGAAAACAGTCGAACAGCTGACCGGGATTTTCCTAGATGAATTTGTGGTCGTTGACTTTGATGGCTTTGAAAATATGGTTGCCGCCTTGGGCGGGGTGCCGATTTGCCTGGATGAAAAGATGAAAGACAGCAAAGGCGCCATCGACTTGCCCGCCGGTTGCCACACTTTGGATCCCCAACAGGCACTCGGTTTTGCTCGAGCCCGCTACGGGGTGGGAGACGGCTCGGACATTTCCCGGATTGGTCGTCAGCAAAAGCTGGTCGGAGCCATGATGAAGGAAGCCAAGAGCCGCAATATGCTGACCGATTTGCCTTCGCTCTATGCGTTCCTCAAGGCAGGAATGAAATCCCTCACCACCTCTGAGAACTTCGGCAATGCTAAAAACCTGGGCGGATTGGCATTTTCCTTGGCTAAAATCAAACCTGATAACATCCGCTTTTATACTCTGCCGTTTGGGGAATACGCTCCGGATCGGGCACGCGTCGCCGTGGCATACAATGCCCCGAATATGTTCGATGCGTTGCGTTTAGACCAGCCGGTTCCCCCCGAGTTCCCCTACCAGGACATGAACGGGAACCTTCACCAGCCCAGCGAACAGACCGCGACATCCTCGCCTTCGCCGGATTCCGCCAGTTCCGGGGGTTCCGTTCCGGCACAAGGGAGTAGCACCGGTCGCGCGGGAGGGGCACCTTCGCGGGGGACGACCGCGACGAGCAGGGCAAACGGGACGAACTTTGCACACGCCGGGCAACCCGTGGGAGGCTCCGCGAGCAGCAACTCTGCCAGCAACGTTGAAACTCCGGCGCGCGGCGCCGATACTGCCCCCAATTCAAACTCGGTGAGTACCGGCGAGGTCGGAGGAAACTCCGCGCACAATGCACCTGCCGGGGAGGCATCCGGAGACAGCAGCATGGGGCAGGAATCCGCGCAATGACCTTGCCACCGTCTTTTCCGCCAGGCAGTTCCCAGTCTCACCCTCACCCCGACAACTCTCCCCAAATTCGGCACCAGGCAGCGAATCAGCCGACTTACCCGGCTTTTCCCAGCAACCCCAACGGGACCAACCGCCCCGATTTGCGCACTGCCGTGGTGGTAGGCAGTTCCGCCACACCTGCGACGCAACACCAGGGGCTGAGCTATACGGATTTGGCGCTACCAGCCTCTTATGCCCCCGGTTCCGCAGCGAACCACTACCCCGGCACCCCCGGCGTACGCCCCGCGGAGTCTTTCCAGCCCCAGCCCGCCCCCACAGTGCCCGGTTCGGAGTCCTATCTGTCCGCCGAGCCTCCCCATTCCGGCGCTATCCACACTCGTAGCTGGTCCAAACGTATCTTCCTCACCCTTTTGACCCTGCTTTTAGCGCTGGTTTTGGCGATTGTATTTTGGGGATTGTTCCTGAACAATCGAGTCAATACGAATATCGGTCGCACCGACGCCCTGAGTGGGACCGCCGACACGCCCGGCACGACTTGGCTCATCGCCGGTTCGGATTCTCGCGAGGGCACTGCCGAAGCCAGCCTCGGAGTGCAAGGTCAGCGTTCCGACACCATCATTTTGGTACACCAAGCCGCCAACGGCACCGCCATGATTGTTTCCCTGCCCCGCGACTCCTATGTCGAGATTCCGGGTCACGGTCATAACAAGCTCAATGCCGCATTTTCCGAGGGAGGTCCGGCGCTGCTGGTTTCCACCGTCGAAGGCTTGACCGGACTGACCGTTGACCATTATGTGCAAATCGGTTTCAACGGGGTCTCCCAGGTCGTCGACGGGGTCGGCGGGATTAACCTGTGCTGGGACCAGACATTTTCCGACCGGGTCTCCGGGCTCAGTTGGCAAGCCGGATGTCACGACGTAGACGGGACGACCGCCCTGCTATTTGCGCGGATGCGCTACGCCGACCCACTGGGTGACATCGGGCGCACCCAACGTCAACGCCTGGTCATCAGCTCTACCCTAAAGAAAGCGCTGAGCCCGGAAGTGCTGATTAATCCGGCCCGGCAAGTGGCACTGGCAGATGCGGGCGCGGCAGCGCTGACAGTTGACCGCTCCACTCAGACGATTGACATTGCTCGGCTCGCACTAGCGCTGCGGAAGGCTGGAGACGCCGGTCTGCAGGGAGTGCCACCCATTGCGTCTCTCGGTTACAACCCCGGTGGTGGTGTGGGGTCGACGGTGAAGCTGGACGAGAACCGCACCCCCGCCTTCTGGGAAGGGCTGCGTAACGGGACCCTCACCCCTGCCGACCTGACCCCGCAGTTCTAAATCTGCTGTTATTGCTCATTTAGACAGCCGACCGGGCGGGGCATCGCTCGCGGAGGTCTCGCGCGACTTGGGGGGTCACAGACCCCCCTCGGAAAATGCTTGCGGAGCATAGCATTTTCCTCACCCCCTAGTGTCGCCTGCGAGTACCTCCGCCTTCGCTCTCCCCGCCCAAAATCACAACCCTCTATCCACACCCGAATCCCAGCTAACAACACTCGGATAAACCCCTGCCCAAACCGCAATCCTCGCGACGCCCAGCCAGATTACGGCGCGAGCGACACCTCGCCCCCAAACCACAACCCTTGTGATGCCCAACCAGATTATGGCTCGCGCGGTAACCAACAGAGCGCGGGGACGAATGGCGCAATCTCCGCACCGGGCGGCAAACCGGCGGGGTAGAATGACATTATGAGCGATGCTGCAGAAACGCCCCTGGTGGGCTTGGTGATGGGTTCGGATTCCGATTGGGCGACGATGTCGGCTGCCGCGGAGGTGCTGCGCGACTTTGGAATTCCTTTCGAGGCTCGGGTGGTGTCAGCTCACCGGATGCCTATCGACATGCTGGAGTATGGGACTTCGGCGGAAAAGCGCGGTTTGCGAGTGATTATTGCCGGTGCGGGCGGGGCAGCGCACCTGCCGGGGATGCTGGCGGCAGCTACCGTGCTACCGGTCATTGGGGTGCCGGTACCGCTGAAACACTTGGAGGGCATGGATTCCCTGCTGTCTATCGTGCAAATGCCCTCCGGCGTGCCGGTCGCTACCGTTTCTATCGGCAACGCGAAGAACGCCGCTCTGCTGGCTGCCCGCATCTTGGGCGCCGGGGAAGGACCACAGGCGGAACAGATGCGCGAACGCATGTTGCAGTATCAAGCCCTGCTGCGTCAGATAGCTATCGACAAGGGCGAAGCCTTAAAGAACGTGATGGACACGGAGGAGAACTGAGTTGACCACCTATCATCCGCCCGTGGTGGCGTGTATCGGCGCTGGTCAGCTGGCTCGAATGCTGGCTACCGAAGCCGGTGAGCTGGGATTTTGCCTGCGAGTTTTAGCTGACTCCCCCTCGGATCCGGCTGCTTTCGTGTGCCCGGAGACGGTGGTGGGTTCTGCTGATGACCCCGCAGCGTTGCGCGAACTGCTGGACGGGGCTGACGTGGTGACTTTCGAGCACGAGTTGATTCCGGACACGGTTTTCGATGTCGCCGCCGCGACTGGTGTCCCGGCTCGACCGGCTCAATCCGCACTGCTCTATGCGAAAGACAAGCTGGCGATGCGTCAGCGTTTGGGAGAGCTGGGACTACCCATGCCCGCTTGGGCCAATGGGGCAGACTTGGATGCGGTCAAGGATGTGGGTCGACGCTGCGGTTGGCCGCTGGTGGCAAAAATTAGCCACGGCGGTTATGACGGACGTGGGGTGCGCCTGGTATCCAGTTTGGACGAGTTTAAGACCTGGCGAGAGGGCTTGGATGAGGGCATCGAATGTCTGGTCGAGCAGCGGGTTCCTTTCAGCAGCGAGCTGGCGGTGATGGCAGCACGTCGCGCTTCGGGGGAACTGCGCACCTATATCCCGATGCAAACTTGGCAGGAACAGGGACAATGTGCGGCTGTTTTGGAACCGGCTCAGATTCCGGTGGACATCATTGACCAAGCCGAGGAATTGGCGCGCCAGATTGGCGTGGAGCTCGATATTACCGGAGTCTATGCGGTTGAAATGTTCCTGGTGAAAACTCCCAATGGCAAATACCGCCTGTACATCAATGAGCTGGCGATGCGTCCGCATAACTCGGGGCACTGGACCCAAGACGGGTGCGTAACTTCCCAGTTCGAACAGCATTTGCGGGCGGTCTTAGACCTGCCGTTGGGCGATACTTCCCGCACTGCCCCCTACACCGCGATGGCTAATGTCTTGGGCAGCAAACTGGAGGACCCTGCCCAAGCCGTAACGAAAGTGATGGAGAATTATCCCGAAGCCAAGATTCACCTGTATCGCAAGAGTAACCGCCCGAAGCGCAAACTTGGTCACGTCAACGTCTGTGGCACCGACCCGGACCTGGAGCTTTCCTCCGCCCGTGCGGCCGCTAACCTGCTGATGGGCAAGTAACCAGCACCCCGACCTGGTGACCCTAAAAAGTTGTGGCGGTCCGGAATACCGAGCCGCCACTATGAAACACCCGACTAGCGCAACGACAGGTGTCGAGACAGCGAGTTGTGGGCAAACCAGTAGCCGATAATCAGCAGGGGGATCATGCTCAGCGTTCCCAGCGGAAGGAATATGCCAGTCCCCTCGTTAGTCCGCGAGAGAATAGAGCCGAAAAGCAGCTTTGCCTGGGCGTCACCTGCCAAACTCGTAATGTGCAACGTCACCGGCACCAGGAAAGTAAACAGAGCCAACACCGCTTCATAAACCACATAGATGAGAATGGCGCTGATGGTCACCGCTTTGTTGGTGGACAGGTAAGCGAATCCGAAACGATTGGCTAGGGCGGAAAAGCACACCACCCACAGCACAAACTGTGCAGCTGTCAGCAGCAAGGTCACGATTATGAAGACGATGAGAACTACGGGAGCGCCTTGCAGGAGTTTCCCGATGGCTTCCCAGGGCGCCACGAATTTGTCGCCAAAGCTTAGCTTGGCGCCTGCCGCCCCCGCCATCTGGGTAAAGATAACCCAAGTCAGCGCCAGGCAGCTCCAACAAATGCTGAGCAGAACCGCGATAAACAGCCACAGGGACTTCGTCCCCAGCACGATTCCCCCCGAGACGGGCAAGGTGTTTGTAAAGTAGCCGCGTTGCCCGTAGGTGGTCTGGTAGTAATACTTGGAACCCGTGATAAACACGAGGAAAGGAATGATGATTGACACCACGGTACCGAGGGTGGTCCCCGTTACCGACAGGAAACTTAGGTTAGTGAGGCTCAACAGCCCCGAGGCAAACACCACCGCCAAGCCAAGAACCAGATAAAGCAACAGTTGCCAGCCCATTTCCCTGGCTTCATACTTGAATAACTTAGCAAACATGGGAGTATTCCTTCCTAAAGATTTGATCCAGGGACATACCGTAGGCTTCCCGCAGCTCATCGGCTTCGCCCTGTTTGAACAGTTTGCCCGCGTGCAGGAATACGGCTTCGTCCAGCACCGGCTCAATGTCGGTAACCAGGTGGGTGGAAATAAACAGAGTCGCTTCGGGGTTCCACCCTTTCACAATGGTGTCCAGCAGGGCTTGGCGCGCCGCCGGGTCCACTCCCGAAATCGGCTCATCCAGCAGGTAAAGTCGGGCGGAGCGTGACATTATCAGCGCTAGCTGCAGTTTTTCACGCATCCCTTTGCTCATATGGTTGGTGGTTTGGCGGCGTTGTAGCCCCAGAAATTCCACCAGTTCCATGGCTTTTCTCGCATCAAAGTCCGCGAAATAATCCGCGTGCCGGTTGATAGCCGCTGCTACGCTGATTGATTCGGGCAGCCAGGCGGCATCAGGCAGGAAAGAGGTCATGGCTTTGGTTTTCGCCCCAATCTCGTGACCACCAATGCGGACTTGCCCGCTGGTGGGTTCCAGTACGCCTGCCAAGATTTTTAGCAGGGTGGTCTTGCCGGAGCCATTTTCACCCAGCAAACCGATGATTTTTCCGGCATTCAAGTTAAGGGTGAGCTGGTCCAGTGCCGGCTTTGTCACCCCGTTTACTTTGATACCCCAATAACGTTTGGTGAGGTTGGACACTTCCACCAAGGGTTGCATCTCAATCACGTCCTTTCCATTGACTATTCAACAGATCTTGGGCTTCGCCCAGGCTTAGTCCCAAAGTTTTCATGTCTGTTATGAAGTTGCGCACGGAGGTTTTCGCCAGATTCCTGCCAAGTTCCCGGACAGCCCGGATATCCTCGGTGACGAAACGCCCCAAGCCCCGGCGCGAAGCAACCAAGCCGGTGCGCTCCAGCTCGGTTAACGCCTTTTGCATAGTGTTGGGATTGACCCCGTACTCGGCGGATAAATCGCGCACAGAAGGAATCTGAGAACCCCGCTCCCACGCTCCGCTGGTGATGCGCCGTGAGAAGTCATCAAGTAACTGACGCCAAATGGGCGTTCCAGTATCAAAATCCATCAGCTTCTCCTTACCTAAACAAACGCGGTACCATGTTTGTGTACTACAACACTAATACACCATCACACAGCTGTCAAGGGGAAACTTTTTCCGGGGTAAATAGAGGGGGATTCAGCTTAGCCCCATAGAGAGGGCCAGAATATCCCCAGTTCGCCAGCCAGTTTTCGCAACAAGGGCAGAGAAATCCCGATGACATTGTGCGGATCACCCTCGATGCCACTAATGAATGCCCCGCCCAAACCGTCAATGGTAAACGAGCCAGCGACTTCCAGCGGTTCCCCGCTAGCCACGTAGGCGCGGACCTCTGCCTCGCTGAACTGCGCAAAATGCACCACGGTAGACTCGGTGCGCCCCACTTCTGCAACCGGTTCGGCTGCCTCGCTGCGCAAACGCATCACCCAATGCCCGGTGTGCAACACCCCCGAATCTCCCGACAGGGCACGCACCCGCGCGAGGGCAACCTCCGGATCGTGGGGTTTACCCAACACTTCGCCATGAAACTCCAGCATGGAGTCACAGCCCACCAATAAGGTATCCTCCCCCGGACACCGCGACGTCTCGAGTTCCCCCGCTACTGCCCGCGCTTTTGCCTGCGCCAAAGCCAAAACCTGCGCCGCGGGATCAGCCCCCCGGGCGCGCAGCTTGGTCAGCAAAGCGTCCTCGTCCACGCGAGAAACCTGCACCACCGGGCACAACCCCGCCCCCTGCAACACTTTGCGTCGCGCCGGCGAAGCGGAAGCCAACACCAAGCTCACCGCAGCAGTACCCCTTACAGAATCAGATCTTTCCATGCCTCTAGCTTAATCGCGCGGGTTTAGATCGCCGCAACCCAGCCAGCACCACAGCCGTTCCCGCAGTTCAGCCCTGATGCACCCAGCATCCACTACCGGCGGACATCGCACCGTTGGACGCACCGAAAATGCGGAAAACTACTGTTAAAATTAAGCGTTCCGTTGAATAGCGCAACGGGTCAAAAAAGGGTAAAGTTTTATGCGATGATGACTTAGAGTTTCCATAATCTCCCAGTTTATGAACACCCGCATTATTCCAGAGTGTCGGTCAAAGAAGAGAGAACAGAACCGGGAGGAATAAACACGAAAGCAGAGGAACAGGAATGACCAGAGTCCTTTTAGTCGAAGACGATCCCGCCATCGCGGAACCGCTGACTCGCGCTCTACAGCGGGAAGGCTACGAGGTCGGAGCGCACGTTACAGGCGGTTCTGCCCTGAAACAAGTCAATGACTCCGACATGGTGATTTTGGACTTGGGGCTGCCTGACATGGACGGTCTGGATGTGGCACGCACGATTCGCGCCCAAGGTATCACCATTCCGATTCTGATTCTGACCGCGCGTACCGGCGAAGTCGACATGGTGGTGGGCTTGGATGCTGGTGCGGACGATTATGTGACCAAGCCGTTCCGTCTGGGCGAGCTGCTGGCTCGCGTGCGGGCGCTGCTGCGGCGTTCTGGCGGGGAAATCACTGAGGAAAGTGACCTTTCCGCACAGGACGTGCGCATTGAGGTTTCCGCTCATCGTGCTTTCCAGGGGACACGGGAATTACAGCTGACCGCGAAAGAATTTGAACTGTTGCGAGTGCTGGTGCGCGAGGCTGGCGCGGTCGTGGAGCGGGAAGCCATCATGCGGGAAGTGTGGGGCGGGGACCCGTCGGGTTCCACCAAGACCCTGGACATGCACGTCTCGTGGCTGCGCCGCAAACTCGGTGATGACGCGAACAATCCGCATTACATCACCACGGTGCGCGGCATGGGCTTCCGCTTTGAAACTGCCTAGCCCTTGCGCAAGCAAATCCTGGTTTCTATCCTCAGCGCGGTAACAATTGCTGTGCTGCTGCTGGGTGTACCTTTGGCAGCTTTCGCCGTTAATCAGCTGTGGGACTCGGCACGCGCGGATGTTGACGCAGCAGCTAAACAGTATGCTCTGGCTCTGGATCGCACTTCCCTGACCGGGCACTACGTGACTGACGTCACCATAGCGAGCTGGCTGTGGCCGGGACGCGCTGCCGACACCAGGGTGGAAGTCACCACTCACGACGGGCGCGACCTAAGCTTCGGGACTCGCCCGGTGTTTCCGCTGGTCTCCCGAGTCGAGACTGCCACGGGTGCCACCTTGACGGTAATTTCTTCGTCAGACAACGCCCGTTCACGTTCCGTGGTGTTCGTTTTGGTGACTCTTTCCGGGGTGGCAGCATCAGTCTTTGTCGGCGCGTTTATCGCGATGCGGTCGTCCCGTCGGATTTCAGCACCGCTGATTTATCTGTCTGCCCAAGCCGAACAGCTCGGTTCTGGCGGGGTACGCCCGCGGGTGACCCCTTCCGGGATTGAAGAAATCGACCTGGTGCAAGACGAACTGGTTCGTGCCAGTGAAAATCTGGCAGGACGTATCGCCGCGGAACGCCAGTTCGCTTCGGATGTCTCCCACCAGCTGCGCACTCCGCTGACTGCCCTGTCTATGCGACTGGAAGAAATCCAGATGATCAGCAGCGAACCGGAGGTACAGCAAGAAGCCGAACAGTGCCTGGACCAGCTGGAACGCCTGACCGGCGTGATTGAAGACCTGAAACGTAACTCTCAGAACGCAGGCGGGGGCACCACCCAGGCGATTAACGTGGACGAATTCCTGGTACACCAGCAAAACGAGTGGGAAAACCAGTTCCGAGCGGCGGATCGCCCGCTGGTGTTCCGTAATGAAACGGACCGTCCCGCCCTGGCTACCCCCGGTTCACTCGGTCAGGTCATCGCCACCCTGCTGGAGAATTCGTTGAAATACGGGGCAGGCACGACTACCGTGCGCGCGAAGATGAGTGGCAACAAGAAGGGCATGTATTTCGAGGTCAGCGACGAGGGTCCGGGGGTGGATGACGAAATCGCCCCGGATATTTTTAAGAAGGGCGTTTCGGGACACGGTTCGACCGGGATTGGCTTGGCGCTGGCGAAGCAGCTCATTGAGGCGGACGGCGGGAAACTCGAACTCATTGTGCGCCGACCCCCGACGTTCCAGGCTTTTGTCGCCACCGTACCGGCATCTCTGGATCCGAACAAGGTGTTGCCCCAGGGTGCCATTATTTCCGTCTCCCATCCCAAGCGCCGATTCTGACTTTCCCGGTTTCTGCGGCGATTTTCCCCGGTAAAGGGCGTTTCCCTGGATAGGATTTTTTTGTGGATGATTTTCGGGAAGGTAACTGGCTGTTGCGTGCCGATGCCGCGGCCGGTTTGCGGGCGCTGCACCAGGCTGGGCAACGTGTGCAAATGATTTACATCGACCCGCCCTATAACACCGGAAACACTTTCGCCTACCACGATCGGCGCGCCAAGGACGAGTGGCTTGCGATGATGCACCCGCTGCTGGCGACAGCCCGCGAAATCCTCACCCCAGATGGTCTCATCTTTATCTCGATTGACTTTAACCAACTGTGTGAGCTGAAACTGGAGATGGATCGCACTTTTGGCACCGAAAACCTCATTGGTAACTTTGTATGGGTTTCTAACTTGAAAGGTCGCCAGCTGGGGGCAGGACCTGCCGGAACGCACGAGTACATCTTGACCTATGCCCGTGACGCGACGCAGGTCGGCAAGCTCCGCGGTCGCACCGAGCTTTTGCAAAAACTCATGCCTGCCGTGTACCACCTGCCCCAGCGCCAGGTAAAGCATGATGCGCGCGGGGAGTATGTCACCAAGAACGAGCTGTATAACACGAACTCAAAGTTCAACGAGGTCACTGCCCCTTCGATGGTGTTTGACATCCTCTATCATCCCCAGACCGGGGCGGTACGCACCAGTGAGGTCGGGGCGGCGGACCCCGAACTGGCTGCTGCCGGCTGGATTTGCGCTCACCCTCATCCAAATGCGAAACCGGGACTCAAGTACCACGCGTGGCGTTGGTCGCGGGCGAAAGTGGAACGAGATTACGCAGACCTGGAATTTCAGGTGCGCGGACGGGGAGCACATCGCCATCTAAAGATTTATACCAAAATCCGTAACTTTCACGAAACTGCCCTGAAAGACCTGGTTATCGGACCCTCAACAATTTCGGGACAGCGGGAACTACAGCGTCTGGGTCTGGGCGGATTGTTTGAAACTCCAAAGCCCACGAAGCTGCTACAAGTCCTCATCGAGGCCGCCACCAGCCCCGGCGATACGGTCCTGGATTTCTTCGCCGGCTCGGGCACTACCGGGCAGGCGGCACACACCGCGGGGCGACGGTTTGTGTTGATTCAACTGGAAGAGCCGTTCAGCTCGGCTAAATCCACCCCCGTTAGCGAGCATGGACTCGACACTATTGCTGACCTGACAGCCGCGCGGCTGCGAGCCGCCCACGTCCCTTTCCGAGAAACGACACTGTAACCATCCCCGACCATCCCCGCAGTGCTCACCGGCACCCTTGCGAATGCCCTTGTGAACGCCCTTATGAACATCCCCTCGGGCACAGCCTTCGGCGGTATCCCGCGGAACTCCGACCTGCCACGACCGTGTACTGCCACGATTCCCCCCGCCCCCGACCCGCCTTGGTGCAGAAACCCTGAAATATCTGTGAAAAACCGGGAAATACGTGGTAAATCCGACTTGTGCTAGGCTTGATTCCCAAGAAAGTCTAAATAGTTTGCCACCATTAAGGAAGGTCATAGTATGAATTCTCCCAGCCGTAAAGGCTTCGACACCTACCTTTTAATTTCCGGGTTTGCCCTGTTTGCCATGTTTTTCGGCGCGGGCAACTTGATTTTTCCCTTCCAAGTCGGCGTCAGCGGGGGCGCCAATGTAATTCCCGCAGTCATCGGCATTTTGCTGACAGGCGTGCTGTTCCCCGTGGCAGGGATGATGGCGGCGTCCACCGACGCTTACGGCGCGGGGCGAATTGCCGACCGCATCGGGCACATTCCGGGGCTGATTTTGACCGTCGCGGTATTCCTGTTTTGTGGAATGTGTTACGCGATGCCCCGCGTGGCTACCGTGTCTTGGGAGATGGCTATCCGCCCTTTGACCAGCTTGGGAACCCAGACCGGGGATAACGCCGCGAATCACGTCGGGCTGTTTATTTACTCGCTGATCTTCTTTGCCATCGTGTTGATTCTGTTGAACCGCCCCGATCGGATGCTGGACCGCATCGGACAGTACCTGACCCCGGCGCTGCTGATTTTGCTGCTGGTGATGATTGCCATCGCCATGTTTAAACTGCCCAGTGTCGAAACGATTCACCCCAATCCGTCCTATCAGGCTTCGCCCTTTACTGCCGGGTTGATTACCGGCTACGGCACGATGGACGCTCTAGCATCCCTGGTGTTCGGGGTGGTCATCATCACCCAGTTGCACGCTCACGGCTACAACGAAAAGCGTTCCGTGTTCCGGGCGACGACCTTTACTGCGGGTATTGCGGGAGCATCCCTGGCTATCGTTTACACGGGCTTGGCATTTGTGGGTACCCGCGTAGCGGATCAGGAGATTGCTAACCCGGCAGCCGGTCTGTCCTTGGCGGCGCAAATGATTTTCGGACCAATCGGACAAAGCCTGTTCTCGATTATCGTGTTCCTGGCATGCTTGACCACCGCTACCGGGCTGATGGGAGCTTCAACTCAGTACTTCTGCGATTTGCTCCCGAAGGTACACCGTTCCGCTATGCTGGCGATTCACGTGGTGATTTCCCTGCTGGTGGCTAATCTGGGTCTCGAGAACATCCTCGCCATCGTGGTGACGATTGGGTTGGCGACCTATCCTCCGGCAATCTGCCTGATTATGATCGCCCTGCTGGATTACACCATGAAACGCCAGCTGTTCTGGACCTACCGGCTCTCCGCCTGGGTAGCCACCCTAATCGGGATTTTTGAAGCCATCTCTACTTTCAAGCTCCCGGCTTGGGAGCACGTCACCGGCTGGCAGCAGGCTTTGCAAGATGTTTTGCATGTCCTTCCGCTGGGCGACGTGCAGATGGGCTGGCTGACCCCCGCTCTCGCTGGGGTCGCGGTCGGTATCGCCATTGACCTGCTGCACCCCATTGATGTGGCCAAATTGCCGATGTCCCAGACTCCGACCGGGATTCCCGACCGGGACTCAGAGAAAGACGACCTGCCTGTCGAAGGCTAAATCTAAATGTCTGTGTGGGGCTCTGCCGACCGGCAGAGCCCCACACATTTACCTAAATCAAACGGCGGTGAGTTAGAAACGGAACTTTTCCATCTCTGTTTGCAGACCTCTTGACTGGTTTGCCAGCTCTTTGGTCTGGTCTACCATTCGTCGCAAAGCTGCCGAGGAATTATCTGCACCGTGAGCCACCGAGGCAATATTTTCGGCAATCTGACCGGCACCAGCGGCCGCGTCCTGAACGGAACGTGACATTTCGTTGGTAGTGGCAGACTGTTCTTCCACCGCGGCAGCGATTGTGGTCTGGTAATCGTTGATGCTGGAAATAATCACTGAAATCCGCTCAATGGCACTGACCGCAGCCTCGGTATCCTGCTGGATTTGAGTGATTCGCGCACCAATATTTTCAGTAGCGGCCCCTGTTTGTGCCGCGAGATCTTTGACCTCCCCTGCCACCACGGCAAAGCCTTTACCGGCTTCGCCCGCGCGGGCAGCCTCAATGGTCGCGTTCAGGGCCAACAGGTTAGTTTGTTCGGCAATAGCCGTGATTTCACGGATGACCTCACCAACTTCCTTGCTAGATTCGCCCAGCTTTTCCACCACTTGACTGGTTTCTGCCGCAACCGCGGTAGCCTCACCTGCGACGCGCGCAGCATCGTTAGCATTGGCAGAAATTTCGCGTATGGAGGCACCCATTTCTTCTGCCCCGGCAGCAACGGTTTGAATTGACTGGGATACTTCATTCGCAGCGTTGCTAACCAATTCGGCTTCGGAACGCACTTGTACGGCTGCCGCCGCAGACTCATCAGCTTCCCGCGCCAAATCCATCGCGGTGGCATTGACATTGCCAGTCAAGCTCGCAGACTGGGTAATCAACTCGCCGATTTCAGTGACCGAGCGGTCCATTCCCTGGCAAATCGAACCCATTTCGTCGCGGGCTTCATAAGCGGTGCGTTGCGTGAGGTCACCGTGACCCATCGCCGCGACGACATCATTAACCAGCTGTAGCGGACGGCTTATGACCCGGTACAGCAATATCCCCAGTGCCAATCCGATTGCTAACGCCAGTGCCAACAATATGCCGATGATGATAATGGAACTGAGCCGGGTGTAGTCCACATCGGCCTTCCGCTCCCGCTCCAGCGCGGTAAAGCGTTCGGTGATGGTGTTATAGGCATCATAATAGGCTTGGCGCGCATTTTGATACGACTCACCCTGGAGACGCTGCGAGTAGAGAGCACGGTCGTCCACAAGGGCGGCTGATACCAGTTCGTCTTCCAATACCTTTTGCCAGTGGTCGATTGCGGCAAAGTATTCATCGAGTTCTGGCACAGTTTGCGCGATGGGGTTAGAAGTGATTTCCTGACGCATTTTTTCCACATCGGATTGTTTAGCCTTGAACGCTTCATGGAACTTATTCTTTTCGGCAGGAGTAGGTAAGCCTAAAGTTAGCAACACATCAGAACGGGTCGAAATCAGGGTGGCATCCATGGCTGCCATTGACCGCGAGAACTGGCTGACAGCCAGCAAGCGGTCCGCGTCATCGCCTAGGGTGTTGAGTTTCACAATAGAGTATCCCGAGAGCACTACCATCAGTGCCAACAAGGCAGCAATAACGGTGGTGAACTTGGCAGACAGCTTTAGATTCGAAAATAAGTTTCGCTGAATCTTTGTGCTTACCCTCTTTGCTGGCGCTTCAGAACTTCCTGATTCCATAGCGTAATTCCTATCGTTGATTGTTGGATTATTAGACTTTATTTTTCTTACCATCGGTCAGTTTTTATTGCGCGGCCCGTAATAAAGTCACGGCGCGAGCAATATCATGGCATAACCGATAGCTCATAATAACCCGACTGCAACGCTTTGCTATTTATTTCAAAAAATTAACCACATACATATAAAGCAAGCACTGCAATTCCGTGCAGTGCTTGCTTTATATGTACTATCAAATCACGGTTTTCGGAGTGCCGCGCACTCCGAAAATGTGACTACTTCAAGGTGACGGTAGCGCCGGCCTCTTCGAGTTCAGCCTTGGCCTTTTCAGCGTCTTCCTTCTTGGCACCTTCGAGGATGGCCTTGGGAGCGCCATCAACCAGGTCCTTGGCTTCCTTCAAGCCCAGACCGGTCAGAGCCTTGACAACCTTGATAACCGGAACCTTGGAGGCGCCAGCGTTCTCGAGCACGACGTCAAATTCGGTCTGCTCTTCGCCACCAGCAGCGTCGCCACCAGCAGCCGGAGCAGCAGCCACGGCTACAGCAGCCGGAGCAGCAGCGGTCACGTCAAAGACCTCTTCGAACTTCTTCACGAAGTCGGAGATCTCAATCAGGGTCATATCCTTGAACACGTCGATCAGTTCATCAACAGTCATTTTCGCCATTTTTGGCATCCTTTCGGTTTATCCACCTGGTGATTCCTGCACACCGGGCGTCGCTCTCGCTGATGCGAGCGCTTTTTTCTTTGAATCTAGGTCTAAAGTAAAGCGCCTTAGGCCGCGAGCTTTTCGCGGTAGGCGTCGATGGTACGAACCGTCTTGGAGGCCGAAGCCTGGAACAGCCCGGCAGCGCGAGTTTGCAGCGCCTTGAGCAATCCAGCGGACTTCGCCAGCAAAACTTCGCGGGATTCCAGGGAAGCGAGTTTCTTAACCGCATCGGTGTCGAGGATTTCCCCGTCCATGATGCCAGCCTTCAAAACCAGCGCCTTGTTTTCCTTCGCAAAGGTATCCAGAGCCTTAGCGACGCTAACGACATCGCCATCGGCAGGAACGAAAGCAATCGCGGTCGGTCCCACGAGGTATTCGTCGAGACCTTCCAGCCCAGCTTCCTTCATAGCCAGCTTCGCGAGCTTGTTCTTCGCTACGGAGTAACGCACGTCCGTACCGAGCGAGGTACGCAGCTCTTTCATCTGCTTTACGGTCAGACCACGGTATTCGGTCAAAATAACAGCGGCGGAGTCCTTCGCGGATGCCGCGAGAGACTGCACATCTGTGACTTTATCAGGCCTTGCCATGAGCCCTCCTTCCGTTTTTAGCCGGCTGCACGGGATTCGGGCAATAAAAAAGCCCCGCGCGCAAGAGCCGGGGCGTACAGATAGGGTTTCCGTCCGTTTTCTGGGTTTTATTGCCACAGAAGGTCGGTGGGTACCGTTCATGATTCGCTTATCGTTTCCTGCGCAGGCTCAGCTATCGCTGAATTATCCGTTCGGACCGGCGGTCTTAGGCTCGTTCAGGCTAGCACATTGCCCGCTTGGAGCCAAATTACGGTATCTGCACGCGGAGCTTGCCACTAGGCAACTCCGGTTGCTGGAGTTAGTGGAATGCTTGGCACCAACGACCGTTTTCACCCCACCGAACATCCCTTTCACGAAAGCGAAATCGCCACCACCTGCATTTTTACCAAAACGAGAGATGAAGATAACCCTGAATCTGTGTTGAAATCGGTCATTCGTGTCCGCGCTAGGGGTGCAGAAGCTGCTCAATGGCGTGACGCCGCCGGTTTAAAGTGGTACCGGGTTGGTCGAACTTGGTGAACTGCCAGGGGGCAGCCAGACTCATGAAAGTATTAATGGCGACTTCCGGGCTGGTTTTCATTTCGTTTTGCAGCCAGGAGCGAATAATTACGAAAGTATTTTGCACCTGCTGCTCGGCAGCCATCTCTATCCAAAGCTCACCGTTGTTTTCTCCGGAATAAGTCACGTAATCCAGGACGTAGCGACGCAGGTATTGGTGAAAATAGTCGCTGAAATAGCCGCGCGTTCCCGACGAGGGCACGTCGAGGAAAATATGCCCGTAGACTTCGGCGTGACTGGCAATATGCTCCAGCAGCTCGATATAAATTTCGCGCCAGCGCAACAGGTAGTTTTCCCGGCTGGCACGGAGTAGCTGACCGATAGCCGGGAAGAACTCGTGGATTTCTGCCAGTAAACACTTGGCTAAAAGTTCGGCGGGGCTGGAGGCGTGAGCGTAAAACGTCCCTCGAGACACGCCCGCAGTTTTCGTTAGTTCTGACACGGAGACATCTTCTGGAGCCCGCGTGGCGCAGAGACGCAAAATGGCTTCATTCAGATTGGCTCGCGCGCGGGCATAGCGCGGATCCATCACTACTTCTCCACTCGGAAAGTTCAAAGGCTCATTTCTCGCCACAAAAGCATTGTGGCACAACCCTGAGACAGCCCGAAACAAAATGAGAATAACACAATACCCTATTGAACACCTGTCCAATAGGGCGTAATATAATTCCCGAAGCAAAGTGACTTCATTTCAACTCCGGAAAAGGAACACTTATGGCACATCAGAGCGAAACCCCCTCGGGAATCTCCCGACGGTCATTTTTACAATGGTCCGGTGTGGCTGCGGGAACCGCCACCTTGTTGAGCGTGGAAGGCTCCCTTCCGGGCTCTTCGGAGGCAAACGCGGCTGCATCTGACGACACCAAGCTGGTGTGGTCGGCTTGTACCGTGAACTGTGGTTCGCGCTGCCCACTGCAGCTGCAGGTTAAGAACGGTCGGGTAGTACGAGTTCTGCCTGACGACACCGGCACGAACGAACTCGGCTCGCAATCCGTGCGTGCTTGCGTGCGCGGTCGCTCCATTCGGCACCGGATATACAATCCGGATCGGCTGAAGAAGCCCTTGAAGCGTAAACCCGGCACGAAACGTGGTGCTGGCGAATGGGTCGAAATCAGCTGGAAGCAAGCCTTGGACGAAATCGCCCAAAAGATGAAAGAAATCAAAGCGAAGTACGGCAACGAAGCCTTTTACATCAACTACGGCACCGGCACCCTCGGATCTATCGTGTCTACCTCGTGGCCCCCGGATGCGACCGCCTTTGCCCGCCTGATGAACTGCTGGGGTGGCTACCTGGATCACTATTCCGACTACTCCACCACCGAAATCACCACTGCCTACCCGTACTTTTATGGGTCTTGGTTCGGTTCTAACTCACTCGATGACGCGGCACGCTCGAAACTGCAGGTCATGTTTGGCAACAACCCGCTGGAAACCCGCATGAGCGGGGGCGGGCTGACCTTCACCACGCTGGAGACAAAAAAGGCCTCTGGAGTGCGCACCATCATTATCGACCCGCGCTATTCCGAGACTGCCGTTGACCTAGCAGACCAGTGGGTGGCATTGCGTCCGGGGACGGATGCGGCTCTCGTGGCAGGCATGATTCACGTCATGCTGGAGGAAAACCTGCACGACCAAGCCTTCCTGGACACCTATTGCATCGGCTTCGACGAAGCCCACATGCCTCCCGGCGCTCCTGCGAATGCGTCTTACCGCGCCTATATCGAAGGCAAAAAGGACGGCGTCGAAAAAACTCCCCAGTGGGCTTCTGCCATCACCGGAGTTCCGGAACAAACCATCCGCCAACTGGCTCGTGAAATTGCCACCGCAAAGCCCTGCGCAATCACCCAGGGGTGGGGTCCGCAACGCCACGCCAACGGCGAAAACGCCGCGCGCGCCATCTTCCTGCTGGCTTGCGCGACCGGCAACGTGGGCGTCCCCGGCGGCGGTAACGGAGCTCGAGAGTCCTCACCCGGACTGGGAGTCGGCAAGAATCTGACCAGCTCGAAACCAAACCCGTCGATGAAGATTATCTCGGTGTTCTCCTGGCTGGACGCGATTGAACACGGCGAAAAAATGGACACGTTCAACTCGGGGGTCATGGAAAAGCCCGAGCCGGGAGCGCGTGACTTTAAAGTCCCGGTAGATGACAACGGCACCCCGACCAACACGAAGCTGGATGTCCCCATTAAGATGGTGTGGCAATACGGCGGAAACTCGCTGGTCAACCAAACTGGGGAAAACGCCGCTTCGGTGAAAATCCTCCAAGACGAATCCAAGTGCGAACTCATCGTCGATTGCGATATTCAGATGACGGTGTCTTGCCGATACGCTGACTACGTCCTACCTGGCACTTCTGCCGCCGAGGAATGCGACTATCATGCCGGGGAAAACGGCGCACCGATGGCGTATGGGATTGTTTCCTCCCAAGCCATCAAGCCTCTGTATCAGTGCAAGGACGTTTACACGATTTGCACCGAGCTGGCTGACCGCCTGGGTGTAAAGGATGACTTCACTGAGGGCAAGACTCGCGAAGATTGGCTGAAAGAGGCCATTGACACCGCGCGGGAGGATGACCCCGAACTGCCCACCTACGAGGAATGGAAAAAGATGGGCGTCTACCGTCGCTACGAAGGACCGATTGTCTCGATGGAAGACTTCCGCACGGACCCGCTGGCTAACCCCCTGTCGACGCCCAGCGGAAAGATTGAAATCTATTCCCAGCGCATCGAACAGATGGCTACCAAGTGGACTTTTGACGCCTTCCGCGAAAAAGCTGAAGGCGACCGGCTGGTGCCTTTGCCCGAGTACGTCGAGACTTGGGACGGACCGGCAGCCGCCATGACCGGCAAGTATCCGCTGCAATGCATCGGTCACCACTTTAAGGGTCGGACCCACTCCACGTATGGAAACGTGGACTGGCTGCGCGAAGCCCACCTGCAAACCATCTGGATTAACCCGATTGACGCCAAGGCTCGCGGAATCAAGAACGGCGATTTGGTGTTTGCCTACAATGACCGCGGCACCGTGCGAATTGAAGCGAAAGTTACTCCCCGCATTGCCCCCGGAGTGGTTTCCCTACCGCAGGGAGCCTGGTATCACCCGGTCGATGCCTCCGAGGTAAAACCTCCAGCCGGCGCCAATCCGGATATTCCGGTGGACATCGGCGGAAACACCAACACTTTGTCCTCGCTGCACCCCTCGCCCTTGGCGCACGGCAACGCGGTACATACCATCACCGTGGAAATTGAGAAGGCTTAGGAGGACATATCATGGCTGAAAACTTCACCAAAGCTGGCGCCAAGTACGGGTTCTATTTCAATCAGACCCGCTGCAACGGCTGCAAGGCCTGCCAGATTGCCTGTATCGACAAGCATGACCTGCCGCTGGGCGTACACTGGCGCAAAGTCGCGGAATACTCCGGCGGGACCTGGAAAGTCCAAGGCAACACCTTCCAACCGAAAGTGTTTGCCTACTATGTCTCCATTTCTTGTAACCACTGTGAATACCCGGTCTGCATGGAGGTTTGCCCCACCACCGCGATGAGCCGCCGCGAGGATGGCACCGTGTATGTGGATGAGTCGAAATGCGTGGGCTGCCGCTACTGCCAGTGGGCTTGCCCCTACGGCGCGCCCCAGCTCAACCCGGAGACTGGTCACATGTCAAAGTGCGACCTGTGCTACGACTATCGCTCGGAGGGCAAAGACCCGGCGTGCGTCGCGGCCTGCCCCTCCCGGGCTCTGGAGTGGGGTCCCATCGACGAACTCCGTAAGAAACACGGCAACCTCAACGGTATCGCTCCCCTGCCCGACCCGTCCTTGACGGAACCGCACCTGGTCATCGAAGCGCACCGGGACGCGGAACCGTGGGACCAAGCCACCGGCGAAATCACCAACCCGAAGGAGATCTGAAAATGGAAGAACTCCCTATGATTCTGTTTACCGTCATCGCCCAGATGGCGATTGGGGCTTTTTGGGCTCTGGGCTTTGTCCAGCTGCTCGGAAGGCTCCGCAAACTGCCTGGTGAATCCATTGACCGGGTGACTGACACCTCCCTGTTCGCAGTCGGACCGCTGCTGGTTCTCGGGTTCTTTGCGGCATTTTTCCACCTGAATGACCCGTTCCATGCGCCATTTACGCTGTTGCACGTCGGCTCCTCCTGGCTCAGCCGCGAACTGTTGAGCGGGGTACTGTTCGGCGGTTTCGGCTTCGTCTTTGCGGCATGCCAGTGGAATAAGTGGTTGACCCGAACCCTCCGTGACGCGTTGGCAGTCCTCACTGCGCTGAGCGGTCTGGCTCTGCTGGCGGCAATGAGTGGGGTCTATTGCACCGTCAAAACTATTCCGGCGTGGCATACTCCCGCGATTCCCGTGTTCTTCTTTGCCTCGGCTCTGTTGACCGGTCCGCTCGCGGTAGCGCTGAGCCTGCTGCTGGTGTGGAAAAAGGCACTGTCTGCGACCGATACGGTGTCTGCTCCCGAGAGCTGGAAAGACTGGCGTCAGCATCTGGCAGTCGGTCAAATCAGCGATGATCTGAAGTCGCTGGTGCATTCCGCGATGCAAATCCTCACCATTGTGTCGGCTGCCAGCGGCATCATCATCATGATTACCTACCCTGCCTACCTGTTGGGTCTGCATCAGCAGGGTGGGGCGGCAGCTCACGTAGCTGACGTTATCTCGGGTGGTTTCCTGACCTGCCGTCTGATCCTGCTGGGTATCGCGGTCGTTGGCGCGGGTGTGTTTGCGTTCACCCAGATTCGTTTGCATTCACAGCCCACTACCACTCTGACGGTCCTGCTGTGCGGGTCGCTGCTGCTGGCATTCATCAGTGAACTGATGGGTCGAGCCGTCCACTACGAAGGCTTGTGGCATGTAGGCTTGAATACAGTGCAACACGTTATCGCACCCTAACCGGGGTCCTAGAGAAACCTCGGTGGCTCCCGGCGCATTACCGGGAGCCACGCTTTATTACAGAAGGAAGATACCCATGAGTCAGCTAATCGACGCGCCCTCTCTCGATACTTTTGCCGCGTCTTTTTTGGTCTTGGGCCGGCTGCACCTTGGCCACGCAACTCCGGAAACCCGCCGCGAGGTCTATACGAACCTGTCAGACTGGCCCTTTTGGAACGAACCTAACCCCCACCCGGAGCTGGCTAGCCTCCACGCAGACGCCCACGCTGCCCTCACTCGCGGCACCGACCTGCTGCAACGCTCTTGGGAAAGCCACGAAGAGGACTCCACGATTCGCATGGATCAGGATTTTCTTTATGGAGTTTCTGCCACCGCCCGAGTCTCACCCTTTGAGTCTGTCCACGTCGGCGAGGAACAGCTGGTGTTTGATACCGAGACGATTCAAGTCCGGTGGTACTACTCCCAGCTAGGTTTGCGGGCTCCCCAGCTGCATACCGAACCGGATGACCACCTCGGGTTGGAGTTCGCCTTTCTGTCTCAGGGCTGCCAACGGATGCTGTCGGCGCTAGATGCGGGGCGGATTGAGGATTACCACGGCGTGCGCGACATCGTGGTAGCTTTCATTCGCGAACATCCTTTGCGGTGGATTCCCGCGACTCTGCGCGAAGCCGAGGTCCAGGCGCAAACTGCCTGGATGCAGGGGGTCGAAGCCCTGAGCTACGCTGCCTTCGCGTCTTGGTGCGTGACCCTGTCGACCCGGGGTCTGCTTCCCGCCGCGGAGGTTACGTCTGGGTTCGCTGCCCCCTATCGAGGTATTACGGCAGGTCACAAGGGAGTTGCGACGGGTAAGTTTGGTGACCCCGGCGTGCCGGGGGTAACGCGCGACGCGGTGAGCACCGCGGCACGTCTCCGCCATGAACTGCCCGGTGATTCCGGAACTTCGAGCGAACCAGGCACTCCTGACAGCCCCGAAAACCGCTCTGATCGCACTGGGGAAACCCCATCCTTATGAAAGACTCCCTGCTCGAACTGCTGCGCTATTTGAGCGCGGGGGAAGTCCCCGAAACTCTGGTTCTGGCTTGCGATCACAGCCCCCTGCCGCGCATACCCCGCCGGGTGTGCGCGCTGCATTACGATGCCTGCTGGAGCGGGGCACCTTTGGGTTCCCTCGCGCAGATTCTGGCACTAGGGGTGAGTCAGATTGCCTTTGTGCCGTGCTCACGAGGTGAGGGCTTGGGGCGGCTATTACAGCTCGGTGACGTGGTTTTCCCCGGTCGCTTGCGCCGATGGGAGACACCCCACCAGGGCAGGTTCGCTGGAAAATGGGTTGAGGTTTCGCAGCTGGGGGTATCGCGCCGGTCGTTCCTAGGGCTATCCACCACCTGTGCCCTGGATCTTCACGCCAACTGGCAAGAACGCAGCGCGCAGGCTTTTGCCTTGTTGGGGGTATCTGAGCCGCCGTCGGACCTGCCACCAGCGTGGACACTGCAGGTTGGCAAGTGTAGCGTCTGCGGGGTGTGCGTCGCTGCTTGCCCACACCAGGCTTTATCTCTGACACCTGACCCCGAGGACGCGGATGTGCTCGCCCTCACGCAAGACTTGGCTCGCTGTGAAGCCGATGGCGCCTGCCTGAAGCTATGCCCGGAACACACCTTGACAGCGCAAGGTCACCCCACTTGGTCACAAATCCACACCGGAGCCACCCAAACCCTGACCGAAGTAAAAACGAAGATTTGTCCCTCGTGCCGTAGCCGTTTTCCCGCTACCGCTGGCGAGCTCTGTCCCCTCTGCGCATTCCGCCAGGACCACCCCTTCGGGTCACTCATGCCCCGTTAGGAAATCAGAACCTCCGGGAAATCTGGTTTAGAAAATTGCACCGTCAGTTGACGGCATTCACCAGCAGCATGTCACTATTTCCATTTGCACTCTATGGTTAGTACCGAAACAGGCATACCGATAAACTGCACATCAAATTTGAGACTGGGTTCAACCCTAGAGCTGGCATTATGGATCCTGAAACTGAGCTGCCAACCATTGTTTAAATACATTTCTACAGTGTTGGTACTACCCTGTTTAAACTTTAGGGTCACAAGCTCGGTAGGAAGTTCAACTATAGGTGCAGATATTGTGGCTACAGTAATCGCGCTAGGTCTGTTCAATGTACCATGGATATTGAACGTGCTGATGATGGTGAGATGGCTGCGGTCATGGCTGACGACTTTGTAATAGTCTCTCGTACCAATGAGGTACTCAACCATTTTTTGCGGCATGTCAGGGTTAGCAGTATAGGCTCGGTACAGCTCGTCGATAAATGCCTGAAGCAGAGGTACGTAAACCGTTGTGTCTTTGTCGCGAATTTCGGACCACTTAAGACCTTGAGCTTTTTTAGCCGCCAGACAGGTAAAGATCGGCTCGACGTCATCCCAATACCTCTGACTACAGGGAATGCCGAACCACTCGTTGCCAAAGTCTAATTTGTGGCTGAGACGGCTATGCTTAACCGCTTCATGATTGTGCTTTACACTGAGACCGATTTCCCACTCAATAGCGTCCCGTTTTATAACTATGTCTCTAACATCGCCCTGTATTCCAGCACGGTCAGGTTGAAACTCTAGCGTGAGCACATCTGGATTGTCCTCACTCAACATGGGTTCTAGCTGGAGGATTGCATCTACTGCGGAATCAGCGGAGAGCTGGAACACTTCGCGCATATCTCCGCCAATTTGATTCCAGGCACTTTGATTTGCATAGAAGCTAGAATTATGTGCAATTTGGGTATTCCTAGTGTGGTGAAGTGTCTTGAATAAGGAATTTATCCAGGCATACTCATAAGCGCGTCCGTGATCATTGCTGTTTGCACCCATGAGCTTTTTTACCTTTCGGCGCAATGCCTTTAACTTCGTGGCCTCTCCCGGTCAGGAAAAGCCTGATTGCGGTGGCAATCTCGAAAGCAAGATTAACGGGGACGGCATTCCCAATCATCTTGTAGGCATTATTTGTCTCTTTGTAGATAAATTTGAAATCGTCGGGGAACCCTTGTATTCGCGCCACTTCTCGTATTGTCATGCGGCGATAGAGATTCTCACTGCCTTCGACAAAGCGACAGTCATTTTGACCAAATTTGACCATTTTCGGGGCCTGCGGATGCAGTTGGCATTGGCGACCCGATGCCTGCACGGTAAACGCTTGCTCATCCCAATTTTTAACTCGGTTCCGACTCATAAAAATTGGCGAGAATGCCCCGGTAAAGTATTCATTGTTATTAACTGCCTGAGGATTGTGACGGTTTTTCTCTGCCGCGGGGACAGCCGTTTCTTGCAAATCCCATATCACATCGCGCAAGGTAATTTTTTTGGCATCATCCTCAGTGGACCCCTTGGGGAACACGAAATCGATGTTTAAATCTTTTCGGAATCCTATATAGAATACACGTTTTCGTTCTTCGGCAACCCCATAGTTTTTCGCATTGACCATCGTCAAAGTAACATCGTATCCGGCTTCTTCGAATAGCGTAATTATATTTTGTACAGCTTCACTATGCCGGTTTGCCAACATTCCGCTGACATTTTCTGCCAGAAAGAATTTCGGTCTGAATTCTCTCAAAATGCGAATGTAATCATAAAACAGCTGCCCGCGAGCATCTTCAATCCCTCGTAAAGCCCCAGCTTCAGACCAAGACTGGCAGGGCGGACCACCGATGATGCCATCAACTTCACCATCAACAAAGGGCGCTATATCCTCAATAGTAACCCCTCTGATGTCTCCCTCAATGAGATGCGTATGCGGATGATTGGCTTTGAAGGTTTCATAGATTGTGGGATCAAATTCATTAGCTACCGGTATGTTAAAGCCGGCCTGTTCAAATCCCAGGTCAAGCCCCCCACACCCGCTAAACAAGCTAATTACATTCATACCATTTGTCCTCATTTACCATAAGCGTTGCCAAGCTCACCTACGAATCATCCCACTATGCGCCGTTTACGACGTTACTTACAGGTTTAGCTATCCCCTGCCGGACAGCGCAAATCCTCAACTTCAATCTATCAAGCGTCCGGATGGGTGCCTAATCACGCACCTTCCTTCCATACTCATTAAATACCTTGTGGGGTCAAGGTTACCCTTGACCCCACAAGGAAGATATTAACTATTCCTTGGTCGCTAGGGACAGCGGAATAGAGGGACCCATCGTAGTGGAGATAGAGACCTTCGTAATGTAGCGACCCTTGATAGTCGAGGGACGCAGGCGCTGGACTTCTTCCAGGACCGCCCGGAAGTTCTCTGCCAGCTTGGCAGGCTCAAACGAGCATTTGCCGACAATGAACTGCAGGTTGGCGTGCTTGTCGACACGGAACTCGATACGACCACCCTTGATGTCCTTGACAGCCTTCGCCACATCCATGGTGACAGTACCGGTCTTGGGGTTCGGCATCAGACCACGCGGACCGAGCACCTTACCCAAACGACCGACCTTGCCCATCAAATCGGGCGTCGCCACGGCGACATCAAAGTCGGTGTAGCCCTTGGAGACCTTTTCAATGAGTTCGTCCCCACCGACCTCGTCGGCGCCCGCAGCCTCAGCGTCTGCAGCCTTATCACCTACGGCAAAAACCAGGACCCGAGCGGTTTTGCCGGTGCCGTGAGGCAGAGAAACGGTGCCGCGCACCATCTGATCAGCCTTGCGGGGATCAACGTTCAGACGCATCGCAACCTCAACGGTCGCGTCGAACTTCACGGGGGAAGTATCTTTTACCAGCTTGAATGCGTCATCAATGGGATAGAGAGTGTCGGGAAGAATCTTCTTCGCGGCCTCGTTGTATTTCTTGGCGTGTTTCATGTTCTGCTCCTTACGCAGTCGTGGTGTGGGCAAACACTAAGCCCCTCCACAGTTTTGACGATTAACCGACCGTGATGCCCATGGATCGAGCGGTGCCCGCGATAATCTTCTTTGCGGCCTCGATGTCATTAGCGTTGAGATCTTGCATTTTTTCCGAAGCAATCTTTTCTACCTGATCCCAGGTCAGATTGGCGACCTTGACGGTGTTCGGGGTGCCCGAACCCTTCGGAACGCCCGCAGCCTTACGAATCATCTCGGAGGCAGGCGAGCTCTTGAGCACGTAGTCGAAGCTGTGATCTTCGTAAACGGTGATTTCTACCGGAACCACGGAGCCGCGCATCGATTCAGTCTTGGCGTTGTAGTCCTTGCAGAATTCCATAATGTTTACGCCGTGTTGGCTCAGTGCCGGGCCAATCGGCGGTGCCGGGTTTGCCCCACCGGCTTGAATCTGGAGCTTGATAACTCCGATGACTTTTTTCTTAGCCATATTTTGGGTCCTTTTCAATAGGGGTGTCGACCAGAGGTTTCCACCCAAACTCTTTTAACTTCATGAAAATCGTGATGACACGGTTTCCACTCGGTCTGTGTCCTCTCCCACGGCGGTTTCCCCGCGGGACGCTACCCGTTTATAGGCAGCAAAAGGTGCGCGCCATCAAGACGCACAAGGAAATATTCTAACGCTCCCCCGGCTTTTGCACCAATTTAGCCAATTCCCAGATGCGCGGCAGAGGGACGGGGCAGGAAGACCATCAACACGTAAAGCCCCAGCAGCACCAGGAATCCAAAGTGCAGACCCACGGCTGCCAGCAGCACCCCCAGCAGCAGCGGTGTCACGATAGCACCAGTCCCGGAAAGGCAACTAATGACCGCCGCCGCATGTTGCTTTTGCACCCCCGGCAACCCGGAAAACTCAGTCGCGCTGATGGGATACAGACAGCTCACACCCAAGCCGGTGATAAACAAACCAACTACTGCCACCGCGATTGAAGGCACAAAAGCGACCGCGACTGTGCCACAAAATCCTAAGCCCACAAACACCCACCAGGCCCAATAGCGGCGAGCAAAGGCAGCCCCACCCAGACGCCCCACCGCCATACCGACGGCAAATGCGGTCGCCAAACCCGAAGCCAGCGCCAATTCAACCCCCAATTCTCGCAGGCGCGTCACCGCCCAAGCGTACATGGCGAACTCGACTCCTGCAGTAAGCCCGAGCCTCATGATTTGGGAAGTAACCAGCCATCTGGAGGGCTTCACGCTGCCCCTAGGAGGGACTCCGGAGTCGGCGGCAGCGCCAGAAGTGCCCGTCTGGTCGCGGTGTCCGTCCGCAGCAGGGGTGGTGGCCGGGTCGCCGTGCCCCTCACCAGTTGCGGACACCGAATCGATTGCCACACTCAACCCCTTTTGCAATACCTGACGGAACGGCACCGCCGGGAGCTTCCAGCCCCATACCAAAGTGGGCACTGCCATCACCAGGACGAACCACAGCGCCATGCGACCAAAACCGGGAAAGACGCGTTCTACCAGGGCAAAAAGCACCGTTGTCACGATTGACACCGACGAGGAAATCCCGACAGTCAATGACATGTATTTCGTCCCCTCGACACCCACGAAAGTGCCGGCGACCCCTGCCGAAACAGTGGTGCCTCCCAAACAAGCCAAAGTCACCCCCACCAGGCTGACCGTAATCGAGGGACTCCAAGCTACCAGACACGTCCCCAGCAGGACCAACAGCGGAGCCAGCCGCAGCGACCAAACCGGTCCATTGCGCATCACCCAGGGTGCCAGCAGCCCCGAAACCAACATGCCAAAACCATAGGCGGCACCGAGCCAGTTAAGCGCCTCCGGTTTCACGCCGAGATCTCGGGACAGGGTGGCAATCAGAGAACCGGCAGCCGTGACGTAAAAACCTGCCATCGACAGCCCCAGTGCCATCGGCGGGAACATGCGTTTTTGGTCGTGCCAGATTTCCGGCCCTACGTTTGCAGAGTTCTGTGGCTTCGCGTTCATGTCTCACCTTCATTTTTTCGCGGCGGTCGGGTGCGGCTGTCGAGGAAAGAAAACAAAGATTATGGCTACCACCAGGGCTATCACTATGCATCCCGTACACCCCGCGAAAGACAGCACATAGCCGTGGCTCCAGGCGTTTGCCACCGCTAGGTCCACTCCTGGCGTGGTGGTTTCCAATCCCGCGGTGGCGCTAAAGAACACCCCGGTGAGAATCGCCGTTCCGATAGCAGTAAATATGCGCTGTCCGGTTTGCTGAATACCCCCGGCAATACCGCCTCGAGATGGCGGGACTTCCAGCATCGCCTGCGTTTGGTTCGCCGATCCCATAGAACCCGACCCAAAGCCCAGGACTGCCAGCCCCACACTGATGAGCCACACGGAACCACCACGGGCGAACAGCACCGCCATTACCGCGGTCAGTACCACGCCCACCAGCATTATCACCAGCGACCAGGCTTGGATGCTCCGACCGTGTTTGATGGTGTAGCGTGCCACCACGATGGAAGTCAACCCGGATAGAAACGCGCCGGGCATCCCGCTGAGGCCGGCAATCAGGGCAGTCTCACCGAAACCGTTTTGCAAGAACATGGCGTTGATGGCATACACAGAGGGCATACCCAAAAATTGGATAGCACCAATTGCGCTGGCGAAACTGTAGGAGGGAATCTTAAACAGCCGCAAGCTCACCATCGGGTAGCGTCCTCGCGCCTCGTAGGCTCGTTCCCACCAGACCCAGCCGGCCAGCACCGCGAAAGCCGCGGGAATCAGGATGAAACGCCACAGAGAACCGGTCGTGACGAAAGGCAACATCATGCCGATGACTGCTGCCCCCAGCAAAATCATCCCCACTGGGTCAAGGTCGACGCGGGGACGTTTCGGGACTTTCTTGCCAGACTTGGTAGCGAGGGCGATGTCTGCTTCCAAAGCCTCGATGCGGGCGCGACGCGCGAAGATGCGTTCCCGCTTAAACGGCAGCCACAGAATCGCACAAGCCACCCCCAGCAGACCCAGCGGCAGGTTGATGGAAAAAGCTAACCGCCAGCCCTCTTCCCTGCCAAAAATTGCAATCAAGAGACCTGTCAGCATCGGTCCTAGCGCCACAGTGACGGAGACGACCAGCCCCATCAGAGCGTAAGCCAGCGCGCGAGCCTGACCCGAAAAATACTGTTGAATGATTCCCGCAGTCTGGGGGCTAAAGATACCTGCGGCAAATCCTTGCAAAATGCGCATCCACACCAGCATGGATCCGGAAGTTGAGATGGCGCACAGGAATGAGGACAGGGAAAATAGCGCCAGACCCATGACGAACAGGAGCGACCTGCCAAACAAATCGCCAATACGCCCCATCGGCACCATCGATAGTCCAATAGCCAGGGCATACCCGGAAATAACCCACTGCACCTCTTGTGCGCTGGCTCCAATAGAATCGGGCAACACCGCGAGGGCAACGTTCACGGTGGAGACTTGCAGCAGGGTCAGAGCCAGTCCCATCAGGACCACAACCAGTATCAGCGAAGTGCGATATTTCTTGGAAGAACCGGGGACAGTGATAATCCGCGGGTCGCCATTATCAGCCTGGTGGAGAACCTGCGGGCTTTCGTTTTCATCTAAAAGTTCGCCGTTTTCATCGGGGACTTCAGTATTTTTTGCCATGTGTCGCCTGAAATTTCTGTGCCGTAAAAATAACCCAGAATAAAGTGATGGTGGCGGGTAAGGGATTCGAACCCCTGAAGCATTGCGCAGCTGATTTACAGTCAGTCCCCTTTGGCCACTCGGGAAACCCGCCATACGCTGAAAGCGCCCAACTAGACTACCAGATACGCCGCTATTTTCGCAAACATCGCTAGAGCAGAGTTTTGTAGATTACGGAGGCGATTGCATGAACGACCGATTTCAACTTGAATTCCACAGTCACGCTCGTAGTGATGTTTATAAAACTGCTGGTGGGCGCATTTTTAAGCTGTCAAGAATCTGATCAGGCGCGGCGAAATCGGTCGTTCGTGCCGAGTAATGCGTATCTGCGACCGCTCGCGGAGCATTACAAAATGACCGGCTCGGGCACCAGGGTAACCCCGTAAATCCCCTGCACCGCGGCAATGATATAGCTGGACAGGGCCGTGATGTCCGCGGCCGTGGCGTTGCCGCGGTTCGTCAACGACAGGACATGCTTCGTCGAGACACCCGCGCCTGCGCCCGGCAGGGAAAAACCTTTCGAAATGCCGGAGTGTTCGATGAGCCAGGCGGCAGATAGTTTCATTCCCGCCTGCCCGCTACCCCCCGGCAGCGTCGTCTCCCAGCGGGGAGCGTCCTCTGGCAACCCCAAAGCTGCCACCTCCGCGGTCGGCAATATCGGATTGGTAAAGAACGACCCTACTGACCAGGTGTCGTGGTCAGCGGGATCCAAAACCATGCCCTTGGAACGCCGCAACTCCAGCACCGCTGCGCGTATCTGCGCCGCCGGCACGACCGTGCCCAGCGGCACTCCGAGCGCCCCCGCCAACTGAGCGTATCTGACCGGGGTGCCCCCGCCGCGCTGCAGGACAAAATCAGCTTCCAGCACAATCCAGCGTCCGGTGGCAGGGTTTGTGCCGGGACGCGCCGGAGCGAACTGCGGTGTCCCGGAATCAGCCTCGACCTGCAGGCGAGACTGTTTCAGCAGGGAATCCCGGTAGCCGAACCGGAGGTCTGCCGCACGTAAATACACCAGCTGGCGCTCCTGTCGGTCCCACGCGGTGACTCCCAGCAGACAGTCCGCGACCTCCCCACCGTATGCCCCGATATTTTGCACGGGCGCTGCCCCGACCACACCGGGGATTCCGCTCAGCGCCTCCAGCCCGGAAAACCCTTGCGTCACACAAAACTCCACCAGCCGGTCCCAAGCCAGCCCGCCAGACGCGCTGAGAAATACGCACGAGGGAGTGGCAGCGGCCAGCTCCTGAGCTTGCGCCACGACCGCGGCGGCGTGGGAGTCTCGGGACGCACCAGGGCGCTGCTGAGGTCTGTCCGATGAGTTTACTCCGCCCGGATGCGAGTCAGGACCAGGTTCTGCAGTATGCGCCGAATCAGTACCGCCCATCCGCAAATCGCGAAACTCTGCCAGGGTAAATACCTGCACGTCCTCGCGACCATCGCGAAGCACCAATCCGGGAAAATCCCCATCCACTGGCACCAGGTTCGACCCACCACCCAGAAAGAGCAGCGGTTCTCTTGCCGCATCTGCCTGCGTAACCGCCTGAATCAGTTCGTCACGCTGCCGGCTGTGCAAAAATCGGCGCGCGGCTCCACCCACGCGCAAAGTACACAAATCTGCCAATCGCACTTTACGTCTCCTTACGCCCAAACCCTACCACCTGGTTCGGACCGCCCCGCTTAGGGCAGCTCTTCGATTTCGGCTTCGTCCTCGACGAATTCTTCGTATGGTCTGGGGGCAGGTCGCGGCTTCGCAAAGGTCGGCGGGTACACAGCCCGCGGGTCGATAGTTTCCTCGGCGGTTTCCGCGTTTGCCGGGGCATAAGGTTGCGCCGGATGAGGTTGGTTTGGTCCGGCAGCGTTCACCATGCCGGGATTTTGAACGAATCGCGGGTCCGCGGGTGGAACCGGTTGACCAGGGTTAACCGGCGCGCCGGACCCTTGCGCGCCCAGCGATACCGGGTTTACCTGCGGGGTTGCAACTTGCGCACCAAGCTGTCCCGCGTTGACCAGCGGGTGCAGGGACGGCGCTACGGGAGCACCCACGGTGGAATATCCTTCCATCGTTCGCGCCACAAAGGGATAGCCCGGAACAGATTGATTTTCCGGCGTGGCGGGATTGGCAGGATTCACAAGGTCAGCCGGGAGGGCGGGATTCTCAGGTACCGCTGGTGCCTGCGGTGGGGATGGCGTGCCTGGCAGCGGAGCGTTCCCTCCCGGCATCGCGCCTGTCGTGGCAGCTCCCGGCAGTGGCGTGTTTGTCTGCATCGGTATCCCCGGCGTCCCCGATGCCGGCAGAGGTGTCGGCGCGCCTGGTTCTACCGGCACGTTCGGTACACTTAGCGCACCCGGCGCGTTCGGTACACCCGGCGCGGCAAAACCGGAATCCGGAGGGGCGACGGGATTGCCGGGAACTTCTCCGGGGACTCCATTGGTCCCGCCCGCGTCCAGGTAACCGTAGGGCTGCCCGCCGGGAATGGTCGGCGTGCCACCGGACCAACCCCAGGGGTATGCCCCGTAGGCCTCCGCGGCGCTGGGATCCATCTGCCAATATCCCCCGTTGTAACCGTAGGGGTCAAAACCGTATCCACCGTAGGGGTCAGCGTATCCGGGGTCCCCATATAAATCCGCGTAAGGGCTGGTCGTCCCATAGCTGTAGCTGTCTACATACGGCTGCGCATAAGGGTCCATCCCGAAGTCTCCGTAAGGGTTGCCGTACCCGCCGTAGGGGTTGGCATAACCGTAGGGGTCGTAGGCATAAGGATCGAATCCAAAAGTTTTGACCGCTAGTTCCTGCATCTCTTTTTGCTTTTCCCAAGCCTTTTCCTGACGCTCCATCGCGTCTTTTTCTTTGTAAAACTCGCCCCACTCCTGCAAAGTCTGTGAGTCCAAACCGACCGCGGTGTCGTTGACGGATTGTCCCAATAAGTTTGCCAAGCCCGAATCCAGATTTGCGGATTCTTCCTCGTGTTCTTCTGGTAAATCGACAGTTTCTCCAGGGTTACTGTTCGGGTCCCGCACGATGGCAGGGTCAACCGGAATCAAGCTGGAGGCTACGCCCTCGTTCAAGGCGACGCGGTGTTCCACCAGTTCGCGCACAGCTTGGCGAATCTCTGCCAGCCCTTGACGTTCCTCCGGACTCAACCCAACCCCCGCACGCGCCGCCACTTTTGCCATATATGAGAAGGCTTGGGCGACTTCCTCGGGGGCTGAACCGGAACCCGGCGCCGTCAGCAGGTCCTTTTGTGGATTGTCCAGCACGGTCAAGAAATAATTTTTCTTGGGCTGGGGGACCGACCCTTTAATGAGTTCGTCCTCGTTGTAGTCCAACATATTCCGGAAGTTTTCCAAGGTGAACAGTTTTGGGTCGCGTTTATCGCTGAGTATCTCGACTTTCAGTTCTTTCATCAGCCGCCGGGACGGATCCAGTTTGCGCATAAACCACCAGGTCGGGATGCAAGCGAGAGCTAGGGAGCTGAGAGATACCGCCCAGCTCAACAACAGAGAGACAGCCGAAATCGCAAACGGACCGCTTTCGTATTGCAGTTGCGCCAGGAACTGCAGGCACCGCGACACTCCTGCCCCCAAAATGAACGTGCAAAACTTTTGCACATTGTTCAAGTCCTCGCGGCGCAACGCCATGTCCACCGCCAGGGGCACCCCCGGAACGGGGTTGCGCCAAGAAATCCGGTACTGGATGTATATCGCCATGCTCAGGAAGATTGCGCCTTCTATCAGGTAGTATCCTGCCGAGGCCATGATTTCTTCCCCCGAAATCGAGGCGTTGGGCTTTTCGAATACGACTCCCCCGACTACCAGCATGATTTCCGTCGCTATCCAGATGAGGATATACACCATCCAGGCGCGAATCCGGAAGCGCGGACTGATGACCCAGTTGTGGTTCGGTATCCAATTTAGGGGTCGGGGAAACCACACGTGAATCATCAACAGGTACGGCACCAGGAAAGCCACCCCAATTACCAGCACCAGCATGGTATTCATGGAGTTAAACGCATTTTCGGAAAGCAACCCCGAGTTATACATACTAATCAGGACAGCCGGGCTGAACATCACGGCGATCAGGGCGAAAGATACGGCGACGCGGAAAGTCCAGCCCATTTGAATCAAAGCTCGCCGGTGGTGCATCGGCATGGCGCGGGGGACCTGGGGTCGGAGCGGAACCATGAGGATAAAAATCGCCAGCAGAACCGGCAGCGGTCCGTATTTCGTAAAGACCTGAAATGCCCACGCCACCCCATTAGAGGGGAAGGTTAGCCAATCATCGAACACTTTGACGCCTTACCGCTGGTAATCCTAGATGTTTCTCATAGAGCCGAGAGCTGCGGTTTTGTCCGCAAACGACTTCCTGCCATTTCCTGTGTAGCACTCCCCAAACCAGCTCGAGGCATCCAGCCAACTCGTCACCGTCTCGGAGAGCAAACATTATCAGATTTTACCCGTTTAATTCCCAGAATTTGAACCTTTGAGCCACGAATCAACCTGGGTCAACAGTTTTGCTTTGGTTGACGCGCTGGCCAGGGACGCCCGAATCGAACCCGCTGCCAACTCCGCCAGTTCCCGGTCGGTGAACCCGGACGCCTGGCGGGCAGATTCATACTGGTCCAGCAGCCGCGACCGGAACAGCAACGGGTCATCCGCCCCCAGCGCAATCGTGGCACCGGCTTGGAACAGGGTGCGCAGGGGAACTTCGGCGAGGGTGGAATACACCCCTAGGGATACGTTCGAGGTCGGGCACACTTCCAGGGCAATACCGTGGTCAACCAGCGATTTCAACAGGTCGGGTTGTTCCGCCGCCCTGACGCCGTGCCCCAGGCGGGCAGGATGCAGGTGTTGCACCACCTGGGCGATATGTTCCGGACCGCGCAGTTCCCCACCGTGGGGAAAGCTGGCGAGCCCTGCCCTGGCAGCGATACGAAACGCCGGCTCAAAGTCGGGGGTGGAACCGGCGCGTTCATCATTGGAGAGCCCGAATCCAATGACTTCCCCCGGCTGGTCGCCCGCATAGCGGGCAGCTAAACGCGCCAAAGTCCGGGCGTCCATCGGGTTGCGGGTGCGAGATGCCGCCACAATGACCCCGATTTCTACCCCGGTTGCGGCAGTGGAAATTTTCGCTTCGTCCAGGATGATTTCCAGGGCGGGGGTCAGTCCGCCCACCCAGGGGGCATAAGATGTGGGGTCGACTTGAATCTCTAAACGTCGCGAGCCTTCGGCGGCGTCGTCCTCGGCGGCTTCCCGCACGATGCGACGCATCACCGCTTCGGAGCGCACCAGGGCTCGTGCCAAGTCATAGGAGCGCTGAAAGCGGAACCAGCCCCGCTCGTCAGCCGGGACGTGTAGCGGGTCGCCTTCTCCCATGAAACGCGGCAGACGCTGTCGGCTTTCCCGAGCCAGTTCCAGCAGTGTCTGGGGACGCATCGCTCCGGTGAAGTGCAGGTGCAGATGCGCTTTGGGCAAAGCCCGCAAATCCCGTTTTGGTTCACTCACAGTCATTAATCTAGGGGTTTTTCGCGCCGGGGGAAACTTCGCCCCGAAGTCGACGAGGACTCGGGATTAATATCCCGCCATTTCTTCCAGACGCCGAATGCGCTGATCCATCGGGGGGTGGGTGGAGAACAAGTTGCGCATCCTAAACGGGTTAGCAATCATCATGGCAGACACGGTTTGGCGCTGTGGAGTGGGCGCTAACGGAGCGCGCGCCACTCCGGTCTCCAGCTTCTTTAGCGCCGAAGCCAGTGCCAGCGGGTCATTGGCGAGGCGCGCCCCGTCCTCGTCCGCGTCAAACTCGCGGGTCCGGGAGATGCTCAGCTGAATCAGGGAAGCCGCAATCGGGGCTCCCAAGGCGAGCAGTAAACTGGCAACCGCACCCCCGTTTTCTCGATCGCGCCCTGAGAAAAACAGGGCAAACTGGGCTATTGAGGTAATGACCCCTGCCAAACCCGCTGCCACCGAGGAAGTGAGAATATCCCGGTTGTACACGTGCATGAGCTCATGCCCCAGCACCGCCCGCAGTTCGCGGGGTTCCAAGATGTCCAAAATGCCCTGGGTGACGCAGACGGCGGCATGTTGGGGGTTACGCCCGGTCGCGAAAGCGTTGGGGGTTTGGGTCGGGGCTAGGTATAGCGCCGGCATGGGTTGGTCGGCTTGCTGGCACAAGCCCTGTACCATCGAGTACAGTTCGGGGGCTTGTTGGGGGGTGAGCGGCTGGGCGTTCATGGCACGCAACGCAATTTTGTCTGAATTCCAGTAACCCACTGCGGTTTGAATCAAAGCAATGGCTCCGAACACGATTATCCACATGCCGTTTCCGGTGCCGCGCGCCAGCAGAGCCCCGATTGCCAACAGTACCATCCACAGGATTCCCATCAGAGCTGCGGTCTTCAAGCCATTAAAATGTTTCTTCACGGTTTGATTGTAACGATAAGTGAGCTACTTCTCGCCGGAAAGTATCCGCCTACGGTACGAATTTTCGCGCTATTGGTTGTCTTTTGAATCCCGCGGGGAAACTTCCGCACCGGAGGTGGCACCGGGCGAGACAGCTGCGGGGGCAGGAGGTTGCGGCGAGGACGGTGGTTCAGACGGAGGGGGTGCTTGTTTCGTCACGCGCGGCAGCTGGTTGAGTCCGGGATTGGAAAAAACTTTCACCCTGTTCACCGGGAAGTAGCGCAGGATGGTGCGTCCGACGATTTGTTCTTCATCCACAAACCCGTGGTTGTTGTCGTCCTGATGGTAGCGAGAATCCCCGGAATTGTCTCGGTTGTCCCCCATCACCCAGTACTTGCCGGCGGGCACTGTCACGTCAAAAGGTACCGGCATCAGGTTCGCGCCCTTTTTCAGGTAAGGCTCTTCCACAACTTTGCCGTTAACCTCAATCTGGTTTTGGGCACTGCAGCAGGTCACGTGGTCTCCCCCGACCCCGATGACTCGTTTCACCAGGTATCCTCCGGGATATTCAGGTTTCAGCTGCAGCACGCGCAGTCCTTTATCAACAGCCTGTCCGAACGAGGTTGCAGCAAAACCGGTGGGGTTGTCGTTCTTGAACTCGTCGGGGAGCCAGTCGTGGCGGTCCTCGAATACTACGATGTCACCGCGTTCGACGGGCTGAAAGTTCTTCATTTTAGAGACAAAGATTCGATCCCCCTTCATCAGGGTGTTTTCCATCGACTCGGAGGGAATCACGAAAAACTGAAAAATGAACGCTTTTGCCAACGCCATTAAGATGACGGCGACAACAACTCCCACGACCAGGTCTAGCCACCACGGCGAGTCTTTAGCCCTGCCGCGGTGAGTGTGCGACCGTGTCGTATCGGGGGTCACCGTGGCGAGCTCGAGAGGGTCACCAGTCCCCTCGGTCCGCTGCGTCTTTTTTCTCACGCCCTCAATCCTACCGTTTGACTACCGAGGAATGCGTCTCAGGATTAGAATTTGGGCTAATCCGGGGTTTCTGCCAGCCCTCGGTTGAGAAATCTTTGCAGGAAGGCGATTGAGATGTTGTTTTTCAAACCTTACAGAGCGCCGGTTAAAGGGGCCGTGGTGTTGATTACCGGGGCGGGTTCCGGGATTGGTCGACTCATGGCGATAGAAGCTGCCCGACGTGGGGCGAGGGCAGTGATTGTGTGGGACATGAATGCCGAGGCCGGGGCGGAAACTGCCGGTTTGGCAGAAGCTGCCGCTACGGCTCCGCAGTTCCGTGCCGGGTCGTTTCACGTGGACGTCACGGATGCGACGGCGGTGCATGAAGCTGCCAATCAGACTTTGGATGAGTTCGCCAGGGTCGACATCCTCATCAATAATGCCGGTATCGTCACTGGGAAACCCCTGCTGGAGACAACTGACAGCGAGGTGCAGCGGTCTTTTGCCGTGAACACAATTGCGCACTATCGCACGGTTCGCGAGTTTTTGCCGGGCATGATTGCACGAGACCGGGGCTCGGTGGTGACTATTGCTTCGGCTGCCGGGTTGGTCGGGGTCCCGCGTCAGTGTGATTACAATGGTTCCAAGTTTGGGGCGGTGGGTTTCGCGCAGTCGATGCGTGAGGAGTTGCGCCACATGCGCAGTCACGTCCACACTTTGCTGTATTGCCCGTATTACATTTCGACCGGCATGTTTGACGGGGTTAAGACCAAGTTCCCCCTGGTGTTGCCCATTCTCACTCCGGAAAAAGTTGCTACGCAGGTTTTGGACGCGATTGACAGAGGGACCCAATTTAAGGTCCATCCTCCGATTGTGCGCCTGGTACAAATTTTGCAAGCATTCCCGGTACCTTTCATGGACGCCTTGGTGGAACTATTCGGCGTCGCCGACACAATGAATGAGTTCAGGGGGCGCGCCGGCGACGCTACGAAGTAGCGTCAAATCGGCGCGCCAGCAGCGCGTAGCCGTTAAGAAACGGCACCGATGTGCCGTTTTAGGCGAAGCACCACAAAACATAAAACAGCGACGCTACGAAGTAGCGTCAAATCGGCGCGCCAGCAGCGCGTAGCCGTTAAGAAACGGCACCGATGTGCCGTTTTAGGCGAAGCACCACAAAACATAAAACAGCGACGCTACGAACAGGATTAAGCCTGACTATTGGAGCCGATTAATTTGGAGGTGCGCAAATTCGACCAGGGCGCGTTTCACTTCGCTATCCGGAATGTTTTGCAGGTGTGCCAGGGCGCGTTCTACCCATTCGCCCGCCAGGCGTTTCGTTTCTTCCGTCACCGGATGGGCTGCCAATTGGGCTGTGACCTGGGCTAAAACCGCATCATCTTGCAGGGCGTCAGTATCGGCTATCGCCTGCAGCAAGGCGCGGTCAGGACCAGTGTCGCGACCGTCCTGCACGGTCTTTTCCAGCAGCAGGACGGGGAAGGTTTTCGTGCCGTCACGCAGGTCGGCGCCGGGGGTTTTCCCGCTTTGTGCCTCGGTGGCTTGCAAATCTAGCACGTCATCAGCAATCTGGAAGGCCACACCCAAATCCTCACCGAACTGGGTCACTGCCGAGACTGTAGCGGCGTCACAGCCGGATAGTTCCGCCCCGTACAGCGCCGCACAGCCAATCAGCGCGCCGGTTTTGTCTCGCAATACGTCAATGTAGAACTCAATCGGGTCGTCATGGCTGTCGGGACCGAAAATGTCACGCATTTGCCCCTGACACAATCTCTCGAACGTTCGGGAGTGTTGCGCCACAATGGTGGGATTAAGCCCTGAAACCAGCAGGGACGCGCGGGAAAAAATCAAATCTCCTGCCATGACCGCCAGGGTGTTGTTCCACTGCACATGCGCCGCAGGTACCCCGCGACGCATGGTAGCTTCATCCATCAAATCGTCGTGATACAGTGAAGCCAAGTGAGTCAGCTCCACCGCGACTGCACCTTGCTTGACCTGGGAGGAAACCGGCTGATTCGGGGCTCCCAGCTGGGAAACCAACAGGGTCAGCAGGGGTCGCATCCGTTTCCCGCCAGCGGCCCGCAGATGGGACACCAAGGCAGAGGTCTTTTCGCGCTGTGTCTGCGTTTCCTGAACCAGCATCTGTTCGATGTCATCCAAGGCATCCCGGAGTTTTGTTTCCAGTAAGCCTGGGGTTTCCAGAACAGATTCTGTCGAGACTGGGTAATGCGTGTCCGCCAGTTTTTTTCTCACGTATCCAAGACTATGCGCCGAGGGTAAACAACGCCAAAAGGGGCTGGCTGGCAACACCTAACGCAACGGTCGTCAACGCACACAGCACGATGACACACTTGGTCAAGCCGTCACCAGCGGAGATGGTGGCAGTGTCGGGGGCAGGTTCGGTAAAGAACATGCGCATGATGACCCGGAAGTAAAAGAACGCGGTCACGACTGAGGCCAGTAACCCAATCAGAATCAGAGTCCCGTTGGCAGGGTCAGCCGCCAAGCCCGCCTCGAATACGAGGAATTTACCGATGAATCCTCCGGTCAGGGGGATACCCGCAAAGCTCAGCAGGAAGATTGCCATCGCGGCTGCCATTGCCGGGTGCTTGCGCCCCAGACCGTCCCAAGAGCTCAGCGCCGAAGCCTCCCCACGCACCGTGCCTTCTGCGTCCTCGTCACGCACTATCGAGACGACCGCAAAAGCACCAATGGTGGCGACACCATAAGCCAGGACGTAAAAGGCTATCGAGGCAAAAGCGGTAGCCGCCGCCCCAAACAGGGCAATCATGATGAATCCCACGTGCGCGATGGAGGAGTAAGCCAGCATCCGCTTCACGTCGCTCTGGACGATACCCAGGAAAGTGCCCACCACGATGGTCGCGATAATGACCACCCACATGAGGATAACGAAGTCCCAGCTCAGTTGGGTGTACAGGAAACCGTACAGGTGCAGCAGCGCACCAAACGCAGCGACTTTCACACCTGCCGCCATGAAGCCAGAAATCGGCGACGGCGCGCCTTGATAGACATCGGGAGCCCAGGCGTGGAACGGTACGGCGGAAACCTTAAAGAACAAGCCCACCAGCAGCATGGCTCCGCCGGTCAGGAGCATCCAGTCCAGACCTGGATTCAGGGACACCGCAGTGGACATTTCTATCAGGTTCAGGGTCCCGGTGTAGCCGTAGAGCATGGTGATACCCATCAGGAAGAAAGCCGATGCGAACGCGCCGAGGATAAAGTATTTCAGACCGGCTTCTTGGCTCAGCAGGCGGCGACGTCGACCCATCGCGCTCATGATGTAGAGCGGCAGGCTCATCAACTCCAACGCCACGAACAGGGTCAACAGGTTCCCCGCACTAATGAACGCCATCATGCCGCCCAGCGAAAACAGGAACAGGGCGTACAGTTCCGTGCGCTGGTAGCGAATCTTAATCGCGTAGTCCTCTTGGGACGAGCCGGGGGTGTCCGCTGCCTGGGGCGCAAAAGAGCCGTCGTTCGGGGTGGAACGGTCCACGACCACGAGCGCCGCCAACAGTCCCACGACCAGCAAAACCAGTTGGAATCCTAATGAGAGACGATCCTCCATAAAGGTTCCCGCCGCGATTTGTCGCGCTCCTTGGTGACCAACAGCGATAAAACGCCAACCCACCAGCACTATTGCGGCAAGGATGCTGGCAATAGTGAGGAATGCGTTGGCAGCTTTACGGAAACTCGGCCAGGGGAAAGCCTCAATCAGGGTCGCCAATACGGCTGCCCCTAACAGCACCAACAGCGGGCTCAGCGCATCCCATTCCACCACGGGGGTAACCTCCAAGGTCTTCACAAGCACCGGAAGAATCGCGTTCATTGGGCGCCTCCTTCGTTCGTGGCTATGACTTCGGGGGCAGACGCCGACCCGCTCTGTGACACCGCTTGATACATGAGAGCAGCATCGGGCTTAATCAGGTTCAAAGTCGGTCCCGGCAGGACCCCCAAACCGAACATTGCCAAAACCAGCGGAACCATGATGAACTTTTCCCGCCAATTCAAATCTTTGGCAGTACGCACCGCCCCGTCAATCGGTCCGGTAAACATATTCAGGTAAGGCACCAGCAGGTAAACCGAAGCCAACACGACCCCCAAGATTGACACCATCGCCGCTGCAATGTTCAGTTTAAACGTGCCGACCAGAATCAAGTATTCAGGCAGGAAACCGGACAGACCGGGCAGGGCGATAGCCGCCAAACCTGACACCAGGAACAGACCTGCCAAAGTCGGGGTCACCCTCTGGAAACCACGGTAGGCAGCAATTTCTTGGGTGCCACCGCGTGTGGTCAGCCAACCACTCAACAGGAATAAGCCGGCGATAGAGACCCCGTGGGCGACCATGTAGAGCATAGCGCCTTCAATCGCGGTCTGAGAGCCAATGTACAGTGCCAACACCATGAACCCGAAGTGGCTCACAGAGGTGAACGACACCAAACGCAGCAGGTCCTTTTGCGAAATCGCCGCCAGCGCCCCCCACAGAATCGAGAGCACCGCCAGCACCACAATAACCGGAGCTACCTTTGCGGATGCCGCGGGGAACAGCTGCCAGCAAAACATAATCATGCCCCAGGTCCCGACCTTGTCCAGCACACCCACCAGCAGCACGGAGGTGCCACCACGGGCGACTGCCGCGGTCGAGGGCAGCCAGGTGTGTACCGGAACCATCGGGGCTTTAATCGCAAAAGCGACCAGGAAAGTCATCATCATCCACACGCCTGCCGCGCCGGGGTGGAAATTCCCAGAGGTTAGGTAATCCATGTGGAAAGCCTGGTCGCCACCACCGGAATGCACGTACACTCCGATGATGCCAAACAGCATCACCAAACCGCCCACCAGGGAATACAGCACGAACTTGATGGCGGCGTGGCGACGCACTTGGGCGTCCCCGTTACCGTAACGACCCACCAGGAAGTACAGCGGAACCAGCATCCCCTCAAAAGCGATATAGAACAGCAACAGGTCACGGGCACAGAACAGCAGCACCATGAAAGATTCCAAAGCTAGGATGAGGGCGGCGTAGCCAGCTGCCGTGTTCGGGTCGTTGTCGTCCCGCCAAGAAGCCAGAATGACCAGGGGGGTCAGGGCGGTGGCGAGGATAATCATCACCATCCCCAGCCCGTTGACACCAAGCGCCCAAGACAGCCCTATTGCCGGCATCCACGCGTAGGATTCGCCCAGTTGAAAAGCTCCTGGCGTATCCGGTGCAAAGTCAAAGCTGGTAAACAGGGCCACCAGTACGCCTGCCAGAACGGCACCGGACACGGCGAGGCAGATTTCCTTGCCGATGGAACGTAGCCAGGGGATGAGCCATATCGCCAGGGCGAAACCCATGGGGATGCACACCAGCAAAGTCAACCAGGGGAAACCAGCCGGGGTCGGAATAGTCGTTTGAGTCAAAACCATGTTCATCCTTTGTTTACCTCACAGCCTTGTCACCAATACCAGGGCAAGAGCCAAAACTGTGCCGAACAGGGTCCAGCCAGCATAGCGACGCGGCGAGCCGGAGTGGAGTGACGTCCCGACCTTACCGAGCCACAGCGAGAGCCGACCGGAACCTTCCACAATGCCGTCAAGGACCGCCCGGTCTGCCACTGCCACCCCCGAGGACAAAGCCAGCGTCGGGATAATAGCGACCTTTTCATTGACCGCATCTTGGTAGAGGTCATCACGCGCTGCCATAATCAAGGCGTTGGCTTCGGGAATGGCGGTTTCTACGGGGCGTTTCATAAACAGCGCCCACGCGGTGACCACGCCGATGATGACTACGGCTAAGGTCAGCCCCATCAGCAGGGCTTCGGGCATGACCGGCTCGCCGTGGGGAACCGTCTGACCGCGGGCACCGATATTCACAATCGGATTCAGCCAGGTCACAAAGAGGTTGCCTACCGAAAGCAGACCGCCCAGCGCGATGGAGAATACGGACAGCACCAGGAGTGGGATGGTCATCCACGGGCTCGCCTCATGCGGGTGGACCGGGGCACCTTCCGCCTCGGTGGTCCAGCGCGCCTCCCCGTGGAAGATGAGGAAGAACAGGCGAGACATGTAGAAAGCGGTGATACCAGCACCGACCAGGGCAACGAGACCAAATACCCAGGGGTACCAGGTTCCGTAGTTCGGGTTGGGCAGGAAGGCTGCCTCGATGATTTTGTCTTTGGAAAAGAACCCGGAGAACGGCGGGATTCCCAGGATAGCCAGCCAGCCGATAAAGAACGCGAACCAGGTAATTTTCATGACCCGGAACAGCCCGCCGAAACGGCGAATGTTGACCTGCTCGCTCATCGCGTGCATGACCGAGCCGGCAGCGAGGAACAGTTGCGCCTTAAAGAACCCGTGGGTAATCAGGTGGAAGATGGCAAACGCCCAGCCGACTGGACCCAAGCCCGCCCCCAGCATCATGTAACCGATTTGGCTCATGGTAGAGGCTGCCAGCACCTTCTTCATATCGTCTTTCGCGCACCCCACGACGGCGCCGAACAGCAGGGTGATTGCCCCGACAATGGCGACGACCAGGGACGCGACCGGGGTTTGGGTATAGATAGCGCCGGAACGGACCATCAGGTACACGCCGGCAGTCACCATCGTGGCGGCGTGAATCAGCGCGGACACCGGAGTCGGACCGGCCATAGCGTCACCCAGCCAGGCTTGGAGGGGGAACTGGGCAGATTTACCACATGCCGCCAGCAGCAGGAACAGACCAATCACGGTCGCCCAAACCGGCTGTAGTGTGGCGCCCAGCACCTCGGCAAAGTCCACCGAACCCACCACGGCGAACATCGACATCATCGCCAACAGCAGCCCCAGGTCACCCACACGGTTCATGATGAAAGCCTTGTTCGCAGCCAAGGCATTGTTGTGGACCTGGTTCCAGAAGCCAATCAGCAGGTAAGACGCCAAACCGACACCTTCCCAACCGACGAACGTCACCAGGTAAGAGTTACCCAGCACCAGGGTCAGCATGGATGCCACAAAGAAGTTTAGATACGCAAAGAACCGACGCCGATCGGGGTCAGCTGCCATGTATCCCACCGAATAGATGTGAATCAGACCGCCGACGAACGTCACCAGCATCACGAACGAGATAGATAGCGGATCCAGCAGCAGACCGAAATTCACCGTCAGTTCCGAACCGGGCAGCCAGTTCCACACTGTCAGGCTTTGTGCCCGATTCTCGGGGGAACGTCCCAGCATTTCTGTCAGAATGACCACGCCAATCCCGAAGGACGCCCACGGTGCCAGCATCCCCAGGAAGTGTCCCCAAGCGTCCACGCGACGTCCCGCAATGAGCAGGAACATGGAACTTATGAAAGGAATGGCAATCATCAGCCAGGCATATTGGACCATGCCGGTGGCAGACCCGAATTGCAGAACCGCGCCGGTAGCCAGCCCGTTGAGTGGATTGAAAGTTTGCAGCATGTTTTCCTTTCCCCCTTAGCCGTTCAACAGGTTGAAGTCGTCGAGGGAGGTGGTGCGCCGGGAGCGGAACAGCGACACAATCAGCGCCAGACCGACCACGACTTCCGCAGCCGCCACGGTCATCACAAAGAACGCCAGGACTTGCCCGGTCATATTAGTGTTGGCTTCTCCCAGAGCCACCAGCGCGATATTGCACGAGTTCAGCATGATTTCCACGCCCATCAGGGCGATGACCGCGGAACGGTGGAGCAGCACGGTCAAGGCGCCTACGGCAAACAGAGCCAGCGCCACGAATACCAGGAACATCACGTTCATGCGTCTTCTCCTTCAGTCGTGGCGGTACCGGGTTCGGTGTGGTCCGCAATAGTTTTATCAAGCGGTTCTGCATGGTCTGGCAGGGCTTCGGGAGCGCCCGGTCCGGGCATTCCCACCGCGCCGGAACGGGCGACCGCCGCGGAGGCTTTCGCGCCATGCAGACCGACTCCCCCACTAATTTCGGCAGCCAAAGCACGCGCTGTCCACGGCGAGGCTTCCCCGAGCGAACGGTCTTCCCCGAGGACTCGCACCACGCGCGGCACCGATTCCGGTACCGGGCGTTGAGTTTCACCGCTGATAGCCGGCACATCCAAAGCGTTGGTTTCCGCATAGACGCCCGGCGGCACGGTCTGACCCAGGACGTGACCACCGTCTCGGTATGCTTTCATCCGCTGCTTCACCAGGAAAGGCTGGGTCAAGCGCGGCAGCAGTGCCTCGGAGTGAGTCAAGCTCATCGCCCCGACCGCTGCCACAATCAGCAGCGTGGCGACCATTTCCAGCGGTGCGTAGTAGGTGTTGATGACTTCAGAAGCCAGGCGCACCGGATTGGGATCCCCGCTGGGGCGCGCCGGAGCCCCGTTCACCGTGGTGTTTACGGCAGCAACAATCGCCATAATCCCGAAAGCCACGACCAGCAGCACGGCTGCCGCTACCGTCCCGACTTTGGAGTCTCGCGGCGAGTCCACCGCTTGCACCCCCACCAACATAATGACGAACAGGAACATCATCATGATGGCGCCGGTGTAAACCACAATCTGAACCGCGCCCAGGAACTCGGCTCCGACCGAAAAATAGATACCCGCGACACACACCATCATGGCGACCATATATACCGCGGCGTGAACTGCTCGATTCGACAGCGCTACCCCCAATGCCGCAATCAACGCCAGCGCGGAACATGCCGCTACGAAGATTGTCTGACCGGTGCCCATTTCGGGTAATTCCGCGACCGCTTGCAGCAAGTGGCTCATGCTTTCACCTCCTGTGCCGGTTTTCCGGCACTGGCCAAGGAGGCATCCTGCGGACGACGACTCGCAACCCAGTCAATCTGGTCGGGAGTCGCGCCGGTGACGCTTCCGTTGTAGTAATCCATGTCAGAAGTGCCTGACGCCATCGGATGCGGCGTGCTGAGCATCCCGGCGTTTAAAGGAACCAACAGGCGGTCCTTTTCAAAAATCAAATCCTCGCGGTTGTCATCCCAAATCTCGTAATCGTTGGACATCGTGAGGGCTCGCGTCGGGCAGGCTTCGATGCACATGCCGCAAAAGATGCAGCGCAGATAGTTGATTTCATATACTCGCCCGTATCGTTCCCCGGCACTGTACTGTGCCTCCGGGGTGTTTGCGGCGGCCTCTACATAGATGGCGTCCGCCGGGCACGCCCAGGCGCACAGTTCGCAGCCCACGCATTTTTCCAAGCCGTCCGGGTAACGGTTCAATTGGTGACGTCCATGGTAGCGCGGCTGAGTCGGCACCTTTTCAAAAGGGTACTGTTCAGTCACGTAAGGGCGGAAGAAGTTGCGGAACGTGACTCCGAAACCGGCGACTGCTTTCAGCGATTCCGCCAGGGGACCTTTCTTTTTTCGTTGCCACAGTTGCGGATCTGGGTCCGCCACGGGTTCAGGATTGGTCAGTGCTCCAGCGTCGGGATTCTCCGGTTCGTCCGGGGATGCAACCAAGTTGTTGTCAGAAGTTTGCGCGCTCACTTTTCTTCCTTTCCGCCCGTGATGGCAGTCTCAGCCGGGGTGCTGGGAGTTACTTTCAAGAGTCCAGAACGCGGACTGGGAGGCAGCTCCTGTCCAGGGAGGGGCGGGACCGGGAAACCATCCGCCATCGGGTCAAAGGGCTCAGGGGCGGCCGGTTTCACTTTCTTGACGGGAATCAGCATCACGATAATCAACAGCACCACGCAGACCCCAGCCACCGCAAACATGATTTGTTGCGAGTTGAAACCGAAGAATACGGGCAGAGCCTTAATCCACGCGACTGCCATCATCCACACGAACCCGACCGGAATCAAGACCTTCCAGCCGAGATTCATGAACTGGTCATAACGGAAACGCACCTGGGTGCCACGCACCCACACGAAAATCCAGAACAGAGACCACACCTTGACGTTAAACCACAGAATGCCCCACCACGGCGACCCGGCGACAGGATTCATCAAGTCCCACGCCCACGGCGCTTTGTAACCGCCCAGGAACATAGTCACCGCCACGGCGGAAACGTTAAAGATATTGATATATTCCGCCAGGTAGTACCAGGCGAAGTTCATTCCCGAGTACTCGGTTTGGTGCCCTGCCACCAGCTCGCTTTCGCATTCCGTCAAGTCGAAAGGCAGACGGTTCGTTTCCCCGAAAGAAGCGATGAGATACACGACAAAGGCAGGGAGCAGACCCAACAGCCAGCTCGGATCCTTTTGCGCCTCCACAATTTCGGAGGTGGACATAGAACCAGCCATGATGAACACACTGACCAAGGCGGTGCCCATCGCCAGCTCGTAAGAGATAACTTGTGCCGTGGAACGCACCGAACCCAACAGCGGGAACGGAGAGTTCGCGGACCAACCACCTAGGACGATGCCATAGATACCGAGGGAAGAAATCGCCAGCACAATTAGGGTGGCGACCCCGGAGTCGAACAGCTGCAGCGGGGTGGAAATCCCGAAAACTGTCGCATTTGGTCCGAACGGAATCAACGCGTAAATGGCAAAAGCCGTGAACGCCACCAGCATCGGGGAAATCAGATAAATCAGGGTGTCAGCGCCCTTGAGACGGAAGTTTTCTTTAAACACCATCTTGCCAGCGTCCGCGACGGCTTGGAGCAGACCGAACGGACCGCGCACATTCGGACCGGGACGGGTCTGGATGCGCCCCAGCCCACGGCGCTCTACCCACAGCGCCAACAGCACGTAGAGAATCAGCACCACGATGATAATCAGGGCTTTAATCAGGGAAATCCACCAGGTTTCCTGACTGAAGTCAGCCCCTTTCGGAGCCGGAGCCGCGGCGGACCACAGGTCAGTACCCAGGGCGGTCAGGATAGGAGTCAATGTGTACATAATGGTTACGCCTCCGCTGCTTTCAAGCTAACAAGCTGACCGTAAGCCGAACCCAAGGTTTCGTGAACCAGGGATCCGGGGGAGCATTCCGGCATCCACACGACCCGATCCGGCATGTCCGTGAGCACCACCGGCAGGGTCACGGTACCTCGCGGTCCCGTAATCTTGGCAATATCGGTAATGCCGTTCTCCTGGGCGGTTGCCGCGCTCAGGCGCACCACCGGGACTCTGGCAGTTCCTGCCAAATCCGGTTCGCCATCCTGGCAGCGACCCGCATCCAGCAGTGGCTTCCAGGTAATGACCAAAGCCTGCCCCGCTTCGGGGGGAACAATGGGGGGATCCTGCCGGAAAGGCGCCCCCAAACGAATGCCTTCCCAGGAACCCAGTTCCTCGTACTCATGCCAGATAGCAGCCAGAGAGTCCAACCCCAGGTCGTATCCCGCAGCCCGACCCAGCAGGTTCATGACCTTCCAGTCCGGCAACGCGTGCGATGCCAAAGCCTGACCGAAGGGACGCAGTCGTCCCTCCCAGTTGACGAAAGTACCGCTCTTTTCGTGGGGCGGTGCCACCGGCAGCACGACATCGGCATATTGGGTGATTTCGGTCTGGCGCACTTCCAGCTGGATGACATGCTTCACGCCTTTGAGGACTTCTCGTGTCCCCTCCGGGTCCTCCAGGTCGCGCAGGTCAACCCCACCCATCACCATAGTGGTGCCGGGCAGGAACTGTTCCCAAGCCTCGGGGGTCAGCATACACCGGAAGCACAGCGGCAGATTCTCGTGCAGCGGCTCCGTCAAGCCCCACGCCGCGTCAATGTTGGCACGAGCCATCGGATCGGTCACCAGGCGACCGCGTGGCAGCAGACCGGGGAAACAGCCCGCCTCGATGGCGGCACGCGAACCGGCGCGGCGCGGTATCCATGCCCACGCAGCGTTGGTGGCGTCAGCCAGGCGCGCGGCATACTCCAGCTCGTCAACGACCAGGCTGGCACGCTCCCCCATCAGCACCAGCGCACCGGGTTGGCTGAGGGATTCTTTCACCCAGGCAAACTCGCCTTGGCCAGCGATGATGTCTTGTAAAATCTGGAGTTGCTCCCCCGGCTGGTTTTGCACCAGGGTGGCGCCGAGTTTGCGCGCCCCATCGCTCAAGAACGGGGCCAGCGTGGCGACTTTCGTGCCGTGGTTTTGCGTGGCTTTCCGCAGCCGCAAGAACAGGGTGGCGCATTCGTCCTCCGGTTCCAAATCGACCAGGAACACAAACGGTGCTTTTTCAATATCTTGGTAGGTCACTGTTACCGGACGCCCCGCGACCCGCAGTTTGATGAAGTTCACCTCATCCATGCGGAAGTCTCGCGCCCGCGCATCCACGATGTTCGATTTGCCCACCACGTGCGCAAACTTGCCCCAAGCGTAGTAATCTTCGAGGGTGAGATGCTCGCCGGGAAAGAACGTGACCTCGGAGTTTTGTGCAGATTCTTTAACATAGGCGGCAGCCCGCGAAAGGGCGGTGCCCCAGTCAGTTTCCTCCAACTCGCCCGCGTCGTTACGCACCATCGGGCGGGTCAAGCGGTCTGTAGAGGACTGCCAGGCGAACGCGTAACGGTCCTTGTCAGAAATCCATTCCTCGTTGACCTCGGGATTATCCCCTGCCAGGTGACGCAACACGACCCCGCGGCGTGCGTCGACCCGGATTTCTGCCCCGCTAGCATCCTGGTCGGTAATCGAGGGGGTAGATATGAGATCGTGGGGACGCGCCCGGAACCGATAGGAGGCATTCGTGAGCGCCCCGACCGGGCAGATTTGGGTGACATTGCCGGAAAAGTACGAGGCGAAACGTCGACCGGACACGTCACGATGCGCCACGTCCGGGTGTCCCGAATGCATCGAACCGATGATGCCAGGCTCTCCGCTGGGGCCGGTCATTGATTCACAAGGGGTGACGGTAGCGCCGTCCGGGTTCGCCTCCTCGTCATATATTCCCAACACCTGCGTGTCGAAGGAACCGATGTTTTCCCCCATAAAGAAATGGTGATCGCATGGAGAGGAACCGCCACCCCGCCCTTGTAGGTCCAAAAATACGTCCCCGGCGATTTCCTTGCCGAAACGCACGCAGCGCTGGCACAGCACGCAGCGATCCCGGTCCAGCAAAATCTCGGAGGTCAAGCGCACTGGCTTGGGCCAGACTCGCTTTTTATCAGTGAAACGCGAAGTCGGATTGCCTTCCATGAAGGTCTGGTTTTGCAGCGGGCATTCCCCGGCTTTATCGCAAACCGGGCAGTCCAGCGGGTGATTGACCAGCAGGAACTCCAGGATACCGTTCTGAGCCTTCGCCGCGACCTCGGAGCTGAGCTGGGTGTAAATCTCCATCCGATCCGTGCAGGTGGTCGAGCAAGCCGGCATTGGTTTGGGCATCTTGGCGACGTCTCCCTGCCGGTTGGGCATGGCGACCTCCACCAGACACGCCCGGCATGCTGCCACCGGCTTCAGCAACGGGTGGTCACAGAAGCGCGGCACGTACACTCCAGCTTGTTCACAAGCCCGAATCGCCAAGGTGCCTTGGGGCACCTCCAGGGGCTTGCCGTCAACTTTAATATTGACCATTTGCACTTCGTCGCTCATTTATTTACCTACCTCACCCGCTGCCTCGTGGTAATACACGCTGCGTTCGTAGGGGAACAACTCCCAAGCCGGAGTTGTGTAGCCTTTTTCAAACTCGTCACGGAAACGTTCGATGCCCGACTTCACCGGCGTGATGGCCGCGTCCCCCAGCGCGCAGAAGCAGCGCCCACCAATCTCGGAAGTAATCGACAGCAGCTTGTCCACGTCACCCACTTCACCTTTACCGGCTTCGAGACGGTGCATGATTTGCTTCATCCAATAGGTGCCTTCCCGGCACGGGGTGCATTTGCCGCAGGATTCATGCTGATAAAAATCCACCCAACGGGTCATGACACGCACCACCGAAGTCGTTTCGTCAAACACTTGAATCGCTCGGGTCGCCAGCATCGACCCAGCGGCGGCGACTTCCTCATAAGTCAGGGGAACGTCCAGTTCAGCGGGGGTAAAGATGGGTGCCGAGGAGCCCCCGACCGCCCAGAATTTCAGGTCGTGTCCAGCTCGCACCCCGCCGCAGTATCCCAACAGTTGCCGCATCGTAATCCCGAACGGCGCCTCGAACTGACCGGGGCGGGCGACGTGACCGGAAACCGAGAAAATCCCGTGTCCCTTGGACTTTTCTGTGCCCATCGCGGCGTACCAGTTATCCGAATACTTAAAAATACCCGCGACCTGGGAAATCGTCTCGACGTTATTGATGACGGTGGGACGGGCGTACAGCCCCTGAGCGGCCGGGAACGGCGGTTTCAACCGCGGGTGTCCGCGCCTGCCTTCCAGCGAATCCAGCAGGGCGGTTTCCTCACCACAGATGTAGGCTCCCGCCCCGGAGTGGGCAGTAATCTTGAGGTCGCCCAGCAATCCCGCCTCGGTTGCTTCCCGGATAGCAGCCAGCAGTCGGCGCAGCGGGTGGGTCACTTCTCCGCGCAGATACACGAAAGCGTGTTCGCAGCGAATCGCGCGCGAACAGATTGCCATCCCCTCGATGAGGGCGTGCGGGTTCGCCATGATTTGCGGAATATCCTTGCAGGTCCCCGGCTCGGACTCGTCAGCGTTCACCGTCAGGTAGCGCGGCAAACCGTCATCGGGAGGCAGGAACGACCACTTCAACCCCGCGGGGAAACCGGCACCACCACGCCCGCGCAACCCCGAGTTCTTGACCGCAGCCAACACCTCCGCAGGATCCATCGAGTTGGCTTTTGCCAGACCCTGGTATCCCCCACGTGCCCGGTATGCCTCCAGGGTCCAAGACCGGTCCACGCCCCACATATCCGACAAAATCGGGGTCAGTGGCACCTCACCGCCAGGAATATCAGTCAGGTTCAATTCACTCATGACTATTCACCTTCCTTCGGTTCGGGAGCTGACCAGCCCGGGTCGCTGGGGATTCCCCAACCCTTTTCCGCGGCGATACGCTTGCCCAACAGGGTGGGAACACCTGCAGAGTCGCCCTCGTCCGCCAGTCCGTCCTCGAATCCCGCCAAGAGGTGTTCGTTTTCCTTAAAGGTCGGGACGCGATTTGGACCACGAGTCGGCTGCACCGGGTTGCCCGCCCGCAAATCGTCGACCAGTTTCACCGCCGATTGCGGGGTTTGGTTATCAAAGAATTCCCAGTTCACCATAATGACGGGGGCAAAGTCGCAGGCAGCGTTACATTCAATCGCCTCCAGGGTGACTTTCCCGTCCGCGGTCGTTTCTCCGTTGCCGATGCCCAAGTGGTCACACACGGTTTCCCAAATTTCGTCGCCCCCCATGACGGCGCACAGCGAAGTGGTGCACACCCCCACGTTGTATTCCCCGTTGGGACGGCGCTTGTACTGGGTATAGAACGTAGCCACCGCCGAGACTTCTGCGGGACTGATACCTAACAGTTCGGAACACAGCTCGATACCGTTGGCGGATACGAAGCCGTCCTCGGACTGGACCAGATGCAGCAACGGCAGCAGCGCCGAACGCGAGTGCCCCTCGGGATAGCGAGAAATAATCTCTTGACCTTCGCGAACCAGGCGCGCTTTGACGTCCTCGGGATACGGTTTCATCGATCCACACCTCCAAACACCGGGTCAATCGAACCGATTGACACCACCAAGTCAGAAATCAAGCCGCCCTCGCACATCATGGAGGCAGACTGCAGGTTTGCATAAGAGGGGTCGCGGAAGTGGGCACGGTACGGGTGGGTGCCCCCGTCGGTCACCAGGTGCACACCCTGGATGCCCTTAGCGTGCTCGACCTGGGCGTAAACTTGACCGGGCGGAATCCGGAAGCCTTCGGTCACCAGCTTAAAGTGATGTATAAGTTCCTCCATCGAGTGCCCCAGAATGTGCGACACATGCTCCGGGTCTTGGCCTTGGCCATCGGCACCGATGGTCAGCTTGGAGGGGTAGGCGAACTTCGGGTCGGCAATCATCACCGGCTCTCCCTCGCTCTGTTCTAGGCGATCCAGCACCTGATACACGATGCGCAGAGACTGATACATTTCCTCGAAACGCACCTCGGTACGGGTGTAGCAGTCGGAATGGTCGCGGGTGGGAACATCGAACGTGTACGCCTCATACCCGCAGTAGGGCTGCAGCTTGCGCATATCCAGCGGCAAACCGCCTGCCCGCAGGCACGGACCGGTCAGGGACAGCGCCATCATGGTGGACAGCGGCAGCCACCCCACATTCTTCATCCGACCAATAAAGATGGGGTTGGCCATAATCAAGTCCTGCATTTCGCCAATGTCGCGTTTCACCAGCGGAAGCTTTTCCCGAATCATGTCTATGGTGTCATCCAGCAGGTCGTTGGACACACCGCCGGGACGCATATAGGTGTTGTTCATCCGCAGGCCGGTGATGTGCTCGAAAATCCGCAGGATTTCTTCGCGACCCCGGAAACCGGTGGTCAGCATGGTCGTCGCGCCCAACTCGTTCGCGCCGGTACCGACAGCGACCAGGTGCGAAGCAATCCGGTTCAGTTCCATCAACAGCACCCGGATTTCGCTGGCGCGCCGCGGTACCTGATCCGTCACTCCCAGAGCTTTTTCGACTGCCAAACACCAGGCGACTTCTGAAAAGAACGGCGCTACGTAATCCATCCGGCTGCAGTAGGCGACGCCCTGATTGTAAGTGCGGTATTCCATAGATTTTTCGATACCGGTGTGCAGGTAGCCGGTGCCCAGACGGCAGTCCTTAACCGTCTCGCCTTCCAGCTCCACAATGACGCGCAGCACGCCGTGGGTGGAGGGATGCACCGGACCCAGGTTAACGGCAATCCGGTCATTGTGAGCCGACTCGAGGTCAGCCGCCATCGCCGACCATTCCCCGTCATGAACGGAGAACTCCGGCATTCCCGCCACGGAGTCGCTCGCCCCCGCGGCAGCATGAACATGCTGCGTTTTTGCCTCTGGGTTTATCGTTTCGGTACTCAACTGTAGCTCCTCCGCGTGTCAGCCGGCGGGACAGTGCCGCCCTTGAATTGCACTGGAATCCCGCCCAGCGGGTAGTCCTTACGCTGCGGGTGCCCGACCCAATCGTCGGGAAGCAGGGACCGGGTCAGAGCCGGGTGCCCGGTAAAGATGATGCCCATCATGTCGAACGCTTCTCGCTCGTGCCAGTTGTTTCCGGGGTAAATATCCACGATGGAAGGGATTTTCGGGTCATCTTCAGGAGCCGCAGTCTCGATGCGCAAGTTGTGGTTGTGGGTCACACTGATGAAGTGATACACGGCATGCAGTTCCTGCCCGGTGTCGTGCGGGTAATGCACCCCGGAGACACCCATGCACAGTTCAAAGCGCAGGTCCTGGTCATCACGCAACGCTTTTGCGACCGTCACCAGGTGTTCACGGGCGACGTGAATCGTCAGCTCGCCGTGGGAAACGACGACCCGGTCTATGGCAGTGAGAGGCTCCACCCCGGCCCCACGCAAATCCTCCTCCAGATAGTCCACGCAGTCGTCGAACCAGCCCCCGTAAGGCTTCGGGGATTGCCCCGGCATCCGCACTTCTCGGTGCAACAGACCGTAGCCGGAAGTGTCGCCGGTGCCGTGGACCCCAAACGGGTTGTCCCGCACTCCCAGGGATTCGCCGCGAGGATTAGCGTACTGGGGCAGCTTCGGCTCCGGGTCACCCTCCGGGGCGGATTGCAAATCTTGAGTTTCTTCGCTCACGCCATCAGTCCCTTCATGTCGTTCAATGAGGCTGCCTGCAGCGCCGCCGCTTCCGCTTTGCGGATGGCTTCCTCACGATGCTTGCCCAAAGGATCTTGCTTGATATGGTCGCGTAAGCTCAGCAATGCCCCCAGCAGCATTTCCGGACGCGGCGGGCAGCCCGGCAAATAGATGTCTACCGGCACCACGTGGTCGCAGCCCTGCACGATTGCGTAGTTATTGAACACGCCACCGGATGATGCACAAGCCCCCATCGAGATAACCCACTTCGGGTCTGCCATCTCGTCATATACGTTGCGCATGATGGTGGCCATCTTGTGCGAAACCCGACCCGAAACCAGCATGACGTCGGCGTGGCGCGGAGAGGAGCGGAACACTTCCGAACCGAAACGGGCAATGTCGAAACGTGACGCGGCAGTCGCCATCATCTCAATAGCGCAGCATGCCAGCCCCATCGTGACGGGCCAAATCGAGAGGGAGCGTGCAAAATCAGTAATTTTTTCCGGGAAGGCCGCCAAGCCGTCAGAATCTTGATCCATCATTTTTGGTTTCCTCCAAAATACTTGGAACGGTTTAATTCCAGTCAAAGCCGCGACGGGCCCACACATAGATGAAAGGCACTGCCAGCAGTTCCACGAAAGTCATCATCACGAACAAGCCAAACTTTCCTTGCTGGAAAAAGGAAATCGCCCAGGGGTAGAGAAACACCACCTCGATGTCGAAAACGATAAACATCATGGCGGTCAGGTAATACTTAACCGGGAAACGCGCCTGGCTTCCACGATTCGGAGTGGGGTCACAGCCACATTCATAGTTGGCATTCTTAACGCGGTTTGGCTTCGTGGGACCGAACAGGTAACCCGCCAAAACTCCTACTAATGCCACCACCCCGGCCACTAACAGCATAATCAGCAGCGCTACGTAAACATTCATAGCTTCTCCATCTTTAAACCGCCTGAGCTGCTTGCCGGCACTCTAGCCAGCAGATTTTTCCCAAGCGAGTTGCCAGTTCCACCCTACAGTTTTTCCCTTTACTCCGGGAAGCTTTGTCTGCAAGGCGTGATTATCTCCGGGTTTGTCCTGGTTTTGCGCCCCCTGCAGCATTTAACGTGGATTCGATTTAGGAAAAAAAGAGTTTTCATATTGGGACCTGGGTCCCTCTCAGAGGGGAAGGAGCCAGGGGCACCAAAAAACGGGGAGGCAAAATAGCTCGGGTCCCTTCCAGACAGGAAAGATGCCAGGCGACAGCCGCCGGGGGTCCAGTCGCTCTGTAGCGTGGCTTCACCGGCTCGGTAATATCACGATGCGGCGACACAGAGACACGCTCGGGTTGAACGCCAGATTGAACCCCGGACCTCGGGAGCGCTCGGCAAACCTCGCCTCAAATTCCGGTGTTGCGACAGGCGTGCGGTTCTGCACTCTCGGGCGTAGGACTGCGTCGGGAGTCTACCCGCGTGCCCCTCCGCCGGTTTTGGGCGCTGAGCGGGGGAACCTAGGATGGATGGGTGCTATTCGTCCACACTCGCGCCCTTGACCGCGATTTGTCCCCGGAGCTGTTCCCTATGGACCCCGCGGCACTCCCCACGGACGGATTTTTCTTTGCGTCTCCCCCTGCACAAGGCGCCCCCCTCACGTTGGCAGCGCCGGGTTTAGGGGATATTCCCGGCCAGGACTTTGCGCCAGCCTGGCATTGGGAGGACGGCTCAGACCTGGATCGGGCAGGCGCAGCGTGGTACCTGGTAGGACGCCACGCCCAGGTGTTTGATGCGGTGCAGCGACGCGGCACCGGCCCGGTGGCTTTCGCGTCCTTTGGTTTTAACAGCGCGGCGACCCCGGTTTTTGTCCTGCCGTCATTCCTGGTGGGCAGCGACGCCCAAGGGGCGTGGATTACCGTGGCTTATCAAGCCGAGAGTGTTGATGAGCCTAGAGCGGACCGATTGTATCGGGCCGCCCTGGCTTGGATTAAAAACTTTCCCCACCGCCAGCGCCAAGATGCCCTGCAAACGCAACCTTCCGCCGTAGTGGGAAAAACGTCTTACCAGGAAAACGTTGCCGCCGCCGTGCGCGCTATCCGCGAGGGCAAAGCGGAGAAAATCGTGATGGCTCGCCCGGCTCGCTTCGAGTTCGCCGGGGAGGCTGGCGCGGAACGGGCACGGGCAGCCGGTGGGGCTTTGGCCTCCCGCCTGCGCGAACGCTACCCGACTTGCTGGATTTTCAACGTCGGGGGGCTGGTCGGAGCCACGCCAGAGATGCTGCTGGAGGCTGCAGCGGGACGGGCACATTCGCGGGTTTTGGCAGGCACGGCGACGCCCGGCGAGGACGTGGATTTGGCTCACTCAGCGAAGAACCTGGCGGAACACCAGGTGGCGCTGCGTTCGGTGGCCGAGCCTTTGCGTCGCGTCGACCCCGATTTAGAGGCGAGCGGGCCGTACCTGTTACAGCTGCCGAATCTGACCCATTTGGCTACGGATTTGCACCTGCGGGTGCCGGCGGGCAAGACGCTGTTACACCTGGTCGCACAGTTTCACCCCACGGCGGCGGTGTGCGGGCTGCCGCGGGAGTTTGCGCGGACGTTCATCTCTCGGTTTGAAGCGAATCGCGGGCGTTACGCCGGACCGGTGGGCTGGGTCGATGCCCAGGGCGGGGGTCAGTTGGCTTTGGCGCTGCGGTGCGCCCAGCTCGATGCGCTCGGCGTGGAGGCCTGGGTCGGGGCGGGCATCATGGCAGATTCTGACCCGGAAACCGAATGGCAGGAAACCGGGGCGAAACTGGCGCCAATCCGGGATTGTCTGAACTTGTCGGCTGATTGACCCGCGGGGCGCGCCCCAAAATTGCAGCCCCGGCAGGGGGATTTGCATGAACGACCGATTTCAGACCTAAATCTGCACCACAGCGCCCTTGCGCATTTGCAAAACCGCTGGTAGACCCGTTTCTGAAGTGATTGAGTCGCGCCAAACCGAACCGAAAACGGTCATTCGTGCACGCCCGCTAGATTCCCCTGCGGGAATAAACAGTGGGATTTGGGCTGTAGCTGCCATTATTGGCAGCTACAGCCCTATTTCCACCTTTTATCCGCAAAAGTAACCCGGACCGGAACAGCGGGCGCGACCGAAGCAGGGGGGGCGACTCAGCGAGAGGCTGGGGGGTGAGCATTTTGCGACAATAGTCGCGCAAAACGCGAGGGGGCACTCCCCCTTACGCCTCTCGCGAGCACCCCCCGCGACGAAGCGCCCACACCGGAACCCCCTAACCCGACGGGACTAACCCCGGAAACTAATCGAGACTGTTGGGATTCAGCAAGAAATCCAGGACGCTCATGGTGAGGATTCCGTGCTGGTCATATGTGGGTTTCACCGTATCGCGCACCAGCAAGATTTTTTTGAAACTGTCCGGGACCTCCACAAGCGGAGCTTTCTCTTGGCGTTCCTTTTCCGAGTCCGGGATACGCCAGGCAGATTGCAGGTAGCAGCGCCGCGAACCAAGATTTGCCACGAAATCTACCTCGAGGTTTTTCCGAATGACTTTGCCATCTTGACGAGCCTGTTTTTCCACGCAACCGACATCGACCGAGAAACCCCGCAGGCGCAGCTCGTTATAAATAATGTTCTCCATCAGGTGGTTTTCCTCGACTTGGCGAAAGTTCAACCTGGCGTTACGCAGGCCCACGTCCTCGAAATAGTATTTTTGCGGACTCCCGATATATTTCCGACCTTTCACGTCATAGCGAGACGCCGCCTCAACCAGGAAAGACTCCTTTAGATACGCGATATAGGACGCGATGGTGTTCGCGCTGAGTTTTGACTTGAGGACACTCTTGAATGTCGCCTCTATCCGCGACGGGTTCACCAGCGAACCAACCGAGGACGCCAGCACATTCACCAAGTCCTCTAACTCTTGCGTTTTCTCAATTCCGTTCCGGGCAATAATGTCCTTTAAATAAGTTTCCGCAAACAAGCGCTCCAGGTAGCGCGACTTTTGCTGGTCACTGCGCATCGACAGCACCAGCGGCATTCCCCCATAGAGCACATACTCCGCCCAACCGCCATACCGGTCCCCCTCGAATCCACTCATGTACTCTGCAAAAGACAGTGGCCGCACCCGAACCTCGTCCCCGCGTCCCCGAAACTCGGTCAGCACATCAGTGGAAAGCATCTTCGAGTTACTGCCTGTCACGTAAACATCCACGTTGTGGGAACGGAGCAACCCATTCAAGACCCCGTAAAGGCGCGGGACCGACGTTCCTTTCAGCTCTTGGTCTGTAATCGCATACTGGACTTCGTCAATGAGCACGTAGTATTGCGAGGTTTTTTCAAGGAGTCTGGATTTCAGGTAATCGTTGAGCGCGCCGGGGTCGCGGTAAGCTGTCGCGTCTTCCGTATCCAGCGCGATTTCAATAATGTGTTCATCGTCCACACCCAGTTCCCGACGCAGATAATCGGCAAACAGCCTAAACAGCAGGTAAGTTTTTCCGCAGCGTCGAACCCCGGTAATGACTTTAATCATCCCGTTTTGCATCCGATCAATGAGCTGGTTGAGATAAACGTCCCGGCGGATTTCCATACTGTTAGTCTACTTCACTTTGAGCGATTTTGTTACATGTAGCAAAATCGCTCAAAGCACGCGTGTGCGCCAGACCAGACACAGGACTCTGCGCCATTAACACCAAACCCCCTCACCAACAGTGAACTATTCAACTCACCATCGACATTTAAGTGCTACACTTAACGTATTACAGCGCAATGCGAGGGGGAGATTACAATGGCGAAAACTACCACCGCGATACGTTTTGACCAGCAGGAACGTGAGTGGATACAAGCATATGCCGACTTCTTAGGAATCAGTTTTTCACAATTTATCCGTCGGGCAGCGTTAGAAAAACTGGAAGATGCCCTCGACACGCAAGACTATATGCAAGCCCTGAAAGAAGACGACGGCACCCGTTACACCACGGATGAGATTATGCGCGAAGTCATGGAAGACGAGTGACCCAAGCAAATGACTTATCAAGTCCGCTGGACCAATGCCGCTCGCAAAGACCTAAAAAGTATCCCTAAAAAGCAACGCATCCTCCTCGTGACGTGGGTCCGCGACCACCTGGACGGGTGCGAGAACCCCAGAGGCATCCCCCAAGGTAAACAGCTGCAGGGAACCAAAAACGGCTGGCGCTGGAGAATCGGTTCCTACCGAGTGATAGGACAGATTAAAGATCAGGAACTGGTGATTAACATTGTCCGCGCCGGGCACAGACAAGGTGTTTATCGCCCCTTACCCAAGATTTAAGCCACTGATTTATCCCACCAGCAAACACGAGCACTACACACGACCTTCCAACCCGACAAAACTAAAACCACAACCCCGGCACAGAGCGTTGTCAGGATGGCTTTTTGGCGAAAATAAGTACGTAAAATCGCCAATATTGGCGATTTTCAGGACCTAAAACCGGTTTTGGGCTTCATGCGCGGGATCTTATGGGGACTTACACGAACGACCGATTTCAAACCAAAATCCACGATATTGCCCCACCTTGCTTGTGCAAAACCGCTGGTAGACCCGATTCTAGCTGAATAAAGAGGCTCCAAAGCGAAACGTAATCGGTCATTCGTGCAGGGCATGACGTAAACCCCGCCACGGGCCTGGCGGTAGGATAGAACCTATGCGCGCGAACCTAGACAAGAATCCTCACGACGTCCAATCCATGTTCAATGCCGTGGCTCGACGTTACGATTTGATGAATTTCCTCGCCTCCCTGGGGCAGGAAAAAATATGGCGCGCCCACGTGAAGCGCGCGGTGGTGACGCGACCATTTCTGAAAGTTCTGGATGTGGCCGCTGGGACTGGCGCCAGCTCGATTGAGTTCGTGCGCGCCGGAGCCAAAGTCGTGGCAGTTGATTTTTCCGAAGGCATGATTGCCGAGGGGCGTCGACGTCACCCGGAGATTGACTTTCAGCAGGGTGACGCGATGAACCTGGACTTTCCCGACAATACTTTTGATTGCGTCACCATCAGTTTTGGGCTGCGCAACGTCTCGGATCTGGACCGGGCTTTGCGCGAGTTTTACCGGGTGGTGCGCCCCGGCGGGCACGTGGTGGTGTGCGAATTTTCCCGACCGACTTTTGCCCCGTTTAGAGCCGTTTATCGGTTCTTTTTGCACCGGGTTATGCCGCCGATTGCTCGGTTGTTCTCGACCGACGCGGTGGCGTATGACTACCTGGCGGAATCTATCTTGGCTTGGCCCTCTCAGTACCAGTTCGCCGCCCACCTGCGCGCGGCAGGTTTCGAGCGCCTGCAGCTCAAGAATCTCACCGGCGGTATCGTCGCCCTGCATCGAGGCTACAAACTGAAGTAACCGCCGGTCCGGGGGCATCTCCTAGAATCGGTAAAACGTAAAAGTTCCTGGTGGCGTTTTTTCGTCGCACACCCGGCTTTTACTGACAATGCGTGGTGATAGCCGCATCTCTCCGAAGTCCCGATGACGCCGGCGCTCAGCCCCACCTGGTCGTACCACTGGGGATATTTCTGGTCACCCCTGCGGCACCTCGCCTAATTGCTGGAACACTTGAGAGTGAAAGAAAATTCGTAGTGCGGTGCGGCGACTTGGTAGCATTCCTGCAACTTCGGTCCGCAGCTTTGGGAACCGATTCCCGCCATGCGATGATCCAGACACAGCACGGTTTCCGGGACCTCGACCAGTTCATAATCGTGAGCTTTCGCCCCCAGTTCTTCTTGCGTAAAGTGCGACGCGTTGAAACTGAATTCCGCCCCGCTCACCACCTCTAAACTGGCGTTCTCGCCGCTCAACTTGAGGTAGTCACAGGAGCAGCGCGACCCGTTTTCTTGTGGGCGCAAATAGTGCTGGAACAGGTCCCGAACGGGGCTGCAGAAACGCCCGTGCCAGGCAGAACGACGTTTGTCGAGGTAGTTTTCGTGCGGTCCCAGCCCTGACCAGTCCGCTTGGGTAAAGTCTTGGTCCAGGAAGATTCGCCATCCCAAGCGCGGTAGTTCCGGAAACTGCGTATCACGGGTGACGCTGGCGTTCATCCGCAAGGCTCCATCGTCGCCTAATACCCATTCCAGGTCTGCTTTTAAAATGGGCTGAATCGACGGCGCCACCAGCGCTACCTGCGATTTCACCACCATACTGGTGCCGGACACCACCTCGACTGAATAGGCATAGGGGGTGCAACGGTCATAGTGTGCCCGCTCCCACCGCGTCCGGATATACGCGTCGTTGTCGGTCGGGGCACGCCAAATGTTGAGTTCCATCGGTCGGGTCAGGAGCGCCCCCGCGCGGCCACGCCAATCGGTGAGCATTCCGGTGAACCGGGAAAACACGTAGGTGTATGCGCCCAGCTCAATCGTGATTTCCTTGGGACTGGTTTCGATATGGGGAGCGTGAGGTGCCGGAATGGTCCGGAGTTCCTGGCTGAGCTGACGGGCAGGCAGACAGCGCGGGTCGGCGTTATCCAGAGCAAACTCGTCGAACCCCAATAAATGCCCCGCCTCCAGGCAGGCGAACGGACGGGACAGGTACGTTTCCACCCTCAGGAAACACCTCCCGCCGGCAGGAACGTCTATGGAAAGCGGAATTTCTACACTCTGGTGGGGCGCCAGCGGGGGCAGATCGATAGCGCCGCTGTCCTCCGCGCCGTCTCGCACCCTCACCCATTTCAGGGTGGCAAAATCGGCGGTGTTGAGGTGATCAGCCATATTTGTCGCCCGCAGCAACCCAGCCTTTTGGTCATAGCTAAACCGCAAGGGACGGTACACATTTTTAACCTCCCACAGCCCGATATGCGGGGTGCGGTCGGGGCTGACCAGCCCGTCGACGCAAAAGTTCCCGTCGTGGGGGGATTCCCCCGAGTCTCCACCGTAGAGCAGACGACCGTCGGCGTCTGGCACCGCGTGGTCGCACCATTCCCAGATGAACCCGCCGCACATGCGCGCGTCTGCCTGCACCAGGGCCCAGTAATCCTCTAAATCCCCCGGACCGTTGCCCATCGCGTGACAGTACTCCACCAGCAGGAATGGCTTGTCGCCGAGGTTATCCAGGTAGTCTGTGATGTCGGAAAGCGGGGGGTACATTCGGGAGTACAGGTCGATATTGTGGTAATCATAAGTGCGGTCGTGGGACCGATAGTAGGCGCTTTCGTAGTGCGTCACCCGGGTGGGGTCAAAGTCTTTGATCCATTGCAGCGCGGTTTCGACAGTTACCCCGTAAGCACATTCGTTGCCTGCCGACCAGGAGAACACGCACGGACGATTCTTTTCGCTGTGAACACAGCGCTGGACCCGGTCCAGGATGGCAGGAATCCACTCCGGGTTGTCCGCGATGGGTTTATTCCACAGCTCCACCACGTTTTCTTCCGATTCGTCGGTCAGGACGCGGTTTCGGGTGCCATGGCTTTCATTATCCGCTTCGCTCATCACGTAAAAACCCAGCTCATCGCACAGATGATAGAACTGGGGGCAGTTCGGGTAGTGGGAGGTGCGCACCGCGTTGATATTGTGCTGGCGCATCAGCTCTAAATCCCGTTTCATCTGGGCTAGCGAGACGACCGGTCCGGTTTGCGCTTCACTTTCGTGACGGTTTACGCCTTTGATTTTGATGGGGTTGCCGTTCATTTTCAGCACGGCGTCAGTGATGGTCACGGTACGGATGCCGACCCGTTCCGTGATGACTTCGTGCGCAGATTCCATCACCATGGTATAGAGGCGGGGTGCGCCAGGATTCCACAGTTTCGGGTGTTCGAGGTGGAACTCGGTGGCATGGGTGTAGGTTTCGTCCCCATCGCACAAGGGGTGTAGCTCGGTTTGCCCCACAATGTTGGGTCCGTCGGTGAGCGTTACCGTGACCGGGCAGGGTCCCCCGCGGAAATTCGCGCGCAGTTTCACGCCGGCACCGTTGGGCTGTATCTCGGTGGTGAGGAAGTAATCCTTGAGGTGTGCCGCGGGACGTTTCAGCAGGTAGACATCGCGGATAATGCCCGAACAGCGGAACTTGTCCTGGTCTTCCAGGTAGCTGCCATCCGACCATTTACAGACCAGTACCGCCAGCGTATTCGTCCCCTCCCGCAGAAACTCGGTGACCTCAAAAGCGGAAACCGTGTGGGAGACTTGTGAATACCCCACGTAACGCCCGTTCAGCCACAGGTAGAAACACGAGTCAACGCCCTCGAAAACGAGGGTGGCATCGGGGGCTTGCGGATCTGGCTGGTAGTGAAACTCATGACGGTAAGCGCCGGCGGGGTTGGCATGGGGCACATAAGGGGGGTCAAAAGGGAACGGGTAGTTGATGTTCGTGTACTGGTGGGAGTCGTAACCGTGGTACTGCCACGCGCCGGGGGTGGGAATCGTGTCGGGAAGCCCCGCAGCTCCGGGAGTGAAAAAATCCTCCGGCACGTCCTCTACGCAGGGATAGAATCCGAACTTCCACACACCGTTGAGCAGCTGGAAACGGTCTGAACGCTCACGGTCCAGGTTGAAATTCGGGATTTGCGCCGAGGCGTGCGCGACCTCGGGGGAAACCGGAATGTAGTAAGCCCGCGGCGCCACGGTATTTTCGTGTAAAACGTTGAGGTTCTGGTGGTGATTTGGTAACTGCATAAAAGTCTCCTCGGGGAGGTGCCACGGGAATCGTATCCACCGACGCTGGTGTCATCGTTCTCACCGGCACTGGTAACGATAACACAGTTTTGCCGGGGGCGGCGGTGCACATAAATGCCAGGCTGGCCGCCACCCGTAGGTAGCGACCAGCCAGCTAAACTCACGCTCGCGACTATTGCGCCTGGAGCGTCACGGGAATCTTCTTTTCTGTCCCACCGCGCACCACGGTCAGTTCCACCGTGTCACCCACGGCATACTGCCGCACGAAACCGACCAGGGACAACGAGCCTTTCACGGGCTTGCCGTCAATCATGGTGATGATGTCCCCCTGTTTCAGACCGGCTTTATCAGCTGCCGAACCGGAGTTTATTTCTTGCACCCGCGCCCCCAAGCGGGACACTTTGTCTACGGTGGCGACCTCTTGACCCACAACTACGCCGAGCGCTGCGTGTACCGCTTCGCCGTGATCAATCAGCTGGGTAGCAATCATCGAAGCCTGATTAATCGGGATGGCAAACCCCAACCCGATAGACCCTGCCTGCCCCTCTCCGGTCGAGCCGCCAGAACCCGAAAGACTCGCGATAGACGAAGTCACGCCCACTATCCGCCCTCGTGAATCAAACAAGGGACCGCCGGAGTTACCCGGATTCACCGCCGCATCCACCTGAATCGCGTTCGTGGTGACTTCGGTGGGAGCGGTGCTTTTTTCAGGCTGGGAAGGCTGCAGCATCCCGCCACCACCGAAATAACGGCGCAGACCGAAGGGGTCACGTTCATCCTCATCATCGGAACCGCCCCCCTGCACCGCCTGCACTCGCACCGGACGGTTCAGTGCCGAGACAATGCCCGTGGTCACTGTGGACGACAGCCCCAGAGGGTTACCGATAGCCGCGACTGACTCCCCGACTTTCAAGTCGTCAGAGTTGCCCAACGGCGCTACGGTCAAGTCTTTCGGAGGGTTCTCGATTTTTATCACTGCCAGGTCGGTCAGCACGTCACGACCCACAATTTTGGCTTTGTACAAGCGCCCGTCGGACAGTTCCACGGTAATGACTCCGTTGCCGTCCGCAGCCCCCGCCACCACGTGATTGTTGGTCAGGATGTGACCTTTCGAGTCGATAATCGAGCCGGAGCCCTGGTCGGATTCGCTGTTCGTTTCCACCGAGATTGCCACCACGGCGGGACGGACCGCTTTGGCGACTGCCTCCCAGTTCGGGTTCTGCGAGTTGGAGTTCGCTACCGGCTCGGGGGTGGCGACGTCTTTATCCTCTGGATTAAACAGGGTGGAACTGGTCGTTTCCCCGTCATGCCCGAGCAAACCGCTCTGTTCGACGGCGTACAAACCACCGGTGCTCAGCAGCGAAGCCGCCACTGCCACGCCAATCAAGGCTCCCCAACCAGGACGGCTTTTTTCCGCTTTGCCCCCTGGGGTTGCTGCCCAAGTCAAGCTGTTTTGCAGCGGGTTTGTCGCCCCGCGGCCGCCAGCAAAGGGGTCGGATGTCGCAAACGGGTTGCCTCCGGGATTGCCCGGCTGACCGGGGTTCATCCCGTTTGGCTGCCCCTGGTTCGGACTGGTCGCGGCAGGTGACGGGCTGGCAGGGTTCGCGAGGGGGTCAGAAAATCCCGGAGTGGTACCCCAAAATGCGTTGGCGCCGTACTGTGTCGAAGGGTTCGGCGATGCCGGATTGGTCGTGTTGGCAGCATTGGCAGAAGTGGGGTCGGTCGGTTTGGTCGAGGCAGCGTCGGGCACACTGGTGAAGTTACCAACGGGCTGTTCAGCCGGGACGCTCCCGGATGGACTGGTGAACCCGTCACCACCAGGACTTGTGAAACCGTCACCGGACGGACTGGCGAACCCCGCGCTGACCGCTTCGCCAGAGGTCGGCGCAACCGCGCTGGCTTGTCCAGCAGGGGTGACCGAGATAATCCGACCGCTCAGGCTCGGAGTTTGTGTCTCGGGGGTCTGCGGGCTGGCCGGCGCCGCGACCTCATTAGAGTTCTGGGGATTCATGGGAATCTGCGTTTCTTGATGTTCCGGGGTGGACCCGGTGTTTTCCCGGCGTTCCGGCGCGGACGCCTCCTCGGGGGAAGCCCAGGGATTATTCGTATCGCTCACTGTTTACTCCTCATAAGTTCTCTTCGGTTTTAACCCGGCGACTTCAAAATTACCTGGGATGCAGGCGGCTGGCAGTGACCAAAGCTCGTTCCCAGGTAGGATTTGCCGGGTTTGCGCTTACTTTCTGCCGGCACTGGCACAGCACAGGTATCGCGTCAACACCAGCACCGGAACCGACGTCAGCGTAAAGGGTCCCAACTTTGATTCGGACGCTGCGGGATATGTTGCCGCAGCTGCCGGAATCTTCAAAGTCAGGTGGACGGGAGGATGACCTCCATCAGGCTCAAACCCCTGACCGGTTGGCACAGAGCCGCCACCAGCTCTGCCGGGCTGCCTATCTGCACGGCTTGCCAGCCCGCTGCCCGAGCCAGCTCGCAAATGTCTCCGACCTGGGGGGTGAGGAACATCCGCGTGAAAGTATCCGCCGGAGCTGCGCCGTGTTCCAGGCTGCCAAAAATCCGTCCGCCCCCGTTGTTTATCACAATGACCTGCAAGTTTGGCACGGTTTCTACCCGACCGTGGCACAGCGCCCCCAGGTCATGAAAGAACGAAACGTCCCCCAAGACCAGCCGCATCGGTTGCCGCCGTGCCAGCGCGGCTCCCCACGCCGCAGCAATGGTGCCATCAATCCCCGCCAGGCCCCGGTTGGTAAAGACACGATGCCCCCCGAACGCACCGTCCTGGTGATTTACCGACTGGACGTCTGCCTGCTCGGGGGCTGGAATCAGGTTTCGGGCGAAATTGCGCGCCACCGTGTCAAAAACTCGGATGGTCAGGGAGGCTCCCAGGTACAAATCCAGCGGCTCGGACACAGTCATGGTGCTGTCCCAAATCGTTTGTGCGGCGCGGTGAAAACCCCAGTCACGGGTCAGCGCCGCGACGGCGTTTTCCCCCGCGGCACGCCACATTTCCAGCCAGTTTTCCGGGGTCTCGGCGGTGGGATGGCGGGGAGTCGCGACTGACGACGGTTTCGCCACTTTCTCCAGTTCACAAGCCAGGGTGGCAGCGTCTGTCCAGTGCCGCGCGATGTTGCCCGCCAGGTTCACCGTTGTTCCCGGTGCACCCACGGTTTCCACGGGAATGTCCCGGCGAGAAATGAGTCGCGTAATCGGCCGGGTCAGGGTGGGACGACCCGCGACGATGACTCGTTCCAGGTTGTGTTCGACCACTGCCGACAATGTGGTTCCGGCAGCTTTGGCGTATCCTCGCATCGCGTGAGGATGGCAGCGCCAGGCGGTTTGCGGCTCGGCAAGGACGGGAATCCCCGCGTTTTTCACTACCTCACGCAAGTCCGCGTAGGTGGCGTCGCTGAGGTCCCCGGCGATCAGCAGGGTGCCGCGGGGTGACTGGTCGGGGTCAAAAGGTTCCTCGCGGGCGTTGGCGCTGACGCTAGCGCTGGTTGCGGCGAACGCTTCGATAGCTTCGGGGGGCGCCAGAGGTTCGATAAAGCTAGCATTGAGGTGTGCTGGACCGGTGGCTGGGAATTGTTTTTCGTTGGTGGCAGGATGGGGAGGAGGAGCTTCACCCCGACAGGCTGCCGCGACCTCAGAGACTACCTCTGACAATACAGCGGAGGTAATGCCGGGTTGTATATCGGCAGCGAAACGCACGAATTCCCCGAAAATTCCCGGCTGCCAGGTGGTTTGATTCGCACCAGTGCCGCGTAGTGCGGCGGGACGATCCGCGCTGAGGATCAGCAACGGCACCCCCGCATGGGCTGCTTCCATCACAGCGGGGAGGGCGTTGCCCACCGCGGTGCCGGACGTCATCACCAGAACTGCCGGGTGACCCGCTCGTGCCGCCCCTAGCGCCATAAATGCCGCGTCCCGCTCGTCAATACGCACGTGCAGGTCCAGGCGGTGGCTGGCTGCCAAGTGGTTCAAGGCATATCCCAAGGGGGCATCACGAGAGCCGGGACAGTAAAACCAATGCGTGAATCCCTGCTGCACCAATAAACGCGCCAGCTCCTCAGCGTATTGCTGGGATGATGCGTCTTGACCGTGTCGCTGCCTGGTGTCGTCCACAACTCGCCCTTTCGCTGCTTTGCATCCTTTTTTGCGTCTCCCAGAATCTGGTGAAACCGTTGAAATGCCAGGAAACGAAAGCTGTTTCGGAAACTGCCAGATTTTCGTCTCCGGGGTCAATGCTACCTTTCAAGTACTATCGCACGTACCGAAGGGAGGTTTATGGACAGAACACCGTCAGACAGTTTCGATTCAGTTCAATGCTGACATGGCGCGAATGTTTAGCCATCTTGTTGTGCGGGCACTCAGCCGTTTTCTTGGGGCAGCTGGATTTTGGTGGCACGACCGCCGTGAATCCAATATCCGCGGGCAGGCGGAAAGGCAATGCCGTCTTGAGGGACGCTAACGCCAAAGATGGCGGCAGTGTCGGAGGCACTCAAACCTAGAGAGAGTCCCGCGGCGGGGGCTTTCACCGCCGCATTCAGCTCGGAGTCTGTCATCCAAGACAGTCCGTCGCGGGAAGTGGCAGCGCCGGAGGCAAAGACCAGGTGTCCCTGGCGACGTGCCGCGCGGATGATGTCTGCCATCGCTGTGGCAGCGTCCGTGTTCTGCGCGAATCCGGGCAGGTCGGCAATAAAGATAGCTAGACCGGGGAATCTCGGCGGGGACTTTTGCTCCGCGACGGAGAGCAGGTGGTGATAAAAGTCGCGGAAGTCTGAAAAGCCGCAGGCTACCGCGTCCCACATCGCCAGTCCTGCCAAGGTTTTCAACGCGGGCGAGCTTTCCTCACGGCTCTGTGCAGACAACAGCACCATCCCGGTGTCTGGGCTGGAGGTGCGCAGCGAACGAGCCAGCCAGCGCAGGACTGCCAAGCTCACCGCCCGATCGACTTCCCCGCTACCCCGCGCAATGAGGTACACTCCGCTGGTATTGGTGTTGATTTGTCGACCACCGGGGGCGCTCAGTCCCAGCGCCATTTCTCCCGCAGGAGGTGTGGCGAGGGCGGTGGCAAACACCGGCACGGCTAACCGGGCAATCCGGTGGGCTGGAGTTTTTGCCAAGGCGCTCAAGCGTTCCAGGATACGTGTTTGGGCAGGCTCGGAGGGGTCGTTACCGAGGACAGCTACCTGAATAGCTCGCGGGTCATCGGCAACCACGCCACTGCCGGGGATGGAACCGTTCAACTCGATTCGCATCCCAAATGCACCTCGCCAGGCCGCCGGGAGGTTCTCGACGCTGTCGGCACTGATGACGAAGTGGATCCCGACGACCCTGCCGCCGGTGATGAGTTCCAGAAAACTGGCGGAGCTGGCTCCCGGCAAGGACTCCAGCACGGTTTCCAAACCGTCAATCGCGACAATAATTCGCTCACCACGGTCCATTTCGTCGCCGTCAACAGCATCCGTGCCGAGGGGCATGCCAGGCTGCTTTGCAGGTCGTGTGCCACGCAGCACAGCGCGCAGTTCAGGAAAATCACGGGTGGCGTTGCGCTGCGCCACTGCAGTGCGCCAACGCCACCTGCTGACCAGGTATTCCATCGTGTCGGCAATTGTCTCCGGCTCGTTGGCATGAGCTACCACTCCCACGTTTGCCCAGTTAGACAGCACATCGAGAGTCGAGTCGGCGCTGCAAACATAGAGAGCAACGGGGTTACCTCCGGTGTTTAGACTATCGGCAGCAATAGCTCGCAACACTCCAGTGCGCCCACTACCGCGCGGACCTGCCACGAACAGGTTGCCCTCGTGGTCGGGACTAAACCCAAAGGGGACGACTTCTTGACGCCCCAGGTCATCGCGCACTCCCAGGCGGAACTCCGCATCGCTGGATTGCCCCAAAGACGCCAGGTCATAGACTTTCTCCAGCCCGGAAGTCCACCGCCGGACGGTAGATTTACCGCGATAAAACGACCCTGCCAGCACCGAAAGCGGGGTCAAAGCCGCCGAGTCCCCACTTGTGTCAGTCCGAGGAAAATTCCCCCTCACCAGAGCCGGGACTCGCCGCTGACTGCCCGCCGACAGCGCCGGGGGGAACTCCGTTCCGCCCAGGGGTGTGAAATTCACGGGAGCCAATTCGGGATCACTAAAATCCGTAACCATCAGGGAATTTAAGGTTTGAAAACTGGTCGCAACCCCGCCGACCAGCAGAATTCCGCGACCGGGATGTGAAAAAGCCGACCGCGAATCAATTTCGAGACTGCCACAGACCACCTCCAGGGCTGCACCTTCCAGATGCAGCACAACACGTGTCGGCAGATATTTCAAGGCTTCACGGGGCAATTTTTCGGTATTCCCGATACTCACCACCAAATGCAACCCCAGGGAGCGGTACATATGCAGCCGTTCAACCAGCTGCGAGAGCTGCCGCGCGGTAAACGACTCCCCCACGGCGATGACGACAATTAAATCCGCCGGAGTACCCGATATTTTCGCCGCGCGCGCCCGCACCAAGCTGCCCGCCCCGGATTCCCTCAGCCAGTTTTCTCGCCGCTCAGTCTCCGCCTCCAGGTAGCGCAGCAACCGGGCAAACACAGCATTTCCCCGCCCCGACTCAATGCCTAAACAGTGTGGAGTTTGCCCCAGTTCACCCCAGTTCGTAGCGCGGGAATCAAAAATTACCCAGCTCACATCCTCCGGACGCCGGGTCAGCGCCAAACCCGCCAGGTAAGCAGCGATGGCATTGGTCCGGGCAGCCTGGTTTTCTCCCGCTACAACAGCGTTTTTACCGTCAGCCAAATCCAACAACACCGGACCGGCAGCACCGTAGCCTATCGCTGCCGTACAGCGACCCCCGTCTCCCGACTCACCAAAAACCGCCGTGCTTTCCTCAGCTGTCAGGGGATAAACATCGGTCAACTGGGCGCTAATAGGCAAAGGCTCGGCGGTTTTGCCCGGTAGCTTCAGATTAGCCAGGAGCTCCGTAACTTTCCGCGCACCAGGGGTGGTCAGCAGCAACGGTTCCACACTCAGTTGGGTCGGACGGGCTGACTGCAGTGGAATCCCGTTAGCGGCAGTGTGCCGTCCCGCCGGCGGGGTAGTTCCGGGAATGCGGGACACACCGTCCTGCCAAGACCCGGTCGCCAGGTCCAGAACTTGCCGCACGGCACTCACTGCACTGCCGAGATTATCAACGGCGTTAACCAGCCAAATCCCTGGCTCCTCGGCAAAATCTTCCCATCGAGAGCCTGCCGGGACTTCTCCGTCGATTACCAGCAACAGGCGCTGACGCGAACCGCGCTGCCCCTTTTGACCGCTCCAGGCTTGCGCCAATCTCTCGGCGCTCGCTTCACTCAGGTCACAAACCGGCTCGACCGCTAAATCCTCGCGCACCGCGGCGCCGTGCGGCAGATAGTTAACCCACGTCCACTGTGCAGGTTTCGTCCCGGCGACCACGATTTTTAAGTCGGCAGGGGAATAGCGCAAGGCAGCGCGAATCAGGAACTGATTCAGCGCCGGTCCACGCAAGTTCTCGGGACCTGTCATCGCCAGCGGACCGGAATCCGCCGGAACGAAGGCCACTTCCAGACCGGTATGCCCCTCGCCGATGGTAGCGGCACCAATGGCGTTAATCCTGCGGTTAATCGCCGCGATTTGCCCCGAGGCTGCCTGCCCCATCTCCGCGTTAGACACCGAGTCCGGGACCGCGGCTCCGGCTGACCGGTGGACGACCGCGGCGGCTTCTGACCCCGTACTCGATCCCGCAAGCGGTCCCCAGCCGCGAAACGGGGTCGCCGTCCCGTGGCTGCTCAGCGTAATTTCTGGATAAACCTGGGTGAAACCGACCGGAATGCGCATTTGCACACTCGCGTGTCCCCACAGTCCAGGCAGCAGGGCGTGGTGGGGATCCGACAGGTCGGGAACACTGTCGCGTATCGCCACGTCACGGCGATGCAAAGCTGCCTGAATCTGGGGAGTGAGCGCAACCATGTCCCGCTCATAACGCACCCAAGCCGCCCGGTTTTGAGTCAACGCCCACCCGACTTCTGAGCCACCCGCAACTACTGCCAAACCCAGCAGGGCAAACGCGACGGCACTGGGGAAGATGACTGCCAGCACCCCAAACAGCACCACCGGCACCACGGGTAAGGCAAGCGTCGCGGGATTTGCCAACCACAAGCGTGGTCGCGCCGGCATTTCTATGTTGATTCCCAGCGGTTCGGGGTCAGCAGCCGGTGGGGGTGAATACGCCAGCAGCGACTTCATACCCGCGGGAGCCGGCGGTAACTCGTCGCTCTCCCCCACCAGTGCCAAACCTGCCCCCGGCGGTATCGGCGCTTTTGCCAACGGCAAATCGCGCGGCAGCACGTAAGGTTTACCGACCTGCGCCGGATGTGTCCCGCCCGACTCACCGCGCGGGACTTGTGACCCCGACGTCTCGGCAACGACCGGCAGGGACCCGGTACCGCCCGGATCCAGCAGGGGCGCCAACGGCGTGACGCTGAGACGAGACGTCTGCCCGCCGCCTAAAGTGGTGACCACATCTGCCACTCGGGCACGGGCGTCTGCCTGCAGCAAGACTTCGGCAGGGCTGCCATCCACCAAGATTCGGACTGGTCGTCGCATCAGGCTGCAAACCTCAACAGGTAGTTTGGCGCCAGTTCCAGCACGTCACCGGGCTGAATGTTGTACCGCTTGTGCGGCTGTAAATCCACAATCTGACCCGTCGCCCGGCACAAGCGGGTGCCGTTATCAGACCCCAGGTCCTCCACGGTGACTTCCCACCCCTCGGTACAGATTCGGGCGTGAGTGCGGGAAATTTCGAGAATTTCCGGCGGGGTCGTCAGGGAAAATACCCCTTCGCGCCCGTGTGTCTCCGGGGCGCGACCGACCACTAATTCGCCTGTCAGCTCGACAGTCTGTTGGTCGGTGGAACGCACCCAGCCCAGTTTCGGGGATGCCACTTGCATCGGCGCGTCCAGGACACCACCGCACACTCGACAGCGGGGAAAATCCAGCGGGTTATGGTGACCCAGCGGACAAATCCGCACGGTAAACGGGGTACCTCCATCAGCACAGTGTTTCATCGTGCCCCCTCACTGCCCGGAGGAGGAGGCGGGGGTGGCAAAAGGGAGTTTGGGGGCGCGGGCGACTCGGAGAGCGCAGGATCAGCCGGTTCCGTGGGGGCGAGTGCGGATTCCGGGGCGGTCACGTCGAGCACAATCGCGGTCACATTATCGTGCCCGCCCGCCTGTAAAGCCAGATTCACCAGTGCGTTCACTGCCGTTTCGGGGGTGGGGTTGTCGCCCAGCGCCCGCCCGATGGCACCGTCATCAATCATGGAATGCAGCCCGTCGGAGCACACCAGGAAACGCCGGGGCGACGCTACCGGATAAGTCCAGGTATCAATCTGGGGTAACCCGGCTTGACCAGCGCCAATAGCGCGGGTGATGACGGAGCGGGTCGGCCAGACTCGGGCTTCTTCCACGGTCAGCATTCCCGCCTCGACCATCTCGGCGACTTGGGAATGATCCCGCGTCAGCCGGGTCAACAACCCCTCTCTCAACACGTAAGTTCGCGAGTCCCCCACATTGAGAACCAGGAACTGCGCCGGTTCTGACCCGTCCGTAGCGGGGGCTGACGCTGACCCGTCAGCCGCGGACTCCCCTAGTGGACCGAGCACCACCAGACCGGTGAGCGTGGTTCCCGGCGGCGAAATCGTGTAGTTAATGTTGGCTTCAACCAGCCCCATGACTTCCTCACAGGCTGCCTCCAGAGATTCCCGCACTACCCGCAGATTAACGTCCGTGCCGGTCAGAGGCTGAATGTGCCCCAGCAGCGTGGCAGAGGCTTGTTTCCCCCCGGCATGACCGCCCATCCCGTCTGCAACTAAAAAGAACGGTGGAGCCGCCAGGAAAGAGTCCTGGTTTTCAGCCCGTTTCAAGCCGATGTCGGTGGCGGCAGCCCAGCGCAGCGTCTCCCCGTGGGCGAGTGTCCAGGTACCGGTTTCAATCTCCATCGGTTTCGTCCTTCGCTCTCTCCTGATAGCTTCATTGCCGCTGCTAACTAAAGTCTAGCGAACCTGGCGGCTACCTGTTCAACTCGATTCCGCCACCACTGCTGCACTTCCGGGCTGACAGGTGGCAGATTTCCTTTCAGTTCCAGGGTTTCCACCGGATACAGGAATCCGTTTTCGATACGGGGATCCGCGGTGAGGATACTATCTGTGCACAAGCGGAGTGTTCCAAGTCCACAGGCGGCTTTCGTTTGTAGCTGGGTCGCGAGAGCCAGTCCGGCACTCAAGCCCACCCCGGTATCTAAAGCAGAGGACACCACCAAAAGGGGCGCGCTTGTGCCACCCGGAGCAGCTGCCCGCAGCCCATCTGCCACCAGAGCCGCGGCACGCGCCGGTCCCCCCAGGGGCATTGCTTTGATGACAGCAGCGGCCAGCCCACTGGCGAGGACCTCGGTGAGCTGCCCGCCCAGGCGAATAGTTTCGTCTGCTGCCACCGGAATCCCCGTCGCCCGCTGCAGTTCGACCAGTTCAGCCAGAGTCTGACAGGGCTGTTCGGCATACTGCAGACCGCCCGGACCGGCGGCTTCACCCAACCGCGGCAGCGCGGCTGTTGCCTCAGCCAGGCTCCACGCCGCGTTCGCATCTACCCGAATTTGCCCGGTCGCCCCCAACGCCGCACGCACGGCGCGAATCCGCGCAATATCGTCCTCCAGGCTGCTGCGCGGGTCGGCGACCTTCACTTTTGCTGTGCTACAGCCGGACTCCCGGACCAGCCGCGCCGCGGTGTCCGGGTCCACCACCGGCACCGTGACATTGAGGGGAACCGGAGAGAGGGGTGCGGGAAGTCCCCGTGCCGCTACCGCAAATGCTCCCGCGAACCAGGTGGCAGCGACTGGCGGAGGATAGTTCCGGAAGGGCGCCGCCTCAGCCAGACCGGCACTGCCTTGTAAAATCAGCCCTTCTCGCACGATGATATTGCGAAACTTGACGCGCATCGGCACGGCAAACACCCATGCCCGCTCGATTCCCTGCGCCGTAAACAGCTCGGCACCGTCCGGACCGGGTTCAAAAGGGGACAGGCGGGCGGAACTGCCAGAATCTTCAACGTGGCTGGTCACGACGACACCAATGCACCGGTCGCCCTCCCGGACTCCGGTAGGGTCAGCGAGGCGGCGACTTTTGCTCCCACGTCTGCCAGCGGTCCGAAATCCGAGCCAGCTGCCTGAAAAGCCAACACCCACAGGGTGTCCCCGATAGCCGCCGCCCAGCGCTGCTGTACTCCCCGACCGTCGGGCAAGCACGAATCAGCCCAAATGGCAGGGCTTTCTGCCAACTGCGAAGTTCCAACTTCCCGCGGCTGCCAACCGGCAGGAACTGCCAGGCGGCGCAGCCAATTCACGCTATTCTCTGGATTTGCCAAGGGCGCGGACATCAGCAGAATCCGTGAATGCGGCGCAAAATCATGGGGGGTATCCAACGCAAAACGGCTTTGCAGTTTCAGTCCGGAGACGCGCGCGGGCGCGCTTGGTTCCAGGTTCAACACCCAGGTTTCGGGGTAAGCCAGGGAAACCCCGTCAATCATTTGGGTGTCGAAATAATCAAACCCACGCCGGTTGACTGCCCGTTCCCGGCGCTGCTGCGCGGAGCGGGTGCGTTCCAGTGCCCCCAAAGCTCCATAGAGACGTTCCTCTTTCATCCACCGCGGCTGCAACAGACTCGGCACCGGGGCGGGAACCAACGCCCAAAACGCCACGCCCAGACCTATCAGCGCCAGCAAAGCCGCCAGGGGGATGCCCCACACTCGCCAAAATGACAGCCCGGTTGCATAGGTCACGCAGGCCTCGAAAAATGTCACCCCCAGGCACAGGATGGTCAGACCCGGAATCATGATGGTGACGATGCGGTTACCCAAATCAGTCTTTCCGAATCCGTCCCGCAGGAATTTGGCGTAGGGCGTCGCCCAGGTCATGACTACCAGCGCGATTCCCACCAGCGTGGCAACCAGGAACGTGAAATCCACTCTGACCTTCTTTCGGGGTTACATTTCGGGTTTGGTGCTACCGCATCCTCTTAGTAATAATACGGAAACTCGTCCCAGTTCGGGGCGCGCTTTTCGAGGAAAGCGTCGCGCCCCTCGCGGGCCTCCGCGGTCCCATATGCCAGCCGGGTTGCTTCCCCGGCAAACATTTGCATCCCGACCAGGCCGTCATCCACCGCGTTGAAAGCATATTTCAACATGCGAATCGCCTGCGGGGATTTCCCGGCAATGGTCAGTGCCCAGTCCCAGCCGACGCGTTCCAGGTCCTCGTGCACCACCGCGCGGTTCACCACCCCCCAAGCCTCGGCTTGCGCGGCGGAATAGGTCTCAGCCAGGAAGAATATCTCGCGGGCTTTCTTATCTCCGACTTGCCGAGCCAGCAGCCCCGAACCGTATCCGGCGTCGAAGGACCCGACGTTGGCATCGACCTGTTTGAACTGGGCATGTTCCCGGCTGGCGAGTGCCAAATCACACACCATCACCAGCGAGTGTCCCCCACCGGCAGCCCACCCGTTGACCAGCGCAATGACCGGTTTCGGGGTGGCACGAATGAGGCGCTGCACCTCCAGGATATGCAGTCGCCCGTAGCGTCCAGCCGCGTCTCTCGGGTCGGGGAGGTCCGCAGTTTCAGGAGTTTCCGGGTGTTTCAGGTCAGCAGTCCGGTCGGCAAGGTTTTGGGGTTCACCAGGGCGTTCGGTCGGGTTTGCCGCGCCCTGTGGCGGTTGCAACGACTCGCTGCGCGGTACGGTCACGTGATACTGGTAACCGTCAGCGCCGCGCACCCGCTGATCCCCGCCACTGCAAAACGCATAGCCGCCGTCACGCGCCGGCCCGTTGCCAGTCAGCAAAATCGCTGCCACGCTGGCAGTCATGCGGGCGTGATCCAGGCAGCGATACAGCTGGTCGACAGTTTGGGGACGAAAGGCGTTGCGCACTTCGGGGCGATTGAACGCGATGCGCACCACCGGCGCCGGGCTGCCGTCTGCCAGCACGCCCCGGTGATAGGTCACATCGCTGAGCCCCTCCAGGTCGACTGCCCGCCACCGTTTTGCCTCAAAAATATCTGCCACCGCATTATCTTCCACGCTTAGATTCTAACTGTTCACCAGCGTGTTACGGTCGGCTGGGGTTATTGGAAACTGAAGTTCGGATTGGGCAGCAGCTCAATCCAGGTGGTACCCCGGTTGAGCAGGACGGGCTCGCCGGCAGAGTCCGTCAACTGCAGTGGCGAGCCTTCGGAGTCTTTGGACCAAGTCACTTTGGCGACTGACCCGCCACTGGCGACGTAGGCGGTTCCGCTGCCGGTCAGCACCGTTTCTGGGACTGTAGCCCCCGCAGCGTCTTTCGCACCAGTGTCGATGATGCTGGTCAGCACCACCACCACGTTATCGGTCTGCAACGGCGCTCCTGACCGAGCGCTCGCCGCTGTTCCCCCGTCAACCCGCTGCCAGCGAGAACCGGTCCAGTTGTAGCTTGCGACCAGGGACGGGAAATGCGCCACGAGGGTGTTCGCGGGGTTTCCGGACGAGACCGCGGTGGGCTGCTCCCCCTGGTCGGGGTTGGCGAAATCAAAAATTTGGGGAGCGTCAGGCTCCATAGTGTGTTCTTTGCCGACCTTTTCGTAAAGTTTAGGAATCGATAGATAGAGGTTGTGGGGCATGGCACGGAACTTCACCCGATACAGCGCCCCCCGCGCCTGATCTTCGTTGAAGCCGCGCAGTCCCGACGCGGAAACCTGAGATTCAAAGGCGGGGACACCCCCTGAATAGACCAGCATCCCACCGAATGGCGCGGCGATGCCCGGATCCATCGGACGCACGGAACGCACCGGACCGATTTCCTCGGGAGTATGCGCATGGAACACCGCGTTATACCGGGTCATCCCGCCTTCAACCTGTTCTTCGAACACGATGTCGGCGTCTTCCAGCCCGGATTGCGGACGCGCCGCCACGGTGTTTTCCACTTTCACCGCTACCACGGGGTGCGGAGTCGAGTCTTCACGAGGGAGACCGGTCAAGGGCCAAGTGGCGGGTTCCTCGGGCTGGGCGGTGGGGGTGGGAGTTTTTTTCCCAGGTGCCGGATTTACACATGCCGTCAGTCCCAGCATTCCCAGCATTGTCCAGAAAGCCACCAGAACCGCTAGAATCTTATTGAAACCGGCTGTATGACGGGTTCCAGGCGCGTTGCGACGCTCGGCGTAAACGACTCTGTTTGCCACATTTTCCGCGGTGTTATCCCAGGTTACAGCCATAAATGAACTTTAGCGTTAAGGCAGGGTGAAGTTGGTGAGTGACACAGCGAAGCGGGGGGTTCCCGTCCGGTTCTGTTTCCTGACGGGTGGCACGAAACCCCATGACGTAGTCAATCTGGCTGATGGTTTGGATACCGCGATTGCGCCTTTTCTGACTACCGAGGAACAACTCGCCCGCAGCGGTCGGCAGGTTACGGATGACTACGACTGGGAGGCTGCGCTCGCGGAAATTCGTGCCGAAGAAAACGCCGATGAGCCCACCTCACCCGCAGAAACAGACTCGCCGACGGAACCGGACTGGTCCGCACCAACCAGTGAGTCTCCCCAGGACACCGCCTCTCCGGAAACACCCCAAGATGACGCACCGGCGGATACCCCCTCAGATCAGGCTCCCCGCCAGGAGGTTCGGGAAATCCTGGTACCCATTGCTCCGGGAGTGGATCCGGAACGCGCCCGCAGGATTTTACGGTCGCGACTCAACGGTCCCCTCCCTGCCAAAACTGACTTGATTATGCAGACCTCCGGCTCCCAGACCGGCGACGGGCATTTGGTGGCAATTTCTGCCAGTGCCCTGGTGTCCTCTGCCCGTTCGACTCTGGCTGCCCTGGGCGGACCGGGTCGCTGGATTCTGGCACTACCGACTCACCACGTGTCCGGGCTGCAGGTGCTGACTCGTTCGCTCATTTCCGGGACAAAACCCATCATTGTGGACACTACCAACGGGTTTAAACCCGCCAGTTTGGTGCGCGCGGTTACCCGCGCTACCCAGAACTCCACCCTGCCGGTCTACCTGTCCCTGGTGCCCACTCAGGTATCCAAGATTCTGGACGAGGGCGGAGACGCGGTCGACGCATTGGCAAAAGTGGACACCATCCTGGTGGGAGGAGCCGCGTTTACCCCATTCCTGGCAGACCGGGCGAAAGCCGTAGGCTGGCATGTGGTAGAGACTTACGGGATGACGGAAACCTGCGGGGGCTGCGTCTATGACGGGATTCCCCTGCTGGGCACCCAAGTTTCTACTGTCGGCGATACCGTGTGGGTTACCGGCACCTCCCTGATGGAAGGTTACGTAGAGAAACCACCAGTCGGCATGGATCCCGCAGAGGCCTCTCCGTGGATTCAAATGGGACCACGTCGCTGGTTTAAGACTTCCGACACCGGTCGGATGGAAGGTCCGCGTTTGATTATTCAGGGGCGCACCGATGATGTCATCAACACCGGCGGGGTGAAAGTCCATGCTTCCGCGGTGGAACAGGCTTCTTTGAGTGTGACGGGGGTCGGTGAAGTGTGTGTGGTCGGGCTGCCCGATGCCCGCTGGGGTGAACTGGTCACCGCGGTGGTGGTACCCGGAGACGACCTCGATGTGGATTTGTTGGCTCCGATGCTGGGTTCTCCGGCGTCCTTGGGGGTTCTCGGAAAAGACGGAATGTCAGAGCCAGATTCTCTGGCGGCGCGGATTCGCACTGCTGTTACCGCGGAGCTTGGCGCTGCCCACGCGCCTCGTGTGGTGGTGGTAGTGCAGCATCTGCCCACCTTAGGACCGGGCAAGGTGGCTCGTCACGAAGTTGCCGAACTGGCGAAACGGGAACTTCGCACCGGTCGCGCCTGGGTGCGCTAACCGAGCACCGCGGGACCGGGCGGGGGCGGGCTTAGGACTGCGCCCGGGGGCGTTGGAGGCGGTTTCGCACCAGCCCTGCTATGAGGTTGGGGATAAACGCGAAACCGGCGTAGATGCCGGTGAACAGGAAAAATTCATCCCAGTAGATACTGAGGTTAGTGGCAGCGTGCATCGCCAGAAAGAAATGCGGAATAAACAGTACCACCGGAGCGAGGAGCCACCACAGCGACCAGCCGTTGACGATTCCGTCTGCCACCCCGCATCCCAGTCCTAAAAGCGGTAACGCCAGGTAGAAAATCAGCAAAATCCACCCCATACCGTCATCGCCTACAGACTTAAAAATAGGTTGGGTCACATAGGGCAAAGCCAGGAACAGCACGGCGTAAGCTGACCAGATAATCCAGCGCGATTGGGGGTTAGACATCTGCCACCACTCCTTTGTGAATGAAAACCATTTGATAACCATGATACCGGTCGCCCCCCACATTATTTATACTATTTTTCCGTTGGCTATCTTCCAGGCATGTCCAGAAATCGACAAAGCAGGAAAGACCACGGGTTTTACGTTAAGATGAAGCCGTGGTCAGAGTTTTGTTGTTTATCTTGTGGTTGGCGCTGGCTTTGTATGCGCTGATTGATTGCATTCGCACCCCGAAAGATAACCTGCCCGGCAAGATACCAAAAGTTTTGTGGATTATGCTGATTTTGCTGATTAGCCCCATCGGGGCAATAGCGTGGATAATCGTGTCCCGCGTCGCCGCTGCCGAAGCCAAGGGTGGGGTGATTGAACCAAATATCTGGTCCAGTGAGGAATCCGTGTCCCTCAGTTTCGGGCACAGACCTGCCACGGAACAGCCCAGCGCTCCTGACGATGATCCAGAATTCCTCGAGGAAGTCAGCCGGAAATTGCGTGAAAAACAGCGTGAAGAATACGAACGCAAGAAGCGGGAGAAAGAGGATGAGAAGCTCCAACCCCGCCCGGACAAAAATTCCGCCCCAGAGAATCCCACTGACCCACAAAATCCTCCGGACCCCGCGGACTCCCCGGACACGAAATCCTGACATCCGGTCTCGTGCGCCTGCCCGCAGTCGCGCGCATTTGCTAATTGATAGCCCGCGCCCTGACTTCCTGCGCTAGCCAGCGGACCGCCAGATTTCGCATCGGGGAATCCCCCCCCCAAGCCCGGCAGAATCTGCAAGATTTACCGCTACTCCGCGGTTTTCGCGGACGGGTCGACCTTCTTGGCTTTCTCTTTTTCAGCCTTTTCCGCGGCTTGCTCCAAAGCCTCCTGGTTCAGCTCTTCCAGGGTGGCTTGCGCCCGCGCGCGTTCTTTTTCTGCCGCGTCCTGGATTTGTTCCTCACGCAGTCGCGTATCTATGCCTCGGGGTATCCCGGTGGTGTCGTCGACACCATCACCGTCACGGTCACGGAATTCACGGCTCGTCACCAGGGAGGTGGGGGCATCGGAAGGACGGAAGAACACATCAATCCATGCCGTGCGCGGGTCAGAATCCACGAAAATCGCTTTAAAGAACAGCGTCAGGGGCACTGCCAAAATCGCACCCAGCGGACCCATCACCGTGGACCAGACCATCAAAGATAGGAACGAAACAGTGGCGTTCAAGCCCACCGCGTTCCCGGCAATGCGGGGCTGCAAAATATTCAGGAACAGCAGCGACGCAACCATGTAACCGATGAATACCCCAACGGCGGGCCACACTCCATCTAGCGCCAAAGCCAGCAGGATTGGGGGAATCATGGACAGAATGAATCCCACCGCGGGAATGTAGTTCGCGACGAAAGCGAGGATACCCCAGGTCCAGGGGGTCGGCACCCCAAACGCATAGAGAATTCCGACGTCCACCAGTGCTACTACGGCACCAAAAACGGTGGTCATCAGGAAGTAGGTCCGCACCCGCAGGGAAAAGTTGCGCAGGGCGATGGCGAAACCGGGAGCATAGGATGCCAACTCGGCGGCGCGACGTCGCACCACCACGGTGTCTCCGACCACGAAGATCGCCACCATGATGATAAAGAACAGGGTGGTTCCAGCCCCGCTAATCTGGTTAGCAAAGCCGGAGAGGTAGGAAAATACCCGGTTTATGTCCACGTTCTTCCAGGAATCTAGCACGGCAGAAGTGTCGAAGCCACGCCGATCCAGCTGGTTGATGGCATGTTCATAGAGAGCCTGGAACTTTGCGCCGTAGCGAGGCAGTTCAGTCACCATTGCGGTGATAGCAATCGCAATCAACCCCAGCATGATGAACAGGATGGCGAACAGCAGCACAATGTTAACCAAAGCCGCCAACCCCACCGGCCAGCGATGGCGAATCAGCCATTCTGACGCCGGGCGCACCGCCAACGCCAGCGAAAATGCCAGGAAAGTCGGCATGAACACCCCGGCTATCAGAGATAGCAGGAAAATTATCAGCGCGCTGGCTGCCAAAGCGAACGCGAAACGCATCCCGGTCGGCCAGGCCTCCAAACCGGATGCTTTCTGCTCGGCTGCTTTTGCCGCGTTAGCACGCTCCGCTTCCGCGCCGGCGCTGCCCCTATCACTGATTACACCAGGCTTTACCGCCTGCACCATCCCTTTTGCCTTATCAAGCATTCCCATAGGAATAACCCTACCAACCGAGCATTGAAAAACTGAAGTTCCCGGTCCGCCAGCGCAAACTGGTGAACCGGGAACTCCCAAACTATTGAATTAAACCCGCTTCAACCCTGAAATCACGGCTGGTCGGGCAGCTTCGACCCTATCCCCACGGGTGTTCCAGGTCGACATCGTCATCGAACAGTCCGAATCCGGTCGTGTCGCTGTAAGGCAACTGCGACATCAACACTTCGTGACCGCCCGCGGAAGGCTTGATTTCCACGCGACGGTAACGGCTCAGACCGGTACCAGCCGGAATCAGCTTGCCCAGGATGACGTTTTCCTTCAGACCCGACAGCGGATCGTCGATGCCTTCCATTGCCGCGTTGGTCAGAACCTTCGTGGTTTCCTGGAAAGAAGCCGCGGACAGCCAGGAATCGGTAGCCAAGGACGCCTTGGTGATACCCATCAGTTCGGAACGCGCCGAAGCCGGCTGTTTGCCCTGTGTCACGACCCGCTTGTTTTCCTCGCGGAACTTCGCCTGGTCGATGAGCTGACCGGGCAGCAGCATGGTGTCGCCGGATTCCAGCACGGTCACGCGGCGCAGCATCTGTCGCACGATGACCTCGATGTGCTTGGCGTGAATGTCTACGCCCTGGCTGTGGTAGACCTGCTGTACTTCGTTGACCAGGGAACGCTGGGTTTCAGCTTGGCCTTTCACGCGCAGCAGCTTCTTCGGGTCGATGGGACCCTGGGTCAGGCGGTCGCCCACCTCCAGGTGATCGCCGTCGGAGACCAGCAGTGCCTGGCGGCGAGACACCTCGATGACCAGGTCTTCCTTGCCGTCGTCACGAGTGATGATGACCTCACGCGGACCGGACGGGTCGTCGTTTATCTTTACCCGACCGGCTGCCTCGGTGATGGTGGCTTCACCCTTGGGGGTCCGCGCTTCAAACAGCTCCTGCACACGCGGCAGACCCTGGGTAATATCGGCAGCCGAAGCCGCACCACCGGTGTGGAAGGTACGCATCGTCAGCTGCGTACCGGGCTCACCAATGGACTGCGCGGCAATAATACCGACGGCCTCGCCAATGTCCACGCGCTTGCCGGTAGCCAGAGACCGACCGTAGCAAGCCGCGCAGGTCCCCACCGGTGCGTCACAAGTCAGCACAGAACGTACCTTAATCTGGGTGATGCCGGCCTTGAGCAGCTTCTTAATCGCCACGTCACCGACATCCTGCCCGGCTTCCAGCACGACGTTTCCAGCTTCGTCTACCGCGTCAACTGCCAAAGTCCGCGCAAAAGCGGTGGTCTCGACCAGCTCGTCGGGTTCAATCTGACCATCCTCGTTGACGAAACCGATGGTAATGTTCAAGCCCTTGCGAGTCCCGCAGTCTTCCTCACGGATGATGACATCCTGCGATACGTCCACCAGACGGCGGGTCAGGTACCCAGATTCGGCGGTACGCAAAGCCGTATCCGCCAGACCCTTACGCGCACCGTGGGTCGCGATGAAGTACTCCAACACGGACAGACCCTCGCGGTAGTTCGACTTAATCGGGCGCTCAATCAGGCGCTGCTTCGGGTCGGACACCAGACCGCGCATACCGGCAATCTGTTGAATCTGAGACCAGTTACCACGAGCCCCGGACTTCACCATGCGGTATACATTGTTGCGTTCGGGGAAGTTCTCGCGCATTTCCTCTGCCACTTCATTCGTGCAGGCTCGCCACAGGTCAATCAAGGCGCTGTAGCGTTCGTCCTCGGTGATGGCACCCAGGTCGTAGTCAGCTTGCACGTCAGAAGCGAGGTTTTCGTACTTTTCCAAAATGGCGGGCTTGGTCGCCGGCGGAACCACGTCCGTGAAGGAAATCGTGATTCCAGACCAGGTCGACCAGTGGAAACCGAAAGACTTGAGAGCATCCAGGGACACCTCAATATCGGCCTTTTTGTACAGCTCCGCCAAATCGTTGACGATTTTGCCGAGTTTCTTTTTCTCTACCACGTAGTTGACGAACGGGTAATCGCGCGGCAGCGAGTCATTAAAGATGACGCGCCCCAGGGAGGTCTTCAGCTCGAAGCGTTCTCCCGGCTGCCACCCCTCCGGCATTTCCATATCCTCCGGAGGCAAGTCGCCCGGTTCCATGCGGATTACGCAGGTTTCCTGCAAAGCCAGGTCGCCATTGTCATAAGCCAGGCGGGCTTCGGCAGGGCTGGTGTAGTACTTCAGCACCCGGTTGCCGTCGGGGTCAAACCTCGGAGCATGAACCATTTCCGGATCTTCTTCCGAGGTCAGGTGGTAAATACCGATAATCATGTCCTGGGAGGGCATGGTCACCGGACGACCATCCGAAGGCTTCAAGATGTTGTTCGACGACAGCATCAGCACGCGCGCCTCAGCCTGGGCTTCTGCCGACAGCGGGACGTGGACTGCCATTTGGTCGCCGTCAAAGTCCGCGTTGAACGCGCCACAGACCAGCGGGTGCAGCTGAATAGCCTTGCCTTCCACCAGCAGCGGCTCGAAGGCCTGGATGCCCAAACGGTGCAGGGTAGGAGCACGGTTCAACAGCACCGGGTGGTTGGTAATAACCTCGTCCAAAACGTCCCAAACCTGGGCGTTTTGCCGCTCTACCATCCGCTTGGCAGCCTTAACGTTCTTGGCTTCGCCGTTTTCCACCAAGACTTTCATCACGAAAGGCTTGAACAGTTCCAGGGCCATCGTCTTGGGCAAGCCACACTGGTGCAACTTCAACTGCGGACCAACCACGATAACGGAACGTCCGGAATAGTCCACGCGCTTACCCAGCAGGTTCTGACGGAACCGCCCCTGCTTACCCTTGAGCATATCGGACAGGGACTTCAGCGGACGGTTACCCGGCCCGGTTACCGGACGTCCACGCCGACCGTTGTCAAACAGGGCGTCCACGGCCTCTTGCAACATACGCTTCTCGTTGTTGACGATGATGTCCGGGGCCTTCAATTCCTGCAAACGACTCAAACGGTTGTTGCGGTTGATGACGCGGCGGTACAAATCATTGAGGTCAGAAGTCGCGAAGCGTCCACCGTCCAGCTGCACCATGGGGCGCAGGTCCGGGGGAATGACCGGAATTGAATCCAGCACCATCGCCGACGCCGGCTTGCCGGTCTGGAGGAACGCATTAATGACTTTCAGGCGTTTCAGGGCGCGAGTTTTCTGTTGGCCAGTCTTGCTCTCCACGACCTCTTTCAGCGCTTCGGCTTCCGCTTCCAGGTCGAAAGACTCCAAGCGATCCTTTACCGCCTGCGCGCCCATACCGCCCTTGAAATAGGTGCCGTACAGGGCATACATTTCGCGATAGACCAGCTCGTTACCCTCCAGGTCGCCGACCTTCAGGCTCTTAAACCGATCCCAAACTTCGTCATGCAGTTTCAGGTCAGACTCAGCCTGGTGGCGCAGCGCGCGCATTTCCTTTTCACCGTTGCGCTTGACCTTGTCGATTTCGGATTTCTCGGCGCCTTCCTTTTCCAACGCCGCCATATCCTGTTCCATCTTTTGAGCACGCTTTTCGATGTCCAGGTCGCGGTTCTTTTCGATTTGTCCACGAGCCAGGTCGGATTCCTTTTGCATATCTGCAAGGTCCTTGTGGCGTCGTTCCTCGTCAACGTCGGTAATCATGTACGCCGCGAAGTAAATGACCTTTTCCAGGTCTTTCGGCGCGATATTCAGCAGGTAACCGAGCCGGGAGGGCACGCCCTTGAAGTACCAAATATGCGTGACAGGAGCAGCGAGCTTAATGTGACCCATCCGCTCGCGACGCACCTTGGAACGGGTGACTTCCACCCCACAGCGTTCGCAGACAATACCCTTGTAGCGGACGCGCTTGTACTTCCCGCAGGCGCATTCCCAGTCACGGGTCGGCCCGAAGATTCGTTCGTCGAACAAGCCTTCTTTCTCAGGCTTCAGCGTCCGGTAGTTGATGGTTTCCGGCTTCTTGACTTCGCCGTGGGACCAGCTGTTAATGTCGTCCTCGGTCGCCAGACCGATGTGCAACTTGTCAAACTTGTTTGCATCCAACATGTGTTTTCTTTCCTCTTCTTCCGGTCCGTCTTAGGCGTTCATGAATTCGTCGGTCGTCAATAGACCGGGGGCGTTGGGTCGTTTGCCCAAGTCGAAGCCGAGACTGTTGGGTCCGCGGCTGGCTTCATCTTCATCATCGCGCAAGTCGATGGCGTTGCCGGCAGCATCCAGAGCCTCCACGTTCAGGCACAGCGAACGCATTTCCTGCATCAACACGCGGAAAGATTCCGGAATGCCCGGCTGGGGCAGGTCCTCGCCACGCACGATAGATTCGTAAACCCGCACGCGTCCTTGCACGTCATCGGATTTCACCGTCAGAAGTTCCTGGAGGGCATAGGCGGCGCCGTACGCTTCCATTGCCCACACCTCCATCTCACCGAAGCGCTGACCACCGAACTGGGCCTTACCACCCAAAGGCTGCTGGGTAATCATGGAGTAAGGACCGGTGGAACGGGCGTGAATCTTGTCATCGACCAAGTGGTGCAGTTTCAGCATGTACTTGTAGCCGATAGCAATCGGGTACGGGAAAGGTTCCCCGGAACGACCGTCAAACAGCTTCGCTTTGCCCATTTCGTCGATGAGCGGACGATCGAAGTCCTCACGGACGCGGGTGTTGCGCAGCAGACCGGTAATCTCGTCAGCCTCGGCACCGTCGAACACGGGGGTCGCCACGTGCTGTCCCGGCTCGCAGACCTCCAGCGGGACCCGCTGTGCCCACTCTTCACCGGCCTTGCGGGCTTCACTGACATCCCAGCCCTCGTGAGCCAACCAGCCCAAGTGGAACTCAAGTACCTGACCCAGGTTCATACGACCGGGCACACCCATCGGGTTCAAGATAATGTCTACCGGGGTACCATCCTCGAGGAACGGCATGTCCTCAACCGGCAGAATCTTGGAGACACAGCCCTTGTTGCCGTGACGACCAGCCATCTTGTCGCCGACCGTCATCTTGCGACGCTGTGCGATAAAGACGCGAACCATGTGCTTTACGCCAGGTCCGAGCGCGGCGTCGTCGTCCTCATCGGTAAATTCCTTTACCCCGATGACGATGCCGGATTCACCGTGGGGCACCCGCAGGGAAGTGTCACGCGCTTCCCGCGCCTTTTCACCCAGGATGGCACGCAGCAGGCGTTCCTCACTGGTCAGCTCGGTTTCACCCTTGGGGGTCACTTTACCGACCAGGATGTCACCCGCGTTGACCTCGGCACCGACGCGGATAATGCCGCGTTCGTCCAGGTCCTTGCGGGCAGCTTCGGAAACGTTGGGAATATCCCGCGTGATTTCTTCCTCGCCCAGTTTCGTGTCGCGCGCATCGATTTCGTGTTCCTCGATGTGAATCGAAGTCAGCAAGTCCTCAGAAACGACCCGCTGACTCAAGATAATGGCGTCCTCGTAGTTCAGCCCTTCCCAGGACATGTACGCCACCAGCAGGTTCTTGCCCAGAGCCATTTCTCCGCCGTCGGTAGCGGGACCGTCAGCCAGCACGTCTCCGGCTTCGACCCGGTCGCCTTCGTCAACGATAGCCTGCTGGTTATAGCAGTTGCCCTGGTTGGAACGCTTGAACTTTTCGAGCGTGTAGAGGCGGGTTTCGCCGTCATCTTCCTGGAGACGCACCAAATCGGCGCTGACCTCGGTGACGACACCGCCCTTCTTGGCAACGACCACATCGCCGGCGTCAATCGCGGCGCGTTTCTCGATACCGGTGCCCACCAGGGGAGCTTCAGTCTTTAGCAGCGGCACTGCCTGGCGCTGCATGTTTGCACCCATCAGAGCGCGGTTCGCGTCATCGTGTTCCAGGAACGGAATCATCGCGGTCGCGACCGACACCATCTGACGAGCCGATACGTCCATCAAGTCGACTTCTTCCGGGCTGACCAGCACCGGGTCGCCGCCGGTAGAACGGCACAGCACGGTGGACTCTACGAAGTGCCCATCTTTCGTGAGCTGCGCGGAGGCCTGGGCGATGTTTTTGCCCTCTTCATCGTCCGCAGTGATGTAGTGGATTTCGTTGGTGACCACGCCGTCCTTGACCACGCGGTAGGGAGTTTCCACAAAACCGTATGGGTTGATGCGCGCGAAAGTTGCCAGCGAACCAATCAAACCAATGTTCGGACCTTCGGGAGTCTCCACCGGGCACATCCGCCCGTAGTGGGAAGGGTGCACGTCACGAACTTCCATCCCCGCCCGGTCTCGGGACAGACCGCCCGGACCCAAAGCCGACAGACGGCGCTTGTGCGTCAGACCTGCCAACGGGTTGTTTTGATCCATGAACTGCGACAGCTGCGAAGTTCCAAAGAACTCTTTGATGGCTGCCACAACGGGACGGATGTTAATGAGGGAGTTCGGGGTAATGGCTTCTACGTCCTGGGTGGACATGCGTTCCTTTACCGTGCGCTCCATGCGGGACATGCCCGTGCGCACCTGCATCTGGATAAGCTCGCCGACCGGACGCACCCGGCGGTTGCCAAAGTGGTCGATGTCATCCGTCTTGATATGCAGTTCGGTTTCCTGACCAGCAGCGTCCTTGACCGCAACCGTGTCATCCCCAGCGCGCAGTGCCAACAAGTAGCGGAACGCAGCCACGATGTCGGTCAGGTCCAGGGTGCGTTCGCCCATTTCCCTCTCCACACCGAGCTTCTTGTTGATTTTGTAGCGTCCGACCTCGGCGAGGTCGTAGCGCTTGGGGTTGGTGTAAAAGTTGTGCAGCAGGTTACGTCCGGCCTCCGCGCTGGGCGGCTCGCCGGGACGAATCTTGCGGTAGATGTCCTCCAGGGCCTGATCCTGGGTTTCAATCGCGCCATCTTTTTCCAAGGTTTCCAGCATCAACGGGAAGTCGTGGAAAGCCTCGCGGATTTCACCAACGCTCATCCCCAGCGCCTTGAGGAAAATAGTCGCGGACTGCTTGCGCTTGCGGTCGATACGCACCCCGACTGTGTCCTTCTTGTCAATCTCGAATTCCAGCCAAGCACCGCGGGAGGGAATGACCTTACCCAGGTAAATGTCACGGTCGGAGGTCTTGTCAGCAGTCTTTTCGAAGTACACACCGGGGGAACGCACCAGCTGGGACACGACCACACGCTCGGTACCGTTAACGATGAAGGTTCCGCGCGGGGTCATCAGCGGGAATTCGCCCAAGAACACGGTTTGGGTCTTAATTTCGCCGGTTTCGTAGGTAATGAATTCCGCGGTTACGTACATCGGCGCATTGTAGGTCAGGTCCTTGTCCTTGCATTCGTCGATGGTGTAGTGCGGGCTTTCCAAGGTGTAGTCCTTAAAGGACAGGCACATGGTGCCGCCATTGTCCTCGATAGGGCTCATCTCGTTCAAAATTTCTTGCAGTCCCGAAGTGCGGGGGACGTGCTTGTCACCGGTTTTGTCGGCTTCCTTGACGCGTTCCTGCCAGGCTTCGTTCCCCAGGAACCAGTCAAAAGATTCGGTCTGCAGCGCCAACAAATTCGGCGGTGCCATCGGTTCATCAATTTGGGCAAAAGACACCCGGAAAGGGTGAGTGGAGGATTCTTTGGATTTCGTAGCCAAGATTTCCGTTTCCTTTATGTCGTATAGATGGTCGGGATTTTCAAACCGGCTCCCCCGCGCACACGGTCGCGGCAATCAGCCTGGAAAATCTCGATGCGCTGCGGCGTTTGAACATCTCATCCCTCGCTCTACCTGCCCTGATATTGCCGGCGCATACTTACGCAATATCAACGGTAACAGGTGGCCTCGGACAGAGAACACGCAAATAACAACTCTATAACTTTTGCGGCTTGTAAGCAATTTTCCGCCGTTGAATTTCGGGGACTGTTCTCAGCGAGGGCAGCTACTCAATCCTCCCTGAAGTGAGTTTCCGGCAGACGCATTTCTCGAGGCGGAAAAGTGAACGTGAAAGTGCAGCTAAACCAGACAATAATTTTTATAAGTGTTTTGGCGCTGTTTAATTTGGTTATCGGTTCTAGGCTGTCAGCACCTCGATACCGTAGCTTTCCAGCACTTCTAAGCAATGCGCTTCGACACTATCCGTGAGGATTTCGTCAATCGGAGCAAAATCGCAAATCCGGGCGGTTCCCAACGCGGAGAATTTAGAACTATCTGCCACCACGGTCACTCGTTGCGCAGAACGGAGAAAATCAGCGTTCGTTTCCGCCTCCAACAAGTCATCGTTGAACAAGCCACGGTTCACGTCAATGCTGACCACTGCCAAAAACACTCGCGACATTGCCAAATTGTCCAATACCAGTCCGGACATATTGCCCACGACTTCATAAGAACAGGGGCGTAGCGTCCCACCCACCACGATGACTTTGATTTGGGGGCGTAGCGCCAGTTCGTTAGCGATGTTAATGGCGTTCGTGACGACCGTAATCCCCTGGCGTTGAAACGCGGAATCTTTCGCGACACACAGCGCTAGTTCGCGAGAAACTTCCGTAGTGGTGGTTCCTCCGTTCAAGCCGATAACGTCTCCCGGTTTCACCATTTTGGCAGCCGCTTTCGCCAGACGTTGCTTGATTCTGCCTTGGTTGACGGGGCGATACCGCAGCGGCAAATCTCCAGACAGCGGATTCGCTACCGCTCCTCCCCGAACCCTGGTAATCATCTGTTGAGATGCCAATTTGTCCAAATCGCGGCGTGCGGTGGCGGGAGACACCCCCAGCAGGGTTTCAATCTCCTCTACCTGAATTGAGCCGTTTTCCAACACTAGATCGAGGATTTTTGTCAGTCGAAATGATTGATATGCCATACGCCTTCCCTCCTGGTTGATTTAATATGTCTCTAACATGAAATTTAAATCAGTTTTAAACAATTTACTTCTGCTTGCGTGGTATTTTTATTTCTGAAAAATGTCGCCGATTTTGTAGGGAGAACACACCACCATGAGCATCACCGCTGAGGAAATCGCCAGCCAACCCGAAACTTGGAAACGAGCCATTGACCTGCTCGCGTCCCTGGACTCTCAGTTTTTCCCGAAAAAAGGTCAGAGCGTCGCCATGATTGGCTGTGGCACCTCCTGGTTCATGGCGCAAGCCTATTGCCGAGCCAGGGAAGTCGCCGGACACGGAGTTTCTGACGCTTTCACCGCCACCGAATTCCCCCTGACTCGCCACTATGACATGGTCATCACCCTGTCTCGTTCGGGCACTACCACGGAGATTATTGATATCCTCAAAGCCTTGCACGGCAAGGTTCCCACCCGTTTAATTACTGCCGTCGGTAACGGTCCTGCCACACCCTTTACCGACCAGGAACTCGTTTTGGACTTTGCGGATGAAACGTCGGTCGTGCAGACGCGCTTTGCCACTACGGCCCTGGCTTTGCTGCGTGCCAGCCTTGGGGAGGACCTGACGAAGGCTATTGCCGATTGCACCGCGGCTGTAAATGCAGAAATTTCCTCCGCATTCATCGACGCGGAACAGTTCACTTTCCTCGGCACCGGCTGGACTTACGGGCTCGCCAATGAAGCCGCGCTAAAGATGCGCGAAGCCTCGCAATCCTGGACCGAATCCTATCCCGCAATGGAATACCGCCACGGACCGATTTCCATTGCCGAGCCAAACCGTATCACCTGGATTTTTGGCGCCATCCCACAGGGGATGGAGACGCAAATCGCGGCTACCGGCGCCACTTTGGTCCACCACGACTACGATCCGATGGCGTCCCTGGTGCTGCTGCAACGCGTCGCGGTAGCACGCGCGGAACACCGGGGGCTGAATCCTGACACCCCGCGTCACCTGACCCGTTCAGTGATTCTGTCCTAATTCCGCGCCCGTCTACACCTCATGCCCATGGAGGGACAGATGCCACCCGAGGAGCTTTCGACAACCCACCCCGATTCCGCCCCGGTCTATGCGCTAGCTTTTGACGTCGGGGGGACCGACACCAAGGTGGCTTTCGTGTCCAACCGGGGTTCACTGGTGAAGCTGCCCACCCTGCCCACTTCCACCGGTGGTGCGGTCGGGCTGATTGCACAGATTAACGACCAGTATCTGCAGATTCAACAGGCGTTGCGCCAGGGCAAAATCCGCGACGCCGACGGCACCGCACTGCCGGCGGCGCGGGTGTGCCGAGCCGTTGGTGTGGGCGTTCCCGGCGTGATGGTGGAAGACACTGGAATGACCATCACCTCAGCTAATCTGGGCTGGGGTCGCTTTCCTATGCGCGACCGCTTAGAGGAAGCCCTGGGTTGTTCCCTTGCGCTGGGACATGATGTTCGTTCCGGGGCGTTAGGCGAAGCCCTGTTCACGGGACGCAAGGAATGCTTTTTCGTAGCTATCGGGACGGGTATCTCGGCGGGAATCGTGCTCAATGGGCAGGTACTGAACCGTAGCGGCTTCTCCGGAGAAATCGGTCAGATTCTGCTCCCCAATCCGGATTTGAACTACCTGGGGAAAGCCTCAGCACCAATTCCTGCACAGGCGACCCATCTCCCCCTGGAACGAATTGCGTCCGCCGAATACACCGCCCGTCGCTATGCCCTTCTGAAAGGTCTCTCCCCGGAAACTGCCCGCCCCACGTCTCGTGACGTGTTCCAGCGCGAACGGGAAGGCGACCAGTGCGCTCACCACGTAATCGAAACCGCCACGCAGGCATTGGGAGTGGTCCTCGCCGCCAGCCTGGCGACTTTGGGAGATTTGGAAGTCATCGTGGGCGGAGGACAATCCCAGGAAGGTCCCGACTACCTAGAGAGGCTTCGCCAAGCGACCGCCACGCATCTCGTGAACCTGCCCGAACCCAAGTTTTCCTTGTCACGCTTTGGGTCTCAAGCACAACTGTTGGGGGTCGCGGCGCAGGCCTTCGCAAAAGCCCAGGTACCGATTGTTCCCCTCACCCGCCCGTCATAAGTTTCTTTGGAGAGACTCCGATGCCCCAGATAATCACGTTTACTCCCAACCCTGCCTTAGACATCACCTACACGGTGGATGCTCTCCAAGTCGGCGCCACCCACCGGGTCGAAGATTTCGTTTACCGTGCCGGAGGTAAGGGTCTCAACACCGCTTCAGTCCTGGCACAGATGGGGTATCCCGCCCGCGCAGTCGGATTTTTCTCATCCCCGGAATATCTCGCTGACCTGCAAAAACGAACCCTAGAGCGGCACGGAAACTTTAGTTTCCAGGCTTTGCCCATGCCATTTCTAAACCGCCAATCCGTCGCCATCGTTGCGGCGGGAGATGCCACAGTTTTCAATGAGGCCGGTCCAAACTATGGCACTCTGACACCTGCTGAAGTTACGCAGAGTTGGGAACAGCCGTGGCGGGAGGCTCTGCAGCTGGACTGGGCGTCTCCCCAGGCTATCGTCAGCATCAATGGTTCTTTCGCCCAGGGTAGCCCCGCGGGGATGCTAGATTGGCTAATCGCCGGTCTGCACGATCTAGGCTGCTGGGTGTTGGTGGACACGTCCGGAGAATACCTGCTCGAAGCGGCGCGGGCAGGCGCGGATTGTCTCAAACCGAATGTGGCAGAACTGCGCGGCGCCACCGGTATTACTGAGTTGCCCGCCGCGGCACGCGCTTTGCTGGACCTGGGGGCACGCGCGTTGCTGATTTCAGCAGGAAAAGATGGGCTGGCATACGTGGAGCATCCCGGCGCGTCCGCTCGCACCGCCCTTTTGCAAGTCGAGTGGGCAGCCCCCGGGATGACTTTGGCAGGCAACCCCACCGGAGCGGGAGACGCGGCAGTAGCCGGGTTCCTGTCTGCCAGGTCCGAAAACCTGCCGACGCACGAGTCTCTCGGGCGTGCGGTTTCCTGGTCAGCTGCCGCGGTTCCAGTCGCGGTCGCGGGCGCGGTACAGACCGAAATGGTGGCAACAATTGCCACTAAAATGACTTTTCGAACTGAAGAATGGAGTGCATAAATGCTGTGTGATATACGTAAACTTGCTGCTGAGGCCGCCTCGGAGGGAGTCGGACTGGGCGCTTTCAACGTGGTGCTGCTGGAGCATGGCGAAGCCCAAATCGCCGCGGCAGAAGCCGTAAACCTCCCGGTGATTCTGCAGCTGTCCCAAAACGCTGTTAAGTACCATCATGGCTGGCTCGACCCCATCGGTTGCGCCGTACTCAAACTCGCCGAACAGGCAAAAGTCCCGGTCGTAGCGCACCTCGATCACGCTGAGGACCTCGACCTGTGCCGCGCGGCGGTAGATTTGGGCTTTACCTCGATTATGTATGACGGCTCCAAACTGCCGGATGCGCAAAACCGTGACACCACCGCCCAGATTACCCAGTGGTGTCACGACCGTGGCGTGAGCGTCGAAGCCGAATTAGGTGAGGTCGGTGGGAAAAATGGAGTCCACGACCCGAGCGCACGGACAGATCCGGAGGATGCCGCCAGATTCGTGGCAGATACCGGCGTGGACTTGCTGGCGGTAGCAGTGGGGTCATCACACGCGATGACCTCGCGGGATGCCACGTTGGACACGGAACTGATTTCTGCCATTAAGCAAGCCGTGCCGGTTCCGCTGGTCCTGCACGGTTCTTCCGGGGTCTCCGATGACGGAATGCGCGCTGCCATTAAAGCGGGGATGACCAAGATTAACGTCTCTACGCACCTGAACGTGGTCTATACCGCCGAGGTCCGTAAGGATTTGGCGCAAGGTCCCCAGCTGGTCGATCCTCGCAAGTATTCCCGTAACGGTAACGCCGCCTTACAGGCAGAAGTGGAACGTTTGCTTCTCTGGTACGCGGGCAAATAGTCATCGTCTGCCCGACGTTGCAATGCCGATGCGGAATCGCTGGTCAACCGCCAGCTAGCCCGTGATGGCGCGAATTCCGAAAGCCAGGGTTTCCGGTTTCCCCGGTTCTAGCACCAGCACGTCCTGGCGACGGCACAAGGCGTTCGGCGGGCAGGTCATCGGTTCGACCGCCAGCGCACGCCCATCATCAACGCCGGGGAATGCCTGCTGACGGGCAGGGTCGGCGGTATAGATTTGGAGCCACCGACACCACGGTCCGGCACTGAGTTCAGTCCCTAGACCGTCGGCACGGCACAAGGTCGCCCGGACTCGCCCATCTGGTTCGGGTTGCGCCCGAAACGCGTGGTCAAGCCACAGTCCGCGCAGCGCTACCGGGCGCGCTGACCCCAAAACAGTGTCTGCCGGTTGCTCCCGACCGGTCGGCAGGTTGCGTGTTGAATCGAGCACCAGGTTGTTGCCTACCGAGACGCTCAGGGTGCATTCATCCGGGCTCGCATCCCCCGCACTCAAATAGGGATGCCAGCCGAAGCCAAACGGGCAAGGTGTCGTGCTGAGATTGCGCACCTGCAATTCCCCTCGCAGCCCTTGGGTCGCGTCAAGACCCCAGTTCATCGCATATTCCAGGCGCCACGGCCAGCCCGGCTGCGGTTCCATTTCCAGAGTGAGGCGTACCGCTGCGGGGTTGTCGGACATTTCGGGATTGAGTTCCCAAGGGAGTTCCCTGACGAAGCCGTGAATGGCATTGTGGCGTTCAGGCTCGTTAATTTCGAGCTGATACGTTTCGTCTTGAAAGGTGAATTGTCCGCCGTCCACCCGGTTGGGCCACGGCGCCAACAGACACCCCGCCGCGAAAGGAATCGGGGAGACTCGTGACAAGCCCTCTGGCGGCACCGGAGGGGTCACCGCCAGCGGTTCCCCCGCAAAACTCAGCGACCACAAACCCCCACCGAAGCGGGAAATCTGGGCGCGATATTGACCGGCACAAAGTTCTAGAAAGTCATCGCTCGAGGTCATACGCTGATTTTAGCAAGGGTGGGAAGGGGAAAACTATCACCTTTTCTTAACGGCTCCGCGCCCTGAGCGCTTCGCCCCTGTTTTGCCGCCTTTCGGCAAAAATGCTCAGTGAGAAAAGAAACTCGCAAATAGGGATTGCGGTTTGCGTTTGTCTTCTGGGCAGGTACACCACTGGTCCGGTGGGACGCTGGCTTGCACCGCTGCAATGTGTTGACCGCACCCGGTCCATGTAGTCTTTCCGCAGTTCGCACACTTTACTGGAGAGCACATCTCATTCCCTTTCCTCGATTCCGGACTGGTCTGTTGGAAGCCATGTCACATTTCCAGCACCGCGCCGGGGTTATCAAAATAGTAAGCGAAAACCGTATTGACCCCGCCAGATAATACTTTAGCATTAATTCCCGCGGATTCCAGAATTCTCTGTGCCATCCAGGCGTTAGCCCCGGTATCATCGCTCAAGTACACGGTTTTCCCGTCGACCCAAGTCCGCACCTCATCGAGCCGCGAACGCAGTTCCGTCAAGGGTATACACCTGGCGCCCTTTAGATGCCCGGCATTAAACTCCGGGATTGGACGCACATCGAGGACAGGCGTGCCGGGATCGAGGTGAGCCACCTCCTCGGCATACCACAGCTTCAGCCGACCACGCAGCACATTTTCTGCCACATACCCCAGGAAATTTACGGGATCCTTTGCTGCGGAATATGGGGGCGCATACGCCAAATCCAAGTCAATCAAATCAGGGGCAGTCAGCCCCGCTTTGAGAGCTGTAGCGATAACGTCAATCCGCTTGTCCACCCCGTTGCCCCCAATTCCTTGCGCACCCAGGAGTTTGCCGTCCGCGGCCGCGAAATGCAGCATCAGTTGCATCGGTTGAGCACCGGGCAGGAAAGTCCCATGGTCGGTGGGGTGAGTGTGGATAGTGCGGTAGGCGATGCCTTGTGCATCGAGCTCAGCCCGGTTTGCCCCGGTCTGCGCCACAGTCATCGGTCCCACCCGAAAAATCGAGGTAGAGATAGGTTTAGGCAACGGACGAGCGGAATTCGGGTCAGCGATGAAGTCCGCGATAAGCCGGGCAGCGCGGTTAGTCGGACCAGCCAGCGCAACCGGTCGTGCCATTCCTGTTACCCCGGTCTGCTGCGTAACGGCGTCACCACAAGCGAACACGTCAGGCAAGCTGGTGCGTCCATGCTGATCAATTTCTAGATAGCCTCGTTCGTCAGCCCGCACTCCCGCCGCTACGAATGGCTCGGTGGCGGGAATAGCACCCGCTGCCAACACAATCAACTCCGTTTCCAAGCACTGCCCGTCTGACAGTTCCGCCAGGACGTGAGCTGGGAAATCGCGAATCTGGGTGACGCGAGTGTTTGCGATGACTGTGATGTTTAGCGACTGCAGGGCTCCGGTCACCAGGTGCGCCATTTCTAGGTCCAGCGGGGGCATGACATGGGCGCCGCCTTCCACGATAGTCGTGTTGATGCCGCGGCGAGCCAGGGCTTCCGCCGCTTCGATGCCGATGAATCCCCCGCCGATGACCAGCGCTGACCGGGCAGATTCCGCCAGGTCCACAATCCGTTGGGCATCATTGACCGTGCGCAGCGTGCGCACCCGGAGGGAATCCAACCCGGCAATCGGCGGGCGGGCGGCTTTGGCGCCAGGGGAAAGAATCAGTTTGTCGTAGCCTTCGGTGAATTCTCGCCCGTCCGCGCCACACACCCGCACGGTTTTCGCCTCCGCGTCCAGACCGATGACCTCGTGATTCACGCGCACGTCCAGGTTCAGTTTCGCCTGCAGGCTCTGGGGCGTATTCAGCAGCAGGCTTTCCCGTGCAGGAATCTCTTGACCGACATAGAACGGTAATCCACAGTTGGAAAACGAAGGGTACGGTCCCTTTTCAAACACCACGATTTCAGCAGACTCGTCCAACCGGCGCATTCGCGCCGCAAAGGACAGACCGCCCGCGACTCCGCCGACCACTACCAGCTTCATTCGCTCTCCTTTTCTTCGGTTTGTTCAGAAGGTTCTCCGGGCGACTCCCCGGTGAGCTCTCGACCCCATCAACATAGCACTAGGTGGTGTGCTAGGTGAACTGGCTACTACCGCCCGTAACGAGTTGCCGCCCATCCGCACTGGGCGCCATTCTGAAAAACCGATTACCCCGGCTAGAGCAAGGCAAACAGCAGTCCGAGCAAAGCACCATACGCCAAAGTTAAGAAACCCGTGTTGCGCAAAGCGACAATCAGGGCTTTTCCAGTCTGGTGCGTACGCACCGGACGCATAGTCAGCAATGCCCCCAGCCAGAGGACCAGCTGCACTACGAAACCACTGGTCCATTGAATGAATCCGCCGGGAAAGATTTCCGGCCACGGCACGAACAGCACCGTCAGCGACAACAGCAACGCAATATAGATAAAAAGCCGGTAAATGCGCCGCGACCAGGCATCGCCCAAACGCACTGCCAGGGTAACTTTGCCGGATTTCCGGTCCGTAGGAATATCGCGCAGATTATTGACCATCAGCAGCGCACAGGACAGCAACCCCAGTCCGCTAGCCAGCGCCCAAGACTGCCACGGCAGGACTTGTGCCTGCACCCACAGCGTTCCCTGCACCGCCAGCAGTCCGAAAAAGACAAAAACCAGCAGCTCAGATAGACCTATCCCGGCATAACCATAGGGGTGTTTGCCACCGGTATAGCACCAGGCAGCCGCGACCGCTGCCACACCGGCACCGAGGAGCCACCACGACTGGGAGATGACGGCAACGCCCAGCCCCACGATGCTCGCCAACGCGAAGCAGCTCAGCGCCACTGCCAAGACTTTGCGCGGATTTTCCCCACTTCCGACCAGGCGCGGCGGACCGACGCGATATTCATCCGTGCCACGGATCCCGTCGGAATAGTCGTTGGAAAAATTCACCCCGATTTGCAGCAGCAGCGCCACTGCCAGGCACCCCAGAGCCAGCCCTGGATCCATCTTGCCCAATCCGGCGGCAATGCCGGTGCCGAGCAGGACGGGTGCCGCCGAAGCCGGGAGGGTACGCAGCCGCGCTCCTTCAATCCAGGCTTGAGCAGTGGCCATCAGGGTTCCTTTCCTTGCTTATCAGTCTTTGCAGCACCGGGTTTTCGCGAAGTTTAGCGCTTCACGAGTACCTGAGAGTGTTTGTCAGATTCCAGCAACATTTCGCCCTAAAAGTCTAGCGCGGTTTCAACGTGAAGTTAACCGGTGGAGTTGCGACCATTGCCTTTCCTCGGAGTAGTGGCATGAACGACCGATTTCAACCCGCAATCTGGGTTCTTGCAGACCCTAATTTTTCTAACACTGCTGGTAGACGCGATTCTAATTTCTCGGAGCCGGCACCACACACGGTGAAATCGGTCATTCGTGCGAGACCACCCCGGTTTAGGGATTCAGTGCGCACCGGCAGACCTCAAACTCATGATTTTTCGTGCTCGGGGCTTGTGAGACGATGGAGTTATGGCAAAGGAAAAAACGGTTTACGTGTGCTCCAGCTGTGGGGAGGAATGGCCCAAATGGACTGGTCAATGTCGCAGCTGCGGTCAGTGGGGCACCTTGGAAGAGAACGTGGTCCTGGCGAAAAGTTCCGCTCGGACGACCGGGTCGGGCACTACCCGCAGCACCGGTAGTTACGGACGCCCCGCGTCCCCGGCTAAACCTATCGGCCACTATTCCACCGAGCGGGCGGTGCGTCTACCTACCGGAGTGGGCGAATTCGACCGAGTTCTCAGCGGTGGTATCGTCCCCGGCGCGGTCATCTTGCTGGCAGGAGAACCGGGAATCGGGAAGTCCACGCTACTGTTAGAAGTCGCTGCCCGAATTGCCCAAGGCACCGCTCCGCGCTCTCCTAGGGTTAGCGAGAATAGCCCAGGGTTGCGCTTAGTCTCTGCAGATTCAGAAACGCCCGCGACTGTGGATACGGAGGGCAAAACTGTCCTGTACCTGACCGGTGAGGAAACCGCCGAGGCAGTACTGTCTCGCGCTAAGCGCATTGGCGGAGTGGCAGAAAATCTTTATCTAGCAGCTGAAACCCAAGTGTCGCAGGCACTGGCTCAAATCGAAACTACCAGCCCGGACGTAACTATTGTCGACTCCATCCAGACTCTGACCGATCCGACTATGGACACTTCTATCGGCGGCCCCGCGCAAGTCCGCGAAGTTACTGCCCGACTCATTGACGCTGCCAAAAGCCGCCACATGGCACTAATTTTGGTGGGGCATGTTACCAAGGACGGTGCGGTGGCAGGTCCGCGCACGCTGGAACATCTGGTGGATGTAGTGTGCCAGTTTGAAGGCGAACGAACCGGGGAGCTGCGGCTGTTGCGCGCGGTAAAGAACCGCTACGGACCCACGGACGCGGTCGGATTCTTTCAAATGGTGGAATCCGGCATCGAAGGCATCGAGGACCCCAGCGGTCTGTTCCTCAGCAAAACCGCCGAACCGGTGCCCGGGGCTTGCGTCACCATGTCGTTGGAAGGTCGGCGCGCTCTACCCATCGAGATAGAAGCCCTCACCACCCCGATAGCGGGCGGTTCGCCGCGACGCACAGTTTCTGGTTTGGATTATTCCCGCACCGCCATGATGCTGGCAGTCCTGCAAGCTCGACTGAAATTACCTTTTGGCACCCTAGATGCCTACGTCTCGACAGTGGGCGGAGCCCGAGCCGTCGAGCCGGCAGTGGACTTGGCGGTTGCGCTCGCGGCGGCGTCAGCAGTGACGGGTCAGGTCATCGACCCCGGTCTGGTGGCTTTTGGGGAAGTCTCTCTGACTGGGGAAATCCGTTCCTGCATCGCAGTGTCTCGCCGGGTGGCAGAAGCCGCGCGACTGGGATTCACCGGCGCTATCGTGCCCGCCGCGGCCGCGAGGGATTTGAAGGCTCCGCGAGGATTCAAGATTCAAGCTGCCGCAAACCTGCGCGAAGCAATGAGCCTGGCTCTGCGCCACGCCCCGGCCTCGCCTCCAGACTGCGAAATCTGAGTTAAAACCGGAACGCCGCCAAACTGGCGGATTCTCAATCTGAAAATTCGATGGCAGCACCGCCACGAGACACGGCCTCGACACGACCCGTCTGCGAGTTACGGCGAAACAGGGCGTGTGACACCCCGGACAGTTCCTCTGCCAACATCGTCTTTGGCTCCATAAAGAACCCAGTTTCACCAGGCATGACACCACCGGAAGGCATGTAGTAAACCTTGGTGTCACTGTTCAAATACAGACCACCTTCAATGACGCAGTCGTCACCTAGGGGAACCGCCAGACCGGAGTTCGCCCCCATGTGGCAGTTCTTGCCCAAAGACACGCGCTTGTGCATCCCCACCGCCAACGTACCCGCCGTGGAGGCACCGCCAGCCAGAGTCGTGCCTTCATCCACGGTCACGCCTTGTGATAAACGCCCCTCAATCCGGGCAGCCCCCAAGGTTCCCGCGTTGTAGTTCACAAACCCGGTGTAGCCAATCTGGGTGCCCGGATGCAGGTAAGCACCCAAACGAACGTTCTCAGTATGGGCAATGCGCACCCCGCTCGGGGTCACATAGGTGGTCATGCGGGGAATCCGGTCCACACAGCGGATGTTGGCGCCGATACCGTACTTGGTCATCAGACGCAGACGAGTTTCCTCAAAGTTTTCGTAGTCACAGGCACCGCGGCTGGTCCACGCCACCATATTCAGCTTGTCGAACAATCCTTCCAAGCTCAAAGTGTTGGGTTTCACCATCCGGCGTGACAGGGAGTGCAAACGCAAATACCCGTCGGGAGCGCTTTGGACATCGTCCTCCAAATCGGCAGTCACGGTGATGACCTTGTTAATAATCATGCGGGCATCGTCTTTGCCCTCCAGGTGCGTCAGCGTCGCAGCCAAAGCCTTCGCTTTCGCTTCATCTACGTCACCCTCGTAAATGTAAGGGAACCAGGTGTCCAGCGATTTGCCGCTCTCGGTTTCAGCCGTGAGACCGACACCCCAAACTTTCTTAACCATGTTTTCCTTCTCTCTAGTTGACAACGGCTTGACGCGACCCGCTACTCCAGCAAAACACGTTCCGTGTCGCCGGTCAACAGACCGCGGGCGGGAAGGCACAAAATCGCTTACCTGACGGAACGGGCACGCAGGTTCTGGTAGTGGCGTTCGGAGTGACCGATGTACACCTGACGCGGGCGAGCAATTTTCGTCGCCGGATCGGCAACCATCTCGCGGTACTGGGCAATCCAGCCGGGCAGACGACCCACCGCAAATAACGGGGTAAACATCTTCATCGGGAAACCCATCGCGCGGTAAATCAAGCCCGTGTAAAAGTCTACGTTCGGATACAGGTTACGGGAAACAAAATAGTCATCACTCAGCGCGATGCCCTCCAGCTCCAACGCCAAATCCAGCAGTTTGTCGGATTTGCCCATCCGGCTCAAGACTTCGTGGGCGGATTCTTTCACCAGAGCGGCACGCGGGTCATAAGCCTTGTACACGCGGTGTCCAAAGCCCATCAGTTTGATGCCGTCTTGCTTGTTCTTCACCCTTTCGACGAAGTTCTTAATCGATATATCCGTGTCACGCAGCTGCATCAACATGCGCAGCACGGCTTCGTTAGCCCCGCCGTGCAGTGGACCAGCCAGCGCCCCCACCCCGGAAGCTACCGAAGTATAAAGGTTTGCGTGCGAGGAACCGACAAAACGCACGGTTGAAGTCGAGCAGTTCTGTTCATGGTCAGCATGCAGGATAAACAAACGATCCAAAGCGCGAACCATCGCCGGATCAATGTCAAAAGACTGATAGGGCAGCCCGAAACACATCCGGATAAAATCCTCGGTCAGTTCCCGAGAGGCGTCGGGATACAGTTGAGGCAGACCGGCGGCACGTTTCGCAATAGTCGCGACCATGACGGAGAGCTTGGCCAGCAGCTGAATCGTGGCTTCTTCAAGCTGTTCGGGATCGAGGGGGTTCAAAGTGTCCTCGTAATAGGTAGCCAGACCGGCGACCCCCGCCTGGAGGATAGACATGGGGTGACCGTTCGAGGGGAAAGCTGTAAAGAATGCCTTGAAGTCTTCAGGCAACAGGCGGTTGCACTTGATTTTGTGGGTGAATGTTTCCAGGGACTTCGCGTCGGGCAGGTCTCCGTAAATCAAGAGATAGGCGACCTCTACGAAGCTGGATTCGCGAGCCAGTTCCTCAATCGGATAGCCCCGATAACGCAACACCCCGTTAGCGCCGTCAATGTAAGTTATCTTGGATTCACAGTTGGCAGTGTTGCCAAAGCCATAGTCCAGCGTCACGTTGCCGGTGGTGCTCAACAGTTTGTTAATTTCGATACCGTTGTTGCCCTGCGTGGCCTGGTGAAGGGGGGTATCCAACCGCGTCTGGTCTGATTGAATAAAGTATTCTCCGTTATTCTCACCCATGAGATTCCTCCTCAAAATTTTTTGATTTTCATATCTACGCTGGTCGGCAACATCGCCAGGCTAGGGCACTTTGGGACTTAAGTCCTTACAAATATAGTACTCCCGTCACCCGTGTTTCGTCCAATATTCCGGGCAACATTATATGAATTTCACAAGACCGATGCTGTCGGTACCGTACCGTTCTTCGAGGGGGACGTCAGCTTGGTAAAGCTGCGTTCATCGCACAGGTTATCCCTGGGGTGGCAGCGCGGCAATCATCGGGTCGTCCTTGTCGACCTTGCCCACTACCGAAGCCCCACCGGGGGTCGGGTTATCAAAATCAGCGAAAAAGTCCCGACCAGCCCGCAAGAAATCCGTCCACGGCTCGGGCAAATCATCCTCGTAATAAATCGCCTGCGGCGGACATACCGGCTCACAAGCCCCGCAATCCACGCACTCCAAGGGATTGATGTACAGGGTGCGTTCCCCCTCATAAATGCAGTCGACCGGGCACTCATCGACGCAAGCCTTATCTTTCACGTCCACGCAGGGTTGAGCAATTACGTAAGTCATACGTATATCCTACCCCGGTCCGGTCTATTGCCCCTCCGGGGAGTCCGCTCCTGCTGCCGCAGCTTGCTCCTCACGAGCCTTTTGGGCAGCCAGGTCCTTGGCACAAACCACTGCATTATCCGGCGCATAGGTGTGCGTGTAGGTCTTGGAATCGACCTTCTTGCCGTCCAGGTAGCGGGTGCGCGTGTTGCTGATAGTAAACCCGGGCTGACCCGCACCGGAAGGCACGCACTCGGACCAATTGTTGACCGTAGTCTTGGGCTGTACATAGTTAGTCCGGGGGCTTTGTGAAGATTCCACGGTGTAGTACTTGGTGCCCCAGATACGCATATGTAACTGACCTCCGCCAGTCCACCCCTGCAGCACCACGGGAGTCGGATTCGGGTTTTTCCATTTCAGATCCAAAGACCCGGTCCAGAGCGTACACTCGCGTCCGGCGGGATACCGGGTAAAGTACACCCCGTGCGGGTTGAACTCCACCAAGTCCATTCCCGCAAACCAAGCCGCGTTCAGAGTCGTGACACACATCTGAGACAACCCACCGCCGATAGCCTTGGTGTGTACGCCGTTTTGAAAGACCCCCGAAGCTCGCCAACCATTCTCGGGCGTCAACGGACCCAAGTCACGTTCCAGAGAGAAATCCTGTTTCGGCAGATAGACCTTGCCCGTCAAGATTTGCGCCGCCCTGGTCAGATTGCCAGTCCGCACGCTGTCTGACGTCAGCGGGGTGGCAAACTCACCAATGACTTCCTTAACCCCAGCTTTATTGGCGTCATCGGTGGTGAATTGGGGGGCAATCGGGGTCAAATCCACGCTCACCTCACGGTTTTCCTGCGAAATCGCGCCCATCGTCACCCGGTCGGACAGCTCTTTGGAATCAAGTTTGGCCCCATCCACAGATGCCACCACCTGCGGGGATCCCGAATCAAAGCTGAATCGGGCATTAACCGGTTCGGTTTCTAAACCTTTGGTGTTTGCCAACGTGTATTTCTTTAGTTTCTCGCCATCTAAACTGGCTTTTAGCTTTTCGCCCTGCAGGGACCATGTTGCGTCTTGACACAGTTCCGCAGTGGGAATGTCCAGGCTTTGCCCGCCTACGTTGAGTTTCACCGGGGCGCTCAGAAGGGTTTTCGCCTCACCCTGGGCGGCAGTGTCCAGTTGCGCTTGGGTCGACTTTGGCGCACTAGACTTGCCGGGAAGGTTCAGGGGGTCGCCCGGTTTCCACCACTCCCGGTGCAACAGGGCGGTGGCAGCTTTCAGGTCCAGCTCGCGTCCCGGAGCGGGCTTAACCGGCTGGAGCTGGCTATCTTGGCAAATGAAATCTGCCTCTTGCGGAGCGGACTTTAGATCCGCCGCGGCTGCCGACACCGCTTTGTCCAGTGCTTTTTCATCAATTTTCGATTTCAGGTCCAGTGGACCAGTTCCCCCGAGATGAGCCAGAATTTTGACGGGGCTCAAGGAAAAATCGGCGACCTCATGCACGGAAGAAGTGAAATCGGGCTGCAATCCGGCTGCGGCTGGGTCAATGTTTGCGGTTTTGGCTCCCAGTTTCACCGGGAAGGGTTGTTTCAGCCGGGGACCCAATTGAGAATCAAGCTTTTTGATTGCGTCCGTAGGGGACATTCCCCCGACAGCGACTCCCGCAAAAGACGATCCTCGCGGCATACTGCCCGAGACGGCGACAGCCGTCCCAGCATAAGCCAGTGCCAAAATCCCAATGGCGGCACCGATAACCACTGGAACCTTGCCATTACGCTTCTTGTCCTGCGTGAAACCGGGAAACATTTCGGTGGCGTTGGCATCCCGCGCCCCGCCCGGCACTTTTCCAGCCGGTCTGACGGGTCGAGGACTGGGTCGGAGCTTGGGGGGGCGTGGCTCCGACGGGGAACCACCCGGTTTCGCCCCTTTATTCACGTCTTGACTACCCATCGAATCCCTCCGCGGTATCTGCCCTCCGTAAGAGTGCTCCGCCGAATCACTGCTCGCGACGACGTCGCGCTGCATCTTTGTAGCGCGTTTCCGTACCTAAGATTACCTTACGAATCCGCACGGCTTCGGGTGTTACCTCGACGCATTCATCATTTCCAGCGAATTCCAGGCTTTCCTCTAAAGTGAAGTTAATCGGCGGGGTCAGACCTTCAAAAGCGTCCTGGGTCGAGGAACGCATGTTGGTCTGCTGCTTTTCCTTGGTGACGTTGACAATCATGTCTTCTCCGCGCGGGTTCTCTCCGACGACCTGACCCTCATATACCTGTGAGCCGGGCTGAATGATGAAGTTACCGCGCTCCTGCAGTTTAATCATGGCGTAGGGGCTAGCTTTCCCGGCGCGGTCGGCAACGAGTGAGCCGGTCGCGCGCCCTGCAATGTCGCCCTGCCACGGCGCCCACCCGGAACTGACCGAGGAGGCAATCCCGGTGCCGCGTGTCTCGGTCAAAAACCGTGTCCGGAAACCAATCAAGCCTCGGCTCGGAACTGTAAATTCCAGACGCACCCAGCCGGTTCCGTGGTTGGTCATCGTGTTCATCTGACCTTTACGCGCCGCCAGCAGCTGCGTCACGGTGCCCAAGTGTTCCTCCGGGACATCGACGGTCAGAGCCTCCATCGGTTCCATCACTTTGCCGTTTTCCGTTTTCGTAACGACCTGGGGTTTTCCGGCGGTCAGTTCGTAGCCTTCGCGACGCATCTGTTCCACCAAGATTGCCAAAGCCAGTTCGCCACGCCCCTGCACTTCCCAGGCGTCCGGGCGTCCAATATCCACGATCCGCAGGGACACGTTACCCACCAGTTCCCGCTCCAAACGGTCCTTGACCTGGCGGGCGGTGACTTTTGCGTCCTTTACCCGCCCGGCAAACGGCGAGGTGTTGATGCCAATCATCATCGAAATTGCCGGCTCGTCCACCCGAATCAAGGGCAGGGGACGCGGGTCGTCCACATCGACCAGAGACTCCCCGATGGTGATGTCTTCAATGCCTGCCACGGCGACAATATCGCCGTATTTAGCGGACTCGGCAGGAACCCGTTCCAAGCCGTGCGTGGCCAGCAGCTGGGTAATCTTGACCGTTTCGACCATGCCGTCCTGGCGCGCCCATCCCACCGTCTGACCTTGCCGGATGGTGCCATTGTGAATCCGCAGCAGCGCCAGGCGTCCCAGGAATTGCGACGCATCGAGATTGGTGACGTGCGCCTGCAGCGGAGCGTCCGGATCATAAGTAGGTCCCGGAATGTGCTGCAAAATAGCCTCAAACAGGCACTCCAGGTCGCCGTCGGGAACATTACCGTTGCCGGGGTTAGTCAGGGACGCCGCCCCGACCTTTGCCGAAGCGTAGATAATCGGCAGGTCCAGCAGCTGATCCAGGTCCAGGTCATCTTCGCCAAGTTCCCCACTGGCTTCCAAGTCAGTAGCCAAGGTCAGCAGCAGGTCGGTAGCCTCGGAAACGACTTCATCAATACGCGCGTCGGGGCGGTCGACCTTATTAATGACCAAGACGACCGGCAAACGCGCCGCCAAGGCTTTACGCAACACGAAACGTGTCTGGGGCAGGGGACCTTCTGAGGCGTCCACCAGCAGCACCACCCCGTCCACCATCGACAGACCGCGTTCGACTTCCCCGCCGAAATCAGCGTGTCCAGGGGTATCAATCACGTTAATGGTGACACCCTGAGGACATCCGCTATCCACCGCAGCCGGACCGCAATACTTGACTGCGGTGTTTTTAGCCAGGATGGTGATGCCTTTTTCACGCTCCAAATCGCCCGAATCCATGACTCGTTCCGGACCGTCAGCCCGGAGCCCCTCGGCATGAGCCTGTTTCAACATGGCGTCGACCAGGGTGGTCTTCCCGTGGTCGACGTGCGCGACGATGGCGACATTTCGAATATCTTGACGCTGTGCCATAAACCCTTTTCCGATAGTTAACGGTTCTCCAAAAACAACGTCCTATTGTAACGCCGCTTAGTCGCCGTTGAACAACGGAATGCTGGCGCCGGGAATCGCGTCAATCAAGTCCCTGGTGTAATCCTGGGAGGGGTGATCAAAGATTTCGTCAGCCATGCCGGTTTCCATGACCCGACCCTGCTGCATCACCACCACGTCGTCAGCCATCTGACGCACCACTGCCAAGTCATGCGTGATGAACAGGTAGCTGATGTGTTCGCGGTGTTGAATCTCAGCCAAAAGCTGCAAAATCTGCTCCTGCACCAGCACGTCCAGAGCGGAAACGGCCTCGTCCAAGACGATAATCTCAGGACGCAACGCCAAAGCTCGCGCGATAGCGACACGCTGGCGCTGCCCGCCAGAAAGCTCTCCAGGATAGCGACGCATCGCCGAACGCGGCAGGGCGACTGCATCCAGCAGCTGTGCCACGCGTTCTTCCCGAGCCTTCCGGTCACCCTTGCGATGCACCAGCAGCGGTTCCTCGATACAGCGGTAGACGCTAAACATAGGATCGAGAGAGCCGTAAGGGTTTTGGAAGACGACCTGCATTTTCGCGCGCATATCGAACAACTCGCGTTTGTTCAGGGTCGACAGGTCGGTACCTTCGTAATAGACCTTTCCCGAAGTGGGGTCGATGAGGTTCAAGATGATGTTTGCCACCGTGGATTTACCGGAGCCGGATTCGCCCACGAGTGCCAAAGTCGTACCTTTGCGCAACGCAAAGGACACATCATCCACTGCCTTGAGCTTTTTGGCAGCGCCTTTCGAGCCGCGTACCTCAAAAGTCTTGGTCAGGTTTTCGACACGGATGATTTCATCCTTGTATTCCTCCAGGCTGGCTCCATGGGTCAGCAAATCTTCGGAGACTTCGCCGCGGTCTTTCGCAGCTTGGATACGATGCGAAGCCAGGGACGGCGCGGCGCTGACCAGGCGCTTCGTATAGGGATGTTGGGGCTGCTTCAAGATGTCCAGAGCCGGACCGGATTCCACCACCCGTCCCCGGTGCATGACAACCAGGTGCGAAGCCCGTTCTGCTGCCAGACCCAAGTCGTGTGTGATGAACAGTACCGAGGTGCCGCGCTCGTGCGTCTGCTTCTGCAGGTGGTCGAGAATCCGCCGTTGCACCGTAACGTCCAGAGCGGAAGTCGGTTCGTCAGCGATCAACAGCCGCGGGTCGGCAGCCAAACCAATAGCGATGAGGGCGCGTTGGCGCATCCCGCCGGAAAATTCGTGTGGATACTGTTTCGCGCGCCGTTTCGCGTCCGGCAGTCCCGCTTCTTCCAGCAGTTCCACCACTCGGTCATTCTCACGACCTTTGGCTTTGCCGTTAGCCCGCAAGGCTTCACGCACCTGGTAACCGATTTTCCACACCGGATTCAGGTTCGACATGGGATCTTGGGGCACCATGCCGACATGCGAACCGCGCAATTCAACGTACTGGCGCCGACCCAAACTTGTGATGTCGTGTCCCTGGAACAGGATCTTGCCACCCACGACTTTGCCCGTACCGGGCAGCAACCCGATGATGGCAGAGGCAGCCGTGGACTTGCCGGAACCGGACTCACCCACAATAGCGATGGTCTGACCGGGATAGACACAGAAGTTGGCTTTACGTACAGCGGAAACCATCCCCGTAGAAGACTTGAAAGCAACTTCCAAATCGATAACTTCCAGCAAGGGCATCGTCTCGCCGGATTTCGCGGCTGCATAGGAGGTCGAACCCAGGATTAGTTCGTCTTGGGTCGCTTCCATTTCGGCAGCGGTAGCCGGATTGTCAGCGCCTTCCAGCTCTTGGTTTAATACCGGCATACCCGAGGCTTCAGCAGCGGCCTCGCCGAGGTTCTTTGCAGTGTCACTCAACGTTACTTCCTCGCTTTCGGATCGAGGGCATCGCGAACCACGTCACCCATCATGATGAAGCTCAAAACGGTCAGAGCCAGCGCGCCAGCGGGATAGAACAGCACGGACGGATTCTGGCGCAATGCCGACTGGGCGCGAGAAATATCCCCACCCCAGCTGACCACGTCAGAAGGCAAGCCCACCCCCAGGAAGGACAGCGTCGCTTCTGACACGATGAACGTCCCCAGAGCCACGGTGGCGTAAACAATCATGGGAGCGGTCGCATTGGGCACAATGTGGCGCAAGATGATACGAATCTTGCTCTCGCCCAGGGCTTTGGCGGCATTGACGAATTCTTCGTTCTTGGTCTGCATCACTGCCCCGCGCGTAATCCGCGCGATTTGCGGCCATCCAAACACCGCCAGCACCAAAACCACTGTAAAGATAGTGCGGTTTTCCCTGAACATCTGCATCACTACGATGGCTGCCAACAGGAACGGCACCGCAAAAACAATGTCCGTAATCCGGGAGAGGAACGAGTCTAGCCAGCCCCCAAAGAAGCCTGCCAGGGTTCCAAACGTACCCCCAATCAGCACCACCACCACGGTGGTTAAGATTCCCACAATCACGGAGGCGCGCGCCCCATAGACTGTACGCGCCATAATGTCGCAACCCTGCCGGTCGAAGCCGAACGGGTGCCCCATACTGGGCTTGCCGTAAGAGTTCTTTAGCTCGCAAAACTTCGGATCCACACTGGTGAACAGGCTGGGAAAAGCTGCCAGCAGAATAGCGAACAGGATGATGGCGGCAGCCACCCAAAACAGGGGTCGTTTGCGCAGGTATTTCCAGGCTTCTCCCCACATGGAGGAAGGCGCGCGGTCATCGGCTACGGCATCTACCGCTCCCAAACCGGTTTCGTCGGTTTCTGAAACGTAGTGGGACTGTCCGGGCAAATTTTTCGTTTCCACAGTGCTCTCGTTTTCGTTTGCCATTTCCCCCTCCTTACTCGTAGCGAATCCGCGGGTCCAGAAGGGCATACATCAGGTCTACTATCAGGTTCGCCAGGACGTAGACCATCACCAACACGGTGGTAAAAGATACGACAGTAGCAGGTTCGCCTTTGATAATGGCTTGGTAAATATTTCCGCCCACGCCGTTGATGGCAAAAATACCCTCGGTTACAATCGCGCCGCCCATTAACGCACCCAAGTCCGCACCGAGGAAGGTCGCGACGGGAATCAGCGAGTTACGCAGGATATGCACCCGGATGACTCGTCCGGGACGCAGACCCTTGGCATAAGCGGTACGCACGTAATCAGCCGACACAGTTTCGGAGACAGATTGGCGGGTCAGGCGCAGCACATAGGCAAAGGACACTGCCCCTAGCACGATGGCGGGCATCAGCAGCCTTTCGAAGGAAGTATCCCCGCCAACCGTAGTGGGCAACCATCTCAGCTTTACCCCTATCAAGAACTGCATCACGAAACCAATGACGAAAGTCGGCACGGCAATTACGAACAGCGAAACCACCAAAACCGTGGCGTCAAAGACGCCCCCGCGCTTCAGACCCGCAATCGTCCCAAACACAATCCCAAAGATGGCTTCAAACGCCAAAGCCATCAAAGCCAATTTAATGGTCACGGGGAAAGCCGAAGCCATCACCTCGGTAACTTCCCGCCCTGAGAACGTCAGTCCGAAGTCTAGGGTAAAGATGCCTTTCAGATAGAGCAGATATTGCACGATGAATGGCTGATCCAAGTGGTAACGCCGGCGCATGGCGGCGGCGGCAGCCTCGCTCAAACCACGATCACCGCCCAGGGCTTGAATCGGATCGCCTGGCATCAGGAACACCAGCGCGTAGATGAGCAACGTCGCACCCAACATCACTGGAATAATCTGCAGGAGCCTGCGGCCGAGATATCGTCCCACGGCGCCTCCTTGTCAAAATCGAAATAATGCAATGATTCTACCTCGATAAGGTAGTGAAAACGTAACTGCGGCCTGGGAGTGACATTTCCCACCCAGGCCGCAGTCGCTCATTTTTCAAGCTTTCCTGGCGGTCTTTCGACACGTCAAGTCAAGCCCAAATTATCGCCAAATTACTTGGTGATGTAGAAGTACAGCGGCTTGGAGTGCCAGTCGAACTGGACGCCCTGCACACCTTCAGCCCAACCGCCGTTGACGTTGGAGTACCACAGCGGAATCGCCGGCAGTTGCTTCATCAGGATTTCCTGAGCCTGATCGTAAATCTTGAAGGCTTCCTTCTGATCAGAGGTGTTCAGAGCCTGCGTGAGCAGTTTGTCGAATTCTGGGTTGGAGTACTCACCGTCGTTAGCGGAACCACCGGTGCGGTAAAGCGGACCGAGGAAGTTGTAAGGCGAGGGGTAATCTGCCTGCCAACCGGTACGGAATGCCGTCTTAATGGTGTGCTTGGTGACTTCGTCACGAATGGACTTGAAGTCGGGGTAAGGAGCGCCCTTAGCTTCGATGCCCAGAGTGTTCTTAATGGAGTTCGCCGTCGCGTCAACCCACGCTTGGTGACCACCATCAGAGTTGTAAGCCAGCTCAACGTCACCGGTCCACGGCTGAATCGCGTCAGCTTGCTTCCACAGTTCCTTTGCCTTCTTCGGGTTGAACTTCAGTACTTCGTTGCCCTTTACAGAAGGGTTGTGTCCGGGAATGACCGGGGCGATGAAGTCAACCGCCGGAGTCCGAGTGCCCTGGAAGATGGTCTTGCAAATCTCGTCACGGTCAATCGCCATCGAGATAGCCTGCATACGCAAGGCGCCAGCCTCACCCTGGAAACGGTCATCCGACTTCGGGAAAGTGAAAGACTGGAAGATGGCGGAAGGATCGTTCACAGAGCGGTCGCCCAACTCATCCTGGTAGGTTCCAAATGCGGAGTCCGGAATCGCATCCAAGACGTCCAAAGAACCAGACTGCAAGTCACTCATAGCCGCATCCTGGGTGGAGTAGAACTTGAAAGTCACCCCGCCGTTCTTCGGCTTGCGATCGCCCTTATAATCCGGGTTCGGAATCAGTTCAATCTGTTCGTTATGCTTCCAGGAGTCCTTTTTCACCAGGTAGGGACCGTTGGTGATGGGGTTTTCGCCGTAAGCCTTCACCTTTTCCGGATCGCCGATACCAGCCTCCGGCATCGGGTAGAACGCCGAGTAGCCTAAACGCAGCGGGAAGTCAGATTCCGGCTGGTTCAAAGCCACGGTAAAGGTTGTGTCATCCACCACGTTCAGACCGGTCATGTCCACAGTGCCGGTACCGTTCTTGGGGTCAGCTGCAGTGGCGTCTTCCGCTGCCTTCAAAGCTTCGTCGTAGCCCTGGATGGACTCAAAGAAGCTGGCATTGAGCATGTTGTGCTTCACTGCCTGGTTCCAGGCATCCACGAAAGACTTGGAAGTCACCGGAGTGCCATCCGAGAACTTGGTATCGCCCTTAATCTTAATAGTCCAGTTCTGGTTGTCGTCAGACTTGATAGATTCGGCAACTTCCATCTGGGGGTTGCCTTTGGCATCGTAGTATTCCAGACCGGAAAAGATGTGGTCCAGAATCAAACCGCCGCCGGTTTCATTAGTGTTAGCGGGAACCAGCGGGTTCTGGGGCTCGGAATCGTTACCGACAATTACCGCATTGGCATTTGTTTTGCCTTCAGCGCTTCCGCTGTCCGAGCCAGATCCGCAAGCAGTCATCGTCAATGCCAGAGCTGCCGCAGCAGCGATGGCAGTCAGTTGCTTCTTCACGAGGTTAGCCTCCAAAGATTTCCTCAGCTTGGCGCTGTCTATCAGCGCCGTCGCCGACATTTTCGGGTAATACCACTTTTGTGGCACTTGGCTAGTTTACATTCAAAACCTAAATTTAACTAAAAACATACCCATCATTTACCTTTTATCCGCATTTGCGGTGCCTTAGGTCCGCAATTGGTCAGCGTTTATCCGTGGCAGCATTGCGTTATTTTGGGTTTTCATGCGGCTCAGCTGATTTTCGGGGGTGCACGTGGATTATAAGGTGGGATTTGGGCAGTAGCTGCCATTATTGGCAGCTACTGCCCAAATCCCCCTGTTTATTCACAACCGAGCAATTATCTTCCGGAATTTTCCGGAGTTTATACAGCGCCGGTTGGCTAGCGCAAGACCGCTGCCTGGAGGTGTCCCTAGACTTCTGCCAGTGCTTTATCCAGCAAATCGCGCACCGCAGCACTCTGGGTCAGGTGGTGCTCGTTCATATATTTACTAAGTTTTACGTCACGTTCCTGGTCGATGCGCACCCGCAGCACCTTGACGGCTGGGCTATCTCCCACACTTAGAGGGCGACCACGCATCCGCTTCTCACCCGCTTCAAGCTGCGCCATGCTGTAACCACGTTCAGCCTCAGCTACGTCTCGCACCAGCATTTCCGCTTCCTCCGGGGAAAGCTCGTCAAATTTCCTTACCTGTATGTCACTCATTTCGTCCTCCTTCCATCAGTTTTTGATACCTCTTACGCATGGGCATCGAATGAATCAAAGCTTCGCCGAAAAGCTCCGTCTCAGCAGTCACGACTTCCAAGGCTTGCCCACTGGAAGAAAAACCCAGGTATAACACTTTCCTCGGGTCTTCCCTCATCAGAAAACTTCGTAAAGAGTGCTGCACCACATAGAGCGAATCCTCCGGGTCAATCCCATGCTTAAGAGCCGATTCGAACACTTCCACACGATTATTGTGCCACATAAATGTAGTCACCGACAAGAGGGTACCGCCGAGAATAGGTTTTCAGAATCTTTGTTGTCCATCTCCCATTCCAAACAAACTAAAAACCCGACAGAGTACGTGTCAAAAGCGAAAGGAAATACAGTCCGGAAGATGACTGATGGTGTTCTAATTGAAGTCACTGCCTAGATTGTGGTGGTGCCGTGTTTCCAGTAGGCGCGGTAGTTGCCGGATTTGAGTTTTTCGATGGTTCCGAAGCTTCTTTTACCCATTTCTGCTACCCCTTTTTCTGGTGTGGTGATTGTCTCTCGAAAATTCTCTTTTAGGTTTTTTGAGGGACGAGCGAGGGACTAGAAGACCATAATACGCCGAAAATAACCGAAAACAACCGGGAGTGGGGCGGGGGGTTAAACCCACTCATAGCAACGAAAAACCCCGGTATCTCAACGGAAACCGGGGCTAGTTGCGGAGGATGGGGGATTCGAACCCCCGAGGGCTTGCACCCAACACGCTTTCCAAGCGTGCGCCATAGGCCACTAGGCGAATCCTCCGGGTATTAAGTTAGGCTACGAAAAGCAGCGCCTACCATTGTACATATTTCCGCGCCGAGCGAGAAATTCAGCGACCGCGATTTTGCTATAGGCGATACTTCGCCAAAAGTTCGCCTGTGCTCCGATAGAATCGAGCCGTCGGGTCAACCCAGATCTGACGGTAACAGTTAGGAACAAAACATGGCGGTTTACACGCTCCCCGAACTCCCCTACGACTATGCTGCTCTGGAGCCGCATATCTCCGGCAAGATTATGCAGCTGCACCACGACAAGCACCACGCTAACTATGTAAACGGCGCGAACACGGCTTTGGAAAAACTCGAAGAAGCCCGCGCGACCGGCAACTTTGCCACGATTAACCAGCTAGAAAAGGATCTCGCCTTTAACCTGGGCGGTCACGCCAACCACTCTGCCTTTTGGAAGATGATGGGTCCCGCCAACGACACCCCGGATCGCCCCAGCGGTGAACTCGCTGCCGCGATTGATGAATACTTCGGCTCTTTTGAAGCCTTCCAAAAGCACTTCACCGCCGCCGCGACCGGGCTGCAAGGCTCGGGCTGGGCGGTGCTGGCTTGGGACAGTGTGGCAGGTCGCCCGGTCATCTTCCAACTGTTTGACCAGCAGTCGAACGTTCCGATTGCCCAGATTCCGCTGCTCATGCTGGATATGTGGGAACACGCTTTCTACTTGGATTACTTGAATGTCAAGGGTGACTATGTCAAGGCCTGGTGGAATGTGGTGAATTGGACGGAGGTCGAAAACCGTTTCCATGCCGCCTCTAAACATCACGGCGTGCTCTAAACCCAGAACAGCTATTTCGCACGGTGGCGGCGCTTCGCGTCGTCACCGTCGCGTTTTACCCCCGAAGCCCCACCTCCGGATTTCGGCTTGCCCGAACTCAGGATTCTCTGTCGGGCTTTGCCTGAGCTGCAGCTGAAAGCAAAACCTGAAACCACGCTGCCCCTGCCACCCCTGCCTGTCCATACTTCGGCACCTATTGTTCCCGTTTTCCCCGAAATTCCTAGGAATTTATCACCAATTTCAACTACAATTTGTGCTGCAACATTGCAGATTTTGTTTGGTTAGATGAGATAGGTGATGTATTTTGCCTCGCGTCACACACACGCCACGTGCGGTAATTAGCAGCTTCGCGGGCATCGCCGTCGCAGCCAGTTTGCTCGCTGCCACAGTACCAGCTCATGCCGACGAGGACCTGACCGACCCGCCCCAAACCGGAGCACCCGCAGCGGGAGAGTTTGCAAGCCCCGACCCGCAAGACCCCAGCGCCCACGCGTTACCGCGAAACACTCCCGGTAATGCGGGCGTACCCGGCTCAGATTCCCCGGTTCCGCCTGGTAGCCATATTTCACCGGACAGCCCAGTTTCTGCCGGTGCCCCCAATTTGGTTCCCACCCTCGCTGGGGCGACTCCCGCGGGACGCCCTGATTTGTCCCGAGTCGCGGGAGTCAGCAGGTTTGAGACTGCCGTCACCATCGCCCGCTATGCCTTTATTACTCCCCCAAAGACTGTCTATCTGGCAGAAGGGTGGAAACTCGCCGACGCGATGGCGGCCGGTTCGCTGCGGGATGGGCCTGTCTTGCTAACCGCCAGCCACAACTTACACGCCGCCGTCAAAGCCTATCTGCAGGAAATCAAACCTGAGAAAGTTATCGCGCTGGGCGGCACCGGGTCGATTCCGGAAAAAGTCCTGGAGCAAGCCAAAGTGTCTGAGACGACCGAGCTGGAACGGATAGCGGGAGCGGACCGCTTTGAAACCGCTAACGAAATCGCCAAATACGCTTTCCCGGACGGCTCGAACATCGTTTATGTTACCGATGGCACGGGTTCACAAGGCGTCATTGGACCAGATGCCCTCACCGGCGCGTCCCTGCGTAACGGCCCGATTCTCTTCGGTTCGCGCCAAAACGGGCTCTCTGCGGACACCCTGGATGTTATTTCTCATCTGGGAGCCAAGGAAATCGTCCAACTCGGATCCAACCAGTTGGGGTCCTATAAACCCACCAGATACCTGGCAGGTCCGCATCGTTACGCAACCGCGGTGGAAGTTTCCAAACAGGTCATGAAAGACCATCCCGAGGTACAAATTGCCTACCTGACCAATGGTTTGGTTTTAGCCGACAGCGTGGCTGCGGGAGGTCGTCTCGATGACGGCAGCGTTCTGTTGACCGAACCGGATTGGCTGCCTTATGCAGTGTGCGAGCATATCCGCACCAGCGGCATCAAGAAAGTCATCGCCCTGGGTGGTGACAGCACTGTCACCCCGGAGGTCCTCAACGCTGCAAATGAGTATGCACAAAACCCCGCTAAGCCTTGCTTGCAGACTCGACCGGTGGCGCGGGGATGGGTCGCTCCAGGCTACTATCTGCAAGCTGTGGACAAAATTACTCCTCCGCCGGGTACCGTGGTGCCCCAATCGGGGTGGAATGGAACCAAAGTGCGGGAAGTGCGCGCCCGTCTGGGGGTTGGGGTTCCGCTAAATGCCAGTATGACTTTTGATCGCGCGACCAGGAATGCAGTGGTGCGTTTCCAACGTCGCAGCGGGCTGCCCGCCTCGGGCGTAGTGGATTACGCCACTTGGGTCAGGCTGACCGGGCGCCCTTGGAATATGGATAATTTCCAGATGCAACCTCCTCCGCTCAAAGCCAATCGGGAGCAGCGGATAGATGCCATGCTTTCCTTTGCTCGCGGTCAAATCGGCACTCCCTACACGTGGGGCGGTGCGGGTCCGACCGGCGATGGTTACGACTGTTCGGGACTGGCTCTGCAAGCTCTGTATGCAGCCGGCATCGACCCGCAGCCGATTAATGTCATTTCCCACGCGGCACCCACCTATCGCACTTCCAAGCAGCTTTATGCGCACCCCGGTCTGCAGAAGCTCCCGTTCGCCTACCGAATTCCTGGTGATCTGGTATTTTGGCAGGGACGCGGGGGCATCTATCACGTCGCGATATACGTGGGATCGAACCAAGTTATTGAGTCCAGCTACGGTTACACCAGGCAGCGCCCTCTGTATAAATGGGGCAATATCGCTCCTTACATCGTTCGCCCTCTGGCGACCTAGCCGGATGCCCCCCGGATAACCGTAAGCAAGGCAGGTCTCGGTGTCGTTTCGGATGAGCCGTACTCGCGTTTTCGTGATTTTGGTTGCCGTCATCATGGCTGTGGTGCTGGCAGCAGGAGTGTGGTCGTGGCGGTCGTCGCGTCGCGCAGGGGATGACACCCCGAGTCCGGCGGGTCCGACCGTGAAATCTTCGGCAGGACCAAATGCCCAACTGCCCCCGGTGAAGGCTGGTTCGAAAGGGTGTGCTGCCATGGATACGGTCTTGAGCAACCTTCTGGAGCAGTCTCCGCAAGGCAAAACGTTTACGCAACGAGTAGCTCAGATTCAAGCCCAACAGACCAACCCGAACGCAGGAACGGTCAATGCGGCCCCCGAATGGGCACAGTTTTTGCAGATTCTGCCCAAGCACTATGCGGAATTTGCCGCTGCTGGTGGAACGGATCGCGACGCGCGAAAGGCGTTGGACAATTTGCACAAGATTGTGGAGATAGAGCCGCGGTTAATCTCCGGTGAAATTCCCGAGTACACAGATCCGGAGGCGGCGCAGCGTTTGCTGGACGAGGGCACTGCCCCGGCACAAAATCCAAAGTATGTAGAGAGCCGCACCCAGCTCGATAAATCCCTGGATCAAGTGACCTGGTGCCTGCCGACCTGGCCGGTTATTTTCGGCTAGCACCCCTGCCTGCGCCGTCGTTGCCCGGTGCGATTTTGGTGGCAGTCACGAGTCGTGCGCACGAACGAATTGTTTTGCGGTCGGTTAACGTCGGGTTGTTTTTGGGGCTTAAACACGGTTTCCCCTGCCGAAAGGCAGGGGAAACCACTGGGCAAAGCCTCACAGATTCTTAATTATTTCCTCCACGGAGGCCTTGGCATCGCCAAAGAGCATGTCCGAGTTCTCGTTAAAGAACAGCGGATTTTGCACCCCGGCATAGCCGGTCGCCATCGAACGCTTGAAGATAATCACGCGCCCCGCCTCCCAGACGTGGAGCACCGGCATCCCCGCAATCGGAGAGCCCGGCTCGTAGGCGTCAGGATTCACAGTGTCGTTTGCGCCGATGACCAGGACCACGTCAGTATCGGGGAAATCGTCGTTAATCTCATCCATCTCCAGCACGATGTCATAAGGCACTTTGGCCTCTGCCAACAGCACGTTCATATGACCGGGTAGACGCCCTGCCACCGGGTGAATCCCGAAACGAACCTCCACGCCCGCCTCGCGCAGTTTCTTGGTCAAGTCCGCGACCGCAAACTGCGCACCCGCGGTAGCCATGCCGTAACCGGGAGTGATGATGACGGACTTGGCGCCCTTCAAAATCTCCGCGGCTTCGGGAGCTTTGATTTCGGTGTGTTCACCGTAATCCTTGGCTTCCTGCTTCGGGCCCGCGCCCTCGCCGAAACCACCGAGGATAACGGAGATAAACGAGCGACCCATGCCTTTACACATGATGTAGGACAGGAACGCACCGGAGGAGCCGACCAGGGCACCGACGATAATCAACAGCGGGTTGGACAGCATAAAGCCCGCCGCCGCGGCCGCCCAGCCGGAGTACGAGTTCAGCATGGACACGACCACCGGCATATCCCCACCGCCAATGGCTGCCACCAGGTGCAAGCCGAGCACCAGGGAAATCGCGGTCAGAACGCCCAGAGCAATCCACTGCTGCTGAACCAGAGCCGCATCGGCGCTTGCCGGGTCGGTTCGCTTGGCGACAATCATCCACACAATCATGGCGACAACTGCCAAAATCATCAGGATATTGAGGAAGTTACGCGCCGGCAGCATTAACGGCTTGCCTTTAATCTTTGCCGAGAGTTTCAGGTAGGCGATGATGGAACCGGTAAATGTCACCGCGCCGATAAAGATGCCAATCCCGACTTCGCCGAGGTGGAAACCCATGTCACGGACAGTTTCCGCGTTGGCGGTGCCCGAAAGCTCCATGAAGGTGTTGAACCCGACCAGCACCGCTGCCAGACCTACAAACGAGTGCAGCAAGGCGATGAGTTCGGGCATTCCCGTCATCTTAACGTTCTTGGCTTTCCACAAGCCGATAATCGCCCCCAGCAGCATACATCCTGCCAGGATAGCGGCCGTTTGACCGACGTGAGTCACGGCGTTTGCCGGCGGGGTGGCGGTCAGGGCGACAAAGATAATCGACACCAGCGCGATGCTCATGCCGGCGATACCGAACTTGTTGCCGCGCAGGGCGCTGGCCTGGTTAGACAGACCTGCCAGTGCCATGATGAACAGCAGGGCGGCGATGAGGTAGGCGAAGTATTCGACGTGTTCACTCCAGTAAGCGAGGGTGGTCATGTCGGCATGATCAGTTGCGTTAGCCGCAAAATTCACAAGTGTGGGCAACATGGCTTAGTCCTCCTTCTGGAACATCTTGAGCATTCGGTGGGTCACGAAGAAACCGCCGAAAATGTTGATGGATGCGATTAGGATTGCCAAACCAGCCAGACCGGTCACAATCCACGAGGTCGATTGTGCCAGCGACAGAATCGCACCGACCAGGATGATGCCCGAGATAGCGTTCGTTTCGCTCATCAGCGGGGTGTGTAGCGAGTGGGTCACGTTGGTAATGACATAGAACCCTGCCACAATCGCCAGCGCCAAAATAATGTAGTAGGGCAGCATTGAGAATGGTGTCACTGCGACCAGGGCTATGCCCAGCACGGCTGCCACAAAAATCCAGAAGTTCCGCATGGCGTGGGACTTTGGCTTTTCCGGTTCCGGCGCCGCGGGCGTTGCCGCGCCGGGGGCGGGCTTGGCAGGGGCTGCCGATACTGAAATGGCTGGCGGGGGCCACAGCACGTCCTTTTCGCGGGCAATAGTGATGGACCGCACGACTTCATCGTCCAGGTTAAAGACGATGTTGCCGTCCTTTTCCGGGGTCATCAGCTTCATGAGATTCACAATGTTTTGCCCATAGAGCTGGGAGGCCTGACCGGGCAGACGGTTGGCAAGGTCGGTGAAGCCAATGATGGTTACGCCGTTATCGGTGACGACGACTTCCCCGGCCTTGGTCAGTTCACAGTTGCCGCCCGCCATGTCCACGATGACGGAACCGGGCTTCATGCCCGCCACCGCTTCTGCCGTGAGCAGCAGTGGCGCGGGACGACCCGGAATCTGGGCAGTGGTAATCACGATGTCGGATGCAGCTGCCTGTTCGGTATAGAGTTTCAGGGCTGCTTTGGCTTGATCCTCACTCATTTCCTTGGCGTAGCCGTCGGAGGATTCCTGAGCGGGGGCGGGAATCTCTACGAATTCGGCGCCCATGGATTCCACCTGTTCGGCAGCGGCGGCACGCACGTCGGTGGCTTGGACGATGGCACCCATCGAGTTCGCGGTGCCGATGGCTGCAAGCCCGGCGACACCCGCGCCGATAACGTAAACCTTGGCGGGGGGCATCTTGCCGGCAGCGGTGACCTGACCGGTGAACAAGCGCCCGAAGGCATTAGCGGCTTCGATAACTGCCCGGTAACCAGCGATATTTGCCATCGAGGACAGCACGTCCATCGCCTGAGCACGGGTAATACGCGGCACGGCATCCATTGAAATCGCGGTCACGTTTCGCTCGGCGAACACTTCGGCGATTTCGGGATGAATACGCACCCCGAGGCGTGAAATCAACACGGTGCCTTCGCGCAACTGATCGATTTTGTCTTGCGGCGGGGTGTCCAAAGTCGTGACAATGTCTGCCTGCCAAACTTCCTGTGGTCCCACCACTTCGGCACCGGCATCGCGATACAGCTGGTCCGGGTACGATGCGTCAACGCCAGCTCCGGCTTCGACGATGACCTCATAGCCCAACTTAATCAGTTTGCCAACGGTGTCAGGTGTGGCAGATACCAGTTTTTGCCCCTCAGCGGGCTCTCTCGGTATTCCTATGCGCACGTATAACTCCTGAAATACTTAACTTAGTTGACGACGTTTGAGCCGTCGCGCGGGGTTTTCCCGTGATACAACCAGCTTATCAGGAACCGTCAACGCTAAAAAGGTCGGCTGTGTGGCGTCTAGTAGGGCGTAACGTAATCAATCAGGGACGCAATCGAAGGTACATAATTATTCACCAAGCTGTTTACGATGGAGATTGCCAGCAAGATGGCAGCCACGGACGCAATCTGAATAGATATGTTCCAGCGGGTTGAATCCGGGTTCAACAGTTTCATCGCTATGGTGCAGTTAATCTCTAGCATCAAGAACGCTGCCGGTATCACTATGTACCACATAAAATTAAACAGCGTGAAAAATGGCGAAGTGAGAAAACCGTTCATGAATGCGGTGATGATAATGGTCGGAATCATTATCACAGTCGGCAGCACCAGACCTGTACCCACAATGTTTGCTGCTTGCGTGAATGTGATGGGGGTCTTGTGGAATTTGGATTCTGCCATGAGCAATACCGACCGCAGCGAAATCAATCCGAATGTGATGCCTCCACCCAATACCAGATTGAGCAAAAGATTAATTAAGGCAATAAGCAGAGCCGAAAAGGTGCCGTTTATAGCTGCAGCTCCGGCAAAAAAGGCCCCGTAAATCCCATAGACAATGCTGAATGCCCCTGCCGAGGCGAACCACCATTCTTTGATGTGGCTATTGTCGAGAATGGTTTTGACGGTTTCCCCTTTGAAGGGGTTGACTAAAGAATCAACGAAAGCCTGCGGCACCTGACTGGGAGTTTTAGGGGTCACTGGTGGCGCTGCTGGGTAACCGGGTGTAGTCCCATAGACATTAGCGCCGGGCTGTGGAACGTATCCTGGCACGGGCTGACCAGGGGGCACCTGTCCGGGAGTCGCATAAGTGGGGGTGGGCGAGACAGGTGGAACGGGCTGAGTCGGTTGCGGCGCCTGCGGGGTCTGCGGCATGGTCGGAGCCGAAGGGGAGTTCATCGGGGGTTGCGGATAGCCCGGCATTGGTTGGGGAGCTGCGCCGGGTGCCGGCGCGGAAGGTGGCGAAAATACCGCATCGGATGCTAGCGGGGGCGGTGGCAAATCTGGATCAAGCTGAGGCGGATTCGGTGTCTGCTGCTGAACCGGCTGCGTCTGACTGGAGTGAGCCGCAGCGTGGCTGGATGGACCATTGGCTTGAAAACCTGCGGGGCTGGAAGGAGTAGACACTTAGGTTTCCTTTCAATCGACTTTGCGTTAAACGTCACCTTACCACCGACCTAAAGGTTGCCGAACGGCTATAAGACTTCGTTATTGTCATAGTGCGGTCCGCGCCGTAGCTAGGCGCCTGTCGTTGACCAAGTTCGTCGACAGGAGCTTCCCTAACGCTTCTGACCAAAGGGGCGGGATGGTTGCGGAAAATACAGTCCCCAACTTCGTATTATTTCCGCCTCAGAACGTTACACTGACCGTAGCAATTTGAGTATCCGCTAGTGGAAGGAATCTCAAGTGACCAGCCCATTCCTGCCCAACACCGATGGTAGTATCGCTAAGCCAGACTATACCCCTCACGTTTCCGTTTTTACCCCAGGACTTTCACCTTTCGGACAGACTTTCCCCGGAGCATCAGAGCCCTCGGCATCGTCAGAAGCGAAGGTTGCTGCCCCGACCCCAGGCACAGACGCTCTGGGACAGGACGCAACGCAGACCCCGGCAGCTAATGCGACTGCTCCCGCAACTGTAACCGTCACCAATCAACCTGCCAGCGTCACACCGCCAAATGCGCCGCAAAACTTTTCCCCTAGCCCGCTCAAAGACCCCACGGCGTTATTACAGCAAGGACGGATGGGCAGGTTTAAAACCAATCGCAGCTTCTGGGCATATTTTTTCCTTTCTCCGCTCACCTTCGGTATTTACGGTCTGATTTTTATGTACGCCATGACCGAAGACCTCAACACTGTGGCTTGGAGAGACGGCAAGAAAACAATGAACTACCTCTTGCTGATTTTTATCGTCGGACCGCTGACCCTCGGCATTGGGTCAATTGTCTGGATAATTAAAGTATTTCTACGTATCGAGAACCAAATAAAGGTTCGCCAGATTAATTACAACTTCAGCCTGCTCAATGAACTTTTGTGGATGATTCCCGGTACGCTAATTTTGATTGGACCGTTCGTTGGCGCGATTAAGTGGGTTAAGGCCATGAACTTGCTGAATGCTGATGCCAACTTGGAAATGCAACAAATGCAGGTCACCCAGCCGGTTCAGACCGTAGTCAACGTTTACCGGTAATCCCTATTCCCAGTGACCGATTCGTTCTGAGAACCGGTTATGCAACCGACGGAGGGGTCGTGGCGCCCACCAGTTCACCCGTCCAAACAGAGCCATCACGGAAGGCACCAGTACCATCCGGACGATAGTGGCGTCAAAGGCGACCGCCAACGCCAAAATAAATCCAACCTGCTTCAACACAATCATGTGTCCGGTCACGAACGCGAGGAACACAAAGACCAAAATGGTCGCTGCGGAAGTAACAATCCGCGCTGATCTCGACAAACCTTGAATCACGGACAGACGTGCCGACCCGGTCTCGTCCCACACCTCTTTCATCCGAGACAATAGGAACAGCTCATAGTCCATCGACAGCCCGAAGCCGAAACACATCAGCATCACGACCACGTAAGACTCCAGCCCCGGCAGCTTCTGCGCCCCCAGTAGCTCCACCCCGAAACCATCCACAAAGACCAAGGTGGAGATTCCCAGGGTTGCCATCAGTGACAACGTGTTTATTACCAGGGCTTGCAGCGGTATCACTATCGAGCCAGTCATCAGGAATAACAGGATGATAGTGATTATCACCAGCACGCTAAGCACCCAGGGCAAGCCTTGCGCCAGCGAAGAGATGAAATCGATTTGGTTCGCCGCCTGACCGATGACATAGCGTTGGAAATCGTGGGGTTTATCCCGAATTTCCTGCACGACCCGCTCCGCTTCCGGGGAACCAGCATCCGTGGTTTCCAAATCCACAATCACCACGGAGTCTTTGGTATCGCTCAGTTGTGCAGCAGCGAAAACTTGGGCGATACCTTTGATGTCGTGAAGGTTTGCCGCGGTCCACGCATCGAGTTCTTCGGGCGTGGTGTCCTCCGCCACGATACGCACCGGGGGCAGTCCCGTGCGCGGCACTTGCGCTGCCAAATCTTCGTACAAAAGCCTCTGTTCGTTCTGGACTGGCAGCATGTCCAGCAGCGAGTTGCGCAGGTTCAGGGTCGCCAGCGGCAGGCACGCTGCCACCAAAACGACCGCCGAGACAATGAATGACAGCCAGGGACGGCGGGTTACCCCGACTGAGATGCGGTAAAAGAACGTGTTTTCTGTCTCCGGGTCAACTTCCGGCGCACCCTGCGGATCTAGGCTCTGTTTCACCCGGTGCTTCACATGTGCCGGCTCGACGTTGCCCATGAAACGGCTCAAGAACGGAATCCGGGACAGAAGCGAAGGCTTTTCCAGGTGGGCAGACGCCATGAACATGAGGGCGGACACTAAAGTCAGCGCGGCAATCATCGCCAGCAGCACGGTAGAAAACCCTGCGATTCCCAGTGACTTCAACAGTTCCGGGCGGAAGAAAATCATTCCGGAGGCGGCAATCGCTACGGTCAGGGCACTAAAGAACGTGGTTCGCCCCGCGGTTGCCAGGGTGATTTCCAAAGCCCGCAGATAGCGCGGGTTCAAAGCCTCCAACCGCTCACGAGTCTTGGGTTTTTTCACCCCGGAAAAGTCCGGTTCCCACTCGTCTGGAGGAAGCTCTCGTAACCGCACAAGTTCCTCGTGGTAGCGCGACACGATTAGCAAGCCATAGTCGATGGATAGACCCAATCCCAGCACTGAGATTACGTTGACCGCAAAAGACTGCTGTGCAAACAGGTAGGTCATCCCCAACATAATCGCCAAGGCGGTAGAGATCGCCACCAAAGCCCCGGACAGTGGCAGCAAAGCCGCCAAAAATCCTCCAAACACCACCGCCATAATTAAGAAAGACAGCGGGATACCAATTGATTCGGAACGCACCAAGTCTCGCTTTAGGGTCTGGATTCCCGCATCGTTTACCAAGTCTGAGTCCGTGATTCGCACCTGGAAATCCGATTGCACGGCGTCTTTGGGCAGCGCCGATTTCAGCGTGACCTCCAGCTTTTCAAAAGCCTTCTCCACGTTCCTAACGTCCGGCTCGAACTGTTCCGGCGGATCCTCTTGGGCTTTCCCATTCACCCGCAAATCCATAGTCGCTACGATGACGAACCCCTGACCGTCTTTTGCCACCAGTTCCCGCGCTTGGGGATCGAGCATGGCATTGTATGCCACGAATGGATAAGACACCTTGTCTACGTGAGGCATCTCTTTAAGGGTCTTTTCAAACTTTTTCAGCTCGGTGTGCAGGGCTTTCGAAACGGGCCAGTCGGGTTCGGACAGCGCTTTGGCTTTATCACCCAGCGCTTTTGCACCGTCACCGATGGCTTGCGCGCGGTCTGCCAGGTCTTGGGCAATGTCCCCCTTATCTTTTGCCTGATTGCCCAGTTCCCGCGCCCGGTTGCCTTTCGCTTTGGCTTGGTTGCCGAGCCGGCGGGCTTGCGCGGCGAGACTTTGCGCTTGGTTTCCGCTGGCAAGCGCCCGTTGTCCAGCTGCCTGCGCTTGGGCACCGATTTCTTGAGCACTAGCGGCCTGGGTCTGGGCTTCGGTGCCGGCAGCTTGGGCTTGGGCGCCAAGTTGTTGGGCAGCAGCGCCCTGTTCTTGGGCTTCGGCGCCTGCCTGCTGTGCCGCGGCGCCAAGTTGTTCCGCTTGCGCTTTTGCTGCCCCAGCACCCGCCATATCGCCACTGGTGGCGAGCTGTTGTGCTTTTGCTCCGGCAGCCTCGGCTTGCGCCTGCAACTCTCGCGCTTTCGCTCCCGCCGCCTGTGCTTTTGCTCCGGCAGCCTCGGCTTGCGCCTTCAAATCTTGCGCTTTCGCTCCCGCCGCCTGTGCTTTTGCTCCGGCAGCCTCGGCTTGCGCCTTCAAATCTTGCGCTTTCGCTCCCGCCGCCTGCGCTTCATGCCCCAGGGATTTAGCTTGGTTGCCCAAGCTGGTGGCACGGTTGCCCAGCTCGGTCGCTTTCACCCCGAGGGCGCGCGCCTGTTCCCCCAGCGTCTGAGCCGGATCCCCCGCCGCTTTCGCTTCATTGCCGAGTTTCTTGGCTTCGTCTCCCTGATTCTCAGCTTTAGACTTTAACTCATCCAGCTGACTCGCCAGCTTCGGAGCCTGCTCCCGCTCTGCCCGTAAATCGACTCCGGAAACGTAAGCCATCACAGAATATGCCGCGGTATGGTGACTCTCCACCAAGACTTGCCCCGAATGAGATTCCGATGGGGTCGCCTGCGGAACATCAGAAATGAGCCGATTCCACAGGGGATTTCCGAATCCAGTCATTGCACTCAGTGAGGTGGCAATGACCACCAAAATCCAAAATGCCAGCACTTTCCTCGGCCTGAGGGCCAAGAAACGCGCCAGCTTGACATACATACTTCTAATGTAGTCATCCGGCGAGAAAGTCGCACCCGAATTGGAACTCCGTTTTTATCCGCACGCAAAACTGCGAGGGTTGGATAAAACCGCGCCGATAGTCGATAATTGGCCTTATGTTCCGTGGTTTTACATTACGTCGCCCCCTGTGGGTTTCGGCACTGTTCATGTTGGCTTTCGCCCTAGTTAGTATCGTTCCGGTGGCACCAGCCCGCGCCGAGACCGCCGACACCCCGCCTCAGGACCTGTCGACCGAAGTACACCAGCTCCTCCAGCCCGCTCCTGCTGACCAACCAAACAGCACGACCCCCCTTGTGAACTCTCCCGAAATGGGATTCACCCAAGCTGGACAGATTCCTGACCCGCACCCCGCCACAGTCCAGATTATTATCGGACCGGGCCCGGACGGAATGGCATCCATGTGTTCTGGGGTTTGGGTCGGACCCAACATGGTGCTGACTGCGGCGCACTGTTTTAAGAGCCTGCCCCAAGGACCGGCGCGGATTTATTCTGCCAACTCCCACCTCCCGGGGACTCCTGCCGTCGCCACCGGGGTAACTTGGGACACGACTTCACAAGGTGACGTGGCGCTGATTGTGACCACACCGGCGAACCATCCCATTGCCCCGGTCAGCGCGGCGATTCAACCCCCCGGTACTCCCCTGTTCATTTGCGGACAGAACTACATCATTAAAGAATCCGCCACCATCGAGGCGGTCTCCCAAATGATCGGCGGCAAAGGAAACTACTGCGCCAACGTCAACACCTTGGATGCTCGGACTGCCCAGCGTTTCCAGATTCCCCCTGCCGGAAACATCCTCGCCACCGTGCCGATGGCGGTAGATCGGGGAGATTCCGGCGGTCCTCTGTACAATGCTGCTGGCGAGGTGGTCGGTATCACCAGCTCGAAATCCCACACAGCTTTCAGCGATAACAGCGAACAGCTGCTGTTTAACGCGGCCTCACCGATGTCGCGCTTCGCGCCGTGGTTGAGGAGTTTAGGGGTGTCGGTGCACGGCAGCGAGGCTAATCTGGCGTTCAAGCAACTGCCGCCAAACGTGATGCGGGTCAGCGGTGCCAACCGGATGGAGACTTCCGGGATGATTGCTGAGGCTTCTCCCAACGTGGAAACCCTGATTCTCACCACCGGTTTAATTGCCGCCGATGGTTTGGCAGCGACTCAGCTCTCCGGGGTCACCAGCTCGGCGCTAGTCTTGTCGAATTCTCGCAATCATCTGGACTCCCAAGCCGTGAAAGCCCTAGATAAATTTGGGCTGCGCCGCGTCGTGCGCGTGGGCGGAACCGTAGGTCTGAGCGCTGCCGACCGGGCGGCGATTGCAGCCAAAGGTCTGGAATTGGTGGAGCTGGTCGGCACGGATCGATTCGACACCGCCCGGAAAGTCGCGCAATATCGCGATTCTTTAGGGGGCGACCCCAGAGTGGTCTTGGTGGCTGACGGCATCAATTTCCCCGACGCCCTCGCTGCCGGCGCTGCCGCCGGAGCGCTGCGCGCCTCCCTGGTGCTATCCAGTCATGCCAGCCTGCCCGACGCTACCCAAAGCTACCTGAAACCCCTTTTGACCAGCGCTAAAATCATCACGGTGGGCGGTCCGGCACAGTCTGCCGTCGCCTCGGCGGGCATTAATCCCAGCGCCACCTACACCGGGGCAGACCGCTACGACACTGCCCTTCGTCTCGCCACCGGTCTTGACCGCGGACGCAACGTAAACGGTCTGGTGATGGTGTCGGGACAGAACTTCCCCGATGCCCTGGCAGCCGGAGCCTACACCGTGAAGCAAGGCGCGAAACTTGTGCTGATACCTCCCGCCGGGTCGAAACCCGCCTTTTTGCGGAGTTTGTGGGCATCCACCGGCTCCCACGGGGTCATCGTCGGTGGCACCAACGCACTGTCTGACCAGGACGTAGCCTGGGCGCTGCGCTAGCCGCCCTCTTGCGGTTTGGCGTTCGCCGTTTGCGGTTTGGCGTTTGCGCTGCGACCAGAATCCCTGACTCTCGACATTGATTAAGATTGGAACCATGGTTTTTACTGCGAATTTGCTGGAATGGTTAAAAGACCCCGACGCCCTGTTGGAACACCTCATTTCCGCCTATGGGGTGTGGATGGTCGCCATTGTCGCACTCATTGTGTTCATCGAGTCCGGAGTGCTGTTCCCCGTGTTGCCCGGCGACTCGATGCTGTTTGCGTTGGGGCTGCTCCAAGACCGGATGCCGGTAAACCTCGCCGTAATCCTGTTCGTGCTGATTGTGGCAGCGATAGCCGGCGCCCAAGTCGGCTACTGGTTCGGGCTGCTGTTCGGCGAGAGGTTCTTTAAACCTGACGCTCGCGTGTTGAAAACCGAATACTTAGATAGTGCCCAAGTGTTCTTTCACAAGTGGGGTGGTCCCGCGGTGGTGTTGGGACGTTTCATCCCCTTCGCGCGCACCTTCGTGCCTATCGCTGCCGGTATCGGGCGTTACGGCTGGGCGCATTTCACCCTGTGGAACGTCATCGGCAGTATTGCCTGGACCGGGGTGTTCATCGTCGCGGGGATTTCGCTGGGCGGAGTGCCCTTTATCCGCAACAATGTGGAGCTCATCGCCGTTATCATCATCGCGGCGTCAGTCATCCCCATTGCGCTGGGAATTTTGAAAAAGACCCTGAGCAAAACTCCGGAAAGCGGAGATGCTGAGGAAAAGTAACATACACTAGGGCCATGGTGAAATACCTCCAAGATCCCCTGAATCGGGCCATTTATTCGACGGATGCCTCAAACTATCGCATCGTGCCCGACCGGATTGCTCAGCCGAAAGACCTTGGCCAACTGCGTGACACGATTTTGGAGGCTCTCTCCACCGGCGTACCCCTCACGATGCGCGGTCGCGGCACCTCATGTTCCGGCAACTCTATCGGACCCGGTCTGGTCATAGATACCTCACACCACTGCAACCGGATTTTGTCCTTTGATCCTTCCGCACGTCAGATTACGGTGGAGCCAGGCGTGGTGCTCGCCGATATTCAAAAGGTCGGAGCGCCCTTTGGGCTGCGTTTCGGTCCCGATCCATCCACTTGGACGCGAGCCACCGTCGGAGGCTCGATTGGCAACAATGCTTGCGGTCCGCACGCCCAAGCCTGGGGACGCGTGGCGGACAATGTCATTTCGTTGGACGTTATCGACGGATTTGGGCGGGAATTTACCGCCGCCTCCGGCGCGGGTGCGCTGGACGCGGTACCAGGTTTGCAGCGCCTAGTTGACGAAAATCTGGCGCTGATTCGCACGGAATGCGGGCGTTTTCACCGGCAAGTTTCGGGGTATTCACTGGAACACCTGCTGCCGGAAAACGGGCGCGACCTGGCAAAATTCTTGGTTGGCAGTGAGGGGACTCTGGTCAGTGTGCTGCGTGCCACGCTTCGTCTGGTGCCGGTGCCGACCGCGCCGGTGATGGTGGTGCTGGGATACCCCGACATGATTGCCGCTGCCACCGATGTGCCGCTGATTAATGACTTTTCGCCCCTCGCGGTGGAGGGCATGGATTCCCGTTTGGTTTACACTTTGGCGCAAAAGCCGGGGGTTGGTGAGCTGCCTGAGCTGCCGGAGGGTAATGCTTGGCTGTTGGTAGAGATGGGCAGCGCCACCGAGGATTTGGAGACCACCCTGGCTCGTGCCAATGACCTGGCGCAAGCTGCCAACACCCGCGCCACCCTGGTGCTGCCCCCGTCCACGCAAGCCACCAAACTTTGGCGGATTCGCGCCGATGGAGCCGGGTTGGGCGGACGCACCCCGCTGAACCCGGACGGGAGCGGCAATGATCCGGCGTGGCCTGGCTGGGAGGATGCTGCGGTTCCGCCCCAGAATTTGGCGGCGTATCTGCGAGATTTCACCGATTTGATGCGGGAGATGAACGTGGACGGGATGCTCTATGGGCATCTCGGTGACGGCTGTTTGCACGTGCGGTTGAACCTGCCGTTGGGGGCAGAGGCAGGGCAGGGGCGTTCACGGGAGTTCTTGGAACGTGCCGCTGACCTGGTAGGCAAGCATCATGGTTCGCTTTCAGGCGAGCACGGAGACGGTCGGGCTCGCTCAGAGTTGCTGCCGCGGATGTATTCCCCCGCACTGATTGATTTGTTTAAGCAGGTCAAAGCCCTGTTTGATCCGCGGGGTTTGCTGAATCCTGGCGTCTTAGTCAATCCTGATCCACTGGATCAAAATCTGCGTCTGACAGCGGCTCAGGTCATTCCGGCTCTGCCCGGTCAAGGCTTTACTTTCCCGAAAGACAAGGACTTTACCGCCGCGGTGCATCGCTGCACCGGAGTCGGCAAATGCTTGGCAATGAACCAGGTTAAGAACGCTTGGATGTGCCCCAGCTATCTGGCGACTGGTCAGGAAAAGGATGCCACCCGCGGACGCGCCAGGGTGCTCCAAGAAGTCACGAACGGCACGCTCATTAAGAATTTTCGCGACCCGAACCTGTTGCGAGCTCTCGACTTGTGCTTAGCATGTAAGGCGTGTTCCACGGCTTGCCCGACCGGGATAGACATGGCGGCGTACAAATCCGAGTCGCTGTATCGGGCGTATCGCCGGTCGTTGCGACCCCGCTCGCATTACCTGTTGGGTCGATTGCCGGGGTGGCTGCGTTTGGCGCGACGGATTCCCGGCGGAGCGGGTCTGGCAAACAGTGTTTTCGGGGTAGGGTGGATTCGCCGCCTGGTGTTTCGGCTGTTCGGGCTCGATCCAAGCCGTCAGATGGCGCATTTTGCCTCCGAGTCATTCCGGACTTGGACACGGCGTCACGGCGGATACGCTGCCGAACCGGAATTCGACACGGACGGGCTGGTGAGCCCACACACGGATTCGACACCGGAGGCTACGGAACGAGTCAATGTTGCTGCCGCATCAGCGCGCGAGGGCAGCCAACCCGCTCCCGAAGCTAAACCGTGGGTCGCCGTGTGGGCAGATTCTTTCTCGGAGGGAATCGCCCCCGATGGTGCTGAAGCGGTAGTGGAGCTGCTGGAAACGGCGGGATACCAGGTGTATGTACCGCGTCCGGCTTGCTGCGGGCTGACCTATGTGACCACCGGACAGTTGGAGAAAGCCCGACACAATATGCGGCACCTCTGTCAGATTCTGGGGCCCCTGGCAGTTAACGGGATTCCAATCGTCGGCGTGGAGCCATCCTGCACCGCGACCTTGCGCGATGACCTGGAACGTTTACTCCCCGATGATCCGCGCGCGCACGCTATTGCCCGAGCCACGCGAACTTTGGCAGAGCTGCTCAGTGACCCTGAGACTGCCCCGAACCCAGATGTCTGGCAGTTACCGGATTTGCGCGGAGTCCAGGTCGTTGCCCAGCCACATTGCCACCACTACAGCGTCCTGGGCTGGGAAACCGACCGCAAGCTGCTGGCAGCCACCGGGGCAGAGGTCGTAGAACTGGCAGGATGCTGCGGCATGGCAGGCAATTTCGGCATGGAACGCGGCCACGTCGAGGTTTCAAAGCGGATTGCCGAACACGCCTTACTGCCCGCCCTGCGTGAACACCCGAACGCGATCTTCCTAGCTGACGGCTTCAGCTGCCGTACTCAGGCGGAACAGCTGGCGAGCAGCCACGGGATTCACCTAGCGCGACTGCTGCTGGGACCCAGCGCTCGCGTCGAAGCCTAACCCCACTGCGCGACGATTCCGCACCAAATCAACCAAAGAGCACCCGGAAAACACCCGGTGAATCCAGGTATGCGCGCTCCCATAAATCCAGAGATACTCGCTGGGGTGTGAATATGAGGTGGGATTTGGGCAGTAGCTGCCATTATTGGCAGCTACTGCCCAAATCCCACCCTATAATCCACGCGCGCCCCATGAAACCAGACAAGTCGCCCGGAGAAACCCGGCATAAAACTTAAAAATGTTTCGGTGTGCCCTCTACGCACACCGAAACAAATTAATAGTATTAGCCCCCACACGGGGAATATTTCCCGGAATGAGATTTAACGATTGCGTTGAATTTCAGCGTTAATCTCAGCTTGGGCTTCAGCGAGGGTCGGTCCCTCGCTAAAGCCCAGGTGCCAGAACTCCCAGCCGTCGACATCTTGACCGAGCTCCCGTGCCGCATCGCTGGGATCATGAAATTCGCGACCTTCCAGAATAATGACCCCGCGTTCTGCCAGAATCGCGGTGACTTCTGCCGGGGTGCCATTAAAGTCAATCAGGGCGACCAGCGGGGTGTCCTCCCCGGTCACTTGGGCGATGATACCCAGCCCGGTAGCGTCGCGGTACAACAGGTCGAATTCGTCTGACTGACCCGCCCCTAGTGTCTCTGGTGTCTCCCGAGTCAGGGACGTCTCCGAGACTTGCACAGTTTCGGCGGGCGACACCGGCTGTACCGGTTCGTTCTCAGCTTGGGCTTGTGCCTCTGCTGCCAAGGTTTCTTCGCTGGCAGGCGCCCGGTGTGAATGATGTACCGGCGGTAGCTCCCCGGTATCTGTGCCGGAAATAATGTCTGCAAAGGACGGCGAGTCTGGTTCTGCAGCACTGCCGTGATGGGTGGTAAACAGCGACTCTACCGGCTCGTCATCCTCTACCGTAGCCAACGGGGACACTGCCGATGCCCGTGCTGCTTCCATAATGGAGTGGCGGGAAATTGACCCGGTTTGCAGCTCTGGCTCGTCTACCGGGGTTGGACTGTCCGCGGTCTCTGCCGCCGGTTCCGAGTCGGGCACCACGGGTTGCAAAGTCGTCTCCGCCGGCTCTGCGCTGCCAGATTCGCCTTCCGGCGCGGCGGCTTCGGGAACCGAACCGGGCGCCATCGGGGTCGCCAAATCGGTGACCACTCCGGACACCTGATCCGGACCGGACTCCGCCTCAGGTGTCACAGATTCCGCATTTTGCATATCTGCATCGGTGGCAGAGGTAATCGCTGGGATGCGGGCTCCCCGGCCTGCCAAAAGATTCGTATCGTGGCTGAACAGCGAGGATGCCACCCGCTGCACGTCGAGGAAGCGGCGCCCGTTGGACATTTCGCGCACGCTGACATGATGGACTTCCAGTCCGGAGGGGGTCAACGCGTCCAAGGCGGGGCGCACATCGGGGTCAATCTCGGTGGCGACCAAAATCAGGCGCGGTCCCGCCGCCAAGTTCGGTGGCATAGCATCGCGAAATTGCGTCCACCCAGAACGGAAAGCGCTGACCCCGCCGGGATAGGCGGCAGCTAAATCATTCCACCCCAGATTCGACACTGCCCCGAGCCGTGCCAATGCCGCAATTAAACCGCTGGAATCCAGCCGATCCACCACTTCGACCAGCACGACCTGACCGGAACCGTCCAAAGCGGTCAAACGCGGGGACTGCTGGGGAAAACTGTGCTCAGTCCGACCCGCACCCCCGGACCCTTGTGGTGTCCCCGCAGGTTCCGCAAACTCTCCGGGCATCCCGGACACCGGCGTCACGGTCATATCGTTCCAGGTCACAGGGAAAAGCGGGCGCGCAATGACTTCGAGGACTTGGCGACGGATGGAATCCAGAATCTCCCCCTGGGCTTCTGGTCCTACGGGATGGCCAAACTGGGCAGGAATCAGGTGACCTTGGTCATACTCAAACAGCGACATCGCAACCTCAATCGTCGGGACTTTAGCGAGCCAGCCTGTAAGGCTCAACTTCCCCTATCATCTCACGTTTTTACTCCTGTTACATACAGGCGTGGGAAGCATTTGAAAAAGGTCGCGATTTTCCCTGCCGTGATTCCGGTGAAGCTGGCGTTGCGTCGGGGGCGACGGGAGGTCACGATTAGGACTTTTCGGAACCAGCCGGGGTTGCCGAGTCCGTCGCGGGCCCGTCAGCAACAGCGGTGTCACCAGCCTTTTCGGTCGGGTCTTTCGCCGGGGATGCCGTCGCCGCGGTGGATTGCTGCCGGGAACGTTCCTGGGTTGCCATCACTTTCGCGGTGTCCTTTTTGGAGCCACCAATATAAGACGCCGCCACCTGGGCGTGAACCGTGCCCGGAGCCCCGCCAATTCGGTCGTGACGGGTGGATAGCTCCGGCATCGAGTCGTGTCCGGTCAGGTACAAAACCACGGTGTTAAAGAATGCAATCACCGGGACCACCAGCAGCGCTCCGATGATTCCTGCCAGGAAGGTTCCTGCCGTCACGCCCAGCAGCACTGCCAGTGGATGCAAATTAACCGCGGAGGACATCAGCATCGGATGCAGCACGTTCGATTCAATCTGTTGCACTGCCAAAATCACAATCAGCATGATGACAGCCGCCATGAAACCTTTATCTAGCAGCAAAATCAGCACGGCGATAGCCCCGGTGGTCACTGCCCCCACAATCGGGATAAAAGCGCCGATGAAAATGAGCAAAGCCAGCGGAATAGTCATCGACCCCGCCCCCAGGACCGCGGCTCCGATAGAGATAAACACGGAATCCACCAAAGCCACCACTGCCTGTGCCCGGATGTAACCATTTAGCGTGGTCCAGCCGCGAATCGCCGCCTCGTGTACCGGCTCACGAGCGGGCACCGGCAACATCCGAATCAACCAAATCCAAATCTGGCGACCGTCCTTGAGGAAAAAGAACAGGCAGAACAGCGAAATCAAGATGGTGGTGACTACGCTGGCGACCGAAGAGGTCACTGACAGCGCCGAGGACGCGATTGAGGAGGAATACTTGGTGGCAAAAGCGGTGATTTGGGCAGTCAGCTCGTGAATATATTTCTCGATTTGTTCCTGATCCAGTTTCAGGGGACCGTCGCTCAACCACGCTAACGCCTTGTCGAAACCACCCCCGGCTTTCACCAGCAGGGCGGGCGCGCCGTGCGCCAGCTGCGAAGTCGCAATCCAAATCATCGCGACAACCAGCCCGACCCCCACGAGCAGGGAAATAATCGCGGATAGGGTCTTGGGAATGTGCCACTTTTGCAGGCGGAGATGCATCGGCTCCAACAGCAACGTCAACAGCAGGGCAATGGCCAGGGGAATAAAGACGATGGATACTTTCGTGATTCCATACAGAATCAGCCCCAGTGCCGCAACGATGGCCAGGAAACGCCATGCCCAGCTGGCTGCCACCCGGATTCGCCACGACACAGCATAAGCCGAGTTCGGACCGTTTTCCACCAGCGGTGGGGCGGTCGGTTCTAGCTCGTCAAAGTTAGGAACCCGATTTTGTGTGTCTCGCCGGGCAATGACCTCACGCCACCACCCGCGTCTGTATTCAGCTCCGGCGTTCAATAACGCTTTCTTTTCCATCGCACTTCCGTTTCGATTGGTTGTTGTCAAAAGTTTCATTCTGGTCGCCCCGCCTTTTGGAGCGTCGCGACTGGGTGAGCACAGACCGAATGCCGAGTGAAAGGAATAATGCTTAGCGCACCATCCGGTTGAGCGTCAGCCCGTAGTTGACCTCGCGACCGGTCATGGCTCCGTCCGAGAGGAACCCGGCACGCCGATAAAATCGGTGCGCTCGTTTTTCCCCCGGATACCCTGCCGGTAGCCACAGTTGGGCTGGCTCTTGAGGACCGACCACGTATTCCAGCAGGCGCCGTCCCAGACCTTGCCCCTGAAATTCTGGCATCAGGTAGTGCATGGACACTTCCCGTTCCCGTGCGGGCGGGGTCACGTGCTCGTTACGAACTGTCTGTACCGTCATGGCGATACCGACCACCCGACCGTGCTCAACCGCAATAGCAATGCGGCGTCCTGCCGGATCCGAAGTCAACAGATTGTGCCACTGCCCGACCAAAGTCGGCTCATCGAAACGGGAACGGTATTTTGCGTCAATAAATTCACCGTAGTTAGCCAGCCACATGCGGGCATGAGCCACCCCCATACCGGCAGCATCCTGAACTTCTGGCGGGCGAATGTTGACAGTCATTACTCTCGATTCCGTGTGATGTTTTCTCTAAGTCTAACTTCTGAGGGGAGGCAAACGGTATCCTCCCCGCGGGTTAACACGAAACTGCGCTGAACATTCAGACCGGAAACTCCGGAACACAAACCTAGTTGTTATCGGACGCAAAGTACGCAAAAATCCGCAGGAACTCAATGTAGAGCCAAATCAAGGTCACCATGAGCCCAAAAGCGGCTGTCCAAGCGGTTTCCCGAGGCGCCCCGTTATCGACCGCAGTAACGATGTAGTCAAAGTCCGTAACCAGCGAGAACGCGGCTAATCCGATGGCGATGAGGCTGACCACAATCCACAGCGGGAAGCCACCGATGGTCGGTGCGTTGGGACCGTAGAAAGACCATGCCGGGTTGATGAGGCTGACCACCATGTTGCCCAGATAGAACACAAAAATCGAAAACATACCAACTGTGATGACCCGCATCAAGGTCGGGGAGTTCCGCACCACCTTGGTCTTAAACAGCACCAGCATCACCAGGGTGGTGACCAAGGTCGCCACGATTGCTTTCACCACTACACCGTCGTAAAGCGCGGCGAACAGGCTGGAAATGCCACCTAACATGACGCCCTCGAAAGCGGCGTAACCCAAAATCAAAGCCGGGGAGGGACGGCGCTTAAACGAGTTCACCAGCCCCAACACCAAAGCTACAAGCATCGAGACAAACGCCACGCTCATGCCCAGACCAGGATTGGTCGCGGTCAACGCCCAAGACCCGGCTCCGAAAAGCAGGAGGGTCCCGAAAGTCACCACCGTCTTAATCAAAACATCGTCCATGGTGACGGGACGGCTGGCAGAAGTCGTGCCGTATTGTTCCTGTCCCTGCGGAGTGGGGAACTGCTGGGGGCGTTCCGGCACGTAGCTCACTTGGGGAGCGTCACCGGGATAGGTCTGAGTTGCCCCTCCGCCGACCTGGTAGCCGGGCATAGTCGGGTATCCCCCCGGAGTGCGCTCGGTAAATACTTTGTTGCGGGTAAACACTGGATTACTCATGTCGCTCCTTATAGTCTCAACAGTTTTATCGTAGCGGATTTCCGGGTTTCTGCGGGGCTCAGTCCTCCTGCTGCGGGGGGATTTTCCGGGACGCCGCCCGTCGCGAAGCCAGCGAAAACCAGCTATGTCACAATAGGTTGGTGACTACCCCCCCGATTCCTCGCCAGCCCGGTGGCAATGTTGACCCCGCGCGGCGCCGAACCCTGCGCGGTTTGGTGTCAAACGCGCTGCTCATAGTCACGTTCTTAGTGCTGTTCGGAGTCGGTATTTTGGTGGTAGTCCAGGTGGGATTCCTGGAACCGCAGGAAAATCTGGCTGCCCGCGGAATGCTGGCGCTGGTCATCACCCTGCTGATGGTGGTGGCAGTGATGCTGGCACGTATCGTCCAATTGGGACGCGACCGGGTGGACGAGCTGACGTTGCGCAACCGCCAGTTGGAACTGGAACGCGAGCAATCCGAACAGATTGCGGTAGCTGACGAACGAGCCCGGATTGCGCGGGAGATGCACGATATTGTGGCTCACTCACTGACGGTGTTGATTGCGATGAGTGACGGCGCCACCGCCGCGATTGACAAAAACCCGGAACTCGCCAAAGCAGCCTTGCGCAATATGAGCGAGACGGGGCGGGCAGCACTGGCAGACACCCGCCGCCTGGTGGGAGTGCTGCGCCAACCCACCGAAGTGCCCCAGAACCTTGACCCCAACGCTCCGCAAGACGCCCCCGCATCCTCCCTGGAGGAAGTCCGTTTCACCCCGTCCCCGGACTTGGCAGAAATGGAGGGGCTCATTGCCCAGTTCCGAGCGGCTGGTCTGCCCATTACTTACCGGTATTCCGGGGATGAGGTGCCGGCTGACGGTCCGCTGCAACTGACGATTTATCGAATCGTCCAAGAGTCTTTGACTAACATTTTACGTCATGCTCCCGCCTCCACCGCGGTCGAGGTTGATTTGGAAGTGCAGGGAAACGGCATTCATATCGTCGTGTTTAACGCCACTTCCTTGGCGGGGATTAACCCCGGCGGCGGAAAAGGGCTGATTGGGATGCGCGAGCGTGCCGCGGTTTATGACGGTCATGTCGAGGCCGGTCCCACCCCCGGCGGGTGGCGGGTAGAAGCCTCCTTGCACTGGCAGGCAGAAACTCCGAAGCCTGAGGGCTGGGTCATGCCCGCGTGAACGACTTTTAGGGGACAATAGAAACGTGAGTGACAACGAGAACGAACCGGGACAGACCGCGCAATCCGCGGAATCCGCACAGTCCGCGCCTAGTGAAGCCATCAAAGTGCTGCTGGTCGATGACCAATCCCTGATCCGGATGGGATTTCGGATGGTGCTGGAAGCCGCGGACGACATCACGGTGGTAGGCGAAGCGGCAGATGGCAAAACCGCACTACAGATGGTCAAAGCGACCTCGCCTGACGTGGTGCTAATGGATGTGCGGATGCCACACATGAACGGCATCGAAGCGACTTCGGAAATCATTACTGGCAACCCAAACGTGAAAGTCCTCATCCTCACCACTTTTGACCTGGATGAATACGCTTTCGCCGCACTGCGAGCCGGAGCCAGCGGATTCCTGCTGAAAGACGCCAAACCAGAGGAACTCATCGGCGCCATCCGCAATGTCGCCCACGGGGACGCCACGATTTCTCCGCGCGTGACGAAACGAATGCTGGAAATGTTCGCTCCCCAGCTGCCCGGAGAACAGGACGAGGCGGAGGAAGCGAACCTGGTCGATAAAGCCCTGCTGGACAGCCTCACAGATCGGGAGACTGAGGTCCTCACCCTCATCGCACAAGGTCTGACCAATCAGGAAATCGCCACGCAGCTGTTTATTTCGATGACTACGGTGAAGACTCACGTGGGCAATATCCTGAACAAAATCGGTGCCCGCGACCGCGTGCAAGCGGTCATTTTTGCTTACGAAAATGGTCTGGTTTCCGCCTAAATCCGCCAGATTAGCGGGAGGAATGGTACCCCCGGTCGGATTCGAACCGACACTGAACTGATTTTAAGTCAGCTGCCTCTACCATTGGGCTACGGGGGCGGTCGCATTTTTCAGCTTGGTTAATCATCCATTCATTTGGGGATTTACTCAAATCGAACCTAGACTGTGGATTATGGACAAAGAAGTGCCAAGCAATGATAAAGAATACGAAAACCTCGACAAGGGTCTGTTCGGAGAGCCGGACTTAGCCAGTCCTTCCCCGACAGACTACGATGCCGCGGTCCAGGCTGGCGAGCAACGACTCAGCCCGCAGCAGCGGTTTGCTCGGTTTGTTTCCGATGACATCGTCGGAGGGCTGATTCTGATTATCGCTGCCGTGCTCGCCTTGGTGTTTGCCAACACCCCTTTCCGCGAGGGGTATCAGGCAGTGGCACAGTTCGTGCCCGACCCTGGTTTGGCGCAAGCCGCCGCCACTGACACCCTGTCTGTGCTGCAAAAACTGCACCTGTCCATGCCTATTGAAGAGTGGGCGCGTGACGGTATCCTGGCAATTTTCTTTTTCACCGTCGGGTTGGAGCTAAAGGAAGAGTTCACCCACGGCGCCCTGCACGATCCCCGCACCGCGGCGATGCCGATTATTGCCGCCGTTTTCGGGATGGCGGGACCCGCCCTGGTCTTCGTAGTGGTCACCGCCATCACTGGCTCTGGAGCTTGGCACGGTTGGGCGATTCCGACCGCTACAGATATTGCTTTCGCGGTCGCGATTTTGCAGATTTTTGGTCGTGGCTTGCCTAACGGGGCACGGACGTTCCTGCTGACCCTGGCGGTAGCCGACGACCTGGGCGGGATTATCGTCATCGCCGTATTCTATGGTTCTAACCTGAATCTGGTTTTCCTGCTGCCGATGGCAGCGTGTGCTGCCTGGTTTGGGCTCCTGTGCCGCAAGCGGAAAGGTCACTGGTATTTCCTGCTCCCTCTGGGGGTGCTGACCTGGTACTTCATGCTGGTTTCCGGTATTCACGCCACGATTGCCGGAGTGGTGCTGGGCATGGTGGTTCCCGCCGATAAGCGCGATTGGGAAGTCCACAATATGGTGGAACAAATCGCGATGAAGGTGAACCCGGTTTCTGCCGCGTTTGCGGTGCCGTTCTTTGCTTTCTTTGCCGCGGGGGTGGACATTGTGGACACTCCTGGCGGGGCGCTGCAAATGCTGGCAAATCCCGTAGCGATAGCGGTCATGTTGGCGTTGCCTTTCGGGAAATTGTTGGGAATCTCCGGTTCCGTCTTCGTGATGGAAAAGTTCACTCCTCTGCACTTGGAAAAAGGCGTGACCATGGGTGATATGGTTCCGATTTCGCTGGTGGCAGGGATTGGTTTCACGGTGGCGCTGCTGATTTCGCACCTGTCTTTCCGCGGCGACGATTTGTTGACCCAAGCCGGTTCTATCGGTGTGGTCATGGGCACCGCGCTGTCCATCATCTTGGGTGCGGTTGCCCTGCAGCTGCGTCTGGCTTTCCGCCGGTCACACGCCCACGAGTGAGGACAGTCCACCCCGCCCTTGTGCATCAGCCCGACCCTGCGGACTTGGGAAAGAAAATAACCCAAAAGGGTATGTCCGGCGTCGGGCGCATCTGATATTTTCGAAGTGAGGAATCGGCGTTGAGTCGTTTCCTGGAAACCTAGAAAGGCACACAAATGCGGAGTTTGCGCAAGAAAAGCTTGGTAGCGGGCATAGCGGCAATCGCGTTGGTGGCATTGAGCGGCTGCGAAATGAACGTCAAACTGAAAGTCATCGACGAGCACACCATTGAGCCTTCGGTCATCGTGGCGATGAGCGAAGCCGAAAAGGACATGCTTTCCTCCATGGGCGACGGCGGGAAAGTGACCTGCCAGGATCTCGCGGATACGGAAAATGAAGGCGAGGCCACGGTCAAAGATTTGAGTACCGGCGGGGATATGAAATGCGAGATTATTCTGCCTCAGGAACAGAGTCTCAATTCAAGCAAGAACCTGAAAAAAGACGGCGATGACCTGGTTCTGACCCTACCCAAAGAGGACGTTGACGACCTGAAATCGAAACTGAACGGTGCTGGGGATACCAGCGAGATCGGTATGGATTCAATCACCATGAACCTGATTATTCAGATGCCCCACGGTATCAAAACAGCCACCGTGGACGGGCAACCCGTTGATTTCCAGGGTGACAGTGTGACGCTGGACCTGACCGACCTCGGCAGCGAAGTTAAAGTGGTTTCCTCCCCTGACATACCTGCTGGAAACAGCGTCGATACGGCTGATTCCAAGTACGATTCGGACAGTGACCACACGGCTGCCGGGATAACCAGAACGTCGGTCCCCGGGTATTTTTTGCTGGCGATTCCCTTGTTTTCAATCCTGATTGTTGCCGGAATCGTCATTCTGATTGTGGTGCTGGTCAAAAAGAGCAAAGCTAAGGCTAATCCGGTGACTCAGTTCGGCCAGCCGATGAACTACAGGCAACCGGGACAACCCATGCAACCGGGACAGCCCCAATTTGGGCAACCCATGCAACCCATGCAACCGAGACAACCTGCTCAACCGGCAAACCCCTTTGCTCAACCAGCGCAGCCGGGACAGCCCGGTCCAACGCAACCCTTCGCACAGCCGAGCGCGGGGCAACCTGCCGTGCAGACCTCGCAACCTCAGTTCGGGCAACCCAACCCCTTTGCCCAGCCAGGGCAACCTACCCAAATGGCAAACCCCTTTGCTCAACCAGCGCAGCCAGGACAGCCGGTTCAAACCCAGTTTGAACAGCAGAATCAGCCTGACCAGACCCAGCTTGGGCAACCGCAGTCTTTCGGGTCGAATATTCCAGACCAAGCTGGTCCGTCCCCTGAACCGACCGACTCCACCCAGAATCCAAATCCGCAAAACTAGCCCCCAACATATTGCCCCAGGTTGGAGATACCTGCCGGGGTTGTGAATATAAGGTGGTATTTGGGCTGTAGCTGCCATTATTGGCAGCTACAGCCCTATTTCCACCCTATAATCCACGCCCGCCCCGACACTCACCAAAAACAGCGCTCTATTTCCCCGAAAACCTGGAGTAAAACCTATCTAGAACGGCTCGGGGCGCCAGATATGGCACCCCGACGCAAAGAGCGCGGGCGAAGTCACGACACCAAATTCAAAAACCAGCCCCGGAAATCAGGGAATCTGGGACAGGATAATCCCATCGAGGATGTCATTTTCAGAGGTCAAGACTGGGAATGCGCCACGGGGTTCACCGGTAGGCACCGTTCCCGATTCCGAGCGACCCGGGAACGAACCGGGAGCCGGATGAGCCTCCAACCAAGCCAAAATCCGCTCCCACACCAGGACTCCGCCAGCAATCTGGCGCACCCGCTGCGGATGCATGGGTCCCAGCTGGGCTTTTTCCTCGTGCGGCATCCGAATCAGGCGCTGGGCGTGTTCCCGCAGCGCCCCGGAATCCAGCACGGCACCGTTGATTTTATCCGGCTCATAACGTTCCAACCCCAATTCCAGGGCGGTCAAAGTCGTGACCGAACCGGCGACCCCGACAATTTGGCAGGCGCAATCCAACGGCACCTGGGCTGCAGCCTGGGTAATCATCCCATCGACAAACTGGGCAGCTTGGCTGATTGCATCCTCGCAGGGCACACCTCGTGCATCTTCGGCGGGACGCAAGTAACGTTCGGTGACGCGCGTGGAGCCCATATTCATCGACACCGTGGCACTGACCTGGTCAAACCGACCGGTAGCGGGGTTAATCTCTCCGAACGCGAATTCGGTGGAACCTCCCCCAATGTCTACGGTCAGTGCCGGGCTGGCAACGTCGCGATGCGCCGAGAGCGTCCCGGTGAATCCCAATGTCGCCTCGAGTTGTCCCGAAATGACCTCCGGGATAACCCCCAGCCGTGCCTGTACCCCGGCGCTAAACTCCGGAAAATTATCCGCGTCCCGCGAAGCGGAAGTCGCCACCATCCGGATTCTCTGGACGTCCTCACGGCGCACATACTCGGCATATTCCGTGACCGCTGCAAAAGTCCGTTCCAGCGCGGCTGACCCCAGGTGCCCAGTCCGGTCCACTCCTTCGCCCAAGCCCACAATCCGGTTCAACCGCACCACATCGGTCATCGTCCCGGACTGGGGGTCGACCTCACTAATGAGCAAACGAATCGAGTGAGTCCCACAATCAATTGCTGCTATACGCATTACCGATTCTCCTCCCCCACAGTTTCGTCAAATTTCCAGGCACAAGTCGTGGGCGTCCAACGATGCGGGTTGCTGGCGGGCAACTGTTCCAACCGATCCAACACCCAATCCCCGATGGGATTTACTCCCCGACCTGCCGCCAATGAGTGTCCAAGCAGGGCGTGGAAACACTTGACCCGGTTCGGCATTCCCCCGGCTGACACCCCCGCGATTTCGGCGACTTCCCCGATTCCGGCGGCTTCACCCGCCTGGGTGCGCTGGCGAATATAGAGCTCATGGGCGCGCGTATAAGCCGCCGCTATCTGCGGGTTTGTCTCCAGCAGGGCTTCTGCCTCGCGCATGACCCCGTTTGCCTCCAAGTGTGAGGCGGCTGCGACTGCTGCCGGGCAAGTCAGGTAATAAAACGTGGGGAAAGGCTCGCCACCGGGCAGGCGCGGGGCGCTCGCAATGACCGCGGGGTGACCGGCGGCGTCACCGCCGCATCGGGCGGCAACCCCTATAACTCCCCGCGGGACACGCCCCAATTGAGCTGCGATGATACGCAAATCTTGCGGGCTAGCAGGTGTAATCACAAGGGGCTCCTTTGTCAGTTTACGGTTAGCGCTCAGTTGCGGGTCGGGGCGTTCTTGGGGTTAGAGGTTTTTTCGGGGGTGGCTTTGTCAGCAGGCGTCGCGGACGGTCCGGCAGTTTTCGCGGGTTTTCCAGGGGCGGGAGCCGCCCCGGCGACTTCCAGCCCGGTGACGATTTGGCGGAACCACGGCAAATCATTCGTGTCTTTATCGGTCCAGCCGCTAGTCAGCTGCGGTTTTTCCGCACCGGGAGGATCAACTACGACATAGGTAACTTCGCCGGGTTTCACATATCCCAACCGTTCACGGGCTTGCCGGGAAATATATTCGGGGTCCCGATAGCGTTTGATTTCCGCTTCCAGCTCGGCGTTTTGGGCTTTGACTTGGGCGATTTGGGCGGCGAGCGCTCGCGCCTGTTGCTGCTGATCCATCCAGGAGCGCAGCGGGGAAAACACCACCAGGAATACTGCCAGCGCTACTGCTGCCAGGGTGAGGATACGTGCCAGACGGGTCGAGCCGGGAGCGTCCTCGACGCGGGGACGCGACGGGGCTTTTACCGCGGGCGAGGTCGGGGCGGCGTTTTGGCGTGAGTTCTTCCCAGCTCTCCGCGGGGCAGCGCCTGACTGCGCCGAGCTGCGCGGGGTCGGCTGTGCCGCATCGGAGAGTTGACGCGGTTTCAAACTGGGACGCTTCACGTGGACATTATCCCAAAAATCTGCAGGGTTCCGTCACGAGACAGGCTTTTGCGCGTAATCTCGCGGACCGAACAGGGCTGACCCGACCCGCACGCACGTGGAGCCCGCCGCAATCGCCAGCTCGAAATCCCCGCTCATGCCCATCGACAGTTCCCGGCAATCCGCCCCACCAGGCAGCCCTAGCACCGCCTCTCGCAACCCTGCCAGCTGGGAAAACATCTCGAATACACCGCGTTCTCCCACCCGGTCTATGTGCGCTGCCACCGTCATCAAGCCGATGAGGTGCAGTCGCGGCTGATCAATCACCAATCGCGCCAGTTCCAGAGTTTCCTCCGGGGCGACCCCGTGTTTCGCGTCCTCACCGGAAGTGTTGACCTCAATCATGACTTCCAGTGTGCGTCCTGCCTGGTCAAGCAGACGGTTCAGGGTTTGCGCCAGTTTCGCCGAGTCTAGGGACTGCAGCTCCGCGCCATAAGCGACGATGAGTTTGGCTTTGTTGCGTTGCAGGTTGCCAATCTGAACCCAACGGGGGCTGACCTCGTTCCTGTCAGCGCACAAGTCCAGGTTCGCCCCCAGTTCCGCGGCTTTCGTTGCTAGTTCCTGGGGTTTATTTTCCCCAAATTCACTCACTCCCGCGGCGAGAGCTTCACGCAGGTCCGCGACCGGGTGAGTTTTGCTGACCGGCAGGATGCGAATCGACTCGCTGTCGCGCCCCGCGGTCGCGGCAGCTGCGGCGACTCGTTGCGAGAGGTCGTGCAAACGTTGTGAGAATCCGCTCATAAGCCTAGTTTAGTCCGCTGACGCGACAGGGACGGGGCTGACGGAATCGGCAGGGACTACAGAATCAGCAGGGGTGGCGGGATCGGCGGGATCGCGCCGATAGGTCATCGCCACCGCTATCGACACCAAAATCAAACCCCCAACTTCTGGCCAACTCGGGATTTGCCGCAGCATAATCACCCCCACCAGCAGGGAAGTTACCGGCAGCAGCGCGGAGAGCAGCGCGAAAATAGAGGCAGACACGTCACGCAGCACGACCATTTCCAGGAAGTAGGGCACGAGGGAGGAACACAGACTCACCAGCAATGCCAGACCGAATACAGACCACGAACTAAACGCAATGTGAATGTCTGGCCACGCCAGGGGCAGCTGCAGGCACGAACCAAACGCCAGGGCTACTGACAGGGAATCAATCCCGCGCCCCAAAACCGCTACTTTGCGCCCCAAAGCCATGTATGACACCCACATCCCCCCGTTGACCAGCGCCCAAATCAAGCCCACCCGTTCGGTCGGATTGCTCATGTCCAAGCCCAGTCCACTAATCATGATCACTCCGGAAAAAGCCAGCAGGACGGAGAGCTTGCCCATCCAGCCGGAGATGCCGATAGCTGCAAAAATGACCGGTCCCAGGAATTCCACGGAAACGGTGGTGCCCAAGGGAAGCCTGGATACGGCCTCGTAAAAAGTCATGTTCATACAAACCAGCGCGGTCCCGAACAGGCAGGACCACAGGTAACCACGGGGGGTGAGCGCTCGTGCGCCCCACGGTCGACGCCATGCTAACATCAGCACGGCTGCAAACACGGTGCGCAGCCATGCCACAGTCAAGGGCTCCATCAGGGCAAACAGCGTTACCGCAAAACCAGCCCCGACATATTGGATGAAACCATCGGTAAAGAAAATCAAGGGCGCAGGAACGGGTTTTCGGGATTTTCCAGGCATTTAGACATTCTAGACCGCACTTGGAAAGCCGTAAAGATACTCTGTTCCTGCCATTTTTCATCGCCGCGTGGGATGTTTTACCAGTTCACACCATTTTGTAAAATTGTGTCCAGATCGCGAGGTCCTTTTGCCCTCCGTTGCTCGCTGAGCGGGTCGCGAGCGAGTCTACCCTTTGTAACGAGTTGCACTTCTCTCGGGCGCGGAAACCAGCACCTTGGCGGCAAATGTGAAAGAATGCAGAGAAAGGAGGCGAACTTGGCCAATCAAATCCCTGCGGCATCACCGAGGTTTTCCACCACGCTTTCTCCGGTCTCGGATTCTCTCATCAGCGTTCGCGGTCTGACTAAAATTTATGGTCATGCCGATACAGAGCGCGCCGTCACGGCTTTAGACCAGGTGGATGTGGATTTCCCCCGCGCCCAGTTCACTGCCATTATGGGTCCTTCCGGTTCCGGCAAATCCTCCTTGCTGCATATTTTGGCAGGGTTGGATTCGTTTCAATCTGGCACGGTGACGGTCGCCGGTCGTGACTTGTCGGGGCTGAATGCCGCGGAACTGACCCGGTTTCGCCGTGACACGATGGGGTTTATCTTTCAGGCGTTTAACCTGGTGCCCACGCTGACCGTCGCGGAAAATATCGAGCTGTCAGCGTTGGTGCGCCGCCAGTCTCCGGATCGGCGCCGGATGAAAGCCCTGGTCAAAGAGCTTGATTTGGAGTCTCGGCTGGATGCGTTTCCCGCCGAGCTGAGCGGGGGGCAACAGCAAAAGGTCGCTTGTGCTCGCGCTTTGCTGGTCACTCCCGAGGTCGTTTTCGCTGATGAGCCGACCGGGAACCTCGATTCGGAGTCTTCGGCACAGGTCCTTTCGTTCCTGCGGGCAGCGGCGCGCGACTGGCAACAGTCAGTCATCATGGTCACCCATGAACCCGATGCCGCTAAATATGCTGACCGGGTGCTGTTCCTGTTTGACGGTCAGATTGTTGCCCAGCTGACGAACCCGACTCGCGAGGCGATTCTCGCCGCCGAGCAAAACCTCGGCGAAGTGCGGAAAGCCCGGAAACGCGCGGGACAGCCCAGCGCACCCCAGACTTTGCGGGACGTCGATCCGGCAGCGTTAGAAAAAGACCTGACCGCCGTCATGAGTTTGCCAAAGATTGAGGACGAAACAGACTCTGAACAGCCAGAACTTCCTGCCGATACCGCCACAGGCTTGCCAAAATTGGCTCCCGTTACAGCACCAACCCCGCCGGCGGTGCCGGACTCGCCCAGCACCATCCCGGCAGCGCACACCGTCCCGACACCGGCTCCAGAACCGACTTCGGCGTCGGCGCCAGAACCGACATTCGCACCTGTGGCACCCCCCGCGAGTCGCCAACGCGACACCGCCCTCACTTTTGCCAACTTGGGCATTGCCGAGACCAATCCCAAACCGAACGAACTGGCAGATTCCCTGGCTCGGGGTGATTTCAAGTGGCCCAGCATGTCCGTAGCGCACCCTGCCGCCCAGGAGGACACCAACGATTTGCTGGGGAAACCACTGGCATCCGGGTTTGCTAATCCCGATACCACCAGGGACTCCGCATCAGGTTCCCCCGCTAATGCCAAAGAACTCAGCGACTTTGACTCCGTGATTTCCGGGGCTGCCGAGTTGGCAGCCAGCGGTTCCACCACCCCGGCTGCTGACAGTTACGAAACAGCACGTCCCGAGCGTCCGAACATCCCGGATACAGACTCAGGCTCTGGCGATACCGGGTTTAATTCGTTTGATTTTATGGACAAGCCCGCGCGTACAGCGAGCGGTGAAGCTGACGTGGAGGTGTCTGTCCGGCGGCGCCGTCCGATATTGGGCAGTTTTGGTGCGAGGCAGCCCGCACCCACACTAACGCCCGCACCAACGCCCAGCCTTCCCCCAGATGCGGTGGCTCCCACTCTGCCCACCGCACCCACTGCGCCCGCTGCTCCAGTCACCCCGCCGCTGGCACCTCCGGTCGAACCTCCGGTTACGCCACCAGTTGCACCGCCGGTCGCGCCCCTCGCGGCAAGCGACCCGAACGTGTGGGTGGACAATCCTCCCACACTTGTGCCCAGTTCGGCTTCGTCCCGGATTCTTTCCGAGGCGTTTGTCCCCGAAGCTGTCCCGGCACCCCCTGCCGAGCCTGAGCTGGAGCGCCCCGAGTTGCCTGACAGTTTCTCGGCACGATACCCCGCAACACCCCCGGCAGAAGCCCCGACCGCGGCACCATCCGCGCCGCAGCCACAGACTTTCCCGCCCCCCCGACGGGTCTCCCAGCTGGAAAGCACCCTCAGCGCCCCGGACGCGTTCGCGCGCCAACCCGAGCTGCAGCCTGAACCGCGCCCCGCACCGCAACCGACCCCGGCTCCCCAGCCAGCACCCCAGCCGGAACGCTCAAAACCCGCCGCGTCCCGCACTTATGACGGACCGCGCCGCTCGCGCCGACCTGCGGTCGACCCGCACTTGGCAGAAGCCGAAGGCAAGAACGAACTGCTCGCCATGATTGAACAGGCGGAAAAACTCTTGGCAGCTTCGGGCGCAGCCATCAACGCTGCCACCGAGACACTGCAGGAACCCGACGCCCCGCGCGACTCCCGCGCTTCGGCAGCGACTCGTGCCCCTCGTAGTGCCACGCCCTCGGCAACCCCGGCAGCTCCGGCGACACCAGCAACCCCAGCGAACTCGGCGACCCCGCACGGCGGGAACCCAAGCTTGCCCAGTCGCGGAAAGACCCCCGATCAAGAACTGCTCATCGCCCGCGCTGACGCCATGCTAGCCCAGGCAGAAGCCCGGTCGGCGGCTCTGCAGGATGATTTACGCAACCTGGGACGCACCCCCGCCCCAACAAGCCCGGCGATGCCAGGGAGCCCAGTCCCCCCGGAGGCGGCTACAACCACTGCCCCCGGCACGGACACTCCCGAGACTTTCCCTCCCGACTGGCGCCCCCAATCCTTGCGATACCCTCCTAAGGGTCGGTAGACGCCATGTGGAAACTCATTTGGCGCGAAATCACCCGCCGCGGCTCCCGCTTCGTTCCCACCGTGTTCGCCGTCGTGCTGGGCGTGACGTTCCTGACCGCCACTTTGGGGATAACTGACCTGATGACAGACGCGGCGCAGTCCTCCGCGACCGCGACGCTCGACGGGGATCTCTATGCAGTGGCGCCTCCGGTAAAGGATGCTCCTGCGGGTGACCTGAACTCGCGAGGCAGCATCAGCGATGAACTCGTGCAGATTATCGAAGACGTCGACGGGGTCGCCCATGCGGTGCCTCAGTTCGAGGGCCAGGCGGTCCTGTTAAATCAAGACAAACAGCCCGTCTCGGTAGGGCTCAGCCCGACCTTGGTGCGCGGCGCTTTCCCCTATCCGCCCGGCCCGGAAGTTGCGGCGGGACGCCTGCCGCACGGACCGAAAGAAGTCATGCTGGAACTGCACATGGCACGTCGCGCCGGACTGCAAACTGGCAAAACTGCCACCCTGATTTGGGCAGGGACGACCCATCGCCTGAAAGTCGTAGGGCTCGCCCAGTTTAAAGCCCCGCTCGGCACCACCACTTTGGCTTTCGTGGACGGCAAAGACGCAAAGACTTGGTTCTCTCCCGAGGGCAAGGTCAAGCTCATCGGCATTCACGTAGCCCCCGCCGCGGACACCAGCAATGTCAAGCAGCGGGTCCAAGACGCTGTCGGTCCCGATGCTGTCATTTTGACGGGAGCCGCGCTGCGCGCTCAACAGTCCGCGGCGATGGCGCGCACGATTGGTTTGGTGAATCTGCTGGCACAAGCGTTTGTGGCGCTGGCGCTGCTGGCGGGCGCTTTCCTGATTACAAACACTTTCGGGATTCTGGTCACTTCCCGCTATCGGATGCTCGGGATGCTGCGCACCCTGGGCTATAGTCCCCGTGCGCTGCGGATGTTGGTGGCTGGCGAAGCCCTGCTGATTGGGCTGGTCGGCTCCATTTTGGGCGCGGGAGTGGGGCTGGCGCTGGTGCTGGGAGTCCGGCAGATTCTCGTGGCACAAGGGTGGGTGTTCACCCCCGGTATGCCGTTGGGGCTGGTCCGGGCGCTGGTGATTGTGGCACTGGGAGTGCTGATTACCGTGGCGGCTGGTTTGCTTCCGGCTTGGCGCGCCGGGCGGATGACCCCGCTGGATGCTCTGTCTGCGAGCGCACCCGCCCCGGAGGGTCGGCTGCGCGGTGCCACACTTTTGGGACTGACAATCCTGGTTGTGGCGGTCGGTCTCGGCGCGGGGGCGCTGGTGGAGTCGTCTCGGTCAGGAGTGGGGATGCGCGCGATAGCGCTGGCTGTGGCAGCTTCGGTGTTGGGGCTGTTCGGGGTGCTGTGGCTGACCCCCGTCCTGTTGCGCCCGTTCCTGTGGGTGTTTGCCACGCTATTTCGTCGTTTTAACCGGCTACCGGCGCAGTTCGCCCTGCGCAACCTGCGCCGCTACCCGCGTCGCACCTCTTTGGGGGCAGCCGCCCTGGTTATCGGCATTGCTATCGCCACTACCGGGGGAATTCTGGCGGATTCTGCCCGCCAATCCCTGCAATCAGGGGTGGTCCAGGAAGTCCAATCCGACCTGGTCGTAGCTTCGCTGCAGCCCTCCACTAATGTGTCACCGGTGGTCGGAGCACTGCGGAAAGTGGACGGGGTGCGTTCCGCTGATGCCGGTATCTTTAGCGCCCCGATGCTGGTACGGCTCGACCGAGATTCCACTCGGTCCTTAGTTACTGCCGGCATCACTGCGGATGACGCCAAAAACCTCATCTCACTGCAGGTCAAAGCAGGTGACGTCGAGGGTCTGGCGAACGGTCAAGCTCTGGTGAATGCCCGTGACGCGGCTCGAGAGGGTTGGAAAGTCGGGAACGCGATTACGGTGACGGGTCCTCGCGGGATTTATTCCACCAAGGTCGCCGGGATAGTGCGTTCCACCCTGCTGGACGCGGCGATTTTCCTCGATCCGGAGTATCTGCGCCAGGCTGCTGGTCCTGAAACTCTGGCATACCGCTACATTTTTGTGAACCTGGACAGCCCGCGCGACACCCCGTCTGCGGCTGAAATCCGACAGGTTCAGGGTCGCATCCAGCAAGCTCTCAATCCGTTCTGTGTCTATCGGGTCTTTACCCCGGTGGAGCTGTCCCACGCGCTGTCCCAAACCACCACGCAAGTGCTGTGGTTGATGTATGCGCTGCTCGGGCTATCAATCATCATCGCGATTTTGGGGATTGTGAACACTTTGGCGCTGGCGATGATAGAACGCCGGCAAAGTTTTGCCCTGCTGCGAGTGCTGGGGTTGACCCCGCGGGAGGTACGGGCCTCGCTGCGGTGGGAGGCATTTTTCTTGGCGCTGCTGGGCGCGGGGCTGGGATGGATTTCCGGCGTAGTCATCGGGTTGCTGTGGCGTTGGCTGCTGCGCGACTTGGGGATGGGCGCGTGGGGTATCCCGGCGCTAGGTCAGCTTGGTTTCGTGGCGCTGGCTGTCGCGTTGGCAGTTTTGGCAGCTTCACTACCCGCTCGCAAGACTTTACGGGCCCCGGCTCTCATGGCGACTTTGGCTTCCTGAACGCAAATTTTGGGGAAATAGTAAACTAGGTTTGAAGTGATGTCGACGAGGAGGCCGGGATGGCTATAGAAGAACCAAAATTATCGCTGGGGGCACTGTTTGCGCGATTTTCCACCCAGATTTCTGACCTGTTCAGGGCTGAGGTCGCGTTGATGAAGGCTCAGGCAAAAGCCGCCGGGTCCCGGTTCGGTCTGGCGGCAGGGATGCTGGCAGGTGCGGGCATATTTGGGTTATTTATGCTGGGGTATTTGCTGAAAGCAATGTTCTTTGGGTTTACGATGTTGACCGGTTCGCTGCTGTGGGGGGCGTTGATTAACGCGGCGGTGTTGCTGGTATTGACGCTGATTTTGGTTCTGGCTGGGCTATCCGCAGCGAAACGCGCCAAGGCTACTATCCCGGAACCTCAAAAGCACGTCAAGCGGGACGTAGAGACGTTGAAGGCTGCTCTCAAGCGCCCGGATTTAGGAGCGGAAAAATGAGCGAAAACATCGCGGAGAAAAAAGAATTTACCGGTAGCCCTGAGGAAATTGAGCGTCAGATTGAAACTACCCGCTCCGAAATGGGTCAGACCGTAGACCAGTTGGTCGATCGGCTTCATCCCGCTAATCAGGTCAGGGAAGCCCAAGCGAAAGCTCAGGATTTTGCGCAGCGAGCCAAAGCCACCTTTACTGACGCCCTGGATGGCGACGCAGCATCACAAAAGAAGCTGGGCGTCGTGGCAGGTGTTGTGGCGGGCGTGCTGCTCTTGGCTAAACTGCGCCACCGCCAGAGGTAACTGCTTTTTGTCTGTAAGTGGTGGTATTTAGGCAGTAGCTGTCAATAATGGCAGCTACTGCCCATATTCCACCTTATATTCACGCCACGCCTGGTTACCGAGGCTAATACCGGTATTCACCGCGCAATGCCACGGTGCCACCAGAAACCCCTTTGGTCCCCGAAATCAGGCGCTCACCTGCGGGAATACCGTCGCTGACGGTTCCCATGACAAAGGCTTCCATACCGGCGCGCTGCGCTGCTTGCACAGTGGCGGGCACAAAATCAGGATGTACCAGCGCCACCATCCCCACGCCGAGGTTCCAGGTGTCCTCGGCACTGGTCACGTCCACTCCACCCAAATCCATCAGGTAGCGGAAAATTCCCGGCACCTGCCACGTCGAACGATCCACCACGGCGTGCAGCCCGGCAGGAATGACCCGGCACAGATTCGCAGCCAAACCACCCCCGGTCACGTGGGCGAACGCATGTACCCGGTTTCCGTCCAGTTCCCCAACGAAATCTCCGGCTTGGCGGGCAGCCAGCCAGCCAGAATTTTCCAGGTACAAACACAACCGGGAATACAACCGGGTCGGTTCCAGACAGGCGTGCCCCAGGGAATAATCAGCGCCATCAGCAAACGGCGAACCATGGGGCGCCACCACCCCGTAAGACTGGGGAATCGAGGACTCCCAAGCCACGCCCGCGTCTGCCACAATTCGGCGCACCAGGGAATACCCATTGGAATGCAGACCACTGGCGCCAAACCCCACTACCATGTCACCGGCGCAAACACGCTGGGGTCCCAACAGTCGGGGCGCGTCCACCACACCGGTGGCAGCCCCGGCGACATCGAAATCCGCCACGCCCAGCACTCCCGGATGCTCGGCAGTCTCGCCTGCCACCAGCGCGCAATCTACCGCCTGGCAAGCGCGGGCGATGCCCTCGACCACACCCGCAATCATCTGGGGGACCACCCGACCACAGGCGATGTAATCGGTCATGAACAGGGGTCGTACCCCTGCCGGGGTGAGGTCATCGACGACCATTCCCACCAGGTCTTGACCGATAGTGTCATAAATCCGCATCGCTTTCGCCAGCTCAATCTTGGTGCCGACCCCGTCGGTAGACGTCGCCAACAGGGGGCGACGCATGGTGGTCATCCCCGCTGCCGAGGCATCATAGAGTCCCGCGAACCCGCCGGTACCGCCCAAAACTTCCGACCCCTGGGTGGCTTGCACTGCGGTCTTCATCAGTTCCACCGCGCGGTCGCCGGCCTGGGTGTCCACGCCGGCGCGGGCATAAGCGTTTACCGGGTTGGTCAGATTGGCAGTGCCATTTTCACGCGGATTATTGCCTGTCGTCCCTCCGGTAATCGCATCGGTAGCGCCAGAGTTAACCTCGAAATTCATGCCGGTCAGTCCTTTCCCCCACAGTAGCTCAATCCCCGCGGGAGCGCCCCCGCGGTTTCCAGGTCCGCCAAATGTGTGGGGTATCGCCCGGAGAAGCACGCTGTACACAGCTCATTGTCGGGCTGATCCGTGGCGGCAACCATGGACTCATAAGACAGGTAGCCCAGGGTATCTGCCCCGATGGAACGGCAAATTTCGGAAATATCCATACCGGTGGCGATGAGCTCGGCGCGAGTGGCGAAATCAATCCCGTAATAGCAGGGCCACATGACCGGCGGGCTGGAAATGCGCACGTGTACCTCAGCGGCTCCCGCAGCGCGCAACATCTGGATGACGGCCCGCTGTGTGTTGCCCCGGACGATGGAATCGTCCACCACGATTAGGCGCTTGCCTTCAATGACGGAGCGCAGGGGGTTGAGTTTCAGACGGATGCCCATCTGGCGCATGGCTTGGGTTGGCTGGATGAAAGTTCGCCCCACGTAGGCGTTTTTCACCAGACCTTGCCCAAAGGGAATGCCAGATTCCTCGGCGTAGCCGATGGCAGCCGGCGTTCCGGAATCCGGTGTCGCCATGACCAGGTCCGCCTCAACCGGATGTTCCCGAGCCAGGGCAGCTCCCATCGACCGGCGCGCGGCAGCGATGGAACGCTGCGCAATCGTGGTGTCTGGACGCGCCAGATACACGTATTCAAACACGCACCCCGCGGGTCGCGCCGGGGCAAAGTTCTCAGAATGCACCCCGTTTTCATTGATAGCAATCAGCTCGCCGGGCGCGATTTCGCGCACGAAAGTCGCGCCAACGATGTCCAGCGCGGCAGTTTCGGAGGCGACTACCCAACCGTTAGCGAGCCGTCCCAGCACCAGGGGTCGTATCCCCTGCGGATCGCGCGCCGCGTACAGCGTGGTTTCGTCCATAAACGCCAGGGAATACGCGCCGTCCAGCTTCGGCAGGATTTCCCGCATGACGCTCAGCAACGGCGGTTCGCCGCCTATCGACACGGCGCGGGCAGACACGGCGTCAATAATCTTCATCAACAGCATGGTGTCTGACGAGGAATCCTGCAGACCGTGTGCTTTTTGCTCTTTCACGTCGGCGACGGTTTGGGCAGCTGCGTCCTCGGGTTTACGGCAGGCAGCAGGGCTGCCGGCAGGGTTCACCAGGTCGGGGCGGGCGGTTGGGGTCTCTGTTGCGGGGGTTCCGTCGGCAGGTTTCCCATCTGTGGGCAGCAGTTCTTCCAGCAGGCTGCGCGTGTTCACCAGGTTCCCGTTGTGTGCCATCGCGAGGGTCCCGAAAGCGGTGGGTCCCAGCGTGGGCTGGGCATTGTGCCAAGAGGACATCCCGGCAGTCGAATAGCGAACGTGCCCTAAGGCGAGGTGACCTTGCAGGGAAGCCAAGTCCCGGTCTTTGAACACCTGAGAGACTAATCCCATGTCCTTGTAAACCAAGATTTTGGATCCGTCTGAAGCGGCGATACCGGCGGATTCTTGACCGCGATGCTGCAGGGCATAGATGCCGAAGTAGGTCAGACGCGCGACTTCTTCGCCCGGCGCCCAGACACCAAAAACACCGCACTCATCGTGCGGTTTATCGTCAGAGTCGTGTCGAGGGGAATCGGCGGGGGAGGTCATTGCCGCATTACCGAAGATGGGCGACCCCGGCTTCACGCGGCGTCCCCGCCGTCATCCGGGTCATCTTCAGCGTAGTCAGCCCACTTATCGTAATCAGGCTCAGCATATTTGGCGTAGGGGTCATCGTCCCACGTATCCTCACCGGACTTACCTGATAGTTCCCGCTGCAACGCCTCGAGATCCATCTCTGGAGTCTCATATTTCAGTCGGCGTGCGACCTTTTGCTGCTTAGCTTTCTGGCGGCCACGGCCCATTGCCCGAGTCCCTCCTTGAAGTCACGATTGGTCAGCTTTTAGTTTATCCCCTGACCTAAGATTATGCCACTTGTTTAGCTCGTTTCGAGAGCGCCTCAGCTTAGTTCGCGCTGACTTTCCAATACTGCACGCTCCCCCGCCAATTCGGCACTACATCCGCAATCTTTGCGGACCACCCAATCAGGGATTTCGCGTGCCACAGCGGCAATACCGGCAAGTCACGCAGCAGTATTTCCTCGGCACGCTGGTATTCACGGTTCGCTGCCGCGTCATCGCTCACCCCGCGTGCCTGATTCAAAACTGCGTCGAAATCCGGGGCGGAATACCCGATATTGTTGGCATACCCGTCGGTGGCGAAGCACGGCTGCAGGTAGGAATGCATCCCCGGATAGGGCGACTGCCAATCCACCAGGAAAGCTGCATCTATATCGTGGCGGGTCACTGCCAAATCGATGGCTCGCTGATCGAGGTAGGACTCGCCCGCGGTGCGAATCCCCAACGTCTCGCCGATAGAGCTCAAAGCGGCATCAATCCAGGTATTCAATCCGTTATCGGGACGAGCGATAGTAAAGGTGTCCCCGTCGGTCCAGGGTGAAATTTGGTTGGCGCGCTCCCACAAGCTCCGGGCAGTGTCTGGCTGATAGGTCAGCACTTCGTTGCCCGGCAGCTTCGTGGTGTGACCCGCAATTGTGGGGGTCACGAAATCGGTGGCAACTTCCCTGGTGCCGTTAAAGAACCGTTTCACGATGTCGTCGCGGTTGATGGCTTGGGATATGGCAGCGCGACGCAGCCTGCCTTCCTCGGTGCCCAGTGTGAAGTGCCCGTTAGAGGGGATTGCCAGGAACTTCACGTGCGCCGAGGACACGGCGAGGGTACGTTTCCCGAGCTGTTCGGTGAAGCTGTCTTTCGCCCGGTCTGGCAGGGTTTCATCAATGTCTAAAGCGCCACGGGTCAGGTCTTCGTAGGCTTGATCCGGCTCATGGTAGAACTTGAAAGTCAGTCCGGCATTCTGGGCTTGGCGGGGTCCGTGATAGCGGGTGTTGGGCACCAGGGTTAGCTGAATGCCGTGTTCCCAAGCGCCCTCCCGCGCCAGCATGTATGGTCCGTAGCCATAAGGATTTTCACCAAAGCCCGAGGTTACGTTACCCGCCGAGTCAAATGCGGAATCGGGCAGTGGCACAAATGCCGGGTCGGTCAACCGCATCGGAAAATCGCAGGTCGGCTGGGTCAGATAGACCTTAAAGTGGGTGTCGCTCAGGCGCTGCAGGCCGGTCAAGTTTTGGTTTGCGGTGTCAGAAAAGCCTTCGATGGGCGCAAACAGCCCCGCTTTCAGACGCCGGTTGGAGGCTTTGGCGGCATCGTTCCAGGCCTGGATGAAGTTGTCAGATTTCAGCTTGGTGCCGTCGGAGAATACTTCGCCGGAGCGGATTTGAATGTCGTATTCGGTACAGTCCGGGTTGGGCACCACCGCGGTAGCCAGTTCGTTTGCAATGGTTCCGTCCGGGTTCAGGTAGGACAGTCCGGAAAACAGCAGGGGGGTAAAGGTAGCTCCGGAGGAATACGAGGAATCTGCGGGAATCAGGGATCGCTCCGGTTCGATGGCTGCCACGTTGATTAAGGTGTCGGTGGGTGTCCCTGGTTTCAACAGGGTGTTGGTCGAGGTCGCGGGGCTGGAACACGCTGCCAGTCCGGTGGCGGCAATGACCACCAGTGCCGCCAGTGCGCCACTCGCGGTCAGTGTTTGCTTGATTTGCACCGGGCCTCCCTGAGCGGTTTTCGTTACGGACGTTTTTATCTTACCGATTTGCCCGGTCGGCGAGGGTTTGCAGGGGTGCGATAGACCGCGAACCGGGCAGGTGTGGCACGAACGACCGATTTCACTGCGCCCAGAGCCAAATCCCCCCGGAGTAAATCGCGTCTACCTGCGGTTTTATGCAACCGGAGGGCGCCAATAACCCAGATTCCGGGTTGAAATCGGTCACTCGCGCAACTGCCCCGAAATTCCGGGGATAACCGGGAATGAAACCTATTTAAACGCTCGGTGTTCCATATATGGCACATCGAGCCGAATTAATAGGATTAACGAGCCCCATTCCAGAAAGGTCGCGCGGCGGTACGAAGGGGCAGGCTGCGGGACTGGAGGATGGCGGGGCAAGGCATGGCAACCCGTAGGGATAGGCGTGGGTTAGCGGGGGATTAAATGGGGGGACCCCCGCGAGAGCGGGGGTCCCGATAAGCTAGAGCCGGGTTACAGCCAGCCGGTCTGTCAGTCCGCTTAGCGGAGCAGGGACAGCACGGTCTGGGGAACCTGGTTGGCTTGCGCCAGCATGGAAGTACCAGCTTGCTGCAGAATCTGACCACGAGTGAACTGCATCATCTCAGAAGCCATATCCGTGTCACGGATACGAGCCTCAGAAGCAGACAGGTTCTCTACAGCCACATTCAGGTTGTTGATGGTGTGCTCGAAACGGTTCTGGACCGAGCCGAAGTCAGAACGCAGCTTGGACACGGCGTGAATGGCAGTATCAATCTTGCCAATCTCTGCCATATAACCCTTGTGGTCTTTGATGGCGATATCAGCCTCTGTGCCCTTAACCGAGTACTTGGTATCGAGAGACTTCAAGGTAGTGGTAACCAAGTCCTCCAACTGAACAGAAATGTCGTCAACCTGAGCATCACCGTTAGCACCGACCTGGAAGGCCAATACACCTTTAGACTTACCCCACCATTCGGCTTGATCTTTACCTGCTGTTTCTGCAATCGCAAAGTCTGAACCAGTTACCACTGTGTCCTTATCAACCTTGGCACCATTCCACAGCAGCTTGCGACCATCAAAGTTCGTGGAAGCTCCCACACGAACCAGCTCCATCTTAAGCTGACCCATTTCCTGCTCGATGAAAGCACGAGCCTTAGAATCGTTAGTATCGTTAGCACCTTTCACAGCCAGCTCACGCATACGCTGCAGCATGTCATGAACCTCATTCAGGGCACCCTCAGCGGTCTGGACCACGGAGATACCATCCTGAGCGTTCTTAACAGCCTGCTTGTTACCACGGACCTGGGAGCGCAAGCCCTCAGAAATCGCCAAACCGGACGAGTCATCGGCAGCCCGGTTAATCCGGAAACCAGACGACAACTTTTCCAGGGATTTGCCCAGATTGGACTGGGTCAAGGACAAGTTACGGTAGCTGTTCATAGCCATGATGTTCTGATTAATAGACAAAGCCATTTTTAAAATCCTCCTGATTAGACCAGTCGGCAATTTACCGTCCTGGTAGCCTTGCGTCAGACTTCCTGTCCGACAAACCATTCAATCGGATAGCAGACAAGAAACTTTAGGAAAAATGTTTCCGAGATTTAATTTTACGGCATTTTCCAGCCCACGCCAGGAAAATTCCTCACCCACCGGCACCTGCATCGACCGGGAAGGGGCAAACCGGGTCGGAAACACCCGGATTTCGGGCTACGCCACGCTCAGCAGCCGCAGGACCCCGCGGGGAGCCGACAGTGCCTGAGATAACACCGCGCGGGAAGACTGGTTCAAAATCAGCCCCCGCATGTAGTTCATTGACTCCGCTGCCATGTCTACATCCTGCATCCGGCTTTGGGCAGCGCAGAGGTTCTCTACCGTGACATTCAAGTGATTAATCGTGTGGGCAAAGCGATTTTGCACTGCGCCGAGCGCGGCACGCGCCCCGGAGATGACTTGAATCTGATCATCAATGTTTTCGAGGGAACGCTGGAATGCGGCATGGTCAGCGTCCTGGGGAATGTGACCAATCTGATTTTTGGCAATATCAGTCACATCCACAAAGGTAATCGCGATGACCTCCACATCGGAGGCATTCGCCCCCACCTGGAAACGCAACGCATCGGCTGGCTCCACATATTTCCCGCCCAGAATCCGACGTCCCATCGCTTCGGTGGCCTGACCAATCCGCCCGATTTCCACGCGGATAGCGTCCATCTCGGCACCAATCTGGACCCTGGCACGCAGTGAATACGTATCGTTGGCGCCTTTCACTGCCAGCTGACGCATCCGCTGGAGCATATCGTGGACAGCATCCAACACGCCGTCTGCCGTCTGAGTCAGGGAAATTCCGTCTTGAGCGTTCTTAATCGCCTGGCGGTTACCCAACACTTGCGTCCTCAACCCCTGCACCAACGCCAGACCGGAAGAATCATCGGCAGCCGAGTTAATGCGTTTACCCGAGGACAGGCGCTGCAGGGACTGGTGCAAGAGCTGCACCGCGCTGGCGTTATGCCGGTAAGCATTCAAAGCCATAATGTTGGTGGTGATGCTGCGCGGAGCGCCTCCACGTGCCTCACGGGACCGCGGCGCACCCCCCAACGGGGTCAACACCGCGTAGCGTGAAAAAGCCCCGGATTTTACAGCAGCGAGACGGGTCCCCGGCACGTCAGAACGCGCCGCCCCGGAATCGGGAACAGCATCGGCGGCAGGGTCCCCCGCATCCTCGGCAGCATCCCCCGACCCAGAAGTCTTGCGCAGCGACCGGGACGTCTCAGCACAGCGCGTGGTGCCAAACGAGGGCATCTCGGTGTCATCATCCGAGAAAGGCTCGGTACAGTCATCGGAGCCGGGTGCAGAAAAACCCGCCGCGGACATGCCTGCTGACATAGCGACGGAGTATCCATCCACAGTTAACGTGGTCATCGCTCCCACCATCCTTGGGGTCAGTTCAGAGGAGTCAGGCACAGGGTGTCAACCCATCACCGAGGAACATTCCTTGCCCTCGCGCGGGACAGATTTCGGCTTGCCCGAAATTGCACCATAAATTTAGTGTAAAGCGCGGCGGGCGAAATGTGAACAGTCCCATTTCAATTGTGCAAATGACAGGACAAATGCCGTCCGCCCGGGGAATGCACCCAAAAGGCCTATTGAACAGGAGAACACGCCTTAGGCATGGGCAAGTTGGGACACGCGCTGAGGGCTGACCCCCATCAAAGTGGCTATGTCGCGCACGCCGAGGTTGGCCTTTTTCAGTTTTGCGACCGCGGAACGCGAAGCGGCGGCAACTTTCGCCTCGGCATCGCGGGCTTGCGCGGCAGCCTCTTTATATTTTTCAACTTCGCTAATGTATTCAGCCATGTCGACAACGATGTGGACATCGAAAGTGTCTTCCGGGCGGCCGGTCATCAGGGCTGAAGCGTCCTTGACCATGTCCACCAGCTGATCCAGGCGCTTCGCCTGTGTGCCGTATTCCTTGCCATCGCAAGTGAAGTCGGCCACCCACCAGCCGTTTTCACGGATAGCATGGGCGGTGACGTTGGTCATCTTCTGGGTTTTCGAGGTTTTTGGGGTTTTTGCGGTCATCGGCTTGCCCTCCTGATAATGCCCTTAGCAAGGTGTTCCTGGATTTCGCGGTGGCGCGGGATTGGCTCGGACCATTGCCCTATGCGGACTTTGGTGTGGTTGCCGCCTTCTTCGAGTTCCAGCGATTCGCCTTTGCGGCTTGCGATATCGGCAAGGCGTTTCAGCAAGTCGCGGCGTTTCATGGATTAATACTAGGGTACTTGAACGATTAATTCAAGGGTTATTTACTCATAGCATCTGATTGCCACCTGAGGCCAATATACACAAGGGAAAAGGACAAATCACCCCCGCCGAGACCAAGCAGCCCCAACGTAAGAAATCTGCAAGTGCCGCGACTAAGTGCGCAAATTCGTCGAAAAACCGGTGCCATATCGCTAGCAAAGTCGCGCGCTACCCATGCCGGCAAACAAGGGACACCCCGCACTACAGACGGGTTCGCAGCGCCGTCCAACAAGCGCGTTAGTAAAACGGAAACAATGGACTTGAGCATTTGCTCCGAAAGAATAGATACAAAGATATCATCCATACCTCTTGCCGTGTGGGGGGATGGAAAAGTTTGCTGGGGCATGCGCTCGAACCCAGAACAATCGCAGTGAACACAGTGAAATCTGGGTGCATCGGACATGAGATAGATTGCAAAGAGAAATACTCCCCAAGGAAGCACAGAAACATCAGTTGAGTTAATCATGTGTTTCTGTTGTGTGCGGGAACCTAAAAACCAGCACCAACCCGAGAACGCAACCAAGGGGAGAACGACGCAGGGCGAGTGTAATCCAAAGCTTGCTCCAGCCGGCGAACCAGGGACGTTCACCAGCCGTGATGTCGGGCTCTGTCTGTTCGCCGCGGTCGACCTATCAGCAGGCCCGACAACAAGCAGTACGTTTCAGACCCGCCAACCCACGATTCACCCGCTCGCGTCAGCCATTGATATGCCCGTCATCGAAGCCGAAATTCACGTGGCTAGCATCACAAAACGGGGTGTTCTTGGTGTCCGCACACCGGCAGAGCACATAGCGATTTTGCACCGGGTAGGTTTCACCGTTCGCGTCCGTCAGCGGAATCCCGCCCTGAACATAGATTCCGGCAGAACACTCATTTTGAGGGTCTTGGGCGACGACCACCAACGGCTCCAAATCCGGTTCCTGCACGGCACCCTGTGGATCCAGGCGCGTCAAACGGCCCGCCGGGCATTCGTCAATGACCTTGGTGGCCGCCGCCACCTCGGCCGGAGTTTGCGCCGTGGCGACCTGCGTCCACGCATCCCCGGCGGGTCCGTGACAAAACCGGGCGTAAGCGCAGCGCCCATCGTCGCCCATCCGCAACTGGGGGCCTTCCGCAATGTCGATACGTTCGGTATAAGGCTGGTGATTGGCCGTTTCCGTACCCGCAAAGTCCACCTGATGATGCGAACCGTCACAAAACGGCTTGTCATGCGACAATCCGCAGCGGCACAGGGCGTAAGTTTCGCTCTGGGGCAGGGCGCGACCCGGATCCTAGGTGTAGCCCGACCCATCGGGATGAATCCGCGCTTCTCGCAGCGGTACCCCGCCGGTCACCAGGTAGGGCCCGCCCGCGCTGACTTTGATTCCCATTCCCTTTGCTGACTGAGACATCGCAAACTCCTCGCTAAAACTTGACCATGAAAAGGTCAATAAAGTTTATAGAATCTGTACAGAACTGTACTCGCAATAACCGCCTCGCGCGCGAGATACGGGATTTTCCCGGGGTGCCCCACGACGGGAACGGTTCGGCCGTTTTCGGGGGTCACAAGGCCGGGGCACGAGCTGTTTGCCGGCATGGCTCTCGGGGGACGATTTTTGCCGGCACAAGGCCGGGGGTCACGAGGTCCGACCCCACGCGTTTTCGCGCACCCCCCGCGGGCGGCAACAAGGCGAACCGCGAACGAAACGGAACCGGGGCCAAACAGCGTGCCCCCGCCCGAAAAAAGACTGAATTAAACCCGAGCTCCCCCGGAATTTGCCGCAATTGCGTCCCTTACCAGGCGGTAATCTTTAGTCATATAAAACCGCATCGGTCGAGGTCAAGGCGACACGCCGAAATGAATTGTCCTGACAATTACCTGAAATAGGAATTTCCTGCAGAAATGCCCCGTATTATTTCTAAAGTGGCAGCACAGACTGCCGAATATGTCAGGTGTAAGTCGACGAGGCTGACACAGCTGAATAAATCGATAATGGAGACATAGATGCAGTTGAATGGTTTGGGCAATTACCAGGCGAATGCCTTAGGCGCGCCGTGGAACAATGCCACGACCTCCAAAGAGCTCGCCACCGCGAACCACGGACCCTCCGGACTGAGCGCCGGTTTGAACGCCCTGCGCGGAGCGTCCCGGACCGCCCCGGTCGCGCCCGCAACCACCCCGGCAGGGAGCCGTCATGCCACGGTGGACGGTTTCGGCGACGAAGTTCGCGTCTCTCCCACTTCCAGCACTCGCGCGGAAGTCTCGATTGAAAACTACAAATCCCAAACTGCCCAAGCTGCCGTCACCACTGCCAACGTGGTCAACGATTCCCTGGGAAAGACCGACCAAGTCCTGACCGGCATGAAAGCCATCGTCTCTGAGCTGTCCAATCAATCCCTGACCCGCACCCGGCGCGCCGAACTGACCGAAGCCTTCGGGCTGCTGACAAAGCGACTGGATAGCCTGGTCGACCACGAATCTTTCGCGGGGCACAAGACCCTGGACGGTCGATTCCGCGCCACTTTCACCGTCGGCGATTCCGCCCGCGTCACCGTCGATGCCACCCTGCCCAACGGCAAAAGCTTTAACACCGAAGGCTTGGGACTCCAAGGCTTCGCAGACCTGTTGGCAACATCGCACCGCAACGCCACCCCGGCAGTCGTGCAGAGCCTCAACATTGCCCAAGGTGCCGTCGCCCAGGTCCGCACCGGTTTGAGCGAAGCGACCGCCTCGACGGTAAACGCGATGTCTGCCAGCTCCAAACTGTTGAGCGCCGCTATCGGAGGCACCCCTGCCCTAGCTCAAGGTCTGGTCGCAAACACGATGTCGCAGCTGTCACAATCCGGCTCTGCCGCCTTTACCGCCCAAGCAAACACGGCGATTTCTTCCGCCCTGCGGTTGCTGTCCTAACGGACGCACCCCTCGGCACCCGCCGAGTCTCCCGTCTCCCGCAGCGATTCAGATTTGCAGCGGTAACAACGCCCCCAAATCCGCACGATTCCCCGAAGCTGCCACGAGTCCTCGTGAAACGGCTGTCGACCAGGTCAGACCCCCGACTGCCAACGCCAACCACACTTCCGGAGACATCTCAATCACCGCCGGCGGCGTTCCGCGCCGATGCGTCGTCCCCGGCAAAATCTGGACCGCTCCAAAAGGCGGCACCCGCACCTCCACTGCCTGACCCGGCGCTGCGGCTTCCAACCGCTGCAAGGTGAAACGCACCGCGGTCGCCACCGTGTCACGCGGGATTTCCCTGGTAAAATCCAGCAAATGTCCTGTCAATTCAGTGAGCGAGACGGGCGCCGGAGAATCCCCCACCCCACCGCCATGAGCTGCGCATACAGCGGAAACACAAGCAGAAACGGCAGCGCGACCGGCTGCGGAAGAAATCTTTTTTGCCACGGCAATAAACTCCCTATCCCCAGGTTGCTTTCAGGATGCTATCATTGATTAAACAGCTTGGTGACCGGGAGAGTCACCATCCATACACTTTAGTCCCAGGATTACCGGAACGATGAGACGCTAAGGAAGGCCATCATGGTAGTGCAACTGACCACCAACACCAACGTCAGCCTGCAGGCAATGCAACCGGCAGCTGCGATTGCCCCCGCTCGGAGCACCGATGCTCTGCAACGCGCAGCAGCGCCCAGCCACGCGGATTCCTTAGATTTGCGGGCAAACCCCCTGGCAGCGAAAGTCGGTCAGACTCACCAGACCCTCGCCGCTGCCCAACGCGGAGTGGAAGTCTTACGTGTCGCCAACGAACACCTAGATGCCGCCGCGAAACACCTGGAATGGATACACAGCGTCGTCGAAGCGGGCAAATCCGACCCTTCCGCCCGTTTGGCTCTGGCTGACGGACTCTCCCGCCTGGATCAAACCCTGCACGCGGCGCGCTATCAAGACCAAGCTGTCCTGGACGGCACCGACTTTTCCATCGCTCCCGGCGCACACGGCGCAGGCGTCACCGTGGCAATCGGTTCTGCGGATTTGCCGGATTTGGCGTCCCTGTTAGCTACCGGGGGACGTGGCATCGCCGCCATTAATTTGGATGACAAAGCCACCTCGATAAAATCCGTGGACCACGCCGATTTGCTGCTGTCTCACGCCAAGATTCAAATCGCGGCACAGACTTTCGCGCTGGGTGGGCTGTTCAACTCCCTGACCGGCAATCTCGACGAACTGGGCGGTCCGGCTCTGACCCCCGACCAGGCTGGCGCTGCCGCACAGGATACCCAGTCCACTATTGCCGCTGCCCCCTCAGCTGCGATTGCAGCGCATCGGGTCAGCACGACTGCCGCACAAAACCTGCTGCTGAGCTAACAAAACACTGCAGACATCCGGGACCGGTCTCTGATGAGGTCGGTCCCATGCTATTTGGCGTTTTGGCGCCTCGCACGGCACATTCCGCCACTGACCCCCGGCTGGTGCCATTCCGCGCCCGCGATGAACCGGGCTGGGGGCACACCAAGCTGGTGACGAACTGACCTCGTGACGAACCGACCTGGTGAGGACCGGCAGCAAACTAAACCTGACCGGCAGCAGCGGAAGGTTCCCCGACCAAGAACGCGGGGCGTTCCCAACCAGCTTGGAGGAACGCGGCAGTCACGTCTCGCGCGACCCGATCCACGTCATCCAGGCGAACCAGCGCGATAGCACAGCCGCCGAACCCACCGCCCGTCATGCGCGCCCCCAACGCCCCGGCATCCCGCGCCGCCTGAACTGCCAAATCCAACTCCGGGCAGCTAACCTCATAATCGACACGCAGCGACTCGTGAGATTCGTTCATCAGCTGACCCAACTTGTGCCAATCCACCGTGGGACGCATCAGCTCGTAAGCAAAGTTGCGGGTCCGCACGATTTCCGTGAGCACGTGACGCGCCCGACGGAACACTTCTGCCGCCGATTCACCCTCGCCCAGCCGCTCGGAAAGCCGGGACAAAATCGCTGCAATATCTGGGTTTTGCAGCGGACGGTCAAAGTCAGAGGGCTGCAGCACCCCTGCCAGCTCGCCCAGGAACTCCACCCCCATCGCTGCCGCCGCAATCTCGCAGGTCTGACGGCGCGCCGCGTATTGACCATCTGCCAAGTCATGACGCGCCCGCGTATCAATGACTAACAGTTCCATCCCCGCTGGTGCCAGCGCAAACGGGAAATCGATAGTCTCAAACGTCCGGCAGTCCAACAGGAACACCTTATCCGGGTGGCTCAGCAGCGCTGCCGCCTGATCCAGCCCACCCGTAGGCGCTCCGACATAAAAGTTTTCTGCCCGTCGACCCGCGTCAACCAGCTGGTGACGACCGGGAATCGACCCCGCCAAGCCAAACCCGCACAGCGCATCCACCCCGACCGCCACGGCACATTCCAGCGCCGCCGACGAGGACAGCCCCGACCCCAGCGGCACGCAGGAATCCACCGCAATATCAAAGCCGGTCGCCGCCCCCGGCTGCTCCAACACGTCCTCCAGGCTCAAAATCGTGCCCCCCACGTAAGCCGCCGGTCCGCGCACCAATCGCGAACCGTCCTCGGGAATCGCATCGGTCAGACCACGGGAAAACTCGTCCAAATCCAGTTCCAGAGCCGCACTGCCGGGGGCGAACTGGGCGGAAATCAGGCGCAACCGGCGATCCGAGCGCGGACGCATCGCGGCGTAAGTCGCGTGCGGCAGGGCCAGTGGCAGCGCGACCCCGCCGTTGTAATCCGTGTGTTCCCCGATGACATTGACCCGTCCGGGGGCGCGAAACACGCCCGCCGGCGCCGTCCCAAACGTGCGCTGGAACAGCTCGGTGACGCGGGCAGCCCCCTGTTGGGTCGGGTAGGGGTTCATGAATAGTGGCTGCGCCGAGTCTGAGCCAGCCGGGGGATTGACCGGGGTGACAGGGGCGGCAGGGGTTTGGGCTGGATTAGCGGGGGTGGAATCGCTCATGTTTTGCCTCGTTTCGTGGTGTAGATTATCGGATTTGGTTCAGAAGGGCGGTTGACTTGGTTTACCCATTTAGGGGGTAGGCGGTGGGGCGGTGGCGCCTAGCGGAAAGTCGTGGGATAGTCCAGACCCGCAAAAGCGTCCAGTTCCACACACTCGCGCGCCGCCTGGCGGGCGCGAGTAGCGATTTTTTCCGGAGTCGTGTCGGAAATCCAGGCACCCATGCCAGATTCGGAACCCGCCAGGTATTTCAACTTGCCCGGTGCGCGCAAGAAAGAGAAAAACTCGCAGTGCAAACCCAGCTGGTCGCGGCCGTCCGCGGGCGACACCGGCGCTTGGTGCCACGCCGAAATATAGTTGACGGGCAAATATGCCCCCGGCTGCGCATCCTCGCCACGCGCCGGTTCCCGATGAAAATGGTTCGCCACAATCATCATCTTTAGGTAAATATCTGCCAACGCTTCGCGCTGCGCCGCGTCCAAAGCCGCGAAATCCGGCACGATACGCCGCGGCACCAGGTGAAACTCGATAGGCCACCGTGCCGCAACCGGGACATAGAGCACCCAATGCGCATTTTCTGCCACCACACGCGTGCCTGCCTGGAGTTCCGCGTCCCGCACGGAGGCGATGAGGTTCACCTCCGGGTCACCGATTTTCTGCCCCAACGCCCGTGCCTGGCGCAGCATCGCCGCGGTTTTCGGCGTCAGGTAAGGGTAAGCATAAATCTGACCGTGAGGATGCGACAAGGTGACTCCGATGTCCTCGCCGTGATTTTCAAACACGAAAACCTGTTTTATTTGGGGCAACGCCGACAGCGCGGCGGTGCGATCCGCCCAGGCTGCAATGACGGTTTGCATCCGCTGCGGTCCCATCGAAACCAGGTTCGTGTGCAAGTCCGGGCCGAAACACACGACTTCGCAACGCCCGTTCGCGGGGCGTTCACAAAACAGGTCCTGACCATCCGGGTGAGTCTCGGCGTTACTTACACCGGGGACTTCCAGCAGGGACGGGAAACGGTTTTCAAAAACCACCACGTCATAATCAGTGTCTGGAATCTCCCCGTCCTGATAGGTCGCGCCGGGACGCGCCGGACCCAGCGGATTAGCATCCGCGGGCGGCAGGAAAGTGCGGTTCATACGATGCGCCGCCATCGGAATCCAATCCCCCGTCAACGGGTCCCGACGCATAATCGGACCCAACGTACCTCTTGCATCCCCCGATTCAAACCGAGGAGGCAACGGGCGCGGATCGTCGCAACGACGAGTCGCCCGCCCCGAAACATAAGGCTCAGAATCATCAAAATAGAACAAATCGCGACCATCAGCCAGTTTTATCGCAGTTTTACGTACCAGGTGTTCCATCACGTACCCCTTTCCGGGGTTAATTCTAAGCAAAACCTGCGCCCAAAGTGGAGGTATGTGCCAACTGTGCGCAACTCTGACAATCCGGGAAAGCACCCCGTGTCGATGCGACGGGCGCGCCGCGGAGATGCCCCCACACAGAGGGGCGAAACGGCGGGGCAAGCCGGAGAACCGCGGGGCGGGGGTCGACTAAACTGGTTGCATGGATAACATCTATGCTCACGGAATCGCGCGCGTAGCCAGCGCGACTTTTACCATCCAGCTGGGAGACCCCCACGCTAATGCCCGCCAAATCGTCGAACTGGCACGGGCTGCCGCTGCCCAACACGCCGCCCTGGTGGTGTTTCCCCAAGACTGCCTGACCGGCGTGACCCTCGGAGATTGGGGTGCCAACACCGCGGTCGCCAACGCCACCGTGTCAGCACTGCATTGGATTGCGACCCAGACCGCGGACCTGTCCATCGTGACCATAGTCGGGGCGCGACTCGGCGGGGTGTCACGCGCCGTGTCCATCTGGGGCGGAGACGTCCACGACGACATGGAACAGAGCTGGGGATTTTCTGCCACGAACCTGCCGGGGCTGCATATTGTGCCCGTAGTCGGCTCGTTGAATCGACTGGCTACCTACGACGCCCCCACTCCGACGAGCTTTTATACCCGCAACTCTTTCGGCGCTGCCATGTCCGGGAATTCCCTGCCCACCGCCACTGTCATCGCCCACCTGGCGGCACCAGCGCACACGGTCGGCTCCATCCGACACCTGCACCGCGCGGCCCGAACCCTGTCTCGGGACCTGCACCTGGCAGTCGTACAAACCATCGGTTCCCACGGCGAATCATCCACCGACGGGACCTACAGCGCCAGCGGATACATTGCCGCTGATGGTCAGGTCCTGGCTGCCGAAACGCACCTGAGCCAAGCCGGTTTGACCCTGGCAGACATCGTGCTGCCGGAACTGGCGCGGGCGGTGCGCTACACCGGTCCGAGCTATACCGAGCTGACCGGATACGGAAGCTTCGAGGTAGCCCTGGATTTGGGCACCGAGATTACCCTGCTGCAGCCCCCCGCGCAGCGTCCCCTGGTGCCCGTGTCTGACCGGCGCTACCGGGCTGACCTGCGGGAAGCCTTTGATATACAGCGCGATGCCCTGGTGCGACGCTTGCAGGCACTGGGGAATGCGAACATTATTTTGGGGATTTCCGGCGGTCTGGACTCCACGCTGGCGCTGTTGGTCGCTACTGCCGCCCGCGACAGCGCTTTAGCGCATGAGTCGGAGCGGCAAACGGCGGAGCCGAACCGCAAAAGCAACGATTTGCTTTCGCCGGCGGAGCACCTTGAAAACACCCGCGACAGCGCTGGTTGCAAGCCGGAAATTCTCACCTTTACCCTGCCCGGCTTTGCCACTTCGGCACACACCAAGAGCAACGCTCAAAAACTTGCTGCCGCAGTGGGGGTGAACTGCGAACTTATCGACATCCGCCCGGCTGCCACCGAGATGCTAAAGACGATGGGGCATCCTGCCGGACACGGCGAACCCATCTATGACGTTACTTTTGAAAACGTACAGGCGGGGCTACGCAGCGACTACCTGTTCCGCCTGGCTAACCAGCGACACGGATTCGTGCTGGGAACCGGGGATTTGTCCGAAAGTGCGCTGGGGTGGACGACTTACGGGGTCGGGGATCACATGAGCCACTATTCCGTGAACTGTGGGGTACCCAAGTCGATGATGCCTGATTTGATTCGCGAAGCCGCCACGGTGCTGATTGAACGCAATCTCATCGCCAACCCCGCAGCATTGCGTGACACAGTGGAATCCATCATCGCCACCGATGTCACCCCGGAGCTGATTCCTGACCATGACAGCGATGGTCAGACGCAACACCAGACGACCGAGGGGTCAATCGGACCGTACCTGTTGCATGATTTCTTCCTGTACCACACCCTGCGCGGGGCTGGACCGGACCTGGTCGGGTTCCTGGCGCTGGCGGCGTTTACCAAACCCGAGGAATGCGCCGACCCGGATGCTGCACACGACGCGGGTACGGATGATACCTGCCCGGATTCCGTCGGCAGCTCTCCGTGCTGTTACCAGGGCAGCGGGCAAAACGAGGATCGATACTTTACCCGCGAGGAAGTGCTGAAATGGCTGGAAGTGTTTTATCGCCGTTTCCTGACCCAGCAGTACAAACGCTCTACCTCGGTCGATGGACCGGTCATCTGGGAGGGCATGACGCTGTCGCCCCGCGCCGGGTTCAATTTCCCCTCGGATTTATCCCCCGCAGCCACTTTGGCGCAACTGCAAAACCTGTAATTTGCACCAGCACCCCGGAAATACATGCACGAACGACCGATTTCAAACCAGAGTCAGGGCTTTCACCCTTTATCAATTTCCTAAACTACCAGGTTATAGCGATTTGGATATTGAAAGTTTGACTCCAGCCAAAGTGAAATCGGTCGTTCGTGTCAGGTAGGCAAAAATCAGATGACGCCGTGAGCCAGCATGGCATCAGCGACCCGGCGGAAACCGGTAATGTTCGCGCCATAAACGTAGTCGCCAGGCTTGCCGTATTCCTCAGCAGTCGCCAAGCAGTCGTTGTGAATCTCGCGCATCATGGCTTCCAAACGTTCCTCGGCATATTCAAATGACCAGCGGGAACGCGAAGCGTTCTGTTCCATCTCAAAGGCGGAAGTCCCCACCCCACCGGCGTTAGCAGCCTTGCCCGGCGCGTAGGAAACGTCGGGAGCGGACTGGAACACTTCAATAGCCTGCGGGGTGGAAGGCATATTTGCGCCCTCTGCCACATACTTGCAGCCGTTCTTAACCAGGGTTCGCGCGTCATTTTCGTCAATCTCGTTCTGAGTAGCGGCAGGCAGTGCTACGTCCACCGGGACAGCCCAGACTCGACCGGAATCGTGGAACTCCGCGCTGGGACGCTGCGCCGCATAGTCAGAAACCCGACCGCGGCGATGTTCCTTAATCTCTTTGAGCAAGTCCAGGTCGATGCCTTCCTTGTCATACACCCAGCCGTCAGAGTCCGAACAGGTCACCGGCTTGGCACCGAGCTGCTGGGCTTTCTCGATGGCGTAAATCGCCACGTTACCCGAACCGGAGACAGCGCAGGTCAAACCTTCCAGAGACTCTCCGCGATCTTCTGCCATGAACCGGGCGAACATGACCTGTCCGTAACCGGTCGCTTCGGTACGAACCAGCGAACCGCCCCAGCCCAGACCTTTCCCGGTCAACACGCCAGCTTCGTGCACGCCGGTCAGGCGCTTGTACTGACCGAACAGGTAGCCAATCTCGCGACCACCCACACCGATGTCACCAGCGGGAACGTCGGTCTTGTCGCCAATGTGACGGTACAGCTCGGTCATGAAGGACTGGCAGAACAGCATGACCTCGTTATCCGACTTGCCGTGCGGGTCAAAGTCAGAGCCGCCCTTGCCGCCACCGATGCCCTGGTTCGTCAAGGCGTTCTTAAAGATTTGCTCGAACCCCAGGAACTTGATGATGTTGCGGTTCACCGACTTGTGGAAACGCAAGCCGCCCTTGTAGGGACCCAGCGCGCTGTTGAACTCCACGCGGTAGCCCCGGTTGACCTGGACATCACCATTATCATCGACCCAGGGAACGCGGAAAATAATCTGGCGTTCCGGCTCGGTCAAACGCTCCAGCAGCCCGTAGTCGGCGTATTCCGGATGCCGTTCGATAATCGGATCCAGCGAGATGAGCACCTCAGTCAAAGCTTGGAGAAACTCCGGTTCGCCGGGGTTACGGTGAGCAGTTTCTTGTAATACTTTTTCTAGTTTAGGATGCACGAGTTTACGCTCCTTTGTTTAATTGATTTTGTCGCGCCAAATATACCACCTGTCTCATTTCGCAAAAGAATCGTTCCGCATCTTGGACGTGTCTCGTAGCGTTTGGGGAGGGTCGCGGCGCCCCCTGGTGCACACCCCGAATCCCCACCAACACGGACAAAACTCGGCAACCACCCACACCGCCCTGGTGCGCCCGATCCAAACGCACACAACGCACACAACGCCCATCTAAAAAAGCGACCGGGAAACCCATGGGGTTCCCCGGTCGTGAAGATGAAAACCAAATCAGATTGACAGCGACACCATGTTCGTAGCCGCTTTGAACACATCGAGAGTCGGTTCGCCCGGATGCCACCCGCACGAAGTCAAACCGCCGGATTGCAAAGCGTTGAGCTGGCGCACCAGCTCCTCGGCGTTACGCCCGACCGAGCCATCGTCAACCGAGACAAAACGCACCCGGTTATCGGGGTCGACCAAGAACGACGCACGATCACACACACCATCGCGGTTCAACACCCCGACCGCTTTCAAGAAGTCATGAGTCAGGTCGCTCGCCAAGGGGAACGGGACGTTTTTCAGCAGCTCGTCCCTGGAGCGCCAAGCCAGGTGGACGTACTCGGAATCAGTGTTCACCGCCACCACGTCACAGTGGCGTTCCTGCAAATCCTCATACACTCCGGCGATTCCGGCTAACTCGGTGGGGCACACAAAAGTGAAGTCCTTGGGCCACATGATAAACAGTCGCCACTGCCCCTCCGGCACGTCAGCGGAGCGCACCCTGGTAAAGTAGTCTTCTTCCTTGTTAACGGGCAGCTCAGAGAGCACCCCGCCGACTACTGCCTGAAAGTCGTACTCCGGGAACTCGTCGCCAATTGTCAAAATCGCCATAGCTTATATCTCCTCTGGACTGATAGTCAGCGCTAACTACTGACGTGGTAATTCTATGCGAAAGCCGCAAAATATGCAGGTTTATGCGGTTTCGCTACCTCTACGCGAGGGTTATTCGAACAAATCGGGCAAGACCTGGGTGCTGGCGTGAACCAAGTCTTTCACCGCGAAGCTCACTTCACCCTGCGAGAAAGTAATCGACAGGTCATGCCCGCCACTTTCGCCAATCCGCCACACACCGATGCCCGCCGCTGCTGCGTTGCGACACACCTCGTCAACCTGGCTCGTGCGAACACAAACCACGGCTCGTGCCTGCGTCTCACTGAACAGCAGCGCCGTCGCGCCCAGCCCCGTTTCGGCCTCAAGCTGACGCAAGTCCAGGCGCGCCCCGATTTCAAAACGGCACGCCATATCTACCACGGCCTGTGCCAAACCGCCGTTAGACAGGTCATGCGCTCCGAGGTGAGCCTCGCTGGTCGCGCCAGCAATCAGCACTTCACCCAGCGCCTGTTCCGCGGCAAAATCCACCACCGGCGGTTGCCCGCCGAAGTGCCCGTGGAATCGCGCCCACGCCGACCCGTCCAGCTCCGCGGCAGTTTTGGCGCCGAGCAGCAAAAGCTGTTGCCCTTGCCCCACAAAACCGGCAGGCGCCACCCGCGTCACCGAATCCATCAGCCCCAGCATACCCACCACCGGGGTCGGGTTGATAGAAGAATCCGGCTGACCCATCGTGTCCCCGGACGAGTTATACAGCGAAACGTTACCGCCGGTCACGGGCACTTTCAGCGTGGCGCAGCCGTCTGCCAAACCCGTCATCGCCGTCACCAGCTGCCACATGGCGTCCGAATCCTCCGGGTTGCCGAAGTTCAGGCAGTCGGTAATCGCCATCGGGCGCGCCCCGACCACGCACACATTGCGGTAAGCCTCCGCCAGCGCCTGCTGCGCCCCAGCATAAGGATTCAACTTGGTGTACCACCCGTTCGCATCCGTAGCCAGCGCCACCCCGCGCCCAGTCTCTTCGACCACGCGAACGACCCCGGCATCATCCGGCTGAGACAGAGCGGTGTTGCCGCGCACGAACCGGTCGTATTGGTCCGTCACCCAATTCTTTGCTGCCTCGTTCGGGCTGGTCACACACACGTCAAGGATTTCTTGGCGCAGTTTCTCCGGGTCGGTGTCCCCCGGCATCGCCAACTCGTCGCGCGCCATCGCTTCCAACACCGTGTTCGCGTTCAGCGCGTCTTGCCAAGACGGTTTCGCATAAGGGCGGTCGTAGACGGGAGAATCAATGGCAACCGTTTTCGGGTCCACGTCCACAATGCGCTGACCGTGGTGATCCACCGTCAAACGCCCGTCCCCGGTGACCTCGCCAATCACAGCATATTCCACATCCCACCTGCGGACAATGTCCACAAACTCGCTGAGGTGCGACTCTGAAACAATCGCCATCATGCGCTCTTGAGACTCGCTCATGAGGATTTCCCCAGCGGTCAAGGTCGGGTCACGCAACAGGACTTTCTCTAGGTCCACGTGCATACCCGAGTCTCCGTTTGCTGCCAGCTCGGACGTGGCGCAGGAAATCCCCGCCGCTCCGAGGTCTTGAATCGCCTCTACCACGCCGGCTTTAAACAGCTGTAAACAGCATTCAATCAAGACTTTTTCCATGAACGGGTCGCCGACCTGGACGCTGGGACGCTTTGCGGGCATCCCGTCCTCGAACGACTCGGACGCGAGGATGGATGCCCCGCCGATACCGTCACCGCCGGTGCGTGCCCCGAACAGCACCACGTGGTTACCCACCCCGGTCGCGTTCGCCAAGTGAATGTCCTCATGCCGCAGCACCCCCAAGCACAAGGCGTTGACCAGCGGGTTTCCTTGATAGCTGGGGTCAAACTCAGTCTCGCCGCCGATATTGGGCAGCCCCAGGCAATTTCCGTAGCCACCCACGCCAGCAACCACGCCATGCACCACGCGAGCCGTATCGGGGTGGTCCACCGCGCCGAAACGCAGCTGGTCCATGACCGCAACCGGGCGCGCCCCCATCGCCATGATGTCGCGCACGATGCCACCTACCCCGGTGGCAGCGCCCTGATATGGTTCGACAAAAGACGGATGGTTGTGCGACTCGACTTTAAACGTCACCGCGTAGCCGTCCCCGATGTCGACCACCCCGGCGTTTTGCCCCATGCCCACCAGCAGGTTTTTCTTCATTTCCGGAGTGGTTTTCGCGCCGAATTGTTCCTTCAAATGCTTCTTTGAGGATTTATACGAGCAGTGCTCGGACCACATGACGGAATACATCGCCAGCTCCGCCGCGGTAGGGCGGCGTCCCAGAATCTCTTTGATGTGAGCATATTCATCATCTTTCAGCCCCAACGCCCGGTAATCTTGCGGCTCATCGGGGGTCTGTGCAGCATTTTCAACGGTGTCATAAGTCGTCATGAGTGGTTCCTTCAGTAGTTTTGGGTGGGCGGTACGGTCAGTCGCGGTTCTTCGACCTGGGCTTTCGTTTAGACCAGCACCGTGTTAATCGCGGAAGTAAAGAACTTAAGACCGTCAGTTCCGGCGCGGTTGCGCGAGCCGGGAGTGGGACCGAAACCCGGCTCCACAGCGTGCTCTGGGTGGGGCATCAAGCCGACCACGTTCCCTTTTGCATTGGTAATCCCGGCAATGTCGTTTAGCGAACCGTTGGGGTTACCCAGCGGACCGGCATAGCGGAACACGACCTGACCTTCGCCCTCGAGGCGTTCCACGGTGTGCGGGTCAGCCCGGAAATTGCCCTCCCCGTTTTTCAGCGGAATGAGGATTTCTTCGCCCTCGCTAAATTCGCTGGTCCATGCTGTGTGATTGTTTTCGACCCGCAACACCTGGTCGCGGCAAATGAACTTTTTATGCTCGTTACGCATCAGGGCTCCATCCAGCAAATGCGCCTCAGTCAACACCTGGAACCCGTTACAAATCCCCAGTACTGGCATACCCCGACCAGCGGCCTCGACGATAGACTCCATCACCGGAGCGAAACGGGCAATCGCGCCACAGCGCAAATAGTCCCCGTACGAAAACCCGCCTGCCAAGACGATGGCGTCAACCTCGTGCAAGTCTGCATCCTGGTGCCACAGCTGCACCGGCGTGGCGCCTGCCAACCGCACCGCCCGGCGCGCGTCTTGGTCATCGAGGGTCCCCGGAAACGTCACGACCCCAACTTTTGCACTCATGCTTGGTCCTCCGTGACGGCTTTGACAGCCACAACGTCCTCGATAATCGGGTTGGACAGCAGGGTCTGTGCCGCCTGACGTGCCGCCTCAAGGTCCGCTTCGGTGACATCACCAGCGGTGTCCAAGGTGAAGCGTTTGCCCTGACGCACGTCCACAAAGTTTTCGATTCCCAGGCGAGCTAACGAGCCTTTAATGGCTTTGCCCTGCGGGTCGAGAATCTCTGGTTTCACCATAACCTCAACAACGATTTTTCCCATTTTTGTTCCTTTTCCGTGGATAGGGGCTTTCCGGGGTTCCGGCAAGCGTTTCAAAGTTTAGATGAGAGGTTGACCGGTCAGAATCCGGTACGCCTCGAGGTAGCGTTCGGTGGTGCGCTGGACCACCTCGGGTGGCAAAGCTGGCGGTTTGGCACTGCCGTGACGATCCCAACCCGACTGGGGGCTTGTCAACCAGTCTCGCACGTACTGCTTATCGAAACTGGGGGTGACCTGCCCCTCCACCCAAGCGTCGGCGGGCCAGAAGCGCGAGGAATCCGGGGTGATGACTTCGTCTCCCAGCACAAAAGAGGCAGATCCGTCGCTGACGGTGTCGCCGTGAACGTAATGTCCCGGCAACGCGCCGAATTCAAACTTGGTGTCAGCCAGGATGATCCCGCGTTCCGCCGCGATCTCGGCAGCTTTGCGATACACCAGCAACGTCAAATCCATGAGGTTTTTTGCCACCGCCCGTCCGTGCAGTTGGGCGATGCGGGCAGCGGACACATTTTCATCATGTTCGCCCAGTTCAGCCTTAATTGCGGGGGTGAAAATCGGCTCGGACAGTTTCGAGGCTTCCCGCAGCCCCGGCGGCAGGGCAATGCCGCACACCCCACCAGATTGCTTGTATTCCACTAATCCTGAACCGGTCAGATATCCACGAGCCACGCACTCGACCGGATACATCTCCAGTCGCCGGGTAATCATCGCTCGTCCCGCTACTTCTGCCGGCACGTCAACGCCCAAATAGTGCGTGTCCACCAAGCCGTTTAGCTGGTTAAACCACCAGCGAGACAGTTGGGTCAACACCGCTCCCTTGCCGGGAATGGGGGTATCGAGGATAAAGTCATAAGCTGAAATCCGGTCGGTCGCCACTAACATCAAACGATCCGCGGTAGCGATTCCGGCAGCGTCTTCGGGAATAAAGATTTCCCGGACTTTGCCTGCTGCCGCCTTTTTCCACCCTGGAATGTCTGGAATCTCAGTCACCGGGTGCTCGAGAACGTCGCTGGGAACATAATCTGGAGCTACAAGTTCAGCCATGCGTTCATTCTTTCACACAAGCGCCAACGCCCTCAAACCACCCTGCAAGGGTTCGGATAGCTCGATTCTGCCGCGAGCGCAGACAGCGAGTCGGTAAACGCCGGCAAAATCCGGGGATAACTGGTCGGAAGTACCGGAGGATACGTGCTGGGGTGTGAATATAAGGTGGGATTTGGGCAGTAGCTGCCATTATTGGCAGCTACTGCCCTATATTCACCCTATAATCCACGCACACCCTGAACCCGGAATAAAACTTATTAATGTCTTGGCGCAACTAGGGCATTGCAGGTTAAAACGTTTTTCCCCCGGCACGCAGCCGGGGGAAAAACGTAAAAAGAATCAGCTGGGCTAAACCCCCAGCGGGAAATCGCTAGTTAAAGCACATGACGCCGAAGCGACCCTTGCCGTAACCTTCGATGTCGAGGACAGAATCGCGACGCTCCACATACGAGGTAACCATCTTGTACTCGTTACCGGGCAGTTCCTCGCCGGGAGTGTACATCAAACCGATGGTGACGTGAGGGGCATCGTCCTTGTTCAACAGACCCGAGAAAATGTTGAGGATTTCGTAGACATTCTCAATGTAGCTGTCCGACAAGGTGCCGTTGTTGATTTCGTCTTGTGCCCCCGCAGCGGGAATCAGCTGCAGGGCAGCACCGGCATAGGCACACAAATCCAGGTCCATAATGCAGGCGGCACAGACGTTATTCATCGCATCGTTAAAGAACGCCACGCAGCAGCCGAATTCCTCATCCGGCTTGAGAATTTCGTAGTCCGGCGAAACCTCAACGCTGCGTCCTAACAGCATTTCAAACAGGTCGCGAATCTCTTTCGCGGTAGGCAAAGGGGTGGCACTCATCGGTTGAACGCTCCTAAAATTGACTTGAAGGTGGCGGCATCAAAAGGCTTTTGAATCAGGAAGTTCGCACCCGCCTGTTGTGCGATTTCCCGCATCTGAGGGGAACCCTCGGAAGTCACAAACCCGACCGGAATCTTTGACCCCGTCGCCCGCAGCTGCTGCAGCATCTCAATACCCAGCATATTTGGCATATTCCAGTCAGACAGCACCAAGTCAGGGGATTCTGACAGCGCCAACTGCAAAGCCTGAGCGCCGTCCTCGGCCTCCATGACTTCCCAGTCGAATCCCGCCTGGCGCAGGGTACGCACCACGATTTGTCGCATCACTCGCGAATCGTCGGCAACAATAATACGCATCGATTACCTCCGTGTTCACCCTTAAGCCGCGTCTCGCGGGGTATTAAGGTCACTTATCGAGACTACCAGGAATTTGCCTTTCCAGTTGAGGTTTACGCTAACTAAAGGTGAATCCTGGTCAGTCGGTTTTTCTTTTTCAACTTTGGGAAGAACCAGGTTTCCGGAATCTTCCACGATTGATTTCATATTTCCGCCAATCACATTGACGATTTCTCCAAAAGCGTCCCGCTGGTCCTCTTCGGTCACTTCATCAGTTTCGCCCAGGAGGTACATGGCTCTGGTCAGGTCCTTGGCTGTGGAGTCTTCCATCGCTAGCATGACACGCAGCTGCTTATCCCCTTGAGATTCTATCCAAGCATAAATCGGATCCTGAAAAGGCTCGATTTCTTCGGTCCATTCCCTCACAGTGCCTTCGCGTTTATCAATCAGGGCATAGAAAACGTCGTTCGCAATGTTCAACACCGCCTCGCGAATTTCCTGGTCCATTTTGCTCTCCTCGTGTTCCTTACTGACGACAGACTCCGGGCATTTGGTTTCACCGACCGTCCCGCAGGGTCTGACAGTTCCTCAAGTCCCCAACCCCAACAGCATGAGCTTTTCGTTGACGGCTTCGGGAGTGAAAGGCTTGATGAGATACTCGTGCGCCCCCGCCGCCAAGGCACGCACAATCTGCGAGTGCTCCGACTCGGTGGTCACCATCATCAACGTGATATTGCGCAGTTCCTTTTCTGCGCGGATATTGACCACCAGTTCCAGCCCGTTCATCACCGGCATATTCCAGTCGATTGTCGCCAAATCGACACGTCCCGTGGCAGGGTCATGCAAGATTTTCATAGCCTGTTCCCCATCGTTGGCCTCCAGGACTTCAAATCCTTCCCGGCGCAGGATACCGCCGATGATTTTACGCATAGCACGGGAGTCGTCAACGATTAATGCTTTCATTTCCCGGCCCCTTTCAACTTATAGACCGCGCCACTCGTCAAGGTCACACGCTCCCATACCGGATCCATCCCCATGGTGGTTTCCGCCGCCCCCAAGAACAGGTAGCCGCCGGGCACCATCGAGTGCGCCACGCGACGCAAGACCTCACGCTTCGTGTTGATATCAAAATAAATCAAAACGTTACGGATGAACACAATATGGAAAGGACCACCCTTGGGCGGGGTCGACAACAGATTGTGTTCCTGGAAATTAATCCGCGACCGCAGCGACGGGCTAATGACCCAGTTGGCGCCCTCACGAGCAAAGTAACGCACCAGCATCGGCGCCGGCAGACCGCGGTTTACCTCCAGTTGAGTGTAGAAACCCTGTTTCGCTTTAGCTAACACTGCCCGAGAAATATCCGTGGCGACAATGGAAAAATTCGGCGCCTGTGGCATTTCCAGCAAACTCATCGCAATGGAATATGGCTCCTGACCGGTGGAACAAGCCGCGGACCAAATCGAGAGGTTACGGTGACCAGCCTCAGCCAAGCCGGGAATCACGGATTCGGTCAAGCCCTTAAACGGGGTGACATCACGGAAAAACGAGGTTTCGTTGGTGGTCAGTGCTTCCGCAATATCTTGCAGGTCCCCAGCCCGGTGGGTCGCGATAACCTGTTGAATCCACTTGTCCACCGCAGTTTCGCCAGTAAATCCGGCTTCCCGTGCCAAAGGAACCAGCCTGGATTCCACCAGGTATTCCTTTCCGGCGGGAAGTTGGATAGCACTGCGTTGCTTTACCAATCCCGCCACATAATCAAATGTTTGGCGGGTCAGGCTCATCGTCTGGCCTCCGGAGCATAAGCCTGGACGTGGCGCTGAATCTGGGTGGCAATCTCATCTAGTGGTCGGATTTCGTCTGCAAAGCCCGCGTTAGCTACCGCCCCCGGCATCCCCCAAACCACAGAAGTCTGTTCGTCCTGCACCAGGGTGCGTCCTCCTGCTTCCAAAACCTTGCCACAGCCGTTCTTGCCGTCCTGACCCATGCCGGTCAGCACGACTGCCAACATATCTCCACCATAGAGATTCACCGCGGAGTCAAACATGACGTCCACGGAAGGACGGCAAAAGTTTACCGGCGGGGTCTGGGTCAATTTCACGCGTGGAGCCCCGGCATTGCCGGCAAAAGTCATATGGAAGTTACCCGGCGCCAGATAAATGTGACCCGGCGCCAACATCATGCCTTCCGAAGCCTCCTGCACCGTCGCGGAGGTCAACTTGTCCAAACGCGCCGCCAACTGGGTGGTAAACACCGGGGGCATGTGCTGGGTGATGACCATCGGAATCGGCATGGGACGGCTCAATCCGGAAATCACCTTGGTCAAAGCTTCGGGACCGCCGGTGGAAGAACCGAGAATGACGATACGAATCGGCTTGTCCGGCATACCCGTACGGTCGTGGAGTTTGAGCGGACCGGCAAACATGGTCGGCACGGAAGAAATATTGGCGCGCGCCTCGGGGGACAAATTGGCAGAGACCGCCCCAATCGCGCGAACTTTGCTGGGCAGCAAGCCCAAAATGATAGGAACCAGCTGTTCCCGCACACTTTGAATGGACTGCTGGACGGAACCCTGGTTAGCCGGTTTCGTCACGTAGTCCGTAGCGCCGGCAGAGAGAGCTTCCAAAGTCGCGGTCGCGCCACGCTGGGTCAGGGTGGAGAACATGATGATGGGGTCTTTACAGCCCATCTTGCGCAGCTCGCGCACCGCCTCAATACCGTCCATTTCGGGCATTTCTATGTCCATCGTGATGGCATCAGGCTTTAGCTGTTTCCACTTCATCAGCGCCAGTTTGCCGTTCGGGGCAGTACCTACGACCTCCAGACTGGGGTCAGCGTTGAGCGCATCCGTAACAATCTTGCGCACCACGACAGAATCGTCCACCACGAGGACTTTAATGCCAGCCATTCTCTCTCCTCAGCTGCGTATTCTTCCCTGTTAAGGTTAACTGGTTTTACAGTTCTTCGCCCAACAACGGACGGCCATCTTTGCGACGTTCCCGACTCGAAACGCGCGCGGGTACGTACAGATTACCGGAAAAGCCGCACCCGAAAAAATATCGCCGCCACCCGTCCTTGTGCAGACAAATCGGAGGGAGCCACCGCAGTGACCCCCTCCGATTGAGCAATCTCAGATTACGGCACGAATTTACGACCCCCGGGCTTCCGCGCCGATAGCGACCACGCGCTCGACATCGAGGACCAGCAGCAGGTCGTCGCTCAGCTTGTACGCACCCAGGATGAGTTCGCGCATATCCTGACCCAGTGTGTCTGGCGGAGCCTCGAAATCAGACTCGTCGACTTCGCGAACATCACCAATTGAATCCACCATCAGCGACAGCGTCTCACCGTCCAGCACCACCACAACCATCATGGCTTCGCGGGGATCCTCGCGCGGCGGCAGGTGCAGCTGATTGCGCAGGTCAATCAGGGTGGCAATCTGTCCGCGCAGGTTCACCAGACCGGTGATGGCAGTCGGCGAGAGCGGCACGTTGGTGATGTCCTCACCGTGCAGAATCTCGGTGACCTGGTTGACTTCAATGCCGTAAAGGGCTCCGTCCAAGCGGAAAGTTACGTACTGCGTCATCGTTCATCACGCTCCGACCATATCCAGACGAGAGTTCATCTCGAGTTCCGCGTTGAAATCTTCGATTTCGTCGAAGAACGTCGGGTCGGCAGCGCGAACCGCCTGTTCGACGTCCAGCAGCTCGGTGACCCGGTCCTTCAACACCGCAGAACCCAGCAAGCCGTGATCTTCGATGTTGGAGTGCTTGCGCTTGTCATCCGCAACGATGTCCAGAATCTCGCGAACCACCATAGCCACAGAACGCTCGCCCCGGCGATACACCACGACCTGCAAGTCCTTCGGCTCTTCGTAGTCCATGACCCCGAGCAGGCGATCCAGACGGACGATAGGCAGAATCTGACCCCGGTATTGGATAACCTCGCGACCACCCACGCGCTCCACTGCCTCGACGCTGATGTGCTCCAAACGGGTAACGGCAGCCAGCGGAATCGCCACGCGGCGACCATCGCCAATCCCGACCACCAAAGCCTGACCGGTCATCTCGGAGCTGCGAGCCTGCGCGGCTTCCGCATCCATCTGCGCCTTTTGCGCCGCCTGAGTAGTCGCGCCAGTCAGGGACTTGCGCGCCACCGCGCCAATATCCAGAATCAACGCGACGCGACCATCGCCCAGCAGGGTCGCGCCCGCGTACAGACCGATGGACTTGAGCTTCGAAGACAGCGGCTTGACCACGATTTCTTCGTTGTTGATGACCTTGTCGACCACCAAGCCGAACCGCTGATCATCGTTTTGCAGCACGGCAATCACGCCGTTGGCTTCGGAACCGCGGTCGCTGGCTTCCTCGGGGTGCAGCACGTGGCTCAAGCGAATCAGCGGGAGCAACATGCCACGCAGGCGGTACACCGGCGAGGCGTTGACATACTCCATGGAAGTTTCCTTGCGGGACGAATCCAGCACGACCAACTCGAGCAGGGACACCTGCGGGATGGCGTAAAGCTCACCGTGGGACTCAACCGTCAAAGAAGGCTGAATCGCCAAAGTCAGCGGGATGCGCATCCGCCACGTCGAGCCCTTGCCCAACTCGGATTCCACATCGACCGTACCGCCAATAGCCTCGACGGAAGTCTTGACCACGTCGGTGCCGACCCCACGACCGGAGATGTTCGAAACTTTCTTTGCAGTCGAGAATCCCGGCAGGAACAGCAGGTTAAAGATTTCCTTGTCGCTCATTTCGCCGAGCTGCTGCTGGGTGACCAGACCCTTGTCCAGAGCCTTGTTTGCCACCACAACCGGATCGATACCCGCACCGTCGTCGATAATGTCAACTACAACCTGACCACCGGCGTGGTAAGCCTTCAGGGTGACGGTACCCTTCGGGTCTTTACCAGCAGCCTTGCGCGCCTCGGGCGATTCCACCCCGTGGTCGACCGCGTTACGCACCATGTGCGTCAGCGGGTCCTTGATGGCTTCCAGCAGGGACCGATCCAGTTCGGTGTCCCCGCCAATCATGACCAGCTGCACGTTCTTTTCAGTCTGCTTCGCCAAGTCACGCACCACGCGCGGCATCTTGGACCAGAGGTGCTCAATGGGCTGCATCCGGGTCTTCATAATGCCCTCTTGCAGCTCGGTGGCAACGATAGACAAACGCTGGGATGACTGCACCAGGTTCATGTCGGTCATCGAATCGGTCAGGCGCACGATTTGGTTACGCACCAACACCAACTCGGACACTTCGCGCATCAACACGTCCAGCAGGTCGACATCCACGCGGATGGAAGAGTCCGCGGCGGAACGGGACGAACCGTGTTCTGCCGGTTTCGCATCGTCCTTCTTGGCGGCGCGCAGCGAGGACTTCGGAGCTGCCGGTGCCGGGGGCTCCGGCTTTGCAGCCGGGGCAGCCTGAGCTGCCGGGGCAGCGGTCTCGGCAGGCGCCGGGGCAGCAGCTTCAGCAGCGCCATCACCCAAGTTTACGTTGCCGTTTTCGTCAGCAACGTTTGTCAAGAACGGGACTTCCACCGGCGCATCCGCAGCCGGGGCAGCTGGCGCGGACGCCAAGTCCTCGCCCAAGTTTACGTTGCCGTTCTCATCAGCAACATTAGTCAAGAATGGGACTTCCACCGGCGCATCCGCAGCCGGGGCAGCAGCCTCAGCCGGAGCCGGTTCGCCTGCCATACCATCGGCAGCCGGTAGCGGCGCACTCGACGTCTTGCCTTGAATAGCTTCAATCTGAGCGATAACGGATTCAATATCCACGTCGCCCTCTTGACCGGTTTCTTCCACCGAACCCATAATGTTGCGGATGCGGTCTACCATCAGCAGCAGCACGTCAGCGGTCTCTTGATCCATCTCACGTACGCCGTCGCGCAGCTCGGAAAGCAAGTTCTCACCGCGGTGGGCTAACTTTTCAAGCCGGTTGAACGCCAGGAATCCTGACGTGCCTTTAATCGTGTGAATAGTCCGGAAAATTGAAGACAGGAGTTCTTTTGAACCAGGTTCGGATTCCAAAGACACCATGTCTTGCTCGAGTTGATCGAGGTTCTCATAGGACTCGACCAGGAATTCGCGGACAATTTCATCCATTTCGCCCATAAAGCGACCTCCCAAATAAGTGGCGCCTGCGGCACCGTCTACGCACCAGTTTCGCGCATTTAAATGAGTTATTTAGCAAATTCAGCAAATTTTCAGCGATATTTCTCTATTTCTAGAGCGCTTTTGGACGATTTGCCCAGCTTTGGGGGGAATTTTCTCACGACCGGACAAACAACCCACAACGATTATTTCGTCACCGGCGGGTGCGGTTTCGGAATCGGTTTGGCAGCGGGGGACTTTTGCTGTGATGCGACCGACGCCGGGGTGACTCGAGCCGAGGTGACTGTGGAGACTTGTGACGAAGCCGAAGCGGCGCCTGTGAGTGCCGCCGAACTCCGCATCAGTCGGCGCAAATCCAGAGGCTGCCCAGACTTGGGCTTAATAGATTGCAAGGACTGCAAGGCTGCAGCGGCTTCGGTACCCGACATCGCTGCCTGGTTTTCTTCAGAAACAGCCTGGACCAGTTCTGCCCGGTTGACCGGAACGGAACGGGGGGCATCCACACCCAAACGCACCGAATCACGGTGGACTTCCACCACGGTAACTACGATGCCGTCACCGATGACAATCTTTTCGCCTACACGCCTTGATAAAACCAACACGGAACTACTCTACATGAGACAACCCCGTAAGCTCACTCTTTTACCCGCGAAAGGGCTCCCGGGAAAACCGCCGCAACGCCCTGGTGAGGAAGTCCCTATACCCAGCCTGCCTTGCACGAATCACCGATTTCACGGGGCGATGTGCCGACCTGCCAAAACCAAAATCGCCCTAACCTGCAAGTTTGAAAAAACTCAGGGCAGCGAGCCCGCGACTTACCCGCTGAAATCGGTCGTTCGTGCAACCCGCTCCAAAAATCCAGGGAACCTCACGCCCAAACAGAGCCAAAATTCGAGGTAAAGACACCGGTTTATTGGCGTGGAAATCAGTGTGCGCCGGCGAAAATGTCTTCCAGCAGCATCTTCCAGGCTTCTCCGCGCGCGGGAACCCCGTCCAACATGCCGATGGGAATGCCTACTTCAAACAGGGCGCCGGGATGGTCAGATTCCCAAATGCGCTGAACCGCCAGGGCATCGGGACGTATCGCGTCAGGCAGACCGCGAATCCAACTCTCGATTTTATCCGCAGGATTGCGCGCGTCGACTACCGCCCAGGTTTGATCTACGTAAATAACCGAGATGAGCTTCGCCATGGTGCGTCGATGCGCTTCAATGAGCGAATCTGCCAAAGCCAACACACAGGTCTGTCCCGGATGTTCCTCCATCAAGGACTTCAGCTCTTCACCAGAGCGCGCCCGCAACGCTTCGCCAGGAAGGGTCGTCTTTGGTCCGCCCAGTACGCAATAGGCATCTTGTCCCAGCCGACCTGCCAAACGTTGCGCGGTTTCTACAATCGACAGGGAAATCGGGGAGGAACCCACCACCACAATCGTGGAACCAGGCTTTTCCAGCAGCGGCACCGGTTCGGGCAGCGCTGCGACCACATCATTCAACGCCATTTCGCTGGTGTCGACAGTGCCGTTAGCGACGGCTTCCGCCAACTTTTCTCCACCGGGGACCCCGGCGAACAACTCCGCGGGGAATCCCAGTTCACTCAGCGCTGCTGCTGGCAGTTTCGGACCGGGAGCAACACGCGGAGTGGAGGTGATGATACGTCCCGCCGTAGCGCCCGGCGCTGCCGCCCCCTGGAGGCGCGCATCAAAAGCCCCGCTGGCAGGTCGTGTCAGGGACCCGATTGCACCGGTTACGGCGGAAGCTTCACCCGCCACAGCCGGGATGCCCGATTCTGGCTTTGTATCGTTGATGAGAGCTGCCGCATCCCCAATTCCCATTTGTGCCATTTGGGCTTCCAGCTGGGCTTGGGCAGCTTCGGTGTTGGAGCTGAGCTGGGAACGAGCTTCGTCAAGCAGGTGTTCCAGTCCGGGGTCTTTCTTGGTGGGGGAAATCGCGCCGTCGTCGCCTCGCGCAGTCTTAGCGGCGGGGGGCGCGACGGTATCGCCAGGTTCACGAGTGCCGGGGGGAGCCTGTTTCTTTTGTCCCCAGCCAGCCTCATCAGCTTGTTCCGAAAGAGTCTTGTGGATGGGCTTAGGTTTAGTGCTCGCGGCAGCAGCGGCAGCAGCAGGGGTGCCGGTAGCGTTGCGGAAGCTCTGGGGCGGTTCACCGACCCCCTCGACTTCCACCAGGACTTCATAATGTTCCTTGGCGAACATCCCGGCCAGACCGCCCTTACGGACTTTTTCCGCTTTGAGCACGGTGACCCGTCGACCCATGCGTTTCACTTGGCCGATGAGGACGTCAAGGCGATCGCCTTCAACCAGATATCGCGTGGCTGCCACTTATCGTTCCCATCGTCTCGATCATTACTTTTGCGCCCGACACCTCGGTGTATGACAGCACCGGCAAGCGCGCTATACCAAGGTTAACAAGTTTTCGCAGCGCTGGGCGTAAGACAGGCGCGCAAACTAAAACAACAGAAAATCCGGTTTGCTCTGCCTGCTCGGTCACTTCACGGGTCTGGTTCAGGAAATTCTCCATCCGGTCCGGATCTAGAGCCAGCTGCGAGCCATCATCGCCGGGACGCACGCTCTCCAACAGAGACTGCTCAAAAATCGGATCCAAAGTAATCACCCGCAGCACCCCGTCCATCACATATTTTGCGACAATCGAGGGACCCAGCTCCGCCCGAGCTGCTTCAATCAGCTGCTCCGGCTCGGTGGTTTGTTTGCCCTTGACAGACAGCGCCTCAAAAATGCGGGGCAGGTCCAGGATGGGGACCTGTTCTTCCAGCAGACCCTGGAGCACCACTTGGACTTCACCCAGAGACAGCATCGCCGGAATTAGTTCCTCTACCGCGCTCGGGTTCGTCTGGCGCACCCCATCGACCAGAATTCGCACGTCTTCACGAGACAGGAGTCGCGCCGCGTTCTCGCTGACCAGCGCCCCCAGGTGAGTAATCAGCACGGAGACTCGATCCACCACGGTGGCTCCTCCCAGCTCCGCGTTGTAGCGCAGCTCCACGGGAATCCATTTACCGGTCAAACCGAACACGGGTTCGTTGGTAACGTCACCAGGGAGGTCATCCAGCATGTCGCCCAGTGCCAGAACTTTTCCGGGTGGGGCGATGCCGCGACCGACTTCCACCCCGGACATGCGAATGACGTAGGTGGATACCGGCAGGTCTACGGAATCACGAGTCCGCACCGGGGGCAGGACAAAGCCCGACTCGAGTGCCACTTTGCGGCGCAGACCGCGCACTCGTGCCAGCAGGTCAGTGTCGGTGTTCGCGCCCACCAGGTCGATGAGGTCGGGAGCGAGGAGGATTTCAAGAGCCGGAACCCGCATCTGTTCAATGAGCTGTTCGGGGGTTTCGCCGGCAGGCTTGGAGTCGTCCTCCTCGACTATGATTTCCTCTTCGGCTTCGACTTGCTTAAGTTTCGCCATCGCACGCCACCCGGCATACAGCAGCAAGGCGCCGATGATAAAGAACGGGGCTTTTGGCATCGCCGGAATAATTCCCATCAGAACGCACGCCACCCCGGCGATGAACAGCGCGGCAAAGGACTGGGTCAGCTGACGGGAAAAGTCTCCGCCGATACCGCCCTCGGGAGAGTCCTTGGAACGAGTGACGATGACGCCAGTCGCCAGGCTCATCAGCAGGGAGGGAATCTGGGAGACCAGACCGTCACCGACCGTCAGCTGAGAATATGTCGAGATTGAATCACCGACCGGCATCCCCTCGACAACCATGCCGATGATGAACCCGGCGATGAGGTTGACGATAGTAATGACAATACCCGCGATAGCGTCGCCTTTGACGAACTTGGAACCACCGTCCATAGCGCCATAGAAGTCAGCTTCGGAGGCGATTTCAGCGCGCCGGGCACGAGCGGTTTCTTCATCAATGAGTCCGGAGTTCAAGTCGGCGTCGATAGCCATCTGTTTACCGGGCATAGCGTCCAAAGTGAAACGCGCCCCCACTTCCGCGACACGCCCCGCGCCGTTGGTAATGACCACAAAGTTGATGATGACCAGGATGACGAACACCACCATGCCGACGACGAAGTTACCGCCGACCACGAAAGTCCCAAACGCTTCAATGACCTTGCCAGCTTTCCCGGAGCCTCCCCCGGATCCGGGCGTCAAAATCAGTCGGGTCGAAGCGATATTCAAACTCAGTCGGAACAGGGTCAGCACCAAAACCAAGGTCGGAAACACCGAAAAATTCAACGGCTTGGACACGAACATGGTGGTGAGCAGGGAAATCATGGACAACATGATGGACATGGTGAGGAAAAGGTCCATCATCCACGGCTGCAGGGGGAAAACGAGCAACATAACGATGCCGACAATCCCCACGGGGACTATCAGCCTCGAAATTGTGGCGGCATCAATCTTGCCCTTCACGTGCCGGTCTCCTCACCGCCAGGGACTCCATTCCTGCTATATCTTACCGTCCGAACATCGGCAAACGGGTCTTTTACATTAGATTTTCCTACTTTTTTAGGGATACGACACACTTTGTCAGGACTCCCTCGCAAACATGTAAGACGGCATCTTGTGAACTCCCCCACGCGTCCCGCGCTTTTTCAAAATCAACACGAACGCCAGGACCTGAGCGACCGCGGTATAAAGTTCCTCCGGAATCGCCGCCCCGACCTCGACCGTAGAGTACAGGGTACGCGCCAACGAAACATCCTCTACCTGGGGAATCTTCGAGTCTTGGGCGACTTCACGAATCCGCGCTGCCACGTGATCCACACCCTTCGCCAAGACTTTCGGGGCGCCCTGTCCCGCTTCGTATTTCAGGGCGACCGCGTAGTGGGTCGGGTTCACTACCACTACGTCTGCATTGGCGGCGTCGGCAATCATCCGGTTGCGGCTCATGGCGATGGCACGAGAGCGGCGCTGGGACTTAATCATCGGGTCGCCTTCGTCCTGTTTGTATTCCTCCTTGATTTCCTGTTTGGACATCTTGGTCTGTTTCTGGTTCTTTTTAAAGATAAACAGTGCGTCCAAGACGGACACTACGATGCCGGCAATGACCGAAGCCCAGATGAGCAGCCACATCTTGCCTTGACCGTAGGCAATCAGATTCCACAAGGAGATATGCCCCGCTGCCCCCATCACCTCGGTGACCCCGGAAATCACCACGTACAGCACGACACCCACCGCAACGGTCTTGAGCAGTGCTTTTAACCCGTTCCACAACGCCTGGACGCCAACCACTTTCTTGATGCCTTTGACCAAGTTCAGGTTCTGCAATTTAGGTTTTAAGTGTTTGGCAGAGGGGAACACCCCTCTGCCCTGGATGATGTTTACCATCACCGCAATCAGCAAAATCGCCAGCATAAACGGCAGCAGCGTCCACACAATCGTTCCCAGGGAACTGCCCAGGTATCCAACCAGTTCGGACTGGGAGGGGATTTTTGTGAAAGTGACCGCGGTAATCGTCTGGCGGCGCGCATTTTGAAACGCCGTGTCTATCAGGGACGGGAGCAGGGCTGCCCCGGCTGCCAGGGAAATCCAGCCGGTCAGATCCTGAGATTTTTGGAGGCCACCTTCTTCACGAACTTTCTTTAGTTTTCGCGGAGTGGCCTTTTCAGTCTTTTCGCCGGAATCGCTCACTGGAACACCCCCTGGAAACTCACCATGACTTTATCCATCAGTTTGTCCACGACCTGTGGAATCACCACCATAATCAGCGGCGCGGTGAACGCGGTCATCATAATCTTCAGCGGGAAGCCCAGCGTAAAGGCGTTCATCGCCGGCGCCACCTTGGTCAACAAACCCAGGCCCATGTCGGTGAGGAACAGTACCAGCAGCAGCGGTCCGGCGATTTCGATGGATGCCACCATCAGTTCTCCGAAACGAAATACCAGGCGGTCAGCGTAGTTACCCATGTCAAAGGCAGCACCTATCGGCATGGCATTAAATGACCGTGCCAGCCCCAATATCAGCAGCTGGTAGCCGTTGGTGGCAAAGAGCATCGCCATTGCCGACAGCTCATAGACCCGCCCAAAAGTCGCCTGGTTCGTCATGGTGAGCGGGTCGAAAGCTTGTGCCATAGCGAAACCGCCTTCAAAGTCAATCAGCGAACCTGCCATCTGGAGCGTCGCGACGATAATGCGCACCATTACTGCCATCGCGAAACCAATCAGGGCTTGAATCAGCAGCTCAAACAGGAACACGTCCGATCGGTCTACGGGTCCGATGCGTCCCATGCAGGCAAACCCAAGTGCTGCGCCCAGCATCGCTTTGATACGTCCGGAAATGGCGCGGTTATTGAAGGGGGGACAGAAAGCCAAAAAGACCGTAGCGCGCACGCTAGCCAGAGCGAACGCGGTGAATAAAGCGAGATTGACGGTCACGGCGCACCTCGCCCTAAGAATTAAGCAGGGTTGGAATCCGCGCCATCATGTCTTCGGTGGTAGTGACCAGGGTTTGCAGCATCCAGTAACCCGTAATGTACAGGGCAATCCCCACAGCGACGGTCTTGGGGACGAAAGTCAGTGTGACTTCTTGGATTTGGGTGATGGACTGGAACAGTGAAATCAGAAAACCCACGACCAAGGAAGTAATCAAAATGGGTGCTGACAGCTTAGCGCCCATCAACATGGCGGTCAGCGCGAGGTCTAAAACTGCGGAAGAATTCATCGGTACGTTCCTATCAAAGTCTTGGTCAGCAAGCCCCATCCGTCAACCATGACAAACAGCAATACTTTGAACGGCATGGAAACCATCACCGGAGGAAGCATCATCATACCCATACTCATGAGGGCGGCGCCGACGACCAGGTCGATAACCAGGAAAGGAATAAACACCACAAACCCGATGATGAAAGCGGAACGAACTTCAGAAATCATAAACGCTGGCACCAGGGTGGTAAAGGGGGTTTCTTCCAGACTGGGCGGGTTGGGGCGGTCCGCGGCGCGGGTCATCAGGGCGATATCCTCCTCGCGGGTCAGCGGTCCCATAAACTCACGCACCGGCTTTTCCGCGAGTTTGAACATGTCCTGCACTTGAATCTTGCCGTCCATATAGGGTTGCACCGCATCTTGCCAGATTGACGTGATGGTGGGACTCATAATGAACAGGGACAGGAATATCGCCAATCCAGAAATAACCTGATTTGGCGGGAGTTGGTTTAGCCCCATGGCGTTACGAGCCATTGCCAAAACGATGAAAATCTTGGTAAAGGACGTCATCATCAGCAGCAGTGACGGCGCGATTGAAAGCACGGTAATCAGCAGGAACACCAGCACCGCAGTGGATGGCGCTTTGTCCCAGCCGTTGACATTAAGTTGGATGCCCGGTTTTTCCGGATTAACCGGCGCGTTGGGGTCAGCGGGACCGATGATGTCCCCCGGATTCGGATTCGGGTTGGTTTGTCCCGGCTGGATTGTTCCTACGATTCCCACAAGCGCGGGTTGTCCTGGTTGACTCATTGCGGTGCTGCCGGGGGTTGTCGCTTGGCTGGCAGCGGACGCGACAGGAGTAATCCCAGCGGCAGGGTCAGCGGAGGCATGGGGCATCGAAAAATTAATGGCAAACACCGCGATAACCGCCAGGAACCAGACCAATTGCAGACGCAGACGAGCCACGCGCTGTGCGGGGTTGAGTTCCCGACGCTTCAGCCCGAAGCCATAGCGCGAACGACGGGCGCGTTCACGGTCTTCCTGAGCCAAGCGAGCGGTATCAACAGTGCCGTATTCGGGCGCGAGGGTATCCACCGTAAAATCGGGAGGTACAGTCAGCGTGACCCCCAGGCGTTCCCAACGCGCCGCGCTGGTGCGGTACTGTTCGCGCACCGCCTGGCGAAACGCTGCCTGACGTCGTGCTTGACGCGCCTGACGCGCCTGGGCGTAGGCTTGAAAGTCCGCTACCGAAGCGGCGTGTTGCGCCAGCAGCAGCTCGCTCATGCGGATTCACCGCCCGTAGTGGCACTCTTTGACGTGGTAGAGGGAGTTTCCGCCGCGGGCTTTTTAGTGGTCTTTGCGGGTTTGGTCACAGCTGTTTTCGCGGGGATTGCCGGGTCGTTCGCGACAAGTTTCCGCGGTCCTTTCGCTCCGAATTCGGCGGCAATCTGCGCTGCGAGAGCATCCATCTGCGCCTCGGTGACCTGTGACTTCGGCTTTACCTGGGCAGGAGCCGGGGCAGGGCGGGAGGACTTAGCGGGTTTAGTCTGCACGGCGGGACGATTCTGTGCTACGGGTCGAGTCTCGGTAACGTCCCGACGTGCCGGGTCTGGAGCGGGGCGCGCCACTCCGCGTTCGACTCGCTTGGTTGCCCGCGCCAGCAACTCCCCAAAAGGTCTGGAGACTGGCTGATTTGCGCGCTCTTGAAAAGCCTCGGCAGCAGCGCTGAGTTCCGCAGACATTTCCTCGGTGTCATAAATCTCAGCGATTGGAGTAACGGCAGAATCCCCCGCCCCCACCAGGAACATCCGTCCCCCAATCTCGATGAGCGCGACTTGTGACACCCGCGAGAGCTGCAATCGAGACACCAAACGCAACCCCGGACCCTCGTAATCACCCAGGTTCGTACGTTTCACCCAGCGCCACAACAACCACATCAACAGGAACACCACCACGATTCCCACAATGAACCGCAGGAATACCATCATGGGGTTCTCGGCAGGGGCACCGGCAAAAGGCGCGGTCGGGGTGACCACGTCAGTGGCAGGGGAACTCGGTGGGGCGCTCCCTGCAGGAGTGGTCGCGGGAGCTGTCGGAGTCGGTCCGACCAACTTCGTGTTACCGGTCAAGCTGGGACTGTTCGGATCTGCAGTGGTGTCGCTACCCAGGGTAGCGACAAAGCCATTGAGGCGAACATAACCGAGCGTCGTCCACGCCGCACCGGTCTGTAAAACGCCCAGCAAGCTCACTGCGCACACCTTTCCGACTGATTCAACCCGCTAGGACTGGCTCTGATTCTGTTGATCCGCCAGAGAGACAATTTCCGTAATGCGGATGCCGTATTCTTCGTCAACCACGACAATCTCTCCGCGAGCAATCAAGCGACCATTCACCATCACGTCAGCAGCTGAACCTGCCGAACGATCCAGCTCAATCACCGAGCCGGGGGACAAATCCAGAACATCATGCACTGCCAGCTTGGTCCGCCCGATTTCTGCCGTCAAGGTCATCTCGACGTCATAGAGCAGCTTCATGGACTCCGCACGCTGTTCCGGAGTGGCAGTAGATTGGGTGATTGGACCCTCCGGGGCAGCTTTAGCTTCCTCCGCGGGGGCAGATTTCGGAGTTGCCGGTGCGGGGCGTACTGCCAGCCAGCCTTCCACTGTGCCGTCTGCCACCAAAGTGACTTTGACCCAGTCCTCGCTGTTCAGCAGGTCATCAACCGTGCCCTCGGTGGTATCTTCCATAACCCCGGTACCCAGGGAAGAAGCAGCCGCTTGCAACGCCGGCAGCAAAGCCTGGGTCTGGGTCATTCCCTCCGCGCCCTCTAATGCCTCGGCAATGATGGAGGACGCCACCAAACACACCTGCAGGGATTCCTCGGAGGATAAAGTCGTGACAACGGCGGGAGAATCAGCACCCGGCATCGGGTCGCCAGGCTCCCACGAGGATGCGGTGAGCTCCGTGGTTGAGGGCAGCAGGGGGATGGCTGCCTGGGCAGCTTCCAGTACCTGGTTCGGGGTCACGCTCATTTCTTTTCTCCTTTGTTAACGGAAACCACCATCGCCGCTAGACGCGACCCGGAAGTTCCAGCAGCGGTTTCTGCCAAAATCAAATCCCCAACCACCAAGTCTAGAGGTCGGGAAGTCGGGTGTATTAAAGGTAAGGTATCACCGATAGCCAGACCATCGAGTTCGCGCGGATTAACATTGCGCGGAGTGAAACGCACCGCTACCCCAATCGGCACGTCTTCTAACGTATCTACCAGGTGTTGACGCACCGCCGCGGCTTCCGCCTTTTGCTGTTCGGTACGAGTATCGTGCACGTCCCCCTGATGGATTGCATCCGTAATCATCGACACCGGCATCATGATGGAGCAGTCGTCCAGATGTTCCCCCGCAGTCAAAGTAATCGGAGCAAACAACACCGGGGTGGAGCCGTCTACGACCTGCACAAACTGCGGAGCATATTCGATGGTGCGGAACTGACTGTCCAGCGGCAGCATGGATTGGAAAGCTATATCGAGGTCAGCCAGCACCCGCTTGAGGAAGTCAATGAGTACAGAAACTTCCACCTCAGTCAGTTCCCGGTCCGGAGTGGATTCCACGTCTCCGGTGCCACCCAGCAGGTGATCGACCCAGGCGAGAGCAGTCTGACGAGGGAACTGTAGGACCCCCTTGTTGCGCCCCCCTTGGAAATCGATAATCACCATCAGGGTCTGATTAGGCAGGGTCTTAATGTAGTCATCGTAGGAACGCATGGACAGATCCCCGACTTCGCCGGTGATTACCACATGCAGGCGTCCCACCAGCTGATTAACCCAGTGTCGGGTGAAGGCTTCCAGGGCCATCTCCATAATGCGCGCGTACTCGCGCGGAAGCTTCATCGGTTTACTAAAGTCGTAAACTCTCGCATCCACATCGGTCTGAACGATATTTGTCTTTGCCATCGCTGTCCATTTTATCCAGGTCAACCGGTAGATTTGGGGGTTTCCTGGCGTTATGAGAAAGAATCGTCTCCCGTATCAGGGCGTCCCCGGTATCACCAGTGAGATTTACTGATACGCGAAAGTGGTGAACTGAACGGTTACCACGTGTCCGTTATAAGGCGGAATCGGACTCTTGTTCAGCTCCGCAGTATATTTCTTTTTCATCTCCTCTATCGCACCGGACTTATCAAAGTCTTCTTTTTTCATGCCTTTGAATATCCGCAAAGCCGCATCACGAGCCGGGGACGGATCAATTTCTGAGCTGCCCTCGCCTTCTGCCTTGACATCTTCATCAAAGTAAATCGTGGCAGCAAACGACATATAGCCGTCATCGAGGTTGATGCTGAGTGGCTCCCCGGTCGACACCGAGAGTTCACCCATCACCAAAGCCTTGGTGGTTTTCGCAGGTTTCGGAGTGTCCTCGTCGCCTCCCCCGCCGAAAACACCCAGCAGTTTCAGCGCCAGGAACACACCTACCGCTAAGACTGCCAAAATCACCACAATCAGGACGATGACGAGAATCTTTTTCAAGCCACCGCCACCGCCGGGATTCGCTCCTGCCGGGGGCGCGGTCGGGGGCGCAGCCGGCTTAGCGGCCGCTGGGGCCGGTCTTGCTGCGGTGCCTCCCGCTGGTTTCGCTCCAACTCCGACTGGCATATTTCCTCCCTAAAGTCCTGACCATTGCGACCGGTTTTGGTCTGTGTTTAGAATCGCACCGCGTCAGAGACTCTCAAAATCACCGACACCGGGGCGACTCGCATTATCCTTCTCTACGTTACCTATAAAGTCCTGCTCTCGGGGCTGCTTGACGTCAGAATTATAGCTTTCCTCACGTCACAGCTCGATGAACTCACCGCACCTCAGCCCGCATCTCCTTCCGAGCTTTGAGCGCCCTCCGGGGACGCTGGCTGCGGAGACGGTCCGATTTGGGGCGCTGCCGGGGCAATGTTACCATCTCCGGAAAGCTGTTTAGCCGCATCGGGCAGGAGGGCACGGACAGAATCCTTCGCGGTTGACATGATTACAATATCCACCCGCCTATTGAAAGCCCAAGCATCCTGACCGGGAGTAGCCTCAGTCTGGTGGTCTGCCCCATAAGAAATCGAACGCAGCTTCGTTCCGGGCACGCCGTCATCTTTGAGGGCAATTAGCACCTCGATAGCCCGCGCTGAAGCCAAGTGATAGTTCGAGGGGAATTTTGCACTGGAAATTGGCTGCGGGTCAGCGTAACCTTCGATGGCGATGCCCTCTTCGATAGACATCAGGGTCGGCGAAATTGCTTTCAAGACTTCCCGCGCAGTGGGCTGAATCGTCGCATCGCCAGTCTTGAAATAGGTATCGTTGGCGACCATACCCAGCACCAGACCCTTGTCGGTAATCCGCATTGCCAGGGAGCCTTCCTTGCCGGCGTCCTTTAATTGTTCCTCGACCTGCTTCTTAATTGAGTTCAGGTGACTGGCTTCCCGCATGGCTTGGATACGTTCGGGCTGCGATTCAGGATTTTGGTTCAGGTTCCCCATTAGGGTCCCCAGCTGCACCGCCGAGGTGGACCCTGCCAAAATCCCCAGTCCGCCATCGGTTTGGAGGGGATTGGCAATCTGGATGGTGGAATTGAAACCTGCCGCCAGGGAGGTGCGCAGTTTCGACAGCTTGCCCTGGTCGACTTGTGAAATCGCGTACAGCACCAGGAACAGGCACATCATGACGGTAATCATGTCCAGGTAGGATACTGCCCAACGCTCGGTGTTATCAGGTTCCGGGCATTCATGCTTACGCTTGGCCACGGTAGGTGCCTCCTCTCGGTGAGTTACGGGAAATTGGTGTTCGGGTCACAAGTTCGGGTTAGGCGGCTTTTTCGCCTTTTTCACCCTTTAACTGGTTCGGCGGAATCAATGAGCGCAGACGTTCACCGACCTGACGCGGGTTCGCCCCGGATTGCAGACTGATGAGCCCTTCCGTGACGATTTCCATCCGCGCCAACTCCAGCGTAGAAATCCTCTCCATCCGGGAGGAAAGCGGCAACCAAATCATGTTCGCACTCATCAGACCCCACAGGGTAGCCACGAAAGCCGAAGCAATCAGCGGACCCAAGGTTTCTGGCTCGGACAACTGCGTCAACACGTGGACCAGGGAAATCACGGTGCCGATGATGCCGATAGTCGGGGCATAACCGCCGGCTTGCTTAAAGAATCCGTAGGCGGATTTATCCGATTGCTTACGAGCCTCAATCTTGTCAGACAGCATAGACCGCAAATCTTCGGGATCCATACCGTCAATGGCTGCCATGAGACCCTCGCGCATGAACTGATCTTCAATGCCCTTCGCAGCATCTTCCAACGCCAACAAACCTTCGCGACGAGCCTTTTCCGACAGCGACACAATGGTGTCAATCGCGTCGGTGGCATCCGGAACCTTGGCGGTAAAGGCCTTTGGAATCCTGCCAAACGCATAGAGAAAGTCCCTCATAGTGAAAGACGCCATCGTTGCCAGGACGGTTCCACCGAACACTAGAATCATCGGAGGGGGCAGCAAGATGTTTGAAATCTCAGCACCCTCCATGTACAGCATGGCTACTACGGCTGCCAGTGCGCCAACTACGCCAACAATTGCTGCGGGATCCATACTTAGTCCTCCGAATCTTTCTGTATGTTCACCACGGTCAGCTTCGCCGCGGAAGCCAAAGTCCGGGAATCATCTTGGATGAGTTCCTCCACGCGAGCCAGCAGGCGGGCGCGATCCTCACGAATCAGTGCGATGACTTCGGTCACGGTCTGGGAAACCACGTAGCGGGTAGCATCCACCATGACGATAATCGTGTCAGGCGTTGACTCGACGCGCTCAATCAGGTCGGGATTCAGGACAAAGTCCGACCCGCCCAAGCGTGTCAACGCAATCATGGCTGCTCCTCTCCGCGATTTTTCTTAACTTCGGTGCTTTTTCTGAGATCTAAAGGTTTTTCGGGATTTTTCCGGGAATTATGCTGGAATTTTCACCCCTGACTCACTCCCGGTCTGTCCCTGACCTAGCGCTTCATATTCACCAGTTCCTGCAGGATTTCATCCGAGGTGGTGATGACCCGGCTGTTCGCCTGGAAACCGCGCTGGGACAGAATCAGGTTCGTGAACTCGGCAGCCAGGTCGACGTTCGACATTTCGATGGCGCCACCCGTCATGGCGCCACGCTGACCGGTGCCAGCTTCGCCAATCTGGGGCTGACCAGAGTTACCCGTTTCCACGAAGTAAGAACTGCCCGCCTTTTCCAAGCCCAGCGGGTTGGCAAAGCTCGCCACAGCGATACGCGCCAACGCACGGTTATCCCCGTTCGAGAACGTGCCGCGAATTGTGCCGTCAGCCTCGACCGAGTACCCCGTCATGTAGCCTGCCATATTGCCATCGACCTGCTTTTGACCGAAGTTATTAACCCCACCGAAGCCGGTCAGAGCCGATAGATCCAGGTTAATCGGCTGCTTGGTGACATTCGGCTGTAAAATGCTTGACGACTTCGGGGTCGTTGTTTCATTCACATTCACCTGATCCAGTTTGAATTTGACGGTCTTCATGGCTTTCAGGGAATCCTCGTCCAAGGTACCGTCGGTCTTAAACTTGAAATTCAATACGCCATCGCCATCAGCAGGTTTGACCTTTGAACCGCCGATGCTGACCGAACCTCCGTCTTCAACCTCTAATGCGATGCGTGCCCCACCGTCATTCGTGAGCTTTTCACGTTGAGTTTCGTCCAGTTCTTTGAACACGTTTGCGTCATAAGCACGCAGCTCCCACATTGGTTCCGAACCCGGATTGGCAAAATCGTTACGCGCGAAGGTCAGCAGGACATCGTGCGGGTTGCCCTTGTCATCGTAAGCGTGCACGATTTGGGAACGCTGGAACGCGTTGTCCGGGGAAGTCTTGGAGCCGGTCGGATCCATGTAAATCTGGTCAGCGGGAATGTTGCCACCGTAAATGACCTTGGTAGTCGGTCTGCCTTCTACCGTCTTGGTTAACGGCAAGGTGATATTGCCGGGGGTACCCGAAGCGTTAATAGTACCGTCCTTGTCTCCCATCCAGCCCTGTACGAACGAGCCGTCCGCCGCCACGACCTGACCTTGGGCGTCCAAACCAAAGGAGCCGTTACGGGTGTAGACGCTGGAACCGTTCGTTTTGCGCAGGACATAGAACCCGTCGCCATTAATCATGGTGTCCAGGTTACGACCCGTCATCTGGGCAGCGCCGCCGGTGAAGTTTTGGGTGATGGACTGGAGCTTCACACCCAAACCGACCTGCGCGGGGTTCATCCCGCCACGTTCGTTCAGTCGGGGGGCTGCCCCGGAACGCACCAGCTGGCTGAACGTGTCCTCGAAACGAGTCGACGCGCTCTTAAACCCAGTGGTATTGACGTTAGCAATGTTGTTGGAAGTCACATCGAGCATGGTCTGGTGGACACTCAAGCCCGAAATCCCGGTAAACAGTGAACGTAACATTTTCTCTTTTCCTTTACTAGATTAAGCCGCGGGGGCTGGAGTGTTGGTTGCTTGATTATTAGTCTGTGTCGCCGGGGTGGGAGTCGCTCCCGTTTGCCCCGGCGTGGTTTCCGCAGCAGCGGCAGCTCCCGCAGCTGCTGGTGTCTTCTGAGGTTCGGCAGCCGCACCGGGCTTTTTACCTTCTTTCACCGCATCACTAATGGCTTTATCCAACGGTGAATTTTCCGTCGGGTCCGCAATACCCAGGATGTCAGACATCTCCACCTTTTCTTTGCCGATATGAGCCAAGACCTTACCGTCAGCCAGGAACTCGACAGCATCAATCTTTCCGGCGGTGGTCACGGCGTTGCCCTGGGCATCAACCGCGTCATACACGGCGGTCTTGCCGACCATGGTCGTACCCTGAGCGCGCTGTTGCGCCTCAAAAGACTTCTTGGAAGCCTCGGTCATCTGAATCATCTGTTCCATGTTCGTCATGGTCGAGGTCTGTTCCAGCAGTTTCGCGGTATCCATGGGCTCGGTCGGATCCTGGTACTTCAACGTTGCCAACAGCAGCTTCATGAAGTCGTCTTTGCCCAGTTTGCCGGGGTTTTCCTTCGTTTGAGCAGCCTTGTCAGTTTTCTGTCCCTGGTTCATTTTCTTAAGGAACAGGGCTTCTTTTTCCGCCTGGCTCATTTCCTTGGTGGTGGCGAGGGTCTTCGCGTCCTCTTTTGCCTTGGCGTTCGCCCCGATTGTGTAGTTATCCACAATCGGATTAGCCCCAGCGCCTACTGCATCAACTGGCATTATCTTCTCCTCACAATCACGCGAACATATCCACCGAACCGTCAGTGCCGTCCTTTAGGACATCACCGACTTTCGGCTGGGTCACGACGTTTTCTGTTTCAGTTTCGGATCCATCCGTTCCGGCTGCGCCCGCCTGGCGAGCCTGTCCGGTTTCCCGCTCGGAAGAACCGGCTCCCGCGCCCGTGAACTGGGCAAACTCTTGGGCGTCTGTCGCCACATCCAAATCCGCCTGCAACCCGGTAGACGCCAGGTCGCGACGCAAGTCACTCAGGGCTTGGCGCAGCTGCTCGCGCGCCGCCTCCGAAGCTCCCAGCAGCTGCAAATGCACCGTGCCGTCAGCGTGGAAGTTCGCTGCCACCCGCACCGGACCGAACGTCTCGGGGTTGATGGCTAACTTCAACTGATGCTGGCCCTGACCCAACATTTTCAACCGCGACAGCTGGTGTTGCATCTGATCAAAAAGCTGTTGGTTCAGGTTCGGGGCGTAAGTCGGCGCAGCCTGGCTCACCGGGTTCGGGGTGGATACGGCAGGAGCGGCAGCCGGTGCGGCGGAAGCCATGGGGGTGGTCTGAGCAGAAGTACCGGACACGGCGCTCACCGCGGAGGTCCCCGCGTTAGCCCCTCCCGCAGCTGTCGTATTTGCGCTGTTACCAGCGGTTTGCGCCGCTGCCGCCACCGCTTCTGCCATAATCTGTGCAGGCTCGATTCCCTCCGGCATCACGGGAGCCACAGTCTCCGGCTGTGCCGGGAGGAGCGACGGGACTTTGCCAGATTTCAACTGGGCGGCAATGTCTGCCCCGTCGATTGGTTCTGACTCCGGCGCTGTCGTGTTGTGCGCAGCGGGAAGCTCCGGAGTGCCCGGAGCGGTTTCGGGCTGCGCGGGAGTCACCTCCACCGTTTCCGGAGTCGACTCTGCAGGATTCACCAGTGGGGTCGTAGCAGGTGCCGCGGTTTCCTCTGAGGTGAGCGAAACGTTCGGTTCCTCCGGGGAAACTTCCGGGGGTGCGACTGGGGTTTCCGTCAGCGTTTCCACAATCTCGGCAGCGACATTCACCCCGGTTGACGCTGCCATCGTGTCAGTCGCGGTAGTCTCCGCGACGGAAGTGGAATCCGAGGTTTGCGCCGCATCAGTCGATTTGCTCGCATCATCACCCGGCTTATCTGTGGATTTCGCGTCTTCGGCGCGCTTACCATCGCTGGTCTGATCCTGCGCCGCAACTCTTTCGGGTCGCTCGGGGCGACCCGGGCGCTCGTTGCGTTCGAGTCGTTCCGGGCGCGCCGGCTTGTCGGTTCGCGCTTCCTCCGGTCGATTGGTGGCATCACGACGGGTACTGGACGGGCGTACCGTCGCCACCGGTTCGGGGGCCCGCGCGTGGGAAGGCTTTGCCGCAGCAGGGCGGGAATCACGAGCCGGGTCGGGGTGGTTTTCCCCGTGGCGCGCCACGCCTGCCGCGGGAGTGCGCGCTTCGGTCGCCAACGCACTCATGAGCGACTCAAAAGCAGTGGTGTCGGCGGCTTTCGCGCCAGATGAAGCGGCTTGGGCAGCAATCGCTGCCGCATTCGTGTCCTTAATATCAATCATGTCACACCCCCAGAGAAGAACGTAGGGCGCCCAACGCGCTCAAGGACGAAGCGGTATTGCTCAAGCTTGCGTTGGCTCCCATCGTGCCTTGGTTACCTATCAAAGCTCCCAAGCCACCAGCAGCGTTAGCCCCGTACAGGGAGGACCCTCCCAGGAACTGACTGAGCAGTGTCGAGCTGTAAGAATTATTCGAATTGGCGGTACCCAACAGGGACGCCAGCGGATTAGCCCCCGCCGTGCCTGCCCCCGCTCCTGACAAAGCTCCTACCAGCGCAGCTGCCAAGTCAGCGGACGAGTTGCCCGGATTAGCCGCACCGGGGTTCGCTACGCCAGGCACAGCGTTATTTTGTGGCAGAGACGTATTGCCCAAAGCTCCCAGCAAACTCGCCAAACCTGACCCCGCCGCACCCGGCGTCGTCGCACTGCCGTGGCTCGGAGCTGCGGGATTTTCCCGCACCGCAGGAACAGGCGAAGGCGTGCCAGCCGAAGGCCTCCGAGGTGCGACTGCGGGATGCGGGGCGGGGCGCGGATTTGCGACCGGAGCAGCTCCGGGCGCGTCACCAGCGGAACGCATGACACGGCGGATGGTCACAATCGGGCCCAAGTCAGAAACGTTAATTTCCGTCACGGTCTTGCCCGGACGTGGCGCATGAATGGCTTTACCGTTGCCGACATAAACCGCCACGTGCCCAGAATTTCGCGTAATCAGCAGGTCGCCTGGTTTCGCATTCTTAATCCCGTCCACTTCCACGCCGGAATGCTGCTGATCATAAGTGACGCGCGGCAGCGTCACCCCAACCTGCCTGGCAGCAGTCTGCACCAATCCGGAACAATCCAGTCCCTTGGCGGGATCCGTACCACCCCACACGTAAGGCACCCCGATGTAGGAGCGCACCTTTTCCACAAATGCTTCAGCTGTCCCCGGAACTCCCTGAATTTCCCCTTTTCCGGAGGCCCGGGTGGGCGTGGACTTGTTAGCCGCGGAAATCTGGCTGGCTAGCTTGGCGCTGAAATCTCCGGAAGTCCCGGAAGTTTTCGACGCAGAACCAGCCGCCCCGCTCTCGGTCACAGAGACCGGGGGACGACCGTGATTATTCAACGCGTTAATCATGTCTTGAATCGCACTGATTCGTGACTGGACACTAGCCAGGCTCACAATTTACCTCCCTCGGCAAAAGCCGGGTATCGCTGACCGACCGAGCCTGCCACAGGCTCCTCCGGGAGCGTCTCCCTCCTTGTGCGGACACGCAGTTCCGCACCGGTTTTGCCTTCCGTGGCACTGCCAGAGTTGCCCATATGAGACGCTAACTCATCAAGGACAACTTGTTCCTTGTGTAAGTCATCGGCAATAACTTCTTCCGCATGACGATTTTCAAGCTTTTCTAAGGTTGCAGTCAGGCGTCGCGCTCCCTGCCATTCATCCTGACGCTGATCGACCACCGCTTGCGCGTACTCTTTTCGCGCAATTCCCTCTTTAATCTGCATCATTGCCGCGTTACGCATCGCCGCAGCGACGGCGAGGTTGGTGGCTCCGGAAGTCTGCATGGAACCGAGACGTTCCCGCGCCGAGGACAGTTGCTGGTCAGCGTGGTTTAAGTCAGCGTGAGCCGAGGCGAGACGACCTGCCGCCTGATCCTCTTGCAGCTGACGCAAATTCAGTAAACCCTGGAGACGAAATGCGCGATCCACCATTTACACCACCCCTATGCCGCTTCCTCAGACTTGAAAGCCTGATAGAGGTCGAACAGTTGCGACCAAGCTGCGTCGAATTCGACCTTCTCGTCAGTCTTTTGCGTCAGGAATGCTTCAATCTCGGCATCATATTTCACTGCCGTATCCACCTCGGGATTGGTGCCCGCTTGGTAAGCCCCCACATCCAGCAAGTCCTGCACAGAACGTTTTGCCCCCATAATCTGACGCAAAGCGGTTGCAGCTTCCCGTTGCTCCCGCGTCGTGACTTTGGATGCCACCCTGGAGATAGAACCCAGCGCGTCGATAGCCGGATAGTGTCCCGCCACCGCCAGTTTCCGATCCAGCACGACGTGCCCATCCAGGATAGAACGTGCCTGGTCGGCAATGGGTTCATTATGGTCATCCCCATCCACAAGCACGGTGTAAATGCCGGTCACAGACCCGATAGCACCGGAACCTGCTCGTTCCAGCAATTGCGCCATCATCGAGAAAGTCGAAGGTGGATAGCCGCGAGTAGCGGGCGGTTCACCTACAGAGAGACCAATTTCGCGCTGTGCCATACAGGTACGGGTCAGGGAATCCATCATCAGCAGGACGTGGCGACCGGCATCCCGGTAGTACTCGGCGACGCGGGTGGCAGTGAAGGCGGCGCGTTTACGCAGCATCGGGGACTCATCCGAAGTCGCCACCACCACGACCGAACGGGACAAACCCTCCTCGCCCAAATCATCTTCCAAGAACTCACGGACTTCCCGTCCACGCTCACCCACCAGGGCAATCACACACACTTCAGCATTCGTGCCACGTGCAATCATCGACATCAATGTCGATTTACCGACCCCGGAACCAGCAAACAAGCCGATGCGCTGACCGCGCCCTAACGTCACCAGCGTGTCCAGGACACGCACCCCCATCGCGACCGGCATATCAATCCGGGCACGTTCCAAAGCATTGGGAGCCGCTCCATGAATCGGTACCCGGTCAGCCGCATAAATCGGACCTTTGCCATCCAGCGGGCGTCCGGCAGCGTCGATAACCCGTCCCAGCAGAGCCGGACCGACCGGAACTGTGGCAGGTAAGCCGGTACCGCGCACCGGGGAACCGACCCGCAGACCGTCCAGGTTATCCAGAGGCATACACGAGGCGATACCCGCATCCAGCGCCACCACTTCGGCGGGGACACCGGGGTCGTCCCCCACCAGCACGACTTCACCTACAGAGCACTGCAAACCGCGAACCCGGACAGACAAGCCCACGACGGATTCCACCTCGCCGACCCGCTGCGGACGTGAGGCATTCAGCAGACTCACGAAAGATGGTAAAGTAGCCAGCTCCAAGGCGCTCACTCCTCGGCTGCTTGGGCGGACGCCAGAGCCTCTCGCGCACGCCGCACAGCCGAAGTCAGCCGGGCATCCAGCAACCCCTCCGGCATGTAAGCCACCGCGTCACCCGGATCCAGTTCCGAATCGGGAACCAGCTCCACCGGGCAATCCACGCCCAAGCTGGTCAGCGTAGCCACATCCTGTGGGTTCATATTGACCTTCACAATGTCTTTCGGGTCATTCATCGACAAAGCTCGCTGTAACGCTGCCTTGGCGCGAGTCGGTTCGTCGGACAGTTCCGCCCCTAATAGGGCTTCCGCTAAATCCAGCGCCGCTTCCATCAGCGCGGCTTTCATTTCTTCGATGACCAGGGCATCACGGGAGGAAACCGCATCGGCGATAGCCTGGATTTCGTCCATCGCGTCGACATACGCCTCGGTGCGAGATTCTTCAGCCAAACGCGCCTCCTCATTGAGGATGTGGCGTTCCTGTTCGGCTTCACGAGTCGCCCGCTTTTGACCGGCTGCCCACCCGGAGGAAAAACCTTTGGCGTATCCGAAAGCCTGCGATGACTTCCCGTCGCCCTTGATTTGGTTTGTTGCTCCTGCCAAGCGGAAGGCTCCGGCAGAGTTCGCCCCCGCAGCGGTAGACAAAGCCACCGGATTGGGCACACCGCCGCGGCGCTGGTTTTCTTTGACCTCCAAAAGGTCTTGATCAAGCCACATATTCGTCTTCCTCCTCGCGGCGGATGACAATTTGTCCAGATTCCTCCATCTTGCGAATCAGCTGCACGATTTCGGAACGGGCCTCTTGCACCTGGCTCATGCGCACACTGCCCAGCATGTCGATTTCTTCCATAACATTCTGGCGAGCACGCTCGGAGAGGTTCTTCATCAGGCGAGAACGCAAGTCTTCGTGAGTACCCTTGAGAGCCATCGCCAGGCGCGCCCCGTCGACTTGCCGCAGCACCAGCTGAATACCACGATCTTCCAGCATAACGATGTCTTCAAAGACGAACATCCGGGAGCGAACTTCGTCAGCCAGGTCTTCGTCGCGTTCCTCCAGTCCGGTCAGAATCATCTTTTCCGTGCCCGGATCCGCCCGGTTGATGATGTCGACCAGCGGTTCAACACCACCGATAGCTTGCATTTCTTCGGAGTTAATGACTTGCTCAGCCTTCTTTTGCAGGGACTCAGCGACCAACGCCACCATTTCGGGGTTCGCCCGTTCCATCTGAGCGATGCGCACTGCCACTTCGCCCTGGAGTTTCGGTCCTAAACCTGCCATGACTCGCGCGGCATGATCCGGACGCAGATGCGCCAGCACCAGGGCAATCGTCTGCGGGTGCTCGGCGGAAACCAAGGTCACGATTTCCCGCGGGTCGGCGGATTTCAGGAAGTCGAAAGGCTGCCCTTGCATTCCCTGCATCAGGCGTTCCATGATTTCCGCAGCTTTTTCCCGACCGAAAGTCTGTTCCAAAACTTTTTGAGCGTAGTCCAGACCACCGCGCCCCAGCTGCAAACTGGCGGAGGCTATGGAGTTTTCATAGAACTCGTCAATAACATCTGCGGTGATTTCGCGGGGGACATTGGTCATCCGCAAAATTTCAGCCGACAGTGCCTCGACTTCATCATCATTCATTTCGCTCATGACGCGAGCAGCACGGTCTTTGCCGATTTGAATCAGCAACAAGGCAGCTTTCTGCAGCCCGCTCAGAGTCAGGGCTTGCGACATTACCATGATTAGCGACCTCCCATCCAGGCGCGCAGCTGCTCAGCAACCAGTTGCGGTTTATCGAGAGCCAGTTCGGCAATTTCCTCGCGCTTGGCTTCAATCTTAAGCAGAATCGGATCCGGTTCGGGCTCGGGCTCCGGCTCAGGTTCGGGCTCCGGTTCGGGTTCCGGAATCGTGGCAGCTTCAATCTCGAGAGCTTCTTCTTCCGGAGCGCTCAAGGTGTACGGATCGGGTAGCTGATCCAGCTCGCCGAGGTCCAGAGCCTCACGTTCACGAGCCTTGGCGCGTTTCTTTGCCACCGCCGCGATAATAATCAGCAGCAGGATAATCAGCCCGGCGATGACCGCCTGCCGAATCAGAGAAGCTGTCTTGGCAGCGGCTTCGGCGGCAGCTTCATCAGCCGCAGCCTTTTCCGCAGCCTTCTTGGCGGTGTCATCGAACGGAGAACGGGAGATATTCACGACGTCTCCAGTCGCCGCATCAATACCGGTAGCTGCCGCCACCATGTCACGTACCTGAGCCATGTCCAACCGCCGGGCGGTCTCTTGATTCAACACGACCGACACGGACTTACGCAGCGCCGCACCAGGGGCACGAGTCGACTGGGTTACTTCTTCATTGACAGCGTTGTTTTGCACATTTTGGGTATTGGTGTAATTCCCGCCGTTATTGCCATTCAGCTCGTAGGGGTTCCCAATGTTATCTGGCCCCAGTACGCCACCGACGACTGCTCCACCGCCGCTGTACTGTTCGGCAGCGTTTGAAGCGGACAGCGGTTTAACCCCGCCCTCCGGGTCGGTATAGACCCGAGTGGTCTTCACCTGATTGTCTTGGGACAGGTCGACTTGCGCCGAAACACGGGCATTACCGGCTCCGACCAGGGGTTCCACCACTGCCAAAGCCTTGTCGACCAAGCTCTTTTCCATTTCTGAAGCCGCGGCCGCGCCCCCTTCGACCTTGTCGGACAGGCTGTTGCCCAACGTATCGACCACGGTCACTCCCGTTTTATCCAGATTAGGCACCGATGCCGCGACCATATTAATGATGGCCTGTACCGTGTCATTAGACACGTCCTTGCGATTCTTCGGGGTGATGGTCACAGAAGCGGTGGTGGCAACGGGTTTCTTCGGGTCGGCGAACACGGTCTCTTGCGGGATGGCTAGCGCCACGGACGATTTATCAATGTCATCCATCGTGTCAATCGTCTTTGCCAACTCACCTTCCAGAGCGCGTTTCTTTGCCATTTGCTGTTGGAAGTCGGAAGCTGCTACGCCTAAGTTATCCAAGACGGCGTAACCGGAGGTGGGCTGGGCGGGCAAGTCGGCAGCCGCCAAGCTCATGCGCGCGCTTTGCACATCTTTCGCCGGTACCTTGACCACGCCATTGTCGGCGACCTGATATTTGATGCCCTGGGAATCAAGCTGTTCAGTCACGGCAGCTTGATCTTTATCGGTCAAACCGGAGTACAGCGTGGTGTAATCCGGGCTTGCCACCCAAGAGTACAGCACCACACCGCCCAAAATGAGCACAGCGACCCCGATAATCGACAGGGTCTTTTGTCCTAAGGAAAATTGTCCGACGGTATTTTTTACTTTATCTACTGCGTTTACAATGACCGGTGGCATTATGCTTGCATCCTCATAATCTCATTGAACATGTCAACTGCCTTGTTCCGAATGGTAGAGGTCAGTTCCATAGTCAGCTGGGATTCTGCGGCTGCAATAGTGTATTGGTGGACATCATTGAGTTGCCCCGTGAGGGCCTGCACACCCAGCTTCTTGGCGGTACTCTCACGTTGCTGCATGTTATACACCGCATCGGCAAAGATATTGCCGAAAGAGGTTTCCGCGACATCGCGGACATCTCCACCCTGCGGAGTCAGACCGGTGCCGGTCGGGGCGACGGACGAGGCATTGGTGCCCAGGCGTGCCGGACCGGCTTGGGTGGCTGCGGAACGTGAGAACCCAAGGGATTGTACTAAGTCATTGGTCAGCTGCTGGGTTCCGGTCAAAGAACTGGTCAGCCTGCTACCAATACCGTCTACAGAGTAAGGCACGGCTTACTTACCTCCCGATTTGCAATGCTGCTTCATAAGTGGACTTTGCGCGATCCACCACCGCAGCGTTCGCCTGGTAAGCCCTTTGCGCCATAATCAACTGGGTCATCTGTGATCCCAAGTCAATATCTGGGTGGCGGACATACCCTTCTTCGTTCGCGTTCGGATCGCGGGGGTCGTACACGATCCGACCATCGGTGCCACCGAGCGCAATGCCCGATACCATCGTGCCGGCTGGACGCCCGTAATCAACAGCCTGAGCCACGACGTAGCGCGCCCGGAAGGCTTCCTCGTTCATGGGCTTGGTGGTGTTGATGTTGGCGATGTTATCCGAAATGCAGTCCAACCATTTACGGTTAACCGTCATCCCGGTACCAGCTATGCCGATTGCTCCAAAAGTGGTCATGACGTCGTCCTCATGGCCGAGCGAATGTTGGTATATTCCCCACTGATTGCTTGGGTAGCCAGCTGAAAGCGCAGTACCGTATCCACACTCGAAATGGTCTCAGTGTCCAGGTTGACATTGTTACCGTCGATGCGAGTGGGTTCCAAAGAGCGTGCAGTGGCGATATGCGTGGTGGCAGGGTGTCCAAACTGAACGGCACGAGCCAGTTCGTTTTCAAACGATACCTTGCCGGCTAAGAATCCCGGCGTCTGAATGTTGGCAATGTTATCGGCGATGACTCGCTGACGCATTGACAACCCATCCAGCGCGGTACGCATTGCTACGTAACCAACAGAATCAAACATGACGACCTCACATGTTATCTCGCTGGATCATTCCTCGATCCTCATTACCCGCATAACTTCCTGCTAGCGGTCCAGTGCTTTGTTGCGCTGACATATTCAAGTATCGGCAGTTCCTAAGCAATTGTCGAGGAGTTTTGTTAATTTGTTTTGGGCTTCACGGGACGTTTTTTCAAAAACCCGCATTTTTACATCAAGTAGGTTTTTGTTAGGACAAATGACCGAACTATACGCGCTGGTAGAGAAGCTTTCTGGAAGGTTACACAGGTGTAATTTACCGGATTATCAGCATCGTATTTTTACCACCCTGTAATTTTTCGATTCGGCGGGTTTTGTTCACCGTTAGTTCCTTTCTCCATAAAGCAGGAAACCGTTTAGTTCAGTTTCCTTTCAGTTTGCAATACCGCGATGCCTCACACCGACCCATCCTCATCGATTGTCAAATTGTCAGCAATTTTAGGTATATTTACGCGATTTTCCGCGCGACCTGCTCAGACACAAATGCTTTAGACATGGTAACTTTCTGAGGCTTAACTGAACATTAGAGGAAACTCACGCAGATTTACAGATTTTGGCTCGCTTGTAGACGGGCGCGAAAAATAAATTCACTTGCGTTCATAGGTTGAACTTATATAGGACCTACGTCCCTTATGTGATTTTTGTCACATTATCTGATTTGTATGCAATTACCCAGCGCTTTTCCCGCTGCTTTGCCTAAATACTCAGGAAACTTTCAGGAAAAGACGCTTTCCTGAAAGTTCCCCGTGAATGCAAAGAGTCCGTCTCGTTTTAACCGTGGAGTCAGCCTACCCCTCGAAATCTACGTACCGCGGAGTGGGGTCAGATTTATTTTCCGGAGGAATCTTGCGCAACTTATCGCGTTCTTCCCCGGCGCGACGCAGCTCCTCCTGATTCTTTTTCATGGCAGAACGGACTTTTTTCCCCAAATCGGACAAGTCTTTCTGGACCCGACGCGCCCGCGGCGCCAAGTCCGGAGGCAACGGTCCGAGCTGCGGAGGCTGCCAACCCGAATCTTCGGGAGGAATCTGACCAGATCTTAACAGCTTCCGATCCTCCACAATCTGCGCTTCGAGCCGATCCAGCTCGCCCTCCCACCCCGGAGAGTTAACGCGACTAGCCGACACCCAAATCACCTCGTGAATTGCGCTTGACCTCACCGTTCTTAGCTATCCCCGTAGACTTTGCTTCCTCCGCCTCCAGCTGTGCTGCTGCCTGTTTCCACGCATCCGCCAGAGGTTCAAATAGCTCCCGAATCTCTTGGGCTTTATCAGCATCGCTCTGCACGTTGGCGTTAACCAGCTCTTTCATGGCATACACGTACAGGGCCATTAGACCTTCCGCGCCGTCCCACACATCCATCCGCAAGGACGACATCAACTCGGCGATAATGTCTTGCGCATGAGTCAGATTTTTATGCGCTTCAACCCGGTTCTGACCGCGCAGGGCTTTTTCAGCCCGCCCGATATCAAGCAGCAGCCGGTCATAGAGCATCGTCAGCAACCTGGCTGGTGAAGCGGTGACAATAGAGTCCTGCTGGAACCTATTAATGGCGGTCTGCATACTATCCTCCACTAGAACAAAAACTTACCCTTAACCATACTTCGGCTGGGTTAACAATGTCAGAAACCCAGCCGAAGAATGTCAGATTATGCAGTTTTACTGGCCTCCCAGCTGAGACAACTGCCCAGCCAGCCAAGTCTGCTGCTGCTGCATCCGCGCCAGCATCGTTTCCAAAGAGGAATACTGTTTGTACAGCTGCGCCTCTTTACGATCCAGACGATCACCGTATTCACTGATGCGATCACGATAGTACGAAACGGTCTTTTGCCGCGACTCGATGGACCTGGTCAACGACCCTTCGGTGAAATCCGAAACCTTGGATGCGACGTCCCCGACTTTCTTGGCGAACTCCACCATGACCTGCTGGACTTTCTCGGGATTGCTTTCCATGGCCTTTTTAAACTTCTCCGCGTCGAACTTCAAGTTCACTTGCGAGCCGTGTACCTGACCGTCGGCGCCTTTCTCGACACCACCCGAGAAGCCAACCCCAAACGTGGACAGAGAATAAGTTTGTGACTTGCCCTCAGCATCCGTGACGGTAATCCCGCTGGAGACGAGCCCCATAATCTTGTTCTTGAGTTCGCGTCCCTCCGAATTACCCAAAGGACCGGCAGCGGTATAGGTGAAACGCTTATTAGTGGTCGGATCAATGCCTTCTTTGGTGACGCTTTGCATCCCCCGGTTCAAAGTATTCAGGGCATCCGTCAAAGCACCCATCATCTTTTCCATCTTGCCCGCAGCCACATCGAAGTCCCGCGTAGCATTAACCTTGACGCCTTTTAACAGGGCATCGGTATAGAGCGGAGTACCGTCGGGGTTGGTCTTTTGCACCACATTGGACAAGTCAATTTTGACGTGGTCCATAATCTGAATCTCGTTCGAGCCGTAAGTGCGTTCTTGACCGAGCAGACGAATCTTGGCATCCGAAGATTGATGGATGATGTTCAAAGCCTGTTCCTGAACGCCGGTATTCCTCACGGCGGCAGCCAAAGCGGCGGCATCCTCGTAAACATAATGAGCCGAGTTAGTGGCAGCGTCCGTCTTGGACGTCTTGGCATTCAGTCCCAGACCCTGCGTAATGTCACCGGCGAAAATCTTAAAGTCGCCCTTGTCGGCACCGGTCTCTTTCCCGGTAATCTGAAGCACGTATTTGCCCGTCCCGTCGGGATTATCACCGACACGCACTGACGTGGCGCTGATTCCCGAATCGGAAGCCGCATTAATCGCCCGCGCAAACGCCGGAGCGGTGGCTGAAGACGGAGAAATCGTGGTGATTTTGTCTCCAATCATGATGGAAATCTTGGGCGGCTCACCTTTCGCCTTAGCGGCGTCATAGAGATTCTTGACACCGTCCAAATCCAAAGTCGCCTGCTTCGACTTCGCGACCTGCAAGACATCGAATTCGACCGAGCCAACCTGGGCTCCAGGAGTAGTGGTCACTCCTACCATCGGATCGGATGATGTCGCCTTAGCAGCTTCCCAAATCTCGGCAGTATCAAAACGGACGCTTTCTTTGCTAGCACGCCCGTAGACGTCCCAAGCAGCCCGCTTGATATTAGAAAACTTAGTATTCATAGTCTGCAGGGATTGAACTTGAGACTTGTACTCATTTTGTTTTGACTCAAGTTTCCGCAGCGGAACCTGTTCCAGCATCATCAATTGCTTGACGATGCCCTGAGTATTGAACCCACCCAGTCCGGGGATTGAAATTCCCATGATGTGCTCCTTCCATGGAATAAGGGTGTCATCCCATCCTGAGATAACGCCGAGGCTCAGGACGCCGACCGGCATCCCACTGACACTACCTCACGCTTAATCATCGGTGATTAGGAGCGAAATTTAAGGAGAAATTATTTTTTTCTGCGGTTCTGACGCGCCGCAGCCCGCATATTTTGTTGCCGAATGGATAATCCTCCCAGGTAGGAGGTGGTCGGTGGGGTTGGGGGTTTTTCTTCCTCTGCCGGTGGTTCGACAGCAGTTTTGACGCCAGGAGAGCGGGCTTTGTCTTTACTTTTAGGTTTCTGCGATTCTGCGGCGGCGCGTTTAGCCTCTTGCTCCGCTTCGATGCGGGCTTTTGCTTGCGCCGTGCCACGGGCGTGACCAGCCAGGAAGCTCTCGGTGGAAGTGCCCTGCAGGTCCGCGGTAACGGGCTTTCCCTCCCCGTCCTCACGGCGAGACGAACCCGCCGATTGCCCGGACGAAACTTGTGACAGAGAATCACGCAGAGACGACGAACGGGGGCGGGGAACCCCGGAAGCATCCCGCGGGCGACCCCGTGCTGACGAGGAACTGGGAGGTGGAATCAGCGTGTCCTCTATCTCCAGGTCCGGGTCTGCGTCTCGTCGCAACATCTCATCGGCGTGATCTTCAATCTTTTGGAAGTAGCTCTCGCGACGTTTCTTAACGATGCCGGTGACTTCCTCATTTTCTTCCGCAGCTGTTTCCGGATCGAGGTGGCGGTTCATCCCCTCACGCATCAGGGTGAGAGCTTCCGAACGAAGCTGCGACACGCGAGATTGGGTCACGCCTAACTCATCTGCCACGTCCTGAATGGGACGCTCCTCAAAAAAGACCTGTTCCACCACGTAACGCAGGCGCTGCGGGAGCGCTCGAACCGACGCGTGTAAATACACCAAGCGTTCGTCATCCAGCAGGGTGTCCTCCGGGGAGGGGCTTTCGTCAGGCAACTCCAGGGAGCGCTCGTCTTCACTACCAACAGGCGCATCCATAGAGACAACACGACGAGCCGCGTCTTGCTGGGCGGACTCGACCGACTCCACATCCACCCCCAGAGCCGAAGCGAGTTCCTCTTTCGTGGGGGCACGTCCCGCCGCAGCAGTGAGGGTAGAGGTCATTTCTTCCAGTTGCTTGGTGCGCTGGCGCGCCCCGCGCGTCGCCCAGTCCATAGAACGCAGTTCATCCAGCATGGCTCCGCGGATACGGTAGATTGCGTAGCGATGAAAGGGTACCCCGGTCGCGGAATCGTAAGAATTAGCGGCTTGCACCAGAGCCAAAGAACCCGCCGAAGCGAGGTCCTCACGCTGCACAAAAGACGGCACACGGCGTAATAACTCCGCGACTTGGTAACCAACCAAGGGGAGGTTATTTTCAATTAGTTCATTGCGGTTCACTTCACCGAGTGAATCCTCCACCGTGTCTCTCCTCAGAAAAAATCGCAGGTGCAGTCCAAATTAGTTTACCTTTTTAAACCATTTAATTAGCGATAGATTAATGAGTAATCGGCAGGTTTGAGCGATTGGCAATTTTGCCGGTAAGTTTAGCTAAAGAGCTGTCCAACACTGACGATGGGCGGGACCGAGGAGGAGAGTGCCATGTCATTAGACGCATTATCACGTCAACTGTGGAAACAACGTGAAACTCTGGAGGTCATGCTGTTCAAGCTGGAGGAAGAACGTTTAATCACTGCCACCGCCTCGTCCCGATGGTTGCCTCGCGCCACCCGTGAGCTGGAAGCCGTCATTGCGCAAGCCCAGACGATAGAACTGGAACGTTCCATGGAATCCGAAGCCGTGGCAGTCGACTTGGGACTGCCCCCCGACGCCTCCCTGAAAGAAATCGCCGCGGCAGCCGAAGAACCGTGGCAGACCCTGCTGAACCAACACCGCGAAGCCCTCATCTCCCTGACTTCTGAAATTGCCGATATGTCCCAGGCAAATCAGGAAGTCTTGTCCTCCCTGCAGCGCGCCACCCAAGAAACCCTGATGAGTATGCAGGACACCGAAGAAGTCTACGGTGAAGACGGCGGAATCCACGTTTCGGGAACTGGCGAATCCACCATCCTCGACACCTCAATGTAAGAACAAGCGCGCGGGGGTTTTGGAAAAATTCTCATATCCGAGCCTTTCACGCCGATGGGCTTAAACGCGGACGCGAGAAGCGTCACCAAGATTTAGTAAGCACTCGGCTCGAGAAAGGACATTCCGATGGGTTCAACGTTTTCTTCGCTGAACGCCGGATTGACCGGTCTTTACGCAGCCCAACGTCTCATTGAGGTTTCCGGGCAAAACATCAACAATATGAACACTCCCGGATACACGCGCCAGCGCGTCGAGCAACGCGCTCTGGGTATCGGTTCGGAACCGTCAGTCTTTGCTGGTTCCGTACCGCAAGGCGGTGGCGTAGAGATTACTCGTATCCGCCGACTGGACGATTTTTTCTTGGACGCAAAACTGCGTTTAGAAACCGGTCGCGCTGCCGGCACCAAAGAAACCAGCGAGGCATGGAAAGGCATCGAGTCCGCAATGGACGAACTGGGACGCATGTCGGTATCCGATTCCATGCGCACCTTCTTTAAGTCCTGGGGAGACGTCAATAACAACTCCGATAACCGCGGAGCGCGCGCCAGCACTCTGGGTGCCGCGGAAGCCCTGGTCACCAATATTAAAACCGGCTACACGCACATTAACGACTTGTGGAAAAACGGGCGCGAACAGCTCGACGCATTAGTGGCAGACTTGAACACCACGATGGATTCTGTCCAAAAGCTAAACGATCGCATCCGCAAGACTACGGTATCTGGCGGTAACGCTAGCGGTGCGGTCAACCACTTGAAAGACGAGCGCGATCAGCTGATTATGCACATTTCGAAGCTGACCGGCGCGACCGTGCGGCAGGGTTACTCGGTGTACACAAAAGAAAACGCTCCTCACCCCAGTATGATTGGTCAAGCCTACGAGGACGGCACCGTGGAAGTCATGCTCGGCGGGAACTCCCTGGTCGGCAAGGACTACGTGAACCACTTTGAGGTGGAAGGCGCCCGCGATATGGCGGGTATTGACGCGGCTCCGCGGGACAAGTACAAGGCTGCGGTTGACGCCCTGAAAGCCGGTGGTAAGGATATCACTGCAACGTTTGAATACCACGGTCAAAAAATTCAGAAGTATCAAGCGCACGTGCAGCGTTACGAAGTCGGCGACGAGATTTTGAAGCCCGACGGCAGTAAGAAGAAGTTAGACTCCGGCGATTCCGAAGTCGGTACCAAGTACGTGGCGTTTTACGACATGGAAGATGTCCAGAAGGGCACGAAGAAGCTGAAAGAAGCCAAAGTAGAAAAGACCGAGCAGGGCTTTACCGAATTCACTTTCATGAAGGACGAGGGTCCAGCACGGTTACGCTGGGAACTGGGGGGTCACGTGGTCGCCATCGAAGATGGCACCATCGGCGGGTTAATGCAAAACCTGAAACCGGCTCAGTTCCCCGGAGTCTCGGGCACGATTGGCAGCGGCGGAGCTTGGGCAGAAACCGGCAAGCTCTACAATGACTTGGCGACCAACCTGGCTGATGAAATTAACGGAATTCATGCCAACAACGTGGGTCAAAAGCTCCCCGACGGTTCCACAGGAAACAACAACACCAAGACCCTGGTAACCAAGGAAACCAAGTTCTACAAAGTAGACTTGACCAAACCCGTAAATGACCGAGACCGCATGCAAGAGCTAACTGGAGAGACTCTAAAGCGTATCGACTTTAAAACTGAGGAAGCCTACGATACGGCGGTTAAACAGAAAGTCGCCAAATTGGAAAAAGACCATCAAGGCTCCGGCATTGTGTACGAAAACGTGAAAGAAGACGGCGGAGACTTCTTTAAGTTCGCCGCTACCGATAATAAACTGCCCGCCGCCATGCGTCTGTCCGTCGCCGTCAAAGACCCCCAGATGATTGCCGCCGGTCAGTACGTCAACGGGGTCTATGACGGCTCAGTTTCCCTGGCTTTGGGCAACCGTCAAGACGCGCCGACCTCGGCAATGAACGAATGGTCCAAGTCAGTGGTGGACATCGGGGTGCACGCCAAGGGTGCCGATGACAAGCACACTCTGGCAGAGCAAACGCGCCAGATTGCTGAACAGCAGCAAAAGTCGCAGAGCTCCGTTGATATGAATGAAGAAGTAATTAACCTGATACAGGGTCAGCACGCCTACGCGGGCGCAGCACGCATCATGAGTACCGTAAACTCGATGCTTGAGGCCCTCATCAACATAGGTAGGTGACAGACATGATTACCCGCATGACAACCTCTATGATGGCTGGCACTACGCTGTCCACGATTCAACGCAACTTTAACCGGCTGGCTGATGCCAACAAGAAACTGTCCTCCGGTAAACGCATGTCTTTTGCCTCCGACGATCCGGCGTCTTCCGTCTCTTCCATGCGCCTGCGCAAGGAGCTGGCAGCGACCGAACAGTACAAGCGCAACATCAGTGACGCGAACTCCTGGCTGGCGACTTCGGATGCTGCTATGCAATCCGTCGCGGAACGGTACACGGAAGCCCGCACTTTGCTGATTAACTCCATTGACGGAGCTTTGGGAAGTCAATCCCAAGGTGCGCTAGCAGCTCAGTTGCGCAAGGTAGCCGAATCCATCATGTCGCAAGCTAACGCGACCTACCTGGGTCGCACCGTTTTTGCCGGGAACTCTGACAAAGGTCTGGTGTTCAAAACTGGCTCTGACGGGCACGACACAATTTTCCTCGCCGCCGAAAAAGACGAAATCACCGCCAAGACTGTCGATCGCCGCATCGACGCGGACACGACCGTGCAAGCCAACCTAGACGGTAACAAGCTCTTTGGCACCGGCACTATTAAGTGGGACGATAACGACAAAACCAAGCTGGATACGGATAACAACCCGTCAGTCATGAACCTCTTGGTTGAGGCTGCCAAAATCTTGGAATCTCCGACCGGTCCGTCGGGTGACAATCGCTCAAAGATTGAGTCTATCCAAAAGGAACTGACCGAACGGTTCGCAAAACTACAGGAGGCTCAATCCGCAGTCGGCGCCCGGCACAAGCAGGTTTTGGAGGCCCAAGAAAATGTGATTTTTGACCTGGAACAGGTCAAAGGTCAGATTTCATCCGTAGAAGACATTGACATTCTCAGCGCCACGATTGACATGTCCTTGGCTTCCATGGCTTATCAATCATCCCTGGGTTCAACTCAGCGTGTCGTGCAACCAACTTTGTTAGACTACTTACGATGAGCACCAACGACGAAGTTACCGAAAACACTGAAAACGCCGGCGATGGCGAGGATTTTCCGACCCTCAAAATCCGCATGGTACGTCCCATGCCAGGTCTGGAGACGCACCTGGATTTCAGTCTCTCTGCGGTTGATGAAACTGGAGTCTTGTGGACTTTGAAGTCCATAATTGACCCTAATGTGCGCCTGTTCGCGGTTCCCCCGGTGGCGTTCTTTGACGGTTACACTCCCCTGATTCCCTCCTCCGCGCGGGAACGCATCGAGATGAAAGAGGGCGAGGAACCCTTTATTCTGGTCATCGTCCACCCGGCATCCGGTTCGTATCCCCACACGGCAAACCTGCTGGCACCCCTGGTGATTAATCCAGAAAACATGAGTGCGATACAGGTTGTCCTCGAGGATCAAGACTGGCCCCTCCAGGCTCCCATCGGGGATCCCAAGGAAGCCTAAGATTTCCGTACCACGATAAACCGATAGCGCCCCGACGCAAGCCGTGGCGCTATCACGATTTTTAGAACTGGGCGATGTCGGTACGGAAGTGTGAGCCCTCCAGGGTTATGCTATCCATTGCCTGATAGGCACGCTGTCGGGCTTCACTCAAATCGCTCCCCCGCGCGACTACTGACAGCACTCGACCCCCGTTAGCAATCAGCTGACCAGAATCACTGACTTTCGTGCCCGCGTGAATGATGTGCACTCCCGGCACCTGGCTCGCGGTCTCTAGACCGGTGATGACACCGCCTTTCACGGGTGCCTGCGGATACCCGGAGGCAGCTAGCACCACATTCACCACAGCTTCGTCATTAACCTGGAGCTGTTCAGCCGCCGCCAAGTTACCGTATGCCGCCGCTGCCAACAGTGCCAGCAAATCGGTATCCAGACGTTCCAGCACTGACTGAGTTTCCGGATCCCCAAAGCGAACATTGAACTCAACCACTCGCGGACCGCGCGAGGTCAAAGCCAACCCGACATAGAGCAACCCAATAAACTCACAGCCCTGGTCTGCCATCACGCGACACACCGGGAGGGCAATCTCTTGGGCAACCCGTTGCGCCAAATCCTGCGGAGCCCACGGCAGCGGTGAATAAGCCCCCATGCCACCCGTATTGGGACCCTCATTATGGTCATAAGCGCGTTTGTAGTCTTGAGCAATGGGCAAAGCAACTGCGTCGCGACCATCACAAATACAGAACACCGAAGCCTCGGGTCCCTCCAGAAATTCTTCGATAACAACCGCCGGCTCGTGAGGGTTCGCCACCGCTTCAATACAGGCGGCAGCATGTGTCAGCGCGACATAAAAGTCAGACGTCACCACCACGCCTTTACCGGCAGCCAAACCATCTTGCTTGACTACATAAGGAGAGCCGAAACGTTGCAGGGCACCCCGCGCTTCTTCCAGCGTCCGACAGGCTACCGAAGCAGCCGTAGCGACCCGAGCCTGCTGCATGATTGTTTTCGCAAAGGCTTTCGAGCCCTCCAGTCGTGCTGCCAAACGTCCGGGACCAAATACTTTGAAGCCCTCCTGGCGCAGGACATCAGCGACGCCTTTAACCAGCGGGGCTTCCGGACCAATGACCACCAGGTCGGGACGTAGCGACTGCGCCAGTTCCAGCACCTGTGCGGGGTCATCAGCCACACAGGGCACGTTTTCACCGACAGTGGCAGTGCCGGGATTACCGGGCGCAATCCACAGTTTCTCCAACAGCTCTGATTTCGCAATAGCCCTGGCCAGGGCATGTTCACGCCCGCCACTTCCCAAAAGTAAAACCTTCACAATTTCAGTTTAATAGCTTTTTAGATTTGTCCCTAATAAGGAGCCAATTTTTGCCTTCGGGTCGGCTGCTAGGATGTGGGTATGTCGTTTACAGAAGCGCTCGGAATGGGCGAATTTCGCCCCCAAACCAACGTTGATTTTGGTCGCGTGGCAGAGATTCGCCCTGCCCAGGGTCTGTTTGTGGCGTTTGAGGGCTGCGACGGAGTGGGCAAGACCACCCAAATTACGCGAGCTGCGTCGTGGGTGCGGGAACAGGGTTGGGACGTCGTCGAGACACGTGAGCCCGGTGGCACCGACCTGGGGGTGGCGTTGCGTCAACTGCTGCTGGACGCGGGAGACGTGTCCCCTCGTGCCGAAGCGCTGCTGTTTGCTGCCGACCGGGCGCAGCACGTGCACAAGCTCATCATCCCCGCTATCAATGATGGCAAAGTCGTGATTACCGATCGCTATCTGGCTTCATCGATTGCCTATCAGGGGCACGGACGGGAGCTCGGCGCCAGGGAAATTCGCGATTTATCCCTGTGGGCGACGGGAGGATTGGTGCCAAACCTGACGGTACTGCTGGACCTAGACCCCGAGGTGGCAGCGGAGCGCCAAGCTGCCGATGCATCCCTGGGCGGTCCGGATCGGATGGAACGCGCCGGAATCGAATTCCAAAAGCGCGTCCGCGAAGATTTCTTGCGCATGAGCGAGGGTCAGGACACTTGGCTGGTCGTCGATGCCAGCCTGCCCGTTGCAGAAATCGCTACCCAGGTGCGGCTGCGCTTAGCGCAGCTGCTACCGGTCATAAAGTCCTGGTGAGCCGGAAAGTTGCGGTAAGTATGAGTATCAATCCCAGCGGTGGAGTGTGGGCAGAGGTAGCCGGTCAGACCCGAGCTATCTCACAGCTATCCCAAGCGGCTGCAGCCGCCAGGGACCTCATTGCTGCCCAAAACCACCCTGCTGACCCCGACATCTCACCAGATGGCGCAACCCCAGCCGGAGGGACGGACATGGATTCTGGCACCCACCGCGCCGCCATGACCCATTCCTGGCTGGTAGTCGGCCCGCCCGGCTCCGGACGTTCCACCGCTGCCAAAGCCTTCGCCGCCGCTTTAGAATGCGAGGACCCAGACAATCCCGGTTGTGGAATCTGCCCAGCGTGTCGCGATGTACGCCAAGGCACCCACGCTGATGTCAGCGTCTTAACCACAGAAATGGTCGAAATCAAATTTGATGACGTAAAAGCCCTGGTCCAACAAGCTTACCGGCGACCCGTCCGCGGAGAGTGGAACATCATTATCATCGAGGACTACGACCGCATGAGCGAATACAGCTCCAACCTGCTGCTGAAATCCATCGAGGAACCACCCGAACGTACCGTGTGGGTGTTGTGCGCTCCCAGCGCCGCCGATGTGCTCTCGACCATTCGCTCCCGCACCCGCCTGGTGCAGCTCAGTCTGCCCAGCCCCGCCGCGGTGGCAGAGCTGCTGGTGCGGCAAGACGCCTCCATCAGCCCCGAATTAGCTGCCGAAGTTGCTGCCGCCGCCGAGTCTCATGTGGGACGTGCCAGGGCACTGGCTTATGACCCGCAACTGCGCGAAGAACGGCTGGGGATGCTGCGGATGATTTCGCAAATGCACACCACCGTCGAAGCGATGTGGACAGCCGCCGCCCTGGTGAAACTGGTAGACAAGCAAGCCGAGACCCTGCGCGGTGCGAACGACCGGGAAGAACGCGCGAAAGTTCTAGAGGCTTTCGGTTTGGCTGCAGATACCCCCGACTCGCGGCTGCCCCGAGATGTAAAGTCAGCCCTGCGGGGAGCCAAGCTCAGCGAGACTGATGCGCATCGGCGTGCCCGGCGCGCCAGCTTCGACACTTGGGACCGGGTTTTGGGCGACATTTCAGGATTTTATCGCGACGTTATGCTGGCACAAGTGGGGTCCGCCCAGCCACGTATCAATCTGTCGCGACCTGCCGGTGAGCTAATCGATGCTTACGTAGCGAGGGTCGGCATCGGACCGCAGTCCCTGGCACAGACCACATCCCGGTTAGAGGCAATACGTAAAGCACGCCGCCGCCTGATGGGAAACGGAAACATCGCCCTGGACCTTGAAGCGCTTTGTGTGGAACTGGTGGACCGGAATAGGGCAAAATGAGCTAAGGCAAAACGGAAGGGAAATGATGAACAAGCTAACCAAAGGTTTGGGGATTGTGGCTGCCGTGGGACTGGCGCTAGCAGGATTGGCAGGCTGCGCCCCTGAAAAACCCCTCGCGCAACCCTCCAAACTGCCCAAGCCCACCCAAACTATAGACCAGCCGAAACTTTCCGAGTATTACTCCCAAGACCTGCAGTGGAAGAACTGCGGCGGCGACTTCCAGTGCGCCATGTTGGAAGTGCCCCTCGACTATGCAAACCCCCAGGGCGAACACGCCAAAATCGCGATGAAACGCCTGAATACCGCCAACAAAGAAACACGTATCGGGACTCTCATCATGAACCCCGGCGGCCCCGGAGGCTCGGGACTGGAAAATATGAAACCCGAAAATGTGGCGTATTTCTTTAGCGACACGGTGCGCAAGTATTACGACGTGCTGGGATTTGACCCCCGCGGCGTCGGGTCTTCACAGCCCGCCATTAAATGTCGCACTGACCAGGAACTTGATGAGGACAGCTCGACGTACTATGACCTCTCTACCGAAGCCGGACGCGCTGCCGACGCCGCCGAAATTAAAGCCTTGGGGCAAAAGTGCCTACAAAACTCCCCGCAAATGACCCGATTTGCCAGCACGGAATATACCGCCCGTGATTTGGATATTATGCGCGCCGCTGTTGGCGACGACAGGCTCTACTACCTGGGATTTTCCTACGGTACTTACCTGGGCGCCATTTATGCAGACCTCTTTCCATCTCGAGTGGGACGCATGGTGCTGGACGGGGTGCTCGACCCATCTTTGAACATGAACCAGGTTTCTGACCTGCAAGCCAGCGGATTTGAAGCCTCCCTGCGCGAATTCGTGACCGAGTGCCAGAAACAGCACGCCAAGCAATGCCCACTGCACGGTGACGTAGACGCGGGAATGGCACAAATTAAAGCCCTGCTGGACTCTCTGAAAACCAACCCCATGCCCGCCAAGAGAGGCCGCGAACTGACCGTCACGCAAGCCTTTACCGGACTGATTGGCAATATGTACAACACTGCATCATGGTGGCAGCAACTCCTGCCCGCCCTGTCCCAAGCCCTAAACGAGTCAGACGGCACCGCCCTTCTGAACAGTGCCGATTTTTACAACGAACGTAATGCAGACGGAACCTACAAAAACAATTCCTCGGATGCTTTCGTGGTTATCAACTCCCTGGACTACGAGCCAATCGGCAATATGGCGCAATGGAAAGCCGATGCGGCAAAAATTCAGGTAGCCTCTCCTACCATCGGAGAATTCTTCACATACGGTTCGCTGGGCGCGGAAAGCTGGCCAGTCAAAGCAAAAACCACCGCCAAACGCGAAGTCAATCCCCAGCTAGAGGAAGACATCCTACTGATTGGAACCACCGGAGATCCTGCCACCCCACTAAAGATGGCACAACACACCCGACAGATGATGGACCACTCCAAACTGTTGACCGTGCAAGGCTGGAACCATACGGCATATAACTCGTACGCACCGGGATGCGTGAAAACCATCACCGACACTTACTTGGTTTCCGGCAAAATCGAGGCTGCGAACAGCGACACCTGCCAGCTGGATTAGGTGCGTCCACGGCGCGAGGGGACAGGCAGCGGGGTCTGTCACCGGGCTGCCTCCTGCCTATCACAGTTTGGAACAGCCCGTTTTTCAGGCTAAAATGAAACTCGCGCATTTTGCGCACCGCCGCCTTAGCTCAGTCGGCAGAGCGATTCACTCGTAATGAATAGGTCGTGGGTTCGATTCCCACAGGCGGCTCCACTTGGACGTCGAAAATGATAAGTAGGCGTTTGCGTTAGCGCGTACGCCCCAAGGGGGTCAAGAAAATCGCTTGCGTTAGCGAGTGTGTAGCGCGTTTGCCCTGACCTGCGGAAATGCTTCCTGAGCACTATCGCTTCCCCTGTTGCCATGATTTCTGGGCATGAGAAAAGCCCGTCCGCGCTCATGCACGAACGGGCCAGAATCTTCATCTCAAATCTAAAGCTGAACCCTCACTACCTCACCAACTCGGAATACGAACCGGATCGTATCTTCGCCTACGATGGCGTGGTCGATGAGTGCGCTCCATTGTGCGGGGTGAAACTCGCTCACCGGTTCCCCTGTCAGATCATTCAGGGTTGTGGTGATGGCGGCGTGCTTGGCGGTGTTCGCTGCGATATCTGCCTCTAGGCTCGCTTTGCGTGCGAGCGTCTTACGGTAGGCAGTATCGAGCTCTGTGTAGTGGGCTTGGTAGGCGTCTTGGTCGAGCGCGCGTTGCTGGTTTTCCGCAATCAGTGCTTCGATCTGCTCGGTCAGCTCCACGATTTTCGCCTGGCAGGCGGCGGCTTGTTCTTCCAAACGGCTCGTATCGAACATGTCGCCAAGCACCTGCGGTAGGTGGCTTTCGTACCGGTGGCGGGCGATCAGTTGGTTGAGCGCTTGCACGAAAGAATCCTTGATCTGCTCGTCTTTCACTGTCGCGCTGCTGCAAGGGTGCTGCCCTGCGTATTTGTGGTTGCATTGCCAGACTGTGTACTTGTATTTCGTGTTCGATGCCCACGTTTTACGCCCATACCACGCACCACACTGAAAGCATTTGAGCCGGGTGGAGAACAACCCGACTTTCGCTGATGATATGTTGCCATGTCTGGTGGAGAGTTCGTATTGCACCTGATCCCAGATATGCGGAGCAATAATCGGCTCGTGATTGCCTGTTACGTAGTATTGGGGTACTTCGCCTTCGTTGACCTTCATCTTTTTAGTAAGGAAATCGGTGGTGAACGTCTTTTGGAGAAGAGCGTCGCCTTTGTATTTTTCGTTGGATAGAATGGAGCGCACTGTCGATGTTGACCATACTTCTTTCCCGCGCGGGGTGAGAATCTTGCGGGCAGCGAGTTCGGTTTTAATCTCACTGATCGCCATCCCGTCAAGGAACAGCTGGTAGATCAGCCTGACGGTCGGTGCCTGGGTTTCGTCGATGACGAGACTGCCGTCCGCTCCTTTCTTATATCCGAGTAGTGATGCGTAGGGAACCATAATCTTCCCATCGGCAAAACGTTTCCTGTGTCCCCAGGTGACGTTTTCGGAGATCGAGCGGGATTCTTCTTGCGCCAGACTCGACATGATCGTGATGAGTAATTCGCCTTTGGTGTCAAAGGTGTAAATATTTTCCTTCTGAAAATAGACCTCGACGCCTGCGTCTTTGAGCTTGCGCACGGTGGTCAAGGAGTCGACGGTGTTGCGTGCGAACCGGGAGACGCTTTTGGTGAGGATGAGATCGATTTTGCCTGCCAGGGCGTCATCGATCATGGTTTGGAATCCCTCACGGTGCTTCATAGAGGTGCCAGAGATACCTTCGTCGCAGTACATGCCCGCGAACTGCCAATCATTACGGGAATGAATGTAGGTGGTGTAGTAGTCGATCTGAGCCTCATACGAGGAGGTTTGTTCTTCCATCTCGGTAGAGACGCGAGCGTAGGCAGCGACCCGTCTGCGTGCCGGTGCGCCAGATGAGGCTGTGGCAGATCGAAGCTTCTTTGTTGCGGGTATCGCTGTGACGGTGCGGCTCATGCCAGCCTCCCCTCACTGGTTAACCCCACTGGTGCAATGGTTCCATCCGCGAGGTGGAAGGTGAGCTGATGCTCGAAGGCCTCAATCATCACGACCTGCTCAGCAACCGCAGCGGGGTCGAAACTTTGGGTGCCGAGCATGTCTGCGCAGGCTTGTTCGAGGAGTGTTTCGCGCAGGTTGTGCCCCCTACAGGGGTTGCCATTCCCGGTGCAGGCACTCCAGCACCGCCAAAACTTATACGAGGTTCCAGACTTGTAGGTGCGGGTTTTGCGTTGATAGTTCTTCCCGCACGCCGCGCAGCAGATCCGCCCGGTGAATACGCCCGTGTTCTTCGACGGGGTCGCAGCCGGGCCCACCTCACGCCTGTACGCGATTTCTGCTTGCACCGCGTCAAACATCGCCTCGTCAATGATTGGCGGGAGGGCTTGCTCGACCCAGTAGCGTGGCAGCTCCCCGTTGTTGAGGGAGCATGTGGGTGCTTGGATTGTGGGGCGGTACATTTTCTGTAGCATTTGGCAGCCCTTGTAGCGCTCGTTTTCGAGCATGCGACGAAACACTGACCCGTAGAACCGTCCCCCTCCCCGAGAGCGTTTACCTTCAGCATTGAGCATCGTCGCGGTTTTCTCCGGGCTAATCCCATCGAGATAATTGGCAAACAGTAAGCGCACAATCTTGGCTTCTTCGTCAATGATGGTGAACTCGCCGTCTGTCCAGTGGTAGCCATAGACAACGAAGGAGTTCGTGCCCCCGTTCTTGTATCGGTTGCGGATCGCCCATTTCACGTTGTGGGATAGCGAGCGGGATTCTTCCTGGGCGAACGACGCCAACAAAGTCAGCAACAGTTCCCCGTCAGCGCTAAGGGTGTCGATGCGTTCGCGTTCGAACCGTACGGCCACGCCAAGGTCTTTGAGCTCACGGACCGTAGCCAGTAGATCGACAGTGTTGCGGGCCAGGCGTGAGATTGATTTACACAACACAATATCGACACCCCCGCGCCTGGCTGCGTCCATCAGGTCTGCCAGGCCTTGTCGGGATTTTGTTGACGTGCCGGTGATACCCTCGTCGGTAAACACCCCGACATAGGCCCATCCGGGTGTGGACTGGATCAGGCGCGAGTAATACGACACTTGCGCCGATAGGGATGCTAACTGCTCTGTGCCGTTCGTTGAGACCCTCGCGTATGCCGCCACGTTGACCAGTTTTGGGGTCGGCGGCCGAACTGGTGTCACCACACTGATGTGTGCCACGTTTTCTCCTTTCGCGTTAGGTCTATACACGCTCTAAAGGCGGTGTTTATCCAGTCGTTTTGCCCACAATCTGTGGTTGATAGATCGGGCTCCACGCCTGGAACAACAACCGGTGAGCACGCTGATGCTCTGCGGGTGTGAGCACGCCCCGACCTGCCAGCATGCTCAAGATGTGAGCGTCCGTGATGAAGGCGAGTTCTCGGGCGAACACGTCAGGTTGGGCCAGTTGATCAACAGGAGCGGCGAGCGTGTTCATGGTCGTCCGCCCCTGGTGCCGAAGCGAGCACGTACATAGCAGGCGTGACAGCAAAACTTTTGACCTGGCTTGTCCACGATCGCGAAGCAGCGTCCGCAGTGCGTACAGGTCTGCTCGCGCATAGGCTCAGTTTTCTGTCGATGCCGCCAAGCTTTATGCCTGCAGGCGGGCGAGCAAAACCGAGCCCGAGCTGCTCCCTGTATAGGGTTGGCACACCACTGGCACACGTGCTCGACCATCACCGGAGCAGCGTCAAGGTTTCGGGTTGTGCAGTACGAGCGGATCTGGTCACGAGTCAGGGCGCAAAACTCGGCAATCGCTTTATACCCCCAGCCCGCCGTGCGCAGGTTACGGATACGTTGTTCATCAAGATCATTCACAGTGGGGTCACTCCCTTCACCCCACTGCCGACGAACCCCCGTTTGTTAAATCCATCCATGAAACGACGAAAAGCCCCGCCACCACCGGCTCCCCGAGGATTGGGAAGTCACAGTGGTGACGGGGCTCGTATGAGCAGATAGATAACTGCCCGAAAAAAGGACATAAAAAAATCCCTCCAAATTTAAAAACAAATTCAGAGGGTAATTTAGGGTATAACAAAATAACCCACCCGAATATCGTTTTTTTTATTTGGTGAGTTTGTTCTTTCAAATACGAAACAAAAAGAGCCGATGATTCGTGAATTGTTCCACAATTTCATCGGCTCTGCGTCTTAAGCGTCTGGCTCTTTGATGACAGTTATCTTCAAGTTGTCAACTTTAATCAATCTTTCTTGTCTGCATTTTGGACAATAAAGGGGATAATTCTCCAAAACAGTGTCCTTCCTAATTTTATTACGGGTTTTGCTCCCACAAACAGGACACAATATCCATTCGCATTTCATCATAATTAGTCTCTAATCCTTTCAAATCTCATTTTATATGACTTTTGCAAGCTGTTAAGCTAACTTGTGGAACATATGCCGAACCTTATCTATACGGCTATTCGGGCGGCGGGGTTGGCAAATAAATTTACCAATAGCTGGATGGTATCCTTTTAACTCTGTCAAGCAGACTCCCTGCCCATTTGTGAAATAAGTTAAATCGTTCCTGTATTCTTGAATACATCTAGCAGGGATTTCTCCTTTCAGAATGACCTCGTCATTCTTTATCTGAGTACTTACAATATCTGCACAATACCTTGGAGCATCATGATACGCCCGTGAGAGATATTCCTGCGGTGCATAAATTTCAAAGTGGAGATATGGCTCTAATAGTTCTGTCCCTGCTTTTTTTAAAGCCTGCTCCAATACGATAGGGGAAAGCAGCCGAAAGTCTGCGGGGGTACTTACAGGACTATAATACAATCCATATTCAAAACAGATTTTACAGTCTGTCACTTTCCATCCATACAGCCCCTGCTCGCAGCCATAAAGAACCCCCTCCATAACCGCATTTTGGAACGATTGATTTAAATATCCAAGTGAAACTCTGCTTTCATACTGCACTCCGCTTCCAATAGGGAGCGGCTCTATGGACAACCCGACAGAAGCCCAGAAAGGATTTGGCGGGACTTCTATGTGGATGGTATATTCTGCTTTTCTAAGCGGTCTTTCCATATATATAACAGTAGGCTCTTTTATTTCTGCCTCCACATGATATTTTTCCTCAAGGATGGCACAAATGACTTCCATCTGCACATTCCCCAAAAAAGAAAGTATAATCTCATGCGTTGTAGTATCCACATAATATTTTAAAAGAGGGTCGCCATCTGAAATTTCTGTAAGTGCCCCAAGCAATATTTCCCGCTGTTCAGATTTCTTTACTGCAATCGTTGTTTGGAGCATAGGGAGAGGATTTTCAATAAATTTTCTCTGCGGCAACAGTATTTCGTTCCCCAAAATACTGTTTAGCTGCAAAACATCATTTGGTAAAATTACAATATCACCAGAGCAGGCTGTATCGGATGAATATAATTCACCGTTTGTCGGAACACACATCTCTGTGATTTTTATTTTCTCTTTTTCAGATATTCTAATAACATCCCTCAAATGCAATGTTCCGCTATATATACGCACATAAACAAAACGCCGCCTTTTCTCTGAATATTCAATCTTAAAAACCTGCCCGCATAGTTCAGATTGACCTTCAGGCGTTGATGAATAAAATTTACTGGCAATTACTTCTATAAGCTGCCGAATCCCCAGATTGTTTTTAGCGCTTCCGTGATAAACGGGAAATAACGTTCCGTTTTGGAATCTCCTGTTTTCTTCCTGTTCCAGTTCTGACATTTTAAACGGTTTCCCTGACATATATTTCTCTAATAGTTCATCGTTTCCCATAATTACCGCATCCCACTGTTCCATATCGTCATTGTCCGTTACATTTATATGGGGATGCTGCCCAACCTTTTGCTTCACTATAATTTCCGAAGAAAGCTTTGCTTTCATTTCCCGATATACCATTGGCAAATCAATCCCCTCTTGGTCAATTTTATTGATGAAAAAAATTGTCGGAATCTTCATTATCTGTAGTGCATGAAACAGTATACGGGTCTGTGCCTGTATGCCATCCTTTGCAGAAACTAATAATACTGCTCCGTCTAATACGGATAAAGAACGGTATACTTCCGCCAAAAAATCCATATGGCCTGGCGTATCTATAATGTTGACTTTTACATCCTCCCACTGAAAAGATGTCACTGCTGTCTGGATAGTGATTCCCCTTTGACGCTCCAAATTCATTGTATCTGTCCTTGTTGTGCCTTCATCTACGCTCCCTAGTTCTGCAATTGCACCACTGGTATACAATAAACTTTCCGTTAATGTTGTCTTTCCTGCGTCAACGTGAGCCAGAATGCCTAAGTTAATTATTTTCATGTGATTTTCCTCCTATCAACACCCAAAAAAGGGCATAAAAATACCCAGTGATAAATACTCCTATCACTGGGTAAATAACTCCAATAGCCCCAAAACACTTATATGTTTTCGGGCATATAAAATTACATGATAAAAGTATTCTTAAACTGGGTACAAAAAACTAAGCCCCATATTAAAAGTGAAACGGGACTGCTACTTTTTGTTCCCACTATCAAATTGACAGTTTATTTAAGAATACCTTGCCGCATATTTATTAACTCCTTGTATAATACTGAATCTAATTATATTCCTTAACCCTTTATTTGTCAAGCTGACAAACTAAAGCAGAAAAAGCGGCAGGATTTCCCCCTGCCACTAATCATCTGTTTATGCAAAAATAATTTCCTTTTCCACAATCTCCCTCGCACAAGCCCTTATGTTATTGAGGCATCCTGTCCATTCTAAGGCGTTTTCTGCCTTTAGCTGTTCCGTTATGCCCTGTGCCTGTTTCATACCCTCTATGAGCCTTTCAAAGCGTTCCTGTGCCTGTCTGTTGATGTCGGCAAGGTAGGCGTTTAGCCTGCCGCTTGTAAGAAGATTGGTGTATGTAACTTTACGGTACTGTTTTAGATAATCTAAATGCCGTTGCCCCCAGATGCCTATTGCCTGTTCTTCTTCGGCGGGTACAGTTAAGCACGGTATCAAATAATCCCCTTGCCTTTCGTATTTGCCGCCCAGTTCCTCAAATAATGATTTTGCCATTGTCTGTTACCTCCACATTCTTTTTTATTTTGAATGTCCGCAAAATCCGTCCTACATCAGTCGCTCCGACGTGGCGCGGATGTTTAGTAGCCGAGCTTGGCATTCACGCGCGCCTGAACAGCGGCGTAGAGGTTGCCCAAGCGGCGCTTACGCTCCTCACCATTGCCATAGTCGCCACGGATCACGGCGTCGGCAAGCGCGTCGATGTTGGGCCCTGCTGGCTTCGTCGGCGTGTTGCCAGAGAGCTTCTCGTTCACTCGCTGCTGGACAGCCGCGTAGTTGGCTCCGAGGCGGAGCTTACGCTCCTCCCCGTTCCCGTAATCACCGCGAATGACAGCGTCAGCCAATGCGTCGATGTTCGGTGCTGCAGGAGCGGGTGCTGGTGCGCTACCGCTCATCTGGTCATACCAAGACTGTGCGCGGGACATGTAGGCGGCATGCTGGGAACCAGCAAGAGAAGCCGGGCAAGCCGTGGCAGAGAAGTCTTTGTGCCCGAACACGTTCTTGCCCCACTGGGGTCGGCCAAGGCCGTAGAACTTGCAGATCGCGGCGACGAGGTGTGCTCCGTTATCGAGGCACGCCTCCGACACAGCCCACGGGCTGGAGCTCACGTCGGCGTGTTCGATGCCGATACTGGTGGTGTTGGCTGCAAAGTTGCCTGCATGCCAGGCGGTATCGCGATCCCATACGAGCTGGCCAATTGTGCCGTCGGTTTGGACTTGGTAGTGGGCCGATGCAGGACGGGTTTGCCACACGTCGTAACAGCCCCTAATGGTGAGGTTTCCGGCGTTGTGGTGAATGATGACCTTATCGATCCGCCTGCCGTTGCGGCCGGGTGTGTAGTGTGTGTTCATGATGAGGTCGATGTCGGCCTCAAGCGTGTTCCAATTCTTCATGACTGGTTCTCCTTTGTGTTTTCAGTGGTCGTTTCGGTCAGTGAGGGCCTGGTTTCGGCGCGGTTGGCGATCGCATCGAGCGCCCCACGCATCTGGGATGGGACAGGCAGTCCCAAGCGGGTGGCGTTCTCCACCAGCGAGATGCCTTCGTTGGACAGGTAGAAGAAAATGACCGCCGCGCGTAGCACGCCGGGTGCTCCGAGAATATGGACGTCGATGAGGTGGGCCAGGCCGACGAGAGTGAAGATGAGGATCTTTCGGCTGATACCCCTAAAACCGACGGATGAGCTGAGGCGGCGCTCGTTGATGGCGGCCAGCACCCCGGTGATGTAGTCGGCGATAGCGAAGACGATCAGCGCATAGACGAGGCCGTCGAGGCCTCCAAGATAAGCGGCGAGCCAGGCACCAATACCAGCGATCCCGGTTTGGATGGCGTGCCAGATGGCGTGAAGAGACATGGGAATGATTCCTTTCGTGGGCATAAAAAATTGCCCACACCCATCTGGGGTGAAGGCATCTAAAAATTGGTGTAGTACTGGGCTACATGGTCGGGTCGGTGAGGACCTCGAGAATTGGCAGGCTCAAGTCGAAGGACGCCGCCTTGGGCGCTGGGAGTTCTTGGGCTTCGATGGTCTCTGCTGGTGGTGAGGGCGTGGCATCGGATTCGACCGGGACGATGGGTAGCTGCACTTCTTCGCTAGGCGTTGACTCATTGCCGTTGGGCTCAATCAGCTCCGTGTTCGTTTCTTCCTCGGTGGTCATTGGCCACCCTTGGTGATCGCGTCGTAAAGGACGTCATAGGCCTCGGCCGCTTCGCCAGAAAGCTCACCCTCATAGCCATCAAGAAATGCTTTCACGTCCTTGTCGTGGCCGTCGTAGGTTGGCCCCGATACTTCAGCGATCGACGCGAGCAGGGCTTGACGGGCTTCGAGGAATTCACTGGCCTTGTCAGGGTCGGCGAGGACGAACGTGCCATCGTCGGCGAACACTGGGCGACCCTGATCGTCAAGTGTTGCGAATTGGGCGACGAGGTCGTATTCATCTTCCCCGAATCGCGCAATCGCTTCCTTCACTAGCGTGAGGAGTTTCGAGCGGGCACGGGACTGCGCCGCCTTGAGCGGCATATTGGTGAGTAGGTCTGCGATGGGTTGCAAATACTGGTTTGCGAGCATGATCTTCATCAGTGTTTCCTTTTACTTATGCGAGGTTGGTGGACATGGCCGACAGGCCAGTGTTGGAGAAGTACCGCCAGGTGATGTTCGACCCGGTTCCGGAGATGGATGTGATCCAGCCTTGATTGAGTAAGCTCAGGATTGCGTTCATTCGCGACATCAAATCCTTGGTGCGGTCGAATAGGCGGGTCATGTTGTAATACGACCCATTGGTGACCACCATCAGGTCGTAGGTGTGAAACACGATCTTCGACAGCCCGCTTTGCCCCACCCAGCCCGAATAGGTTCCCTTGCCCGTCAGCGTGCAGTCCTGCAAGGTCACATATCGTGAGCCCGTCGTGTAGAACTTGTAGCCACCTGTTCGCAGATCGGAGCCGAGGTGGATACCTGCCTGCCCGTAAAACAGGCCTTTCGGGTCAAGGGTGAGACAGGTGTAGTAGGTGCCGCCGTCTGCCTTCTGGTAGGTCCAGGCGACGTAGTCGCCTTTGTAAGCAAGTTGGTTGACGATGCCTTGCACATTCGGCTTGTCCTTATGAGCCCGCCGAGCAAACTCACCGATATAGCGGGTTCCGTACCAAAACTGCATCCCAGCGCTCGTGATCTTGCCTTCCAGGGTGGTCCCGTCATACCAGGCGATCTGCGTGGGCGTAATGCGGATCGATTGCGTCCAGTCTGCCAGGCCTACTTGGATGGCGTTGGTCGCGAGCTTGTCGGCCGTAATCGACCGCGCCCCAATCCGAGCGGCGTTCAGATACCCGGTGGTGATCTTCCCAGCATCCAGCGAAGCAATCTTGGCCGATGTGACCGCAGCGTCCTTGATCATCGTGGACTGGATAAAACCGTTAGCGATCGTCAACTTGTCCGAGGTAATCGAACCGGCAGCGATCCGTGCCGCCGACAAGGTACCGGTCGTAATCTTCGACGCCGATAGACTGCCAACCTTTGCGTCCGTGATCGCGGCGTTGGCAATCATTGCGGTGGTGATGAACCCACTCGCGATGGTCAGCTTGTCGGAGGTAATACTTCCCGTGGCGATACGGTCAGCCGCCAAGAACCCAGCCGTGATTTTGGCTGCCGACAGTGAACTGATTTTCGCGTCGGTGATAGCGGCATCAGCGATGTGTGCGGTGCCGATGGCGGCATCTGCGATGTGTGCTTGGCTGATCGCTTTCGGCCCGATCATCGCGGCACCGACCGGTGTTTGTTCCCATTGGTTGTTGGTGAGGAGATATTGGCGGGCGATCACTCCGTCTACGCGCACTTGCCACAGCGCACCCTCCGGTCGGCCAGCCGCATCCGCTACGCTAGGATCAACAACGGCAACCGTGAGCCGCCCATCCGAGGTTACCGCGATGTCGTGGGCATCCTGCGCCAACTGGGTAGCACCAGCGGCTGCGGTCTTGGCCTGGTCAATCTCCACCTGCGCCGACGCCATCTGAGTGGCGACAGCATCGGCGGCGGTTTGTGCATCCTGGGCCGCAAGCAGGGCGTGGCCGACTTGTGTGCGGACGGCATCGAGTTCCGCACCGAGCTGGGCATGATTCAGATCAGTAGCGAGTGCCACCCAGCCGGGCTGCCCGGTATCAGTGAGCTGGTAGATCCAGATCTCGACCTGTTCGCCATTTTGCCGGAACCACGTGTCACCCAGCTTGGCCTTGGCGGGCTGGATGCTGCCGTAGTGGTTGGTGTTCTTCCCATCCGCTGAAGCGAGTGCGAATCCTGCCGCATCCGACGCAGCCACCGCCGTATTGACGGCGGTTTTGACCTGCCGGGTGACAGACGTGAACTTCCGAGCAGTAGAACCCAGCTCAACGGAGATGTACTGGAGCGTGAGCGGGTTGTATTCGTAAGCGACCACCCGTGCCGTGAGCGCAATCCCAAGATCAGCGTGACGGACGGTCACGGTGTCGCCAATTTCGACGGTTTCCAGGCGTGCAAGATCAGCGTATTCACGGGTGGTGGCGAGATCGACGAACCGCACCTTATACGAGCCCGACGGCTCATCGACATGTCTTGCGCTGAATTCTGCTGCAGCTAGTCGGCGCAGCTCAGAGTGGGCTTGGTCGAGTGGGAGTTCACCCTCACGCGGGTTGTCTTTGTCGGTGATGGCTTTGACTTGTCCGTAGCGGATGACGCGGATACGCGGCACCACATAATCACCCAACTTCGGACTATCGACATACAGTTCAGGCAGGAGTAGGCCGTCGTATCCGACTGGCAGAATCCGCGTCACCACCGTCGAAAAATCAATGGATGATTCGAAGCCAGTGAGGTTCTTCCGATCACGAATGACCACCCCATGGTTGGCTCCGCGCATGGGCACGTGATGGATATGGAAATTATCGCGGGCCAGTTCGCCGCCCCAACGCGAGATGAGCGTGTTGTCCTCGCCCGCGTCCATGAGCGCAGCGGTGATGGGCATGCGCACCAACCGCGCAGAAGACCTGGTCACCGTATCCGACGAGGTAGCAGTAAACCCGTGCTTAGTGTTCGCCGCGCCAAGGATTTGAGTGAGTGCACCTTTCGCGGTTTTGTTGACCACGTAGGTGTCGGCGATGAGGTTCGCCGCCAGATCATAGAACACGTGAAACGCCGTCACTTCGAGCATGCCGTCAAGCGTGGTGACAACCTCGCTAATCCGGAAACCCTGCCGTTGCTCCAGCCCTGGCACGGGCGCTGCCACAATGTTCTCAAGCGTCAGGTGCGTGGCTGCTGGACCGTCTGCCGGGTAGGTGAAGGTTAGTGAGAATTCGCCACCTAGTTCCTCGACCACGATCGGATTGATGATCTCCCGATCCAAGACTCCTAGCCCGGTGGTGGTGAATGTCGTGGCGGTGCGGTCGTGAACCGTAATCATGAGGAGCCTTCCAAAGACAACAGTGGCCACCCCACGAAGGGATGGCCGTCAGAGAATGTAGTGAGTTGGGTGTTAGGGGTTGCGCCAGTTCGGCGTGATCACGATCTTCGAAATACCCGCGCCGAGCGTGAGGCGATTGATCCCAGGCTTGAAGGTCGGGAAGGCGTCGGTGAGCGCATCGGTCTGGACTTTCCCGTGGGCGTGAGCGACGAGACGTTCGCTGTCGAGCGTGACGGAACCTGCTGGCGAATTCACGTGATAAATGCTCGTATTGATCGTCAGCGAGAGCGCCCCGGTGCCGGTGACTGTGATGATCGGATCAGCTTCCAGTAGGCCGGGGTTCGTGATCGTCCCAGATGCAGTGAGCGTTACCGGATTCAATCCCTCGGTCAGGTACGTGAAGGGCTGGCAGGTCAGGCGCGCGGTGAAGAACCCCCACCCCGACAGCTCCCGGCGCAGTTCGCTCACTTCGCAGTGCTTAACCTTGCGGTAAACACCAGGCTCGGCAGTCAACGCAATCGTCGAAGAGCCCGTCAGCTCGTGAGCAGCCTGCCGATACTGGTCGAGCCCGTCACGAACAGGCACCGCGAGGTCGAGATCGATCTCGGTGTCCTCCCAGCCCGTGAAGCGCGTGAGGGTTCCGGCGCGTCCTTTGACCTCAATATCATCAGCCCTGCGCACCGACGCTGGGATCGCAACGGGTGCCGTGAGTCGCAGACCCAGCGAAGCAGAAGACACCTGGTTATTGAGGGTGAAGCCGAACATGGTTAGTATCCTCCTGCCATCACGGTCTGCCGCCGATCAAGGCGGGCAAGTTGTTTATCGAGGGCGGGTGCGAGTTTGCCCACCAGCGTCCCATCCGACAACGTCACCGAAATATCCAAAGACCCGAGGATACGCTTTGCAGTCGCATCCACGATCCCAGCGACATCCACACGCTCTGCCGCTTCATCAGTACTTCGCTGAGATACAGTCACGGGTTGTGGGGTGAGGTCAACGCTCGGCACTTGCAGGTCTGCCACCGCCTCGATCGGCACGGCCAGCCCGTCCTCAAGGTCGGCGAAGGCGTCTATCGTGTTGCGCGCGAGCCCTGAAGCTGCGGTGACAGCCTTGTTGCCGTCCGTGCGGATGGAGCCTGCGAGGCCTTCGACAAGCATCCGTCCTGCCCAGGCCATCTTGCGTGACGGTGAGTGGATGCCGAAGAAGCCAGTGATGGAGTCCCAAATACCTGATGCCCAGTTCGAGACCGAATTCCACAGCCACCCCGCTAAGGATTGGATACCGTTCCACAGGCCGTAGACGAGGTTTTTGCCCGCCTGGGCCATCGCTGAGACGCCCTGACCAACAGCAGACACAATCCCAGAAATAATCGATGGGATTGCTGCGACGATTGTGGAAATAATCTGCGGCAGGTTTCGTACCAACGCGGTCAAGAGTTGGATGCCTGCTTGGACGAGTTGCGGGATCGCCCCACCAATCGCCGACACAATAGCTCCGATAATCTGCGGGAGCGCGGCCACGATAGTTGTAATGATTTGCGGCAACGCCCCAATCAAAGCCGTCAACAACTGAATGCCTGCTTGGATCAGTTGTGGGATAGCACCAACCACGCCGTCCACGATTGCAGTAATAATCTGCGGGAGTGCTGCGACAATCGCTGTGATGATCTGAGGCAGCGCCCCGATCAAGGCGGTGAGTAGTTGGATTCCTGCTTCGATGATCTGCGGGATCGCCCCCACAAGGAACGTGACAATCCCGGTGATGATCTGTGGGAGGGCTTCGATGATCACGGGAATGGCAGCGATCAAGCCTTCGGTAAGTCCGGTGATGAGCTGCAACGCCGCATCAAGAAGCAACGGGAGGTTGTCGACCAGACCCTGTACCAAAGCCATGAGCATCTCCACCGCCGCAGGAACCAGTTCCGGTAGTGCTTCGCCGATACCAGAGACCAGTGTGGCGATGATCTGTATCGCCGCCTCCAACAGGGACGGCAACGCTTCGATGATTGTCTCGACCAGAGCGATAATCAACGTCACGGCTGTTTCTGCTACTTGTGGCAACACCTTGATAATGCCTTCAAGGAGCGCGGTCAAAATGCTCATGCCGGTCTCGACCACCATCGGTAGCTGCTCGGCAATAAATGCGAGAGCTTCCTGTAAGACGGTGCCGAGGGTGTCGATGAGGGCGGGTGTTCCGCCTTCTTCGAACGCTGCCGTGAGTTCGTCGATCCACCCGTTCAGCATCGGCAACACCGAACCCGCCAACGCCTCCGACAGACCACCAGCCAACAACCCCTTGAGATTTTCAACCCCATCCTGCATCGTCGCCAACTGGCCCGAAAAGGTTTGGGATTGGGCGTCCATGGCCCCGTAGAAACGCCCGCCTTCAGCAGTAGCACTGGCGAATGCGTCAGCGACCATGTCAGCCGAAATAGCACCCTTGGCCATATCCTCCTTGAGCTCACCAATGCTTTTGCCGGTCTTGCGGCTGATCTCTTCGAGCGGGTTGAATCCGGCGTTGATCATCTGCAGCAAGTCCTGACCCGTGAGCTTGCCGGTCGAAGACATTTGGGCGAAGGCGAGCGTGAGCGATTCCATCTTCACCGCATCACC